>NZ_LIVU01000010.1:0-166957 GCF_001905625.1 Micromonospora sp. TSRI0369
GCGGCCACCGACCCGAACTACCTCGCCCATGAACACCCGACCCACACATCCGTCACAAGACCCATATTTATGACCGAGAGTCATAAGCCGCAGAGGCGATGGTTACTTCCGGGGCGACACGCCGATATGTCCGCACGCGGCCGGCCGAGGCGAGGCGGGAGTGGGCGGAGGGTGTGGGATTCGAACCCACGAAGACATCGCTGCCTTACCGGTTTTCAAGACCAGCGCCATCGGCCACTAGGCGAACCCTCCCGGCACGCCCCCGAGGGGTGCGCGACCGGGGACCAGTCTGCCACGAACCCCGTACCGGGCAAGCCGCCGTCCCACCACAGTTGCGAGAATGTGTGCATGTGGAAGAGCCCGGCAGTGGTGCTGATCAGCGGAATCATGGCCGCAGGCAAGTCCACAGTGGCCGAAGGGCTGGCCCGGCAGCTGCCCCGCTCGGTGCACCTGCGCGGTGACGTGTTCCGCCGCATGATCGTCAGCGGGCGGGCCGACATGACCGCCGAGCCGACCGACGAGGCGCTGGGTCAGCTCCGGCTCCGCTACGACCTGGCCGCGTCGACCGCCGACCGGTACGCCGCGGCGGGCTTCACAGTCGTACTCCAGGACGTGGTGCTCGGCGCGGACCTGCCGGCCATGGTCGGCCGGATCCGGCACCGGCCGCTCGCCGTGGTGGTGCTCGCGCCCCGCGCCGAGGTGGTCGCGGCCCGCGAGCGGGACCGGCCGAAGACTGGGTACGGGGACTGGCCGGTGGCGGACCTGGACGCCGGGTTCCGGGCCGACACGCCCCGGATCGGGCTCTGGCTGGACACCTCCGACCAGACCCCGGAGGAGACGGTGACCGAGATCCTCGCCCGCGCGTGGACCGACGGGCAGATCGGGTAAGACTGAGTCATGCGCGCAGTCACGATCACGGAACCCGGCGGACCCGAGGCGCTCGTCTGGGCTCACGTGCCCGACCCCGAGCCCGGCCCCGGCGAGGTGGTCGTGGAGGTGCGGGCGAGCGCGGTGAACCGGGCCGACCTGTTGCAGCGGCAGGGGCACTACCCGCCGCCGCCGGGCGCGTCCGCGTACCCCGGTCTGGAGTGTTCGGGGACGGTGCGTGCGCTCGGTCCCGGCGTGACCGGCTGGTCGGTGGGCCGGGAGGTCTGCGCGCTGCTGGCCGGCGGCGGCTACGCCGAGCAGGTCGCGGTGCCGGCCGGGCAGCTGCTGCCGGTGCCGGCCGGGGTGGACCTGGTCGACGCGGCGGCGCTGCCGGAGGTGGCCTGCACTGTCTGGTCGAACGTGGTCGACCTGGCCCGGCTGGCCGAGGGCGACACTCTGCTGGTGCACGGTGGCGGCAGCGGGATCGGCACGTTCGCGATCCAGCTCGGCGTGGCGCTCGGCGCGACGGTGCTGGTCACTGCCCGCTCGGCGAAGCACGAGCGGCTGCGGGAGCTGGGCGCCGCCCACACGATCGACTACCGCGAGCAGGACTTCGTGGACGAGGTACGCCGGGTCACCGACGGCCGGGGCGCGGACGTGATCCTGGACATCATGGGCGCGTCCTACCTGCCCCGGAACGTGGCGGCGCTGGCCACCGGCGGGCGGCTGGTGGTGATCGGCATGCAGGGCGGCCGCAAGGGCGAGCTGGACCTGGGGATGCTGCTGGCGAAGCGGGCGGCGGTGCACGCCACGGCGTTGCGGTCCCGTCCGGTCGAGCAGAAGGCGGCGATCGTCCGGGGCGTACGCGATCAGGTGTGGCCGCTGGTGGAGGCGGGCCGGGTCCGGCCGGTGGTGCACGCCCGGGTGGACATGGCCGACGCCGCCGCGGCGCACCGCCTGGTGGAGACCAACGACCACCTGGGCAAGGTGCTGCTGGTCCGGTGAGGGTCAGCCCTGGCCGGGGCGCGGGAGCATGAGGCGCGGGCCGGGGCCCTCGACGGCGAGCGAGTCGCCGGGGTTGTAGAGCGTGCAGCGCTGCAACGACAGGCAGCCGCAGCCGATGCAGCCGTCCAGGTCGTCGCGGAGCTTGCCGAGCAGCCGGATCCGCTCGTCCAGCCGGTCCCGCCAGGCGCGGGACAGCGCGGCCCAGTCGTCGGGCGTGGGGGTACGGCCCGACGGCAGCGAGTCCAGCGCGGCCCGGATCTCCTCCAGCGAGACACCGACCTGCTGGGAGATCCGGATGAACGCGACCCGGCGCAGCTCGGTGCGGGCATAGCGGCGCTGGTTGCCGCCCGTGCGGGCGGCGTGGATCAGGCCGAGCCGCTCGTAGTAGCGCAGCGCCGAGGGGGCCACGCCACTGCGGTCGGCGAGCTGCCCGATGGTCAGTGTTGCTTCGTGCATCACACGGCCTTGAGTTGAAGTTCGCTTCAAGTCCGAGGCTATCGGTATGACGACGACCACCGCCACCGAACTGGGGCCGCTGCTGGACCGGGTGCGCGCCGGCCGCGAGTTCGGCGCCAACGTGTACTCGACGCTGGACGTGCTCCAGGTGCTCTACGACCGGGTGCTCCGGGTCACCCCGGCCACCGTGGACGACCCGGACCGGGACCGCTTCCTGCTCTCCAAGGGGCACGCGGTCGCCGGCTACTACGCGCTGCTCGCCGCGCGCGGCTTCGTACCGCCCGAGTGGCTGGACGACCAGGGCGGCCCGGCGAGCCGCCTCGGCGACCACCCGGACCGCACGCTCGTGCCGGGCGTCGAGATCGGTTCCGGTTCGCTCGGCCACGGCCTCGGGCTGGGCGTGGGCACCGCGCTCGGGCTGCGGGCCCAGGGCCGCACCGACCCCCGGGTGTACGTGCTGCTCGGCGACGCCGAACTGGACGAGGGCTCCAACCACGAGGCGATCGCGTACGCGGGCGCGACCGGGCTGGGCAGCCTGACCGCGATCGTGCTGGACAACCGCTCGGCCACGTACGGCTGGCCGGGTGGCGTGGCAAGCCGGTTCACGGTGAACGGGTGGAGCGCCGCCACCGTCGACGGGCGCGACCACGACGCCCTGCACGCCGCCCTCACCGGGCACGACGATCACCGGCCGCACGTCGTCGTCGCGGTCGTCACGGACGGGGAGTGAGCATGAGCAGCACCATGCGGGACGCGTTCGTGACCAGCACCGAGGAGGTGCTCGCCGATCCGCGTACGACGGTCGTGCTCGCCGACATCTCCGCCGACGCGTTCGAGCCGGCCGCCGCCCGGTACCCGGACCGGGTCGTCAACGTCGGCATCCGGGAGCAGTTGATGATCGGGGTCGCCGGTGGGCTGGCGCTGACCGGGCAGCGGCCGATCGTGCACAGCTACGCCCCGTTCCTGGTCGAGCGGGCGTACGAGCAGATCAAGCTGGACCTCGACCACCAGGGCGTCGGCGCGGTGCTCGTCGGCATCGGCGGCTCGTACGACCGGGCGGCGGCGGGGCGCACCCACCTCGGTCCGGCCGACGTGGCGCTGATCGACACGCTGCACGGCTGGACCGTGCACGTGCCGGGGCACCCGGACGAGGTCCGGCCGCTGCTGCGCGACGTCGTGTGCGGGCAGGACTCGGCGTACCTGCGGTTGTCCCTCCGGACCAACTCGCAGGCGTACCCGGAGGCGGGTGACCTGCGGGTGGTGCGCGACGCCGGGCCGGGCGCGCCGCTGCTGGTGGCGGTCGGGCCGGTGCTGGACCCGGCGCTGGCCGCGACTGCCGACCGGGCGGTGACCGTGGCCTACACCCACCGGCCGCGCCCGTTCGACACGGCCGGGCTGCGGGCGCTGGCCGGGACCGAGGTGATACTGGTCGAGCCGTACCTGGCGGGCACCTCGACGCGGGTGGTGTCCGAGGCGCTGGCCGACCGGCCGCACCGGCTGCTCGCGCTCGGGGTGGGCCGCGAGGACCTGCGCCGCTACGGCAGCGCCGAGGACCACGAACGCTGGCACGGCCTGGACGCCGCCGGGCTGCGCCGCTCGGTGGACACGTTCCTCACCTGAGCGTCCCGGACACGACGGAACCCCGCGACCTCGGCTCGTGCCAGGGTCGCGGGGTTCCGGTTCGGGCTCAGTGCGCGGCGGCGGGAGTGGCCGGGCGGCGGCGGGCGCGCTCGCGGGCCAGGATCCAGATCGCCTCGACGCCGTCCTTCCAGGTGATCTTCTTGCCCTCCTCGCGGCCCCGCGCGCGGTAGCTGATCGGCACCTCGTAGGGGCGGATGCGCTGGCGGAGCAGCTTGCCGGTGACCTCGGCCTCCATGCCGAAGCCCCGGGAGCGGACCTGGAGCGAGCGGTACAGCTCCAGCGGCATCAGCTTGAAGCAGGTCTCCAGGTCGCCGATGTAGGAGTTGTAGAGCACGTTCGCGGCGAGCGTGACGCCCTTGTTGCCCATCACGTACCAGAAGCTGTACGAGCTGTGGCTGCCGAAGGTCCGATTGCCGTAGACGACTGTCGCCCGCCCGTCGAGCACCGGCTCCAGCAGACGCGGGATGTCCTGCGGGTCGTACTCGAGGTCGGCGTCGAGGATGACCATGTACTCGCCCTCGGCGCTGTCGACGGCGGTCTTGATGGCCGCGCCCTTGCCGGCGTTGCGCTGGTGGGTGATCACCCGGAGGCGTGCGTCGTCGACCCGGCCCAGAATCTCACCGGTGCCGTCCCGGCTGCCGTCGTCCACGACGACGAGCTCGATCTCGCACGGGTAGTCCACCGCCAATGCCTGCTTGAGGGCATCCGCGATACGTTCTTCCTCGTTGTAGACCGGCATGAGGATCGAGAGCTTCACGGATTCTCCACTGAGGCGATGGCGGGTCGGGGCATAGCGTAGCCTGGCACATTGCTTCCGTCACGACAGCCCAGGCACCTATTCCTGGCGAATCGGAACCACCACCAGCCGGGCCACGTTCCTGCCGCCGTCCTTCGCCCCGGCCACCGCGACCGTCGTACCGATCTTGATGTCGTTCGATCGGATTGCGGTCCGGCGCTCGACCACCCGCAGTTTCTCGCCAAATGTCCAGGTCACTGTGAAACCGTCTGTGGACTTAACGGTCATCGACCTGTCGTCGATCGCCGTCACCTCGCCGCGCTGGACCGCCACGGTCTTCGTGCCACCGTCCCTGGTGCGCACCACCGCCTCGCCGTGCAGCGTGTTGCGCCGCAGCAGCACCCGGGCCCGGTGACGCCTGTTCCCCTCCTGCGCCCGTTCGCCCTTGCCGTCCGGCCCGGCCTGCGGCGTGCCGGTGGGCGCCGGCGCGGCGACCGGGTCCACGTCCAGGTCGCCGGCGTCGAGGCCGAGCGCGGCGAGCGCCTGGCCCTCCGCGCCCAGGGCGGCGCTCACCTCGACCGCCTGGTCGGGTGCCGCGCCGGGCCGGCTCGCGCCGCACCCGGCGAGTCCGAGCGCCGCGGCGGCGAGCAGCGCGGTGGCGCCGGTGACGATTCGCTGACGTGCCATCTGTGGTCCTTTCCTCGCGGTGACGACCCGAGCGTTCCGCACCGACACGAGGGGACGGTCAAGCCGATGTTCGAGCCCGGTAAGGATCCGGCGGCACCACGACTGTGAAGGCGGCCCCGCCCTCCGGGGCGTGCCCCGCGGTGATGTCCCCGCCGAGCCGGCGGATCAGCCCGGCGGCCAGCGCCAGGCCCAGCCCGCTGCCCACCTTGCGCACCCCCCGGTACCGCTGGTGCAGCGCGCCCCGCTCGAACGCCACGTCCAGGTCGTCGTCGGTGAGGCCGGGTCCGCCGTCCCGGACCTCCAGCGTCCCGCCGCCCGCCGGGCCGGCGGGCCGGACCGCGAGCGCCACCGGCGCCCCCGGCGGTACGACCCGCAGCGCGTTCTCCAGCAGCCCGTCCACGACCTGCCGGATCCGGCCCGGATCGGTGTACGCCGGCACCGGCGCGTCCGGCGTCTCCAGCCGGAACGGCACCCCGAGCGCCGCGCACCGGCCGGACCAGGCGCGCTCCGCGTCGGCGGCGAGCCGGGTCAGGTCGACCGGCAGCGGTTCCAGCGGAAAGTCGACCGCCTCCAACCGGGCCAGCGCCAGCAGGTCGCGGACCAGCCGGTCCAGGTGTTCGGCCTCGGCGAGCACGGTCCGGCCGGTCGCCGGCACCGCGTCGGCCTCGATCACCCCGTCGGCCAGCGCCTCGGCGTAGCCACGGATCGCGGTCAGCGGGGTCCGCAACTCGTGCGAGACGGAGAGCAGGAACTCGCGCTGCCGACCCTCGCTCGTGGCCAGCGCGGCGGCCAGGCCGTTCAGCGCGTGCGCCAGGTCGGCCACCTCGTCGGGCGGCTCGACCGGCACCCGGACCGCCCGGTCCCCGGCGCGCAGCCGCGCGGCGGCGGTGGCGGCGGTCCGGATCGGCCGGGCCAGCCGGCGGGCGAGAAGCAGTCCGGCGGCCGCCCCGGCGGCGAGTCCGGCGAGCAGCGGCAGCCAGAGTCCGCGCAGCACCTGCCGCCAGGGCGCGGCGCTCCGGGCGCGGGTCAGCACCACCCCGTCCCCGCCGGGCAGCGCCCGCGCCTCGACCAGCCGGCGTTCCCCGTCGACCAGCCGCCGGCCGGAGACGTTGCCGCCGCCGGCCACCCGTGTCACGAGCGGTCGGGGCAGGCCGGGCCGGTCGGCCTGCCCGCCCCGGATCAGGTACACCTCGATCTGCTGCTGACCCAGCTGGCGGATGAGCCGGTCCCCGGCGCCGTCGCGCTGGCGTACCGCCCGCACCCGGAGGACGTCGGCGGCGAGCCGGGCCTGGGCGGCGAGCGCCTCCTGGTCCCGGCGCTCCGCGCCGCGTACCGCCAGGGGCACCGCCACCAGCGCGGTCACGAGCACCGACACCAGCGCCACCGCGCAGGTGGCCAGGACCGCCCGGGCGGTGAGCGTCCGCCCGGGGCGGCGCGGCATCGCTCCCGTCGGCTGCTCAGGCATCGGCGGCGTACCCGACGCCCCGGTGGGTGCGGATCACGCTGTCCGGGCCGAGTTTCGCCCGGACCTGCGCCACGTGCACGTCGACGGTCCGGGTGCCGGCGTGCGCCGCGTACCCCCACACGCCGGCCAGCAGTTCCTCCCGGGTGAACACCCGGCCCGGGCGGGCCATGAGATGGGCGAGCAGGTCGAACTCGGTGGAGGTGAGCTGCACCGGCGTACCGGCGGCGGTCACCGTGCGGCGGGCCGAATCGAGTGTGACGGCGCCGAGCGTGCGGGGCTGTTCGGCGGGCACGCCGGACGTGCGGCGCAGCACCGCCCGCAGCCGGGCGAGCAGTTCGCGGGGACTGAACGGCTTGGTGACGTAGTCGTCGGCGCCCAACTCCAGCCCGACGACGCGGTCCACCTCGTCGTCCCGGGCGGTGAGGAAGATGACAGGTGTCCAGTCGCCGGCCGCGCGCAGCCGACGGCAGATCTCGGTGCCGGCCAGGCCGGGCAGCGCGATGTCGAGCACGCAGGCCACCGGGCGCAGCCGCCGCGCGGCGGCCAGCCCGGCCTCGCCGTCACGTTCCAGGTGTACGCCGAACCCGTCCCGGGTCAGATAGAGCCGGACCAGGTCGGCGATGGCCGGCTCGTCCTCCACCACGAGGACGAGCCCGGGCGGGGCGGCGGCGGTCACCGGCCCATGATGACCGACCGGCGACCGACCGGCCGGTCAGGAAATGTTCGGATCCGGTAAGGAGAGCGTCAGCGGGCCGGCGCCGGCCGGAGCACAGTGGGCCGGGCGCCCGCCGGCGGCTCGCCGATCGTGGCGACCACCCGCTCGGCCGGAGTCCGCAGGCGGGTACGGAAGGCGTGGTTGAGCAGCGTGTCGAGCTGCCACACCTGCTTCGGGTGATGGGTACGGATGACGAAACGCTCACGCGCCCCGTCGATGGCTGTCGCCGCCAGCTCCACACTGTGCGCCCGGGGATCGGGGCTCCACGTCACGTTGCTCAGCTCGCGCAGCTCAGTGTTGAGGTGCAGGCGCAGCCGGTGCAGTACCCGGGTCTGCCGGGTGACCACCAGGCGGCGGTGGGTGAGCAGCATCAGGTAGTCGCCGCCGACCGGGTCGTCCGGGCGGCTGCACCGGGTGACCAGGATGGTGGCGTCGCCGGAACCGACGCACCGGCGGAACACCGGCATGTGCCGGGTGACGGTCTGGGTCGCCAGGCCGGTCTCGGCGGCGGCCGGAAGGAACGTTCGCGAGAACACGTCCATGCCCGGTCCAACGACGCGATGACCAGGGGTGATATGGGTCACGCCCGATTTCTGGAACTTCCACACGTGCAAGTCGCACCTGCGGTGCGACACCGGCGGCCGGTCGGCTCAGAGCAGCTCGACGATCGTGGCGTTGGCCATCCCGCCGCCCTCGCACATGGTCTGCAGGCCGTAGCGGATGCCGTTGTCCCGCATGTGCTGGAGCATCGTGGTCATGATCCGCGCGCCGGACCCGCCGAGCGGGTGACCGAGCGCGATCGCCCCACCCCGGGGGTTGAGCCGCTCCGGGTCCGCCTCGGTCTCGGCCAGCCAGGCCAGCGGCACCGGGGCGAACGCCTCGTTCACCTCGTACACGCCGATCTCCTCGATGCCCAGCCCCGCCCGGCGCAGCGCCTTCGCGGTGGCCGGGATGGGCGCGGTCAGCATGGTGACCGGGTCGTCGGCGGCGACCACGGCGGTGTGCACCCGGGCCAGCGGGCGCAGGCCGTGCCGGCTGGCCCACTCGGCGGTGGTGACGGCGAGCGCGGCGGCGCCGTCGGAGATCTGCGACGCGGACCCGGCGGTGACCACGCCGTCGGCGCGGAACGGGGTGGCCAGCTCGCCCAGCTTGGCCAGCGAGGTGTCGCGGCGGATGCCCTCGTCGGCGGAGAACTTGCCGCCGTCGGCGAGCGCCACCGGCGCCAGCTCGGCCTCGAACGCGCCGGCGTCCTGCGCGGCGGCCGCCTTCTCGTGGCTGGCCAGCGCGAACTCGTCCAGCTGAGTACGCGAGAAGCGCCACCGCTGGGCGATCAGCTCGGCCCCGACGCCCTGGTTGAACGGCAGCGGCGAGTCCGCCGCGACGCCCTCGACTCCGCGGTAGCGCTCCAGGATCGCCGCGCTGAACGGCATCCCGCCGCCGACGCTGGAACCCATCGGCACCCGGGTCATCGACTCGACGCCACCGGCCACCACCAGGTCGGCCTGGCCGGAGAGAACAGTCGCGGCGGCGAAGTGCAGCGCCTGCTGGCTCGACCCGCACTGGCGGTCGAGCGTGGTGCCCGGGACCGACTCCGGCCAGCCGGCGGCCAGCACCGCGTTGCGGGCCACGTTCCAGGACTGCTCGCCGACCTGCGACACGCAGCCCCAGATCACGTCGTCGACCAGGCCGGGGTCGATGCCGGTGCGCTCGGCGAGCGCGCGCAGCACGTGCGCCGAGAGGTCGACCGGGTGCACTCCGGCGAGGCTGCCCTTGCGCCGCCCGACCGGGGTTCGTACCGCGCCGACGATGACCGCGTCACTCATGTCTACTCCCGGGTAACCTCGCTTGCCCCGATAGTACGTGCTGCCGGACCGGCCGTCCTCCTCCGGCGAGCGGACGGTGCGGCTGGCATGCTGGGCGGATGGATCCACAGTCGCCACCGGTCCGGCAGTGGCGGGTGCCGCGCGAGGTGCCGGTGCTCAAGGCGCTCGGCGCGCTCGCGCTGCTGGCCCTGGGGCTGCTCTTCGCCGGCGGTGACCCGGTCCGCCCGGGGCTGGCCGGGCTGGCCGCCGCCGGTCTGCTCGCCTGGGCGCTGCGCGACGTGGTCGCACCGGTCCGCCTCGCCGCCGACCCGGACGGGTTGACCGTGTTGCGGGGATTCGCCGGGCGACGCCGGCTGCCGTGGGACGCGGTGGAGGCGATCCGCCTGGAGCGGCGCGCCCGGCGCGGGATCACCGCCGAGACGCTGGAGATCGACGCCGGGGAGTCGCTGCACCTGTTCGGGCGGCGTGACCTGGACGCGCCGCTGGACGAGGTGGCGGCGGCGCTGGACGAGGCCCGCCCCACCGCGGGCTGAGGCTCAGCCGAGCAGCGCGGCGGTACGGACCAGGGTCAGGCCGATCAGCGCGACGAGCACGATCACGCAGCCCGCCACCTGGAACGCGGTCCGCCGTGACCGGGGGGCGTACGCCAGGATCAGCGACACCACCGCGCCGGCCGCCAGACCGCCGAGGTGCCCGGCCACCGAGATGCTCGGCACGGTGAACGTGAAGATCAGGTTGATCACCAGGATCGGGACGATCGCCGAGGTGTCCCGGCCCAGCCGCCGCATGATCACGAAGATGGCGGCGAACAGGCCGAAGACCGCCGTCGAGGCGCCGGCCGTGGTGCGGTTCGGCTCGGTGAAGACGTACGCCGCGACGTTGCCGCCCAGCCCGGCGAGCAGGTAGAGCGCCAGGAAGCGCAGCGGCCCGAGCACCGCCTCCAGCGTCCGGCCGAGCACCCAGAGCGCCCACATGTTGAGCAGCAGGTGCAGCACGCCGAAGTGCAGGAACATGGCGGTGACCAGCCGGTACCACTGGCCGTCGGCCACTCCGCCGATGGTGCCGTCGGGGAAGGCGGCCAGCCCCAGCACCGAGCCCCAGTCGGTCAGCGGGGTGCGATCGCCCATCAGGCCGCCGAGGCCACCGCCGGCCACCGCGTTGCCGCTGCGGGCCGAGGCGATGGAGACCAGCATCATCAGCACGTTCAGCGCGATCAGCGCCTTCGTGACGTTGCCCTGGCGGCCGGCGGCACCGCCACCGAAGGCGGTACGCGCCGGCCGCACGCTGCGGCGTCCCTCGGCGACACACTCCGGGCACTGGTGCCCGACGGAGGCGTCCCGCATGCACTCGGTGCAGATCGGCCGGTCGCATCGAGAGCAGCGGATGTACGTCTCCCGGCCGGGGTGCCGGTAGCAGACCGGAGTGGTCGGCACCGGGTCCCCGGTGGTGTCGCCTGGCTGGCCGGAGCGCTCAGTCATGCGAGCAAAGGTACCCGCGTGTCGCTCAGGCCTGCTGACGCTCGATCTCGACCCGCTCGATCACCACGTCCTGCAGCGGCCGGTCGCTCGGGCCGGTCGGGGTGTTGGCGATCGAGTCGACCACCTTCGCGGACTGCTCGTCGGCGACCTGGCCGAAGATGGTGTGCCGGTTGTTCAGGTGTGGCGTGGGCGACACCGTGATGAAGAACTGCGAGCCGTTGGTGCCCGGCCCGGCGTTCGCCATGGCCAGCAGGTACGGCCGGTCGAAGCGCAGCTCGGGGTGGAACTCGTCGCCGAACTTGTAGCCCGGGCCACCGCGTCCGGTGCCGGTCGGGTCGCCCATCTGAACCATGAAACCGCTGATCACGCGGTGCGAGACGGTGCCGTCGTAGTACGGCCCGCTGCCCGGCTGACCGGTACGCGGGTCGATGTACTCCCGGGTGCCCTCGGCCAGCTCCACGAAGTTGCGGACGGTCTTCGGCGCGTGGTTCGGGAAGAGCTCCAGCCGGATCGGGCCGGCGTTGGTGTGCAAGGTGGCGTAGACAGCCTCGGCCACGGGTACTCCTCACTCGTTGGTCAGTTCCTTGCGGATCCTCCCATGTGCCCGATCTGGCCATGCGGAGGCATCCGAAGGTGGAGGATGACGAAGGAACAACTCCCAGGAGGTGGGACCGTGTTTGGAATCGGGCGGCGAAAGACCCAGGGCCAGCTCGCCAAGGTGGAGCTGAACCAGGGCATCGGTCACCTGAGGCAAGCCGCGACGTACGCGGCGAAGGGTGCCGGCGCCACTGTCGGCCCGCGGGTCCAGGCAGCCCGGGGTGCCGTCGCGCCGACCGCGGTCATGGTCCGGGACCGGGCGTCCAGCGGGTTCGCGTCGACCGCCGCGGCGGTCGCGCCGGTGCTGCTGGCCGTGCGCAACGCCCGGGTCGAGGCCGCCGGTAAGGCGTCGGGTGGCCGCAAGGCGATGGCCGCGAAGCAGTCCGCGATGACGAAGAAGGCGAAGAGCATGAAGGCCGGAAAGAAGAAGCAGCGCAGGTCGCGGGGCATGACCGCGGGCCTGCTGGTGGCCGGGACCGTCGCCGGCCTGGCCGGGGCGATGGCCATGCGGCGCCGCCGCGAGCAGCAGGAGTGGGCCGAGTACGACCCGACCGGCACGCTCGGCGCGACCAGCACGCTCGGCGCGACCGGTCGCGACAAGCTGGAGCCGATGCGGGAGGACGTGGACACGATCGTGGTGGAGACCCCGGACGCGAGCGCGAAGGTGACGCAGGCCGGCCCGACCGGCGCCGGCTCCTCGGCGGTGGCCAAGGGCAGCAGCGCGTCGACCGCCACCTCCGGCAGCCAGCCGGTGATCCACCCGAACGACCAGGTCCCCTCCGTCGCCGAGGGCGCCCGGGACGTCTCGGGTCGCCCGGCCGACGACATCACCAAGGCCGTGCAGGCCGGCAAGAACGCCGCGAAGGCCGCCGGTCGTCGCTGACCTCGTACCGTCGGATCGGCGCCGGCACGTGGGACACCCCGCGTGGCCGGCGCCTCCGCGTGTGAGGCGTCCGGTTCGGCGTAGGGCGAAGGCTTACAGCCAGCCGTTGCGGCGGAACAGGCGGTAGAGCGTGAAGGACGCGGCGAGCATCAGCGCCCACACCCCCGGATAGCCGTACGTCCACCTCAGCTCGGGCATGTTGTCGAAGTTCATGCCGTAGATGCCGGCGATCGCCGTCCACACCGCACCGATCGCGGCCCAGGCGGCGATCTTGCGCATGTCGTTGTTCTGGTCGACGGTGACCTGGGCCAGCCGGGCCTGGAGGATCGAGTTGAGCAGGTCGTCGTAGGAGTTCACCTGCTCGACGGTGCGGCTGAGGTGGTCCTGCACGTCGCGGAAGTAACGCCGGACCTCCTGCGGCACCCACCGGTTGACCTCGGAGGTGAGCGTCATCAGCGGCCGCTGCAGCGGCACCACCGCCCGCTTGAACTCGACCAGCTCCCGCTTCATCTGGTAGATCCGCTGGATCCGGCCGCTGCTCTGCCGGTCGAAGACGTCCGCCTCCAGCACGTCGAGGTCGTCCTCCAGCCGGTCGGCGACCTCCAGGTAGAGGTCGACCACGCGGTCGGTGATCGCGTACGCGACGGCCCACGGGCCGTGCCGCAGCAGTTCCCGCTTCGCCTCCAGGTCGGCGCGGACCGGCGCCAGCCGGCAGGCGTCACCGTGCCGCACGCTGATCACGAACTGCGGCCCGATGAAGAGCATCACCTGGCCGGTCTCCACCACCTCGGAGTTCTCGGTCAGCTCCGCGTGTTCGCAGTAGCGGGCGGTCCGCAGCACCAGGAAGACGATCTCGCCGAAGTGCTCCAGCTTCGGGCGCTGCTGGGCCTTGACCGCGTCCTCCACTGCGAGCTCGTGCAGGCCGAAGGTGGCGGCGATCTCGGTCATCTCGGCCAGGTCCGGCTCGTGCAGGCCGAGCCAGACGAAGCCGTCCCGCTCCTGCCGGGCGGCGGCCAGTGCCTCGGCGTACTGGGCCCGGCCGGGGCGGCGCTCGCCGTCGACGTAGAGACCGCAGTCGACGATGCCGCTGCGCTCCGGGCCGGCCGGCTGGGCGGTACGGGGGGAGCCGTCGGCGTTGAGGATGCGGGACATGGCGCGTACCGGGGCCGCCCAGGCCCGGGGTCGTAGTGCCCGGCCGCCGTCGGGTCCGGCGGTTCGGTCGCGTGCCACCCGGTCCGTCATCTCTCGCCTCCTCTCCCTGGAGCTGCGGCTTGCAGGTTACGCCGACCGGCGGGAGGCGCAGCGCGGGAGCGGGACGGGCGGTGCGACGGAGGTCACGCGCCGGCGCCGGGCGGGCCGGGCCGCGTCAGGGGGGTGAGGGGCGACACGGCCCACCCGGCACCCCTTGGGGGGCGGGAGTGATGCTGGGCGTGCCGTCGGCCCTGGCCGGAGCGGCCGGGTCACCAAAAGGTGAACGACACTCGCAGCATTGTGGGCTGCTGGCCGGTCCAGCGGGAGTGCCGAACCGGCCAGCGGGGCCTATTTGTCAGAAACCCGACAGATAATCAGCCGCGAACGGCGGCCATCGCCTCCGCGAGCCGCCGGACACCCTCGTCGATCCGGTCCGCGGTGACAGCCGAGTACGCCAGCCGCAGCGCGTGCCGGCCGCCGTCGACCATGAAGTCGCTGCCCTTCACCACCGCCACGCCGCGCTCCGCGGCGGCCGGCGCGAGCCGGTCCACCTCGACGTCCTCCGGCAGCTCGACCCAGAGGAAGTAGCCGCCGTCCGGCTCCACGAACCGGGCCTCCGGGATGTGCCGGCGCAGCGACTCCGCCAGCACCGCCGACCGCTCGCCGAGCGCCGTACGGACCGTCCGGATCGACTCCTCGATCGCGCCGGAGACGCAGAACTGGTGCACGATCGCCTGGGCCACCATGCCGGGCGAGATGTAGAGGTTGGTGGCGCGCTTCGCGATCGTCGCGATCAGCTCGGCCGGGCCGACCAGGTAGCCGACGCGCACGCCCGGGCAGACCGTCTTGGTGAAGCTGGACGCGTGCACCACCACGCCCCGGGTGTCCATCGACAGCATCGACGGCAGCGGCTCGCCCCGGAACCGGATGTCCGCGTACGGGTCGTCCTCGAAGATCGTGAACCCGTACTCGGCGGCCAGGTCGAGCAGCTCACGGCGCTTCTCCAGGGAGAGGGTCACGCCGGCCGGGTTCTGGTAGTTGGGGATCACGTGCGCCAGACGCGGCCGTACCCCGGACTCCAGCAGCTTGCGCAGCTCGGCGGTGTCCAGGCCGTCCGGCTGGATCGTCACGCCGTGCACCTCGCCGCCCATCTGCTGGAGGTTCAGCAGCGTGCGGTCGTACGTCGGGCGCTCGACCACCACCGCGTCACCCCGGCGGACCAGGTGGTCGAAGAGGAACGCGTCGGCCTGCAGCGAGCCGTTGGTGATCAGCACCTGATCGGCCTCGACCCCGTGCTTCTCGGCGATCCACTTCCGCAGGGGCGGGTAGCCGACGGAGGTGCCGTACGCGGTGACCCCGGCGGGGTCGGCGTCGAAGGCGCGGACAGCGGCGGCCTTGAGCCCTTCGACATCGACGATGTCCAGCGAAGGCGCGCCACGGGCGAACGAGATCAGCTGCTCGGCGGTCATGCGCAGAGCCTAGGGCCTGGCCCGGCGGGTCCGACCGCGATACACGCGAAGTTCAACATGCGGGCGGCCGGTGGCGGCGACCTGGGCCGACGGGGGATCCGACAACCGCTCGCGACTGTCTACGATCCGACGGACGCTGGCACCGGTCGCACCGGACGCCGAAGGATGACGGGTCGCGGCAGACCCGGGAGAACAAGGGATGAGGCTCGTGACCGAGGACGAGGCGGGACGGCTCGACGACCAGCGGTTCGCGCAGTGGCTGGCGACCGAGGCCGGCAAGGCGCTCACCGCGCTGCGCGACCGGCAGGGCTTCGCCGACCCGAAGGCGCTCAAGGACGCCGGCGACCGCGCGTCGCACGAGCTGATGACGGCGGCGCTGGCCCGGCTGCGGCCGGCCGACGCGGTGCTCTCCGAGGAGGAGGCCGACGCCCGCCGCGCGTGGGCGGACGGCGAGCGCGCGCCCCGGCACGAGGCGGACCGGGTCTGGATCATCGACCCGCTGGACGGCACCCGCGAGTTCTCCGAGGAGGGCCGGGACGACTGGGCGGTGCACGTGGCGCTCTGGCAGCGTTCCGCCGCGCCCGACGGCGCCCTGGTCGCCGGGGCGGTCGGCATGCCGGCGCGGACCACCGTGGACGGTACGCCGCTCGTGCTCGGCACCACCTGCCCGCCACCGAAGGCGTCCGACGGGCCGATCCGGATCGCGGTGAGCCGCAGCCGCCCGCCCGCGTTCGTGGGCGAGCTGGTCGAGATGCTCGGCGCGACCGCCGTACCGATGGGCTCGGCCGGTGTGAAGGTCTGCGCCGTGGTGACCGGCGAGGTCGACGCGTACGTCCACGCGGGCGGCCAGTACGAATGGGACAGTGCCGCCCCGGTCGCCGTGGCGCTCGGCGCGGGCATGCACGCGTCCCGGATCGACGGTTCGCCGCTGCGCTACAACCGCGCCGACCCGCGCCTGCCCGATCTGCTGGTCTGCCGGCCGGAACTGTCCGACCAGTTGCTCGACGCGATCGCGCGGACCGGGGTCGAGATGCCCGCTTCGACCGTCACCGACAACCACGGTCAGGCGTTCGGTTGAGTGTCACGGTACATACGGCCAGGTGAATGAGGGTTATCGTCGGGCAGGTATGCGTGGCGATCTGAGCCCGGACACGGGCCGCCGACAGCCAGGGAGGGTCATGCCGGCCGATCGAGAGCCGCACAACGCCTTCGGGCAGCCGACCGGCCTGTGGCCGGGTCAGGACATTCCACGCCAGGCACGCGGACCGTCGCTGCCCTGGCCGGAGACCGAGGCCACCTCGTCTCCGCCACCACCGGCCCGGACCGGCGGTGACCTGCCCTGGCCGGAGCACGAGGTGCCCCACACCGGCCACCAGGACGCCGCCTGGGCGCAGGACGAACCGACGGTCCACGGTGGCGCCGGCTGGGCACCGCAGGCCGGACCGGCGGGGGACGGTCACGCCGACTGGGCGCCGCACGACGAGCCCGGCCGGTCCGGGCCCGGCGCGGCTGCGGGTGGCCCGGCGGGCACGGCAGGATGGGGTGCGGGCACGGCGGCGACCGCCACCCTGACCGGACCGCCCCCGGTGGACGCCCCGCACGGGCCGGCCTCCGGTGGGCCCGGCCGGCCACCCGCTCCGCCGCTCGCCCCGGGGACGCCTCCGTCGCCCGGCGGCGCCCGGCGACGCTGGCGCGTGGCGGTCGCGGCGGCGCTGGCGCTGGCAGTGGCCGGCGGCGGGGTCGCGGTGGCCGCGCTGCGGCCCGACTCCGCGAACCCGCAGGCCGGTGAGGCGCCCGGAGCGCTCGGCCCGGCCACGTCGACGGGACCGGGCGCGCCCGGGACCCCCGGCGCGTCCCCGAGCGCCGACCAGGGCCTCGGCGGTAAGCCCTCGGCCCGCCCGTCGGCCTCCGAGAACGCGGGACCGGCCTTCGGCGGTACGCGGCTGACGCTGCCCGGCGCCTCGATCGGCGTGCAGAACGGGGAGACGTTCGGTCAGGCGCTGGCCCGCTCCGATCGGACGTTCGGCAAGCTGCGGATGGCCCGGATCTTCTTCCCCGGCCTGCCGCCGGCCTGGTCCGGCAGCCGGGCGGACGTGGTGGACCGGACCGTTGTGGTCTCCTTCAAGGCCGCGCCGCAGGAGATCAACACCGGCAAGTTCGACTCCCGCCTGACCTCCTGGTTCGCCTCGATCCCGCGCGAGCACAACGTCTACTGGTCGTACTTCCACGAGCCGGAGGACGACGTCGAGCGCGGCGCCTTCACCACCGAGGCGTACCGGACCGCGTGGAAGCGGGTGGCCGGCCTGGCCGCCCGGGCGAACAACCCCAAGCTGATCAACACGCTGATCCTGATGTGCTGGACGCTCGACCCGAAGTCCGGGCGCAGCTTCGACGCGTTCTACCCCGGTTCCGACGTGATCGAGACGCTCGGCTGGGACTGCTACAACTGGGGCAAGAAGTGGAAGCGGTACGCCCCGCCGCAGGAGATCTACGGCCCGATGATCAGCAAGTCGAAGGCGCTGGGCAAGCCGTGGGGCGTCGCGGAGACCGGCAGTGACCTGGTTCCCGGTGACCCGGGCGCCGGGAGGGCGGCCTGGATCCGGTCGATGACGAGCTTCCTCAACGGCCAGCGGCCGGAGTTCGTGGCGTACTACAACCAGACCGTCAGCCAGGGCGACTTCCGGCTGCTCGACCAGCCGAGCATCCAGGCGTGGAAGTCCTTCTGCACGGCCTGATCGCAGCGGAACGACGACGGGCGGGCGACCTCGGTCGCCCGCCCGTTTCGCGTACGCGTCAGATGCCCCGGCCGCGCTTGTGCAGCGTGCGCAGCACCCGGTCGGCCTGCACCGCCCGGCTCGCCACCGCCAGCGCCAGGTAGGCGCGCGGCTCCTTCGGGTTGCGGGCCAGCGTGCGCCGCGCCCAGCGGACCGCGTCCCGCCGATTGCCCATTGCGGCCTGCGCGAACGCGATCTGCCCGGCCACCCGCGCCTCGCCGTGCGGCACGGTGGCGAACTCCGGGTAGCGGCGCAGCAGCCACTGCAACGCGGTCGAGATGGTCTCCCAGCGCTGCGCGAAGTAGGACCGCTTGTGCCAGCGGACCAGCACGTACGGGCTCTCCACGTTCACCAGCGGGGCGTACCGGGCGGCGCGGAGCAGGAACTCGTAGTCCTCCGCGTAGCTGCCCGGGATCTGCTCGTCGACCAGGCCGATCGCGTCGAGCAGCGCGGCCCGGCGGATCAGGAACGTGGACGGGTGCAGCTCGGTGAGCCGGTCGCGCAGCAGCGCCTCCAGCGAGATCCGGGCCCGGTCCAGCGAGCGGTCCACCGTACGGTCGTCGTAGCTGACCCGGATGCCGCAGCTCACCAGCGCGCCGTCCGGGTGCGCGTCGAGCGCCCCGAACTGGGCGGCGAGCTTGCCGGGCAGCCACTCGTCGTCGTCGTCGCAGAACGCCACCCAGTCGCCGGTGGCTGCCTCGATGCCGGTGTTGCGCGCGCCGGCCAGCCCGGCGGTACGGGTATTGGTGATCACCCGGATCCGGCGGTCACCCCGGTCGGTCTCCAGCGACCGGTCCGGCTCGGACTGGTCGTAGACGACTATCGCCTCGATCAGGCCCGGGTGCGCCTGGCTGAGGATCGCGTCGAGCGCCGCACGCAGCAGCTCCGGACGGTCTCGCGTCGGTACGACGACCGAGATGCTCGGCCCACTCATGCTCTCTCCACGGACTCGTCGGATCCCCGCTGGCCCAGATAGCCGTAGCGGACCCGCAGGGGAAGCGTGGCCAGGCTGACCACGGCACGACTGCGTCGCGGCAGGCGGTCGCGCCATGCCTCGTCGCGGCGCACTGTCAACGGCCCGCCGCTGAACCGCAGCGGGTTGCCGGCGACGCTGTGCGCGCGGAACGGCGCGGCCGGATCGCTCGCCGCGTCGGCCGCGTCCGCCGAGAGGATCCGCAGCGCGGCCGGGTCGTCCGGCAGGCCGGCGAAGTCCCGCACCCGGCGTACGGTGCCGGCCGGGTCGGCGGTGAAGTCCTCGTACCGCAGCCGCAGCACCTTCGCCCGGGAGGCGAGCAGGTGGAACGCCGCGTTCTGCGCGGTCCACAGCTTGCTCACCTCGAACGGCGAGAAGGTCGGCATGAAGTCCTCGCCGTCGACCACCTCGGGACGGCGCACCTGCTTGCCCCACGAGTACGCCACCGCCCGGCTGTCCCGGACCAGGTGCAGCACCCGCAGGTCGAGCCCTTCGGCCCAGCGCAGCGCGAACGCGAGCGAGGCGTGCTTGCTGGAGTCGACCACCACCCGGGCGCCGGTCACCGCGAGCGCGGCCCGGTAGATCCGGGTGTACAGGTCGGCGTAGCGGCGCACGTCGGCGAGCTGCTCCGGCGGGAGCGCCTCCTTGGCGAGCCGGGGGATGTGCCGGGTCCGGTCGACCCGGTCCTTGAGCGCCAGCACGTCGTCCCGGTCGACGGCGGCCCAGCCGCCGAACGCCAGGTCGCCGACCTGCCGCCAGAACGGGCAGGCGGTGAACCGCTCGCCGCAGCCGCACCGCTCGTCGGCCCCGAGGGCCCGCTCCCACAGGTGCACGACCTCACCGACGGCGCACACGTCGGCGCTCTGCGCCAGGAGCAGCTCCAGCAGCGTGGAGCCGCTGCGGCCGAGGCCGCCGACGAAGAGGACCCGCGGCGGAGCCGGGTCCGGGCCGCTCATCCGCGCCGCCCGACGGCCCGCTGCCGTACCCGGCTGGCCACCAGGCCGTCGATCACCGCGCCGACCCGGGCGACCGCCTCGGCGCGCGGGTCGGGGCGGCCCGGGTCGGCGGCCAGGACGAACCGGCCCGGGTCGGCCAGGCCCTCGTCCAGCGCGGCGACCAGCTCGGCCTCGGACTCGCACAGCCGCACCATGCCGGCCGCGCCCAGGCGGCGGGAGAACAACTGCTGGTGGTTGTCGACGTGCTCGTCGTGCGCCGGGTCGCGGGGCACCACGATCGGCAGGTGGCCGGTGCGCCGGGCCTCGGTGATGGTGGCCGGGCCGCCGTGGCTGACCACGAGCGTGGACTCCGCCATCGCCCGCTGGAGTTCCTCGTGGCCGAGGAACGGGGTGGCCTCGGGCAGGGCCGGGGTGCGGCTGTGGCCGTACTGGAGGACCAGCCGGACCTCGGGCCGGGCGGCGTGCCAGCGTTCCAGCCAGCCGACCAGCCGGTCGAAGCGGTGCACGTCGGTGCCGACCACGACCAGCACGAACGGCCTCGACCGCCGGTCCCGCTGCTGGGGAATGTGCGCCATCAGAGGAGGTTCCCCACGACAGTCGCCTCCGGGTACATCCGGCGCTGCTCCTCCCACTGCACGAGCATCGCGGAGAGGAAGGGCCGGCAGAGCCGGGC
The DNA here is from genome assembly GCF_001905625.1 of Micromonospora sp. TSRI0369. Classification (NCBI taxonomy): domain Bacteria; kingdom Bacillati; phylum Actinomycetota; class Actinomycetes; order Micromonosporales; family Micromonosporaceae; genus Micromonospora; species Micromonospora sp. TSRI0369. The sequence goes on from NZ_LIVU01000010.1 coordinate 20,390, forward strand.
GGTGAGCGTCGCGCTGTCGATCCGGTCGTACACCTCGATGTAGACCGTCGGGATCTTGCGCATGCGGGCCGCCACCACGAACGGCAGTGCGACCCCGGCGCCGGTGGTGACGACCGCGTCGACCTGGCGCCGGCGGATGACCTTCAGCGCGAGGAACGCGTTGCGTACCAGGTTCTTGACGTTGCGTGTGGTGGGGTGGTGCGCCCAGACCACGTCCTCACCGGCGAGCAGCGAGCGCGCGTCCGGGGTGTCGAAGGTTACCCATGCGCGGCGCCGATCCCGGTACCACGGTTCCAGGGCCAGGAGCTGGGCCAGGTGCCCGCCACTGGAACCCACCAGCAGGACCTGCCCCGAGTCCTCGGTTGACCCGCTCACCACAAACGTCCTCCCGTACGCGGATGACGCGTCCGGATTTTGTGAATGCTCCTCGGACGCGTCCTGACAACCTACTGGCGCGCCCGTGGGCAACTGAAGGGGCCATTGGATGGATCCTGGCTCGCCGGTCGGCTCACCTCGCGATTCCCGTCAACGGGATGCGCGTCGACCGGCCATCGGGCAGGTCAGCCCGGCCGCACCCGGACGACGGGCCGGGACACCCGGACGAAGTGAGATGTGTCAGGATTCCGTCACCGCTCCGCACGAGAGCCGGCGACGACGTCGGCTTTACCGGGGGCAAGTCGGGCCCGGCACCGGGAAACCCGCCGAATGGTCAGCGCCGATCGGCCATTTCTACGCGGGCTGCCCACACCCGGGCAGGCTTACCGGAACGTGAGCAGACTTTCCCTCGTCGTTCGGATCGGGGACACTCAAGGCCACGGTCAGGTCCAGCTGTGCCGTGGACTGCCCGGCTCGGTCGAAAGGGAGCGACAGACTCTGATGCCCTCACCCCATTTGGTCGAGAGCGACGCCGACGGTCTTGCCCTGATGGCCTACCTGGGCTGGCTGCGCCGCCGTTGGTGGATCCTGCTGCTCGCCGCGGTCCTCGGTCTGGGCGGAGGGCTGGCGCTGAGCCAGGTCCAGGAGGCGCGCTACACCTCGACCACCTCGCTGCTGGTGCGCCCGCTCGGCTCGGGCGCGGAGAACAACCCCAACGCCAAGGTCAACCTCGACACCGAGGCCCAGGTGGTCCGCTCGCTCGTGGTGGCCGAGCGGGCCAAGGCGCTGATGAAGGTCGACACCGGGGCCGACCAGCTCGTCAAGTCGGTGACCGTCAAGGTCCCGCCGAACAGCCAGATCCTCCAGGTGGCGTACGAGGCGAACAGCCCCGAGGGCGCCCAGTCGGGCTCGCACGCGTTCGCCCAGGCATACCTGGACCTGCGCAAGGCCACCGCGCAGAAGACGCTGGAGAACGAGACCAACGCGCTCAAGCAGCAGATCGCCGACCTGCAGAAGCAGTTGAGCGCGGTCGCCGGGCGGATCTCGGCCGCGCCGTCCAACTCGCCCGAGCGGGAGCGGGCCGAGGCCGAGCGCAACGTCATCACCAACCAGATCAACGGCCTGTACAACCGGCTCAACCCGCTGGGCGCGGCCGGCTCCGACCCCGGCGAGATCATCTCCGACGCCCGGCTGCCGGAGCGGCCCAGCTCGCCGAACCGCACGCTCAACCTGGCCAGCGGCATGGGCGCGGGCCTGCTGCTCGGCATCGTGCTGGCGCTGGTGCTGGACCGGCTCGACACCCGGATCCGGCGCGGACGCGACATCTCCGACCGGGTCGGCCTGCCGCTGCTCGTGGAACTGCCGTCGCGCGCGCCGTCGCTCGCAGTCCTGCCGGCCACCCACCGGGCCTCCCGCGAGCTGGGCCGGCTGCGCAACGTGCTGCTCTCCGCCGTGCCCGAAGCGGCGCAGGGCGGGCGCGGGCGTCAACTGCTGCTCTGTGACGCCTCGGCCGGCACCGCCGCCGGGTTCGTCGCCGCCAACCTCGCCGCCTCGTACGCCCGTACCGGCCAGCAGGTCGCGCTGATCACCACGAAGCCCGACTCGGCGGTGGGCGCCATCACCGGAGTCGCCGAGGGGCGGCACAGCCTCGCCTCGGTGCTGCGCCGCGACGTGCCCCCGCTCAAGGCGCTCGCGCCGGTGCCAGGGCTGGGCCAGCTCCGGGTGCTGGTGCCGGGCGACCTGGACGCCGAGGTCGAACTGCCGGTCGCCGGGCTGCTGGAGATCCTGCACGAGTTGTCCGCGCGCTTCGACCACGTGCTGATCGAGACCGCGCAGCCCACGTTCGCCGTGGAGGCCCAGGCCCTGGGCCGGTACGTCGACGCAGTGATCATGGTGGCCGAGGCGGGCAAGACCCGCAGCGGTGAGATCACCGCCGCCCTCCAGCAGTTCGAGCAGGTGAACGCGCCGGTGATCGGCGCCGTGCTGGCTCCGCGCCTGCCGGACCCGCCCGCAGGCGCCACCCGCCCGGCCACGTCCGGCGGGTCGAACGCGTCGAGCGCGCCGGCTGCCCCGGCCAACCGGCCCAAGCCCCGGCCCAGCCCCGGCCCGTCCGCCGAGTCGACCATGGTGCTGCCGCGCATGCAGTCGTCCCGCCCCGCCCCGGCGAAGCCGGCCGCTCCGGCGCCGCAGATGCCCGGCAAGGCCACCCCGCCCGGCGTCCCGGGCAAACCGGTGCCGCTCAACGGCACGGGCGGCACCTACCGCTCCCGGGGTGACGGCGACGGCCGCAGCTACGCCCTCGACTCCGGCGAGGACCTTGGGTGAACCGTCGGCAGATGCTCCGCGCCGCCATCGTCCCCGCCGTCGTCCTCGGCGTCGGGACCGGGTGCAGCGAGCCCGAGCCCAAGCCGGGCAAGGTCCAGGTGGTGGACCCGGGCGACGTCACCGCCTCGCCGTCCGCGGCCAGCGCCTCGCCGACCCTGCCCAAGGGCCCGCTGACCGGCGCTCCGGTGAGCACTCCGGCCGCGGCGACCCGCCAGGCGGTCGCGGTGCCGCTGCGGGTGAGCCCCGCGACCACACCGGCCGGCCTGGACGCCGCCGACCTGGTCTACGCCGAGTTCGCCGAGGCGGACACGCTGCACCTGACCGCGGTGTTCCACTCCAAGGACGCCACGAAGATCGGCCCGGTCACCGAGATCCGGCCGGTCGACATCCGGTCACTCACGGTGCTGCGCCCGTTCGTCGGCTACAACGGCGGCCCCACCGGCTTCCTCACCCAGTTCGAGAACTCCGACCTCGACGGCGTCACGCCCGACGACGACAGCAAGGTGTTCTCCGGCGGCTACACGTCGACCGCAGCGCTGCTCAAGGCCGCTCCGAAGGGGGGCCAGCCGCCCACCCCGCCGCTCGACCACGCGACCGACGGCGAGGCGCTCGCCGCCCGCGACCTCGCCCCCGCCACCGAACTCACCGTCTCCGTCTCCGGCGGTCCGCCGATGGTCTGGCGGTACGACCAGGCGAAGTCCGTCTGGGCCGGCAAGATCGGCAAGGTCACCGTGACCGCCGCCTCCGTCATCGTGCTGACGATGGAGTACCGCACGCTCGACGTACGCAACCCGTCCCCGCGCTCGCTGCCCTCGGCGAACGTCTTCGGTGAGGGCGCGGTGGTCGCCGTGTCCGGGCCGAACAGCGCCAAGGGCCGGTGGCGCAAGCCCGGCCTGCCCCTGGTCTGCACGCTCGCCGACACCGGCGGCGACCTCCTGCATCCGCAGCCCGGCAACGCCTGGGTGATCTACGCGCCGACCACCGCCAAGGTCTCCGTGAAATGAGCACCGCCACCCCGCCCCGTACCGCGCGCGGGTCGGTTCCGCTCGCCGCGGTGTCGCCGCCCGGCGGGAACCGCCTCCGCCCGGTGCGGGTACGGCCGGAGGGCTGGTCGTGGCGGCTGCCGACGGCATGGCCGCTGATCGCGGTCTTCCTGCTGTACCCGCTGTGGTGGGTGCTCGGGGTGTCGAGCTTCGTGTTCGTCATCTTCGCGGTGCCGATGGTGGCGCAGATGCGCAAGCGCGGCCCGGTCCGGGTGCCGCCGGGCTTCGGGATCTGGTTGATCCTGCTGCTCTGGGTGTTCCTGTCCGTGCTCACCCTCGACCTCACCGCGCCGAACACGCTGCCGCCCGGCGGCAGCGGCAAGTACATCGGCTGGGGCATCCGGCTCGCCAACTACGTCGCGATGACCGTGACCATGCTCTACGTCTACAACCTGCGCGAGCGGGAGCTGTCCCAGCGCCGGATGGTGCGGCTGTTCGGGTTCATGGGCGTGGTCGTCGTGCTCGGCGGCTGGATCGGCTCGCTCTTCCCGAACCTCAAGTTCGTCGCGCCGCTGCGGTTCGTCCTGCCGCAGTCGATCGCCGGCCACCCGTACGTCACCTCGCTCATGGAGATCAAGTTCGCCCAGGTGCAGCAGGTGATCGAGGGGGAGGCCAGCTCGCCCCGCCCGTCCGCGCCGTTCACCTACACGAACTCGTGGGGCCAGAACACGGCGATCCTGCTGGTCTGGCTGATCGTCGGCTGGGTGGTGCTGGGCAGGCCGCTGCGCCGCACCGCCGGCGTGGCCATCGCGCTGGCGGCGATCTTCCCGATCGTCTACTCCCTCAACCGCGGCCTCTGGATCGGCCTCGGCATCGCCGCCGCGTACGTGGCGCTGCGGCTCGCGCTGCGCGGCCGGATGGTGGTGCTCGGCGGGCTCGCCCTGGCGGTCGGACTGATCGGCGTGCTGATCGTCGCGACCCCGCTCGGCCGCACCTTCGACGAACGCCTGCAGAACGGGCACAGCGACGACATCCGGACCACGCTGTCCCAGGGCGCGGTCACCGCGGCCAACCACTCGCCGGTCCTCGGCTACGGCGGCAACCGGGCGCTGATCGGCAGCAACCGCTCGATCGCCATCGGCAAGTCCGAGGACTGCAAGCAGTGCGGCAACCGGGAGCTGGGCAGCAACGGCCAGGTCTGGGCGCTGCTCGTCGGGCAGGGCTGGATCGGCGCGATCTGCTACAACGCCTTCTTCATCTACTGCATCTGGCGCTACCGGCGCGACCACAGCGCCATCGGGATCGCCGGCACGCTCGTACTCATCCTCATGCTCTTCTTCCAGTTCACCTACGGTGCGATGGAAGCAACACTCGCCTACGCCCTGATCACTGTCGCCCTGCTGGCCCGCAACGACCGGATCCGCCGGTCGCTCGCGCCCGCGCCACCGCAGGGCACGATCGCCGGGCTCCGGGCCCGACTGGAAACGACCGGTGACCGCTGATGGTGTTCCGCGTACCCCCGGACGGCGACGGCCGTGCCGCGTACCTCGGTGAACTGGCCGGGCTGATCTGGCCCGCGCCGGCCGAGCCCAGCCTGCGCCGCGGCGGCGCCGGCTGGGTGGTGGTGCCCTCGGCGGCCCGCCCTCGGCTGCTCGTGCCCACCGGCTCCGGCCGGGCGGCGGCGAGCGCGGTCCGGCACTCCACCGAGGCCGTCGGCCGCAAGGCCAAGCTGGTCCGGCAGGGCCTGGCCACCGCGTTCCGGCTCGGTCTGGGGCCGCTGGTCTTCCGCGACCGGCTGGTCGTCGACGGCGGCGGGCTGGACGCGCACCTGGCCCAGGTGCTGGGCGAGCCGGCGCTGGTGAGCCTGCACATCGGGCCGGCCCGCGCGAACCGCAAGCCGGTGCTGCAACTGCTCGCCCCGGACGGCCGGGCCCTCGGGTACGCGAAACTCGGCGTCGACCCGCTGACCCGCGCGCTCGTCCACGCGGAGGCCGACGCGCTGCGCCGACTCGCCGAGGTGCCGCTCGGCCCGGTGGTCCTGGCCGGGGTACGCCACCACGGCGACTGGCACGGGCACGCGCTGCTCGTGCAGGAGGCGCTGCCGGTGCGGCTGCCCCGGGCCGCCCCGGCCGCCGCGCAGGCGGGCGAGCGCGCGGCCATGGTGGCGGTCGCCGGCTGCCTCGGCGTACGCCGGCAACCGTGGGCGGCCAGCTCGCACGCGACCCGACTCACCGCCGCGGTGGACGCGCTCGGGCCCCGGCCGGAGGCCGGGCGGCTGCGCGCGGTGCTGAAGTCCGTCGCGGACGCCGACCCGGTGGTCGCCTTCGGCGCGTGGCACGGGGACTGGAACGGCGGCAACAGCGCGGTGCTCGCCGACGGGCGGGTGCTGGTCTGGGACTGGGAACGGTTCGAGGCGGACGTGCCGGCCGGGTACGACGCGCTGCACCTTGCGGTGCAGGGCGCGATGAGCCACGACGGGGTGGAACCGGTCGAGGCCGCGCGTACGCTCGTCGCCGGCGCGGCGGACACGCTGGCGCCGTTCGACCAGGCGGCCGGGGACGCCGACCTGGTCGCCGTGCTCTACCTGGTGGAGCTGGCTGCGCGCTACCTGCGCGACCGGCAGGCGGAGGCAGGTGCGCGACTGGGGCACGTCGACACCTGGCTGCTGCCCGCCGTGGAGGAACACCTGGCCCGCCGGGCCCGGTGAGAGTGAGGAGTGGGGACGTGACGGTGGCCAGGGAGCAGGCGCTCCGCGCGGTGAAGTCGGTGAGCCGGACGGTCGGTCGCTTGACCGCAGGCTCGCGGATGGTGCCGGGATTCCTGATCGTGGGGGCGCAGCGCTGCGGCACCACCTCGCTGTTCAAGACGCTCTCGCAGCACCCCGGCGTGCTGCCGCCCGCGTACCACAAGGGCGTGCACTACTTCGACATGGACTACCACCGGGGGATGAACTGGTACCTCGGGCACTTCCCCACCACGGCCAAGGCCGACGCGGTGAAGGCCCAGATCGGGGTACGCGGAATCACCGGCGAGTCCAGCCCGTACTACATGTTCCACCCGCTGGCCGGGCAGCGGATCGCCAAGGACCTGCCCTCGGTGAAGCTGCTGGTGCTGCTGCGTGACCCGGTGGAGCGCGCCTACTCGGCGCACTCGCACGAGCTGGCCCGCGGCTACGAGACCGAGTCGGACTTCGAGCGGGCGCTGGCCCTGGAGGAGCAGCGGACCGCGGGCGAGCGGGAGCGGATGATCCGCTCGGCCGCGTACGCGAGCGAGCACCTGCAGCACAACGCGTACCTGGCCCGGGGCCGCTACATCGAGCAGCTGGAGCGGCTGGAGGCGCTCGTCGGCCGGGAGCGGATGCACGTCATCGACAGCGACGACTTCTTCGCCGACCCGCGCCCGTCCTTCGACGCGGTCTGCGACTTCCTCGGGCTGCCCCGCTGGGCGGACATCGCGTTCGGCAAGCACAACTCGCGGTCCCGTTCGCCCATGTCGACGGAGCTGCGGGCCCGGCTGGAGGACCACTTCGCCCCGTACGACGAGCGGCTGGCGGCGTGGTGGGGACGCGTGCCGTCGTGGCGGCGGTGACCCGGCCGGACGCCGGCGGCACCCCGACGCTCACCGCTCCGCCGCCCGGACCGGGCGCGGGGCTCGGCGGCGCGGCCCGGCAGGGCTTCGCCAACCTGGTCGGGGTCGGGCTGGCCGCGGTGGCCGGCTTCGGCCTGAACATCGTCATCGCCCGGGGCTGGTCGGTCCGCGAGGCCGGCATGTTCTTCGCGGCCACCAGCGCGTTCATGATCGCCGCGTCGGCGGCCCGGCTCGGCACCGACGTCGGCACCGTCTACTTCGTCAGCCGCCAGCGCACGCTCGACCGCCGCGACCAGATCCGCGGCACGATCCTGGTCGGGTTGCTGCCGGTGCTGGTCGTGGGCGCGCTGCTCGGGCTGGCTGGCTGGCTGGCCGCGCCGGCGCTGGCCCGGGCCACCATGCCGGAGGCCGGCCCGGAGGCGGTGACCGCGCTGCGCATCCTGCTGGCGTTCGTGCCGCTGGCCGCGCTCAACGACTACGCGCTCGCCGCCTGCCGCGGCTTCGGTCAGATGCGCCCGCTGCTCACAGTGGAGCGGCTCGGTCGCACGCTGGTGCAGTTCCTGGCCGTGGCGGTGGCCGCCTGGCTCGGCCTGTCCGCCACCGTGGCGCTGCCGCTGGCCTGGGTGGTGCCGTACCTGCTCGCCGCCGTGGTCGCGCTGTTCTGGTTGAGCCGGCTCGTCGGCCGGGCCGGTCGCCAGGTGGCCCGGCCGGTGCCGGCGCGTGAGCTGGCCGGGCCGTTCTGGCGTTTCACCGGACCCCGCGCGGTCAGCAGCCTGGCCGCGATCGTGGTGCAGCGACTGGACATCGTGCTGCTCAGCGCGCTGCGTGGGCCGGCCGAGGCGGCCATCTACACGGCTGCGACCCGGTTCCTGGCGCTGGGCCAGCTCTCCAGCGTCGCGCTGTCCAGCTCGGTGCAGCACCGGCTGGCCGCCGCGTTCGCCCGCAACGACCGGGCCGAGGCGGGCCAGCTCTACCAGGTCGCCACCGGCTGGCTGGTGATCCTCTCCTGGCCCGCGTACCTGATCTTCGCGGCCTTCGCCACGCCGATGCTGGCGCTGTTCGGAGGCGACTACGCCGACGGCCGCCGGGTCGTGGTGCTGCTGGCGCTGACCATGCTGCTGGCCACCGGCTGCGGCATGGTCGACATGGTGCTCAACATGGCCGGGCGCACCGCGTGGACGTTCTACAACGCGATGACCGGCACCGTGCTCAACGTGGTCGGCAACCTGCTGCTCATCCCGCGGTTCGGCATCCTCGGCGCGGCCCTGGCCTGGACCGTCTCGATCCTGGTCACCAACCTGGTGCCGCTGACCCAGCTCTGGTGGTCGATGCGGCTGCACCCGTTCGGCGCCGGCACCCGTACCGCGATGGCGCTCGCCGTCGTCGCGCTGGGCCTGCCGCTCGGCGCGGCGAGCCTGCTCGACGCCACGACGCCGGTGCTCGCGCTGGTGACCGCCGTCGGCCTGGCCGCGTACGTGGCGGGTGTCTGGCGCTGGCGGCGCACCCTGAACCTCGACGCGCTGCGGGCCCTGCGCCGCGGCCGCAACCGCGCCGGGTCGGACCCGGCCGCCCAGTCCTGACCGATCCTGCGCACCGATGGGACCTTCGATGACCAGCGACTCCCCCCTCGCCCCGCACGCCGGCCTGTCCACCGTGAAGGCCGCGAAGCTCGCCGCGGTCGGCCTGCTGGCGGACCGCAAGGAACGCCGCGAGCTGGAACGGCCGGTGGAGGCGGGCAGCCGCCGCCTCACGCTGAAGGTGGAGCGCCCGATCTTCATCCTGGGCGCCCCGCGTTCCGGCACCACGTTCCTGGGCAGTTGCGTCGGCGCGCTGCCGGACGTGTCGTACCACTTCGAGCCGCGCCTGACCAAGGCGGTCGCCCGCTGTGTCTACGAGGGAAGCTGGACGCCGCAGCGGGCCGCCCGCTACTTCCGCGGCTACTACGGCGCGCTGCTCGCCGCGTCCGGGCACGGCGGGTTGCGCTTCGCCGAGAAGGACCCGGAGAACTGCTTCATCGTGCCGTTCCTGACCGAGGTCTTCCCGGACGCGGTCTTCCTGCACGTCTACCGCGACGGCCGGGACGTGGCGGTGTCGCACGCCGAGCAGCCCTGGCTGAACGCCGCGTCCACGGGCACCGGCCGCAGCGGCCGGGGCGGTACGCCGTGGGGCGCCGCGCCGAGGTTCTGGGTGGAGCCGGAGCGGCGCGAGGAGTTCACCCGGGTCTCCGACCTGGGCCGGTCGGCCTGGATGTGGCGGCGCTTCACCGGCAGCGCGCTGTCCCAGCTCGCCGAGCTGCCCGCGGACCGGGTCCGCCACCTGCGCTACGAGGACGTCGTCACCCGGCCGGCGGAGGCCGCCGAGGTGGTCGCCGACTTCCTTGAGGTACGCGACCCGGCCGGCCGGGCGGCGTTGCACGCCCGCTTCGCCAAGGCCCGGCCGGGCTCGGTGGGACGCTGGCGGCAGCGACTGACCGAAAAGGATCTGACCGACGTGCTGGACCAGGCCGGCCCGCTGCTGACCGAGCTCGGTTACCCCGCCTGAGCGCGCCTCCCCGGGTAGAGTGCCAGGGGTCGCCCGCCCGGCCCGGCGTGCCTCTCCGCTGACGCGGATCCGTCAGGGCCCACACCGTGCCGGCGACCGTCCTGGGGAGAGGTTGCGGTGGTACGACGGTTACGACTGACGATGGCTGCCGTGCTGGGCCTGGCCTTGCTGGCGCCGGCGGTGACGGCCTGCGAGATCGGCTCCGATCGGTCCGACGAGGGGACCACCGCGGCGCCGCCCCCACCGACTGTGACGCCGCGGACCGCGCCGGTCCGCACCACCGGACGGGGGCCGGAGCCGCCGGAGCAGGGGGCCTGGCTCGGCACCTGGGTCAAGCCGCAGTACCACACCGCCACCGGGCGGGCCGCCGCGTTCGACGAGTTCAACCGGGCCGCCGGCGGCACGCTCGCCATCGCGCACATGTTCCACGAGTGGAACGAGCCGTTCCCGGGCGCCAGCGAGCGGGCGTTCCAGGCCCGGGGCAAGCTCCAGATGATCTCCTGGCAGGGCACCGACACCCGCTCGACGGTCAGCGGCACCTACGACACGCTGATCCGGGAACGCGCGCGGGACGTCAAGGAGTTCGGCGTTCCGGTGCTGCTGCGCTACCGGTGGGAGATGGACCGGCCCAACCTGGCCGCGAGCATGCACTCACCGGAGGACTACGTCGCCGCATGGAAACACGTCCGCGGCATCTTCACGGAGATGGGCGTCACCAACGCGGCCTGGGTGTGGTGCCCGCACGCGGACGGCTTCGCCGAGCCGCAGCGACGGGCCGCCGCCTACTACCCCGGTGACGACCAGGTCGACTGGCTCTGCGCCGACGTCTATCCCAGCCCGGAGTGGAACAGCTTCTCCAACCGCATGGACCACTTCATGGCGTTCGCCAAGAAGCACCCACGGCCGGTCATCATCGGCGAGTACGGCCTGACCCAGGACGGGCGTCCGGGCCAGCGGGCCGACTGGATGCGCGAGGTCGGGCCGTACCTGAAGAAGCACCCGCAGATCAAGGCGGCGGTCTACTTCGCGGCGCGGCAGACGCAGAAGCCGATTTACGACAGCACGTTCGGCGACGACCCGGAGAGCGAGAAGGTCTTCCGGGAAATGGCGACGGATCCGTACTTCCAGCCACCGATGCCCGACCTGAGTGTCTCCTCAGGGCAACCCTCCGTGTCCGGCGAGTGATCGTCGCTCGTCTTTTCGTGTGACCCGGGCCGTTTCCTCGGCCAAAAAGGCCGATCCCGGGTGGACGCGCGACCGGCGAATGCGAGAAGGTATTGCTCTCACGTCTGCGGTCGGTCGAGTGACGCCCCGCCTCAAGTCGGCACCGGCCACGATCGCAGCGCCTCCGACGTATTCCCCCCGGAGTAGCCTGTGGCTTCCTCGATCCTGAGACACCGCTCGGTGTCCGCCTTCGGCGCTGCCGTACTCGGCATCGCCACCCTGTTCACACCGGTGCCGGCGCTCGCCGCGCCGGCCACCGCGCCCGCGCCCGACCACAGCACGATGGTCGGCGAGGTGCCCTCGGACAAGACGCCGAACATCAACGACGGCAACGTGGTGGCCATCCACGACGCCGGCAGCAAGGTGATCGTCGGCGGCTCGTTCACCAACGCGCAGAACCGGGGTTCCTCACCCACCCCGGTCGACCGCCGCGGGCTGCTCGCCTTCGACAAGGCCACCGGCAAGATCGACAATGCGTTCGCGCCGGTGCTGGACAATGACGTCACCGCCGTCATCGCCGGCCCGACCCCGGGCACTGTCTACGTGGCCGGCAAGTTCAACAAGGTCGGCGACAAGAACTTCCGCAAGCTGGCGCTGCTGAACGTCGCCGACGGCACGCCCGTCGAAGGTTTCAAGGGCCCGGCGTTCAACGGCACCGTCAACGACATCGCGCTCGTCGACGGCCACCTGCTCGTCGGCGGCATCTTCACCACGGCGACCGCGACGATCACCCGCAACGGGCTCGCCTCGCTGAACCCGACCACCGGCGCGGTGGACGACTACCTCACCGTGTCGCTCACCGAGAACCACAACTGGACCCCGACGAACAACGGGGCCTCGGCCGGCGTCGGCGTGGAGAAGTTCACCGTCTCGCCGGACGGCAAGCACCTCGTGGTGATCGGCAACTTCAAGAAGGCCGACGGCGTCGTGCACGACCAGATCGTGCGGATCAACCTGGGCGCCAACTCGGCCACCGTCGCCGACTGGAACACCGACGGCTACTCCGCGGCCTGCAAGTACACCGCGTTCGACTCGTGGGTACGCGACGTGCAGTTCTCCCCGGACAGCAAGTACTTCGTGGTGGTCACCACCGGCGCGTCCTACCCCGGCACGCTCTGCGACTCCGCGGCCCGCTGGGAGACCGACGCCACCGGCGCCGGCCAGAAGCCGACCTGGACGAACTTCAGCGGCGGCGACACCTTCCTCTCCGTCGGCATCAGCGAGAAGGCCATCTACGTCGGCGGCCACTTCCGCTGGTCGAACAACCCGCTCGCCCGGGACAAGGCCGGACCGGGTGCGGTGCCGCGTGCCAGCATCGCGGCCCTCGACCCGGTCAGCGGCCTGCCGCTGTCCTGGAACCCGGGCCGCCACCCGCGCGGCTACGGCGTCACCGAGATGCTGGTGACCCCGGAAGGGCTCTGGCTGGGCAGCGACCAGGAGTACATCGGCGACTTCGACTACCAGCGCAAGCGGCTCGCCTTCTTCCCGCTGGCCGGCGGCAACGCACCGCACTCGACAAGCACCAAGGGCCTGCCGGGCAACGTCTACCAGGCCGGTCGCGCGGCGCAGACCGAGGTGCTCTACCGGGTCAACGCCGGTGGTCCGGCCATCCCGGCCACCGACGGCGGGCCGGACTGGGCCGCCGACAGCGAGGCGTCGCCGAGCCCGTACCACAACACCGGCAACAGCGTGACGACGTACACGACGAACGCGGCCTTCGACGCCACAGTGCCGGCGAGCACGCCGGCCACGCTGTTCAACTCGGAGCGGTGGGACGAGGCGACCGCGCCGGACATGCAGTGGGACATCCCGGTCGCGGCCGGCACCCGGATCGACGTCCGGATCTACATGGCCAACCGCTGGTCCGGCACGAGCAAGCCGGGCAACCGCAAGTTCGACGTCAGCGTCGACGGCGTGCTCAAGCTGAACGACTTCGACCCGGTCGTCGCCGCCGGTGGCACCGACCGCGGCACCATGCAGTCGATCTCCCTGGTCAGCGACGGCGTGGTCGACATCGACTTCGCCCGGGTGGTCCAGAACCCGCTGGTCCACGGCATCGAGATCGTCAAGACCGCGCCCACGCCGGACGCCTCGGACGTGCTCTACCGGGTCAACGCCGGCGGCGACCAGATGGCCGCGCCCAGTGGCCCGGCCTGGGCGGCGGACACCGCCACCGCGCCGAGCACCTACCACAACACCGGCAGCCAGGTGACCAGCTACACCACCAACGCCGCGCTCGACGCCACCGTGCCGTCCGGCACGCCGGTCGAGCTGTTCAACTCGGAGCGGTGGGACGAGTCGACCGCGCCGGACATGCAGTGGGACTTCCCGGTTCCGGCCGGCACGCCGGTGCAGGTGCGGCTCTACCTGGCCAACCGCTACGCCGGCACCGCCACCGCCGGCAAGCGCAAGTTCAACGTGAGCATCGACGGCGTGCTCAAGCTGAGCAACTTCGACCCGATCACGGCGATCGGCGCCACCAACCGGGGCACCATGCGGGCGTTCCCGGTCACCAGTGACGGCAACATCGACATCGACTTCGGTCGCGTCCTGGAGAACCCGCTGGTGCAGGCCATCGAGATCGTCAAGCTGCCGCCGGTGCCGCCGTCCACCACCGTGGACAGCATCACCAAGCGGACGTACGACGGCGCGTCCTCGGTCGGCAACGCGATGTCGGTGCCGAACGGCGACAACACCGGCTGGTCGACCGTCAAGGGCGCGTTCTGGGTCGGCGGCGACCTGTTCTACGGCGTCGGCGGCGACCTCTACAAGCGCTCGTTCGACGGCACCGAGTTCGGCACCGCGAAGAAGCTGGACCCGTACCACGACGCGAAGTGGGACCTGGTCGTCACCGGCTCCGCGCCGGAGGGCTCCACCTACGCCGGCATGACCGGCAACTTCTCCGCCGAACTGCCGAACGTGACGGCGATGTTCTACAAGAGCGGCCGGATCTACTACTCGCTGGCCGGTCAGAGCACGCTCTTCTGGCGCGGGTTCGCGCCGGACACCGGCACCGTCGGCGCCGAGCGCAACACGGTCACCGGCACCACCGGCTTCGCCGACGCGGGCGGCCTGTTCCTGGACGGCGACACGCTCTACGTCGTCTCCCGGAGCACCGGCAACCTCGCGTCGATGGCGTGGTCCGACGGCGTGCCGACCGGTACCGCCACGGTGCGCAGCGGCCCGAGCGTCGACGACGTGGACTGGCGCGGCACCTCGGTCTTCGTCGGCCCCTGACGGGCGGCGCGACCGAAACAGAACAGATACGACGATGGCCCGGCCGGTATCGGCCGGGCCATCGCCCGTTCCGGCGCCCGTCGCGCCGGGCCGGTTCAGCTCCGGGTCGGCGCCTGCCGCCCCGCCCAGACCCGCATCAGATCGCGTACCGAGATCACTCCAGCCACCTCACGCCCGTCGAGCACGACCAGGTGCCGGAATCCGCCCCGGGCCATCGCCGCGGCGGCCTCCTCGATCGTCCAGTCCGGGCCGGCGTAGACGACGTCCCAGGTCAGGTGCGCGCCGGTGCGTTCGACATCCGGGTCGAGCCCGGCACCGATCGCCTTCAGCACGTCGCGTTCGGTCATGATCCCGACCCCCTCGGAGTCCGGGTCGATCACGACCGCCGACCCGACACCGCGGGCCGACATCATCCGGGCCGCCTGCCGGAGCGTGTGCTCCGGCCCGACCACGAGTACCTCGCTGGACATCGCTTCGCGTACCTGCATCACACATCACCCCTGTGGGACGGCGACTGAGTACGGACATGGTGAGCCCTCGATACGCACCGGGACAAGGACGGGCATCGCCGGAAACGGTGCGGATGGCTACTGTCGGAGGGTGCCCCGAGAGCCCCTGCGCTGCGCCGGCGCGCTGATCGTCGACGACGACGGCCGCATCTTCATCCAACGCCGATCTCCCGACCGACGCCTCTTCCCGAACTGCTGGGACATCGTCGGCGGCCACCTCGAACCGGGTGAGGAGATCGACGACGCGCTGCGCCGGGAGGTCACCGAGGAGACCGGCTGGTCCGTGTCGCACGTGCTCGGCCTGGTCGGCGAATACCGCTACACCGCCGACGACGGGCTGGCCCGGGTGGAGACCGACTTCCTGGTCCGGGTGGACGGCGACCTGAGCCGGCCCCGGCTGGAAGCCGGCAAGCACACCGAGTTCCGTTGGCTGGCGGAGTCGGACGTCGCGCTGCTCGACGAGCACCGGGACGTCAACGACGGGCTCATCCGGCGGATCGCCGAGGACGGGTTCGCGGCGCTGCGCTCGATCGGGCTGACGGGCTGAACCACTGCCGGTCGGCGCCCGGCGATATCCTCGCCCTGTGGAATCGGGTCGAGAAGAGAAGCGTGTCGGCATGATCGGGATGGTGCTCGCCGCGGGAGCGGGGCGCCGGCTGCGGCCGTACACCGACACCCTGCCCAAGGCCCTGGTGCCGGTCGACGGGGAGACCACCATCCTCGACATCGCGCTGCGCAACCTCGCCGAGGTGGGGCTGAACGAGGTCGTGATCGTGGTCGGCTACGCGGCCGACGCGGTGCGGCAGCGCCAGGCCGCCCTGGAGGAGAAGTACGGCGTCACGCTCACCCTGGTGCACAACGACAAGGCCGAGGAGTGGAACAACGCGTACTCGCTCTGGCTGGCGCGCGAGTACTTCTCCCGGGGGGTGCTGCTCGTCAACGGCGACACCGTGCACCCGGTGAGCGTGGAGAAGACGCTGCTGGCCGAGCGCGGTCCGGGCATCCTGCTCGCCGTGGACACGCTCAAGCCGCTGGCCGAGGAGGAGATGAAGACCACCTTCGACGCGGCCGGCCAGCTCACCCGGATCACCAAGCTGATGGACCCGGGCGAGGCGTACGGCGAGTACATCGGCGCGACGCTGATCGAGCCGCAGGTGGCCGAGCCGCTCGCCGACGCGCTGGAGGCGACCTGGCGGCGCGACCCGAACCTCTACTACGAGGACGGCTACCAGGAGTTCGCCGAGCGCGGTGGCGAGGTGCGGGCGGCCCCGATCGGTGACGTCTCCTGGGTCGAGGTCGACAACCACGCCGATCTGGCCCGGGCGCGGGAGATCGCGTGCCGCTACTAGCCCGCAGCGTCCTCACCCCGCTGCACATCGACGTGCGGCGGGGAGCGGTGGCCGACCTGGCGGCGATCCTCTCCGACGGCCGGATCTCCGCCGGTGGTGACGTCGCCGTGGTGGTCGGGCCGGGGCAGGGCGAGCGGATCGCCGAGCTGATCCGGCCGTCGCTGCGCTCGGCTGACGTGTTCACAGTCGCCGGGGGCACGCTGGACGCCGCCGACGACCTGGGAGCGAAGCTGCGCAGCCGGTCGTACGACGCGGTGGTCGGCATCGGCGGCGGCAAGACGATCGACGTGGCCAAGTACGCCGCGACCCGGCGCGGCTTGCCGATGGTCTCGGTGGCGACGAGTCTCGCCAACGACGGCATCGCCTCCCCGGTGGCCAGCCTCATCACCGAGGGCCTGAAGGGCTCCTACGGCGTGCACATCCCGATCGCGGTGATCGTCGACCTGGACTTCGTGGAGGCCGGGCCGGAACGGCACAACCGGGCCGGCATCGGCGACGTGATCAGCAACATCAGCGCGCTCGCCGACTGGGAACTGGCCCGGCGGGTACGCGGCGAGCGGGTCGACGGGCTGGCCGCCTCGCTGTCGCGCGCCGGCGCCGAGGCGGTGCTCAACCACCCGGGCGACATGAGCGACGACGGCTTCGTCACGGTGCTCGCCGACGCGCTGATCTCCAGTGGCCTGGCGATGGCGATCGAGGGCACCAGCCGGCCGTGCAGCGGCGGCTGCCACGAGATCATGCACGCGATCGACGCGCTGTTCCCCGGCACCGCCTCGCACGGCGAGCTGGCCGGGCTCGGCGCGCTGTTCTGCACGTACCTGCGCGGCGACGAGCGCCGGTTCGCCGAGATGGCGGCCTGCCTGGCCCGGCACGGGCTGCCCCGGCTGCCCGCCGAGGTCGAGCTGACCGACGACCAGTTCGTGGAGGCGGTGCAGTTCGCCCCCGCCACCCGGCCGGACCGCTACACCATCCTCGAACACCTCGCGATGTCCGCTACCGAGACGCGGGAGCGGCTGGCAGACTACGCCGGTGCCCTCCGCGACCACATTGGCTGAGCCCCGTCCCACAGTCGCCGACTTCCACCGGGTCAACCGGGGAGGCGGCCTGTTCAGCGAGTCCATCAGCCAGTGGATCGGGGCCGCGTTCGCGCTTGCGGCCCAGCGGTTGGGGCTGCGCCCGACCGCGCTGACGCTGGCCAACCTGGTGCTCGGGCTGGCCGCCTCGGTGACCGTGGTGGCGCTCGCCGACGACGTGGCCGCGGGCACCGTACCGGCCTGGGCGGTCGGGCTGTTCGCGCTGGTCGCGTGGCAGATCGCGTACGCGCTGGACTGCGCCGACGGGCAGCTCGCCCGGGTGACCGGTCAGGGTAGCGCGGCCGGCGCCCGGATCGACGTGCTCTGCGACGTGGCCGCCCAGATCGCGCTCGTCGCGGCCATCGGCGCGACAGCCGTGGCGCAGCGCCCGTCCACGCCGGTCTGGCTGGTGGCGGTGTTCGCGGGCACCTGGATGGTCAACCTGGTGACCTCGGTGATGCAGTCCGGGCCGAACGCGGCGAGCATGGTCACCTCGACCTCGCTGCCGGTACGCCTGGTCAAGCTGGTTCGCGACTACGGCGCGGTGATCTTCGTGGCCGGCCTGGTGCTGGCCTTCGCGCCCGCGCTGGCGTTCTGGGTGATGGTCGCGTTCACGATCGTCAACGGCGGCTTCCTGCTGGCGAGCATCGCATTCTCCGCCCGCGCCTCCCTGCGGTAAGGAAGGGCCCCTTCTTAACGCCTCGTGCATAAAAAGGGGCCCTTCCTAACACCTGGGCTCAGCACACACCTGGGCTCAGCGCGCGGGACGGCCTCCGGGGGCGGCCAGGCCGGCGTACACGTCGATCAGGCGCTTGGTGATCACGTCGGGGTGGAACGTGCGCTCGTAGCGGCTGCGGGCCGCCGGGGCCAGCGCGGTCGCCTCGGCAGCGGCCAGTGGCAGCGCCGCCGCCAGCGCGTCGGCCTCCGGCGCCACCACCCAGCCGGCCTCGCCGCGCTGCACCCCGACCGGCAGCGGAACCCGCCCGTCACCCGGCGCCGCGGTGGCCACCTCGGCCGGGCCGGTACCGGCTGGCTCGCGCGGGCTGTCCGCGCCCACCAGGTACGGAATGCCGCCCAGCGCGGTGCCGAGCACCGGCCGGCCGGCCGCCAGCGCCTCGATGATCACGGTGGGCAGCACGTCGTGCCAGGTGGAGGTGGCCAGCACCACGGAGCTGTCGGCCAGCGCCGCGCGTACCCCGGAGCGGTCGAGCTGGCCCAGGTAGAGCACGTCGGGCCGCTCGGCGGCGGCCGCCTCGGCGAGCGGGCGCAGCTCGCCGTCGCCGGCGATGCGCAGCGGGCCGAGCGCGCCCACCGGATGCCGCCGCCAGGCGGCGAGCAGCAGGTCCAGGCCCTTCTCGGGGCTGAGCCGCCCCATGAAGAGGAAGCCGTTCCCGGCCGGTGCCGGGGTGCCCGGGTCGGGCACCGCGTTCGGCTTGACCACGATCCGCTCGTCCGGGATGCCGTAGTCGCGCAGATGATCAGCGACTGCCGTGGTGAGCGCGATGTACCGGTCCACCGACTTCCAGGTCGGCCGGTGCACGGCGAGCGTGGTGGCCATCAGCGCGCTCTGCGCCCGCGAGTTGCGGTAGCAGCGGTGCACGATCGCCGGCACGCCCAGCGCCCGGCCCCGGCAGTCCTGGCAGATCACGCCGTCCCGGAAGTACAGGCCGGAGGAACAGACCTGCCGGTAGTTGTGCACTGTCTGCACCACCGGCACCCCGCGCTTGTGCGCGGTCCGCACCACCCAGGGCGAGAGCAGGGGGTACGGGTTGTGCAGGTGCAGCACGTCCGGCCGGTGCGCGGTGAGCAGGCGGTCCAGGTCGTGCTGGGCCTTCGGTGCCCAGATCGGCGAGATCGGCAGCAGCGCCTTGGCCGGCTTGGACATCGACGGGATCTCGTCGGAGCTGCGCAGGAACGGCAGCACCTCCACGCCGGCGGCGGTGAGCTGGGCGATCTCCGCGTCGACGATGGTGTTCTCGCCGGAGGGCTGGGCTTCCCGGTACCGGTTGTGCGCCACCACGATTCTCACGGGAAAGAAGGCTACCGTTGAACGGTGCCCGAACTTCCGGAGGTGGAAGCGCTCGCCGGTTACCTGCGCGAGCGTGCGGTGGGCCGCCGCGTCGAGCGGTTCGAGGTCGCCGCGATCAGCGCGCTGAAGACGTACGATCCGCCGCCGAGCACTGTCGCCGGCCGCACGGTCACCGGCGCCGGCCGGTACGGCAAGTTCCTCGATGTCCGGTTCGACGAGGGACTGCACCTGGTGGTCCACCTGGCCCGGGCGGGCTGGCTGCACTACCGGGAGGCGTTCCCGTCGGCGACCCCGCTGCGGCCCGGCAAGGGCCCGATCGCGGTGCGGGTACGCCTCGGCGACGGCTCCGGCTTCGACCTGACCGAGGCGGGCACCCAGAAGAAACTGGCCGCCTATCTGGTCACCGACCCGGCGCTGGTGCCGGGCGTGGCGAAGCTGGGGCCGGACGCGCTGGAGGCGGACCTGCCGACCTTCGCCGAGCGGCTGCGCAGCCGCCGGGGCCAGGTCAAGGGCGTGCTGACCGACCAGTCGGTGCTCGCCGGGGTGGGTAACGCGTACTCCGACGAGATCCTGCACGCGGCGCGGCTGTCGCCGTTCGCGATCACCGACCGGCTCACCGACGACCAGCTCGCCGGTCTGCACGCGGCCACCCGGACCGTCCTCGGCGACGCGGTACGCCGATCGATGGGGCAGCGGGCGGCGGAGCTGAAGGGCGAGAAGCGCTCGGGCCTCAAGGTGCACGCCCGTAAGGGCCTTCCGTGTCCGGTGTGTGGCGACACGGTGCGGGAGGTCTCGTTCGCCGATTCGAGCCTGCAGTACTGCCCCACCTGCCAGACGGGCGGGAAGCCGCTGGCTGACCGAAGGTTGTCCCGTCTCGTACGGTGAGTGACGACACCCGGTGATTACTGAGCGGAATCGGCCCGGGATCGCCGAAGGTCCCGGTCCGCCCCTCTACCCGAGTGGTCATCCATCGGTATAGTGGCTCGGTCCCCGGCTTCACAACTGATTCGGAGCCGGCCAGATCTCACCGAGCACCAGCGGCACGGCTTCTTCGCGGGGGTCGGTCCGGGTCGGGCCCGCGTGGGAGACTGGGACGGTGAGCGACCCGGGTCCTTACGGCGAGTGAGGGTGCGGGTCATGCGGGAGGACATGGGTTGAGGTGACGACAAGCCTCCAGCGCCCGGTAACCGACAGAGGCCGGAGCAAGAGCGTGCGGCACGTCGACAGCTTTGAGATCCAGCCGCCGACTCCGCCGTCGCACAACGGCGTACCCCGGTCGGCGTGGGCCCGCGCTCGGCGCCGGGTCTCCCGGTGGCACCGGCCCTACATCCTGTTCCTGCTGCTGCTCGACTTCGGCGCGGCGGCTCTGGCCAGCTTCCTGGCCGTGCAGATCTTCGAGCAGGCCGACTCGGGCTTCCGCAACTCGCCGCAAGCCTGGTTCTACACCGTGGCGTTTGTGCTCCTGCCGCTCGGCTGGCTGCTCTTCCTGTGGGGTAACCGGGCCTACGACCGGCGCTACCTGGGGCTCGGCCCGGACGAGTTCAAGCGGGTGATCCGGGCCGGCGTGGCGGTGGCGGCGGCGGTCTCGTTCATCGCCTTCGCCACGAAGACCTACTCCCTGTCCCGGTGGACTGTCGGCTTCGCGCTGCTCGGCGCAATGCTGCTGATCCTGCTCGGCCGCATGATCGCCCGGGCCGCCCTGCACGGACTGCGCCGCCGGTTCGGGCACGCCGGGCACCGGATGGTGCTCGTCGGCACGCTGCCGGAGTGCTTGGAGGTCTACACCACAGTCACCCGGCACCCGTCCGTCGGCCTGGTGCCGGTGGCCATCCACCTCACCGACGGGTACGCCGCCGCCCGCGGCCTGGAGACCCCGGTGCCGGTGTACGCGGGCCGCGACGTGCTCGCGCTGGTGCGTGAGGTCGGCGGCGACACCATCGCGGTCTGCGGCTCGGCCAGCGCCGAGCCGGGCGAGCTGCGCCGGCTGGCCTGGCAGCTGGAGGGCTCCGGCGTCGACCTGGTGGTCGCGCCCCAGCTCACCGACATCGCCGGCCCGCGGGTGCACATCCGCCCGATCGAGGGCCTGCCGCTGCTGCACGTCGAGGAGCCGACCCTGTCCGGGCCGGCGCTGCTGGTCAAGAATCTGATGGACCGGGTCGCCGCCGGGCTGGGCCTGCTGATGCTGGTCCCACTCTTCACCGCCATCGCCCTGGCCATCCGGATCTCCGACCCCGGGCCGGTCTTCTTCCGCCAGCCCCGCGTCGGGCACGAGGGGCGGACGTTCCGGGTCTGGAAGTTCCGGACCATGTACGTGGACGCCGAGGAGCGGCTGGCCGGTCTGGTCGACCGGAACGAGACCGACGGCATGCTGTTCAAGATGAAGCAGGACCCCCGGGTCTTCCCGGTGGGCCGCTTCCTGCGGGCCACGTCGCTGGACGAGCTACCCCAGTTGATCAACGTGCTGTGGGGCGAGATGTCACTCGTCGGCCCGCGCCCGCTGCCCGCCGACGACGGCGACTTCCTGGGCGACGTCCGGCGCCGGCTGCTGGTTCGGCCGGGCATGACCGGGCTGTGGCAGGTGTCCGGCCGCTCCGACCTGTCCTGGGACGAGGCGGTCCGGCTCGACCTCTACTACGTCGACAACTGGTCGCTGGCGTACGACCTGAGCATCCTGTGGCGCACAGTGGGCGTGGTGCTGGCCCGCAAGGGCGCGTACTAGCGCCGAGGGCACGGCACCCGGCAGGATCGCTGCGTGGGTGGCAACCTCTCCGCCGTCTTCGCCGTGGTCTCGCTCGTCACCGCGTTGGCCGCGGCGCTCTGGGCGGTACTGCGGCTGCGTGGGCGGCGGGGCATCGCCACGGCGACGCAGCGGGCCACGTACGAGGTGCTGCACACCGCCGGGCTCGCCGCCGAGCCGCTGCGCGCCGGGCTGACCGCCGCGGACGCGGCGAAGGCCGTACGCCATCTGCGGGCCCTGGTGGGCGCGGCCGGGCTGGCGCTGACGGACCGGGACACGCTGCTCGCCGTGGACGGGCAGGGCGCGCACCACGGTGACCAGCTGGTCGCGGCGGCCCGGCGCGCGGTCGGCAGCGGGCGCTCCACAGTGCTGGGCGAGTCGGAGCTGCGCTGCGACCTGGTCGACTGCCCGGTCCGCGGCGCGGTGGTGGCGCCGCTGCGCGCGGACGGCCGGGTGGTCGGCGCGCTGGTGGCGGTGGCCGGCGAGCGGCCGGCCCCGGGTCTGGTGCAGGCCACGCTGGAGACCGCGCACTGGGCGGGTGACCAGCTCGCCCTCGCCGAGCTGGAGTCGTCGCGGGAGCGGCTCGCCCGGGCCGAGGTGCGCGCGTTGCGCGCCCAGATCAGCCCGCACTTCATCTACAACGCGCTCACCGCGATCGGTTCGTTCGTGCGTACCGACCCGGAGCGGGCCCGGGAGTTGATCCTGGAGTTCGCCGAGTTCACGCGCTACTCGTTCCGGGCGCACGGCGAGTTCACCACGCTCGCCGAGGAGCTGCGCTCGATCGACCGCTACCTGACCATCGAGCGGGCGCGGTTCGGTGAGCGGCTCCAGGTGCGTCTTCAGATCGCCCCCGAGGTGCTGCCGGTGACGCTGCCGTTCCTCTGCCTGCAGCCGCTCGTGGAGAACGCGGTCCGCCACGGGTTGTCGCGCAAGCCGGGCACCGGCATGGTGAGCATCGAGGCCCGGGACGCGGGCGCGGAGTGTCACATCACGGTGGAGGACGACGGGGTGGGGATGGATCCGACGACGCTGACCGCCGGGATCGCCGAGGTCTCCGGGGCGGGCAGCGACCCGGCCGACGACCCGGGGCAGCACGTCGGCCTCTCGAACGTCGACGAACGGCTCCGGTCGGCCTTCGGGGACGGGTTCGGCCTGGTCGTCGAGACCGGCCTCGGCTCGGGTACGAAGGTGAGCATGCGGGTGCCGAAGTTCCACCCCGGCGTACGGGTTTCCTCGTGACCACGCCCGGTACCGGGTTCCTGCGTGTGCTGGCGGTGGACGACGAGCCGCCCGCGCTGGACGAGCTGGCGTACCACCTGCGCGCCGATCCCCGGGTGGCCCGGCTGCACACGGCGGGGGACGCGACCGAGGCGCTGCGGGTGCTCCGGGACGACGACGTGGACGTGGTGTTCCTCGACATCCGGATGCCGGGGCTGGACGGCATGGAGCTGGCACGGGTGCTGCGCCGGTTCGCCCGGCCCCCGGCGATCGTGTTCGTCACCGCGTACGACGACGGCGCGGTGGACGCGTTCGACCTGGGCGCCACCGACTACGTCCGCAAGCCGGTACGCGCCGAGCGGCTGGCCGAGTCGCTGCGCCGGGTGATCGGCGCCCGGGTGGTGCCGTCACACCCGGCCGCGCTGGCGCGGGCGGAGGAGGACCCGACCATCCCGATCGAGCTGGCCGGCACCACCCGGATGCTGCCCCGTTCGGCGGTGCGGTGGGTGGAGGCGCAGGGGGACTACGCGCGCCTGCACACGGCGGAGGGGTCGCATCTGGTCCGGGTCTCGCTTGCGACGCTCGCCGAGCGCTGGGCCGACGCCGGGTTCGTCCGCATCCACCGCTCCTACCTGGTGCAGTTGCGGCTCATCGCGGAGCTGCGGCTGGTGAACTCCGGCTACGTGGTGGTGATCGACGGCTCCGAGCTGCCGGTCAGCCGGCGGCACACCCGGGAGCTGAAGGACAAGCTGGTACGCGCGGCGAAGCAGGACTGGAGTCGCTGAGGGACGGGCCGCCCGGCAGGGCTGACGTACAATGTACGGCAGACCGTACGACAGGGTGGAGGACCACATGTCCGACGACCGCTTCGACGCCGCCGCAGAATTCGACAGCCAGCTCGACCGCCTCGTCCTGCTCGGCTATCCGGCGCTCGCCGGGCAGACCGAGGAGGCGTTCCGCGCCCAGCTCACCCCGCTGCGCGACGCCGCGCTCACCGGGGCGGCCGGGTTGAGCGGCCCCACCGAGGGACGGGTGCCGTTCCTGCTGGTGACCACGCGGGAACTGGTGCCGGTGCCGGAACGGATCGCGCTCACCACGCTCGCCGGCAAGCGCAAGCCCGGCGTCCTCGACCGGAACTTCCCCGCCGACGACCTGCCGGCGTTCCACCCGATCAAGGAGCTGGAGGTGCCGCCCGGCCCCGCGTACCTGCTCTTCGACGTGGACCGGGGCGAGGAGTACCGCAACGTGGCGCCGTCGGCCGCGCTGGAGGACATGACCGCGAAGGACCGGCTGCCGATCACCATCGACGAGGGCCTGGCGTTCGTCACGCTGTACCCGGAGGCGCTGGCGAGCAACAGGTGCTTCTCCCTCGTGGGCTCGCGCTGCGGCGACCGGCGGGTGCCGGCGCTGTGGATCAGTCAGGGCGCGCCGAAGCTCGGCTGGTGCTGGTTCGGCAACCCGCACACCTGGCTGGGCTCGGCGACAGCGAACCCGGTACGGGTGGGACTCGGCTGACGCCGGGGCTGGAGCAGGGCGCTCAGAAGATCTCGGCGACCGGCAGGACGAGCGCGAACGGCTGGTCGGCGCGGTACACGTCGGCCGTCGACAGCACCGCGGCCTCGCGGTAGCGGCCGTCGACGTTCTCCAGCACCGTCAGGGTCTCCTTGCGCGGCTCGACGAGCCAGTAACGCGCGATGCCGGCCACGCCGTACTCGTGGCGTTTGAGGACCAGGTCACGACCGGCGTTGCCGGGCGAGACGACCTCGGCCACGAGCAGCACGTCGGCCGGGGCGAGGGCCGGGCCGCCACGCTCCAGGGCCTCCTCGCGAGCGACGAAGACGTCCGGCACGAAGTAGGAGGAGCGCTTCGCGCTGACGCCGACGTCCTGCCCGACGAGCAGACCGGGTGGAGCCTGCCGGTCGAGGAGCCGGCGGAGACGGTTGGCGATCGCGCCGTGCCGGACGTCGGCGTGTGGGGACACGAGCAGGCTCCCGTCGAAGATCTCGTAGTCCTGGCCGTCCTCGGGGAGGTCCTGGAGGTCGTCCACCGTCCAGACGTCGCCGGTGCCGGGCCGTGCCGGGCTGGTCACTGTCACACCTCCTCTCTATCGGCTCACCCTGACACCCCGTTCGGTTGTCCACAACGACTCCGCGCCGTCCACCGGGTTTTCCACAGGCGTGAGGCGTTATCCACAGGTTGTGCACAGGGCGCAACGGCGCGCTCTTGACAATTCGGCTCAGCGGGCGAGACTGCCGGGGGTGACCGGAGCCGAGGAACAGCATCCACCGGGGCGGCCCGTCGAGGCCGTCCCGGTTCCCGGTCCGCGCGCGTCGTCGCCGCCCGTCCCCCGGCAGCCGGACAGCCCGCAGCCGGCCCGCACGCCGAAGCGGACCCGGATCGTGCTGGCCGAGGTCTCCCGGGCCGGCAGCCCGGCCGATCGCACCCGCTCCGAACTCACCCAGCAGACCCCGGTCGGCGAGACGCTGGTGCAGGGACTGATGCGGGCCCAGCTCTCGCTCGCGCTGCGGCTCAGCCTGCTGGTGATGATCGGGCTCGGCGGC
Organism: Micromonospora sp. TSRI0369; assembly: GCF_001905625.1. Lineage (NCBI taxonomy): Bacteria > Bacillati > Actinomycetota > Actinomycetes > Micromonosporales > Micromonosporaceae > Micromonospora > Micromonospora sp. TSRI0369. The sequence goes on from NZ_LIVU01000010.1 coordinate 46,139, forward strand.
CTGCCGTGGCTGTTCGCCATCGCGCCCTCGGTCGGCCGGATCACGGTGCTCGGGGTCAACCTGCCGTGGCTGCTGCTCGGCGTGGTCTCCTTCCCGTTCCTGATCGTGGTCGGCTGGGCGTACGTGCGGCTGGCCGAACGCAACGAGCAGGACTTCGTCGACCTGATCCGACGGCCGGAACGCTGATGTCCAACGGGTACGTGGTCCCGGCGATCGTCGCCGTCACGCTGGTCACCGTCGGCATCGGCTTCTACGGGTTGCGGCTGGCCCGGACCACCTCGGACTTCCTGGTCGCGTCCCGGGCGGTCAGCCCGACCTGGAACGCCGCCGCGATCGGCGGCGAGTACCTGTCGGCCGCGAGCTTCCTGGGCGTCGCCGGGCTGATCCTCAAGTACGGCGTGGACGTGCTCTGGTACCCGGTCGGCTTCGCCGCCGGATATCTCGCGCTGCTGCTGTTCGTGGCCGCGCCGCTACGCCGCTCCGGCGCGTTCACGCTGCCCGACTTCTGCGAGGTGCGGCTCGGCTCGCGGCGGCTGCGGACGCTCGCCACCGTCTTCGTGATCTTCATCGGCTGGCTCTACCTGGTGCCGCAGTTGCAGGGCGCCGGGCTGACCCTGGCCACGCTGACCGGCTCGCCGTACCCGCTCGGCGCGCTGCTGGTCGCCGTGGTGGTCACCGCGAACGTGGCGCTGGGCGGCATGCGGGCGATCACCTTCGTGCAGGCGTTCCAGTACTGGCTGAAGCTCACCGCGCTCGCCGTACCCGCGATCTTCCTGGCGTTGCAGTGGCAGGCCGACGCCCGCCCGGCGGTGACCCCGCCCGACGGGCCGACGTTCCGGACCGCGACCACAGTCGTGGTCGAGCACCGCGCGACGCTCACCCTGCCCGACGGCGACATCCGGGAGGTACGCCCCGGCGACCGCCTGGAGTTCGCCGCCGGTGACCCGGTGCCGGAGGTGTCCGGCGCGGCGACCGGCCCCACCGAGTGGCTGCTGCCGGACACCGCGGGCGAGAACGACAGAGGGCTGTTCGCCACGTACTCGCTGATCCTGGCCACGTTCCTCGGCACCATGGGCCTGCCGCACGTGCTGGTCCGCTTCTACACCAACCCCGACGGCGCCGCCGCCCGCCGCACCACCCTGGTGGTGCTGGCGCTCGTCGGCGTCTTCTATCTGCTGCCGACCGTCTACGGCGTGCTGGGCCGCATCTACACGCCACAACTGCTGGTCAGCGGTCAGACCGACGCGGTGGTGGTGCTGCTGCCCGGGGCGGCTCTAGGCGACGGCACCACCGGCCGGCTGCTCGCCGCGCTTGTCGCCGCAGGCGCGTTCGCGGCGTTCCTGTCCACCTCGTCCGGCCTGCTCACCAGCGTGGCCGGGGTGATCTCCACGGACGTGCTGGGCCGCGGCTCGGTACGCGGCTTCCGGATCGCCACGGTGATCGCCGGCGGGGTGCCCGCGGTGCTCTCCCTGAACGTCTCCGGGCTCGACGTGTCGCAGGTGGTGGGGCTGGCGTTCGCGGTGGCCGCGTCGAGCTTCTGCCCGCTGCTGGTGCTCGGCATCTGGTGGCGCGGCCTGACCGACCTGGGCGCCGCCGCCGGGGTGCTGGTCGGCGGCGGCGCGGCGGTCGGCGCGGTCCTGCTCACCGTGCTGGGCCCGCCGCTGACCGGCTGGCCGGCGACGCTGACCACGCAGCCGGCCGCGTGGACTGTGCCGCTGGCGTTCACCGTGATGGTGGTGGTCTCCATGGCCAGCCGGCGGCGGCTCCCGCGTGACGTCCGCGCCACCATGCTCCGCCTGCACACCCCGGAGTCGCTGCGCCTGTGAGGCGGGGCCCCGCTCGCTCGGCCCCGCCTCACACCCGAGCACCCGTCAGCAGGTGTCCGTGCCGGCACACAGCCGGTTCGCCACCGACCGGGCGGTACGGCGGGCCTCGGTGGGCGTGGTCTGGGAGTCGAGGCGGAGCTGAGCCACCAGATCGCCCTGCCGGACGACGAGCCAGCGGCCGGGCCTCCCCCCGACGTCGCTGCCCACCAGCACCCCGTCGTCGCCGCCGAGCGACTCAGCCATGATCGACAGCGAGTCGTCCGGCTGTTCCATCTCGCAGCCCGTTACCAACTTGCGGAGATTCTTCATCACTGTGGTGGCGGAGGCGCCCGAGTGCCGGGTCACCCGCTGGACGATCCAGTCGCTGGGTGAGTTGAACGCCACCGACCGGGTGGCCACCTCCCTGTCGGACAGCGACGGCGACTCGTTCACGCAGCGGGAGCTCATGAACTCCAGGGACCAGTCACCGTCCACCTTTCCCGTCTGCATCGTGAAGCCCGTCGGCAGGTCGGCGAGCTGGAGCGTCGCCGCCGCCGGAATCGTCCGGCTCGGCGTACGGCTGGTCGGCCCGCCGCCGATGCTGGCGGCCGGCTCTCCCGCGGTGCGACTCGGCGTCGACGTCCCGCTCGCCGACGGCTCGGCCGACGGCGTGGAACTCGGCGTGGGCACCGACGTCGGCGTGATCGGTTCGACTGTCGCCGGGGGCACCGGTGGCGGTGCGGCGTCCGGACGGGCCAGCACCACCCCGGTCGCCACGACCGCGACGGCGACCGCGGCGGCCAGGCCGGCGGCGACCTGGGTACGCCGGGCGCGCTGCCGTCCCCGGCGGCGCACCTGCTCGGTGGGCGCCCAGATGAGGTGCTCGGTGTCCTGATAGAGGTCGGAAAAGATCGGGTCAGGCATTGCGGACCTCCTCCGGGAAGTTCACGTCGAGCAGGGCGGCGAGGGCCTTACGGCCCCGGGCGAGGCGGGCCTTGACGGTGCCGCTCGGCACGCCGATCTGCGCCGCGATCTCCGCGACCGACAGGTCGGCCAGGTGGTAGAGGACGATCGCCTGCCGCTGGTCAGCCGACAACTGCCGCAACGCGCTGACCAGCGCGACCGTGTTCTCGGAGGGTGGCTTGACGGGAGGTGGCGGCCCGTGCCGCCGGTAGGCGACGACGCTGTTACGGACCTTCCGCCACCGGTTGACCAGCAGACGGTGCCCGACGGTGCGCACCCACGCCTCCGGGTCGTCGTACGTGCCGACCTGGGACCAGCGCTGCCAAGCCCGCGCGTACGCCTCCTGGGCGGCGTCCTGGGCCTCGTTCCGGTCACCGCCGAGCGCGTACAGCACTGTCACCACGCGTTGTCTGCTGTTCCGGTAGAACTCCTCGAACCCACTGTCCGGATCCATCTCTCTCCCCGCTGCCGTTCGTACGCCTGACACCCCCCGTCGTGGTCGCCGGTTGCACGCCGTCGGCGATCCGACTCGTACCTCTCAGGGATGAGGCGAGATCATCCTGCCGTCCGAGCAGCCGTTGGGCGGGGACCGATACGGTCGGACCATGACCGACCAGCACCCGGCGCTCTCCCTTCGTGGCCTGGCCAAGCGCTTCGACACCAAGGTCGCGGTGGCGGGCGTCGACCTCGTCGTGCCGACCGGCTCGTTCTACGGCCTGCTCGGACCGAACGGGGCCGGCAAGACCACCACGCTCTCCATGGCCGTCGGCCTGTTGCGGCCCGACGCCGGTGAGGCGCGGGTGCTCGGGTACGACGTCTGGGCCGACCCGGTACGCGCCAAGAGCCTGCTCGGCGTGATGCCGGACGGCGTACGCCTCTTCGACCGGCTGAGCGGGGCGGAGCTGCTGGCGTACCACGGTCTGCTGCGGGGCATGGACCCGGCGGTGGTCGACCAGCGGGCGGCGGAGCTGCTCGACGTGCTGGCGCTCTCCGACGCCGGGCGCACGCTCGTCGTCGACTACTCGGCCGGCATGAAGAAGAAGATCGGCCTGGCCTGCGCGCTGCTGCACGGCCCGCGCCTGCTGGTGCTGGACGAGCCGTTCGAGGCGGTCGACCCGGTCTCGGCCGCGCTGATCCGGGACATCCTGCACCGGTACGTGAGCGGCGGCGGCACGGTGATCTTCTCCAGCCACGTGATGGAGGTGGTCGAGCGGCTCTGCTCGCACGTGGCGATCCTGGCCGAGGGCCGGATCACGCGGGTCGGCACGCTCGCCGAGGTGCGCGGCGACCGGTCGCTGGAGGACGTGTTCGTGGAGGTCGTGGGCGGCCGGACCGCCACCGGCGAGGAGCTGTCGTGGCTGTCCCGGTGACCGTTCCCGAGCGGCCGGCCCGGCGCGTTTCGTCCCGGCACTTCGTCCGGCTCAAGCTGCGGGTGCTCGGCAACAACTTCCGGGGCCAGAAGTGGCGGATCGCGCTGTTCGTGCTGGGCCTGCTGCTCGGGCTCTGGTTCGCCGCCGCCGGGTTCTTCCTGCTCGCCACGCCGGGCCTGGCCGACGAGCCCCGGTACGCCCTCATGGTGGCCGCCTTCGGCGGTGGCCTGCTCACGCTCGGCTGGCTGCTCCTGCCGCTCGTCTTCTTCGGCGTGGACGAGACGCTCGACCCGGCCCGGTTCGCGCTGCTGCCGCTGTCCCGCCGCACCCTGGTCACCGGCCTGCTCGCCGCCGCCCTGGTCAGCGTGCCCGCGCTGGCGACGGCGCTCACCGCGGCCGGTCTGGTGGTCACCGCCGGTCTGCTGGGCGGCTGGTCCGCCGCCCTGGTCGGCGCGCTCGGCGTGGTCGCCGGGCTGCTGGTCTGCCTGGCCGGGGCCCGCGCGCTGACCAGCGCGTTCGCCACGATGCTGCGGTCCCGCCGGGTACGCGACCTGGCGGCCGTGCTGCTCGCCGTCCTGGCCGCTCTGCTCGGGCCGTTGCAGCTGCTCGTGTTCGCCGCGGTACGGCAGACCGACTGGGACCGGCTGGACGGCGTGGCCCGGGTGGTCGGCTGGACGCCGTTCGGCGCGCCGTGGACGGCCGGCGTGGACGTGGCCGAGGGCCGGGCCGGCGCGGCGGTCGCGAAGCTGCTGATCGCGGGCGCGACGCTCGGCGTACTCCTGTTCTGGTGGTCGCGGTCGCTGGAGTCGGCGATGGTGGGCACCGCGAGCAGCGGCCCGGCGCGGACGCCGCGCGGTGTGGTCGGCGGCGCGGTGGCGCAGTTGTTCCCCCGCGCGGTGGGCTGGGCGCGGCGGGACCGGTTCGGCGCGCTCGTCGCCCGCGAGTGCCGCTACTGGTGGCGGGACGCCCGCCGCCGGGCCAACCTGATCACCGTGGCCGTGGTCGGTGTGTTCGTGCCGGTGATGGTCAACCTCGGCGGCGTGTCGTTCACCACCGAGGGCGGGGCGGAGCTCGGTGGCGGCGATTCCTCACCGGCGCTGGTCAGCCTTTCCATGATCTTTGTCGGGGCGCTCGCGTCGTTGACGCTCGCCAACCAGTTCGGCTTCGACGGCAGCTCGTACGCCGCGAACCTGGTCGCCGGGGTGCCGGGGCGGGTGGAGCTGCGGGCCCGGATGGCCGCGTTCTCGATCTACGTGGTGCCGATGCTCGTCGTGATCGCGGTCGCGCTGGCGTTCGTGCTGGGGCGTCCCGCATGGCTCGGCGTGATGGGTGGCGCGTTGGCCGCCGCGTACGGCTGCGGGCTGGCGATCAACGGGTTCGTGTCGGTGCTCGGCGCGTACTCGCTGCCCGAGTCGAGCAACCCGTTCGCCATGAACAGCGGCGCGGGGTTCACCAAGGGCCTGCTCACGCTGGTCTCCATGGTCGCCTCCGCGATGACGGCGGTGCCTTTCGTGGTGGCCGCCGCGCTGCTCGGCGACGTGTGGTTGTGGCTGGCCCTGCCGGTCGGCCTCGCGTACGGGGTGGGCGCGGCGCTGCTCGGCGCGTACCTTGCCGGGGACACACTGGACCGCCGGCAGCCGGAGCTGCTGGCCACTGTCACCCCGAGGCGCTGATGCCGGTCGTCGAGGCGGTCACCACTGTCGCGATCCCCCCGGAGCTGGCGTTCGCGGTCTCCCAGACCGTCGCGCCGGTCCGCTACCGCTGGGACCCGTTCGTCCGCGAGCAGCACTTCGTCGACGGCGCGACGGCGCCCGGCCGGGGCGTGCGCACGTACACCCGCTCCCGGCACGGCCTGGTCATGGTCAGCGAGTACGTCTCGTGGTCACCGCCGACGAACGTCGGCATGAAGATGGTGCGCGGGCCGTGGTTCTTCGAGCGGTTCGGCGGCGGCTGGCGCTTCGCGCCCGGCCCCGAGCCCGGCACCACGATCGCGACCTGGCGGTACAACTTCCGCTGTCGGCCGGCGTTCCTGCGCCCGGTGGCCGAGCGGATCGGGGTGTGGCTGCTCGGGCGCGACATCCGCCGCCGGATCGCCGGGTACGCGGCCGGATGCGCCGACCCGGAGGTGCTGGCCGCCGCCCGCCGGTCGCTCGCCGGCGACTGATCCGCGTCAGGCGGTACGGCGCATCGCCGCGTAGACGGTGTGCCCGTCGCCGACGCTCGTCATGGTGACCAGCTCCCAGCCGTAGTTGGACAGGTGCTCGATCGCCTCCGTCAGCGGCTGGAACGCCCGGCGGCCCCAGGTGTTGTTCGCCCGGATCAGCAGGTGCCGGTGTGGATAGGCACGCAGGTCAACCTGGCCGCTGAGGACGGCATCGGCGGCGACGACCCGTTCCTGGGCGAGCTGCTGCGGAGGGATGAGATTCATGCCCGGCAGGGTATGGCGTTCCGTCGAACCCCGCCGGGCAGCGGACGGCACAATGTTTCACGTGAATCCAGAACCGGGCGCGCAGATCCATTCCACCGACCCGTTCGCGGCGCCGGCCGGGCAACGCTCGCCGGTACGACGGCTGCGCGGCCGGCTGGCCGCCCCGGTGACGCTCTGGACCGCGCCCGGGCCGGCCGGGCTGACCGTGTCGTCCACGCTCGTGGCCGAGGGGGAGCCGGACCGGCTGCTCGGGCTGATCGATCCGGAGTCGGACCTGTGGGCCGCGGTCGAGGAGGCCGGGCGGTTCGCGGTCGCCCCGCTGGGCCCGCGCCACCGGCAGCTCGCCGACCGCTTCGCCGGCCTGTTCCCGTCGCCCGGCGGTCTGTTCGCCCTCGACGCCTGGACCGAGACGCCGTACGGGCCGGTGCCGGCGGACGCCGGCGGGTGGGCGGGGTGCCGGCTCGACACCGCCCGCGATTACGGCTGGGGCCTGCTTGTCGAGGCCACCATCGAGTCGGTGGACCTCCCCGCGGACACCCTCCCCCTGCTGCACTACCGCGGCCGCTACCGCGAGCTGACCGACTGACCCACCGCCGTCGCTTGCGGAGCCGGGGGCGGTGGGAGGAGGTCGGGGTGACCGGTTAGCGGAGTGACGTGGGTCACTCGGCGCAGCCGGGGCGCCGTTCGGCGCAGCCGCTCGCCGCCGGGCGGCGGAGCCTTCCCGGGCGGGGAGCGCGCTCTCTACCGTGCGCGAAACTCCCCCACGCCTGCGAAGGTGGTGATCCACAGATGTCCACGGACACACCCGCGTCCGCCCCCGCCGAGTCGGCGGCGGAACGGTACCTCGCCGTCCAGCGGTCCGACGAGTTCGCCGGGTTGCGGCGCGCGCTGCGCGGCTTCATCTTCCCGATGACCGTCGCGTTCTTCCTGTGGTACGCGCTCTACGTCATCCTCTCCGCGTACGCGCGGGGATTCATGGGCACGAAGCTGATCGGCAACATCAACGTCGCCCTGGTCTTCGGCCTGCTCCAGTTCGTCTCCACGTTCGTCATCGCCTGGCTCTACTCCCGGTTCGCCAACCGCCGGATCGACCCGGTCGCCGACCGGATCCGCGACGAGATGGGGGAGGTGACCCATGAACACGGTCCTCGCGGCTGAGGCGGGCAGCACCACCGCCCGGAACCTCACCATCACGCTGTTCCTGGTCTTCGTCGCGATCACGCTGGCGATCACCGTCTGGGCCAGCCGGCAGACCAAGACCGCCACCGACTTCTACGCCGGCGGCCGGTCCTTCTCCGGTTTCCAGAACGGCATGGCGATCGGCGGCGACTACATGTCGGCGGCGTCCTTCCTGGGCATCGCCGGCATCATCGCGCTCTACGGCTACGACGGCTTCCTCTACTCGATCGGCTTCCTGGTCGCCTGGCTCGTGGCGCTGCTGCTCGTGGCCGAACTGCTGCGCAACTCCGGCCGGTACACGATGGCTGACGTACTGGCGTTCCGGATGCGGCAGCGGCCGGTCCGGACCGCGGCGGCGGTCTCCACCATCACCGTTTCGATCTTCTACCTGCTGGCCCAGATGGTCGGCGCCGGCGCGCTCGTCGCGCTGCTGCTCGGCATCAAGCCGGGCACCACCTTCCTCGGCATGGACGCCGACACCGCCAAGGTCGCCACCATCATCCTGGTCGGCGCCCTGATGGTCATCTACGTGACGGTCGGCGGCATGAAGGGCACCACGTACGTGCAGATCGTCAAGGCGTTCCTGCTGATGGGCGGCGCGCTGGTGATGACGCTGCTGGTGCTCGCCAAGTACAAGTTCAACCTGTCCTCGCTGCTCGGCGACGCGGCCGACGCCTCGGGCAAGGGAGCGGCGTTCCTGGAACCCGGGCTGCGCTACGGCGTGGAGACACCCGGCGACGCGCTGAAGACGTTCTACAGCAAGATGGACCTGCTCTCGCTGGGCATCGCGCTGGTCCTCGGCACGGCCGGCCTGCCGCACATCCTGATCCGCTTCTACACCGTGCCGACCGCGCGGGCGGCCCGTAAGAGCGTGCTCTGGGCGATCGGCATCATCGGCTCGTTCTACCTGCTCACCCTGGCGCTCGGCTTCGGCGCGGCGGCGATCGTCGGCGGGCAGGCGATCACCGAGCAGGACAAGGCCGGCAACACGGCGGCGCCACAGCTGGCCGAGGCGCTCGGCGTGGACTTCCTCGGCGGGAACCTGGGCGGCGCGACACTGCTGGCGATCATCGCGGCGGTCGCGTTCGCCACGATCCTCGCGGTGGTCGCCGGGTTGACGTTGGCGTCGTCGTCCAGCCTGGCGCACGACTTCTATGCCAACGTCGTCAAGAACGGGCAGGCGTCGGAACGGCAGGAGGTGACTGTCGCCCGCATCTCCGCGCTGGTGATCGGCGCGGTCTCGATCGTCCTGTCGATCTACGCGCAGAGCCTGAACGTGGCGTTCCTGGTCGCGCTGGCGTTCGCGGTGGCCGCGTCGGGCAACCTGCCGGCGATCCTCTACAGCCTGTTCTGGAAGCGGTTCAACACCTCGGGCGCGGTCTGGGCGATCTACGGCGGCCTGCTCTCCGCCGTGCTGCTGGTCTTCTTCTCGCCGGTCGTGTCCGGCGCGCCGACGGCGATGTTCCCCGACCACGACTGGCACTGGTTCCCGCTGTCGAACCCGGGCATCATCTCGATCCCGTTCGGCTTCCTGTGCGGCTGGCTCGGCACGATCCTGTCCAAGGAGAGCGACGAGGAGAAGTACGCGGAGCTGGAGGTGCGCTCGCTCACCGGAGCCGGCGCGCACTGATCAGCACGTCGAGCGGGGCCCCTGCCGTACGCGGGGGCCCCGCCTCGCGTGTATAGGCTGACCGCCATGAAGGTCGCTCCCCGCTTCGGTAGCGGACACCGCATCCTCGTCACCGGCGGCGCCGGTTTCGTCCCGTCCCACCTGGTCGACCGGCTCGTCGAGCGCGGCTGCACGGTAGTGGTGCTGGACAACTTCGTCACCGGGTCCAAGGAGAACGTGGCCCACCTGCTGGACAAGCCGAACTTCACCCTCGTCGAGGCGGACATCTCCGACGGCCTGCCGCACCACCCGGCGATGACGGAGCGGTTCGACGCGATCCTGCACATGGCGTCCCCGGCCAGCCCCACCGACTTCGAGAAGCTGCCGGTGGAGATCCTCCGGGTGGGCTCGGTGGCCACGCTGGCGCTGCTGGAGCGGGCCACCGACGACGGCGCGCGGTTCCTGATGGCCTCCACCTCCGAGGCGTACGGCGACCCGAAGGAGCACCCGCAGCGGGAGACGTACTGGGGCAACGTCAACCCGATCGGCATCCGGAGCGTCTACGACGAGGCGAAGCGCTTCTCCGAGGCGGCCACCATGGCCTACCACCGCAGCCGGGGCACCGACACCGCGATCGTGCGGATCTTCAACACGTACGGCCCGCGGATGCGCCCGGACGACGGCCGGGCCATCCCGACCTTCATCTCCCAGGCGCTGCGCGGCGAGCCGATCACCGTGCACGGCACCGGCAACCAGACCCGCTCGATCTGTTACGTCGACGATCTGGTGCGCGGAATCCTGCTGCTGCTCGACTCGACGCAGACCGGGCCGATCAACTGCGGCACCGAGCACGAGATGTCGATGCGGCAACTGGCCGAGACGATCGTGTCACTCACCGGAAGCACGTCCGAGGTGAGCTACATCACTCGCGCCTCGGACGACCCGGAGATGCGCCGCCCGGACCTGACCCTCGCCCGCGAACTGCTGGGATATGAGCCGAGCGTCACGCCGGAAGACGGACTCGGGCGCACGATCGAGTACTTCCGCGGGCGGCTCGGGTACTGAACCCGCCCGGACGCGGCTGACATCGGCGCGCGTACGAGGGCGTCGGTGGCCCGGCCGACCTACCCTCGGTTACATGTCAGCGACCTCGTCTGCCGGCGCCCCCTTCCCGCACCACCTCAACCGGGATGCGGGCCGCGCTTCGGTCCCCGGCTCCGGCCGGGGCGCCACCGGGCGCGCCCGCACCTCGGATGCCCGCTGGTATCCCCCGCACGACGAGGCGCCCCGCTCGGGCCGTACCGGCGGTCCCGTGGGGCCGACCGGACCCGGCGGTCCGGGCGACGGCGGCCCGGGTGGCCCGGGCCGGCGCGGCCCCCGGCCCCGCTGGGGACGCATCGGCCTGGTGGCCGGTGTCGTGGTGCTGGTGCTGGCGCTGCTCGGCGGCCTCGGGGCCTGGTTCTACGCCCGCAACCTCGACGACGACCTGGCCCGTACGGACCCGTTCGCCGGGATCACCGGGGGCCGGCCGGCCAAGCAGGTCGACGGCGCGTTCAACATCCTGCTCGTGGGCAGCGACTCGCGGGACCCGGACGCCCCGGTCGACGGCTCCGGCAAGTGGCGCGCGGACACCGTGATCGTCATGCACATCCCGGCCGACCACAAGCGCGCCTACCTGGTCTCGGTGCCGCGTGACCTGTACGTGCCGATCCCGGAGAACGCGGGCGCGTCCTGCGACTCGGGTTCCCGCAACAAGATCAACGCGGCGTTCGCGTTCGGCGGCCTGCCGCTCGCGGTGAAGACCGTGGAGTGCTTCACCGACGTACGGATCGACCACGTCATGGCCATCGACTTCGGCGGCTTCAAGGAGGTCACCGACGCCCTGGGCGGGGTCGACCTCAAGGTGGAGCGGACCATCACCTCGATCCACAAGCCGTACCGGACGTTCACCAAGGGCGTGAACCACATGAACGGCGCCGAGGCGCTGGACTGGGTCCGGCAGCGCAAGCAGTTCCCGGACGGCGACTTCGCCCGGATGCGGCACCAGCAGGAGTTCCTGAAGGCGCTGATGGACAAGGCGGCGAGCACCGGGACGCTCACCAACCCGAAGAAGCTGAACGACTTCCTCAAGGCGGTGACCGCCGCCGTCACGGTCGACCAGGGATTCTCGTTGACCGACATGGCAGTGCAGTTCCGCAGTCTGCGAGGCGAGAACCTCACGTTCGTCACCAGCCCGCACCTGGGCGGCCAGACCATCGACGGCCAGTCGGTGGTGGTCTCCGACCGGGAGAAGGCGCTGGCGATGTACAAGGCGATCGCCGCGGACCGGATGGCCGAGTGGATGCAGGCCAACCAGAAGGGTTCGGGCGACAGCGCCGGCGGCTGACGGCGAAGCCCGAACGACAGAGCCGGTGTCACGCGTGAGAACCACGCCACCGCGGCGGCAAAACCGCCGACCGGCCCCTTACCCCTGCCCGTTCGGCCACAACCGAGGATGTAGGCCGGTATTGATGGGAATTGCCGCCCTACGAGGTCGCGAGAACGGGAACAGATACGTAAAGTGGTCCCGCCCCCGATCACCGAGCTGGAGCACGCATGTCGGTCCAGACCAGCCGTCGCCCGCAGTCACCGGCACCCGGATCATCCGGGCGGGTCCCTCCGGTCATCCCCACACAGCCCGGTTCTGGCGGTCGCGGCCCCGGCGGCCCGAAGAAGAAGCGCGCCAAGCGCAAGGACCCGCTCTGGGCGAAGCTCACGCTGGTGCTCGGCGCCGTGCTGATGGTGACCAGTGGCGTCGCGATCGTCGGCAGCAAGGCGGTCATCGGCCAGGCCACCGACAACATCGCCCAGCGCAACCTGCTCGGCGGCGCGGGCAAGAGCGAGGCCGAGGGCGGCAACAGCCTCGAAGGCCCGATCGACATGCTGCTGCTCGGTGTGGACGCCCGCGAGCGCTGGGCCGCCGATGACGTCCGGTCGGACACGATCATCATCCTGCACATCCCCGCCAGCCACGACCAGGCGTACCTGATCTCGATCCCCCGGGACACCGAGGCGCGTATCCCCGCGTTCGAGAAGAGCGGCTACAAGGGCGGCACCGACAAGATCAACGCGGCCTTCTTCCACGGCGCCCAGAACGGCGGCGGCTGGGAGGGCGGCGCCCAGTTGATGGCCAAGACGATCAAGTCGATGACCGGGATCGGCTTCGACGGCGCCGCGATCATCAACTTCGGCGGCTTCAAGAGCGTGATCGACGCGCTCGGCTCGGTACGCATCTGCGTGAGCCACGAGGTCAAGTCGCACCACATGTCGTACGTCGACGGCAAGCCGATGTGGAACGCGGACGCGAAGAAGACCGGTAAGTCGTACAAGGCAGTGGTGCACAAGAAGGGCTGCCGGGAGATGGAAGGCTGGGAGGCGCTCGACTACTCCCGCCAGCGCTACGGCCTGCCGAACAGCGACTACGACCGGCAGCAGAACCAGCAGCAGCTGATCAAGGCGATGGCCAAGAAGGCCACCGAGGGCGGCATGCTGACCAACCCGATCAAGCTCAACTCGCTGATGAAGGCGGCCGGCAAGGCGTTCGTCCTGGACACCGGCGGCGTGCCGATCGCGGACTTCATCTTCACGCTCAAGAACCTCAACGGGAACGACCTGGTCACCCTGCGGACCAACGGAGGGACGTTCGCCGGCAACGACAACGGCCGGGAGACGTTCAACGAGACGACCATGGACATGTTCCAGGCGGTCAAGAACGACAAGCTGGCCGACTTCGTGATCTCCAACCCGGACGTCCTCTCCACCCGTAAATGACCTGCTGACCTGCGCGAAAGCGCCACCGGTCGGCCGATCCCCCCGTAGCCTGACGTGAGCGGGTCTCATGTCGCGGCTACGGGGGGATCGTCACGTCCAGGCCAGCACGGAACCGACGCGGGCGGGGCGCACCCGCCCGCTGGGCCCGGTTCCTGCTCGGTGCCGGACTCGTCCTGGTCCTGCTCGCCGCGCTCGGCGTGGCCGGGCTGAACTGGCTCACCCACCGCTACGACCGCACCGTCGCCAAGGAGCAGCTGCTCGACCCGGCCGCCCGGAAGAAGCGGACAGACCTGGACGGCGCGCTCAACTACCTCCTGATCGGCTCCGACCACCGGCCCGGCGCGAACCCCGAGGACCAGCGCTCCGACAGCATCCTGATCGTGCACGTGCCGGCCGGCATGCGGCAGGCGTACCTGATCTCCGTACCCCGCGACCTGCTGGTGGCACTCCCGGCGGCGCCCGGCTTCCCCGGCGGCCAGGACAAGGTCAACGCCGCGTACGAGCACGGCGGCGGGGGCGAGGGCGGCGCCCGGCTGCTCAGCGCCACCCTGAGCCGGCTCGCCGGAATCCGCTTCGACGGGGCGGCGCTCGTCGACTTCTCCGGCTTCAAGCAGGTGATCGACCAGCTCGGCGGCATCCGGATGTGCGTGGACACGCCGGTGCGCTCGATCCACACCCGGCACCAGTTCGACGCGGGCTGCCAGCAGATGGACGGGGCCCGGACGCTCGACTACGTGCGGCAGCGCTACGACCTGCCGGGCGGCGACTTCGACCGGCAGCGGCACCAGCAGCAGATGCTCCGGGCGGTGCTCGACCGGGCGGGCGAGACGCGCCTGCGCACCGACCCGGTCAAGCTGGACCGGGTGCTGCGCGCGGCCGGCGGGGCGCTGACCGTGGACACCAACGGCGTACCGCTGGACGAGCTGCTCTTCGCGCTGCGCGGGCTGCCCGCGGACGCCCTGCGCGGGGTCCAGATCCCCTCCTACCCGCAGACCATCGACGGAATCTCGTACGTGGTGCTGGACAACGGGAGCGGCGGGCTCTTCGCCGCGCTGCGCGACACACACGTGCCGGAATGGGCCGGCGCCAACCCGCGCTGGGTCAACCGCCTGTGAGCGGTTCGGGCGACTAGGCTTGGTGACCGTGTTCGGAGCCCCGCTACCCAGCGTCCCCGCGTCGGCCGTGCCCGACGACGTCTACCTGCTCGACGTCCGCGAGGACGACGAGTGGGCCGCCGGCCACGCGCCGGCCGCCCATCACCTGCCGATGACCGAGTTGCCCGCCCGGATCGCCGAGATCCCGCAGGACCGCGACGTGGCGGTGATCTGCCGCTCGGGCGGTCGCTCCGCCCAGGTCGTCGGCTACCTGATGCGTAACGGCTGGGACCAGGTGCGCAACGTCGAGGGCGGGATGGGTGACTGGGCCGCCGCCGGCCGCCCGGTGGTCACCGACGACGGGCAGCCGGGCCGGGTCGCCTGAGGCGGTCATGACCGTCCCCCTGGTCTTCGCCCACCGCGGCGCCTCGTACGACCTGCCGGAACACACGCTCGCCGCCTACCTCCGCGCCATCGAGGAGGGCGCGGACGGGCTGGAGTGCGACGTCCGGCTGACCCGCGACGGGCACCTGGTCTGCGTGCACGACCGCCGGCTGGACCGGACCAGCAACGGCAGCGGGCTGGTCAGCGCGCGTACGCTCGCCGAACTCGACGCGCTCGACTTCGGCTCCTGGCACCGGGCCGCGACGCTCGCCGAGGACGACGCGCCGCTGGACGAGTCGCACACCCGGCTGCTCACGCTGGAGCGGCTGCTCGACGCGGTGCTCGACGCCGGGCGGCCGGTCCGGCTGCTGATCGAGACCAAGCACCCCTCGCGCTACCGGGGCGAGGTCGAGCGCCGCCTGGTCGCGCTGCTGCGCCGGTACGGGCTGGACGAGCCCCGCCGGGGGCATCCCGTCCAGGTGACGGTGATGTCGTTCTCGCCGCTGGCCGTACGCCGGGTCCGGGAACTCGCCCCGGCGCTGCCGACGGTGCTGCTGCTGGAGGTGCTGCCGCGCCTGCTGCCGCTGGGCCGGCTGCCGTTCGGCAGCCGGATCGCCGGTCCCGGGGTGGGTCTGGTCCGGGCCCGGCCGCGGCTGGTCCCGGCGCTGCGCGCGGCCGGCAACGCCGTGTACGTCTGGACGGTCAACGAGCCGGAGGATCTGGAACTCGTGCTGGAAGCCGGCGTGGACGGGGTGATCACGGACCGGCCGGCCCACGCGCTGGCCCGGTTGGGCCGGTGAGTCCGGTCGATCGGTATCGGGGACGGTCGACCGGCCGGGGGTGTCCGCGAGGGCTGCCGCGCGGCACACTCGGGACATGCCGGAGCGAACCGACTACCCCGCCCTCATCGCCGGCCACACTACTGTGATCAACATGATCAACTCGGGCGAGTCCGGCCCCGCCGTGCTCAACCGCCTGCTCCACGAGGTCGAACCGGCGGTGCGCGCGGCCGGCCTGGTCTTCGTGGAGTTCACCCCGGCCGGCGGACGGGTCATCGCGGCGACCGGCCGCGCCGAGTTCGTGCTCGGCCGACCGCTGCCCGCCACCGACCCGGCCACCGTCTGCCTGCTCGCCGGGCCGCCGGTGCGGGAGGTCCGGGTCGACGCGATCCCGGGCGCGCTCGCCGACGAGGTGGCCGGCCGGGGCCTCTGCCGGATGATCGTGGCGCGTGCCGAGATCGGCGGGCTCACCGTCGGCAGCCTGCACGCGCTCTACCCGCTGGGCGAGCCGCCGGAACCCGCGCAGCGCGCCGTGATCGGCTACGTGGCCGCGTGCGTCGCGCACATGTACGGCGACCAGACCGGTCTGCCGGTGCACGGGGACGGCCCGGTCGTGGCGGCGCTCGCCGACGGGCTGGCCGTGGTGGACCGCGACGGGCGGATCCGGCTCTGGAACCCGGCGGCGGCCGAGGTCACCGGTCGCCCGACGGAGGAGGCGCTGAACCGCCCGCTGCCGTTCCCGCTGCCGCCGCCCGGTCAGGTGCTCGACCACCGGATGCCCGACGGCCGCTGGCTGCGGATCACCTCCGGCGAGCTGCCCGGCCCGAACGCGCTGCGCGTGGTCACCTTCCGCGACATCACCGACCAGCAGCGGCGCGACCACGACCGCGACCTCTTCGTGGCGGTGACCAGCCACGAGCTGCGCACCCCGGTTACCGTGATCAAGGGGTACGCGGACACCCTCACCGACCACTGGGACTCGCTCAGCGACGACGACCGGCGGCAGGCCGCGCGGATCATCGGCCAACGCGCGAACGAACTGGCCCGCCTGGTCGACAGGTTGCTGACCGCCGCCACCGAGAATCGCCCCGGCGGCGAGCCGGCCGCGCCGTTCGACCTGGTCGACGCGCTGCGCGCCGCGGTGACCCACCTGCCGGCCGACATCCGGCACCGGGTCGTGCTCGACCTGCCGGCCGACCTGCCCAAGGCGCTCGGCGACCGGCACAGCCTCGCCACGGTGCTCACCGAGCTGGGCACCAACGCCGGGAAGTACTCGCTGCCGGACACCCCGATCGAGATCACCGCCGAGGCGAACGAACGGACCGTCTCGTTCCGGGTCGCCGACCGGGGCATCGGCATCCGCCCGGAACACGTGGAGCGGGCCTTCGACCGGTTCTGGCAGGGCGAGTCCGGCGACCGCCGGCGATACCCGGGCGCGGGGCTCGGTCTCTATCTCGTCCGCCAGATCGTTGAACAGCAGAATGGATGGGTATCCCTCCGGCCCAGAGCCGGTGGCGGTACGGTCGCAGAGGTGCGGCTGCCGCGGGGTTGACCCGGCGCTCGCAGACGGGGAAGGAACGACGTGTCGACTGGTCCGGCCGAGCGGTCGTGGTGTGTGGTGGTGCCTCACGACCCGACCGGCGCGCGCCTGGCCCGGCACCGGCTCGCCGACGAGCTGACCGGCGTCGTACCCCCGGTTCTGCTGGCCGACCTGGTCGCGGTCCTCGCCGAGCTGGTCGGCAACGCGGTCCGGCACGCCGAGGCGCTGCCCGGCGGCGTGGTCCGGGTCGCCTGGCGGCTGCGGGCCACCGAGCAGGGGCCGATCGTCGCGCTCCGGGTCACCGACGGCGGTTCCGGCGCCGGTCCGTGCATGCGGGCCGCCTCGCCGGACGCGGCCGACGGGCGCGGGCTGCACATCGTCGCCGGGCTGGCCAGCGGCTGGGGCGTGGAGCGGGACGGCCTGGGCCAGAGCGTCTGGGCGCGGTTCGACCCGGCGCCGGCGCACCGGCCGGATCTGGTCGCGGCCGGCTGAACGCACGGGCAGGCGGGTCCTGCCCCCGCCCGCGCGGCCCGGCATCTAGGCTGTCTCGCCATGAGCAAGCGTCGGAAGAACCAGCGGGTCGGCGAGAGCACGCCCAAGCGGGAGAAGGTGCGCGACGTCTTCGTGCCCCGGCCGTTCGAGGGCCTGGTCGACGAGCCGGAGTGGATCGCCCTGCGCGAGCTGGTCCCGGCCGCCTCCGCGCCGCTGCGGCTCACCCCGGAGCTGATCGAGGAGTACGGCGACCGGCCGGTCACGCTGGCCACCGTGCTGCCGATGGCCGCCCCGGCGATGACCAAGCCGGACGGGCGCGTCTTCATCGGCCTGCAACGGCACCAGCAGTCCGGCGACGTCTCCCGGGACCTGGCCGACGCGCTGATCTCCGCGCTGCGGACCGAGCCGGGCGGTCAGGTGAGCGTGCCGCCGCTGCCCGGGCCCGGCCCGCGCCTCCAGGACATCCTGGTGGACGGCCCGCTGGAGATCAGCATGCACGACGGGTTCGACTTCTGGCTCGACCCGGGCGCCGCCGACGACCCGAACGTGCAGGCGTCCCTGGAGCGGGCCAACTCGGCGATCTACCCGACCGTGAAGCTGGCCGCCGCGCGGGCCGCGTACTGGTGCCAGGTGCCGGAGAAGGCCCACGTGCGGATGGTCCTGCCGGAGGACGAGGACGCCGCGCTGGACGCGCTGTCCCGGCTCGGCGCGGCCGGCGCGCTGACGCTCGGCGACGACACGAAGTTCGCGGGCATGTTCCGGGCGCACGGACGCCTCGCGCCGGTCTGGGACCTGCCGGAGGACACCCCGGCCGCCGAGTGGGAGGCGCCGCTGGCGGAGTTCGCCAAGCGCTACGCCGAGGCGGTCGCGGAGCAGGCGCCGCTGGACGCGGCGGGCCGCCGGTCCCGGCAGGGTCTGCTCGGCCGCCAGCTGACGCTGCGCTGACGGTCCCGGGAGTCAGGCGGGGTCCGGAACCCCGCCTTTCTCCCGCACCAGCGGGCAGGACATGCACCGCGGGCCGCCACGGCCGGAGCCCAGCTCCGAGCCGGCGATGGCGATCACCTCGATGCCGGCGCGCTCCAGCTGCGCGTTGGTCTCCACGTTGCGCTCGTACCCGACGCAGAGCCGGGGCGCGAGCGCGAGCGTGTTGTTGCCGTCGTCCCACTGCTCGCGTTCGGCGGTGACCGGGTCGAGGCCGGTGTCGATGACCCGGAGCTGGTCGAGGTCCATCGCGTCGGCGGCGGCCCGCAGGAACGGCGCCGGGCCGTCGACCCGCAGGTCGTCGCCGTCCGCGCCGGCGATCACCGTGTACGCGGACAGTTCGTTGGCGATGTTCGGGTACATCAGCACGGCGTCGGTGTCGACCATCGTGCAGACCGTGTCCAGGTGCATGGTGGCGCGTTCCTGCGCGATCGGGACCACCAGGATGGTGTGTGCCAGGCCGGCGGCGAACACCTGCCGGGCCAGCCGCTCCGCGCCGGCCGGGGTGGTGCGTTCGCCGACACCGACGGCGAGCACCCCCGGGGCGAGCAGCAGCACGTCGCCGCCCTCCAGATGCTCCAGCCGGGGGTGGTAGACGAACTCGGTGCCGACGAACCGGGGGTGGAAGCGGTAGATCGCGTCGGTGAGCGTGGTCTCCCGCCGCCGCGCCGGCATGGCCAGGCTGGTCACCCCGACCCGGTCCCCGATCCACACCGACGAGTCCCGGGTGAACAGCAGGTTGGGCAGTGGGTCGATGACGAAGTCGTGCCGGTCCATGAGAGTCCACACCAGACCGCCGGGACGGTCGCCGCCGATGCGCAGCTCCTCGTGGGCGAGCCCGGCGATCAGCACGTCGGCCAGCCCGGCCGGGTCCAGGTACGTGAGGTGGTCGGCGACCCGGCGTCGCAGGGTGTGGCCCAGCCGGCGGGACCGCAGCACCTGCTCGGTCAGCTCGGCCCGGGCGTCCGGCACGGCGAGCGTCTCGGCCAGCAGGTCGGCCAGGTAGAGCACCTCGACCCCGCGGGACCGCAGCGCCGCCGCGAACGCGTCGTGCTCCTCCTGCGCCCGTCCCACCCATGGGATAGCGTCGAACAGCAACGAGTCGTTGTTGCGTGGGGTGAGGCGGGCGAGTTCGGGTCCCGGGCGGTGCAGCAACACCGTCCCGAGCCGGGCGACTTCGCTGTCCACATAGTGGGTCACTCCCGCAGCCTAGGGCAGGCTTGCGCACCATTCGGAAAAGAAGGGTGGATGAATATGGCATTCATCCGCACTCACTCCGGCGCCCCGGCTTGCCGAGCCCCCGGGTGTGCAACGTAGGGTAGTGGAGACATAACTTCGAGAGACCTTTTGCCGGAGGTCGCGATGACTGTCTTTCCCGCTCGTCGAGCCGTACCGAGCAGGGCACTGCCGCCCCGCACGGTGCCGCACACCCGGGTCGAGCCCACCTCGGTGCTCGAACCGGCCCGACCGACTCCACTGGAGTGGGCCCGGCGTCGCCGGGCGGAGCGGGGGGCCCGCCGGTTGGAAGCCGCCGGGGCCCGCGCCCTCGGCCAGCTCGACCACCTCGGGCCCGCCTGGCACGTCATCGAGTGGCCCCGGACAGACCCGGCCGACATGCTGTTCGACCGCGTCCGTGACGACCGGGCCGGGTTCCTGGCGATCGGTCCGAGCGGCCTGTTCGCGGTCACCATCGCCGACCACGGCCGCGCGCGGGTGCTCGTCGCCGGCGACGTCGTCCAGATCAACGGCAAGCGCCCGCCGTACGTGGCGGAGGCGCGCCGGGACGCCAAGCGGGCCAGCAAGGCCCTCTCCGACGCGGTCGGCCTGCCGATCCCGGTCAGCCCGGTGCTGACGTTCGTCGGTTCCGGGGTGATCAGCGTCTACGGGCTGCCGAAGGACTGCCTCATGGCCACCCACCGGGAGCTGGACCGCCTGCTCGTGGCCGGCGGAAACCGGATCAGCCCGGCCACCGCCGAGAAGCTCTCCCGGGTCGCCCAGGCGCCGTCGACGTGGTTCAACGGCACGTACCGTCCAACCGCCGACTACCGGTGGTACGACGAGGGCCGAACGGCCGCTGACAAGCGGGCCGCCCACCGGTAACGTCTCCGGCGACGCCACGCGGCCCCCGGCTCCGCCCCCCGACTGGTTCCGTCGGTCCGCGTCGTCGCCGGCCGCCCGGCAGCCGATGCTCCCGCCGCACCGACCGGCTAGCGTGGACAGACCGTCGGTGTACATAGGAGGCGCGGTGGCCCACGTCGAACTCTCACTCTCGGACGTGTTCGCGCCCCCGGCGGCCTCTACCGAGCAGGAGTCCGACAACTTCGGGCAGTGGTCCGGCATGGTCTCCCGGGCCGCCGAGCCGTGCCTGCTGATCGACGCCGGCACCACAGTCGTGGCGATCTCCTCGTCCGGCTGCGCGCTGCTCTGCCTGGGCGCGCCGGAGGACGTGATCGGCCTGCCGCTGCTGGAGGGCGGCCTGCGCCTGGTGGACTTCACGGCCAGCCCGAGCGAGCTGACCGAACAGGAGACCGACAAGATCCCGCCGCTGCTCGCGCTGCACTCCGGGCGACTCGCCCGGGGCCTGCTCCGCGTGCAGGGGCCCGGCTCCGACGCCGGCCGCACCGTCGACGCGATCTCCACCCCGGTACTCACCGACGGCGTGGTGGCCGGCTCGCTCACCTTCCTCTCCGCGGTCTGAGCCGCGACGAGGCCCGGCACGCTTCACCCGGGCCCGCACTCCTCCTACGATGGGCTCGACCCCGCCATACGACGACATCCCTCGATGCCCCGAGGACACCCATCGTGCTGCGCACCCCACACCCCCGTCGCCGGCACCGCCTGCTGGCGCTGCTGACAGTGCTCACCCTCGCCGCCTGCGGCACGCCGCCCGAGCTGCGCACGCCGCCCGCCGTCGCCACCGGTGTTCCGGTCCCGTCGGCGTCCACCACGCCCACCGCGAGCGCCACACCGGCCGCGCCGGTCACGCCGTCCGCGCCCGCGCTCTCCCCGTCCACGCCGGTGGCGGCGACGCCGTGCCGGGGCCGGCCGTCCGGCGACCGGATCGTCACGCTGCTGCGCGGGTCCGCCGGAGTGCTGCCCCGCGACGTCCGGGTCACAGTGACCACCGGCCCGCTCTGCGCCGAGGGCTGGCAGTACACCGTGCTCGCGGTCACCGGACACGAGGAGCTGCAGGTGGTCACCCGGGGCGACAGCGGCACGCCGACCCTGGTGACGGCCGGTACGGACGTGTGCGGCGTCGAGGTGCGGACCCTCGGGCCGCCCGGCATCCGTACCCTGGCCTGCGACGGCACGCCGGGTGCGTAGGCTGGTCGGCATGCCGGGAACACCGCCGACCCGCTTCGTCTACCTGGGCCCCGAGGGCACCTTCGCCGAGCAGGCCCTGCGAACAGTGCCAGCCGCCGAGCGCGGGGAGCGCACGCCGGCCCGCAGCGTCGGCGAGGCGCTCGACGCGGTACGCGCCGGCGAGGCGGACGCGGCTCTGGTGCCGCTGGAGAACTCCATCGGCGGCGCGGTCGGGGTGACGCTCGACGAGCTGGCGGAGGGCGACCCGTTGGTGATCACCCGGGAGGTCGTCCTGCCTGTGGAGTTCGTGCTCGCCGCCCGGCCGGGCACCACGCTCGCCGACGTGCGCGGCGTCGCCGCCCACCCGCAGGCGTCCACCCAGTGCCGGGGCTGGCTGCGCGAGCACCTGCCCGACGCCACAGTCGTCGACGTACTCTCCAACGGCGCCGCCGCGGCCGGCGCGGCGAGCGGCGAGTACGACGCCGCCATCTGCGCCCCGATCGGCGCGACCCGGCACCGGCTCGCCGTCCTCGCCGACAAGATCGCCGACCACCCGGACGCGGTGACCCGCTTCGCGCTGGTGTCCCGCCCGGGGCCGCCTCCGCCGCCGACCGGTGACGACCTCACCTCGCTTGCCGTCTACATCGCGCACGACCGGGTCGGCGCGCTGCTGGCGGTGCTCATGGAACTGGCGGTGCGGGGCGTGAACATGACCCGTATCGAGTCCCGCCCCACCGGTGAGGCACTCGGCCGGTACGTGTTCTTCCTGGACTGTGCCGGGCACGTCGCCGACGTACGCCTGGGCGAGGCGTTGCAGGGGCTGCGCCGGGTCTGCGCCGACGTGCGGTTCCTGGGGTCGTACCCCCGGCACCGCTGGAACGCGACGGCGGGTGACCGGCCCGCGCCCGCGCCGAGCGGGCTCTCCGACCTCGACTACGCCGACGCGGCGGCCTGGGTGGCCCGGCTGCGGTCCGGCGAGCTGAGCTGACCGGCCCGGGGCGACCACGGCGGGCGCCCCGGGCACCGGGCCGTCACTGCAGCAGGCCGCCGAGCATGCCGCCCTGCTGCTGGGAGCCGCTGCCGGCCACCGGAGGCTCCTCCGAGGGCTGGACCACGACGAAGCCCTGACCGGCGAAGCTCATCGTGAACGCCTCGCCGGTGCTGCGGCCGAGCAGCGTGCCGAGGCCGAGCTGCTCGGCGCGGTGGTAGCCGGTCTGGAGGTTCGCCGACCAGCAGACCGCCGCCTGCGGGTCCACGTACGTCGGCGCGTCCACGTTGAGCACCACCGGGGTGCCCTTGGTGGTGATGGCGATCCGGCCGTACCCGGTGAAGACGCAGTTGAACAGGCCGGAGGAGGAGGCGATACCGGCGCCGCCGACCATCTTGATGTCGTACTGCAGGGTCGAGTCGAAGGCCAGCACGCTGGAGCCGTTGATGGACAGCGCGTCGCCCGGCTCCAGGTCGATGATGTGGACGTCCTTGGCGAAGTCGGCGAGGAACACGTCGCCGCGCCCGGAGACCTTCATCAGCGGCACGCCCTCACCGGTGAGGCGCTGCTTGATGAACTTGCCGATGCCGCCGGAGCCGAGGGCCTGGAACTGCACCTGGCCCTGGTACGCGACCATCGAGCCGACGCGGGCCATCGCCTCGCCGTTCAGCTCGATCTTCAGCATCTTGGAGTTCTGCAACCGCATGCCCGGCTGCTGGGACTCCTTCTCGAGGTTCTCCGCGGAGAACAGCGCGCTGCGCATGGGGTTTCCTCCTGGGTCAGGATGTGCCTGACCACGGAGATTAGGGGACCGGCGCAACCGCCGGGATCAGCCGGGCGGAGGCACGCCGCGACCGGTCAGCCCCAGCCGAGGGCGTGCAGGCGCTCGTCGTCGATGCCGAAGTGGTGGGCGATCTCGTGCACCACTGTCACCGCGACCTCCTCGACGACGTCGTCGTCGGTGTCGCAGATCGCCAGGATCGGATTGCGGTAGATCAGGATGCGATCGGGCAGCACGCCGGAGTAGTCCCAGCCGCGAGAGGTGAGCGCGTGCCCCTCGTACAGGCCGAGCAGGTCCTCGCCCGGCGGCGGGTCGTCCTCGACCAGGATGACCACGTTGCTCATGAGCCCGAGCAGTTCCTCGGGCACCTCGTCGAGCGCCTCACCGACCAGTTCCTCGAACCGGTCCCGGCTCATCTCCACGGCCACGCGGCCCGGTCACTCCCCCACAATCGGCACGTCGCACGGCGAGGGCGGCCCGCAGGACGCCCTCGCCGTGCCGTACGTGATGGTCAGGCCAGGCGGGCGTTCAGCGTGATCTGCGCGCCCGGCGACAGCAGCCGGGAGATCGGGCAGTTCTCCTTGGCCGCCTCGGCCAGCTTGGTGAACTCGGCCTGGTCGATGCCCGGAACCTGGCCGACGGTCTCCAGGTCGATGCGGGTCACGGTCATGCCGGCGTCGGTCTTGTCGAAGTGCACCTTGGCGGTGGTCTCCACCGCCGTCTCCTGGGCGCCGGCGTCGGCGAGCTGCTTGGAGAGCGCCATCGAGAAGCAGCCGGCGTGCGCGGCGCCGATCAGCTCCTCGGGGTTGGTTCCCTCGCCCTCCTCGAAGCGCGACTTGAAGGAGTAGTTGCCGGACAGGCCGCCCTTGCCGGTGCGGACGGTGCCGGACCCCTCGGTGAGGTTGCCCTGCCAGCGAGCGGATGCGGTACGGATAGGCATGGCACGACGCTAACCGAAAGCGGGCCGCGTCGCACCGCACCTCCGCACGACGATCCGGGCCGGCGGGTGTGTGCTGTGCCATGATTCGACGCAGGCCCGCGTACGGGAAGGGTGGCCATGTCACAGGATCTCCCCGTCCCCCGGCAGGAGAAGCGAACCCCCGTGCGGGACGACCGGTCCGACGACACCACTGTCGTCGAGTGGGGTGACGCCGAGCCGGAGTCCTCCGGCCGGGCCGGACGCACACTCGCCGCGCTGGGCCGCGACCGCCGTCTGCCGACGGTGCTCGCCGGACTCGCCACGGTGGCCGCGGTCGCCTCGCTGATCGGCGAGTGGCTGATCATCACGGTGCCGGCCGAGGCCCGGGACGACGACGCGCCCACCCGGCTGACCAGCGGCATCTCCGAGATCGGCGGGTTCGGGGTCGCGTACCTGGTGGGCCTGCTCGGGTTGTCCGTGGCTCTGGCTCTGGCGCTGCGCGGCGCCCCGGCGGTCCGTCGGCACGCCGCGCTCGCCGGGCTGGGCCTCTCGGCGGGCGTGCTCGGCGTGCTGGTCGCGACCGCCGCGTCCCTCCAGCAGCTGGCCCGGCGCATCCTGTTCTTCGTCGGGGACCAGCGCCTCGACGTGGAGCACGGGCGCGGCCTGGCCACCGCGTTCCTCGCCGTCGCGCTGCTGGCCGCCGCGCTGCGCCTGGCCGGCCGTCCGGCGGGGGACGCGCCCGTGGACGAGGAGCCGGACGACGACCGGCCCGATGACCGGCCCGCCCGGCGGGGCCGGACCGCCGAGGACGACCTGCCTCCGGCGCCCGCGGACCTGACGGTGCAGCCCACGGTGCCGTTCGCGGACCCCGACCGGTCCCGCTGACGCAGCGCCGGCACCGCGTCCGCCGGCCACCGCGGGGCCGTCGTCGCTTCGTCTCCGATTCGCCGGAAAGCCGTGGTTGCCGCCCGTTCCGCGAGATACGGTTGCTGCCCGCCGTCCCATGGTCGCGGCACCGAGGACCTGGTCGGCCGGCGTGACGGCGGCGGGCGAAGGAGGAACCATGACCCGCCCGGGACTGCCCAAGCTGATCGCCACCGACCTGGACGGCACGCTCGTCCGCAGCGACGAGACCGTCTCCGCGTACACCCATCGGGTGCTGGACCGGGTGCGGTCCGCCGGGATTCCGGTGGTCGGCGCGACCGGCCGTGGACCGCGCCTGACCGAACTCACCCGCAACGACATCCGGGCCGCCGACTTCCTGGTGATGGCCGGCGGTGGCCGGGTGGTGGACCAGAGCGACCCGGAGGGGCCGCTGGTGCTGCGCGACGAGCGGCTGCCCGGCGAGGTGCTGGCCCGGATCCTCACCGACCTGGAGGCGGTGGTCGGCCCGCTCACCGTGATGGTGGAGGCGTCGGACGAACACGACGCGCCGCTGTGGGGCGACTACCACCCGAGCTGGCCCTACCCGGACCGGTTCGAGGCGCGCAGCCGGGTCGAATGCCTGTCCTGCGACGTGATCAAGGCGTTCGCCCGGACCGCCGACCACCACGTGGACGAACTGCTGGCGGCGGCGCGGGCGATCGTGCCGCCGGAGGTGGCCACGCTCACCCAGGCCGGGCTCGGCTTCGTCGAGATCTGCCCGCCCCGCACCGACAAGGCCAGCGGCCTGAGCGTGATCGCCGAGCGGCTCGGCGTGGACCCGGCCGACGTGCTGGTCTTCGGCGACCAGCCCAACGACCTGCCGATGTTCGACTGGGCGGGATGGGCCCGGGTGGCGGTGGCGAACGCCCACCCGGAGGTGCGCGCCGCGGCGGACGAGATCACCTTGCGCAACGACGACGACGGGGTCGCGGTCTACCTGGACCGACTACTGTCCCGGTGATGGAAGATCCACCTCGGCTCGTCGCCTCCGACATCGACGGCACGCTGCTGCGCGACGACCGGACGCTCAGCCCGCGTACCGCCGCGGTGCTGGCCCGCATCGACGCCGCCGGCACGCCGGTGGTCCTGGTCACCGGCCGTCCGATCCGCTGGCTCCAGATGGTGTACGAGCAGCTCACCGAGCCGCTGCCGGCGATCTGCGCCAACGGCGCGGTGGTGTACGACCCGGTCACCGACCAGGTGCTGCGGGCCGACCCGCTCGCCCCGGAACTGCTGGCGGAGGTGGCCCGGCGGCTACGCGCCGAGGTGCCCGGGGTGAGCCTCGCGGTGGAGATCGTGGACAGCCGGCAGATGCGGCACGAGGCGCACTACCCGCTGCGCTGGGACGCCGACCTCGACGCGATCCGGGCAGTCGAGTCGCCCGAGGAGCTGCTCGCCGCGCCCGCTGTGAAGCTGCTGGCACGGGCCGGTGAGCAGGACCCGGACGTGTTCGTACAGGTGGTGGCGGGCGCGCTGGAAGGGCTGGCCGAGGCGACCCACTCGTCGTACAGCGGGCTGATCGAGATCTCGGCGGCCGGCGTGACGAAGGCGGCCGGGCTGGCCTGGTACGCGGAGCGGCTGGGCGTCGGCGAGCGGGACGTGCTGGCCTTCGGCGACATGCCCAACGACGTGCCGATGCTGGCCTGGGCCGGACGCGCGGTGGCAGTCGCCAACGCCCACCCGGCGGTGCGGGAGATCGCACACGAGGTCACCGGGCCGAACACCGAGGACGGTGTGGCGGCGTACCTGGAGAAGGTCTTCGGGGTGGACTGACCGGCCGGCCGGGGCGCTCGACGCGCCCCGGCCGGTGGGGTCACAGGTACTGGCCGGGCGCGTGGCCCTCGCCACCGGGGCCGGGCATCCCGGGCATACCCGGGATCACGCCGCCGGGGCCGCTGGGCAGCGCCTGGCGGCCCGAGCGCATCTGCTCCAGCTGGACGCGGGCGGCCATCTGCTGGGCCACCAGCGCGGCCTGGATGCCGTGGAACAGGCCCTCCAGCCAGCCCACCAGCTGGGCGTGCGCGATCCGCAGCTCGCCCTCGCTCGGCGTCTGCTGCTCGGTGAACGGCAGCGAGAGCCGCTCCAGCTCCTCGCGCAGCTCGGGCGCGAGGCCCTCCTTCAGCTCCACGATCGAGCGCTCGTGGATCTCCCGCATCCGGTTCCGGCTGGCGTCGTCCAGCGGCGCCGCCTTCACCTCCTCCAGCAGCTGCTTGATCATGCTGCCGATCCGCATCACCTTGGCCGGCTGCTCGACCAGGCGGGTCGGGTCCTCGCCCTTGCCCTCCTCGGTCTGCACCGTGCCGACCGGGCGGCCGTCCGGCCCGACCACCACCACGGTGCCGGGGATGCCATCGGTGCCCTGCTCGTCGTCCCGTCCGGAATGCGCTTCGGTCATGGCACCCATCTTTACCCACGCCGACCATGCGCACGCGGCCGGACCGGAGGGCGCTACCGTCGCCGCATGCTCTCCGACCCGCGCGAGGTGCTGACCCGCCCGTCCCCACCGCCGGACGCGACAGTGGCCTACGGCGATCACCCGGACCAGCTCGCCGACCTGCGCCGGCCCGCCGGCGACGGGCCGCCGCGGCCGCTCGTCGTCGTGGTGCACGGCGGTTTCTGGCGAGCCGAGTACGACAGGGCCCACACCGGCCCGATGGCGGCGGCGCTGGCCGCGCTCGGCCACCCGGTCGCGCAGATCGAGTACCGCCGCACCGGCCAGCCGGGCGGCGGCTGGCCGCACACGCTGACCGACGTCCGCGCCGGAGTCGCCGCCCTGCCCGGCCTGGCCGCCGCGGCGCTGCCCGGCCGGGTGGCGCCCGTACCGCCGATCCTGATCGGCCATTCCGCGGGCGGGCACCTGGCCCTGTACGTGGCCGCGCACGCCCCGCAGACGGTCGCCGGGGTGCTCGCGCTGGCCCCGGTGGCCGACCTCGCCGAGGCGTACCGGCAGGACCTGGACGGCGGGGCGGTGGCCGCGCTGCTCGGCGGCTCGCCGGAGGAAGTGCCGGACCGGTACGCGGACGCGGATCCGTCGAAATCCGTACCCGCACCAACACGCACCGTAGTCATGCACGGCGAGTTGGATGTGCAGGTTCCCGCCTCGATCAGCCGGTCCTGGGTGGCCGCCGACCGCGCCGCCGGCGGCACTTCCACGCTGATTGAGCTGCCCGAATGCGAGCATTTCGGGCTGATCGACCCGGCCTCCACCGCCTGGCCCCGGGTGACACAGGCGTTGCGGTCGCTTCACGATGATCTTCAAGGCATTGACGCAGCGTCGCCGACCAGGTAGAACGCCGAAGGGGTGTGCACCATGGCCACCCCGTCGGGAAGGAAGTCGGTGGCACAGATGAACCGCAGGCGAGCCCTGCAAATGCTGGCCGCACTGGGTACCACCGGACTGGCGGCGGGTTGCGGCTCCGGGGAGGCAGACACCGGGGAGCAGTCCGGGTCCGGCAGCCCGATCAAAGTCGGGCTGATCGTGCCCGGCAGCGGGGCGAACAAGGCCATCGGCGACGAGATCACCAACGGCTTCCAGCTCTACCTCCGCCTGCGCGGCCAGCAGATCGCCGGCCACCCGGTCACGCTGGTGCCCGCCGAGGAGGGCACCACCGCCGCGTCCGGCAAGGCCGCTGTGGAGCGGCTGCTCAAGGAGGGTGTGCTCGCGCTCACCGGCGTGGTCAGCCCGGCCGTCATGACCGGCATCAAGGACTCGGTCGAGGAGGCCCGGGTGCCGTTGATCGGCTCCAACGCGTCGCCCTCGACGCTGCAGGGCGTCGTCTACATCTGGCGTACGTCGTACGTGCTGACCGAGCCCGGCGAGGCGCTCGGGGAGTACCTGCGCCAGAAGCTGGACGCGTCGAGCCGCATCGCCATCTTCGGCACCCGCGGCCAGGGCAGCGAGGACGTCGTCGAAGGGCTGCGGCGGGCGTACGAGCGGGGTCGCCGGCTCACCGAGGACCCGATCTTCACCGACGACTCCGACAACCCCACGCGAGAGCTGTACGCCGGGCCGATCCGCAAGGCGCTGGAGCGGAAGCCCGACGCGGTCTTCTGCCACTACTCGGGCACCCAGGCCGTCCAGTTCGTCAAGCAGCTCTACGCCCAGGGCTACCGGGGGCCGATCTACGCCCCCGGGTTCCTCACCGAGGGCACCGCGCTGGACCAGCTCGACGACGGCGAGAAGGGCCGCGACCGCAAGCTGATCGAGGCGAACGGCCTCGAGACCGCGCTCAACTACTCGGCCGACCTGAACAACACCGCCAACCGGATCTTCGCCTCGGCGTACCGGAAGACGTTCAACTCCGCGCCGACCACGTACGCGATGGCCTCCTACGATGCCGCGCTGGTGCTGGACAAGGCGATCCGGCTGGCCGGGGGGAACCCGTCCCCGCAGCAGGTCAACCTGGCGCTGGGCAAGATCGGCCAGGTGGACAGCCCGCGCGGCACCTGGCAGTTCAACCAGACCCGTACCCCGCAGCAGAAGTGGTACCTGCGCCGGGTGCAGACCGACGGCCGGCTGCTGTCCAACATCGTGATCAACGAGCTGGCCACGCTGGGCTGACCGGCTCCCGTACACGTCGAAGGGCGGTCTCCCCGCGGGGAGGCCGCCCTTCGACGTGCCGGGGCTCAGTGCCGAAGCTCGGCGATGCAGCACTTCACGCTGCCACCGCCCTTCTTCAGCTCCGCCAGCTCCACCGGGACCGGGTGGTAGCCGGCCGCCTTCAGCTTGCCGGCCAGCCGGGTCGCCTCGTTGTTCAGCACCACGTTGAGCCCGTCGCTGACCAGGTTGAGCCCGAACGCCAGCGCGTCCTCGTCGTCCGCGACGATCGCGTCCGGGAACAACTGGGCCAGCACCCTCTGGCTGGCCGCGGAGAAGGCACCCGGGTAGTAGACGATGTTCTCGTCGTCGATCGAGGCCAGCGCCACGTCCAGGTGGTAGAAGCGCGGGTCGATCAGGCGCAGCGAGACCACCGGGCGGCCGAGCGCCTCCTGCGCCTCGGCGTGCGCGGCCGGCTCGGTCCGGAAGCCGTGCCCGGCGAGGATCAGGCCGCCGTGCGCCTCCGGCAGGTACGCGAAGTCGCCCTCGCCCTCGTTCGTCTCGTTCGGGGCGATGAACCGCCAGCCCTGCTCCTCGTAGAACGCCCGGTGCGCGGCGGCCTCGGCGGTCCGCTGCTCGTGCTTGAACCGGGCGCCGTAGACCGTGCCGTCGACCACGAACGCGCCGTTCGCGGCGTAGACCATGTCCGGCAGCCCCGCCTCGGGGGTGAGCAGACGCACGTCGTGACCGAGCCCGACGAGCGTCTCCCGCAGCCGGTCCCACTGCTTGACCGCCAGGTCGGCGTCGACCGCCGTGGTCACGTCCATCCACGGGTTGATCGCGTACTCGACCGCGAAGTGCTCGGGCGAGCACATGAGATATGTCCGCTTTCGCGAGACTCGCTGCTGGTTCACGGTCACCAAGAGTAGGTACGGTACAACTTTGGTAACAGCCACAAGCATTGCTTCCCGGGAGCAGAACGTTGCAGATAGACGCGGTAGACCAGCGAATCATTGCGTTGCTCGTGGCAGATGCCCGCGCCTCGTACGCGGACATCGGCACCCGGGTGTCACTCTCCGCCCCCGCCGTCAAGCGACGGGTCGACCGGCTCCGATCCGCCGGTGTGATCCGGGGATTCACCGCCGTCGTCGACCCCGCCGCTGTCGGCTGGACCACCGAGGCGTTCGTCGAGCTGTTCTGCGCCGGCCGCACCACCCCGGCCCAGATCGGCGCCGCCGCCCGACGGCACCCCGAGGTGGTCGGCGCGTACACCGTCTCCGGCGAGGCCGACGCGCTCGTGCACCTACGCGCCGCGGACATCTCACACCTGGAGGAGGCGCTCGAACGGCTGCGTGCCGAATCGTTCGTCACCTCGTCCCGCAGCACCATCGTGCTCTCCCGGCTGGTCGAGTCGCCCGGCGTCGGACCGTCAACCGTTTGACCTCAACCCGGCTTCAAGTAGTGCACTGGTGGCCGGATTGAAGCGAGGGGGGCGGTATGCGTGCGGTGTGGCTGCGGGAGTTCGGCGGACCGGAGGTGCTCGTGCCCGGGACGGCACCCGACCCGGCA
Source organism: Micromonospora sp. TSRI0369 (assembly GCF_001905625.1). Classification (NCBI taxonomy): domain Bacteria; kingdom Bacillati; phylum Actinomycetota; class Actinomycetes; order Micromonosporales; family Micromonosporaceae; genus Micromonospora; species Micromonospora sp. TSRI0369. The sequence continues at coordinate 77,594 of NZ_LIVU01000010.1, forward strand.
CCCGGACCGGGCCAGGTGCTCGTCGACGTGGCACACGCGAACATCACGTTCGTCGAGACGATGTTCCGGGCCACCGGCTTCGGCCCGTTCGGCGCCGAACTGCCGCTGATCCCCGGCAACGGCGTCGGCGGCACGATCACCGAACTGGGACCGGGTGTCGATCCGGCGCTCGCCGGACGCGTCGTGGTCACCGCCACCGGCGGCACCGGCGGGTACGCCGAGCGCGTCGTGGTCGACCAGGGCGCGCCTGTCCGCGTACCCCCGGGGTTGGCGCTGGACGCGGCGGTGGCGCTGATGGCCGACGGCCGGACCGCCCTGATGCTGGCCCGTGCGGCCGGGCTGCGACAGGGTGACCGCGTCCTGGTCGAGGCGGCCGCCGGCGGCGTCGGATCGCTGCTGGTCCAACTCGCCGCGCGGACCGGCGCCACCGTGGTGGCCGCAGCCGGTGGCCCGGCGAAGGTCACCACGCTCCGCGCGGGCCGGCTCGACGTCGTGGTCGACTACCGGCAGCCCGGCTGGAGCGACCGGGTCCGGGACGCCGTCGGCGCGGTCGACGTGGTGTTCGACGGCGTGGGCGGACCGCTCGCCCGGGAGGCGTTCGACCTGCTCGACCCGGGCGGGCGGATGCTGAGCTTCGGCCTGGCGAGCGGCGCCTGGGCGGACATCCCGGCCGAGTCGGCCGCCGCACGCGGCGTGACGCTGCTGCGGCCCCGGCCCGGCCCGGACGAACTGCGCGCCCTCACCGAGGCGGCGCTCGCCGAGGGCGCGGCCGGGCGGCTGCGCCCACTGATCGGCCGGCGCTTCCCGCTGGAACGGGCCGCCGAGGCGCACGCCGCGATCGAGGCCCGGGAAACGATGGGCAAGACCCTGCTCGACGTACGCTGACCCGACGGCTCAGAGGTACATGCCGGTGCGGTGCTCCTCGCTGCGGGCCGGCTTGTCGCCCTCACCGAAGAAGCGCTTGCCGCCGAACTCGCCGTGCAGACGGTCGTCCAGCTCGTCCGCCAGGCCGGTCATCACCTGCACCGCGAGCATCAGGTGGGTGGCCTGGAAGTTGCGGCCGAAGACCGGAATCGACGCCCACACCGTGTCGTCGGCGCAGTAGAGCCGGCCGATCGGCATCCGGTTGGTCAACTCGGAGAGCTTCACGTAGAGACGCTCCGTCGGCTCCACCTCGGTCAGCACCGGCGAGAAGACGTCCACGAGCGGCGGGTTGTCGCGGACCCGGACGAACACCATCGCCGAGCCGGCCCGGATGTTGATGTCACCGTCCGAGTCGACCTGGAGCTGGTCGGAGGTGGACTTCAGCATCGTCGACACGACGGTGCGCACCCGCTCCGCGAGCGCCAGCACGTCGTTCTCGTCCGCCTGGGCGGTCGCCGCCGCGGCCAGCGCCTCGTCCAGATCGGCCTCGACGTCCCGGTCCGGCCCGAACTCGCTGCGGGCCGTGCCGAGCGGTTCCACCGGCAGCGGCTCACCCTCGACGTCGTGCACCAGGTAGACGAGGAAGGCGGGGTGCGGGGCGCCGTAGACGTCACGCAGCGTCCGGGAGAGCACGGCGGCCAGCCGGGTGGACTCGTCTGCGCCGCAGTCCAGGCCGAACTGCTCGCCGGAACCCGCCACCACGCCCGGCGGCGACCAGCCGAGCGCGACCATGTCGGCCACCGCCGCCCGGTCCAGCCGGTAGCCCTGCGGCAGTGTGGCGTTGCCGACCGCCCGCGCCGAGAGGCGACCCTCCTCGCCCGCGTCCACGCTGACCGAGTAGACCGCGTCCCCGGTGCCGGAGGCGGTCGGATCGAGTGTCACCTCAAGGTGGCCACCGGCGGGCAGCGCGCGTAGCCGCTCGGCGAGCGCCCGGGCGAACTCACGCCAGGCCTCGGTGACCTTGGCCCGCAGATCGGCAGTGGTCGGCTCGTCCAGCAGGATCGACTCGTGATGATGCTCAGGCGTACCGCCGGCAGAGTGATGAGCCGGCGTGCCACCGGAGCTGTGCTCAACCGGCGTGTCGCCGGCCGGCTGCTCGACCGGCGCCGAGGGGTGGTCTGCCGTCATGATCGCCTCCGTCCGTTCCCGCCACCCTACCCACGCGCGGCGGCGACCGAATCACGCCCGAGGCGCTATTCCGCAGGCGTGGAACCGCCCAGATCCACCGGCCAGGAGCCGGCCAGCGCGCTGAGCCGCTCGGCCGCCGCCGCCGGATCCGCCCCACGCCCCACCGCCAACCCCAGCAGGTACGCGGTGACCGGCGCCCCCGGCCGGACCACCTGATGTGCCACGTCCCGGGCCACGTCCAGCACCGTCGGCACCGGCACCCCGGCCGGGTCCAGGTCCAGCTCGGCGCAGACCGCCGTGACCCAGTCGTCCAGGACCGTCATCTCGACCACTCCTCCGCCCGGCGTACGTCCTCGTCAGTGTCGCAGTCGAACCAGGGCGGCGGACCGGAGCCGGGCCAGGACACCTCGCGTACCGCGACACCGGTGAGCAGCGCGCGTACCGGCGCCCCGTCGAGCGTGCCGCCCCGCGTCGCGGCGAGCCGGTCCAGGGCGGCCCGCAGAGCCGGCAACCGCCACACCGCGCAGAGCTGCTGGCGGCGGCCGTCGGCGTCCACGTAACAGGCGAGCGCGACTGTCGATCCGGCCGGCGTGAGCGCTGATTCCCGCTCGGCGGCCGGGTCGTGTTCCCGCTCGGCGGCTGGGTCGTGCGGCTGCCCAGCGGGCGGGGCGTGCGGCTGCCCGGCGGGCGGGGCGTCGAGCGCGCGCCGCAGCTCGGTGACCGCGGCGGCGGTGAGCAGCGGGAGATCGGCGGCGAGCAGGGCGACTGTCGTCGTGGCCGGGTCGAGCAGCGCCAGCCCAGCCGCTGTGGCGGCCACCGGCCCGCCCCCGGGTGGCTCCTCACGTGTCGTCCGGACCCCGTCGGGCAGCGGACCGGACGGGCCGACCACGATCCGCTGGTCCGCATCGGCCACCGCGGCCAGTACCCGGTGCAGCATCGGCCGGCCGCCAACCGGGCGGCCCGGCTTGTCCACGCCGCCCATCCGCCGGGCCGCGCCACCGGCGAGGACCACCGCCGCGTACCCCGTCACCGCCTCACCCTATCCACGGCCACGACCGCCGCATCCCGGCTCGGACCGAGGGCTCGGTTCACAGGCTCGGACCTGCGCCCGGCTCTTGTTGGCGGTTTTCCGACGTTGATCAACTCCCTTTCGCCGAAGTGGTGGCATCCGGGGCCCTCCGATACCGCCACCTCGGCGATCTGGTGTCGATCATCATCGGCCGGGCAAGGCCGGGCCGTTCGGGCGACGCGGGTGCAAGGAGCGGGGGTGAGGTGCGGGCGGCAGAGGGCCCGGGGAGGATGGCGGCATGGGACGGGCAACAGACCGGCGAAGCGTGCTGCGGATCGACCTCGACGCGACAGGCGAGGGCCGGGGCCGGATCCGCCGCCAGGACACCCTGGCTGCGGAGGAGCCACTGGAGATCCGCGTGGGCGCGGCCGGGCCGGGCCGGCGTCGGCCGCTCGCGGTGACGATGCGCACCCCGGGCGATGATCTGGACCTGGCGATCGGCTTCCTGCTCACCGAAGGGCTGATCCGGTCGGCCGAGGACGTGCACACCGCACAGCTCTGCGCCGGGGCGGAGACCCCGAACACCTACAACGTGGTCGACGTGGTGCTCACGCCCGGTGTTCCGGAGCCGGTCACCGATCCCTCGCGCAACTTCTACACCACCAGTTCGTGCGGCGTGTGCGGCAAGGCCAGCATCGAGTCGGTGCGTACCCGTTCGCGGTTCGCCGTGCGGGACGACCCGCTGACGGTCACCGCCGAACTGCTGGCCGCGCTGCCGGACCGGCTGCGGGCCGCGCAGCGCGCCTTCGACCGCACGGGCGGCCTGCACGCGGCCGGCCTCTTCACCGCCGACGGGGAGATGGTGGTGCTGCGGGAGGACGTCGGGCGGCACAACGCGGTGGACAAGGTGATCGGCTGGGCCACCCGGGAGGGGCGGTTGCCGCTGGCGGGGCACGTGCTGCTGGTCTCCGGGCGGGCCAGTTTCGAACTCACCCAGAAGGCGTGGATGGCGGGCGTGCCGCTGCTCGCCGCGGTGTCCGCGCCCAGCACGCTCGCCGTCGAACTGGCCGAGGAGGCCGGGATGACGCTTGTCGGCTTCCTGCGCGGGCCGACCATGAACGTCTACACCGGGACGGCGCGGATCGGCGGCTGACGGCTCAACGCCGTGGACGGCGACGGCGGCGGCTCAGCCGCGTGGGCGGCGACGGCGACGGCGCAGCACCGAGCCGCCGTCGGGACCGGGCCATCCGTCCAGCTGGGACGGGGCCACCCCGCGCCGAAGCGCCTCGTCGAGCAGCACCGCGAGCGAATAGCCGGGGTGGGCGGACAGCACCCGTTCCAGGGCTACCGCCGCCAGCGCCCCGTGCCCGGAGCGCCAGGCGGAAAAGGCGAGCAGGCAGCCCGGCGCGGCGATCAGGTCCGGCTCGGCGCGCCGGGTCACGTCGGTCCAGAGGCTGATGTCCGCGTCCCGGCCGTCGGTCCGGGACCAGGCGTGATCGCGTACCGGGATGTGGGTGAGCAGCACGGTCAGCCAGGCCACCTCGTCGTCGTCGAGCCGCTCGCCACGCCGCTGCCGGCGGAACGCGGCCCGCACCGCCGCCGTGCCCGCGCTCCGCACCGCACGTGGTGAATCCCCCGGCCCGGCACCGTCGGCCCGCACATCACCGTCCCCCGGCACGGAACTGCCGCCCGCCGGCCCGCCACCCGGCCCGAGCCCGCCCGCTTGCCCGCCACCCGGCCCGAAGCCGTCCGCCGGACTGAAGCCGTCCGCCGGATCGAAGCCGTGCGCCGGATCGAAGCCGTCCGCCGACCCGAAGCCGTCCACCGGACCGCCACCCGGCCCGGAGCGATCCGCCGAACCGTTGCCGACCGGCGCGGTGCCGTCGACCGGCTCCGGGTCGTCGTGCGGCCTGCCGGCCTCCGAGCCGCGGCCGGACTGCGAGGACGTCCCGCCGGTGAGCGCGGCCAGGCGCAGACGGGCCCGGCTGGTGGCCCGGCGCATGGCGAGGCGTACCGGCCCGTCGACCGGGGACACCTGTGCGGCCAGCGCGGCCCGGTCGGGCAGGGCGACCTGACCGGCGAACACGGCCGCGGCGCTGACCTGGCTGGCGGCCGGGTCGTACGGGGTGCCCTCGGGCGGGCAGCAGGACGGCTCGGCGCACAGGTACGACCACCAGCGGCCGTCGGTGACCCGCAGGGCGTCGAGCACGACCAGCCCGGCAGCTGTCAGCGCGTCGCCGATCGCGTCCACGGCGCCGGTCACCCGGGTGGCCGGACCGTAGCCGACGACCGTGGCGGCGTCGGCGTCCTGCCGGGCCACCACCTGTGCCAGGTGCCGGGCCGCCGGGCCGGGGTTGGCGCCGGGTGCGGGCAGGTCTCCCCGGGCGGCGAAGACGACGCGCCGGCCGCGTACCGCGACCACCACGACGCTGTCGGCCGGGTGGAAGCCGAGCAGGTAGGGCACGGCCGCGACCATGTCGGCCGGTGAGCGGACGGAGAGGCGGGGTTGCTCGGTGGAGTTCATGCCGGGAGCGTGGGCGTTCGCCTGCCGCGCTGTCCGCCCCTGTGGACGACACGCGGTCCGTCCACAGATACGGAGCGTATCGGTCCAGGTCAGCGGCGATCCGTGGCGTCGCTTGCCCCACGGTTGTCCGGGGTACCCGCTACCTTGCGCTCATGGACCTGGCGTACCTGCGGGCACACCCGGAGCACCTGCCGACCTTCCTGACCCATCAGCGGATCCGGGAGACCCCGGTCTCCGGCGGTGAAATCTGCGCCGCCTCCCGGCTCACGCTGGACGACGGGCACTCCGTGTTCGCCAAGACGTGGCCAGAACGGGCGGCGCGTCCCCTGCCGGAGGGCTTCTTCGCGACCGAGGCGGCCGGGCTGCGCTGGCTGCGCGAGGCGGGTTCGGTGCCGGTGCCGGATGTGCTCGTGGCGCTGCCCGACCTGCTGGCGCTCGACTGGGTGGAGCCGGGCGAGCCGACGCCGGAGGCAGCGGAGGCGTTCGGGCGTGACCTGGCCGGGCTGCACCGGGCCGGGGCACCGGCGTTCGGCGCGGACTGGACCGGGTTCATCGGCGCGCTGCCGCAGGACAACACACCCGACCCCGGTCCCTGGCCGGACTGGTTCGCCCGGCGTCGCCTCCTGCCGTACCTGCGCCTGTCGGTCGACGGCGGCGCGCTCGACGGGTCCGGGGCGGCGCTGGTCGAGCAGGTAGTGGCCCGGATCGGTGAGTTCGGCGGCGACGAGCCGCCGGCCCGGCTGCACGGCGACCTCTGGCCCGGCAACCTGCTCTGGGGCGCCGACGGCCGGGTCTGGCTGGTCGACCCGGCCGCGCACGGCGGACACCGCGAGACCGACCTGGCGCAACTCGCCCTTTTCGGCGGCCCGCCCCATCTAGACCGCGTCCTGGCCGCCTACCGGGAGGCGTGGCCGCTGGCCGACGGCTGGCGGGAACGGGTGCCCCTGCATCAGCTGCACCTGCTGCTGGTGCACACCGCGATCTTCGGCGCGGCGTACGCGAACGCCGTGGCCGCCACGGCCCGGGACGCCCTCCGGGGCGTCGAGCGCGCTACGGTCGACGGATGAGCGCCCCGCGGACGACGGCCGACGGCGTCCTCGCCGACCGGTACGGCCGCGTCGCCCGGGACCTGCGGGTCTCGCTGACCGACAAGTGCAACCTGCGCTGCACCTACTGCATGCCGGCCGAGGGCCTGCCCTGGCTGTCCGGTCCGCAACTGCTCAGCGACGACGAGATCGTCCGGCTGGTGGGTGTCGCGGTGACCCGGCTCGGCATCACCGAGGTGCGCTTCACCGGCGGTGAGCCGCTCATCCGACCCGGTCTGCCCGGCATCGTGGCGGCGGTCGCCGCGCTCACGCCCCGGCCGCGCATCTCGCTGACGACGAACGGCATCGGCCTGGCCCGCATGGCGCCTGCGCTGCGCGACGCCGGGCTGGACCGTGTCAACGTCTCGCTCGACACGCTGGACCGGGACCGGTTCACCGCGCTGACCCGGCGCGACCGGCTCGCCGACGTGCTCGCCGGGCTGGCCGGGGCGGCGGACGCCGGACTGACCCCGGTAAAGATCAACTCGGTGCTCATGCGGGGCACGAACGACGACGAGGCGCCGGAGCTGCTGCGGTTCGCGCTCGCGCACGGTTACGAGCTGCGGTTCATCGAGCAGATGCCGCTCGACGCGCAGCACGGCTGGGACCGCTCGACAATGGTCACCGCCGACGAGATCCTGGCCTCCCTGCACGCCGCGTTCGCGTTGACGCCGGACCCGTCCGAGCGGGGTGCGGCACCGGCCGAGACATGGCTGGTGGACGGCGGGCCGGCCCGGGTCGGGGTGATCGCCAGCGTGACCCGGCCGTTCTGCGGCGACTGCGACCGCACCCGGCTCACCGCCGACGGCCAGGTCCGCAACTGCCTCTTCGCCACCGAGGAGTCGGATCTGCGCGGCGCGTTGCGCGACGGCGCCGACGACGAGGAGCTGGCCCGGCGCTGGCGCGCCGCGATGTGGGCCAAGCGGGCCGGTCACGGCATCGACGATCCGACGTTCCTCCAGCCCGCGCGCTCGATGTCGGCGATCGGAGGCTGAGGGTGGAGCTGACGGTCCGCTATTTCGCCGGCGCCCGCGCGGCGGCCGGGCGATCCGAGGAAACCGCATCCGCGGGCCGATCTCTGGACGAACTCCTCGATGACCTGGCCGCCCGCCACGGCGAACGCCTCGCCGTGGTGCTGAAGGCGGCGAGTTTCCTGGTCGACGGCGTCGCCTGTCATGATCGGCGGGCGCTGTTGCCGGCCGGGGTGACGGTGGACGTGCTGCCGCCCTTCGCGGGCGGCTGAGGGGGGCACACGTGCTGGCCATGGCGACATTCCTGGGCTTCGTCGTGCTCGTGATCGGCCTGATCCACTTCTACCTGTGGAAGCGGCTGGTCCGGGACACCACGCACCCGGGGCGGTGGCGCCGGGCCGGCGGGGTGGCGATCGCGGCGCTGGCGGTGCTCGTACCGGTGACCCTGGCGGGCACCCGCAACGGCTGGTACTGGCTGGCCTGGCCCGGCTACCTCTGGGTCGCACTCATGTTCTACCTGCTGGTGATCCTGCTGGTGCTCGAAGTGCCCACGGCAGTGGTCCGGCTGGTGCTGCGCCGCCGGGCCCGCTCGGTGGTCGCCACCGGCCCGGAGCCCGAGCCCGCACTCGTGGGCGCGGCAACCGCGGAGGGTGGGACGCCGCCGCCGGTCGACAGCACCGACACGCCGCCGGCCGGCACCGACGCGCCGGACCACGATCCCTCCCGGCGGCTGCTGCTCGCGCGCGGGGCGGCGATCTTCGCCGGGCTGACCGCCGCCGGCGTCACCGGGTACGGCGTCCGCACCGCCGTCGGTCCGCCGCAGCTCGACCGGGTGCAGATCCCGCTGGCCAAGCTGCCCCGGAGCATGGACGGGCTGCGCATCGCCACCGTCTCCGACATCCACCTGGGGCCGCTGCGCGGCCGGGCGCACACCGAGCGGATCGTCGCGATGATCAACCGGATGGACGCCGACCTCGTCGCCGTGGTCGGTGACCTGGTCGACGGCACGGTTGCCGAGCTGGGCGAGGCCGCCGAGCCGCTGCGCGACCTGCAGTCCCGGTACGGCAGCTTCTTCGTCACCGGTAACCACGAGTACTACTCCGGAGTGGAGGAGTGGGTCCGCGAGGTGGACCGGCTCGGCCTGCGGGTGCTGCAGAACGAACGGCAGGAGATCCAAGCCCGGGGCGGCGTGCTGGACCTGGCCGGGGTGAACGACGTCAGCGCCGCCGGCACCGGGGTGGCCGCCCCCGCCGACTACGCCGCCGCGCTCGGCGACCGCGACCCGAGCCGGCCGGTGGTGCTGCTCGCCCACCAGCCGGTGGCCGCGCAGGAGGCCGCGAAGTTCGGCGTCGACCTCCAACTGTCCGGGCACACCCACGGCGGTCAGATGGTGCCCTTCAACCTGGCGGTCAAGCTCGAACAACCGGTGGTCTCCGGTCTCGGCGAGGTGGACGGCACGAAGGTCTACGTCACGAACGGCGCCGGTTTCTGGGGCCCGCCGGTCCGGGTGGGCGCGCCACCTCAGGTGACGCTGGTGGAGTTGCGCGCCCCATAGCGCGCGGGGGCCGCCGAGTCCAGCACCGCATTGCTCAGGTCACCCGTACGCGTGGCGACGGGCGGGCGGGGGACCGGACGTGACAGGATGCGGCGTGCCTCCGTTCAGCGCCGCACCCCCCGGTGGCCTCCCGCCGTACGTGGCGGACCTGCACATCCACTCGAAGTACTCCCGCGCGTGCAGCCGCGACCTGACCCTGCCGAACCTGGCCTGGTGGGCCCGGCGCAAGGGCATCGGAGTGCTCGGCACCGGGGACTTCACCCATCCCGCCTGGTACGACCACCTGCGCGAGACGCTGCACCCGGCCGAGCCCGGCCTGTACCGGCTCGCGCCCGAGGCGGAGCGCGACGTCGCCCGGCGGCTGCCGCCCCGGCTGGCGAGCGAGGCGGAGGCGGACCCGGTCCGGTTCATGCTCAGCGTGGAGATCTCCACGATCTACAAGCGGGACGACCGCACACGCAAGGTGCACCACCTGATCTACCTGCCGGACCTGGACGCGGTGGGGCGGTTCAACACCGCGCTGGGCCGGATCGGCAATCTCGGCTCGGACGGGCGGCCGATCCTCGGGCTGGACTCCCGCGACCTGCTGGAGATCACGCTGGAGGCGAGTCCGGACGGCTACCTGGTGCCCGCGCACATCTGGACGCCCTGGTTCTCCGCGCTGGGCTCGAAGTCGGGCTTCGACGCGATCGCCGACTGCTACGCGGACCTGGCCGAGCACATCTTCGCTGTGGAGACCGGCCTGTCGTCGGACCCGGAGATGAACTGGCGGGTCGGCAGCCTGGACCGCTACCAGCTGGTGTCCAACTCGGACGCGCACTCGCCGCCGGCCCTGGCCCGGGAGGCCACTGTCCTCACCGCCGCCCGTGACTACTTCGCCATCCGCGAGGCGCTGCGCACCGGCGACGGACTGGCGGGCACCCTGGAGTTCTTCCCGGAGGAGGGCAAGTACCACGCCGACGGGCACCGGCTGTGCGGGATCAACTGGTCGCCGCAGCGGACCCGTGAGGCGGGCGGGCGCTGCCCGGAGTGCGGCAAGCCGCTCACCGTGGGCGTGCTCAGCCGGATCGAGGAGCTGGCCGACCGGCCGGCGGGGCATCGTCCGGCGCACGCGCGCGAGGTGACCCACCTGGTGCCGCTGGCGGAGATCCTCGGCGAGCTGAACCGGGTGGGCGCGCGGTCGAAGAAGGTCGAGGGCAAGCTCAACGAGCTGATCGCCGCGCTCGGCCCGGAGCTGGAGATCCTCACCCGTACCCCGGTCGAGGAGATCGGCCGCGTCGGCGGCGAACTGCTCGCGGAGGGCATCGGCCGGCTACGGCGCGGCGACGTGCGCCGGGTGCCGGGCTACGACGGCGAGTACGGGGTGATCACGCTGTTCGATCCTGCGGAGCTGGGCGGTCCGGGTGCCGGGGCGGGGCAGGAGACGCTGTTCGACGTACCCGTGCCCGCGCAGCGGCGGCCCTCGGAGCCGGCGCCGAAGCCGAAGGCCAAGCGCCCGGCGGCGGCCCGGCCGGAGCCGAAGCGGACGCCGCCGCCCGCGCCTCCGATCGCGCCGCCGCCGTCGCCGCACGAGCCGTTCGAGCCGATGCTCGCCGGGATGGAGGAGGTCGGCACGGGCCTGCTGGACCGGCTGGACGCGATGCAGCGGGTGGCCGCGTCCGCGCCGGGCGGCCCGCTGCTCATCGTGGCCGGTCCGGGCACCGGGAAGACCCGCACGCTCACGCACCGGATCGCGTACCTGTGCGCGGAGCTGAACGTCTTCCCTGATCAGTGTCTGGCGATCACGTTCACCCGGCGTGCGGCCGAGGAGCTGCGGCACCGGCTCGACGGGCTGCTCGGTCCGGTCGCCGAGGACGTCACAGTGGGTACGTTCCACTCGCTGGGCCTGACCGTGCTGCGGGAGAACGCGGCGGCGGCCGGGCTGCCGGCGGACTTCCGGATCGCCGACGACGCGGACCGGGCGGCGGCGCGCGCGGAGGCCGGTGACGACGACGAGCGGTACGTGGCGCTGCTGCGCAAGCGGGACCTGGTCGACCTGGACGAGCTGCTGACGCTGCCGGTGGCGCTGCTCAAGGGGGACCGGAAGCTGGTCCGGGAGTACCGCGAGCGGTGGAAGTGGATCTTCGTCGACGAGTACCAGGACGTCGACGCGGTGCAGTACGACCTGCTGCGGCTGCTCAGCCCGCCGGACGGCAACCTGTGCGCGATCGGTGACCCGGACCAGGCGATCTACTCGTTCCGGGGCGCGGACGTGGGCTACTTCCTGCGCTTCTCGCAGGACTTCACCGACGCCCGGCTGGTTCGGCTGAACCGCAACTACCGCTCCTCGGCGCCGATCCTGGCCGCCGCGGTGCAGGCCATCGCGCCGTCGTCGCTGGTGCGAGGGCGACGCCTCGACCCGGCCCGGCTCGACCCGGAGGCGCCGCTGGTCGGCCGGTACGCGGCGGCATCGGCGTACGACGAGGCCGACTTCGTGGTCCGTACCGTGGACGAGCTGGTCGGTGGCCTGTCCCACCGTTCGCTGGACTCGGGGCGGATCGACGGGCGGACCACGTCGCTGTCCTTCTCCGACATCGCCGTGCTGTACCGCACGGACGCGCAGGCCGCGCCGATCGTGGACGCGCTGGCCCGGGCGAACATCCCGGTGCAGAAGCGCTCGCACGACCGGCTGCGTGACCGCCCCGGCGTGCCGGCCATCGCCCGCGAGCTGCGCCACGCCGGTCTGGACGGTTCGCTCGCCGCCCGGGTACGCCAGGCCGGGCAGATCCTGGCCGAGCGCTTCGCCGTGCCGACGCTCGACGGTTCCGGCGCGGTACGCCCCGAGGACGTTCGCACGGCGGTGGACCTGCTCACCCCGCTGGCCCGCCGCTGCGACGACGACCTGGAGCTGTTCCTCAACCAGCTCGCCACCGGCGCCGAGGTGGACGCGCTGGACCCGCGTGCCGAGGCGGTCACGCTGCTCACGCTGCACGCCGCGAAGGGCCTGGAGTTCCCGGTGGTGTTCCTGGTCGGGGCCGAGGACGGGCTGCTGCCGCTGCGCTGGCCCGGCTCCGAGCCGGACGACGACGCGGTGGCCGAGGAGCGGCGGCTGTTCTTCGTCGGGCTGACCCGGGCACAGGACCGGCTCTACGTCAGCCATGCGGGCCGGCGCGCCCGGCACGGCGCGGAACGCGACACCCGCCCGTCGCCGTTCCTCGACGTGATCGACCCGGCGTTGTTCGAGCGCCTGGACGCGGCCGAGCCCCGCCGCCCGAAGGACCACCAGCTCCGGCTGATCTGACCGGCGCGCGTCAGGTGAGGACGGCGGCGAGCCACGCGCCGCCGAGGATCGCCGGGCCGAGCGGCACCGGCGTGTCCCGGCGTACCCGGCCGGCGGCGAGCAGGACGAGGACCGCCACCCCGGCGAGCACGTGCGGCAGGAGCAGCCCGAGGCGCAGCGCCGGCCAGCCGAGCCAGCCCAGCGGCAGCCCGAGCGCGGCGGCGAGCTTCACGTCGCCGAACCCGAGCCGGGCCCGGGGCAGCAGCGCCAGCAGCGCGTACCCGATGAAGGAGATCGTGGCCCCGGCGACCGCGACGGCCAGGCGGCGCGGTTCGCCGGTCGCCGCCGTGGCCGCGGTGAGGCCGAGCCCGCCGCCGAGCGCGACCACGGCGACGAGCGGATCGGGCAGCCGCAGCGCTGTCACGTCGGTGACCGCGAGGACCAGCCCGGTCGCGGCGATCAGCAGCAGCGCGGGCAGCGCCGGATCGCCGCCCCGGGCGGCGGCGAGCCCGCCGAACACCACGACGCCGGCCAGGGCGAACGCGCCCCGGCGCGGAGGGCCGCCGGCGGGAACGGTGACGAACGACCGGCCGACCGCTACGGCCGCCCACCCGGCCGCCGCGCCGAGGAGCGCGACCCCCGTCACCAGCAGCGCCGACACGGGCCGGGACGCTACCGCCCGGTGGGTTCCCCGGCTGCCCCGTCGACGGCTGGTGGCGGGGACCGGCGGGGTCGCTCGGTGCTCACCACCACCGCCACGCCGACCACGATGACCGCGCCGCCCAGCAGCACCTGCGAGGTGATCGGCTCGGCGACGAACAGCGCGCCGAGCGCCACCGCGACCACCGGATTCACGTACGCGTACGTGGAGACCAAGGAGATCGGCGCGTGGGCGAGCAGCCAGACGTACGCGGTGAAGGCGACGAGCGAACCGGCCACCATCAGGTAGGCCAGCGCCGCCCAGGACCGCCCGGTCACCTCGGCGAAACTGAAGCCGCGCAGCTCGCCACGGGCGACGCCGACCAGCGCGAGCACCGCCGCGCCGGCCGTCATCTCGTAGACGGTGGCCACGAACGGGTCGGCGGGCATCCGGATCCGCCCGGACAGGTACGAGCCGACCGACCAGCTCGCGGCGGCAGCGACCACTGTGAGCGCGCCGGCCACCGGCACGCCGTCCACCCCGTCGCGGGGCAGCACCAGCACGACGAGGCCGGCGAACCCGAGCGTCACCCCGGCGAACGTCCACGGCCGGGGCCGGTCCCCGCCCACGGTCCGCAGCAGCACCACCAGGAGTGGCACGGTGGCCACCAGCAGCGCGGCCACGCCCGAGGGCACGGCGGTTCCGGCCGGACCGGACTCGGCGAGCACCACCAGCCCGTTTCCGCCGGCGAGCAGCAGCACGCCGATCAGCGCGGCGGACCCGACACGGCGCGCGGGGACCCGCAACGCGCCGGGCCCGCGCCGCAGGCGCAGCACCACGGCGAGGACGAGGGCGGCGGCGGCGAACCGCATCGCGGCGGAGATCAGCGGCGGCAGCGACTCGACGGTGACCCGGATGCCCAGGTACGTCGAGCCCCAGAGCAGGTAGACCAGCACGAGTGCGGTCCAGATCAGGGCGGTGCGGGTCGGCGGCGTCGCGGAATCGACAGCGTTCGTCGCACTCGTGGGGCGTGAGCTCATCGAGGGTCCACGCTACGGTGACCACGGCGTCGGCGTCCCCAGTTGGTGGCCGGCCTCTCAGCACTGGCGTACGCAGGAGGCGTTCATGTCGAACTTCGGTCCACCGGGCGGCGGCTCCCCCGACCCCTGGGGACGGCCCGACGACGGCTACGCCCCGCAGTCCGATCCCCGTTACGCCCCGCAGGGCGACCCTCGTTACGCCGCGCAGCCCGACCCGCAGTACGGCCCGCCGCCGGGCGCGCGGCCGTACGGCCCGCCCGAAGATCAGTACGGGCCGCCGACCCACCAGTACGGGCCCGCCGACCGGTACGGCCCGCCGGCGGATCAGTACGGCCCGCCGACGCAGCGCTACGAGCCGGGGCCGGCCTGGTCCCCCGGACCGCCGTACGGCGGGGAGCCACCGTACGCCGAGCCGACCCCGCCGAAGCGGGGCAAGGGCCCGCTGCTGGTGGTAGTGGTCGTGCTGGCGGTGCTGCTGCTCGGCGGCGCCGGGGCGTACTGGATGCTCGGCCGGGACGAGGAGAGCCCGACGGCCGGGACGACGGCGGCCACCGCGCCGGCCGCTGATCCGACCGAGGCGGCGCCGAGCGATCCGGCGGAGACGACGCCCACCGCGCCGGCGCCGGCCTCCTCGACCGATCCGCGTTTCGTGAAGGCGGGCCAGTGCGTCGCCAACGAGGGCGGCGGCGGGCAGCCGAAGCTGGTGATCGCCGACTGCGCCCCGAAGACGTACGAGGTGCTGCGGCGCGTCGACGGCGCGACGAGCGGCAAGAAGGACGCGGAGGCGAAGTGCGGGAAGGTCGACGGCTACACCGACTGGTACTTCTTCGACAGTGAGCTGGACACGCTCGACTTCGTGCTCTGCCTGAAGCGCCGCTGAGACCCCCGGCCTGTCGGTAACCAAAACTAGGGCTGTCTAGCATCCACGCTAGACAGCCCTAGTTTTAGGTCGAGGCCGACACGCGGTAGCCGCCTCTACGCACGTCTAGCCTGGTCGCTAGAGAACCCGATACTGTGCGATTCGTGGATCCGGTCCGCAACCCGTACGCGCCGGGCGCCGGCCAGCGCCCGCCCGAACTCGCCGGGCGGGGGCGGGAACTCGACGTGTTCGACGTGGTGCTGGAACGCATCGCGCGCGGCCGGCCCGAACGCAGCCTGATGCTCACCGGGCTGCGCGGCGTGGGCAAGACGGTCCTGCTCAACACGCTGCGGTCCGAGGCGATCAACCACCTCTGGGGCACCGGCAAGATCGAGGCGCGGCCGGACCAGTCGCTGCGCCGCCCGATCGCCGCCGCGTTGCACATGGCGGTCCGTGAACTGGCGCCCCGGCACCGTGCCCCGGACCGGATAGACGCCTTCCTCGGCGTACTCAAGGCGTTCGCGCAACGCTCCGCGCCCACCGGACGCGGTGGCGCGGCGCCCAAGCTGCGCGACCGCTGGCAGCCCGGCATCGACGTACCCGCGAGCAGCGGACGCGCCGACTCCGGCGACATCGAGATCGACCTGGTCGAGCTGCTCAGCGACGCGGCGGCGGTCGCCACCGACGTCGGCACCGGCATCGCGATCTTCATCGACGAGATGCAGGACGTGGGCGCCGAGGACGTCTCCGCGCTCTGCGCCGCCTGCCACGAGCTGTCCCAGCTCGGCGCGCCGCTGATCGTGGTGGGCGCGGGCCTGCCGCACCTGCCGGCCGTGCTCAGCGCGGCCAAGTCCTACTCGGAGCGGCTCTACCGCTACCAGCGCATCGACCGGCTCGACCGGATCGCCGCCGACCAGGCGCTCTGCGCGCCGGCCGAGCGGGAGGAGGTCGAGTACGAGCAGAAGGCCCTCGACCTGCTCTACGAGAAGTCCGGCGGCTACCCCTACTTCGTCCAGGCGTACGGCAAGGCCACCTGGGACCACGCGCCCCGCTCGCCGATCACCGCGGCGGACGTCCGCGTCGCCGCGCCCGAGGCGGAGGCGGAGCTGGCAGTGGGGTTCTTCGGTTCCCGGTTCGAGCGGGCCACCCCGGCCGAACGCGAGTACATGCGGGCCATGGCGACGCTGGCGCTGGTGGACGGCGAGGACGCCGGCCGCGACGACATGGACGCCGCGGTGCCCACCGCCGAGATCGCCCGCGCGCTCGGCCGCAAGCCGGCCAGCCTCTCCCCGGCCCGCGACGCGCTCATCAAGAAAGGGCTGATCTACTCCGGGGAGCGGGGGACGGTGGCGTTCACCGTGCCGCACTTCGGCCGCTACCTGCGCACCCAGCCCACCTGACGGCTCGGACCGCGACCGCTCAGACCCGCGACCACGGCGGCGGGAAGACCACCTCGCCGGACGGGGGCGGCGGCTCCTCGCTCGCCGACGGCGGCAGCACCAGCGCCTGCCACGGCTCGCCCAGCCCGGACCAGGGGCTGGTCAGGCCCAGCCGGTCCGCCCGGCCGAACCCGAACCGCCGGTAGTACGCCGGGTCGCCCAGCACCACCACCAGCCGCTCGCCCAGCTCGGTAGCCGCGTCGAGCGCCGCCTGCACCGCCGCCGTGCCGTGACCGAGCCGCTGCCGGTGCCGCGCCACGGCCACCGGGCCCAGAGCCAGCGCCGGCCACACGCGGCCGTCGTCGGTGCGTACACCCACGCGCGTGAGCAGCGCGTACGCCACCACCTCGCCGCCGTACTCGGCGACCATGGCCAGCTCGGGAATCCATGCCGGGCTGTGCCGCAGCTCCTCGACCAGGCCGACCTCCGGCGGGGTGGCCACGTCGGGCCGGGCGAAGGCGGCGGCCAGCACCCGGGCCACCGCCGGCTCGTCGGCCGTGCCCTCCGGGCGTAATCGCAGCGTCGTCACCCGCGCGACCTTACCGAACGCAACCGGTCCATCCGCGACTGTCGCTGAAATCGATACCGTCCGGACGTCCACGTCGGCCGATACCTTTCGTGTGTTGCGGGGATGACGACGCCCGCGACGGGGTAAGACTGAGCCATGAAGCCTGTGCGCTCCCTCGCCCGAGTCATGTTGAGCGGCATCTTCGTGGTCAGTGGCGCCCGCAACCTGCAGAACCCGGAACGGCTGGTGCAGGCTGCGGAACCGGTCACCGGGAAGGTCGCCCCGCTGATCCGCAACGTCCACCCGCGCATCCCCACCGACACCGTTTCGCTCATCCGGGCCAACGCCGCCACCCAGCTCGTCGGCGGCTTGATGCTGGCCACCGGCCGGTTCACCCGCCCGGTGGCGCTGGTGCTCGCCGGCTCCCTGATCCCGACCACGGCCGCCGGTCACGCCTTCTGGAAGAACGACGACCCGGCGGCGCGCAACAACAACCAGGTCCACTTCCTGAAGAATATCGGCCTGCTCGGTGGCCTCCTCCTCGCCGCCGCCGACACCGAGGGCAAGCCGGGGCTGCGCTGGCGCGCGGGCCACCGGATCGACCACTCGCGCCGGTCGGTCAAGCGCGCGGTCCGCACCGCGCGGCGCGACGCGAAGATCGCCGTACGCTCCGCGGCGACCGCCCGCAGAATGCCTGGCTGACAGTCCTTTCGTACGGCCACCACCCCCCGCAAGGCCACCAATCACCTGAACCGTCCGAGACCCGTTAACGCGGTGGAAATGTCGCAAACACGTGTGGGATCGGACACGGTCGCGTAACGCGGGAGGCAGCAACGTGAGGCGCCGTTCTAGGCTCCGTTCTGGACCTGGACGGGTACGACGACCTTGGTACGGGGGTGGCCACGCCATGCCGACGTCAGTCGGTAGACGGACCAACCGCCTCGCCCCGACCTCCCGCGTCGACCGCCGGACCGTCGTGCGCCTCGGCGTCGTGGCCACCGTGTCGTACGTCGCGTGGCTGGCCATCGGCGCCTTCGGACGGCCGTACAACTTCTTCGACATGAAGATCTACCACGGCGCGGTGGTGTGGTGGGCCAGCGGCAACGAGCTGTACGACTTCGTCGCGCCGTCGACCACACTGGGCTTCACCTACCCGCCGTTCGCCGGCCTGGTCATGCTGCCGATGTCCTGGCTGCCGGTCGACGGCGCCGGTTTCGTCAACGCGCTTGCGAGCATCGGGGCGCTCGCGGTCGTCCTGGCGGCGCTGCTGCGCCCCATCGTGGACCGGCTCGGCTGGCCGCTCTGGTTCACCGTCGGCATCGCCACCCCGCTCGCGGTGGCCGTCGAGCCGTCCCGGGAGACGCTCGGCTACGGCCAGGTCAACCTGCTGCTGTTCGCGCTGATCATGGCCGACATGGTGGGTCTGCGCTGGCGCGCCAAGCGGGGCACTCACCACGAGACCGCCGACTCGCCGCTGGCCCGGTTCGTCTACAGCGGCGCCTGGGCGGGCGTCGGCATCGGGCTCGCGACCGCCGTCAAGCTCACCCCGGCGCTGTTCGTCGCCTACCTGATGCTCACCCGGCAGTGGCGGGCCGCGCTCACCGCTGTCGGCACCACGATCGGCGTGACCATCGCGTCGTTCGGTGTGGTCGGCGAGGAGTCCCGCGCCTACTTCACGAGCGTGCTGTGGCAGACCGAGCGGGTCGGTGCGGCGGACATGACCGCCAACCAGTCCCTCGCTGGGCTGCTGGCGCGGCTCTACGACTCGATCGAGACGCCCGGTCTGCTCTGGCTCGCCTTCTCGGTGCTGCTCCTGGCGCTGGGCCTGTCCCGGGCGATCAGCGCCCGCGCCGACGGCGACGAGCTGACCGCGTTCACACTCGTCGGGCTCACCGCCAACGTGATCAGCCCGATCTCCTGGTCGCACCACCTGATCTGGGTCATCCCGGCGATCATCGTGCTGGCCGACGCCGCGGTACGCCGCCGCGACGCCAGCCGTGGCCTGCCCCTGCGCGGCAGCGGACCCTCGGCAAACGGGGTGCCCGCGCTGCGCCCGCCCATCTGGTACCCGACGCTCACCGGGCTCCGCCACGGGGCGGGCGCGCTCGGGCTCTACCTGCTGTTCCTGATCTCACCGATCTGGCCGTACGAGCACCAGCTCCCCGAGGTGTCCCACTACCAGGACGGCCTGTTCGGCGCGCTCATGGAGAACTCCCTGGCCATCGCGCTGATCGTGCTGGTCGCGGCGCTGCCGTGGCGTCCGGGTGCCGAGCCGGCGTTCTACCACGACCGGTTGAGCCGCGGCGGCGCGCTCGCCGCCCGGCGCTGAGCCTCGCCCCGCCGCCCGGCGCTGAGCCCTCAGGGGCAGTTCACCCATTCCTCGGTGCCGTCGTCGAAGACCTGCCGCTTCCAGATCGGCAGCCGCGCCTTGACCTCGTCGACCAGCCGCGCGCACGCGGCGAACGCCGCCGCCCGGTGCGCCGTGCTGACCGACGCCACCAGCGCCACGTCGCCGATCTCCAGCGGGCCGATCCGGTGCGACACCGCGACCGCGTACACCGCCGGGTCGGCGGCGACCTCGGCCGCCACCTCGCGCAGCACCGCCTCGGCGGTGGGGTGGCCCTCGTACTCCAGACGGGTGACCCCCCGCCCGTGGTCGTGGTCGCGAACCACGCCCTGGAAGGACACCACCGCGCCGGCCCGGCGGTCGGCGACCGCCGCCTCGTGCGCGGCCAGGTCGAGCGGCCGGTCGGTCACCGCGCCGAGCACCACGCCTGCCTCCACAGTCACGACGTCTCCCGTCGGCTCGTTCGTCGCGCTCATCCGGCACGCTCCCCGGGGGTCAGCGGCAGCGGCACGAGCGGCACCCGGTCGCCGGCCGCGCCGCTGGTGCCGGGCCGGATCACCGCGAAACCGTCCGCGCCCGCGAGACCCCGCAGCATGGCCGAGCCGACGTGCCGCACCGGGTACGCGGTGCCGGCGATCCGGTCCCAGCGGGCCAGTGCCAGATGGGTGTAGTCGCCGCGCCCGGGAATCGGCTCGGCCAGCGTCACGTGTGGCAGCACCGGCATCGGCCGGCCGGTGAGGCCGGCGAGCAGGGGCGCGACGAGCGACACGAGCGCCACCACCGCGGACTGCGGGTTGCCGGGCAGGCCGGCCACGAACCGCACCCGCCCGTCGTCGTCCACCAGCCGGGCGAGCAGCATCGGGAAGCCCGGGCGCACCGCCACCGTGTTGACCACGTAGTCGGCGCCGAGCGCCTCCAGCGTCGGGTGCAGGTGGTCGACCGGCCCGTGCATGGTGCCGCCGGTGGTGCAGACCAGGTCGGCGTTGGCGAGCGCGCCACGCAACGCCGCCACGTGCGCGGGCAGCGTGTCGGCGACCGGGCCGACCACGTCGGCCGTACGCACCTGGCAGCCGTAGCGGCGCAGCCAGGCGGGCACCGACGGGCCGAGCGCGTCGCGGACCCGGCCCGCGCCCGGCGGACCCGAGGTGAGCAGCTCGTCGCCGAAGACCAGCAGCGCGGCCCGGGGCGGGCGGCGGACCCGCAGCGTGTCGTGCCCGCAGGAGGCGGCCAGGCCGATCACCGCCGGATCCACCGGCGTGCCGACGGGCAGCAGCTCCTCCCCGACGTACGCCTCCTCGCCCGGTTCCCGCCACTCCGGCTGGGTACGGGGCGTGCCGGTCACCAGGCCGTCCGTCGTGCGGGCCGAATCCTCGATCCGCAGGATCGCGGTCGTGCCCTCGGGAACCATCGCGCCGGTGGCGATCTCGACAGTGGTGCCGTCGGCCTCCAGCGGCGGCGCGGTGTGCCCGGCGAGCACCCGCCCGACCACCCGCCACGGCCCCGGCCCACGCACCGCCCAGCCGTCCACGCTGGACGTGGGGAACGCCGGCAGGTCGGTACGCGTCGTCAGCGGCTCGGCCAGGGTGTGCCCGTCAGCCTCGGCCAGCGGGCGGGCGACCGCGGGGAGCGCGGCGGACAGGCCCACCGCGTACACCCGGGAGCGGGCCTCCTCCCACCCGGCCGGGGGTGGCGTGGCCGCCTCGGCCGCGGCGGCTTCGGTTTCCGTGCTCATCCGGCGAGCCTAACGCCGGGGCACGCGGCCCGCGGGTTCAGTGGTCGCCGCCGCGAAGCTGGTCGACGGCGTGCCGCAGGATCGGCCCGAGCACCGCCAGGCCGTCGCGGGCGCCTCCCCGCGAACCGGGCAGGTTGACCACGAGCGTCCGGCCGGTCACCCCGGCCAGCCCTCGGGACAGCGCCGCGGCCGGCACGGTGTCGCGGCTGTACGCGCGGATCGCCTCGGCGATGCCGGGGATCTCGTAGTCGAGCAGCGCGCGGGTCACCTCGGGCGTGCGATCGGTCGGGGTGATGCCGGTGCCGCCGCTGGTCAGCACCACGTCGACGCGCTCCTCGCGGGCGGTGAGCAGCGCCTGACCGACCGGGTCGCCGTCCGGCACCACCACCGGCGGGTCGACCTCGCAGCCCAGCTCGCGCAGGCCGGTCACGAGCAGCGGGCCGCTGGTGTCCTCGTACACCCCGGCGGCGGCCCGGTTGGAGGCCACGATCACCCGGGCCCGGATCACGGCCGGTCCTCCGGCCGGACCCACTCGCCGGTCTTGCCGCCCTCCTTGCGGAGCACCCGGACGGCCTCCACCGAGGCGGCCGGGTCGACCGCCTTGACCATGTCGACCAGGGCGAGGCCGGCGACCGCCACCGCGGTCAGCGCCTCCATCTCGACGCCCGTGCGGTCGGCGGTCTTCGCGGTGGCGGTGATCTCCACCGTGTCGGCGGTGAGGTCGAGGTCGACGGTGACGCCGTGCAGCGCGATCGGGTGGCAGAGCGGGATCAGGTCGGGCGTGCGCTTGGCGCCCATGATGCCGGCGAGCCGGCCGACGGCGAGCGCGTCGCCCTTGGGCAGGCCGTCGCGGCGCAGCAGCTCGACCACCTCGGCGGTGGTGCGGAGCCGGCCGGCGGCGACCGCGAGCCGGCCCGAGACCGGCTTGGCGGAGACGTCGACCATCCGGGCCGCGCCGGCCGGGTCGACGTGGGTGAGCTGCGCGGGTTCGGTCACGGCCCGACCCTATCCGCCGGGTACGACGACGCGCGGCCGTCGGCGGGAAGGAGCGCCGCTGCTATCGGGTGTCCGCAGCGTTGTCGAGCACCACAATCGCGGATCCCATGCCACTTCCCGTCGCCACATCTCCAATCGACCGGGCAGTTCCATCGGTATCCGGCCGGCCGGCACACCCATTTGGCGAAGCAGGATGTCAAGCGCTGCGGCAGGCTCATCCACGTGTCCTCGGTGTGTCCGAGCAGGCCGGCCGCGAGTACGTGCGGGGCAAGTGTCGTCTTGCCGCAGCCCGCCGTGCCGTCGATCAGGCGGATCGTCGGGCCGCTCCCGGATCGCTCGCCCACGTCGTGCAATAAGCGATCGACAATTTCCTTCCGACCGACGAAGTCCGGCACTGTGCGCGGCAGCCAGTTGCGCTTGTGAGTGCCTTTCTGAATTTGTTTCCGCGTCGTGTCCGGAGTCGGGGAGCCGTCGACGGGCGAGCGCGGCAGGGCGACCCTTAGCTGCTCCGTCTCCTCGCTGGGGTGGCACACCCAGTTCGTCGGTGCGGGCCTCGCGCGCGGTAGACGGCCGCCAAGTCCTCCGGCAACGGGACCGCCTGCGCCGGCTCTCCCGCTCGCATCAGCTCCCGGGTGTGGCACCACCGCGCGGTCAGCCGGTACAGGTTGCCGACGTACGTCCGGACATCGGCGATCGCGGAGCGGGGCGGATCGTCAGCCCACAACTCGTCCGGCAGGTCGTGCATCGGGAGCCAAGTGCTGCTCGGGGGTGCCGAGCGAGAGGTCCGCGGCGCCGAGCCGCACCGCCAGACCGCCGACAACGTGGATTTCATGCTGCTGTTCCGGCCTCAGTCGGCTCTTGCCCGCGCCAGGCTGCGGCGTAATCGATTTGCCACAAAGCCGATGCCCTCGCCAAGGGCCCCTCCGGTCCTCATCCGACCCGACCGCAGAAGCCGCCCAAAGCACGGTTGTAATGTTTCGCCGCCGCGACGACGCTACAGGCGACGTAAGCCCACCTCGGCCAATCTGATGGCGCTGAGCGACTGCGCGGGTACGTGAAGGAGACGATCGGCTCCGCTCCGCACACCGCCCGTGGACAGAACGTCATTTAATCGGCGATACTTACTTATATTGCGCATACCGACATTAATTCTTTCGAACCAGTCGGATATCCCCTAATCTGCCTTCAGGCAGTACGGCGCCCATAGGCGCCAAGAAGGCACAGGACGACCGGCGGGCAATTCGCGAAATCAGACCGAAGTAACGGCTTCGGTCCACCGCGATTCCGCCCCGTAGCGAATCCGAAGGGGGCAGCACAATGCGCAGCACCGAATGGGGATGAGTTTCCTGAGTTTCCCGGCCACGGGCGAAGCGGTAGGCTGCCGCTCATCGCATACCGACGGTGAGCGGCGGGTGACTCCGGTTGAGCCGAGCGACGGAAAGCCGAACGGCTGTCGACTCGCGCCTGCGCGGGATCGTCTACACGTTGGTCGCGGGGGCGACGATCGTCGCCCTCACCGCGATCTTCTCCGCCCGCACGCAACACCCTGACTCCGCACGTGACTTCGTCACCGTCACAGCCCTCGTGCTGACGGTGACGCTGGCCACCGTCATCAAGACACGCCTACGGATCCGCTCGACCACGTTCTACTTCGCCTGGGTCGAGACCGCGATCGTCATCGGCCTCGCCGTCGCTCCACCCTCGTGGGTCATCCTGGCCACCGGGATCGGGGTGGCATGCGGATCGGTGACCCGCCTCGCCCCCATCAAGGTGGCATTCGCCATCGCGAAGCACACCCTGGTGGCCGGCGGAGCCACGCTCGCCGCGCTGGCCCTGGGCAGCGCCTGGCCACCCCGCGAGCCGCTCGGCATCGTCGTGCTGCTGGGATTCGTCTACCTGGTGGCCGCGATCCTCGACGACGTCCTCGCGATCCCGGTCATCGCGCTCGCCTCCCGCACGCCCGTCCTCCGGCAGTTCCGCGACGACCTCGACCTCCGCATCGCCGGCTTCGGCCTGCGGTTCCTGGTGGCCGCCTGCACCGTCCTCATCCTGCGGGTCGACCCCCGGCTGCTGCCCGCCGTACCGGCACTGGTGCTCAGCCTCCACCTGGCCTACTCCAGTCGGATCCGGACCCGCACCGAACAGCAGGCGTGGCAACGACTCGCCCGCGCCACCGACGCGCTCAACGTGGTAGACCTCGACCAGGTGCTGACCACCGCCGTGACCGAAGCCAGCGAACTCTTCTCCGCCGACGAGATCGAGATCGAACTGCGCGAGGGCGGACGCACCGTCCGCGGCAACGCCGCAGGCATCGCGTACGACGGAACGTCGCCCCGGCCCAGCGACATCGACGGCCGGGTCATGCCGGTCGCGCTGGAAGGCCACAACCGCACCGACGACCTCGGCGTGCTGCGGCTGCGGTTCACCGGTCCGGTCGAGCTCTCCGAGCGGGAGCAGTACACCCTGCGTACCTTCGCCTCCGCCCTGTGCACCGCGGTCCGCAACGCCCAGGCGTACGCCGAACTCGCCCGAATCGCCCAGGACCACGCCTACGCCGCCACCCACGACGCCCTCACCGGCCTGTCCAACCGGCGGCACCTGCTGGACGAGGGCAGCGCCCAGCTCACCACCCGCCACGCCGACGGCGTCACCGCGCTGGTGCTGATCGACCTCAACCACTTCAAGGAAGTGAACGACACCCTCGGCCACGGCGCCGGTGACCGGGTGCTGATCCAGGTCGCCGAGCGGCTGCGCCACGCGGCCCGCCCCGACGACCTGGTCGCCCGGCTCGGCGGGGACGAGTTCGCCGTGCTGCTGCGCGGCCTGCCCGCCCCGGCCGTCGCCTCCCACCGCGCCGAGGCCCTGCTCAACGCCCTGCACGATCCGCTCGACGTGGACGGCATGCGGATCAGCGTGGAGGCCAGCGGCGGCATCGCCGTCGCCCCCGCCACCGGCGGGATGCCCGAGTTGCTGCGCCGCGCCGACGTGGCCATGTACCAGGCCAAACGCGCCGGCCAACGCCTCGCCACCTACGCGCCCGCCCGCGACACCGCCGACCTGAGCCGGCTCACCCTCGGCGGTGAACTGCCCCGCGCCGTCGCCGACCACGAATTCACAGTCAACTTCCAGCCCATCGTCGACCTCGGCAGCGGCGAGGTGATCGGCGCGGAGGCCCTGGCCCGCTGGCACCACCCCACCCACGGGCTCATCGACCCGCTGCGCTTCCTCGAAGCGGTGGAACGCTCCGGACTGCTGCCCGCGTTCGCCGAGGCGATCCTCGACCAGGCGCTCATCGCCGCCGGCTCCTGGCGCGACGCCGGCTTCGACCTGCCCGTCTCGGTCAACGTGTCCCCCCGCAGCCTGCTCGACGCCCGTTTCCCCGGCGCGGTGCTGGCCCGGCTGCGCGCCCACGACCTCCCACCGGACCGGCTCGTGCTGGAACTGACCGAGACGCTCACGCTCAGCCAGCTCGACGTGGTCGACCGCGTCCTCAGCCGGCTGCGCGACTCCGGCGTCCGCCTGGCGCTCGACGACTTCGGCACCGGATACTCGTCGCTCTCCCTGCTCTCCCGCATCCCCGTGCACGAACTGAAGATCGACCGCAGCTTCGTCACCGCCATGGAGACCGCGCCCGAGGCCGCCGCCGTCATCCGCTCCACCCTCGACCTCGGCCGCAGCCTCAACCTCACAGTCGTCGCCGAGGGCGTCGAGAGCGAACCCCAGCGCCGCGCCCTCTGGGAACTCGGCTGCGCCGCCGGCCAGGGCCACCTGTTCGCCCGGCCACTGCCCGCCGCCGCGCTGCTCGCCAGCCTCCAACGCGGCCACGGCGGCCGGACCGGCGCGCTCGCACCCGCACTGCACGACGCGGGCGCCGTGATTCGCCTCCCCGGACGCCGCGCCGGCGGTGCCCGCACCCGCCCGAACCCGTCCGCCGCCGGAGACTCCCGGCAACACTGACCCCGCGGGACCACCGCGCCGGTCTGCCAGACTGGCCCGCGTGACCGCCCACGCCGACCCCGCGACCCCCGTCTCCCGCCGCTGGTCGGCACTCGACACCGCAGCCGGTGGCCTCGCCCTCGACCTGGGCCTCTACGCCACCGCCACCGTCTTCGCCGCGATCACCGCCGCCACCTCCACGCTGCCGCCGCACCGCGCCTGGGGCGCCGTCGCCACCATCGGGTACGCGCTCGCCACCCTCGCGGCGACCGCGCAACTGCTCGCCCGCCGCCGCGCCGCCGGCAGACCCCTGGCCGCGCTGCCCGCACGCTGGACGGTCACCGGAATCACCTGGGCCACCACCGCGCTGCTGCCGATCGTCACGCAGAGCCTCGAACGGGCCGGCGGACGCACCGACCGCGCCCAGGAGGAGGTGATCGTCGTGGAGAACGCCGGCACCCGCCTCGCCGAGCACGGCACCCCCTACCTCGGCCCCGACTCCATCGCCGCGCTGCCCCCCGGCGAGCAACTCCTCGGCTACACCCCCTACCAGCCCGGCATGGCGCTGTTCGGGCTGCCCCGGGCCGCGGTGGACGCCTGGTGGACCGACGCCCGCATCTGGTTCGCCGTGGTCACCGCGCTCACAGTGATCGCCCTCGTCGCCACGCTGCGCGCCGCCGGTGGCCCCACCGCGCCCCGCCGCGACGCCGCCGTGCTGCGCGCCGTCCAGGCCGCCACCGTCCTGCCCATCTGCGCGCTCACCCTCGCCACCGGCGGCGACGACCTGCCCGTACTCGCGCTCTGCCTGCTCGCCCTCGCGCTCGCCGCCGCCGGACACCCCGGCCGCGCCGGTCTCGCGATCGGCGCCGCCGGCGCGCTGAAACTCTTCGCCTGGCCGATCGCCCTCGTCCTGCTCTTCTGGGCCGCCACCCGCCGCGCCACCCTGCGCACCGCCCTCGGCGCCCTCGGCCTACCCGTCCTCGCGCTGGTCCCGGTACTGCTCGTCGACCGCGACGCCCTCGTCGAGAACGTCCTGCGCTTCCCCCTCGGCCACGGCATGGTGACCAGTCCCGCCCAGTCGCCCTTCCCCGGGCACCTGATCGCCGAGACGCTCCCGGCCGGCCGGGCGATCGCCGCCGCGCTGCTCGTCGCCGCCGGACTCGCGATCGCCGTCCGGCTGCTGCGCCACCCGCCCCGCACCGCCGCCACCACCACGATCATCTGCGGGTACGGGCTGCTCGCCGCGATCCTCCTCATGCCCTCCACCCGCTTCGGCTACCTGCTCTACCCGGCCGCGCTGCTCGTGCTCGCCCCGGCACTGGCGCTCACCCGACCAGCGGACCCGACGGCATTCCCGGCAACCGCCCCGCGCGACCCGGCCGGAAGGCGTACACCTGAGGGATGACCACCTACCGCGACCGGGCCGAGGCGGGACGGGCGCTCGCCGAGCGCCTGACCGACCTCGCCGGCCGACCCGACGTCATCGTGCTCGGCCTGGTCCGCGGCGGCGTACCCGTCGCCCAGGTGATCGCCGACCGGCTCGGCGCGCCCCTCGACGTGCTCGTCGTCCGCAAGCTCGGCGTGCCCTGGGCGCCCGAGGTCGCGTACGGCGCGCTCGGCCCCGGCGGCGTGCAGGTCCTCAACGAGATGGTCGCCGGCCGGATCAGCGAGAACGACCGCGCCCAGGTCCGCCGCCGCGAACAGGCCGAACTGGAACGTCGTGAGCAGCGCTACCGCGGCGGCCGCCCGCCGCTGGACCTCACCGGACGCACCGCCGTCGTCGTGGACGACGGACTCGCCACCGGCGCCACCGCACGCGCCGCCGTCCAGGTCGCCCGCCACCTCGGCGCCGCCCGCGTCCTGGTCGCCGTCCCGGTCGGCTCCGAGCAGGCGTACGAGATGCTCGCGTCCGAAGCCGACACGGTCGTGAGCTGCCAACTCCCGCCCGACTTCGCCGCCGTCGGCGCGTACTACGAGGACTTCCACGAGGTCTCCGACGACGAGGTGACGCAGGCGCTGGCCGCCACTGCGTGAAAACACCCGGTACCGTCGTTGTCATGCAGATGACCTGTCCCAAGTGCCGCGGAGAAATGCGCCAGTACGAGCGCAGCGGAGTAGTCATCGACCAGTGCGGCGAATGCCGGGGCATCTTCCTCGACCGCGGCGAGCTGGAAAAACTGTTCGATGCCGAGGCCAACTGGAACCAGCAGCACGGCGGCGCCCGGCAGGCCGCGCCCTCCGGCGCCGGCTACCCGCCGCCCCCGCCGCCCCCGCCCGCCGCCGCGCCGCACCAGCCCGGCTACGGCGCCGTCCCCCCGCCCCCTCCTCCGCCGCCGCCCGGCCACGGCTACGCGCAGCCCGCGTACGGCCACAGCCAGCAGCAGCACTACGGCTACCACGGCCACTACCGCCGGAAGAAGAAGCACGGCTTCCTCGGCGAACTGTTCGACTGACCGACGCCGACGCCCACGCCGGGCCGGTGCACCGCATCGACCCGGCGTGCCCGACGTCCTGCTCCTTCACCCTGCCGGGCGCGGCGC
Organism: Micromonospora sp. TSRI0369; assembly: GCF_001905625.1. NCBI lineage: Bacteria > Bacillati > Actinomycetota > Actinomycetes > Micromonosporales > Micromonosporaceae > Micromonospora > Micromonospora sp. TSRI0369. The sequence goes on from NZ_LIVU01000010.1 coordinate 106,086, forward strand.
GCCGTGGCAGGCTGCAGGACATGAGCCCGATCCGGCAGCACGAGGCGCTGGCCCAGGCGTACGACGGCATCACCGCCGTGGTCACCCCGCTCGACGACGCCGGCCTGCAACGGCCCACCCGGTGCCGCGGCTGGCTCGTCGCCGACCTGCTCTTCCACGTGCTCTGCGACGCCCAGCGCGCGCTCGTCGCCCTGGCCAGCCCCGCACCCGGACCGGCCGACGTGGACGACGTCAGCTACTGGCGCGCGTTCACCCCCGCCGACGACGACGCGAGTGCACGGCACGCCTGGTGGGCGCGCCGCTCCGCCGTCGCCTTCGACCGGCCCTCAGGTGTGGTCCAGCTCTGGTCCGACACCGCGCCCGCCGCCGTCCGCGCGGCCACCGCAGCCGACCCCGACGGATACGTGAGCACCCAGGGCCACGTGCTGCGCGTACCCCATCTGCTCGCCACCCTGACCACCGAGGCGGTCATCCACCACCTCGACCTGGTGGTGGACCTGCCGGACGCGCCGCTGCCGGCGGCGGACCCGACGCGGGTCGCGGTGACCACGATGGACGGCCTGCTCAGCGACGAGGCGGTACGGCCGACCGGCTGGGACGACCACGAGTACCTGCTGAAGGCCGCCGGCCGCGTGCCGCTGACCGACCGGGACCGGCTGGAGTTGGGCGAGGCCGCCGGCTGGTTCCCGCTGCTCGGCTGACGCCGCTCAGACGATGGCCATGTCCACGAAGCGCGACAGGTGCAGCTGCGCCGCAACCGTCACCGTGTCGGTCGGCCCATTCCTGTGCTTGGCGATGATGAAGTCCGCCTCGCCCGCGCGCGGCGACTCCTTGTCGTAGTAGTCGTCGCGGTGCAAAAGGATGACAACGTCCGCATCTTGCTCAATCGACCCAGATTCACGCAAGTCGGACAATTGCGGCCGCTTGTCGGTACGCTGCTCCGGGCCACGGTTCAGCTGACTCACCGCGATCACCGGGCACTCAACCTCCTTGGCCAGCAGCTTCAGGCCACGGGACAGGTCCGCGACCTCCTGCTGCCGGCTCTCGGTGCGTTTCGGTGAGGTCATCAGCTGGAGATAGTCGACCACGATCAACTTCAGATCGTGCTTCTGCTTGAGCCGCCGCGCCTTCGCCCGGATCTCCATGAGGTTCATGCTCGGTGTGTCGTCGACGAACAGCGGCGCCTCGCTGATCTCGCCCATGCAGCGGGCCAGCTTGGTCCAGTCGTCGTCGGAGAGCTGCCCGCTGCGCAGCACGTGCAGCGGTACGCGCGCCTCGGCCGAGAGCAGTCGCATGACGATCTCGACCTTGCTCATTTCCAGCGAGAAGATCGCCGCCGCCTGGTTGGCGCGGATAGCCGCATTTCGGGCAAAATCCATAGACGCCGTTGACTTTCCAAGACCAGGCCTGCCTGCAACAATAATAAGTTGGCCGGCGTGCAGGCCGTTGAGCAGCCGGTCCAGGTCGGTGAAGCCGGTCGGCACACCGGTCATCATGCCGCCCTGGGCGCCGACCGCCTCGATCTCGTCGAGCGTCGGCTGCAGCATGTCGGCCAGGACCGCGAAGTCCTCGCTGACGCGCTTCTCGGTGATCTCGTAGACGGCCTGCTGGGCGAGGTCGACGATGTCGTCCACGTCGCGGCTGCCGCCCTGGCCGGTGCCGTAGCCGAGCTGCACGATCCGGGTGCCGGCCTCGACCAGGCGGCGGAGCACCGCTCGTTCGCCGACGATGCGGGCGTAGTAGGCGGCGTTCGCGGCGGTGGGCACGCTGGCGATGAGCGTGTGCAGGTAGGGCGCGCCGCCGATGCGGGCGAGGTCGCCGGAGTCGGCGAGCGCGGCGGCCACCGTGATCGGGTCGGCGGGTTCGCCGCGCCCGTAGATGTCGAGGATCGCGTCGAAGATGGTGGCGTGGACGGGGCGGTAGAAGTCGTTGGTCTTCAGGATCTCCACGACGTCCGCGATGGCGTCCTTGGAGAGCAGCATGCCGCCGAGTACGCACTGCTCGGCGGCCACGTCCTGCGGCGGTGTCTTCTCGAACGCCGTATCGCGCGGCGGCGGCTCGGACGGTTGTCCCCCGGTCCGTTCCGCACGCGTCTCGTCGGTGACCGACACGGGTGCCCCCCTTGCTGCGTCGGATCGAGTCCAGCTCTATCGCTGGGGTGTGACAACTTCCGCCGACCCCTCCGGTCGATCGGGGGTCATCGTCCGGCGGTCGGGGGACCACGATACGGAACCCGAGGTCAGCGACTCAACAAGGCCGGTGGATGAGCCTCGGGACAACCTGTGGACGCCTGGGGACCGGCATGTGCGCAGGGTGTGCACAGGGTGTGGAAAAGTGATGGGGAATTCCGGGCGTATCGCCTCTGACCTGGCCTTTTCCTGTCCCCACCCTGTGGACGGAAGATTTCCGGCCGAGCTTTGTCGTCGTTCGTCCCGTACTATCGCTGCGAACGGCGACACCTGGGACAGCGGGTTTACTTTCGGGTTGAGAGAGGTCACGCTCCGGCCGTGAGACACCGGGACTGGGGAAGCGGGGAGGACAGCCCGCGCGAGCGACGGCCGAGCGGTTCCTGGGATGAGCCCGCCGGGCCGCGCCGGGTCGACTCGTACGCGCCGGAGAGCTACCGCACGCCGAGTCGGCGGCGGGCGATCGAGCGCGGCCAGGACGAGCCCGTGGACACCTACCTTCCCCGCTGGGCTCTGGAGTCCGGGGTGAGTCGCGCGGACGGTGGCGGGCGGCACGCGGCGCCCGACGACGACGAGATCGAGGTCGAGACGCCGTCCTCCGAGGGTGTCTGGCGCACGGAGGCGGATCGCCGCCGGCGTGAGCAGCGGGCGATCGGCGCGGGTCCGTTGTCGGACCACACGGCTGAGTGGACGATGGACGCCCCCCAGGAGCGGGGGTACGTGGGAAACAGGCGTGCCGACTCGGACGACGAGCCGGTGTCGGGAATGTCGCCCCGTAGTCGTCCCCGCCGCGCGGCGACCCGACGTCCGCAGGTGACCTGGTCCGGGCTGCCGGATTCGGCGGGTCCGGGCGACGAGGAAGCGGCGCGGGACAGCGGGCGGGCGGGCCGGCGGCGTCGATCGGCGTCGGGTTCTTCCTGGCCGCCGCCGGTGGCGTCGGACTCCGCCTGGTCGCGGTCGGCGGTGTCGGGCTCGGACCGGTCCCGGCCGGCGACGTCGGATGCCGACTGGCCGGCGTCGGCGGCGCCGGAGCCGCGTTGGTCGTCGTCGGCGTCGTCGGGCCGGTCACCGTCGCCGGCTTCGGAGTCGACCTGGTCGCGGTCGGGGGCCCCGTCGGGTTCGGACCGGTCCCGGCCGGTGGCGGATCCCTGGCAGCGGCGTCGGGCGGCCGATCGCGAGCCCCCGGAGCCACCGCCCGCGGTCGACCCGTGGGACGCGTCGGGCGTGCACGCCTGGGACAGGTCGGCGCCCGGTGGCGGCTGGCAGCAGGCGGAGAGCGGCTGGGACCGTACGGAGCACACGGGCGAGTGGGACCGGTTCACCGACACCGGCTATCTGGAGCCTGTGCGCGACGGCGTCGACCCGTGGGACCGTACTGCCCCGCCGGTACGGGAGGGCTGGGCGTCACCGGAGCGGGCCGAGGCGTTCTGGTCGGGTACCCGGCTGGCCGGGGACGATCCGCGGTGGATGGAGACGCCGACGTCGGCGCCGAGGTCGCCGGCGGTGGCGTACTCCGCTCCGCGTCCGCGTGCCGTGCCTCGCGGCCGGCCGGTGGCGCCGGCCGGGCCGACGCTGCGGCAGCGGGTGGAGACGATCGGTGGCGGCTCGTGGGGCCGGCGACTGGAAGACGACCTGCTGGACCCGGATCCGGGTGGACCGCTGCGGCCGCTCGTCTACACGGTGGCGTGCTACCTGGTTCCGGCCGTGCTGGTCGTCGTCGGCCTGCTGTTCCTGAGCGGTCAGCCTCCGGCGGGTTGCGTCACCGACATCACCGGTGGCGGTTGCGACTCGCCGCGTACGCATGCCCTGGATTCGCTGGTTTCGGCGGCCCCGCGCTTCGGCTTGGCGCTGGTGAGCAGCCTGGTGGTGGCCGTGCTGCTACGGCAGGTCGGGACGACCTGGCGGTCGGCGACGGTGGCGCTGGCGGCGGCCGTGGTGGGCGGTGGCCTGTCCACGGTGGTGATCAGCGCGGTGACGGGTAACCCGCTCGGCTGAGATCCGGCGAGACCGGGGCTGCCGCCGGGGTCGTGGTGACGCAGATGCGGAAGGGCCCGCACCGGTGTCCGGTGCGGGCCCTTCGCGTCGTGCTACGGGTGTCAGCCCTTGACCACGTTCAGGTCGAACTTGGCGGTCACCTCGGGGTGCAGCCGGATGCTGACCGGGTAGGAGCCGAGCGCCTTGATGTGGCCGGGCAGCTCCAGCCGGCGGCGGTCCAGCGTCGGACCGCCGGCGGCCTTGACGGCGTCGACGATCTCAGCCGGGGTGACCGAGCCGAAGAGCCGGCCGCCGTCGCCGGCGCGGGCCTTCAGGTTGACCTTCAGGCTCTCGACCTGGGTCTTGACCTCGGTGGCGTGGCCCAGGTCGCGGATCTCGCGGGCCGAGCGGGCCCGCTTGATGACCGTGACCTGCTTCTCCGCACCCTTGGTCCAGGCGATCGCGAAGCCCTGCGGCAGCAGGTAGTTACGGCCGAAGCCGTCCTTCACCTCGACGATGTCGCCCGGAGAGCCGAGGCCGGACACCTCCTGAGTAAGGATGATCTTCATGTCCGTGCCTCCCCTCAGCGGGCCGTGGCCGTGTACGGCAGGAGCGCCATCTCACGGGCGTTCTTGACCGCACGGGCGATCTGCCGCTGCTGCTGCGAGGTCACGCCGGTCACCCGTCGAGCGCGGATCTTGCCGCGATCGGAGATGAACTTGCGCAGCAGCGCGGTGTCCTTGTAATCGATATAGGTGATCCCGTCCTTGTCGAGCGGGTTCACCTTCTTCTTCGGCTTGCGCAGTGCCGCAGCCTTCGCCATTGCTCTTGCTCCTGGTTTGCGATCGCGGGCGCTCGGCGCCATCAGAACGGGGGCTCCTCGTCGAAGTTTCCGCCGCCCGAACCACCGCGGGAGGGGGCGGGGGCAGCAGAGGCCCAGGGGTCGTCGAAGTTGCCTCCGCCGCCACCCTGGCCGCCACCACCACCGAAGCCGCCGCCACCGCCACCGGAGCGGGACATCTTCTGCACCTTCGCCGTGGCGTAGCGCAGGGACGGGCCGATCTCGTCGACCTCCAGCTCGATGACGGTGCGCTTCTCGCCCTCACGGGTCTCGTACGACCGCTGACGCAGCCGGCCGGACACGATCACCCGAGCGCCACGCTGCAGCGACTCGGCGACGTTCTCGGCGGCCTGGCGCCAGACCGTGCACGAGAGGAACAGCGGCTCGCCGTCCTTCCACTCGCCGGAGGCCTTGTCCATGAAGCGGGGCGTCGAAGCGACCCGGAACTTGGCGACCGCCGCGCCGGAGGGGGTGAAACGCAACTCGGGGTCATCGGTCAGGTTGCCGATGACCGTGATGGTGGTGTCTCCTGCCATGACCATCTCCTCGCGCACTCATCTTTGTGCCGTACAGGCTCTCAGAGCCGTACGACAGCGTGGATGAGGCTTGATCCGGACGTGCCGGGACTAGATGCTCAGCGCATCTCCGGACGGATGACCTTGGTGCGCAGCACCGACTCGTTGAGTCGGAGCTGACGGTCCAGCTCGCCAACGGCCTCCGGCGTCGCCTGGAGGTCGATGACGGCGTAGATGCCCTCGGCCTTCTTGTTGATCTCGTACGCGAGGCGCCGGCGGCCCCACACGTCGGTCTTCTCCACCGAGCCACCCGCGGTCCGGATCACGTTCAGGTACGTGTCGAGCGACGGGGCGACGGTGCGTTCCTCGAGGCTGGGGTCGAGGATCACCATGACTTCGTAATGACGCAAGACGTGCTCACCTCCTGTGGGCTAAGCGGCCACGGTCCTTCCGTGGCAGGAGGTCGTGCGTCGTTGCCGTGACCGGTTCCGGGGGAACCCGGCTGGACACGGGCAACCGGACCAGGATAGCCGGTGCGGACGATCATGGCCGGACCGGCCGACCCGCGCGCCCCGGACGCGGTGACAGGGGCCCACCTGCGGCCTCGCGAGCCGGCAGGCGGACCCCTGTCCACGGGGCCGCGGGGCGTCCCGTCCGCATTCCTTGGGTGGGACCTGGGGAGGAACGACCACACCGATGAGGTTGGATCGAAGACGCCCCGCGGAGCTTTATGGTGTTGTCACCTGCGCTGACCATACAATGGCTCTCGTCACCACTTGAGGCAAATGGAGGATTTAGTCCGGACTCTCGATCGGCGGTGCCGGATGACGAGTGGATCCCGCCCCGTCGTGCCGGGCCGCACGCCGGGGCGTCCCGTTACCGGGTGTCGACCCCTTCACCAGTACGTGCTGTGGACCACGTGCGGGCGGAGCGTCGACCATCGATCCCACCTCGGACAACGACCGCCGGGCCGGGTGGTGACGCCTCCGACCCGCCGGGCGCCTCCGGCGAGCGCGGCGACCGTCGCAGGCGCGACGTAGGCTGCCCTGCATGCGAATCGGAGCCCACGTCGATCCGACCGACCCGCTGGCCGAGGCGGCCGCCCGGCAGGCCGAGGCGGTGCAGTTCTTCCTGGCTGACCCGCAGGGCTGGAAGGCCCCGAAGCCGCGTGAGGACGCCGAGCGCCTGCGCGCCGCCGACGTCGACCTCTACGTGCACGCGCCGTACGTGATCAACGTGGCCACGCTCAACAACCGGATCCGCATTCCCAGCCGCAAGCTGCTGCTCGCCCACGCCACCGCCGCGGCGGCCGTCGGCGCCAAGGGCCTGATCGTGCACGGCGGCCACGTCAACGCCGGCCAGGACGTCGCCGTCGGCTTCGACAACTGGCGCAAGACCTTCGCGTACGCGGCGGAGTCCGGCGGGTTCCCGCTGCCGGTGCTGATCGAGAACACCGCCGGCGGTGAGAACGCCTGTGCCCGGCACCTCGACTCGCTGGCCCGGCTCTGGGACGCGCTCGGCGAGCACGAGGTCGGCTTCTGCCTCGACACCTGCCACGCCCACGCGGGCGGCGAGGAGCTACTGGGCCTGGTCGACCGGGTGAAGGCGATCACTGGCCGGATCGACCTGATCCACGCGAACAACTCGAAGGGCGCCTTCAACTCCGGCCAGGACCGGCACGACAACCTCACCGGTGGCACCATCGACCCGGAGCTGCTGGTGGCGGTGATCCGCGCGGCCGGCGCGCCGGTGATCGTGGAGACTCCCGGCGGCGTCGAGGGCCAGGCCGCCGACATCGCGTTCCTGCGCGGGCAGTTGGGCGCGGCGGAGTGACCGCCGAGAAGTCCGGCACGACCGGCCGCCGGTCCGGCGCCGAGACCCGGGCGGACGGGAGCGGCGCGAAGAACGGGCCGGACGACACGGCCGGGGTCCGGCCCGGGAACGGCTCGCCCGACGAGCGCGCGTCCGGCGCGGACAAATCCGGTGAGGACGACGCCGCAGGCACTGCGACGGGTGCCGGCACGGCGAAGCGGACCCGCAAGGCTCGCCGCACCGGCACGGCGAAGGCGGCAGGCGCGGCGAGCACCGCCGACAAGACGAGCGCCGCCGGCAAGGTGGGGCCCGCCGGCAAGGCGGGGGCCAGCGCCGAAACCGGGAACGAGGACGAGGCGCGGGACGTGACCGGGAGGAACGGCGACGCCGGGGAAGACCGCGTCACCGTGGCGAAGGCCGGGGCCCGGGACAGAGCGGACGCCGCCCAGAAGGACGACACCACGGAGAACGGCGACGCCGCGAAGAAGGACGACGCCGTAGAGAAGAGCGACGCCGGGAAGAAGGACGACGCCGCAGAGAAGAGCGACGCCGCGAAGAAAGACGGTACGGGCGGCGACAAACCGGCCGACCCGTGGTCCGCGTTCGGTCCGGCACCCGAGCCGGTGCTCGGCCGCCCCCGCCGGGCCGTCCGCGCGGTGGGCCGGTTCCTGGTGCACGAGTGGACGCTCGCCGTCGTCGCCGCGCTGGCGCTGGCGGCGGCGATGACCTGGCCCACGCTGCGCTACCCGTGGCACACGCTGCCGCAGGACTACTGGGACCCGAGCCTGCAGGCGTGGCAGATGGCCTGGTCCGGGCACATCCTGCGGACGAATCCCGCGCAGCTGTGGCACTCGAACACGTTCTATCCGGAGAACTGGAGCTTCGCGTTCTCCGACACGCTCCTCGGGTACGCCCCGGCCGGCCTGATCGGGGTCGGCCCGGAGCACGCCGTGCTGCGCTACAACATCATGTTCGTGCTGGCGCACGCGCTCGCCGCGTTCGGTGCGTACGCGCTGGCCCGGCAGCTCGGCGCGGGCCGGATCGGCGGCGCGGTGGCCGGGGCGAGCTTCGCCTACGCGCCGTGGCTGCTGGCCCAGGCCGGCCACCTGCACATCCTCTCCAACGGCGGCATCCCGTTGGCGCTGGCGATGCTGGCCCGGGGTCACGGATGGTCACTGCGGTACGGGTACCGGCCGCGCCGCCGGCACGCGGGGTGGGCGTTCGCCGGCTGGCTGGTGGCCGCGTGGCAGCTCAGCCTCGGTTTCGGCATCGGGCTGCCGTTCGCGTACATGCTGGCCGGAGTGGTCCTGGTCTCGGTGGTGCTGTGGTTCGTGCGGCGGCGCCGGGTGAAGCGTCCGTTCGGCTGGCGGCTGGTCCTGGCCGACGTACTGGGCGGGCTCGTCTTCGCGGCGGTCGGCGCGGCGCTCGCGGGGCCCTATTTCCGGGTCGCCGAGCTGCACCCGAACGCGGAGCGCACGATCGGCGACATCGGCCTCTACTCGCCGCCGGCGAGCGGGTTCTTCACCGCGCCGGCCGAGTCCCGCATCTGGGGTGGTCTGCACGAGGGCGCCCGGGCCGTGCTGCCCTGGCATCCGGAGATGACGTTGCTGCCGGGCTTCGTGCTCTACGCGCTCGCCGCCGGGGGCCTGTTCTTCTCGGTGTGGCGGGTCCGGCACCGGATCTTCCTGCTCGCCGGGGTGCTGGTGACGATGGCGCTGGCGATGGGCACCCGGTTCTTCGGCGGCCGGTTCACCTACGTGCCGCTCTTCGACTACCTGCCGGGCTGGAGCGGGCTGCGGACGCCGGGCCGGATGATGCTCTGGACCACCCTGCTGCTGGGCCTGCTCGCGGCCGGCGCGGTCACCGCGTTCTGCATGCGGGTACGTGAGCTGGCCGCTGAGCGGGTGCCGCCGTGGCCGGGTCCGTGGCTGCGGTTGGCGACGCTGCTGCCGTTGGCGCTTGTGCTGGTGGAAGGGCTGAACGCCACGCCGCAGCCGGTGGTGCCGCGGCAGCCGGCGGCGCTGCGGACCGTGGACGGGCCGATGCTCGTGCTGCCGAGCAGCCAGAACCTGGATCAGCCGGTGATGCTCTGGTCCACCGACCGGTTCCAGCCGATGGTCAACGGCGGCAGCGGCTTCACGCCACGGTCGCAGGCCCGGATCCGGGAGGCCACTGTCAGCTTCCCCGACTACGCGAGCGTCGACTACCTGCGGCAGATCGGCGTGAAGAACGTCGTCGTGTTGCGCGACGAGCTGGAGGGCACCCCGTGGGAGGGGATGCTGGACCGGCCGGTCGACGCGCTGGGCGTGGCCCGGGAGCAGGTCGGCGAGGCGGTCGTGTTCCGGCTCTAGGCCGACCTGCTCCCGACGCTCAGACGGGCACGGGTTCGGCGGGCTGTTCGACGGCGCGGGCCCGCCAGCGCTGGTGCCAGGGCGCGTCGGGCGCGCCGTCGAGCACCCCGCCGTCGGGGTCGTCGGCGTAGGTCTGCCGGACCGCGTCGAGTTCGGGCCGCACGATGTCCCGGATGATGAACCCGCAGAGCACCGCCACGGTGATCAGGCGCAGGCTCGACGCCAGCACGAAGACGCCCTCGGGGAAGACGGGCCGGGACATGGCCGTGCCGAGCAGTTCGCCGTAGAACGCGGCGAAGTAGCCGACCTCGGCGATCTGCCAGGCCAGGAACGCGCCCCAGCGCGGCCGGGCGAGCACCGCGAGCGGCAGCAGCCAGAGCACGAACTGCTGGGACCAGACCTTGCTGAAGATGAGGAACGCGGCGACGACCAGGAAGGCGAGCTGGGCCAGCCGGGGCCGGCGCGGCGCCAGCAACGCCAGTCCGGCCACGCCGAGGCAGGCCAGCCCGAAGAGCAGGTACGACACCCAGTTGAGGGTGGGGATGTTGGCGTTGAGCCATTCGAACGGCCCGAGTTCGCCGGGTGCGGACGGGCTGATCCGGCCGTCCAGGTAGCGGCCGATGTACCAGAGCGTGCCCCAGTCGATCGGTCGTGTGGTGTTCAGGTCGAAGAAGCGTTCCCAGTTCTCCCGGTAGGGGATCGCCACCGGCAGGTTGACCGCCACAAGGGACACCAGCGCGGTGGCCGTGGCGACGAGCCCGGCCGCCAGCTTCCCGGCCCGCAACGTCAGCACCAGGATCGGGCCGAGGAGGAACAGCGGCCACATCTTGGCCGCGCCGCCGAGTCCGATCAGGACGCCCGCCACCGCGGGCAGCAGCATCGCGTACCGGTCGGGGCGGGCGCGTGCCCAGGCCAGCAGGCCGAACGAGGCCAGGCCGATGGCGAGCAGGTCCCAGTTGACGGTGGCGGTGAGCACCAGGGCCGGGGAGAGCGCGAACAACGCGGCGTCCCAGGGTCGTCGGCGGCGCAGGCTGAGGATCACCGCGACGGTGGCGACGGCGAGCGCACCGAGCACCAGCGCGTTGAGGTTGTAGAACCACTGCCCCTGGTTGATGGCGGGGTTGTCGACGCCGAGGGCGTGCACCGGCAGGCCGAGCGCGCCCATGAAGTAGCCGGTCAGCACCGGGTACTCCACCGGGTGGTCGGCGTAGGGCACCTTGCCCTCGTTGAGCCCTTCGGCGTAGTAGAGCGCCAGCACGTCGGTGTAGCACATGCGGGTGTACTGGATGTTGTTCTGCCAGGCGCCGTCCTGGCAGGGGGATTTCTGCACCCAGTGCAGGGCCAGCGTCAGGCAGACGAGTGCCAGCACGATCCGGCCGGCGTTCCAGAACCGGCTCTCGCGGTCGGCCGGCCGGTCCAGGGCGGCGGCGTGGTCGCCGAGCGGCCCGCCGATCAGACCGGAGGCGCCGCGGACGAACCAGTCCGAGCGGGACGGATGGTCCACCGTCTCTGATCGTGGCGCAGCCTCGGACGCGCCAAGCTCATCGATGCCTGCGGGCGACTGGGTGCTCATGGAGAGGCATCCTGCCGTACACAGGGGGTCGCCGTCCCGTCGCGCGCGGAGAAATTCCGGTACGCGAAACGCCGGCGGCGGCCGGACCGTTCGGGTCCGGCCGCCGCCGTGGGGTTGTGCGCGTCAGTTCTGTCGTGTCGGTGGTGTGGTCGGTAGCAGCCCGCCACCGCCGCCACCACCGCCGGGGCGTCCGCCGCCACCGGGTAGCCCGCCCCCGCCGGGGGTGCCGCCCTGGTCGCCGCCACCACCGGGGGTGCCTCCACCGGGCGTGCCGCCGGGGCAGAACAGGCCCAGTGGGTCGCAGCCCGGCCCGCCCGGCTGGCCCGGCTCGTTCGCCGGCGGCGGGATCTCGCCGTTGCCGGTGTCGTCCTTGCCGACGTTCGCCGCGGGCGGGAACTCTTCCTTGTCCTTGCCCTTGAGCGCGTCGTTCATGAAGCGCTGGAAGATGTCACCCGGCATCCGGGCACCGCTGATGTCCCGCCCGTCCTTGTACTGGATCGGCTTGCGGTCCTTGACGTTGCCGACCCAGACCGCGGTGGCGAGTTGTGGCGTGTAGCCGATCATCCAGGCGTCGCCGTTGCGGGTGGTCTTGTCGCCGAGTTCCCAGGTGCCGGTCTTCTCGGCGACCTGGCGGCCCTCGTCGAGGCGCTTGTTGATCTGGCCCGGGTACTGCTTCAGCACGGAGGTGACGTCGGCGACGATGTCCTTCTCGATCCGCTGCTGCCCCTTGAGCTTCTCCGCGCCGACCAGGTCCCACTTACCGGTGTCCGGGTTCTGCTTCTCCACCTTCCGGATGAAGTGCGCCTTGTGGTACATGCCCTGGTTGGCGAAGGTGGCGACGCCGTTGGCGTGGTCGAGCACCGTAATCGGGTACTGGCCGTAACCGAGGACGTGGAAGAACGGCGACGGCGCCAGGTCCTTCGGGTCGGCCTTGGTCAGGTCGTGCGCCTTGGCCGGGTTGGTGTCGGTCTGCCACATGGTGGTGACGCCGGCCTGCTTGGCCATGTCGAGCACCTTGTCCGGGCCGATCTTCTCGGTGATGTAGTAGAACGGCACGTTCAGCGACTTGAGCGTCGACAGTTCGAGCGTGCAGGAGTCACCGCAGGAGACCTTGTCCGCGCCGGCGTTGCTGACCTTGAACTTGGTGCCCTTCGGGGTGAACGCCGAGCCCTTCCACCGGGACTTGAGCGAGATGCCTTCCTTGAGCGCCGCGGCGAGCGTGTAGATCTTGAAACTCGAACCCGGCGAGTGGCCGCCGCTCACCACGCCGTTGTCGACGTTCTTCCCGGCGTAGTCGGTGCCGGTGCCGTTGTCGCCGCCGTAGTAGGCGAGCACGCGCCCGGTCTTCGGGTCGATCGCCACCACGGCGGCCATCAGGTTCGACCGCTGGCCGGCGAGTTCGGAGCCCTTCCTGGCCCGCTGGGCCGCGTCGAGCGCCGCCTCCTGCATCTTCCGGTTGATGGTGGTGGTGATCTTGTAGCCGCCGCGACTCAGCGCCTTGGCGCACAGCGGCTTCTTCTCGGTCACCTCGGCCTCGTTGTCGGTGCAGAGCTTCATCTCGCGCAGTTCCTGCGAGACGTAGTTGACGACGTTGCCGTACGGGGTGTCGATGCCGTAGCCACCAGCGCTGCTCTTCGACGGCTTCTGGATGTTCTTCGGGTACTCGGTGGGGTGCTGAGGCGTGTTCGGCGCGTCCAGCCACTTCTCCGTGATCATGCCGTTGATCACGTAGTTCCACCGGTCGACAGCGGCCTGCGCGTTGATCGCCGGGTCGTAGCCCTTGTGGGTGGCGCTCGGCTCCGGCTGCTTGATCAGGGCGGCCAGCACGGCGGCCTCGGCCACGTTCAGGTCCTTGACGTTCTTGTTGAAGTACGTCAGCGACGCCGCCTGGATGCCGTACGCGCCCCGGCCGAAGTAGATGACGTTCAGGTAGTGCTGCATGATCACGCGCTTGTCGTACTTGTCGTTCAGCTTGGAGGCGAGGACCGCCTCCTTCACCTTGCGGCCGTACGTGTCCTGGTTCAGGTTGTCGAACGCGTTGCGCGCGTACTGCTGGGTGATGGTCGAGGCGCCCTGCTTGTCGCCGCCGGTGAGGTTGTTCCACGCGGCCCGGGTGATGCCCTTGTAGTCCACACCGGAGTGCTTGTAGAAGTTCCGGTCCTCCGCCGCGGCCACCGCGTGCTGGACGTGCTCCGGAATCTGGTCGATCGTGACGAGCTGGCGGTTCTGGTCACCGATCCGCGCGAAGGCCTTGCCGCTCGAGTCGTAGATCGTGGTGGACAGCGGCGGGATGGTGTCCTCCGGCAGCACCACCTTGGTGGAGTACCAGGTGAAGCTCACCACGCCGATGCCGGCGAGCATGATGAACACGGCGAAGCCGGCGATCAGCATGTTGATCCGGCGGCGCTTCTTCGCGCGCGCCGGGTCCTCGCCGCGACCGGCCCGGCCGGGGCCGAGCGGGCCGCCGGGACCACCGGGACCGCCGCCGGCGGGGCCGGGCACCCGGGCGCGGCCGCCTACCGCTGCCGCGCCGACACTCGCCCGTGCGCCGACGCTCGCGCGCCCGCCCACGCTCGCCGCACCCACGCTCGCCGCGCCGACCGCGGCCCGTCCGGCCGGAGCGGCCGGGGAGACCGGAACCGACGCCCGCCCGGCGCCCGCGCGCCCGGTCGCGCCGGGCGCCGGCGAGACGGGCACCGAGGCCCGGCCGCCCGAGCCGGCCCGGCCCACCGAGGCCGAGCCCGACGCGGGGCGCGGCGCCGGAGCAGCGCCGCCGACCGAGGCCCGGCCGCCCGAGCCGTACGGTGTCGCGGAGGCGCGCGCCGAGGCGCTGCCGTCCGGGGAGCCGGACCAACCGTTCCCGCCCCGGCTCCAGTCGGAACCGGGGTCGCCGTCCGGGCCCGGGATCTGGGCCCGCCCACGCGAAGAACTGGGATCGCCGTAGTTCATTCCTCACACCCTGCCGGTCGCGGTGGGGCGCGGGGGCGCCGCCACCGGGTTGCCGTGAGCTGGAACACGGGACGTTACCCGCCGGCCGTGCCAGCGGTTGCCCGTCAAATCCGATCTATTCGGACTAATTACGCCTAAAGGCTGTCGATCCCGCCACCCGGGGTATGGGCCGGCAGAGATCGGGACAGCCACGTTCACCGTTGCGCCTCTCGCCTTCGCCGAGGGGTGGAGCCGTTGGCCGCGACGGAATCCTCCGCGCCCTCCGCCTCGCCCACGAGACCGTCCCGGCCGAGCAGGAACTGCTCGACGAGATGGTTCCAGTCGCAGCCGGGGCAGACCTCCACCACGAACACCTGGAACTCACGCAGCGTCATGGCCAGGACGGGCAACTCGGCCCGGGTACGCGCCTGGCCGGCCGACTGCTTGAGTTCGTCACCGTAAATGTAGTGGACGTGGATCAGGTTCTCGCTGCGGCAGATCGGGCAGCGGTGATCGGTCGGCTCGCCGTGGAAGCGAGCAGCGTTCTTCAGGTACGGCGAGGCGTCGCAGACGTCGTACGTGCCGATCCGCCCGGCGAGCAGTTCACGCAGCACCGCCCGCTTCTGGAGCGAGTAGTCGACGACCTGGCGCTGCGTACGCATGCGGCAAAGGGTACGCGCTCCGGCGAACCCAGGCGACCATGGTCACGATCAGTGATGATCGCGTCGCCAAAGCGGGGGTTTGCCCCGTACATCGGTCTCCGCTAACGTGCGATGTATCGGTCCGATACATCGCGGTGGTTAGTGCTCCGCGCAGGGGGAAAGAGGGGATGGCCCGTGCTCGAGCTCGCCATCCTCGGCCTCCTGCAGGAGGCGCCGATGCACGGCTACGAACTGCGCAAGGAGCTGACCGCCAAACTCGGCGCCATCCGGGCGGCGATCAGCTACGGCTCGCTCTACCCGACCCTGCGCCGGTTGCAGGCGGCGGGATGGATCACCGAAGCCGCTGAGACACCCGCGACCGCCGAGGAGGTTCCCGCGCTGACCAGCCGACGTGGTCGGGTGGTCTACACCATTACCGCGGAGGGCAAGGAACGCTTCGCCCAGCTGATAGCGCAGGCTGGACCCGAGACGTACGACGACACGGGCTTCGGCGTGCACTTCGCGTTCTTCGCCCGGACCGACCAGGCCACCCGGCTCCGGATCCTGGAAGGTCGTCGTCGCAAGATCGAGGAACGTCGCGAAGGTCTTCGTGACGTGCTCGGCCGGGCAGCCGAGCGACTCGACGCGTACACCCTGGAACTGCAACGCCACGGGCTCGACGCCTGTGAGCGCGAAGTCCGCTGGCTGGAGGAGCTCATCGCCAACGAGCGCTCCGGCCGGGCCCCGGCCGACCCGCGAACCGGGTCGGCCGACGGCCGACGAGACAACGACAGCCCGCCCACGCCTGGAACGTCCAGGACAGAGCGGCCGTGATGAAGAAGAAGGAGGCAGACGCTATGGGCTCCGTCCGCGTCGCCATCGTCGGTGTGGGTAACTGCGCCTCGTCCCTGGTCCAGGGCGTGGAGTACTACCGGAACGCCGACCCGAACGACCGCGTCCCGGGTCTCATGCACGTCACCTTCGGCGACTACCACGTATCCGACGTGAAGTTCGTCGCGGCGTTCGACGTGGACGCCAAGAAGGTGGGCATGGACCTCGCGGAGGCGATCGTCGCCAGCGAGAACAACACGATCAAGCTGTGCGACGTGCCGCCGACCGGCGTCACCGTGCAGCGCGGCCCGACCTTCGACGGTCTCGGCCAGTACTACCGCGAGATCGTCGAGGAGTCGGACGCCAAGCCGGTCGACGTGGCGCAGGCGCTGCGCGACGCCCAGGTCGACGTGGTCGTCTCCTACCTCCCGGTGGGCTCCGAGGAGGCCGACAAGTTCTACGCCCAGGCCGCGATCGACGCCGGCTGCGCGTTCGTGAACGCCCTGCCGGTCTTCATCGCCTCCGACCCGGAGTGGGCGAAGAAGTTCACCGACGCCGGCCTGCCGATCGTCGGCGACGACATCAAGAGCCAGGTCGGCGCCACGATCGTGCACCGCGCCCTGGCGAAGCTCTTCGAGGACCGCGGGGTCGAGCTGCTGCGCACGTACCAGCTCAACTTCGGCGGCAACATGGACTTCATGAACATGCTGGAGCGCAACCGCCTGGTCTCGAAGAAGATCTCGAAGACCCAGTCGGTGACCTCCCAGATCCCGCACGAGATGAGCAAGAGCGACGTGCACATCGGCCCGTCCGACCACGTGCCGTGGCTGGACGACCGCAAGTGGGCGTACATCCGCCTGGAGGGCCGCTCCTTCGGCGACACCCCGCTCAACGCGGAGCTGAAGCTCGAGGTGTGGGACTCGCCGAACTCGGCCGGTGTCATCATCGACGCCGTCCGGGCCGCGAAGATCGCGCTGGACCGGAAGATCGGTGGCCCGATCCTCTCCGCCTCCTCGTACTTCATGAAGTCCCCGCCGGAGCAGTACGCCGACCACGACGCGCACGCCGCCGTCGAGGCGTTCATCGCCGGCGAGATCGAGCGCTGACGCGCTGACACGCAGCAGTAAGGAAGGCCGGGTCCGCACGGACCCGGCCTTCCTTCTTCGCGTACGTCAGGACCAGGCGCGCCGCAGCGCCACTGATGCCTCCAGCTCCAGCAGCGTCACCTTGCGCGGCAGCCCGCCGCCGAAGCCGACCAGCTTGCCGCCCGCGCCGACGATCCGGTGACAGGGCACGATCACCGGCACCGGATTGCGGTTGCAGGCCACCCCGACCGCCCGCGCGCCGCCCGGGTCGCCGACCGCCTTCGCCACCTCGCCGTAGGTAGTCGTCTCCCCGTACGGGATGCGGGTCATCTCCCGCCAGACCGCGCGTTCGAACTCCGAGCCGCGCGGGGCCGACACCGGCACTGTGAACTCGGTCAGCTCACCGGCGAAGTACGCCCGCAGCTCCGCCACCGCCAGCCGCGCCACCTCGTCGCCCGGCTCGTCGGCCGCCCCGTCCACCCGGCCGAAGTGCGCGCCGCGCACCGCGTCGTCGTCGGTGCCGACGGAGAACTCCCCGATCGGCGAGGCGAGCACAGTCCAGCGCATGCCCCCCATTGTCGCGCGCCCGCCGACATTCTCTCTCTGAGGGCGGACTGGACGACCGCTGAGCGAAGTGGATGTTGCACGGCGTCGATACCGTGCAGGTCATGGCCACCGGGACGCTCATCTTCCTGATCATCGGCGGGGTCGGTGTGGGCGTGCTGACGCTCGCCCTGCTCGGCTCGGGAGTGCTCCACCTCGGCCAGCCGGATGTCGACGGGCCGGTGTCGCTGGAGGCCGCCGCCGGGTTCACCGGCGCGTTCGGCTTCGGCGGCGCGATCGTCAACGAGCTGCTCGGGGGGCGTACCCCCGGAATGATCGCGGCGGCGGTGGCCGGCGGCGCGCTCGCCGCCGTGCCCACCGGCTGGCTGGCGGCCCGGCTGAGCCGCGCGGCCCGCAACATGCGCACCGACGCCACCCCCACCCGCGACCACCTGGCCGGCGCGATCGGCCTGGTGGTGACGCCGATCCCCAGCGGCGGCTACGGCGAGGTGCGGGTACGCCTCGCGGGCCAGCCGGTGAAGCTCAACGCCCGCGCCGACGGGCCGCTCCCGGTCGGCGCCCGGATCTTCGTGGTCGAAGCACTGAGCGAGACCAGCGTGCACGTCGAAACCTACTGACACCCAACAGACGGGAATGCCCATGCCCCTGCTCGTCGCCATCGGCGGCGCGGTTCTCCTCGCCGTCGTCCTCGTCCTGTTCGTGCTGTCCCGGATCAAGGTGGCCGGGCCGAACCAGGCGTTCATCGTCACCGGCCGCAAGGGCCGCACCACCCAGACCGCCGACGGAGCCCGCTCCACCGACATGTCCGGGCAGAAGGTCGTGCTCGGCGCCTCGGTGTTTGTCCTGCCGGTGGTGCAGAAGCTCCAGTCGCTCGACCTGTCCAGCCGCCGGATCGACGTCAGCATCCGGGGCGCGGTGAGCAAGCAGGGCATCCGCACCGAGCTGCACGGCGTCGCGATCGTCAAGGTCGGCGGCACCGAGGACGCGATCCGCGCCGCCGCCCAGCGCTTCCTCAACCAGCAGGAGGAGATCGACAACTTCACCCGCGAGGTGCTCGCCGGCGCGCTCCGCTCGATCGTCGGGCGGCTCACCGTCGAGGAGATCATCCGGGACCGGGCGGCGTTCGCCAGCGCGGTCGCCGAGGAGGCCGAGCACTCGATGACCAACCAGGGCCTGGTGCTGGACACGTTCCAGCTCCAGGACATCCTGGCCGAGGGCTCCTACCTGCAGGACCTGGGCCGCCCGGAGGCGGCCCGGGTGCTCAAGGACGCGGCCATCGCCGAGGCGCGGGCCCGCCAGCAGGCCGAGCAGGAGCGGCTGCTCGCCGAGGAGGCGATCGCCGAGGCGAACCGGAACCTGGCGCTCAAGCAGGCCGGCATCCAGGCCGAGATCGACGCGGCCAAGGCGAAGTCGGCGGCGGCCGGGCCGCTCGCCCAGGCCGAGCGGGACCAGGCGATCCTCTCCGAGCAGCAGAAGGTGGCCGAGCGCAACGCCGAGCTGAAGCAGCGCCAGCTCGACACCGAGGTGCGCAAGCCGGCCGACGCGGCCCGGTACAAGGTGGAGCAGGAAGCCGAGGCGAACCGCAACGCGGCGGTGCTCAACGCCGACGCGCAGCGGCAGGCGACGATCGCCGCCGCGCAGGCCGCCGCCGAGCAGGCCCGCCTCACCGGTGAGGGCGAGCGGGCCCGCCGGGCCGCGCTGGCCGAGGCGAACGCGATCGAGGGCGCCAAGGAGGGCGAGGCGGAGCAGCGTCGGCGTTCCGCGATCGCCGAGGCGGTCGAGCGGGAGGGCCAGGCCGAGGCCGCGGCCATCCTGGCAAAGGGTCAGGCCGAGGCCGACGCGATGGCCCGCAAGGCCGAGGCGTTCGCCGCGTACGGCGAGGCGGCCGTCCTGGACCTGCTGGTCAAGGTGCTGCCCGAGGTGGTCGGCGCGGCCAGCGCCCCGATCGGCGCGATCGACAAGATGACGGTGATCTCCACCGACGGCGCGTCGTCGCTGACCAAGTCGGTGGCCGGGAACGTCGCGCAGGGTCTCCAGCTCGGCAGCGACCTCACCGGCATCGACCTGGCCGGGCTGCTGGCGCGGCTGGGCAGCAGCGCGCAGAACAACGGCAAGAACACGGTGGACGGCAGCACCGTCAGCGCGTGACGAACGACGGCGCCCGCCGGGTCTCCCCTCGGGGAGCCGGCGGGCGCCGTTTCGGTGTGGCGGGTCAGAGCGCGGTGAAGACGAACTTCTCGCCGGTGCTCAGGCCCAGGGTCTCGCTGTCCCAGTCGATGACGCGGCTGGCGATGAGCTGGCTGCCCCCGGTCGCGCCGGCGGTGACCGCCTTGCCGTTGGCGTTGGCCCGCAGGTAGACCGAGCCGTCGGCGTTGTAGTCGAGGAAGTCGAAGACCTCCCAGGCGTCGATCACGGTGGCCTTGGCGATCAGCGCCCGGTTGCCACCGGCGTCCGCCGTGACGAACTGGTTGTTGGCCAGCGCGCGCAGGGCGAAGAACCCGTCGCCCACGCTGACGACCTCGTACCTCTCCCAGGCCCCGACGGTCGCGGACCGGGCGATCAGCGGCCGGGTGCCGCCGCTCTCGGTGGTCACGTAGTTGCCGTTGGCCACCGCCTTGATGGCGACCACCGAGGGCGCCGCGTCGAAGTCGAACTTCTCCGCCGCGCCGATGGTGGTCTTGCTGGCGATCAGCGGGTTGGTGGTGTTCGAGGCGGTGACGTACTTGCCGTTGGTCACGGCCTTCAGGCTGACCGAGCCGTCGGTGTTCGTGACGATCTGGAACTTCTCCCAGTCGCCGATCGCGGCGGACCGCGCGATCAGCGGCCGGTTGCCGCCGCTCTCGGCGGTGACGAACAGGTTGTTCGTCACCGCACGCAGGCCGTAGTAGCCGTTGCCGGCGTCCACCACGTCGTACCGCTCCCAGGCGCCGACCTCGGTGCCCCGCGCGATCAGCGGACGGTTGCCGCCGCTCTCCGCCGTCACGTACAGGCCGTTACCGCGGGCCTTGAGGCCGTACGACTCGCGCGCCACCACCGCGTCGCCGACGTGCAGCAGCCGGTCGGGCGAGCCCATGGTGTCGTGCACCGCGCCGCTGACGCTCGTGCTCACCACGGAGTCGCGCACCTGCTGCGGGGTCCAGCCCGGGTGCGCCTCCAGCGCCAGCGCCGCGGCGCCCGCGACGTGCGGGGAGGCCATCGACGTGCCGTTCATCGTTTCCGTGCCGGTGGCGCTGCCGGCCTTGGCCGAGACGATGCCGGTGCCCGGCGCGAAGGTGTCCAGGCAGGTGCCGTAGTTGGAGAACCAGGCCCGGAAGTCGATCTGGTCGGTGGCGCCGACGGTGATGGCCGCCGGCACACCTGCCGGGGAGGCGCCGCAGGCATCCTGCATGCTGTTGCCGGCCGCGACGGCGTAGGTGATGCCGGAGGCGATGGAGCGGGCGACCGCGTCGTTCACCGCCTGGTCGACGCCCTCGAAGCCGAGGCTCATGTTGGCCACCGACGGCCCGGTGGCGTGCGAGGTGACCCAGTCGATGCCGGCGAGCACCTGCTCGCTGCTGCCGCCGCCGTCGCAGTCGAGCACCCGCACGGCGACGAGCGCGACGTCCTTGGCGACCCCGTACTTCGTGCCGCCGATCGTGCCGGCCACGTGCGTGCCGTGCCCGTCGCAGTCCTGCGCCACGTCGTCGGACTCCACCGCGTCGTAGCCGTTGCTGGCCCGGCCGCCGAAGTCCTCGTGGTCGATGTCGATGCCGGTGTCGATGACGTAGGCGGTCACTCCGGCGCCGGTCGCCGGGTAGGTGTACTTCCCGTCGGTCTTCGTCCGGGACTGGTCGATCCGGTCCAGCCCCCACGGCGGGGTGGTCTGGGTGCCGGTGGCCTGGTAGCGCTGGACCTGCTGCACGTAGGCGACGTCCGGGTCAGCGGCGACGCGCTCCGCCTGCCGGCGGTCCATGGCGGCGGAGTAGCCGGACAGCGCCTTGCCGAACACCCGCCGCACGGAGCCGCCGTGCTCGCCGGCGAGGGCCGACGCGGTGGACTTCACCTTGGCAGGGCCGGCCTTGCCGTCCTTGAGGACGACGATGTAGCGGCCGGGTACCGCAGCGGCGGTGTCGGCGCCCCGGACCGGGGCACGCTTCGGTTCGGCCGGGTCGGCCGAGGCGGCGCCGCCGGTGGCGGCGCAGATGATGGAGGTCGCGGAGGTGAGGGCCAACCCCACCAGCGCGGAGCGGCGCAGCGCGCCATGACGTGACACTGAATGTTCTCCCCGTGTCCAGCGGCCGTCCCTTGGGGACGGGCGGATGTGATCAGGACAGCCGTACCCGTCGATCCGGGCGGCTGATGATGACCATCATCATGCGCGAGACATCGACCGACACGCGTCAACCTTTCGGTCGACACGCCGCCGTATCGTCGTGGAGCCTCCCGCCGGGGGAGATCAGCCGGTGATGCCCTCGTCGCGGGCCCAGCGCAGCAGCTCCGCCTCGGCCTCGTCGCGGTCCAGCGGCCCGCGCTCCAGGCGCAGCTCCTTGAGGTGCTGCCAGGCACGGCCGACCACCGGCCCCGGCGGTACGCCGAGCAACTCCATGATCGCGTTGCCGTCCAGGTCGGGCCGCACCCGGGCCAGGTCCTCCTCGGCGGCGATCCGGGCGATCCGCTCCTCCAGCGCGTCGTAGTCGGCCGCGAGCTGCGCGGCCTTGCGCCGGTTGCGGGTGGTGCAGTCGGAACGGGTCAGCTTGTGCAGGCGGGACAGCAGGTCACCGGCGTCGGTGACGTACCGGCGCACCGCCGAGTCGGTCCACTCGCCCCGGCCGTACCCGTAGAAGCGCAGGTGCAGGCCGACCAGCTTGACCACCTGGGAGGTGATCTCCTTGGAGTAGCGCATCGCCTTCATCCGGGCCTTGGTCAGCCGGGCCCCGACCACCTCGTGGTGGTGGAAACTGACCCGGCCGTCCGCGCCGACCGCCTTGGTGGCCGGCTTGCCGATGTCGTGCATGAGCGCGGCCATCCGCAGCACGAAGTCGCAGCCGTCGGACTCCAGCGCCATGGCGTTGCTGACCACCGTGAGCGTGTGCTCGTAGACGTCCTTGTGCTGGGCGTGCTCGTCGATGGTGAGCTTCAGGCCGGTCAGCTCCGGCAGGAAGCGCTCGGCCAGGCCGGTGTCGACGAGCAGCCGCAGCCCGGTGATCGGGTCGGCGCCGCAGAGCAGCTTGGTGAACTCGTCCCGGATCCGCTCGGCGGTGATCCGGTCCAGGTCGCCGGCCATCCCGGTCATCGCCTCGCGGACGTCCGGGTGGACGGCGAAGCGGAGCTGGGCGGCGAACCGGGCCGCGCGCAGCATCCGCAGGGGGTCGTCGCGGAACGACTCCTGCGGCGTGCCGGGCGTACGAATGATCTTGGCAGCCAGGTCGGCCAGCCCGCCGTACGGGTCGGTGAACCGGTGATCGGGCAGGCTGACCGCCATCGCGTTGACTGTGAAGTCGCGGCGCTTCAGGTCTTCGGTCAGGCTGGTGCCGTACTGCACCACCGGGTTGCGGCTGACCTGGTCGTAGACCTCGGCCCGGAAGGTGGTGATCTCCAGGTTGAGGCCGTCGCGCTGGCAGGCGATGGTGCCGAACTCGCGTCCGGTCTCCCAGATCGACTCCGCCCAGCCACGGATCACCTTGACGGTCTCGTCCGGGTGGGCGTCGGTGCAGAAGTCGAGGTCGTTGCCGAGCCGGCCGAGCAGCGCGTCGCGGACGGATCCGCCCACCAGGTGCAGTTCGTGACCGGCCTGGGCGAAGCGCCGGCCCAGCTCGTCGGCGACCGGTGAGACTCGGAGCAGTTCGGCGACGGCGTTGCGCTGCGCGGCGGTCAGCTCGCGGCTGTCGGCGGCGTGGGAGGCGGAGGCTTCGGACATGGGATCGCCAGCCTATCGGGCCGGGGGTGGATCGACCGCGCCGGGCGCGGGTAACGGGCGGAGGTTGACTAAGGTTCCGGTTGGGCGGGGCCGGCCGGACCCGGTTGCGACGTACCCCTTGGAGGCTGGCAGATGAGCGGCGGGCTCTACCGCAGCGCGAACGCGCACGGCGGCGGCCTGCCGCCGGACGACGGCGCGACCTTCATCTCCGCCGAGCCGCTGAACCAGCCGGCCGTCGAGGCCGTCGCGCCCCCGCAGGAGGTGGTCGCCGAGACCAGCGCCGCGGCGAACAGCGCGGTGATGGCCGTCGGCAGCCTGGTCAGCCGGGGTACGGGCTTCATCCGCAACCTGATGATCGGCGCCGCGCTCGGCACCATGGTCGGCGACGCGTTCACCACCGCCCAGTTCCTGCCCAACCAGGTGTACGAGTTCCTGCTCGGCGGCGTGCTGACGAGCGTCCTGGTGCCGGTGCTGGTCCGCCGTCGCAAGATCGACGCGGACCGGGGCGAGGCGTACGCCCAGCGCCTGCTCACCCTCGCCGTGCTGGCCCTGGCCGCGACCGCGCTGATCGCTGTGGTGCTGGCCCCGGTGCTCACGGCCCTGTACGCGGCCGGCAGCGACGACCCGGCGTACACCACGCTCGTCACCCGGCTGTCCTACCTGATGCTGCCGATGCTGTTCTTCACCGGCATCAGCGCGTTGATCGCCGCGGTGCTGAACACCAGGGGGCACTTCGCCGCCCCGATGTGGGCGCCGATCCTCAACAACATCGTGTCCATCGGCACGTTCGGCCTGTACATCGTCGTCTACAGCGCGAAGGCGCTGCCGCCCGGCGAGGTGGGCTGGGACCGGATCCTGCTGGTCGGCGGCGGCACGCTGCTGGGCGTGGCGGTGCAGGCGATCGGCCTGCTGCCCGCGCTGCGCAAGGTCGGCTTCCGGTGGAAGCCGCGGTTCGACTTCCGCGAGCTGGGGCTGCGCGAGCTGGCCCGGCTCGGCGCCTGGATGTTCTGCTACGTCGCGGTCAACCAGCTCGGCCTGTTCGTGGTGGTCAACCTGCTCAACCGGGCCACCGGCGGCGACGGCCAGAACGCCGGCCTGCTGATCTACAACAACGTCTTCCTGCTGCTGATGATGGCGCACGGCATCATCGCGGTCTCGATCATCACCGCGCTGATGCCCCGGATGAGCGCGGCCGCGGCCGAGAACCGGTTCCACGACGTCACCGCCGACCTGTCCCGGGGCACCCGGATGGTCACGGCGGTGCTCGCGCCCATCGCGGTCTGCTACGCGGTGCTGGCCGCCCCGATCTCGGTGGTGGTGTTCCGGTACGGCGCGTTCACCGGCGACAACGCGGTGGCCACCTCGACGGTGTTGCTGGTGGCGGCGCTCGGCCTGGTGCCGTTCGCGGTCAGCCAGCTGTTCACCTTCGCGTTCTACGCGCTGCCGGACACCCGTACCCCGGCTCTGATCAACATTCCGGTGGTGGCGCTGCGTGTCCTGCTCCAGGTGGGCCTGTTCCTGATCTTCTCGAACACGTTCGCGGCGGCCGGGATGATGCTCGGCAACGCCGTGTCGTACCTGGCGGCGGCGATCATCTCGGCGATGCTGCTGCGACCCCGGGTGGGCCGGATCGGGCTGGGCGGGATCATGCGGACCCTTGGCCGGGTGGTCGTGGCGGCGCTCGGCGCCGCGCTGGTCGGCCTGCTGGTGGTCTCGGTGCTCCCCGGCGACCCGGCGAGCCTGAGCTGGCTCGCCGCCGCGGTCCAGCTGGTGATCGGCGGCGCGGCGATCGGCGCGACCTACCTCGGGCTCGCCATGGTGCTGCGGATCGGTGAGATCACCGAGGTGGTCGGGATGGTCCGGCGGCGCCTCGGGCGTTGACCCCCTCGGTGACCGACGGTGAACGAGGATCACCAGCCTGGGGATACGGCTGTGGATAACTTGGAATTCCCCCGTCCACTGGGCCTCTCGGCCTGTGGACAACCAACCGTACGGACGAGGGAGCGCAGGCCGGAGCGGGGAAACCACCCGGGCGGCACACCGGTACGCCCCTGTGCCGCCTCCTTGCCGTCAACCTTTAGATTGGCGGTGCGTGTCCGGCTCGCCCGCCGGGTGGGCGGGCGGCCCGGCCGGGGCCCGTGGTTGTCTGGCCTTCCGGCCGGTCACAGCGGGAAGATGACATGTCGGAGAACCGGGCATCCCGGGTAAGGTCGCTCTCGACGGGTACGACCGGTCGACACGGGTGTCGAGCCGGCCGGCCGTTCCACCGAAGGCAGAGCGGGAAGCCACATGCCCAGCAGCACGGGTCCATCGATCGACACGATCACCGAGGGAGGACGGGTGACCCAGGTCGGCGAGGGTCAGGAAGCGGAGGAGACCTCTCCTGCGGTCGTGACCTTCGGTGCTCCCACTGTCGGTGAGCTGCTCGCCGAGCGGTACGAGCTGGTCGAGCACATCAACAACGACAGCGCCGGCCGGCTGGTCTGGCGCGGCGTCGACGTGGTGCTCCGCCGTCCCGTCGCGGTGGTCCTCCGCTACCCGGGTGGCGACTCCGCCACCGAGATGCTTCAGGCCGCGGTCGCCGCGAGCCGCGTCATCCACCCCAACCTGGTCGGCGTCTACGACGCGATCGACGAGGACGACCGTGCCTACGTGGTCCGCGAGTGGGTCGACGGGCAGTCGCTGCGCGAGCTGGTCGCCGCCGACGGGCCGTTCGACCCGGCCCGGGCCACGGCGATCGGCAACGCCGTCGCGAGCGCCCTCGCCGCCGTGCACGCCACCGGCATGGTGCACGGCAACGTGCACCCCGGCACCGTGATGATCAGCGACGACGGCCGGGTGGTCCTTGCCGACGCGCGTACCGACGGGGCGGACAGCCAGCAGAACGACCTGCGTGCGGTCGGCGGGGTGCTCTACTTCGCGCTGACCGGGCACTGGCCGCACGGCGAGGCCCCGCTGCACGGCGCCACCGCCGGGCACGGCCGCGCCGCCCTGCCGGACGCGGTCCGGGACGCCGCCGGCGCCATCGCCGCGCCCCGGCAGGTACGTGCCGGGGTTCCGGCGTACCTCGACGACCTGACCATGGACCTGCTCGACCAGGAGATCGACCCGCCGGCGTCGGACGTGCTGGCCGCCGAGCTGAGCCGGCTCGACATTCCGGCCGACGAGCAGTTCCTGGAGCA
Source organism: Micromonospora sp. TSRI0369 (assembly GCF_001905625.1). Classification (NCBI taxonomy): domain Bacteria; kingdom Bacillati; phylum Actinomycetota; class Actinomycetes; order Micromonosporales; family Micromonosporaceae; genus Micromonospora; species Micromonospora sp. TSRI0369. Next base: position 132,465 of record NZ_LIVU01000010.1, read on the forward strand.
GGCCGGGCCGCTGCGTTTCACCGCCGAGCCCGGCGAGGAGCCCTCGCCGCTGGCCGCGGCCGGCGGGCGCAAGGTCGCCATTGGCATCGCCGGCATGCTGGCTGTGGCCCTGGTCGGGCTGCTCATCGGCATCAACGCGCTCGGTGGCGGCGACGACGGCGACAAGGAGCCGGTCGCCCAGCCGTCGAACAGCGCCCCGGCCAGCCCCGGTGGTGGCGACGAGCCCGTCGCGCAGGTCCGCAAGCTGACCATCCAGGACGTACGGATCATCGACCCGGACGGCGACCGCGCGGAGGTGCGCAACGCCGAGAAGGTCATCGACGGCGACGACGACGAGGGCTGGGAGACCAACACTTACCGGACGAACGCCAAGTTCGGCGGCATCAAGAAGGGCATGGGCGTCTGGATCGACCTGGGTGCCCCGCACACGATCAAGCAGCTGGAGGCGACGCTGTCGGCCACCGGCGCCACTGTCGAGCTGCGCGCCGGCGCCCGCGGCGACTTCCCGTCCAGCTCCGCCGGTGACAAGCAGCTGGTGAACGCCTACTCGACGGTGATCGGGACGCCGAACGAGAACGGCGGCACGAAGATGATCTTCGACGGCTTCCAGGAGGGGGACAAGTATCAGTACCTCCTCTTCTGGATCACCAAGCTGCCGGTGAAGGACAACGGCACCACCTGGAAGCTCGGCGTCCAGGAGATCGTGGTCCAGGGCTCGTGACCCGTCGGCCGCACCCGCCGCGCCACCTCCGCCGGATGTGGTGATGGCGGATCGCGGCGGGCGTACCCCGGACGCGGCGACCGGCGTCGGCCCGCAGCCCGGCCGCTCCGACCTGGACCTGCTCCGGGCACACGTGGAAGGCGACCGGGACGCGTTCACGGACCTGTTCCAGCGGCACCGGGACCGGCTCTGGGCGGTCGCGCTGCGCACGATCGGCGACCGTGAGGACGCCGCCGACGCACTCCAGGACGCCATGCTCTCCGCCCACCGCGCCGCCGCCCGGTTCCGGGGCGACTCGGCGGTCACCACCTGGCTGCACCGGATCGTGGTGAACGCCTGCCTGGACCGGATCCGGCGGCGGCAGACCCACGCCACCGTCCCGCTGCCGGACGGGGTGCACACGGACGGCGAACCGGGCCGGCACACCGGCGGGCGGGAACCGGCCGCGCCGTCCCGCGACCACGACACCGCGCTCGTGGTCCGGCAGGCCCTCGCGGCGTTGCCGGCGGAACAGCGGGCCGCGCTGGTCCTGGTGGACGTCCAGGGCTATCCGGTGGCCGAGGTGGCACTGATGCTCGGCGTCGCCGAGGGGACTGTGAAGAGCCGGTGCGCCCGGGGCCGGGCGCGGCTCGCCGTCCTGCTCGGGCACCTGCGGACCGGCTCCGACTCCCCCGCGGCCGACGTGCCGCGGGTCACCTCCGGGAACCGACGGGGCCCCGAGGGCGTCGGATCCTCGTCGGGAGCGTCCCGTCAGGCCGTCAGCCAGGAGGAGCCGTGACTTCCCGGGAGTTCAGCGAGGTCGACCACGACCTGCTCGCCGACTACCTCGGCGGGGCGCTGGACGGCACCCCCGAGCAGGCGGCAGTGGCCCGGCTGGTCGAGCAGGACCCGGCGTGGCGGGTCGCGTACGACGATCTCGCCGAGGCCCTCGACCTGGTGCACACCGACCTGGCCGGCTGGGCGGCGGCGCCCGCGCCGGAGATGCCCGTGGCGGTGGCCGACCGGATCACGGCGGCGCTCGCCGGGGCCGGGCCCGCGCCCGGTCCGGCCGCGCTGCGCGACGGTACGCCCGTCGTACCGGCTCAGGCCGGTGGCGCGTCCCGCCCGCCCGGCACCGCGTCGCGTCCCGAACGGCACAGCGGCCCCGGTCGTCGTTCCCGGCGCTGGGCCCGGATCGCCGGCCCGGTGGCCCTGGCCGCGGCCTCGGTCGCGGCGGTCGGGCTCGGCGTCGGCCGGCTGGCCGACCCGGGCGACGGCGGTACGGCCGACCGGGCGGCCGGGGAGGCGGCGCCGATGGCCGCCGCGCCGTACCGGACCACCGGACCGGCCCTGCGCAGCGGCACCGACTGGACGCCGGAACGCCTCGCCGCCGACCGGGTGCCCAACGGGGCGAAGTCGATGCCGCAGGACATGGCCGGTCCGTCCGGCGCGGGGCGGGAGAACGGCCCGGAGAGGCCCCTGTCCAGCGACAAGTACCGCGTCAGCGCGCTCGAACTGGACAGGCTGGCCCGGCCGGAGACGCTCGCCGCGTGCCTCACCGCGATCGGCGCGGAGCACGGCGCGACCCCGCTCACCGTCAACATGATCGACTACGCCCGGTACCAGGGCGCTCCGGCGCTCGTGGTGACGTTCGCGGACGCGAGCGGTGCCCGCTGGGGCTGGGCGAGCGGGCCGGAGTGCGGCGTACCCGGGTCCGGCGCGGACACGCGCTTCCGTACGCGGGTAGGGTGAAAACGCGGTCATCACGCGTGTCCCGCCACGTGACCTGACCCACCGGATGACCGGCTCGGGAATCCCCGCTTCGTACGATGACGTTCTGCAAGTCAGGCGCCGGCGCCGCTGAGCCGTCGGCACTCGGGATCGACATCGGTGCGGCCGGTGACGAACACACACATCGGGAGACGGCAGTGGACGAGGTCCGCAACCTGATCATCATCGGCTCCGGTCCGGCCGGCTACACGGCTGCGGTCTACGCCGCACGCGCCAACCTGAAGCCGCTGGTGATCGAGGGCGTGCAGTCGGGTGGCGCGCTGATGACCACCACCGAGGTGGAGAACTTCCCCGGTTTCGCGGACGGCATCCTCGGCCCCGAGCTGATGGACAACATGCGCAAGCAGGCCGAGCGTTTCGGCGCCGAGTTCCTCACCGACGACGTGACCCGCGTCGAGCTGAAGGACACCGGCGAGATCGGCTCCGACGCGGTGAGCACCGTGTGGGTGGGCGAGACCGCGTACCGCGCCCGCGCCGTCATCCTCTCCACCGGCTCCGCCTGGCGGCCGCTCGGTGTGCCCGGCGAGCAGGAGTACCTCGGTCACGGGGTGTCGTCCTGCGCCACCTGTGACGGCTTCTTCTTCCGCAACCAGCACATCGTGGTGGTCGGCGGCGGCGACTCGGCGATGGAGGAGGCCAGCTTCCTCACCCGGTTCGCCGAGTCGGTGACCATCATCCACCGCCGCGACTCGTTCCGCGCCAGCAAGATCATGGCGGACCGGGCGCTGGGCAACGAGAAGATCAAGGTCGAGTGGAACTCCGTGGTCGAGGAGATCCTCGGCGACGACGGCAAGGTCAACGGCGTACGGGTACGCAACGTGCACACCGGCGAGAGCAAGGTCCTCGACGTCACCGGCGTCTTCGTGGCGATCGGTCACGACCCGCGCAGCGAGCTGTTCCGCGGCCAGGTGGAGATGGACGACGAGGGGTACGTGAAGGTCGAGGCGCCGAGCACCCGTACCAGCGTGCCGGGCGTGTTCGCGGCCGGTGACGTGGTCGACCACACCTACCGGCAGGCCATCACGGCGGCCGGCACCGGCTGCGCCGCCGCGCTGGACGCCGAGCGCTTCATCGCCACCATCCAGGGCTGAGAGTTCGACGAGCAAGGTTCGGAGGAGGAGAGTTCATAGTGGGAGCAACCAAGGCGGTCACTGACGCGAGTTTCGTCAGCGACGTGCTGCAGTCGGACAAGCCGGTCCTGGTCGACTTCTGGGCGGAGTGGTGCGGCCCGTGCCGCAAGGTCTCGCCGCTGCTGGAGGAGATCGCCGGCGAAATGAAGGACCAGGTCACCATCGTCAAGCTCAACATCGACGAGAACCCGGAGACGGCACGCGCCTACCGGGTGATGTCGGTGCCGACGCTGACGATCTTCAAGAACGGCCAGCCCGTGCAGTCGATCGCCGGCGCCAAGCCGAAGGGCGAGTTGCTCAAGCTCATCGAGTCGGCGCTCTGAGCCGTACCGACAGCGCCGGAACCCCCGTCACCCAGCCCGGGTGACGGGGGTTCCGGCTTTCCTGACCTGCATGAACACGAACCCGCTGGGTACCGGTCACGGTACGCTCCGTAAGCGTCCGTCGGAGTTCCGGTCCTGCCAACGTCCGTGCATAGGGGGTCGTCGTGCATCCGATCCGACCCGGTGACCAGGGACCGGCGGTGGCCGAGATCCGTACCGTGCTCGTCGGCCTGGAGCTTCTTCCCGCCGACAGCGGGGGCGACGACTACGACGCCGAGACCGAACGCGCGGTCCGGGCGTTCCAGCAGTCCCGCGGCCTCAGCGTCGACGGGCGCGTCGGCGCCGAGACCTGGCGGGCGCTGGACGCGGCCCGCTGGCGGTTCGGGGCCCGCGCGCTCTTCCACGCCGTACCCGAGCCGATCACCGGCGAGGACGTCCGCTCGCTCCAGGAACGCTTGCTGGAGATGGGGTACGACGTGGGACGCGCCGACGCCATCTACGGCATCCGCACCTCCCGCGCGGTGGCCCAGTTCCAGCGGGAGATGGGGCTGAAACCGGACGGGTCGTGCGGGCCGCACACCGTCAACGCGCTGCGCCGCCTCGGCCGCAAGGTGGTCGGCGGGCGCCCCCAGTGGCTGCGCGAGTCCGACGCCATCCGGCAGGCCGGACCGGAACTCGTCGGGCGGACCGTGGTGATCGACCCGGGGCACGGGGGCACCGACCCGGGCGTGGTGGTGCCCGACGGCACGCTGCGCTGGACCGAGGCGGACCTCGTGCACGACCTCGCCAGCCGGCTGGAGGGGCGGCTCGCCGCGGCCGGCGTACGCGTGCAGCTGACCCGGGGACCCTCGCCCGCGAGCTGCCTGCCCGACGCCGACCGGGCCCAGCTCGCCAACTCCCTCGGCGCCGACGTGTTCATCTCGCTGCACACCGACCACCACGCCAACCCGGCCGCCGAAGGCGTCGCCACCTACCACTACGGCACCGATAACGGCGTCACGTCGGCGACCGGCGAGCGCCTGGCCGGGCTGGTGCAGCGGGAGATCGTGGCCCGTACCGGGCTGCGCGACTGCCACACCCACGCCAAGGCGTGGGAACTGCTCCGGCTCACCCGGATGCCCGCGGTACGCGTCGAGGTCGGCTACCTGACCTCGCCGGAGGACCGGGCCCGGCTGGTCGACCCCCGGTTCCGGGACCGGGTGGCCGAGGCCATCGTCGCCGCGGTGCAGCGGATGTACCTGCCGATCGAGCGGGACGTGCCGACCGGCTCGATCGACGTGACCGAACTGCGGGCGGTCCTCGCCGCCGGCACCGTCGTCGACTGAGCCCGCTCAGCTGGCCGGCTGCCCCCGCTCAGCTGGTCGAACGGGTGGCCGGCGCCGGGCGGACCGGCCGCAGCAGCGTCTCCGGGCTCATCGAGCCGAGCAGCTTCTCCAGCGCGTACTCCACGTCCGACTTCCAGCTCAGAGCCGTACGCAGCTCCAGCCGCAGGCGCGGGTAGCGCGGGTGCGGCCGGACCGTCTTGAAGCCCACCGACAGGAAGAAGTCGGCCGGCGCCACGCAGGCGCGGGCCGGGTCGTCCGCGTCGTCGCCGAACTTCGCGTCGCCGAACGCCTCGATCGCCTTGATGCCGCGCTTGGTCAGGTCGCGGGCCACGCCCTGGACCAGCATCCGGCCCAGGCCGCCGTCGGCGAAGGCGGGCACCACGTGCGCCGTCATCAGCAGCGCCGCGTCCGCCGAGACCGGCGAGGTGGGAAACGCCATCGAGCGCGGGACGTACGCCGGCGGCGCGTACATGACGAACCCGGCCGGCATCCCGTCGACGTAGACGAGCTTGCCGCAGGAGCCCCACTCCAGCAGCGTCTGGGAGACCCACGCCTCCTTCTCCAGGCCCGGGTCACCGGCCGCGCAGGCCCGCTCCGCGGAGACCGGATCCAGCTCCCAGTAGACGCAGCGCCGGCACGATCGAGGCAGGTCCTCCAGCGTGTCCAGGGTCAGGCTGACCAGACGTCGCGACATGAGCGCACCCCACCAATAGGCTCGGAGCGCCGGTGTGTCCCGCGCCCTCCTGCTCCCGACGAGCGATCGTACGCTTCCGCCCGGCGCTACGGGAGTGGACGCGCGAACCCCTGCCCGGAAGGCGGACGTCCGGTCCGGGATGTGGACGTGTCCACACGGCGGGTACCGCTACCGTCACCACGGACTACGATCGACCAACCGGCCCTAGCCGCCAATGTCTGTCGGCATCGCGGGTACCACACCGGGCGGCAGCCCCGCCGACACCCGATCGAGGTGATGTCATGACCGGCACGACGCTCGACGACTACACCGACAGGTACGCCCGGCGCGTCCGCGGGATGACCGCCTCGGAGATCCGGGCGCTCTTCGCGGTGGCCAGCCGGCCGGAGGTCGTCTCGCTCGCCGGTGGGGCACCCTACATCGCGGCGCTGCCACTGGACGCGGTCGGCGAGATGCTCGGCCGGCTCGGCGCCGAGCACGGGGCCACCACCCTCCAGTACGGCATCGGCCAGGGCACCCCGGAGCTGCGCGAGCGGATCTGCGAGGTGATGTCCCTCTCCGGGATCGACGCCTCCTGCGGTGCCTCCCCGGAGGACGTGGTCGTCACGGTCGGCGGCCAGCAGGCCCTCGACCTGGTGGCCCGGCTCTTCCTGGACCCGGGTGACGTGGTGCTCGCCGAGGGCCCGACGTACGTCGGCGCGCTCGGGGTGTTCCAGGCCGCCCAGGCCCAGGTCGCCCACGTGCCGATGGACGACGAGGGCCTCATCCCGGAGGCGCTGGAGGTGGCCATCGCCGACCTGGCCCGGGCCGGCCGGCGAGTGAAGTTCCTCTACACCATCCCCACCTACCAGAACCCCGCCGGCGTGACGCTGAGCGAGGAGCGGCGCGAGCGGGTGCTCGACATCTGCGAGCGCGCCGGGCTGCTGGTGGTGGAGGACGACCCGTACGGTCAGCTCGGTTTCGAGGGTGAGGCGCCCAGGCCGCTGCGGGCCCGGCGGCGCGACGGGGTCTTCTACCTGAGCACGTTCTCCAAGACCTTCGCGCCGGGCCTGCGGGTGGGCTGGATCCTCGCCCCGCACGCGGTCCGCGACAAGCTGGTCATCGCGAGCGAGGCTCAGATCCTCTGCCCGAGCGCGTACGCGCAGTCGGCCGTCTCGACGTACCTCGGCACCATGCCCTGGCGGCAGCAGCTCAAGGTCTACCGCGAGATCTACCGCGAGCGCCGGGACGCGCTGCTCGACGCGATGGCCGACCTGATGCCCGAGGGCACCACCTGGACCACACCGCGCGGTGGCCTGTTCGTCTGGGCGACGCTGCCCGACGGGCTCGACTCCAAGGCGATGATGCCGCGGGCCGTGGCCGCCCGCGTCGCCTACGTGCCGGGTACCGGCTTCTACGCCGACGGCACCGGCGCCGGGAACATGCGGCTGAACTTCTCCTTCCCGTCGCCGGAGCGGATCCGCGAGGGCGTCCGCCGGCTGGCCGGCGTGATGGAGCAGGAGATCGCCATGCGCAAGGTCTTCGGCGCGGTCGGCGGTGCCGGACCTCGCCGTCGCCAGGGCGGCGCGGACGCGCCCGGTCCCGACTTGGCATGATGCCCGCATGTCCGACAGCCCTGCCGCACCGCCTCCCGTGACCGGATCCGCCGTCGACGAGCTGCACGTGCTCGTGCTCGCCGGTGGCCTCTCCTACGAGCGGGACGTCTCGTTGCGATCGGGCCGCCGGGTGCTCGACGCGCTGCGCGCGGTCGGCGTACAGGCGGAACTGCGCGACGCCGACGTGGCGTTGCTGCCCGCCCTGACCGCCGACCCGCCGGACGCGGTGGTGATCGCCCTGCACGGCGCCACCGGCGAGGACGGCTCACTGCGCGGCGTGCTCGACCTCTGGGACGTGCCCTACGTCGGCTGCGACGCCCGGTCCTCCCGGCTCGCGTGGGACAAGCCGTCCGCCAAGGCGGTGCTGCGCGAGGCGGGCATCCCGACGCCCGACTGGGTGGCGCTGCCGCACGACCGCTTCTCCGAACTGGGGGCGGTCGCCGTCCTGGACCGGATCGTGGACCGGCTCGGGCTGCCGCTGATGGTCAAGCCGGCGCAGGGCGGCTCCGGACTGGGCGCCGCCGTGGTCCGGGAGGCGGCGTCGCTGCCGGCCGCCATGGTCGGCTGTTTCGCGTACGACCAGACCGCGCTCGTGGAGCGCTACGTGCCCGGGATGGACGTGGCGGTCTCCGTGCTCGACCTCGGCAAGGGCCCGCAGGCCCTGCCCCCGGTCGAGATCGTGCCGCGCAACGGCGTCTACGACTACGCGGCCCGCTACACCGCCGGCCGCACCACGTGGCACGCGCCCGCCCGGCTCGACGCCGCGACGACCGCCCGGGTGACCGAGGTGGCGCTCGCCGCGCACACCGCGCTCGGCCTGCGCGACGTGTCCCGGGTCGACCTGATCGTCGACGCCGAGGGCCAGCCGCACGTGCTGGAGGTCAACGTCTCCCCGGGGATGACCGAGACCTCGCTGCTGCCGCTGGCGATCCAGGCGGCCGGGCTGGACTTCGGCCGGGTGCTCGGCACGCTGGTGACCCGGGCCGCCGCCCGCCGTCGCTGACGTCAGCCCTCCCGGGTACGCGCCGCCCGCGGCTCGTCGCCCTCGGCCTCGCCCGCGGTAGCGGCGCCCTCGGTCTCCTCCTGCTCCTCGGACGCTTCGGGTCCGCCCTCCGGCGCCGGGTCGTCGGCCGACGGGCCCGCCGAGGGGTCTGAGACGTCCTGTGCCGCCTCGGACTCCGGGATCTCATCCGCAGCCTCGATCACGGATGCGGGCTCCTCCTCGGGCTCCTCAGCGGCGTCCACGGCCGAGGCCGGAGAGAAGCTCGACGGGGCCTGCCACTGGATGCGCGGCGGCTCGGCGAGCGGCCGGCCCCCGAACTCGGCGAGCCATGCGGCCACCATGGCCAGATTCTCCCGCCACCTGTCCTCGGAGATCGGGGGCAGGATCGAGTCCCACAGCGACAGGAACGTGCCCCGCAGCTGCAGTCGCCCGTACGGCCGGGCGAGGAACCACAGGTGCAGGTGCGCGGAGCCGTCGCCCCAACGGTTCACGTGGACCCGAGCCACGCCGTCGAGCGACCGGATGGCCCGCTCCAGGCGCACGGTCATCACGCCCAGCTCGGCGGCGAGCAGATTCGGCAGGTCGCCCAGATCCAGGTGGGACCGGGACTCCAGGATCAGGACCATCGGCAGCCCGGTGGGCCGGTCCATGGCGCGGACCCGCCACCGCTCACCGACCCAGATGTACGCCTCGTCGGGCGCGTTGCAGGCGGTGCACTCCCGATCCGCCTCGCCACGGCGGGGAGGTTCGAACGGTACGGGCTCGTCGAGCGGCTTGACGCGGAGATCGCCCTCGAAGGGAAAGGACGGCCACTGGGTGAAGTCTGGAACTGAGGGAGGGGTGTCCGGCACGACGCTGACCCTAACCGAGTTGGCGACGCCTGTCCCTACCCGTTCCACTGCCCGCGCACAGGTTGTCCACCACGTTGTCCACAGGGTGCCGAGATCACCAGTACGGTGCGTCATCCACTGCTCAGCAAGGGTTTCCGCGCTTTGTTTCACGTGAAACGAGACGAGCCTGTGGACAACTGCTGTGGATAACTCGGAGGGCGTGTGGATCCGCTCTTCCAACGATCCGGGCGCTCGATCCGTACCGGGTTCGGGACGCGCTTCTTGCGATCGGTTCCACGTGAAACGGCGGCGGCCCGGACGATCCCGGTCGGTCGCGACCGCTGGTCTTCGGTGATGCTGGCGGCGGCTTGGGCCGGTGGCTCGGGCCGGGCAGCCAGTTGGTCGCCTTGGTCTGGCGGCTCCGGGCTCCGGGCTCCGGGCTCCGGGCTCCGGGCTCCGGGCTCCGGGCTCCGGGCTCCGGGCTCCGGGCTCCGGGCTCCGGGCTCCGGGCTCCGGGCTCCGGGCTCCGGCGAGGATCCTGCCGTTGGTGGGATCGCTGTGCAACGGGGCGACTCGCGGCGCTAGCCCTCATCCGGCGCGGGACGGGCGCGGACGTTGGTGACCGTCAAGGAGGCGGAAGATCCGGGAGCAGGCCCCTAGACGGACGCTCCCGGTCCACGGTCGCCGGCACCCGCTGCCCCACCGGGCGTGAGTGGAACGGCGTGGGTGCCTCCGAGGCGTTTTGACACCCATGGTGCTCCACCCAGCTTCAGCACCGCTTCAGGGACTTCCGCGTGGGCGGTTAGCGCGCAGCGACGGCGCACATCTAACGACGGCGGTGGGCTCGTCTCGGAGCATCGGCGACGCGGGCCAGCCTCGACGCGAAGGCGTCATTCATCGACTGGACCGAGGCCCTCCAGGGCTGGGCGGGGGCCATCCCGTTTCACGTGAAACGGGATGCCCTATCGCTGCGAGGCTCGACCCTTCACCCGGCTCCAGGCGGCGCATGTCTTCTCAAGCGCAAGCTCTCTCCCCACTCCGCCGCGGATCAGCTGGCCCCCTTCCGGCTATCGCTCACCCCGTGGAGGCCGTGCAGCCGCCAATCTTCTTGGCAACTGAATCGGCTGGGTGCCGGCACACCTCCTTGTCGCCGTCACCCACGCCGACGTCGTCACAGCGCCCACTCCTCTGCCCGCCGAAGCGCACTGTCAGCATGGAGCGGAAGACGGGGCACCCGGCAGTGCCCGATCATCAAGCAGCCGAACTCGACGGAGACACGCAGCCCCGACGTCGACGGCCGGCCCCACAAGTTGGCGCGGGGTCATGACCCCGACCCGGCCTCGGCAGTCAGTCACTACGGCCACCGGCCTCCGAGTTTCGTAGGCGCGAGCGCGGCGGGCTACCCGGGTGCACATCCGGCACCCGGTGCCTCGCCCACCCTTCGATCGCGGAGGCCAGCCCCGCGACGGGGAGCAGAACGGCCGACTCCTTGAGTTCCGCCCGCCGCCTCAGCCCGCCCCGCACCGCCGTCCTCGTTTCACGTGAAACAAGGCGGACAGACCGACGACGGTCCCGCATCCGCCACAGCAGCGCGAATCACAGGAGCCGGACCGCCCCGGGAACAGCGGCCGGGAGAAACGAACCGGCCGCACCCCCTCGCGGGCGGTGCGGCCGGCCGTACAAGCCCTCGCGGCTACGCCTCGGGCCGCTCCTCCTCGCCCACGCCGATGAGCCCGACAATCCGTTCCAGGTCGTCAACGGTGGCGAACTCGATCGTGATCTTCCCCTTGCTCCGGCCGATGTCGACCTTCACGCGGGTGTCGAACCGGTCCGAGAGCCGGTCCGCGAGATCGGTGAGCGCCGGGGCGTGCGGCTTCGGCCGGCGCTTCGCGGCAGACGCCTTCGCCGGTTCCTCGGCGAGCGCCAGGTGCACGAGTTCCTCGGCACCGCGTACCGAGATGCCTTCGGCGACGATCCGCTTGGCGAGCTGCTCCTGTGCCTCGGCGTCGTCGAGGCTGAGCAGCGCCCGGGCGTGACCGGCGGAGAGCACCCCGGCGGCGACCCGGCGCTGCACCGCCCCCGGCAGGTTCATCAGCCGGATGGTGTTGGAGATCTGCGGGCGGCTGCGGCCGATCCGCCGGGCCAGCTCCTCGTGCGTGGCGCCGAACTCCTCCAGCAGCTGCTGGTAGGCCGCCGCCTCTTCCAGCGGGTTCAGGTTGGCGCGGTGGATGTTCTCCAGCAGCGCGTCCCGGAGCATCGCGTCGTCCTTGGTGTCCCGGACGATCGCGGGAATGGTTTCCCGGCCGACCGCCTGGGCGGCGCGCCAGCGCCGCTCACCCATGACGAGTTCGTACTTCTCGGCGTCGAGCTGGCGGACCACGATCGGCTGGAGGAAGCCGACCTCCTGGATCGAGGTCTTCAGCTCCTCCAGCGCCTCCTCGTCGAAGACGTGCCGGGGCTGCTTCGGGTTCGGCACGATGGCGTCGACCGGTATCTCGGCGAAGCGGGCGCCGGGCACCGGGCTCAGGTGCGACTCGGGCTCGGCGGCCGAGGGCGGAACGCTCCCTACTGCGCCGGTGATCGCGGCCGTCGCGCCGGCTACGGGAGCCGACGTGGGGCCCACCGCCGTCGGCGACTCCGGCTCGATGGCCGCCGGGTCGGCACCCGGTACCGGTCCGGTGGGGATGAGGGCGCCGAGCCCTCGGCCCAGCCCGCCGCGGGGACGGTTCTTCATGCGACGCCTCCCAGCGACATCTCCGCACTACGCATTCCGGCTCACCGGCTCCTTGACGCCTCGCTCCGCGATCTCCTGGGCGGCCTCGAAGTAACTCGTGGCTCCCCGCGAACCGGGATCGTAGGTCATCACCGACTGGCCGTAGCTCGGTGCCTCGGAGACACGCACGTTGCGCGGGATGACGGCCTGGAGCACCTTGTCGCCGAAGTGGTTCCGGACGTCCTGCTCCACCGCGTCCGCCAGCCGGGTACGCCTGTCGTACATGGTGAGCAGGATGGTGGAGACCTCGAGCTTCGGGTTGAGGTGCTGGCGTACCAGGTTGATGTTGTTGATCAACTGGTTGAGCCCTTCCAGCGCGTAGTACTCGCACTGGATCGGGATCAGCACCTCCTGCGCGGCGACAAGCGCGTTGACGGTGAGCAGGCCGAGCGACGGCGGGCAGTCTATGAAGACGTAGTCGAAGTGCCCCGGGTACGCGGCGATGGCCCGCGCCAGGCGGGACTCCCGGGCGACGACCGAGACCAGTTCGATCTCGGCGCCGGCCAGGTCGATAGTGGCCGGTACGCACCACAGGTTGGGGATGCCCTCGACGGCCTGGGCCACCTCTTCGAGCGGCACGCTGTCGATCAGGCAGTCGTAGACGTCGGGCACGCCGGTGTGGTGCGGGACGTTCAGACCGGTGGAGGCGTTGCCCTGGGGATCAAGGTCGACCACGAGCACCCGGTTGCCGTGCAGCGCGAGCGCCACTGCGAGGTTCACGGTGGTGGTCGTCTTGCCCACGCCGCCCTTCTGGTTGGCGACGCACATCACCCGGGTCCGGTCCGGGCGGGGCATGGTGACCTCGCCACTGGGATTCAGGATCTGCACGGCGCGCATCGCCTCCATAGCCAACGGTGGATCATCCTCTTCGCGCGTCGGGGTTTCACGTGAAACGTACGTGCTGGCGTCTACCTCTTCGCCGTACCCGCTCGCCTGTGGCGTGTCGGACGGCGCCACGGCGACCTCGGGAGCGGCCTGGTGCGGCACGGCCGAGACGGGCGGCTGGGGTTCGAAGCGAGCGGGCACCACGGCGTTCGCCCGCACCGCCGGGGGTCGCGGGGTCGGGGCGTTCGCCGGGCCGTCGGCCGGGTCGAGCGGGTCCCTAGCCGGCGGGACGTTCGCGGGCACCGACGACACGGGCCGCACGGCACCGGAGGGCGGCGGCTCGGTCGGCTGGTACGAGGCGGACGGATCGCGGGGCTCGTTCACCGTCCACTCCCGGTAGTTGGTTTCACGTGAAACGGGGCCAGGGGAGTTCCCTCCGGACCCGGTCAACCGTGGATCGTCGTACCTGCCGTCGTCATGCACCTGTCATCCCTACCCGCTCCGGATGGTCGGTCCGCACCCGTCGAATCGAGTCCGCGCCTCGCCCGGCGTGGTCGGCTCGGCGGGAACCGTCGGGTTCGGGTGCCGCCCGGCACCGCCGTTCCACACTATCGACGCGCGGTCAGCCTACGGCCGACGGGCGCAGTGGGTCCATGTCGGGTTGTGATCGATCGCGTCACGCCCACCCGGTCCAACGACCGGGTGGGCGTCCGGACAGCCGTTTCGGTCAGCGGTCGCCACGACGGCGGCCGCCACGCGACCGCTTCGGCTTCTTGGCCCGGCGCGGGCTCACCACGCGCTCCCGGACCACCTCGATCACCGTCGCCGGGGACTCGACCATCCCCTCCCCGCAACGGTGCAGCTCCGGCGTAGCGCCACCGAGGCGTACCACCGCTTCGGTGTGCTCGGCGATCTCGTCGGCTGCCGAGGCGCCCTTGAGCGCCACCAAACGACCGCCGGAGACCAGCAGCGGCAGGCACCAACCGGCGAGCCGGTCCAGCGGGGCCACCGCGCGGGCGGTCACGATGTCGGCGGACAGCGCTTCCCGGTCCCGCGACCCGGCTGCCGCCTCCTCGGCCCGCCCGCGGAAGACGCGGACGTCGCGGGTCAGGCCGAGGCGTTGCACCGCCTCGATCAGGAAGGAGGTACGCCGCGCGAGCGGCTCCACGAGCGTCACCGTGAGATCGGGACGCGCGATCGCCAGGACCAGACCGGGCAGCCCGGCGCCGGAGCCGACGTCGATCACGCTCGCCCCCTCCGGGATCCGCTCGGCCACCACAGCGCAGTTGAGCAGGTGCCGGTCCCAGAGCCGCGGCGCCTCGCGCGGGCCGATCAGGCCGCGCACCACGCCTTCGGTGGCAAGCAGTTCCGCGTACGCGGCGGCCAGGTCGAGCCGGTCGCCGAAGAGCGCGCGGGCGGCCTCCGCCAGTTCGGGCGGCAGCGTCGCCGACGCCGGGTCGGGCGCGGCGTCACCGTCCATGAGGGACGGTGCGTCCTCCGACGGCTCCGCGAAGACCGGGTCGGCCACCGCGGCCGGGTCGGTCGGCGTCACATCCGCCGCCTGCTCACCGGAGAAGGCGGGTGTCACGTCCGCAGCCGGGTCGGCGGGCTCGATCCCGGTCACCAGCGCCGGCTCGGCCGAGAAGGCGGGCTCGCCCGGGTCGGTCGGGGCCGTTCCCGGGTACGCCGGGTCGGCCGGCCCGGCGTCGTCGGAGAAGACCGGGTCGATTGTGTTGTCGGGGCGCACAGCCGACGGCCCGGGCGGCGTACCACCCGGGCCGGCCACGGCGCCTGCCGTCGTCTCGTCGGAGATCACGGACCTCAGTCCGTCACCGGACGCACGACGATGCGGCGGTCGGGCTCGACGCCCTCGGACTCGCTCTCCACGCCGCTCATCGCGTTCACCACGTCGTGCACGCACTTGCGCTCGAACGCGGACATCGGCTCCAGGCGCACCGGCTCGCCGTGCTCCTTGACCTTCTCGACCGCGTTCTTCGCCACGGCGGCCAGTTCCTTGCGCCGCGCGGCCCGGTAGCCGCCGACGTCCAGCAGCAGGCGGCTCGGCGTGCCGGTCTGGCGGAACACGGCCAGCCGGGCCAGCTCCTGGAGCGCCTCCAGGGTCGCGCCGCGCTGGCCGACCAGGTTCTGCAGCCGTCCGCCGACCACCTCGACGACCGGGCGGCCGCCGGAGACCAGCTCGTCGATGTCGCCGTCGTAGTCGAGGATGTCCAGCAGGCCCTCGACGTAGTCGGCGGCGATCTCGCTCTGCCGGAACAGGTCGCTGTCGGCCGGGGCCTTCTTCTCCCGGGACTCGCCCGAGGCGTCCTCGGTCTCGGTGGCGGCGGTAACGGGGGTCTCCTCGTCCAGGGACTGGTCGGCGCTGGGGATGCTGGTCTCGGTCACGGGTCTCATCTCCGTACTCGCTCGGCCGGACCGTTCGGGGGTCCGCTGGTCTCCCGGGGCCGGCGGGAGGTTCGCCGGTTGCCCTCGGGCACGTCTGTACGGGCCAGTTTCGCCCGCGGCCGCGCTTCGCGCGGCGATTCCGGCCCGGCGCCGACTCCTCGGATGGCAGCACGTGGCCGGAACGGGCCACCGCCGGTGTCGCGGCGGTGGCCCGGTGAAACTCAGCCCTGTCGCTTGGCGGGCCGGCTGCCGCCCTTCTTCGGGTTGACCGGCTTGGCGCCCGGCTTCGGTCCGGCCACCTTCGGCGCCGCGGCCGGGGCCTTCGCCGCCGGCTGGGCCGCCTTGCGGCCGAACAGGCCACCGACCTTGGCCGGCTGCACCGGGTTCTTGCCACCGGTGCTCTTGGCGGCGGTGGTGCTCTTCGCCGTGGGCGGCGGCGGGAACTTCCGCAGCACCCACTGCTGCTGACCGAGCGTGAAGAGGTTGTTGGTGACCCAGTAGATGATCACACCGATGGGGAAGATCGCGCCCGAGATCAGCAGGGACAGCGGGATGCCGTAGAGCATCAGGCGCTGCACCATGCGCTGCTGCGGATCCTCGGCCCATCCGGTCTTGAGGATCATCTGACGGCTGGTCAGGTAGGTGGTGGCGATCATGATGATCACCAGGATGCCGGCGACGACCTTGACCGTGCCGGTGTTCGCGCCCAGCCGGCTGAGCTCCTCGGCGGTGGAGCCGAACTTGCCGGAGATCGGCGCGGTGAAGAGCGTCGCGTTCGAGGCGCTGTTGAACTGGTCGACAGTCCAGCCGTACAGGGTCTTGCCCTGGTTGTCCGGGCTGAGGCGACGCAACGTGTGGAACAGGCCCAGGAAGACCGGGATCTGGAGGAACATCGGAAGGCAGCCCATGAGCGGGTTGGCCTTTTCCTTCCGGTAGAGCTCCATCATCTCTTTCTGGAGCGTCTCCCGGTCACCCTTGTGCTTCTCCTGGAGCTCCTTCACCTTCGGCTGGAGCGCCTGCATGGCACGCTGCGACTTGATCTGCTTGACGAAGACCGGGAACAGGATCACCCGGACCGTCACCACCAGGAAGATGATGGCGAGGATCCAGGCCCAGTTCGTACCGATCACGGCCCCGACCGGAACTCCGATGGCGTCCCAGGCCGAGTGCCAGGTCAGCAGGATCCACGAGATCGCGTAGTAGATCCAGTCGAGACTAAACACTCAGGCTCCAGTCACGTCGGCACGGCGGCGGTCGCCCGGCTCCGGAACCGGGTCGTGTCCACCTGGGTGGAAGGGATGGCAGCGCGACAGCCGACGGACCGTCAGCCAGGCGCCCCGCAGCGCACCGTGCCGGGACACCGCCTCCACGGCGTAGGCACTGCACGACGGGTAGAACCGGCAGCGGGCCGGCAGTGCCGGACTTATCCACCGACGGTACGCGATGATAGGCGCCAGCAGCATGCGGGCACCGGTTGTGGGCGACGAAGTCGCGCTCGGGCCGGTCACCGCGACCGCCGTCCCTTTGGGGACCGCGCGGCGGCGAGAGCGGCGTCGAGGTCGGCCCCGAGCCGGGCGTACGTCGCGTCGGCGGCTGCCGGCAGCGCGCGTACCACGAGGGTCGTGCCGGCGGGCAGCTCGGCCAGCCGCTCGCGGACCAGGTGCCGGAGCCGCCGGCGGACCTTGTTCCGGACCACCGCGCCGCCGACGGCCTTGGACACGACGAAGCCGGCGCGGCGTGGTGCGGAGGTCTCCGCACCGCTGGTCCGCGCCGGCTCCGGCGAAGGTGTCGCGGTGGTGCCGATCGGCTCGGGGGTGGTCAGGTGGACCACGACGGCGCCACGGCCGACGCGTCGGCCACCGCGAACCGCTGCGGCGAAGTCGCTACTGCGCCGCAGTCGTTGCGCGGCGGCCAGCACGACTGCCCACGTCCCCGGACCGGACCTGTCGGCCTCAGGCCGACAGGCGGGCGCGGCCCTTGGAACGACGGGTAGCGATGATGGCGCGGCCGGCACGGGTGCGCATGCGCAGCCGGAAGCCGTGGGTCTTCGCGCGCCGGCGGTTGTTCGGCTGGTAGGTGCGCTTGCTCACGTCAGGCTCTCCGTTGTCGTACGCCCCGCGCGGCGGATCGCCCGGGGTCGTGTGCTGGTCCAGGTCACCTTGTCGGTGACCTCCGATCGGCGCTGCCGTGACGCGCTCCCCGGCGATGCGAGGTGACAGCCACGGACAGCAAGCATCAATCACCCTAGCAGAGGGCGAGAGAGCAGCCGCTCCAGCCTACGCAGGGGCGCAATGACCGTCAAACATCACACTGCGGCGTGCCACCTGCGTCGGAACCCCGACCGAAGGGGCGGTTTTCACTGATGTTGCCAAGGTCGTCAGGGTGTCGCCGGTTGATGGCGTGGGGTCCGCGCTGTTAGCGTGCCCGATTGCGGTCGACGTCGGGGGTCCGGGGTTTGTCGCCGATCGGCAAGACCGGACACGCTGTTGAATCGTTCGGCACGGTGAACCCGCTTCAGCGCCTCCGCGAATCGAGGGGGGCAGGTCCGACCCGCGTCCGGTGGGCGGTCACAATCGGTCGGTACACAGGCTGTGGATAACTTGTGGATGACGACCGGTCAGCCGTCCGGGCGGGCGTGAGGAGCAGGCGAGGGGGTGGCACGACGGTGACCGGAGCGACCGACCTGGCCGCGGTGTGGACGGCGACCACCGACGAACTCGCCGACGAGATCATCTCCGCGCAGCAACGGGCGTACCTCCGGCTCACCCGGCTGCGGGCGATCGTCGAGGACACCGCGTTGCTCTCCGTACCGGACGCCTTCACCCGGGACGTGATCGAGTCGCGGCTGCGCCCGGCCATCACCGAGGCGCTGAGCCGCCGGCTCGGACGGCCGATACAGGTGGCCGTCACCGTACGGGTCACCGAGGACCCCGGAGGACGCCCGGCCGGCACTGTCTACCGCAGCGCTCCGGAACCGCTCCCCGAGCACGACGGCGCGGCCCCGCTGCCCGGCTTCGACCAGCCCGGCCCGCCCACTGCCAACCCGCCCTTCCCGTCGCCTCGCCCGGAGTCCGGCTATGCCGAGTCCGGGTACGCCGAGTCCGGCTACCCCGAGCCTGGGTACGCCGACTCCGGCTACGCGGATCCCCGCATGGAGCAGCAGGCGGACGAACCGGCGCCGCGGCAGCGGACCGCGGACGGCGGCCGCCCCCATCTGATCCCGTCCGGGCGGGACGCGCAGGACACGCTCTTCAGCGCCGCGTTCGCCGAGCCGCTGCGCGCCGCGCCCGAGCGCCGCCCTTTCGACGAGCGCCGGGTCGAACCCTCCGCCCCTGACTCCGGGGGGTACGAGCCCCGCTACCGGGAGAGCCCCGGCTCCGCCGATCCCGCGCCGATGCGCGGCCTGCCCCGCGACGGCGCCACTGACAGCGGCCCCGGTCGTGGTGGCCCCGGCCGCGGCGGCGCCGACCACCACCGCCCGGGCGGCCAGGCCGACCGCCGGCTGCCGGGCGGTACGGAGAGCGGCGGCAACCGGCTCAACCCGAAGTACATGTTCGAGACGTTCGTCATCGGCTCGTCCAACCGGTTCGCGCACGCGGCGAGCGTGGCGGTGGCCGAGTCGCCGGCCAAGGCGTACAACCCGCTGTTCATCTACGGCAGCTCGGGGCTGGGCAAGACCCATCTGCTGCACGCCATCGGGCACTACGCGACGACGCTCGGCAACGCCCGCTCGGTCCGGTACGTCTCGACCGAGGAATTCACGAACGACTTCATCAACTCGCTGCGCGACGACAAGACGAGCGCGTTCCAGCGCCGCTACCGGGACGTGGACATCCTCCTGATCGACGACATCCAGTTCCTGGAGAACCGGGAACGGACGCAGGAGGAGTTCTTCCACACCTTCAACACGCTGCACAACGCCAACAAGCAGATCGTCATCACCTCGGACCGCTCACCGAAGCAGCTCGCGACGCTGGAGGACCGGCTGCGTACGCGCTTCGAGTGGGGCCTGCTCGCCGACATCCAGCCGCCGGACCTGGAGACGCGGATCGCGATCCTGCAGAAGAAGGCGGCCCAGGAGCGGCTGTACGCGCCGCCGGACGTGCTGGAGTTCATCGCATCCCGGGTGTCGAACTCGATCCGCGAACTGGAGGGGGCGCTGATCCGCGTCACCGCCTTCGCCAGCCTCACCCGCTCCTCGGTCGAGCTGTCGCTGGCCGAGGAGGTGCTGCGGGACTTCATCCCGGACGGCGCCGGACCGGAGATCACCGCGGACCAGATCATGGTGTCCACCGCCGACTACTTCGGGGTGAGCCTGGAGGACCTGCGCGGCCACTCCCGGTCCCGGGTGCTCGTCAACGCCCGCCAGGTGGCCATGTACCTGTGCCGTGAGCTGACCGACCTGTCGCTGCCCCGCATCGGGCAGGCGTTCGGCGGCCGGGACCACACCACCGTGATGCACGCGGACCGCAAGATCCGCCAGCAGATGGCGGAGCGGCGCTCGCTCTACAACCAGATCGCCGAGCTGACCAACCGCATCAAGCAGACGACCTGACCTCCGCTCCCGCGCTGCCCCTCCCCGCCCGCCGCCGCCGCTCCCGCGGCCCCGGCGGTGATCAAGGAGTTTGTGTCGGAAAGGCACGTCATTCTTGCGCCAAACTCCTTGGTCAACAACGAGATGGCGGCTACGGACGTCGCCGGCTCGAACTGCGCGGCGTCCCCGCTGGAGCGCCACTCCATGATCGACGCCCTGTCGCCGTGGGCGCTCGGTCGCTTCGTCCGTCTTCCGGGTAGGAGTTCGGTCGAGCCGAGCGCCATTGCGCCCCCGCCCTCGGCCAGCGTCTGCCAGCGACTTCCCGCAGATCTTGGAAGCTTGGCGCCCTCATAGGGGCGTTTCCTACCAAGATCTCTCCGGAGCCGAGTGTCAAGCCGTCCGCACGGCGTGATCGCAGGCGGTCGGGGCGATCGGGCTAGCCGGGCGGGTCGGGGCGACCCGGTCCGCCCTCGCCCGCCGGCCCCTCCCGTCGATCATGAGGTTAGCGGTGGCAAACCGGACACCAACTGCCGTCAACTTCATGATCGACACGAGTGGAGCAGGGTCGGGACGGGACAGGAACCGGAGGGCTGAGACAGGAACCGGGCGGTGCCGAGGGACGGCCGGCGTGATCAAGGCGACCCCGGAGGCGGCCGACGGGCCGGTCGTGGCGGGTGGCAACTAGCCGACAGCGGGGCACGGTTGACCCTCGACCCGGTGGAGGGCCCAGGATCGGTGCTGTGTTCGTCCACAACTCGTACCCGTTGTCCACAGCCCCTGTGTCACAGGCGGTGGACAAACACCGTCCGCACCCGGCCGGTTACCCACAGACTGTGGACAACTCCTGGGGACGACGCTGTGGACGCCTGGGGATGACGCTCACGTTGTCCCCAGACGACGGTCCACCTGTGGGCGGGCTGTTGAAGGTTCTGGGGACGACGGCGTTCGACGCTGTCGGCGCTGTCCACAGAGCTGGGGAGAAAACCGGTGGATTACCGGTGGACAACCGGTGGACAGCCGTGGAAAACCCGGCGGCCGGCGAGGGCTGTGGACCGGGACACGAGTTGTACCCCCGGTTCTCCACAGCGAAACCACCGGTGGATAACGTGTCTGACCTGCGCCTTCGCGAGTTCTCCACAGTTTGCACAGGTGCGATGAAGACGATGAGTTATCTCTTCTAAACAACAAAAACCAATCATCACCGTTGGACTTCCTGTGGATCGGGCCGGAGCGCTGCCGTCGGCAGTCACCCCGGCACCTGGATCAACGGGGTCGGGCGCACAGCCGATGCCCACGCGCCCTAAGGTGCGATGGGTACCCGCACGGTCGGGCGGGACGGGTGGCAGCGGTCGGCATGAGAGAGTTGTCGCTGACGTCGACGCGGAGGCATTGATGAAGTTCCGAGTGGAGCGCGACGCGCTCGCCGAGGCGGTCGCGTGGACCGCCAAGAGCCTGCCCAGCCGGCCCTCCGTACCGGTGCTGGCCGGGGTGATGCTCCGGGTGACCGACGGCAACCTCCAGGTCTCCGGCTTCGACTACGAGGTCTCCAGCCAGGTGACCGTCGAGGTGCAGGGTGACGCGGACGGCGCGGCCCTGGTCTCCGGCCGGCTGCTCGCCGAGATCACCAAGGCTCTGCCGGCCAAGCCGGTGGACATCGCCGCCGTCGGCGCCCACCTGGAGCTGGTCTGCGGCAGCGCCCGCTTCACGCTGCCCACCATGCCGGTGGAGGACTACCCGACGCTGCCGGAGATGCCGGAGAGCGCCGGCACCGTCGACGCCGCCGCCTTCGCCGCCGCCGTGGCCCAGGTGGCGGTGGCCGCCGGCCGCGACGAGACGCTGCCGATGATGACCGGTGTACGCATCGAGCTGACCGGCAGCACGATGGCCATGCTGGCGACCGACCGCTACCGCCTCGCGCTGCGCGAAATGGAGTGGAACCCGGACGACCCGGAGATCAGCCTCAACGCGCTGGTGCCGGCCCGTACGCTGCACGACACCGCCAAGGCGCTCGGTCCGCTCGGCGGCCACGTCACCATGGCGCTGTCCTCCGGCGGCGCCGGCGAGGGCATGATCGGCTTCTCCGGCGGCACCCGCCGGACCACCAGCCGCCTGCTCGACGGCGCCAACTACCCGCCGGTGCGCTCGCTGTTCCCGGCCGACCACAACGCCGAGGCCCGCATCGCCGTCGCCACGCTCATCGAGGTGGTCAAGCGGGTCGCTCTCGTCGCCGAGCGCACCACTCCCGTCCTGCTCAGCTTCAGCGCCGACGGCCTCGTGGTGGAGGCGGGCGGCACCGAGGAGGCGCGGGCCAGCGAGGCGATGGAGGCCACCTTCACCGGTGAGCCGCTCACCATCGGCTTCAACCCGCAGTACCTCATCGACGGCCTGGCAAACCTGGGCGCCCAGCACGCCCTGCTCCGGTTCGTCGACGCGTTCAAGCCCGCGGTCATTTCCCCGGCCGGCGAGGATGGCGAGGTCATCCCGGGGTACCGGTACCTCATCATGCCGATCCGCGTGTCCCGCTGATCGCAGGCAGCACGACCCTGACGTACGGAGGTAGGAGCAGATGCAGCTCGGCCTGGTAGGACTCGGCCGGATGGGCGGCAACATGCGGGAGCGGCTGCGCGCCGCCGGGCACGAGGTGGTCGGCTTCGACCACAACCCGGACATCAGCGACGCCGCGAGCCTGACTCAGCTGGCCGAGAAGCTCCAGTCGCCCCGCGCGGTGTGGGTCATGGTTCCCGCCGGCGTCACCGACGCCACCATCGACGAGCTCGCCGAGGTGCTCGGCGAGGGCGACATCATCATCGACGGCGGCAACTCCCGGTTCAGCGACGACGCGCCGCGCGCCGAGCGGCTGAACGAGCAGGGCATCGGCTACATCGACGTCGGCGTCTCCGGCGGCGTCTGGGGCCGGCAGAACGGGTACGGGCTGATGGTCGGCGGCGCGCAGGAGCACGTCGAGCGCCTGATGCCGATCTTCGAGGCGCTCAAGCCCGCTGGCGAGTTCGGCTTCGTGCACGCCGGCCCGGTCGGCGCCGGCCACTACGCCAAGATGGTGCACAACGGCATCGAGTACGGCCTGATGCACGCCTACGCCGAGGGCTACGAGCTGCTGACCGCCTCCGATCTGGTCACGAACGTCCCCGGCGTGTTCAAGTCGTGGCGCGAGGGCACCGTGGTCCGGTCCTGGCTGCTCGACCTGCTGGACCGGGCGCTGGACGAGGACCCGGAGCTGGCCGAGCTGAGCGGCTACACCGAGGACACCGGCGAGGGCCGCTGGACCGTCGACGAGGCGGTCCGGCTCGCCGTACCGCTCAACGTCATCACCGCGTCGCTGTTCGCCCGGTTCGCCTCCCGGCAGGACGACTCGCCCGCCATGAAGGCCGTCGCCGCGCTGCGCCAGCAGTTCGGCGGCCACGCCGTCCACAAGCGCTGACCGGTATCCACAGCCTGTGTACGTCCGCCGGCTCGAACTGGTCGACTTCCGCTCGTACGAGCGCGTCGGCGTCGACCTTGAGCCGGGGCCGAACGTGCTCGTCGGCGCCAACGGCGTCGGCAAGACGAACCTGGTCGAGGCGCTCGGTTACGTGGCGACCCTGGACTCGCACCGGGTCGCCACCGACGCCCCGCTGGTCCGGATGGGCGCAACCTCGGCGGTGATCCGCTGCGCCGTGGTGCACGAGGGCCGGGAACTGCTCGTCGAGCTGGAGATCGTCCCGGGCAAGGCCAACCGGGCACGCCTCGGCCGGTCCCCGGCCCGGCGCGCCCGGGACGTCCTCGGCGCGCTGCGCCTGGTGCTGTTCGCGCCGGAGGACCTGGAACTGGTCCGCGGCGACCCCTCGGAACGTCGCCGTTACCTGGACGACCTGCTGGTTACCCGCCAGCCCCGCTACGCCGGGGTACGCGCCGACTACGAGCGGGTGGTCAAGCAACGCAACGCGCTGCTGCGTACCTCGTACCTGGCTCGCAAGACCGGCGGTTCGCGCGGCGGCGACCTGTCGACGTTGGCCGTGTGGGACGCGCATCTGGCCCAGCACGGGGCGGAACTGCTGGCCGGGCGCCTGGAGTTGGTGGCGGCGCTCACCCCGCACGTCGCGAAGGCGTACGACGCGGTGGCCGCCGGCCGCGGCGCGGCGGGCATCGCGTACCGGCCCTCGGTCGAGCTGCCCGAGCCCGGCGCCGACCGGGCGGCGCTGGCGGAGGCGTTGGCGGCCGCGCTGACCGCGAACCGCGCCGCCGAGATCGAGCGCGGCACGACGCTCGTCGGTCCGCACCGCGACGACCTGGCGCTGACGCTCGGCCCGCTGCCCGCCAAGGGGTACGCGAGCCACGGCGAGTCGTGGTCCTACGCGCTGGCGCTGCGGCTGGCCGGGTACGACCTGCTGCGCGCCGACGGGATCGAACCGGTGCTGGTGCTCGACGACGTCTTCGCGGAGCTGGACACCGGTCGGCGGGAGCGGCTGGCCGAGCTGGTGGGCGGCGCGAACCAGCTGCTCGTCACCTGCGCGGTGGACGACGACGTGCCGGCGACCCTGCGCGGCACCCGGTACGCGGTGGGCGACGGGACGGTGCGACGTGTCTGACGACGAGGTGCAGCTCCCGCCCGCGCGGCTCGGGCCGGGACGCGACGCGCGTACCCCGGGAAAGCCCGCGGACGGTGAGCCGGGCGCGAACGTGCCGGAGGGCGCGCCCGGGCCGGAACTGGCCCGGGCGGTGCTGGACGCGGCGAAGGCCCGGCGTCAGGCGGCGGCTCCCCGGCGGCGCGGCGCGGTACGCGGCGACGGCGAGAAGCGGCTGCGCGGCTACTCCGGCCCGGGGCCGGACCCGCGCGACCCGCAGCCGCTCGGCGCGGTGCTGGACAAGCTGGTCAAGGCGCGGGGCTGGCAGCAGCCGGCGGCCGAGGCGACGGTGTTCGGCGCGTGGGAGAAGGTGGTCGGCGCGGAGGTCGCCCAGCACAGCCGCCCGGTCAAGCTGGAGGACGGCGAGCTGACCGTGGAGGCCCGCTCGACGGCATGGGCGACGCAGTTGCGCCTGCTGGCGGGCTCGCTGTTGAAGCAGATCGCCCGCGAGGTCGGCCACAACGTGGTGCGCAAGCTGCACATCCACGGCCCGGCCGCGCCGTCGTGGTCGCGCGGCCCCCGGCGGGTACGCGGGCGCGGGCCCCGCGACACCTACGGCTGACCGTCGCCTCCCGAGCGCCGGGCCTCCCGCCGGGCGCGCTTGAGTTCACGCTGCTCGCGGCTCCACTGCTTGCGGCGTTCCAGGTCCTGCTTCCACGCCTCGCGGGCCAGCCGGGAGCCGCCCTGCACCGCGCCCTGAACCTGGGAGGGGCCGGCGAGGTTGCGGAACACCCAGCCCAACAGGCGGCCGCCCTTGCCGGAGGCGTCGCCCACCTGCTCGTCGTCGCTCATCCGCCGCCCTCTCCCTGCTTGGTGTACAAACAATTGGTACACCAATCGTTGCTACGCTCGCAACGACGACGAGGAGGACGAGGGTGAGCGACCCGATCGAGGAGGACCCCCTGGCGTTGGAGCAGCAGGTCTGCTTCGCGCTCTCCGTCGCCGCCCGCGGCGTGGTCGCCGTCTACCGTCCGCTGCTGGAGCCGATGGGGCTCACCCACCCGCAGTACCTGGTCATGCTGGCGCTCTGGCAGCACGCGCCGCTGTCGGTCCGGGACCTGAGCCGGCTGCTCCAGCTCGACCCGGGCACGCTGTCACCGCTGCTGAAGCGGCTGGAGGCGGCCGGCTACGTGCGGCGGGAACGGGACGCCGCCGACGAGCGCAGCCTGGCGGTCACGCTCACCGCCGCCGGGCAGGCGCTCCGGGCACAGGCCGAGCGGATTCCGCCGGCCATCGTGCAGCGGCTCGGCCTGCCGCTGGCCGACCTGCGGCACCTGCACACGGCGCTGACCGAGGTGATCGCAGCAGCCAACCGGGCCGCCGCTGTCGGCGCGGCGCCCGATCAGGCGTCAGGGCCCGGTCAGGCGTCGAGGCCCGGTCAGACGTCGGCGTAGACCGCGAAGCCGCGCTCCGCGCAGCGCCGGTAGAAGGCCGCCAGAACGCTCAGCTCGGCGCAGGTGAAGTTCCACTGCGGCGGGTCGCCGCTCTCGTCCCGCAGCCGGTCCAGCCGGCTGTCCAGCCAACGGAGCTGCTGCTCGGCGAGCCGTCCGTCGCCCAGCAGCGCGCGCAGCACCTCGCTGACCGACTCGAACGTGACCGCCTCGCCGTACGGCCGGTGCCGGGCGATGAACTTCTCCACGCCCTCGGCGATCCAGGAGCAGCCGTCCGGGTCGATCACCGGGTCCTCGTCCTCGGCCGAGTTCTCCGTGGCGTAGAGCACATTTTCCAGCCCGAGGATCAGGTCGACCAGTTCGGTGTACGCGGTCGCCCGTACCGTGCCGGTCTTGGCGATCAACTCGGCGAGCGCGGCGGTCGGCGCGGAGATCCGGGGCACGTCCACGATCTCGCCGAAGTCCACGAACTCGGCCGGCGCAACCGGGTCGTAGAAGCGGCCGGTCCGCGGCCAGTGCACCGCGACGTTGTCCAGCCCCATCGGGCGTCACCTCTCACCAAGCGTTTTCGGGCCTTCTCCGACGATCGTCCCGGTTCCGGGCGCAAAAGATCAAGACCGCAACGGCAGCGCCGCAAAAGCTACGGCACGCCGGGCCCGGCCGCGACCCCCGGTCGGGGCAGCCGCCGATCACCGGTCGGATGACGGTCGTGGCTCACGGTGGCCGGTGGCGCGGCAGTGCCCCGTTGGCGTGTAGGGGGAGTCGCGGGAGGCGCGGTTCGTCCGGCTACGGCATTCTCAGCCGCCTCGGAGAGGGTGCCGAGTGGCGGTTTGGTCGGCTCCGCACAGTAAGATTGGGAGCGAGACGAAAGACCCGAGACGGAGCGACGGGCAGGGGCCTCCGGGCCCTCGATCATAGTCCCGCCTCGGGTCCGAGCCGATCGCGATCCGCGGGCAACCGCGGCGCCCGGCGTACACGATCCGTGCCTGGCGACCCCAGGGGCGGTCCGTGCGCGCCGACGTCGCGTCCTGTCCGCCGAACCCGCGCCCCGCGCCCACGCGCGGCCGGTGCGAGAAAGTGGCCGAGCGTGGCAGCGGAGGACAACAAGAAGTACGGTGCCGAGTCCATCACCGTTCTCGAGGGCCTGGAGGCGGTCCGGAAGCGGCCCGGTATGTACATCGGGTCCACCGGCGAGCGCGGTCTGCACCACCTGGTGTGGGAGGTCGTCGACAACGCGGTGGACGAGGCGCTGGCCGGGCACTGCGACACCATCGACGTGGTGCTGCTGGCCGACGGCGGCGTCCGGGTGACCGACAACGGCCGTGGCTTCCCGGTCGACCTGCACCCCAAGCTGAAGAAGCCGGGTGTCGAGGTCGCCCTGACCGTGCTGCACGCGGGCGGCAAGTTCGACGGCAAGGCGTACGCGGTCTCCGGCGGCCTGCACGGCGTGGGCGTCTCCGTGGTCAACGCGCTCTCCACCAGGATGGCCGTGGAGATCCACAAGGACGGCTTCGTCTGGCGGCAGCGCTACGACCACTCCAAGCCGACCCCGCTGGAGAAGGGTGAGACGACCGACCGGACCGGTTCCGCGGTCTCCTTCTGGCCCGACCCCGACGTGTTCGAGACCGTCGACTTCGACTTCCAGACGATCTACCGCCGCCTGCAGGAGATGGCCTTCCTCACCCGGGGGCTCACCATCCACCTGCTCGACGAGCGGGTGCCGGAGGACGAGGAGGGCAAGACCCGCGAGGTCACCTTCCGGTACGACGGCGGCATCGCCGACTTCGTCCGGCACCTCAACGCCTCGAAGAACCCGATCCACAAGACGGTGGTCGAGTTCGGCGCCGAGGAGACCGGCATGTCGGTCGAGATCGCCATGCAGTGGAACGAGTCGTACGGCGAGTCGGTCTACACGTTCGCCAACAACATCAACACCCACGAGGGCGGCACCCACGAGGAGGGCTTCCGGGCCGCGCTGACGAGCGTCGTCAACCGCTACGGCGCCGAGAAGAAGCTGCTCAAGGGCGACGAGCGGCTCTCCGGCGAGGACATCCGCGAGGGCCTGGCCGCGATCATCTCGGTCAAGCTCACCGACCCGCAGTTCGAGGGCCAGACCAAGACCAAGCTGGGCAACACCCCGGTCAAGGGCTTCGTGCAGCGCGTCTGCAACGAGTCGCTGGTCGACTGGTTCGACCGCAACCCGGCCGAGGCGAAGATCATCATTCAGAAGGCCTCCCAGGCGGCCCGGGCCCGCATCGCCGCCCAGCAGGCGCGCAAGCTCGCCCGGCGCAAGTCGCTGCTGGAGTCCGGCTCGATGCCCGGCAAGCTGGCCGACTGCCAGTCCACCGACCCGCGCGAGTCCGAGGTCTTCATCGTCGAGGGCGACTCGGCCGGCGGCTCGGCCAAGCAGGGCCGCGACCCGCGTACGCAGGCGATCCTGCCGATCCGCGGCAAGATCCTCAACGTGGAGAAGGCCCGCATCGACCGGGTGCTGAAGAACAACGAGGTGCAGGCGCTGATCACCGCGCTCGGCACCGGCATCCACGACGACTTCGACATCGAGAAGCTGCGCTATCACAAGATCGTGCTGATGGCCGACGCCGACGTCGACGGCCAGCACATCCAGACGCTGCTGCTCACGCTGCTGTTCCGGTTCATGCGGCCGCTCGTGGAGCTGGGGCACGTCTACCTGGCCGCCCCGCCGCTCTACAAGATCAAGTGGAACAAGAAGGGCGACGACGCCCAGTACGCGTACTCGGACCGGGAGCGCGACGGGCTGATCGCCCTGCGCCAGCAGAAGAAGCCCAACGCCCGCCCGGACGACATCCAGCGGTTCAAGGGTCTCGGTGAGATGAACTACCCGGAGCTGTGGGAGACCACGATGAACCCGGGGACGCGCACGTTGCGGCGGGTCACGCTCGACGACGCCGCAACCGCGGACGAGCTGTTCAGCGTCCTGATGGGTGAGGACGTCGAGGCACGCCGGTCGTTCATCCAGCGCAACGCCAAGGACGTGCGGTTCCTGGACATCTGACGGACGCGCCGGGCCGGCCGGAGATCCACCGGCCGGCCCGGGAGTCCACAGAGTTATCCACAGCCTGAACGCTTTCCACAGCCGTTATCCACAGCGAGACCACGACTGAAGAGTCTGATAAGGGTTAACAGTGACCGATACTCCCGAGTCCACCCCGAACGAGCCGGAGACCCCGGAGACACTGGCCGCGGTCGTCCAGCACGACCGGATCGAGCCGGTCGGCCTCGAGGTCGAG
This sequence comes from Micromonospora sp. TSRI0369, assembly GCF_001905625.1. Classification (NCBI taxonomy): domain Bacteria; kingdom Bacillati; phylum Actinomycetota; class Actinomycetes; order Micromonosporales; family Micromonosporaceae; genus Micromonospora; species Micromonospora sp. TSRI0369. The sequence goes on from NZ_LIVU01000010.1 coordinate 161,673, forward strand.
ATGCAGCGCTCGTACCTCGACTACGCGATGAGCGTCATCGTCGGGCGGGCCCTGCCGGACGTCCGGGACGGGCTCAAGCCGGTCCACCGCAAGATCCTCTACGCCATGTTCGACTCCGGCTACCGGCCGGACCGCGGGTACGTGAAGTGCTCCCGCGTCGTCGGTGACGTGATGGGCCAGTTCCACCCGCACGGCGACTCGGCCATCTACGACGCCCTGGTCCGGATGGCGCAGCCGTGGTCGCTGCGCTACCCGCTGGTCGACGGCAACGGCAACTTCGGCTCGCCGGGTAATGATCCCGCTGCCGCCATGAGGTACTGCGTCACGGCAGATGTCCGGATTCGTACCGTCGACGGCACCGTCCGGATCGGCGACGTCGTGCCGGACGCCGCGCCGAGCAGCGAGACCGACGTCGACCTGAAGGTCCGTGACCGCAACGGTGACCTGGTCCGCGCCAGCAGGTTCTTCCACTCCGGCGAGCACCCCACGCTGCGGCTGCGCACCCGCGAGGGGTACGAGCTGACCGGCACCCACAACCACCCGGTGCTCTGCCTGGTGAACGTGGCCGGCGTGCCGACCCTGCTGTGGAAGCTGCTCGCCGAGATCGCCCCGGGCGACCGGGTGGTCCTGCAGCGCAGCGTGCCGGACGAGATCGGCTACCCGATGCTGGAGCACGTCGAGGCAGCCGTGCTCGCCGGGGCGTTCGTCTCCGAGGGCTGGGTGTCGGAGAACCGGGCGGGCTTCAACAACGTGGACCGGGAGTTCTTCGTCCAGGTCCTCACCGCCTACGACCTCGCGGTCGGCGGCCCTCGGTACGTCGCCGAGCGGGTCATCGCCTCCGGCAGCACGCTGCACGAGCTCGACGTACAGGATCTCACCGCGCTCCGGGCGAGCGTGCTCGGCGAGATGGTGGGCGCGCGCAGCGCCGACAAGTTCGTGCCGGAGTTCGTCTGGCGCGGCCCGGCCGCGGTCAAGCGGGCCTTCCTCCAGGCGCTGTTCGAGGGCGACGGTTCGTCGTCGCTGCTGCCCCGCCACACGATCCAGGTCTCCTACTCGACCCGCAGCGAGCGGCTGGCCCGCGAGGTGCAGCAGCTGCTGCTGGAGTTCGGCGTGGTCAGCCGGCAGTGCCGGTACGACAACGGCGAGATCAAGGTTGTCGTCACCAACCGGCGGGACGCGCGGATCTTCGCCGCCCACGTCGGCTTCCTCGGCCGCAAGCAGGCCAAGCTGGAATCCGAGCTGGCCCAGGTCCCGGCGAGCAGCACCGCGCTCTCCGGCGATCACGTGCCCTTCGTCGGCGACTTCGTCCGCGAGCACGGCGCGAGCCGCTGGACCGAGCGCGACTGGCTGCGCCGGCACAACGTGGACCGGATCGAGCGCTGGGAGCGGGACCGCGACGAGATCGCGGCCCGGATCACCGAGCCGGGCATCCTCGACGTGGTCGAGCCGCTGGTCGACGGGCGCTTCTACTACGCCCAGGTGACCGAGATCACCGACGCCGGTGTGCGGCCGGTCTACAGCATCCGGGTGGACACCGAGGACCACTCGTTCGTCTCCGACGGCTTCGTCAGCCACAACACAGAGTGCAAGCTCGACCCGCTGGCGATGGAGATGCTGCGGGACATCGACGAGGACACCGTCGACCTGCAGGACAACTACGACGGCCGGGCCAAGGAGCCCACCATCCTGCCGTCGCGGATCCCGAACCTGCTCGTCAACGGTTCCGAGGGCATCGCGGTCGGCATGGCCACCAAGATCCCGCCGCACAACCTGCGGGAGATCGGCGCGGCGGTCCAGTGGTGCCTGGAGAACCCGGAGACCGACGAGGCGACCACGCTGGAAGCCCTGCTGGAGATCGTCAAGGGTCCGGACTTCCCGACCCACGGCCTGATCGTCGGGCAGGCGGGCATCCAGGACGCGTACCGGACCGGGCGCGGCTCGATCCGGATGCGGGCCGTGGTCGAGGTCGAGGAGGACAAGCGCGGCCGGCCGGCGCTCGTGGTCAGCGAGCTGCCGTACCAGGTCAACCCGGACAACCTCGCCGAGCGCATCGCCGAGCTGATCAAGGAGGGCAAGCTCGCCGGCATCGCCGACATCCGCGACGAGTCCTCCGGGCGTACCGGCATGCGGATCGTGCTCGTCCTCAAGCGCGACGCGGTCGCCAAGGTGGTGCTGAACAACCTCTACAAGCACACCCAGCTCCAGGAGACGTTCGGCGCCAACATGCTGGCGCTCGTCGACGGTGTGCCGCGCACGCTCAACCTGGCCCAGTTCCTCCGCTACTACGTCGAGCACCAGATCGAGGTGATCCGGCGGCGGACCGCGTTCCGGCTGCGCAAGGCCGAGGAGCGGGCGCACATCCTGCGCGGTCTGTCCAAGGCGCTGGACGCGCTGGACGAGGTCATCGCCCTGATCCGGCGTTCGCCCACTGTGGAGGACGCCCGGCAGGGTCTGATCCGGCTGCTGGAGATCGACGAGGTCCAGGCGACGGCGATCCTGGACATGCAGCTGCGCCGGCTGGCCGCCCTGGAGCGGCAGCGCATCCTGGACGACCTGGCGAAGCTCGAACTGGAGATCGCCGACCTCAAGGACATCCTGGCCAAGCCGGAGCGGCAGCGGCGGATCGTCTCGGAGGAGCTGGGCGAGATCGTCGCGAAGTGGGGCGACGACCGGCGTACGAAGATCGTCCCGTTCGACGGCGAGGTCTCGATGGAGGACCTCATCGCCCGCGAGGACGTGGTCGTGACGATCACCCGCACCGGGTACGCGAAGCGGACGAAGGTCGACCTCTACCGGTCGCAGCGGCGCGGCGGCAAGGGCGTCAGCGGGGCGACGCTCCGCCAGGACGACATTGTCAGCCACTTCTTCGTATGCTCTACCCACGACTGGATCCTGTTCTTCACGAACAAGGGCCGGGTCTACCGGGCGAAGGCGTACGAGCTTCCCGAGGCCAGTAGGGTGGCCAAGGGCCAGCACGTGGCCAACCTGCTCGCGTTCCAGCCCGACGAGCAGATCGCGCAGATCATCGAAATTCCGAACTACCAGGTGGCGCCCTACCTGGTACTGGCCACGAAGAACGGCCTGGTGAAGAAGACGCGGCTTGAGGAGTTCGACTCCAACCGTTCCGGCGGCATCATCGCGATCAACCTGCGCGATGAGGACGAGCTGGTCGGTGCGGTCCTTGCCGCTCCGGAGGACGACCTGTTGCTGGTGTCGAAGAACGCCCAGGCGATCCGCTTCAACGCCACCGACGAGGCGCTGCGTCCGATGGGCCGCGCCACGTCCGGCGTGATCGGCATGCGCTTCAGCGGCGAGGACGAGTTGCTCGCCGTCGAGGTGGTCCGGGAGGGTCTGGACGTTCTGGTCGCGACGAACGGGGGTTACGCGAAACGTACCCCGATCGAGGAATACCCGGTCCAGGGCCGGGGAGGTAAGGGCGTGCTGACCGCGAAGATCACCGAGCGACGCGGTGGCCTGGTCGGCGCGGTCGTGATCGATCCGGAGGACGAGCTGTTCGCCATCACGAGCAACGGCGGCGTCATCCGGACTCCGGTGAAGCCTGTACGCCGTACGCGTGACCGGAACACAATGGGGGTCAAGCTGATGGACCTCCCGGACGGCGTGACTATCGTGGCGATTGCTCGCAATGCCGACGAGCCTGACGAACAGGACTAGTTGATGACGGAGACACAGGCGAAGTCGGGGAACAAGGTGACCTCGGCCACTCCGGTCGAGGAGGAGGCCGCGCAGGGCGGTACACCAGCGACCGGCCGCGCGGCTGTGGGCCGGGCCACGGTTCCCGCCGACGCGCCTGCCCCGAAGTTCACCCGGGCCCCCGGCATGACGCCGCCTCCGGACAAGCCGTCCGAGGACTCGGGTTCCCGGGACTCGTCGGCCGAGACCAAGGTCGACGCGCCGACGTCGGCCAACGGTCTGGCCGCGCCGGCCGCCAAGCCCGCGAACGCCACGAGCGCACAGCCGATGAAGACGCCGTCGGCGGCCGCCGGCCGGGCCTCTACAGGGACGACCGGCACGCAGCCGCGCATCGGCGGCGGCCTGGGCACGGCGCCCAAGGCATCGCCCGACGGTGCCCGCCCGACCACAGGCGGCGCCACCGGCCAGTCCCGGCCCGCGAACGGCGGGGGTCTGCCACCGGGCATCAGCGGCGCGGCGGCTGTCGGCGCCGCGCGCGTGGGTGAGGCGGTACGCGCCGCGCGTACCTCGGTCAGCTCGGCCGCGTCCCGCGGGCCGCGACGGGCCCGGCTGAACCTGAAGCGGATCGACCCCTGGTCCGTGATGAAGTTCGCGTTCGCGGTGTCCGTGGTGCTCTTCATCGTGGTCGTCGTGGCGACCTCGGTGCTCTACCTCGCGCTGGACGCGATGGGCGTGTTCAAGAGCGTCAACGACAGCCTGACCGACCTGGTGAACGCCGGCGGGGGCCAGGGCGGCGGCGGCTTCCGCATCACCGCCAAGGGCGTGATCCTGACGTCGGCGCTGATCGGCCTGGTCAACGTCGTGCTGTTCACCGCGCTGGCCACGCTCAGCGCGTTCGTCTACAACGTCTGCGCCGACCTGGTCGGCGGGATCGAGCTGACGCTCGCCGAGCGGGACTGATCCACTCGACGCCGGGGCACCGCGTAAAGCGGTCGCCCCGGCGTCGTGCGTCCGGGTAGGTTCGGGGTGGCACGGGTGCTTCCGCCACGGACCCCCGATTTGGGCGCGGTGGAGGCGATGGGTTAACCTTGCTCGTCGCCACGCGGGGCTATAGCTCAGTCGGTTAGAGCGCAGAGCTGATAACTCTGAGGTCGCTGGTTCGATTCCAGCTAGCCCCACCGCACATCGTCCGACGGCAGTCGAGCACGAGGGGTCAAGCACATGTTCAAGAAGCTCCTGATCCTGGCCGGCATCGTCGGTGTGGCAGCCGTCGTGGCCAAGAAGGTCAAGGCGTCGAACGACGAGCGCGCCCTGTGGCACGAGGCGACCACCGCGCCCGACCTGCGCTGAGCGCCGACACGGGGCCCTAGCTCAACTGGCAGAGCACTGCCTTTGCAAGGCAGGGGTTAGGGGTTCGAGTCCCCTGGGCTCCACCAGTACTTTCCCCGGTTGATCGCGAGCCCGGTTCGGTTACGTCGACTGCGAACACGCCTGACCAGGTCGGCTGCGCCGTCCGCGTCGGCGCCGCGCCGGCTGGTCAGCAGCAGGTGCCGGGCCCCGTACCGGGTGACCAGGTGGCGGGCGGTCAGCGCGCCGAGGGCACCGGTGCCGCCGGTGACCAGCACCGTGCC
>NZ_LIVU01000011.1:0-138561 GCF_001905625.1 Micromonospora sp. TSRI0369
CACAAGACCCATAAATATGACTCAGAGGCATAACGCCGAGAAGTGCATCATCTTCCGGGAGCCGGGAGCCGGGAGCCGGGAGCCGGGAGCCGGGAGCCGGGAGCCGGGAGCCGGGAGCCGGGAGCCGGGAGCCGGGAGCCGGGAGCCGGGAGCCGGGAGCCGGTCCGTCAGCGGCCGCCGCGCAGCCCCAGGCCGCGCAGCTCCAGCGCGGCGAGCGCGTCGACAGTCTCGTCGTCGCCGCGCCGCCACGCCTCGGCGACGTCCGGCGCGATCCGGGTCAGCTTCGACAGCGGCTGGCCGGCCAGCGCGCGCAGCGCCAGCAGGTCCCGGCCGGCCGGCACGCCGGCCAGGGCCTTCGCCGCGCCGGCCCGGCGCATCCAGCGCACCCGCAGCGGCAGCCAGCCGAACAGCACCAGGCCGAGCGGGAACACCAGCACCGCGATGGTCAGCCCGAGCGCCAACTGCCCGACCAGCTCCTGCTGGTCGCGGCCGGCCTCGGCGACAGCGCGGGCGGCGTCGGCGGCCCGGGTGAACGGCGCGGTCAGCTCGTCGCCGACGATCGGCACCCGGCCGACCTTGCCGCCGGCGTCGGCCAGGTTGTCGGCGAGGCCACCGCCGGCCCCCTCCAGCTTCTGCCCGGGTACGGCGAGCTTCTCGACCACGTCGTGCAGCCACAGCGCGAAGCGGATCGCCGCGTACACCCAGGCGACCACGAGCAGGTCGGTGAGGAACTGGCGGACGGCGGTGGGAAAACGGTCGGCGTAAATCTTCACGCCGGACAGCCTGCCACGACGCGGGCGCCCCGGCACGAGACAGTTTCGCGCCTCAGGACGGCCCTTCACCGGCGTGGCTGACCGCGTCCGCCACGATGTGCGCGACGTGGTCGTCCACCAGGGCGTACGCGATCTCCCGGCCGCGCCGCGACCCGCGTACCACCCCGGCGCCGCGCAGCACGCGCAGGTGCTGGGAGACCAGCGGCTGCGGCGCGCCGAGCTTCTCGACCAGTTCGTGCACGCAGCGCTCGCCCTCGGCCAGTTCGCTCACGATCGCGAGCCGGATCGGGGCCGAGAGCGCGCGCAGCAGGTCACCCGCACCCTCGAAGGCGTCGTACCCGTTCGTGCCGGTCACCCTGTAACGGTAACCAATCCCAGCTGCGTCAGCCGGTAGGGCCTCATCCGAGCAGCACCTCGTGCTCGGCGGGCTCGGCCGGCGGCGCGATCCGGTCGTTCCCGGTCCGGCGCCGCACCGCCCGCACCCCGGCCGCGCCGAGCGCGACCAGCAGGAACGAGCCGATCGCCACCAGCACCACCGACGCGCCGGGCGCGGTGTCCGCGGTGGCCGCGACCCAGACCCCGGCGCCGGCGGCGAACAGCCCCAGCGCCATGGCCGCCGCCATGGTGGACCGGAAGCCCCGGGTCACCTGCTGCGCGGCGGCCACCGGCACCACCATCAGCGCGCTGATCAGCAGCACGCCGACCGCCCGCATGGCGATCGTCACAGTGATCGCGGTGCCGACCGCGATGATCAGGTTCAGCGCGCGTACCGGCAGGCCGGAGACGCGCGCGTACTCCTCGTCGTGACAGACCGCGAACAGCGCCGGACGCAGCACCAGCATGGTCACCAGCAGCGCCGCGCCGAGCACGCCGATGGTGACCAGGTCACCCTGCGAGGTGGTGGTCAGCGACCCGAACAGGTACGCGTTGAGCGCCCCGCTGCTGGCGTCGGAGAGCCCGACCAGCACCACGCCACCGGCGATGCCGCCGTAGAACAGCAGCGCCAGCGCCAGGTCGCCGGAGGTGCGCCCGTACGCCCGGACCAGCTCGATGACGATCGCGCCGAGCGTCGCGGCGATCACCGCGACCAGCACGGGGGAGCGGTTGAGCAGCAGGCCCGCGCCGACGCCGGTGAGCGCCACGTGCCCGATCCCGTCGCCGATCAGCGCCAGCCGCCGCTGCACCAGGTAGATGCCGAGCGCGGGCGCGGCCAGCCCGATGATCAGCGCGCCGACCAGGGCGCGGAGCATGAAGTCGTACTGGAAGAGGTCCATCTCAGATGCCTGTCCAGAGCCGGGCGGGCTCCTCGTCGCAGTGCGGGTGCACGTGCTCGTGGTCGGGGTCGGCGTGGTGGCCGGCGGGTTCCGGCACCGCGCCGTCATGGGCGATGCCGCCCTGGTGCACCACCACGGCCCGGCTGATCAGCGGGCGCAGCGGGCCCAGCTCGTGGGCGACGAGCAGCACCGTGCCGCCGCCGTCGCGGAACGAGCGCAGCGCCCCGGCGAACGCCTCCTGGCTGGCCGCGTCCACCCCGGCGGTCGGCTCGTCGAGCACCAGCAGCTCCGGCCCGCCGGCCAGCGCGCGGGCGATCAGGGTGCGCTGCTGCTGGCCGCCGGAGAGCGTGGACACCGGGTCACCGGCCCGGTCGGCGAGCCCGACCGCGTCCAGCGCCGCCGCCACCGCCTCCCGGTCCGCCCGTCCGGCGGGCCGCAGCACGCCGCGGCGGGCCAGCCGCCCGGACGCCACCACCTCGCGCACGGTGGCGGGCACCCCGCTGCCCGCGCCGAGCCGCTGCGGCACGTACCCGATGCGGTGCCACTGCCGGAAGCGGCGCTGCGGCGTGCCGAACAGGGCGACCGACCCGGCGCCGACCGGCACCAGGCCGAGCGCGGCGCGCACGAGCGTCGACTTGCCGGAGCCGTTGGCGCCGAGCACGGCGACCACCTCGCCGACGGTCACTGTCAGCGAGACGTCGCGCAGCACCGGGCGGCCGTCGTAGCCGACTGTGGCGTGCGCGATCTCGATCACGGGTGAGGTCATGAACAGTCCAGGGCGGTTCGCAGGGTCTGCAGGTTGGCGCGCATCGCGGAGAGGTAGTCGCGGTCGGCGGGCGGGCCCTCCAGCGGGTCCAGCACCGCCGTCTTCGCGCCCACCTCGCGCGCGATCGTCTCGGCGACCTTCGGGTTGACCAGCGTCTCGAAGAAGATCGTGCCGGCCTGGTGCTCGCGGGCCTCCTCGGCGACCTCGGCGAGGCGCTGCGGGGACGGCTCGGACTCCGGGGTGAGCCCGCTGATGCCGATCTGCTCCAGCTGGTAGCGCTCGGTGAGGTAGCCGAACGCGGCGTGGCTGGTCACGATCTCCCGGCGCGCGCAGGTGCGCAGGCCGTCGGTGAACTCGGTGTCCAGCTTCGTCAGCTCGGCGCGCAGCGCGCCGGCGCGGGCGGTGTAGTCGGCGGCGTGCTCCGGGTCGGCCTTGCCGAGGCGCTCGGCGAGCTTGTCGCCGATGGTGGCCAGCCGGGTCGGGTCGAGCCAGACGTGCGGGTCCTTGCCGCCGCCCTCCCCGGAGTGCCCGGCCTCGCCCTCGTGGTCGTGGTCGTGACCACCGGCGGCGGCGTCGCGCAGCGGCGTGACGCCCGCCACGTCGAACGCGCGGTCGCCGCCGTTCTGCTCCACCGCCTCGTCCACCGCCGGCTGGAAGCCGCTGAGGTAGACGACCACGTCGGCGTCGACGACCTGGCCGACCTGCCGCGGGTTGAGTTCCAGGTCGTGCGGCTCCGCGCCGGGCTTGGTCAGGTTGCTGACCGTGACAGTGTCGCCGCCGATCCGCTCGGACAGGAACTGCAGCGGGTAGAACGCGGCCACCACGCCGACCTTGCCCGGCTCGCTCGCGGCGCCCGTGCCGTCCGCGCAGGCGGTCAGGCCGGCGGCGGCGAGCAGGGCGGTGGCTGCGGCGGTCAGGATACGGCGAGGTGCGCGAACGGTCATGGGCTCAACTGTCCGCGACAACGAAAACTATTGTCAAAAACGCATGATTGCATGTCAGCGCAGGTCAGCTCGGCTCTGCTCCCGCACTCAGCCGACCATGAGCTTCGCCAGCGCCACCGTGATCAACAGGGTGAGCATCACCAGCCGGAGAATCCGGGTCGCCGGGGCCTGCACCGGCCAGGTGACCGACATCAGCCAGACCAGGCCGCCGGCCAGCGCCAGCAGCAGGACGCCGCCCGCCGGGCCGGGCGCGAAGAGGCCGACCAGCATCAGGGCCAGTACGGCGAGGAACACCGCCGTCGGGTTGAGTCGTGCCAACCGGGACAGCACGGGACTCTGCGTACGCTGCATGCCACAAACTCTACGAGGAGGAACGCCGTGCTGGTCACCAACCGGTTCGTGGTGGAAGCCGAAACGGTGGACGAGTTCACCCGGGAGGCGCACGCCGCGCTGGCCGCGCTGGCCGCCCGCCCCGGCTACCTGCGCGGTGAGCTGCTCCGCGCGCTCGACGATCCGGACCACTGGCTCCTGGCCACCGAGTGGGAGTCGGTCGGGGCGTACCGGCGGGCGCTCGGCGGGTTCGACGTCAAGGTCACCGCGGTGCCGCTGCTCGCCCGATCGGTGGACGAGCCGTCGGCGTACGAGACGCTCGCCGGCGCCGCCCCCGAGGGGGAGATCGTCGTCGTCGCCAGCGATCGGGCCGCAGGTCCTTACCGGTGAGTGCCGGGGCACTACCCTGGCGCGTATGACCGCTCCCGGACCGGCCGCGCCACCCCCGTCGTCAGTGCCGCCCGCGCCGCCGGCGGACCCGGGGACACCCGCGCCGCCGCAGGGGCCCGGCGCCGCGCCGCCGTTCGCCGCCCCGCCCACCGAGGGCGGGCGGACCCGGCTCTGGCTCGGCCTCGGCGCTGGCGCGCTGGCCGTGCTGATCTGCTGCGGCGGGGGCGGCGCGGCGGTGGTCGGCCTGGCGGTGAGCAACGCCCAGGCGATCGGCGAGCAGGGCCGGGCCGTCACCAGCGACTACTACCAGGCGCTCGTGGCCCGGGAGTGGTCCAAGGCGTACGACACGCTCTGCGCCGACCTCCGCCGACGCGAGCCCCGGCGGGAGTTCGAGCGGCGGGTGGCCACCGAGCCGCAGATCTCCGGCTACCGGGTCGGCGAGGTCGACATCACCACGCTCACCGTGCCGGTGGACGTCACGCTGGCCGGCGGCCGGCGGGAGGCGCAGACCGTGACGCTGGCCCCGGACCAGCAGACGGGCGGCGTGGAGGTCTGCGGGGTGAGCTGACCGGCCCCCGGTATTCTGCTGGGCCCGGGGCGAACGCGGTCGTACCGTTGTCCCGAACAGCCCGGTTCCATCCATCTCAACCGCGCCGACCGCCAGCCGGCGTAGGAGGAAACATGCCAGCCGACCGTATCGACGCCGTCACCAGCCTCGCCAAGCGCCGGGGCTTCGTCTTTCCCTCCAGCGAGATCTACGGGGGCACCCGGTCGGCCTGGGACTACGGTCCGCTCGGCGTCGAGCTGAAGGAGAACGTCCGCCGGCAGTGGTGGCGCACCATGGTGCAGCAGCGTGACGACGTCGTCGGCCTCGACTCGGCGGTCATCCTGGCCCGCAAGGTGTGGGAGGCCAGCGGCCACATCGCCGAGTTCGTCGACCCGCTCACCGAGTGCCAGTCCTGCCACAAGCGGTTCCGGGCCGACCACCTGGAAGAGGCGTACGAGGCCAAGCACGGCAAGCCGCTGACCTCGCTGACGGAGCTGAACTGCCCCAACTGCGGCAACAAGGGCACCTTCACCGAGCCGAAGATGTTCAACGGCCTGATGAAGACCTACCTGGGCCCGGTGGAGAGCGACGAGGGCATGCACTACCTGCGCCCGGAGACCGCCCAGGGCATCTTCGTCAACTACAAGAACGTCGAGACGGTCGCCCGCAAGAAGCCGCCGTTCGGCATCGCGCAGACCGGCAAGTCGTTCCGCAACGAGATCACCCCGGGCAACTTCATCTTCCGGACCCGCGAGTTCGAGCAGATGGAGATGGAGTTCTTCGTCGAGCCCGGCACCGACGAGCAGTGGCACGAGTACTGGCTCTCCGAGCGCTGGAACTGGTACCTCGACCTCGGCCTGTCCGAGGAGAACCTGCGCTTCTACGAGCACCCCAAGGAGAAGCTCTCCCACTACTCGAAGCGCACCGTCGACATCGAGTACCGGTTCCGGTTCGGCGGCAGCGAGTTCGCCGAGCTGGAGGGCATCGCCAACCGCACCGACTTCGACCTGTCCACGCACAGCAAGCACTCCGGCGTCGACCTGTCGTACTTCGACCAGGGCAAGGGCGAGCGCTGGATGCCGTACGTGATCGAGCCGGCCGCCGGTCTCACCCGCGCGGTGCTGGCGTTCCTGCTCGAGGCGTACGACGAGGACGAGGCGCCGAACACCAAGGGCGGCGTGGACAAGCGCACGGTCATGCGCTTCGACCCGCGGCTCGCCCCGGTCAAGGTCGCGGTGCTGCCGCTGTCGCGCAACGAGGCGCTGTCGCCGAAGGCCAAGCAGCTCGCCACCGACCTGCGCAAGCGCTGGGTGGTCGAGTTCGACGACTCGCAGGCGATCGGCCGCCGCTACCGCCGGCAGGACGAGATCGGCACGCCGTTCTGCGTCACGGTCGACTTCGACACGCTCGACGACAACGCGGTGACGGTCCGGAACCGGGACACCATGGCCCAGGAACGCGTCTCGCTGGACCAGGTCGAGCGCTACCTGATCGAGCGCCTCCCCGGCTGCTGAGCTGATGTAAGGAAGGGCCCCTTCTTAACGCCTCGCGTAGAGAAGGGGCCCCTTCTTAACACCCGTCACCCGGGGGAGATCGGCTCCGCCCGTACACCGGTCCGGGTGCCCACGCCGCGCCGGGCCGCGTACGCGTCCTCCACCGTGCGCCGCACGCGGCCCGGCTCCCGGCGGATCTGCGCCGGCGTGAAGTGCAGGACGAGCACCCCGTGCCGGCTCAGCTCGTTGTGCCGGTCCAGCGTCCGCGCCCAGTCGGCCGGGCCGAGGTGGTACTCCCGCGAGTCGACCTCCAGCGCCACCGCGCACTCGGCGAGGTAGCCGTCCGGCGTCGGCAGCCGGGCGCCGTCGGCCGCCGACAGCCGCGGATTCCACAGGATCTCGGTGAGCACGCGGCTGCTGCCCAGGCACTCCCGCAGCTCCGTCTCCGGGGCCGAGCGGACCCCGTCGGTGATCTCCGCGAACGCCTTCCGGATCAGAGCGGTGCGGCTGCGCCGGGCCCGCCGGATCTCCGCGTCCAGGCTGTCCAGGTCGGTGAAGCCGCGCTGCACGGCCTCGGCCACCGTCGCCCGTACCGGCCGCAGGTGGCGCAGGTCGCGGGCGGCGTCCACCACCGCCCGCGCCGGCGAGCACACCGGATAAAGCGCGGTCCGCCGGGCCCGCGGATCAAGCTCCAGGGCCCGCGCGATCACCGCGTGACCGGCCGAGCGGCGTCGCACGTGGTGCGGCAGGATCAGGTGTACGTCAGCGGTGCGCGGGCTGTGCCGGAAGCCGTACCAGATGAGGGCGGCCAGGCCGGTGAGCTGCGCGTCGGCGCCTGCGTAGAGCGCCGCCGAGATGCGTCGCTGCTCGTCGGTGAGGGTGCCGCTGACGAGCGCGTACGTCGCCGGCAGCACGCGCTGCCACAGGCCGCGCCGGGTCTGCCGGTACAGGTACATGTCGTCGAATCCGACGCCGAGAAGCTGCGTCCGCGTGACGATCTGCTGCTGGCGTTCCGCCAGGTCGCTGAGTTCGGGTGGCTGTTCAGGCATGCGCGGCAGCCTGCGCGTTCGACCGCTTCTCTTCCGGCCCGCGCGCCCGCCCTGTGGACACCGGGCCCTGGTGTGGAGAACCGTCTCGTGGCGGGCCGGCTGTGATATGGGTCCTGTTAAGAAGGGGCCCCTGCACTACCGGAGACGTTAAGAAGGGGCCCTTCCTTACACTTGGGCGGTGACTGCCCCGACGCTGCCCGCGCTGACCATCGGCCCGCACCAGGTGTGGCCGCCGGTGGTGCTCGCGCCGATGGCCGGGATCACCAACGTCGGCTTCCGCCGGCTCTGCCGCGAGCAGGGCGGCGGCATCTACGTCTGCGAGATGATCACCACCCGGGCGCTCGTCGAGCGGAACCCGAAGACGCTCCGCATGATCGCCTTCGGCGCCGAGGAGCAGCCCCGCAGCCTCCAGCTCTACGGCACCGATCCGGAGATCACCGCCGCCGCCGTGCGGATCGTGGTCGAGCGCGACCTGGCCGACCACATCGACCTGAACTTCGGCTGCCCGGTGCCCAAGGTCACCCGCCGTGGCGGCGGCTCGGCCCTGCCGTGGCGCCGCCGGCTCTTCGCCCGGCTGGTCAAGGCCGCTGTCGACGCCGCGTCACCCGCCGGGGTGCCGGTCACCGTCAAGATGCGCAAGGGCATCGACGACGACCACCTGACGTACGTCGAGGCGGGCCTCGCCGCGCAGGACGCGGGCGTCGCGGCGGTCGCCCTGCACGGGCGTACGGCCGCGCAGCGCTACTCCGGCACCGCCGACTGGGACGCGATCGCCACGCTCAAGGCGGCCCTCGACGTGCCGGTGCTCGGCAACGGCGACATCTGGGAGGCCGACGACGCGCTGCGGATGGTCGCGCACACCGGCGTCGACGGCGTGGTGATCGGGCGCGGCTGCCTGGGCCGGCCGTGGCTCTTCGCCGACCTGGAGGCCGCGTTCAACGGCAGCCCGCAACGGCGGCTGCCCTCGCTCGGCGAGGTGGCGGTGACCATGCGCCGGCACGCCGAGCTGCTGGTGGAGCAGTTCGTGGCCGGCGCCCGCAACCCGGCCCGGGGCGAGCGGGACGGCTGCACCGACTTCCGCAAGCACGTCGCCTGGTACCTCAAGGGCTTCCCGATCGGCAGCGAGCTGCGCCGCTCGCTCGCCATGATCGAGAGCCTGGCACAGCTCGACGACCTGCTCGGCAAGCTCGACCCGGCCGTACCGTTCCCGGTGGAGAACCTGGGCCAGCCGCGCGGCCGCACCAACTCCCCGGGCAAGGTGTTCCTGCCCGACGGGTGGCTGGCCAGCCGCGACGACGACACCCCGCCGGACGGCGCCGAGTTGGACGACTCCGGCGGCTGACCCCTGACACGCCGAAGGGCCCGACCCCGCGGTGGGGGTCGGGCCCTTCGGCATGGTCGTTCGGTCAGGAGCTGTAGCCGCGGCTGGCGATCCAGCGGGCGAGCTCGTCGACGTCCATCCGGTAGGAGGCCTGGGTCGGGTTGGCCGAGTCGGCGATCGTCACGATCTTCCCGCCGTCGCGGTAGCCCACCACGCTGATGTAGTGGCCGCCTTCGAAGGAGTGGGTGTTGCCGTCGGTGTCGGTGGCGGTGCCGGCGATGTTGGCCACCACGGCGCGGCCGTCGTCGACGGTCTTGACCACGTCGGCGCGCAGCTTGTCGACCTTGTCGCGGTCGCGGGCCTTGTCCACAGGGATCTCGGTGGACTTGTAGACGTCCTTGCCGGTCTCCTTGTTCAGGATCGGGGTGATGTCGTTGATGGAGTTGGTGCCGGCCTCGGTGGTGCCCATCTCCTCGGCCATGGCGTGCACGTCGATGTTCTTGCCCTGCACGCTCAGCGCGTTACGGGCGGCGGCGGGGCCGCAGAAGTAGAAGTTGGGCTGCGCTTCGTAGCGCACGTCCAGCTCCCGCTCGCCGTGCTTGCGGTCGGTGGTGACCTGGGCGGCGGCGCGCTCGGCCGGGGTGGCCTGGGCGGCGATGGCGGGGCCGGCGATGCCACCAGCGGTGGCGACGACACCGGCAGCGGTCAGAACGGTCTTGCGCAGCAGAGTGGTAGCCATGATCAGTTGCCTCTCTGTCGGGGGTACGCGGCGATGGGGGATGCCGCGGAAGTCGAAGGGGCCCGGTGTGTGCTTCGGGCCGGTGGCCTGCACGGGCGACCAGGGGGTGGCCTGCTCCGGCGGCTCGGGGATGTAACGACCGGGGGCCCGGGGTCATTCCCGGCGGGCGTCGCCCGGTCTGGCGGCCCGCTCGACAGGCGCTGTCGGCCTGCTCGGCGGCCCGGGGATATAACGACCGGCGTACCGACCTGATTCCCTGCCCGCTGGGGGCGGGGCGGGGTGGTCGGCGGGGGTGCGGCGCGGTCTGCCATGTACAACGCCCCGCACCCGGCCCCGATTCCAGCCCAGCCGTGGCGCCCACCACCCCGAATCCAGACAATCCACCCAACGCCCGCTCGGTCAGCGTTGATCAAGGAGTTTGTGTCCGACGGAGCGCCCAGAACGGACGCAAACTCCTTGATCGCCGGGGTGGGGTGCCTGTGTGGGCGTGGGGTAGCCGCGCCCCGAGGCTGCGGTGATCAAGGAGTTTGTGTCAGTCGAACGCCCCGAACAGCCACAAACCCTTGGTCAACACGTGCTTGGCTGTCCCGCCCGACATGATCAACTCCAGCTCGCCGAAGTGGTGGTGTCGCGGAGCCTCCGATGCCGCCACTTCGCCGAGATTGTGTTGATCAAGGGTGATTTTCGGTGATCATGAAGTTGGCGGCGTTTTGTGTCCGGTTTGTCGCCGTCAACTTCATGATCGGCGCGGGCTGTCCTCCGGGTGGGGTCGGGGGGTGGGGATGGACGAGGGGGTGGAGGGCCAGGGGATGTCGGGGGCGGTGTGGAAGGTGATGCCGGCGGTGGTCCAGCGCGGGCCGTGGCCGGCGAGCCGCATGCGGAACCGGGACCAGTCGTGCGTGGCGCGCGGTGACCAGCCCAGCTCCGCGACGGCGGGCAGGCGGGGAAAGAGCATGTACTCGACCTCGGCCCGCGTACTCACCGACTCGGTCCACAGCGGCGCCTCCACGCCCAGCACGGCCTCGGCCGGTACGCCCCGCACGTGGGTGCCCGGATCCCACTCGTACGCCCGGCGCACGTCGATGAGGCCCGCCCAGTCGTGCCCGATCGGAGTGTCCGGCGCGTACTTCATGTCCAGGTACGCGTGGTTGGCGGGGGAGAGGATCAGCCGGGCGCCCCGGCGTACCGCGTCGGCCGTCTCCGGGTCGTCGCCGTTCGTGCCCCACCACTGCAGGACGCGCCCGTCGACGTGCCCGGCCGGGGCGAGCTGGTGCCAGCCGACCACCGTCTTGCCGGTGGCCTGCACCAGCCGCTGCGCCCGCTCCACGAAGGCGCGGTAGCTCTCGGCCGGCACCTTGAACGCCTCGTCGCCGCCGAGGTGCAGCCACGGCCCCGGCGTCAGCGCGGCCATCTCGCCGACCACGTCGGCGACGAAGGCGTACGTCTGCTCGTCGGCGGGGTCGACGTAGCTGAACCCGACCTCGGTGCCGGTGTACGGCGGGGGCGCGACCTTGCCGGGCGCCAGTTCGGGATACGCGACGAGCGCCGCGTTGGTGTGGCCGGGCAGGTCGATCTCGGGCACCACAGTGACGTGGCGGCGGGCGGCGTACGTGACGATGCGCCGGTAGTCGTCCCCGGAGTACCAGCCGCCGGGGCCGCCGTCGACAGCCGTCGCGCCGCCGACCTCGGCGAGCCGGGGCCAGGAGTCGACGGCGATCCGCCAGCCCTGGTCGTCGGTGAGGTGCAGGTGCAGGTGGTTGAGCTTGTAGCGGGCCAGGTGGTCGACCACCCGCAGCACGTCCTCGACGGCGAAGAAGTGCCGCGCCACGTCGAGCATGGCGCCCCGGTAGGGGAAGCGCGGACGGTCGACGATAGTGCCGCCGGGCACGGTCCAGCGCGCGGCGACCGGCGTACGGTTCTCGACCGCCGCCGGCAGGAGCTGCCGCAGCGTCTGCGCACCGTGGAACAAGCCGGCCGAGGTGGCGGCGGTGATCCGGACGCCGGTGGCGGCCACGTCGAGGCGGTAGCCCTCGTCCCCGAGCCCGTCGCCGACCGACCCGCCGGAGCCGTCGTCGGTCGCCCGGGTCCCGGGAGCAGCGTCCGGTGCGGACGGCGACAGCGTGAGCGTCAGCGGGCCGTCCTCGCCGGCGGGGGCGTCGGCGACCGGCAGCGGGAAGCCGGTGGCCGGGCGCAGCCAGGTGGCGAGCTGCTCGGCCACGTCCCGCCCGGCGGGGCTGACCCGCAGTGCCGCGTCCGCGCTCAGCGTGAAGTCGCCCGCGGGGTCCGGGAACACCTGCTCGGGCGCGGGCACCACGTCGTCGAGCCGGACCGGCGCCGGCCCGGCCAGCGCCTCGGCGGCCCGGCCCGCGGCGACACGCGCCAGCTCGGCGGCGGCCGTCGGCACGCCGGGCAGCACCTCACCCGCGGCACCGGGCACGCCTTCGCTCGCCGCCGCGTCGGCGGACCGCACCGCACCGGCGGGCGCTGCCACGTCGGCCGCCGCCGCACCAGCCGAGGGCGCCGCGCCGGTGGACGGCGGGGCCTGGTCGTGGGTGGACGTGCTGGTGGGGCGGGTGTCGGTCGGCTCCGGCCCGGTCTCCGGGGCGGCGGGTGTGGTCGGCACGGCGACGGCTCCGAGGGGTGTATTCGCGCGGGATATGGCAAAGGTGAGGATCCGCGAGACGCAGTGAGTCAAGAGTACGAGAGGAACGGTAATTGCGTGATCGTGCTCGTGGAAGCGTTCCCAACAACCCGTACGAACGCGCATAGTGGCGACCGTTGTGCCGAAAGTCACCGAACGCTCCCAGGTTTCACGAAACTGGCCTAGCCTTCGGCCCACCGACGCTGACGAGCCGGGATTACCGGTGGTCACTCCCGGGGTATGTCCGAACTAAACCTTCGTTAAGTGTCAATGGCGCGCGTTGGAGGCTCTGGTGGAAGCGCAGGAATCGGGCGAGCACAAGTACGTGTACGACTTCGCCGAGGGCAACAAGGAGCTGAAGGATCTGCTCGGCGGCAAGGGGGCCAACCTGGCCGAGATGACCAACCTCGGCCTGCCGGTTCCGCCCGGCTTCACGATCACCACCGAGGCGTGCAAGGCGTACCTGACGACCGGGCGTGAGCCCGACGGCCTGGCCGGGCAGATCGAGGCGCACCTGGAGTCCCTGGAGCGCGAGATGGGCCGCCGCCTCGGCGAGCCGGACGACCCGCTGCTGGTCTCGGTACGCTCCGGCGCCAAGTTCTCCATGCCCGGCATGATGGAGACCGTCCTCAACGTGGGCCTCAACGACCGCAGCGTGATCGGCCTGAGCGCCCAGGCCGGGGGGAACGACAGGTTCGCCTGGGACTCCTACCGCCGGCTGATCCAGATGTTCGGCAAGACCGTCTGCGAGGTGCCGGGCGAGGAGTTCGAGCACGCGCTGGACGAGATCAAGAGCGCCAAGGGTACGCACAACGACCTCGACCTGGACGCCGACGACCTGCGCGGGCTGGTCGACGCGTACAAGAAGATCTTCGCCAAGCACACCGGCCGCGAGTTCCCGCAGGAGCCGCGCGAGCAGCTCGACCTCGCCATCCGCGCGGTCTTCGACTCGTGGAACGCGGAGCGGGCGGTGCTCTACCGCCGGCAGGAGCGCATCCCGGCCGACCTGGGCACCGCCGTCAACGTGGTGGCCATGGTCTTCGGCAACCTCGGTCCCGACTCGGGTACCGGCGTCGCGTTCACCCGCGACCCGGGCAGCGGCGCGCAGGGCATCTACGGCGACTACCTGGCGAACGCCCAGGGCGAGGACGTGGTGGCCGGCATCCGCAACACAGTGCCGTTGCAGGAGCTGGAGCAGCTCGACAAGACCTCCTACGACCAGCTGCTCGGCATCATGGCCCGGCTGGAGGAGCACTACAAGGACCTCTGCGACATCGAGTTCACCATCGAGCGCGGCAAGCTCTGGATGCTCCAGACCCGGGTCGGCAAGCGCACCGCCGCAGCCGCGTTCGTCATCGCCGGGCAGCTCGTCGACGAGGGCCTGATCGACCTGGACGAGGCGCTGCACCGGGTCAACGGCGCCCAGCTCGCGCAGCTCATGTTCCCGCGCTTCCAGCTCGACCACGAGTTCGAGCCGGTCGCCAAGGGCATCGGCGCCTCCCCGGGCGCCGCGTCCGGCAAGGTCGTCTTCACCTCGGCCCGCGCGGTCGAGCTGGCCGCCGAGGGCGAGGCGGTGATCCTGGTCCGCCGGGAGACCAACCCGGACGACCTCAACGGCATGATCGCCGCCCAGGGCATCCTCACCTCCCGGGGCGGCAAGACCAGCCACGCCGCGGTGGTGGCCCGCGGCATGGGCAAGACCTGCGTCTCCGGCGCGGACGAGCTGGAGGTCAACGTACCGGCGAAGAAGTTCACTGTGGGCGGGCACGTGGTGAACGAGGGCGACGTGGTCTCGATCGACGGCACCACCGGCAAGGTGTACCTCGGTGAGGTGCCGGTCATGCCGTCGGAGGTGGTGCAGTACTTCGAGGGCGAACTCGACCCGGAGACCATCGACGACGCGCTGGTCCGCGCCGTACACCGGATCATGACGCACGCCGACGCGGCGCGGCGGCTGCGGGTGCGCACGAACGCCGACACCGGCGCGGACGCGGCCCGGGCGCGGCGTTTCGGCGCCGAGGGCATCGGCCTGTGCCGCACCGAGCACATGTTCCTCGGCGACCGTCGCGAGCTGGTCGAGCGGCTCATCCTGGCCTCCGGCGAGCGGGAGCGGGAGGACGCGCTCGCCGCGCTGCTGCCGCTGCAGCGGGCCGACTTCATCGAGATCTTCCGGGAGATGGACGGCCTGCCGGTCACCGTGCGGCTGATCGACCCGCCGCTGCACGAGTTCCTGCCCCCGCTGGAGCAGCTCGCGGTGAACGTCGCGGTGGCCCAGGAGCGCGGCGAGGACGTCGCGAAGGAGGAGGCGCTGCTCGCCGCCGTCCGGCGGATGCACGAGGAGAACCCGATGCTGGGCCTGCGCGGCGTCCGGCTCGGCCTGGTCATCCCGGGCCTGTTCGCCATGCAGGTCCGCGCGATCGCCGAGGCCGCCGTGGCCGTCGTCCGCGACGGCGGCACGGCCTGCCCGGAGATCATGGTGCCGCTCGTCGGGGCCGTGCAGGAGCTGGAGACGGTACGCGCCGAGGCCGAGCGGATCATCGCCGAGGTGGTCGGGGACAGCGGCGTCGAGGTGCTGATCGGCACGATGATCGAGGTGCCCCGGGCGGCGCTGACCGCCGGGCAGATCGCCGAGGCGGCGGAGTTCTTCTCCTTCGGCACCAACGACCTGACCCAGATGGGCTGGGGCTTCTCCCGCGATGACGTGGAGGGCGCGTTCTTCTGGCGCTACCTGGAGCTGGGCATCTTCGGCATCTCGCCGTTCGAGTCGATCGACACCGACGGCGTCGGCCGGCTGATCCGCATCGCCGCCGAGGAGGGCCGGGCGGCCCGCCCCGGCCTGAAGCTCGGCGTCTGCGGCGAGCACGGCGGTGACCCGGACTCGGTGCACTTCTTCCACTCCGTCGGGCTGGACTACGTCTCCTGCTCGCCGTTCCGGGTGCCGGTGGCGCGCCTGGAGGCCGGACGGGCCGCGATCACCACCGCCGGCTCCGACTCCCGCTGACGCCGACGCGGGGCCGCCGGTGTCCATCGACGGCCCCGCGTACCGCCCGGCGCGCCTTTCCGGCCACCTCGGCGTAACCTGAGCTTCCGCCGCGTGTCGATCAGGAGGGGTGTCCACATGACCGCCGTCTGGGAGAACCTGGTAGTCGACGCCCGGGACCCGTCCCGGCTCGCCAGTTGGTGGGCGGAGGCGCTCGGTTATCAGGTGATCACCGACAAGCCGGACGAGGTGGAGATCCGCCGCACCCCCGACACGCTGCCCGGTCTCGTCTTCGTCCCGGTCGCCGGGGCGAAGGAGGGGAAGAACCGGCTGCACATCGACCTGCGCCCGGCCGACATGGAGGCCGAGGTCGAGCGCCTGGTCGACATGGGCGCGCGGCACGTCGACATCGGCCAGGGAGACGTGGAGTGGACGGTGCTCGCCGACCCGGAGGGCAACGAGTTCTGCGTTCTCCGGGAGCGCGAGGAGTGAGGCGGTCTTGCGAGCCCCGCAGTCGCGACCACCTGCCAGTCCGGCAGAGGTGAGCGACGCGGCGCGGCTGGTCGACGAGGCGCCGAAGGACACCGGGTACGGCCGGTCGCCGTTCGAGCGGGACCGCGCCCGGGTGCTGCACTCGGCGGCGTTCCGGCGGCTCGCCGCGAAGACGCAGGTGCACACCGCCGGCACGAACGACTTCCTGCGTACCCGGCTGACCCACTCGCTGGAGGTCGCGCAGATCGCCCGCGAGATGGGCGCCCGGCTCGGCTGCGACCCCGACGTGGTGGACACCGCCGGGCTGGCCCACGACCTGGGTCACCCGCCGTTCGGGCACAACGGCGAGTACGCGCTGGACGAGCTGGCCGCCGCCGGCGGCGGGTTCGAGGGCAACGCGCAGACGCTGCGGGTGCTCACCCGGCTGGAGGCCAAGGTGCTCACCCCGGACGGGCGCTCGGCCGGGCTGAACCTGACCCGGGCCGCGCTGGACGCGGTGAGCAAGTACCCGTGGCCGCGCCGCCCCGGCGAGCGCAAGTTCGGCGTGTACGCCGACGACCGCCCGGTCTTCGACTGGCTGCGCGAGGGCGCCCCGCCCGGCTCGCGGCGCTGCCTGGAGGCCCAGGTGATGGACTGGGCCGACGACGTGGCGTACTCGGTGCACGACGTCGAGGACGGCATCCACGGCGGGTACGTGGACCTGCGCCCGCTGCTGGCCGACCCGGACGAGCGGCGGGCGCTCTGTGCCGACGTGGCCGCCACCTACTCCGGTGAGGCGCCGGAGGACCTGGGCGAGGTGCTGGCCGAGTTGCTCGCCGATCCGGTGCTCGCGCCGCTGGCCGCGTACGACGGCAGCCACCGGGCCCTCGCCGCGCTGAAGGCCACCACGAGCGTGCTCACCGGTCGGTTCGTCTCCAGCGTGGTGGCCGCCACGCAGCAGCGCCACGGTCCCGGCCCGCACCGCCGGTACGCCGCCGACCTGGTGGTGCCGCGCCGGATCCGGGCGCAGTGCGCGCTGCTCAAGGGCATCGCCCTGCGGTACGTGATGCGCCGCCCCGGTGCCGAGGGCCGGTACGCGCGGCAGCGCGACGTCCTCGCCGGGCTGGTGACGGCGCTGCTGGACCGGGCGCCCGACGTGCTCGACCCGGTGTTCGCGCCGCTGTGGCGGGACGCGGCGGACGACGCCGCGCGGCTGCGCGTGGTGATCGACCAGGTCGCCTCGCTCACCGATCCGGCCGCGCTGGCCTGGCACGCCCGCCTGGTGTCGCCGGGCTGACCGCACCGCCCCGGGACCGGATCCGTGAACTTAGGCTAGCCTAAGCAGCATGACGGACCGCCCGAAGAAGCTCACCGCCGCCACGGTCGTCCGGACCACGCGGCCCACCCCACACCTGATCCGCCTGGTCCTGGGCGGCGCCGAGCTGGCCGGGCTGCCGGTGGGCGCGTACACCGACCACTACGTGAAGTTCGTCTTCCCGCCGGCCGGGGTGACCTACCCGTACCCGGTCGACCTGGCCACGATCAAGCGGGAGTTCCCGGCGGAGCAGTGGCCGCGGCTGCGCGCGTACACGGTGCGGGCCTGGGACGCCGCGGCCGGTGAGATGACCGTGGACGTGGTGCACCACGGCGACGAGGGGCTGGCCGGGCCGTGGGCGGCGGCGCTGCGTCCCGGCGACCGGGTGTTGTTCACCGGGCCGGGCGGCGCGTACGCGCCGGACCCGGCGGCCGACTGGCACCTGCTGGCCGGTGACGAGAGCGCGCTGCCGGCCATCGCCGCCGCCCTGGAGCGGCTGCCGGCGGGCGCGCGGGCCAAGGTGTACGTCGAGGTGAGCGGCCCGGCCGACGAGCTGCCCCTGGCCGGCGCGGGCGCTGTCGAGGTGCGCTGGCTGCACCGCGACGGCCGCTCGTACGGCGAGCCGCTGGTCGAGGCGGTCCGGGCGCTGGAGTTCCCGCCCGGCCGGGTGCACGCGTTCGTGCACGGCGAGGCCGGCGCGGTCAAGGAACTGCGGCGGCTGCTGCGGGTCGAGCGCGGCGTGCCGCGGGACGACCTGTCCATCTCCGGCTACTGGCGGCAGGGCCTGGACGACGAGGGCTGGCGCTCCACCAAGCCGGCCTGGAACGCCGCCGTCGAGGCCGAGGAGGCCGCCGCCGTCCCGGCCTGACCAGGATCCGCTGACCGTCCCACGGCGAGCGGGTATACCTCGAATTGTAGTAGGGATGCTACATTCCGGGGCATGACTGCGGTCGAACTCCCGGGGGCCGTCGCGTCCCCCCGACCTCCCGACGAGGATCTCGTCCTCGACGTGCGGGATCTGCGCATGCGCTACGGCGCCGTCGACGTGCTGCACGGCGTCGACCTCACCGCCCGGCGGGGCGAGGTGCTGGCGCTGCTCGGGCCCAACGGCGCGGGCAAGACCACCACCATCGAGATCCTCGAAGGCTTCCGGCTGCCCTCGGCCGGCACGGTACGGGTGCTCGGCGTCGACCCGGCCCGCGGCGACGAGCGGTGGCGCGCGCGGCTGGGCGTGGTGCTCCAGTCCTGGCGCGACCACGGCAAGTGGCGGGTGCGGGACCTGCTCGCCCACCTCGGCGACTTCTACGCGCCGTACGCCACCGACCGGATCCCGCGCCCGTGGCCCGTGGACGACCTGCTGGAGACCGTCGGGCTGAGCGCGCACGCCGGCAGCAGGGTGGCCAGGCTCTCCGGTGGCCAGCGCCGACGCCTCGACGTGGCGGTCGGCATCGTCGGCCGGCCGGAACTGCTCTTCCTGGACGAGCCGACTGTCGGCTTCGACCCGGCCGCGCGGCGCGAGTTCCACGAGCTGGTGCACCGCCTGGCCGACCTGGACGAGACCACGATCATGCTGACCACGCACGACCTGGCCGAGGCGGAGAAGCTGGCCGACCGCATCCTCATCCTGGCCGGCGGCCGGATCATCGCCGAGGGCTCACCGGACCAGCTTGCCCGGCGCGTCGCCGGGGACGCCGAGGTCCGTTGGACCCGCGACGGCGAGCGGTACGTGCACGCCACCGCCGACGCCACCGCGTTCCTGCGCGACCTGCTCCGCGAACACGGAGACCGGATACGCGAGCTGGAGGTGCGCCGGGCCAGCCTGGAGGACGCGTACCTGACGCTGGTGCACGAGGAGGAGACCGGCATCCGTACCGGCCGGACCGAGCGGGTGTGGCAGCAGGAGGCGAACCGATGAACCCGACCACCAACGCGCTGCGGGCCGGGCTGCGGCGCGGCGTGATCGAGCTGCGCGCCACGTTCACCAACGGCCAGGATCTCTGGACCTACTTCTTCCCCACAGTGGTGCTGCTGGTCGCCGTGTTCTGGATGCGCGGCTCGACGGTGCCCGGCACGGACTTCTCCCTCGGCGCCCGTACGCTGCCCAGCGCGCTCGGCATGGGCCTGCTCTTCGGCGGTCTGCTCGGGCTGGCCAACCAGCTCGTCATCGACCGGGAGGACGGCACGCTGCTGCGCGCCAAGGCCATCCCGGACGGCATGCTCGGCTATCTGGTCGGCAAGATCGTGCTGGTCTCGGCGGTCGCGCTGATCGGCGTGGTCATCCAGCTCACCCCCGGCCTGTTCTTCCTCGACGGGCTGCGGCTCGGCGACCCCGGCGCCTGGCTCACGCTCGCCTGGGTGGTGCCGCTCGGACTGGTGGCGACGCTGCCGCTGGGCGCGGTGATCGGCTCACTGATCGAGAACCCGCGCAACATGGGCCTGGTGGTGATGCCGATCTTCGGTCTCATCGCCCTGTCCGGCATCTTCTATCCGATCAACGGCCTGCCCGGCTGGCTCCAGGGCGTCGCCCAGGTGTTCCCGCTCTACTGGCTAGGCTTGGGCATGCGCTCGGCGCTGCTCCCGGGCGACCTGGCGGCTGTCGAACTCGGCGGCTCCTGGCGGCACCTGGAGACGGTCGGCGTGCTCGGCGCCTGGGCGGTGCTCGGGCTCGTGCTGGCCCCGGTGGTGCTGCGCCGGATGGCCCGCCGGGAGTCCGGCTCGCGGGTCGCGGCCCGGCGGGAGCGGGCCATGCAGCGGGTCGGATGAGAGGGCGTCGATGAGCGAGACCGTGCACAACCGGATCGCGGTGCTGCGCGCCGAACGGGGCATCTCCCGGCGGCAGCTCGCCGACGCGCTCGGTGTGCACTACCAGACCGTCGGTTACCTGGAGCGTGGCGAGTTCCGGCCCAGCCTGCACCTGGCGCTGCGCATCGCCGCGTACTTCGAGGTGCCGGTCGAGGTGGTCTTCTCCATCGAGCCGTTCCCGCGCATCGGCGACCCCGCCGCCGCCCGCTCGGCCTGAGCCGGCGGGCGGGCGAGGTCGGCCACACGCCCGTCCCCCCGGCCGCCGGAACGTCGGTCCGGCAGGGCAGGATGTACGCCGAGGGGGTGGCGGTCATGGCGGGGCGGATCCGGGACGAGGACATCGCGCTGGTCCGCGAGCGCACCGCCATCGCGGACGTCATCTCCGAGGTGGTGACGCTCAAGTCGGCTGGCGGCGGCAACCTCAAGGGGCTCTGCCCGTTCCACGACGAGAAGAGCCCGTCGTTCAACGTCTCGCCCGCCCGCAACGTGTTCTACTGCTTCGGCTGCGGGGTCGGCGGCGACGCGATCAAGTTCCTGATGGACGCCGAGCACCTCAGCTTCGTCGAGTCGGTGGAGCGGCTGGCCGACCGCGCCGGCATCCAGTTGCGCTACGTCGAGGAAGACCGGTCCACGCCGCGTGCCCGCCCGCAGCAGGGGCAGCGGCAGCGCCTGGTGGCCGCGCACGCCGCCGCCGTCGAGTTCTACCGGGCCCAGCTCACCACCGCCGGCGCCCGCCCGGCCCGCGAGTTCCTCGCCGGGCGCGGCTTCGACCGGGCCGCCGCCGAGCGGTACGGCTGCGGCTTCGCCCCCGACGGGTGGGACCTGCTCACCAAGCACCTGCGCCAGCAGGGCTTCACCCACGACGAGCTGGTCACCGGCGGCCTGTCCCGCCCGGCCCGCTCCGGTTCGCTGATCGACCGGTTCCGCCGCCGCCTGATGTGGCCGATCCGGGACATCACCGGTGATGTGATCGGCTTCGGCGCCCGCAAGCTCTTCGACGACGACGACGGCCCGAAATACCTGAACACCCCCGAGACGCCGATCTACAAGAAGTCGCACGTCCTCTACGGCATCGACCAGGCCAAGCGGGAGATCGCCAAGCAGGGCAAGGTGGTGGTGGTCGAGGGCTACACCGACGTGATGGCCTGTCACCTCGCCGACGTGCCGACAGCGGTGGCGACCTGCGGCACGGCGTTCGGCGGCGACCACATCTCGGTGCTGCGCCGGGTGCTGTTCGACAGCGACGAGCGGGCCGGCGAGATCATCTTCACCTTCGACGGTGACGCCGCCGGTCAGAAGGCCGCGCTGCGTGCGTTCGAGGACGACCAGCGCTTCGTCGGGCGTACGTTCATCGCGGTCAGCCCCGACAACATGGACCCGTGCGAGCTGCGCCTGGCCAAGGGCGACCTGGCCGTGCGCGACCTGGTGGCCCGCCGTGAACCGCTCGTCGACTTCGCCCTCCGGCACGTGATCAGCCGGTTCGACCTGGACACCGTCGACGGCCGGGTCGAGGCCATGCGCCGCGCCGCGCCTCTCGTAGCGAAGATCAAGGACCGGGAGAAGCGCCCGGAGTACGTGCGCAAACTCGCCGGTGACCTCGGCATGGAGATCGAGCCCGTGCAGCGCGCGGTGCTCGGCGCGGCGAACGGGCAACCGGCACCCGGTACGCCTGCCGCGTCCGCGCGCCCCGGCCGGAATGCGCCCAGTGTGGACAGCCCTCGGTCCATGGTGGAGCGGGAGGCGTTGAAGCTGGCGTTGCAGGAGCCGGTGCTGGCCGGTCCGATGTTCGACGCGGTCGAGGTGACCGACTACCAGCACCCGGTGCACGTCTCGGTACGCGCCGCAGTGGCCGCGGCGGGCGGCGCGTCCGCCGCCACCGGCGGTGCGGTCTGGATCGAGCGGGTCCGCGACGCCTGCGACGACCTGGCCGGGCAGGCGCTCATCGGTGAGCTGGCGGTGGAGCCGCTGCGCATCGACGGCGAGCCGGACCCGAGGTACGTCTCGATCACCATGGCGCGGCTCCAGTGGAGTTCGGTCACCGGCCGCATCCGTGACCTCAAGTCGAAGATCCAGCGGGTCAACCCGGTGAGCAACAAGGACGAGTACTTCGCCCTGTTCGGGGAACTGCTCTCGCTGGAACAGCACGCACGGGCACTGCGCGAGCAGGCCGCCGGAGGATTGTGATGGGACTGTTCAACCGCCGGCCGAAACTCCCGTCGGCCGACCGGCCGCCGCTGGCCGCCGACGAGCGGGTGCTCGCCTGGGCCGCCGCCGGCACCGGCGAGGGCGGCAACGACGGCGTGCTGGTCGCCAGCAACCGCGGGCTCTGGCTGCCCGGCCGGGTGGACCGCCTCGGCTGGCACGACATCCTCAAGGCGGTCTGGTCCGGCCGGGAACTGACAGTCACCCCGGCCGAGCCGGTCGCCGAGCGCGACGGATACCTGGTGGTGGCGGACAGCCACCCCGAGACGTACCTGCTCGTCGACCCGGGTGACCTGCCGCACCAGGTCCGGGACCGGGTCACCGGCTCGGTGGCGTACACCTCGCACCACGAGATGCCCGGCGGCTCCGGCCGGATCGCGGCCCGGCGGGTGCCCGGGGTCGACGGCCTGACCTGGACGGTCCGCTACGACCCGGGGACGCCCGCGGACGACGAGGACGTGGCCGCCGAGACCGCCCGGCTGGTAGCGGCGGCGCGGGCCGCCACCACGCCCGCCGACGTCTGAGGTCTACACCTTGAGGACGTCGACCTCGTAGAGCGGGATGGAGGCGTCGCGGGTGGCCAGGGTCAGGTTCTCCGTGACCGCCTGCGCCACCAGCATGCGGTCGAACGGATCACGGTGATGCGGCGGCAGGCGGCCTGCGGTGATGGCGTGGTCGTGGGTCACCGGGAGTTCACGGAACCCCATGTCCCGCACCCGTTCCGCGAGGTCGGGAGGACCGGAGAGCTTTCCCGCCTGCTGCTTGATGGTGATCTCCCAGAGGCTGACCGGGGAGAGGAAGACATCGGGGTCGTGGCGTAGCCGGTCGAGGAACTCGACGCCGAGGGTGGCGTCGCCGGTGATGGCCCAGAGCGCGACGTGGGTGTCCAGCAGCAGGGTCATGCGCCGATCCCGAAGTCGGCGGCGATCTCGGCGTTGGTCTGAGGCGAGTCCCAGTCACCCGAGAGGTCCACCTGCCCCGCGAGGGAGCCGATCGCCGTGCGGTCGGTCCGGCGCACCAGCGGTACGACCTTCGCCACGGGGGTGCCCGCCCGGTCGATGATGATCTCTTCGCCGCGTTCCACCCGCTCGATGATGCGCGACAGATGAGTCTTGGCATCATGCATGTTGTAGTGCACAGCCTCGGCCGACATGGCGCAACCTCCTCGGTTAGCTAAGTCCTTAGTTTAGGCACGTGGGCGGGCGCCGTCGAGGAAGAGCGCGACGACCCGGGCGGGTCCGGTCCCGGCGTCACGTCGCCCGGGCCGGTAGGGGACCAAATCCGATTGTCGACCTCACAGTCGCGCGGTTAGCGTCGCGGGATGTTCGCCACCGAGCGCGTCCGGCTGCGCCCGCCCACCCCCGACGACGCGCCGGCCATCTTCCGCCTGGACAGCGATCCGGAGTTGCACCTGGTCACCGACGACGAGCCGTTCCTGCCGCAGCACGTGGGCCAGGTCCGGGCCCGGCTGGAAAAGCGCGCCGGCGAGCAGCCGGACGCCCGGTCCTCGGTGTCGCTGCTGGCCGAGACCGTCGCCGACGGCACGTTCCTCGGCGCCGGCACGCTGTGGGGGATCAACGCGTTCAACGGGTTCGCCCACCTCGGCATCACGCTGCTGCCCGAGGCGCGCGGCCAGGGTCACGGCACCGACGTGATCCGGCTGCTCTGCCGGTACGGCTTCCGCAACCGCAACCTGCGGCGCCTGGAGATCGAGACGCTGGCCGGCAACACGGCGATGCGGCGTACCGCCGAGCGGTGCGGCTTCGTCCACGAGGGCACCCTGCGGGAACGCGGGTACGACGGCGACGGCTTCGCCGACATGGCGCTCTACGGCCTGCTGCGGCGCGACTGGACGCCGTAGGGGACCGCCCCGCGCTCAGCCGCCGTCGCGGTAGAACCGGGCCGCGCCCGGGTGCAGCGGGATCGGGCCGGTCGCGGCCGCGCTGGCCCGGTTGAAGTTCGCCGCCTCCGGGTGCACCTGGATCAGGTCGCCCTGCCAGGTGAAGAGCACCCGGGTCAGGTCGTACGCGAGCTGCTCCGGCATGTCCGCCGCCACCAGGATCACGTTCGCCACCGTGATGGTGGGCGTCGGCGCCGCCGTGCCGTAGACCTCCTTCGGCAGCGTGGCGGTGGTGTAGACGCCGCCGAACCGGGCGCCCAACGGCTCGATCAGCTCGTTCAGCGGCAGCAGCCGGAACTTCCCGGGCGCGGAGGAGAGCAGGTCCTTCACGCCGGGCGTGGGCAGGCCGCCGGAGAAGAACATGGCGTCCAGGGTGTTCGCCCGCATCCGCTTGACCGTCTCCGGCAACGACAGGTTGAGCCGCTGGATACCGGTGTTCGGGTCGATGCCGCCGGCGGTGAGCAGACGCCCGGCGATGATGTCGGTCCCGGACTTCGGCGAACCGGTCGAGACGCGCTTGCCGCGCAGGTCGGTGAAGCTCTCGATCTTGCCGTCGGTACGGACGATCACGTGCGTGTAGTTGCTGTAGACGCGGGCCAGCGCACGTACCGGCTGCGGCTGCTTGTCGAACGCCCCGCGGCCGTCGACCGCGTCCGCCGCCGTGTCGGCCAGGCTGAACGCGATCTCCATGTCGCCGCTGGCCACCCGGGTGATGTTCTCCACCGACGCGCCGGTCGGCTCCGCGCGCGCCTCGTACCCGGGCACGTGCCGGGTGATCAGGTCGGCGTACCCGCCGCCGAGCTGGTAGTAGACCCCCGTGGTGTTGCCGGTGGCCAGGAAGATCCGCCCCCCGTGCCACGCCTGCGGAGTGGTGTCCTCGGCGCCGCAGCCGGCCACCAGCACCGTCGCCAGCAGCGCCGCCACCAGCCGCACCGGGCGGCGGCTCACCGGCGGACCGCCGGTTCCAGCGCCTCCGCCACCCGCTGCACCAGCGTCGCCGTCTCGTAACCGATCTGGCCCAGATCGCAGCCGGGCGCGGCCAGCACGCCGAGCAGCGCCCGTTCGCCGACCGCCATCACCAGCATCACACCGCCGTCCATGTCGACGATCTGCTGGCGCACCCGGCCGGCGGACATCAGCCGCGCCGCGCCCACCGTCAGGCTCGCCAGGCCGCTGATCACCGCCGAGAGCTGGTCGACCTGGTCCGTGGAGAGATCCGGCGACGACGCCAACCGCAGCCCGTCCTCGGAGACCGCGAGCGCGTGCGAGACGTCCGGCACCTGCTCGGCGAAGTTCGCCAGCAGCCAGTCGAGCCCGGTGGAAGCGGGTGGGTTCATGGTCTTCTCCCGTTGGGTGGTGTGGTGTTCGGGGCACGGCGCGTCGCGCTGGCCACCCCCTCGGCGAGGGCGGACAGCCGGGCGCGTACCACTTCGGGGTCGAGCAGGTCGGTCGCGGGCGGCGGCGCGGCGGCGGGCGGCATCGACCCCGGCAGGTGCCCGCCCAGCGGCCGCCGGGGCAGCCCGGCGGCGGTGGTCGACACCGGCGCCGGGGGCACGCTCACCGGCCGCATCCGCGCCGCGCTCGGCGCCAGCAGCGCGCCACCCGGCGCCCGTACCGTGGCGACGCCGCGCACCGGCCCTCCGGCCGCCGGGGCGCTGGTGACCAGGTCGCGGGAACCGACCTGCGGCCGCAGGACAGGCGCGTTCTTGAACCACGGCGCGCCGCGCCCGTGCGGGCGCCGCTCGGCCGGCGGCCGGGACGCCACCGACTCGACCCGGGTCAGCACCGACTCCGGTACGTCCACCTGCGCCACAGTGCCGGCGCCGGGGTTGTGCAACTGCACCCGGATCCCGTGCCGGGCCGCCAGGTGGGCCACCACGTGCAGGCCCATGCTGCCGGCGGCGGCGCTGGAGAGCATCGCCGGCGCGGCGAGCCGTTCGTTGATCTCGGCCAGCCGGCTCTCGCTGATGCCGATGCCCTGATCGTGCACGCGCAGCACCAGCCCGTCGACGGTGCGCCGGCCGTCCACCAGCACCCGCGCCTCCGGTGGCGAGTAGACGGTGGCGTTCTCCAGCAACTCGGCCAGCAGGTGCACCAGGTTGCCGGCCGCCGCGCCGTGCACCGCCGCGGTCGGCACGTCGATCTCCACCCGCGGGTAGTCCTCGATCTCGGAGGCAGCCGCCCGTGCCACGTCGTCCAGCAGCAACGCGCCCTCGTGCCCCCGGCCCGGCTCGCCACCGGCGAGGACCAGCAGGTTCTCCCCGTTGCGCCGAAGCCGGGCGGCGAGGTGGTCCAGCGCGAAGAGCCGGGCCAGCGCGTCCGGGTCGGTCTCCTCGCGTTCGAAGTCGTCGAGCAGCCGCAACTGCCGGGTGATGAGCGTACGGATGCGCCGGGCCAGCGCCTCCGCCATCCGGGTCACGTCCAGCCGCAACTCGGCCTGCTGCCCGGCGAGCCGCAGCGCGGCCCGGTTCACCGTGTCGAACGCCTCGGCGACCTGCGCCACCTCGTCCTGACCCCGCCGGATCCCGTCGGTCATCCGGGTCGCCGGACCGTCGGCCGGCGCCCGCTCGCCCGCGGCGATCGCGGTGATCCGCTCCGGCAGTTCCCGGTTCGCCATGGTCAGCGCGGCCACCCGCAGCCGGCGCAACCGGCGGCTGGTGCGCACCGCCAGCAGCACGGCGGTGACGAGCGAGCCGAGCGCGACGGTGCTCGTCGCCCCGGCGGTCAGCACCGCGCGCAGCCGGGCCGCGGCGGCCAGGTCGGCCGCGTCCCGGTCCAGCCCGTCGGACAGGTCCCGGCCGAGCAGGTTGTACCGGCGGATCGTGCCGCTCTGCGCCACGTACCAGGCGTCACCGTCGGTCTTCAGCGCCTCCGGCGTGCCGTCGGTGTCGAGCACCGTGTCGCGCATCCGCCGGGCCGCTGTCACGTCCGCGCCGTCGACCACGCGGTACCAGGCGGTCCTCGCCGGCCCGGCGGCGATCCGCAGGAACTCGGCCTGCCGCTGCTCCCGGGCACCCCGCAGCCGGCCCAGCCGGGCCAGCTCGCCGCGTTCCAGTCCGCCCCTGACGAACACCGCCCGCAGCAGGTCGCGTTCCAGCGCGGAGAGGTGTTCCTGGGCGGCCACCGAAGCCACCTCGCGGGCCTGGTTGGCCAGGTCGGCGTCGCGCAGCTGGCTCGGCAGCGCGTCCGCGACCGCGAGCAGGGACTCCACGAGCGACACGTATGCCGGATCGGCGTCCGCGCCGGCCACCGCCTGCTCCCGGGTGGGCGCGAGCTTGTCCAGGCGCCGGCTGGCGTCGTTGAGCACGGCTGTCAGGTTGGGTGCGGCCCGGCGGGCGTCACCCTGCGCCGCGCGGTACCGCTCGGCAGCGGTGTCCACCCGGCGCCGCTGCGCGTCCACGAGCGGTCGGCCGGACGTGCCGCCACGCTGGCGTAGCGCGGCCGTCTCGCCGAGCTCGCGTTCCAGCTCGTGCACCAGGCGTACGGTCGCGGTGGCGGTGCCGGCGAGCACGCGGGCCCGGTCGGCGTCGGCGGACGCGTCCAGCGCGGCGTCGGTCTGCGCCCCGCCGAGCACGACCAGGCCGGCCGTGGCGACCAGGATCGGGGCCAGCAGTTGGACGCGGACCGAGCGGAGGCGTCCGGTGCGGTCCGCGGAGCGGTGGTGCCGGCGTACGCGAGCCGGATGGGGCAGCGGCACGGGGGTCTCCGGGTCGGGTCGGGCGGGCCGGGCCCGGACGCGCGTCCGGACCCGGCCCGTTCAGGTCAGCTCGCGCCGAGGTCGCTCAGTGCCCGCTCCGCGCCGCGGTGCAGCGGCACCGGGTCGGTCTTGCGGGCGTTGCCCAGCTCGATGCCCTTCGCCGCCGGGTTCGCCTGGGCCAGGGCGTCCTTGGAGTCGAAGACCGTCCGGGTGATCGCGCAGGCCACGTCGGCGTCGAGGTTCTCCCGCACCAGCAGCACGTTCGGCACCACGATGGTGGGCACGTCGGCCGAGGTCCGGTAGATGTCCTTGCCGATGGTGCCCGCCTGGTACGCCGGGTTCAGCTCGGCCATCTTCGGCAGCAGCGGGCTGATGTCGACGAACTTCACCTTGTCGCCGGACGTGGTGAACAGGTCGGTGACCCCGCCGGTCGGCACGCCGCCGGACCAGAAGAAGCCGTCGATGCTGCCGTCCTTCATGCCGTCGACCGTCTTGGTGAGGTCCAGCCGCTGCGCCTGGACGTCCTTGGCCGGGTCCAGCCCGGCGGCGGTGAGCAGCCGGTTGGCGATGACCTCGGTGCCGGACTTCGGCGAGCCGGTGGAGATCTTCTTGCCCTTCATGTCGGCCACCGACGTGATGCCCGCGTCGGCCCGTACGACCACCTGGGTGTAGTTGTCGTAGATCCGGGCCAGCGCCTTGACCGGCTGCGGCGCGGTGAAGCTTCCCTTGCCCTGCACCGCGTTGACAGCGGTGTCGAACAGCGAGAACGCCACGTCGTACTGGCCGGCGACGAGCTGTTCGACGTTCTGCACCGAGGCGCCGGTCTCCGCCGCCGTCCCGGTGAGCTTGCCGTCGGTGGTCTTGCTCAGCTCACCGGCGAGCGCGTTGCCGACCACGTAGTAGACGCCGGTGGCGTTGCCGGTGGCGATGCCGACCCGGGTGTCCTTGGTGACCTTGCAGCTGACCTCGCGGGCAGCGTCGTCCTTCGTCGCGCCGTCCTGACGGCCCCCGCAGCCGGCGGCACCGGCGGCGACCAGGACAAGTGCCCCGACGCCCGCCACTATCCTCGCGTCGATACGTCCCACTCTCTCTCCTCCCCAAGGTCCACGGATTTTTCGACCGCCGGGCGGCCGGCGTGCCCGGCGGCGCCACGTCGGACGTACACGCCCGCGACCGCGAGCGCGGCGAGCGCCGCGCCGATCGCCATGGGCAGTGGTTCCAGCCAGAGCAGCACCAGCCCGGCGACCGCGCCGACGATCCGCTCCGGCACGCCGGCCGGGCCCACGCCGGGCAGCCAGCCGCCGGCCGCGACCGCCAGCACCGCCACGCCGAGCGCGGAGACCAGACCGGCTGTCACGATCCGGCCGACCCCGCCGATGCCGAGCAGCCCGAGGCCGGTCGGCGTGATCACGAAGGCCAGCGGGATCAGGTACGCCGGCAGCGCGTACCGCAGGGTCTGCCACATGGTCGGCACCAGGCGGCCGCCGGTGACGGCGGCGGCGGCGACCGCTGCGAGCGCGGTCGGCGGCGAGACCTCGGACAGCACCGCGAAGTAGAAGACGAACATGGCCGCGGCGGGCGCGGCGACGCCCAGGTCCAGCAGCGCCGGGCCGATGATCACCCAGCCGATGACGAACGACGCGGTGACCGGCACCGCGAGCCCCAGCAGGCTGAGCGCGACAGCGGCGAGCACCGCGGTCAGCGCCAGCACCACCGCGGGCTCCGAGCTGACCGCCTGCGCGCCGCCGATCAGCAGCGAGGCGGCCTGCGGCCCGAGCCCGGTCTTCGTGGTGGTGGCGGTGATGATGCCGGCCGCGGCGCACACGGCGCTCACCGCGAGCACCCCGCGTACGCCGTCGCGCAGCGCCGCCACCAGCCGGGCCGGCGTGAGCCGGTGCCGCCGGTCCAGGAAGGACAGCACGGCGGCGATGACGGTGGCGATGACCACCGCGCGCATCGCCGACGCGCCGAGCGCCAGCACCACGATGATCACGAGGAGCGAGAGGAAGTGGTAGCCGAAGCGGGCCAGCAGCCGCCATGCCGAGCCGGTGTCGATGACCACCGGCCGGACCCCGGAGCGCCGGGCGTCGATCTCGACGGAGAGCAGGATGCCCAGGTAGTAGAGGATCGTCGGCACCGTGGCCCAGCCGAGCACCTGGAGGTAGGACACGCCCAGGTACTCGGCGATGATGAACGCGGCGGCGCCGAGCGTGGGCGGGGACAGGATCGCACCGACGCCGGCGGCGGCGAGCATGCCGCCCGCGCGCTCGGCCGGGTAGCCGGCGCGGCGCAGGATGGGCCAGGTCACCGCGCCGATGCTGACGGTGGTGGCGGCGCCGGAGCCGGAGACCGTGCCGAGCAGGAAGCCCGACGCGACGGCGGTGCGCCCGGCGGCCGTACGGGAGCGGCGGAACGCGGCGGCGGACAGCTCCACGAAGAACCGGCCCGCGCCGGACAGGTCGAGCACCGCGCCGTAGATGGTGAACAGCACGATGTACGAGGCGGCCACGTCGAGCGGCGTGCCGTAGAAGCCGCTGTCGGAGTTGTAGAACGCGTCGACGAGCTGCCCGAAGTCGAGCCCCGCGTGCGCCACCGGCCAGGCCTGCGGCAGCAGCCCGCCGTAGTAGCCGTATCCGAGGAACAGCACGCAGACCGCCGGCAGGATCCATCCCGTGGTGCGCCGGCACGCCTCCAGCAGCAATAGCAGCAGGCCGGTGCCGAACGCCACGTCCAGCGGATCCAGCAGGCCCTGCCGGTCCAGGAAGGCGTCGTACCCGCCGCCGCCCGCGCCGATGGCGACCGGCAGCACCGGGTAGAGGCAGACCACGAGCGCGGCGAGGGCCAGCAGCCAGTCCACGGGCGTGGGTCCGCGCCGGTCGTCCGCGTCGTCCGTGTCGTGCGTGTCGTCCGTGCCGGCCTTGGTGCTCCGCAGCCGCACCCCCGAGGGGTACGCGAGGAACACCATCGGCAGGATGCCGGCGAGGAAGAAGATGAGGTAGTACTTGCTGCCCTGGGCCAGCGGGAAGAACACCTGCCAGAGCGTCAGCAGCCCGACCGCGACGGTGACGCCGGTGAAGAGGAAGCCGACTCCTCCGGCGAGCACCCGTCCCGGCTTCTCCTCCTCGAACCGGGCGGCCAGTTCGCGAGCGTCCTGGTGGGCCTGATCCGGGGTGTCGTGCGCCTCGTCCGGGGCGTCGTGCGTCCCGGCCGGAGTGTGGTCCCGCGTCTCCGCCGGGGTGTGGTGCGGCAGGGCACGGCTGTGGTGGTGCGTCTCGCCCGGCCCGTCGTCGGACCACTCCGGACCGGCGACGCTGCCCTCGTCCGGCGGGAGCGACACCACCTCGGCGTCCACATCGGACCCCGGTCGTCCGCCGGAGGGCGGCCGGGGTTTCGGGGGAGTCTCGTCGGAGGGGCGAACGGGCGGCACGAGGGGGCACGATACGCGAATTGCGCGCGCGTTGGGAACATTGCTTAACGTGATTGCAATGAGTGACGGAATGGGGAATGGTTCACCCGTCAAACAGATTTCTGAATCTGTTTCGCGACCGCTTCGCCGACGGGCGAAGGGCGCTTCCGCAATCTCTTCCCAGCGAACTTCCAGGTGATTTTCCAACGATGAAGAACTGGTTCGCTGATCGGCCGTCGTCACTCAGGGTGTATTGCCTCTCGCCGCTGCCGGTCCCGGGCGGCTGCTCTCCCGGGGCGGGCGGGTTTCCGGATGCCGCCGCGTCCGCGGAGCGCGCCGGGGACGCGATTCGTGGGCCGGAACCGCGCGACCGCCGCCACTTCGCCGAGGTGGCGGCATCGGTCGTGCGCCGACCCCGCCGCTTCGCCGAAATGGCGCAGGCGCCGCCCGCGAGCCGGACCCGCCGCGCGCCGGTGGCCGGCGGGCACGGCGGAGTGGAACGCCATGGGTGTCTCCACCGCCTTTTGACACCCATGCGGTTCCACTCCTCGTGACCGTCGTGGAGATGGTGGCGAGTGGTGGCCCGGGGGGAAGGCGACTCGCCGCGATCTTCGGCCGTGCGTGCCGTCCGGGCGGGTGCGGGGTGCGGCGCCCGCCCGTCTTGCTCTGCAACCGCCGGAGCGACGGACACGCTGCGTGACCATGTGCGCCGATGGATGCAGAGCGGAGGGCGGGAGTGGGAGCGGGGCGGCGGCGGACGGGCCGGTTTTGCCGACGGGGGGTTATCGCCGCCCCGGTCAGGGCATGTCGTGCCTGACGACGAGCGACGAGGAGGTGCGATGGCCGCCGACGAGGCTCCCGCCCGCGACGGGCGCGACCACACGGGGCCGGTGGGCCCGGACGACGGTCCGGACAGCCCGACCGATCTGACGGCGACGGGCTGGATGGCGACGCTCAAGCGGACCGTCCGGGAGTTCCAGGACGACAGCCTGACCGACTGGGCCGCCGCGCTCACCTACTACGGCGTGCTCTCCATCTTCCCGGGCGTCCTGGTGCTGATCTCGCTGCTCGGCCTGCTCGGCGACCGGGCCACGGAGGGGGTCCGGGACACCGTCGGGCAGGCGGTGCCGGAGGAGAACATCCGCAAGATCATCGAGAGCGCCATCGACCAGGCCGGCCAGTCCGGCGGGCTGGCCAGCATCGCGGCTGTCATCGGTCTGATCGCGGCCTTCTGGTCCGCATCCGGCTACATCGCCGCGTTCATGCGCGCCTCGAACAGCATCTACGACGTGCCGGAGGGCCGGCCGATCTGGAAGACGCTGCCGGTACGCCTCGGCGTGACCGCGGTGATCGGCGTGATGCTGCTGATCAGCGCCGTGATCGTGGTGTTCACCGGCGGCCTGGCCGAGCAGGCCGGAAACGCGATCGGGCTCGGCTCGACAGCCGTCACCGTGTGGAACATCGCCAAGTGGCCGGT
Organism: Micromonospora sp. TSRI0369; assembly: GCF_001905625.1. NCBI lineage: Bacteria > Bacillati > Actinomycetota > Actinomycetes > Micromonosporales > Micromonosporaceae > Micromonospora > Micromonospora sp. TSRI0369. The sequence goes on from NZ_LIVU01000011.1 coordinate 32,518, forward strand.
CCTGCTGGTGCTGGTGAGCCTGATGTTCGCGATCCTCTACTGGGCCTCGCCGAACGCCCGGCACGGCGGCTTCCGCTGGGTCAGTCCAGGCGGCGTGCTCGCGGTGGTGCTCTGGCTCGTGGTGTCCGGCCTCTTCGCGCTCTACGTCAGCAACTTCGGCTCGTACAACAAGACGTACGGCGCGGTCGCCGGCGTGATCATCTTCCTGGTCTGGCTCTGGCTGAGCAATGTGGCGATCCTGCTCGGCGCGGAGTTCGACGCCGAGTTGGAGCGCAGCCGCGCCATCGCGGCCGGGCACCCGGCCGACGAGGAGCCCTACGTCGAGCTGCGCGACGACCGCAAGCTGCGCAAGAAGGGCAACACGTCCTCCCACCACTGATCGCTGGCCGCACACCGCGCCGCCCCGCCCGGACGTCCTCGGGCGGGGCGGCGCGTTTTCATGATCCGGAGCTTCTTTTGTTCGTATGGACAAAAGTTTGCATCAGGCGTGCCGAAGCTATGGACATGCGGCCCGGAAGGCTCCTACTGTGTCGGACACAACACACATCGCCGCTGTCGATGTGACGGACTTCCGATGCGGAGGTGACTGCCGGTGCGGACGGTCGACCCCCTGCACGTACGGCTTCTGCGGCTGCTCCGGGACGAGGGCGCGGTGTCCCGCGCCGAACTCGGCGACCGCCTCCAGATGCCCCGCCCGCGCCTGCTCGCCGAGCTGGAACGGCTCGTCTCCCTCGGGTACGTGGCCGAGGCCGGGCTGGCCGCCTCCCGGGGCGGGCGGCGCTCCACCCTTGTCGAGCTGAGCCCGCACCTGCGGTTCGCCGCTGTCGACCTGGGCGCCAGCTCGATCGACGTGGAGGTGGTCAACGGCCGGCTGGAGCCGGTGGCCGCCTACACCGAGTCCGCCGACATCCGCTCCGGCCCGAAGGTGACGCTCCAGCGCGTCAACGAGCTGCTGCACAAGGCCAAGGTGGACGGCGCGTACGAGCGGCTCGACGCGGTCGGCATCGGCGTGCCGGGGCCGGTGAGCTTCCGCGACGGCGTGCCGGTCTCCCCGCCGATCATGCCGGGGTGGGACCGGTTCCCGGTCCGCGAGCTGCTCACCCGTGAGCACGGCTGCCCGGCGGTGGTGGACAACGACGTCAACATCATGGCGATCGGGGAGCGGCACGGCGGCGTCGCCCACTCGGTCGACGACTTCCTGTTCATCAAGATCGGCACCGGGATCGGCTGCGGCATCTACCTGCACGGCGAGGTCTACCGGGGCACCGACGGCTGCGCCGGGGACATCGGCCACATCCAGGTCGACCCGAACGGTCCGATGTGCTCCTGCGGCAACGTCGGCTGCCTGGAGGCGGTGTTCAGCGGCGCCGCGCTGGCCCGGGAGGCGACTGTCGCGGCCCGCACCGAGGTCTCCCCGGCGCTGGCCGAGCGGTTCGCCGCCCGCGGTGTAGTCACGGCGCTCGACGTGGCGCAGGGGGCGATCGAGGGGGACGTCTCCTGCATCCAGCTCATCCGCGACGGCGGTCGGCGGGTCGGCAGCGTCCTGGCCGGGCTGGTCAGCTTCACCAACCCGTCGATGATCGTGATCGGCGGCGGGCTGGCCCAGCTCGGCCACATCCTGCTCGCCGAGATCCGCAGCGTGGTCTACCGCCGCTCGCTGCCGCTGGCCACCGGCAACCTGCCGGTCGTCCTGTCCGAGCTGGGCCCGCGCGCCGGCGTCGCCGGCGCGGCCGTGCTGGCGAGCGACCTCGCGTTCGGGGAGGCAGCATGAGCGACACCGGCAAACCACTGGTCGAGGCGCCCGCCGACGCCGTCGCGGGCGAGGTCGTGCTGCGCCTCGCCGACGTCGTCAAGACGTTCCCGGGGGTACGCGCGCTCGACGGCGTGCAACTGGAGGTGCGGGCCGGCGAGGTGCACTGCCTGCTGGGGCAGAACGGCGCCGGCAAGTCCACCCTGATCAAGGTGCTGGCCGGGGTGCACCGGCCGGACTCCGGCGAGGTCGTGTGGCGGGGCGAACCGGCGGCGTTCGCCAACCCGCAGGCCGCCATGCGCGCCGGCATCGCGACGATCTACCAGGAACTCGACCTGGTCGACGACCTGTCGGTGGCGGAGAACGCGTTCCTCGGCCACGAGCCGCGCCGGTTCGGCTTCGTCCGGCGGGGGCACATGGCCCGGCGTACCCGGCAGATCCTGGCCCGGCTCGGCCACCCGGAGATCCCGCCGGGACGGCTGGTGCGGCACCTGCCCGCCGCCGGCAAGCAGATCGTCAGCATGGCCCGGGCGCTGTCCCACGAGGCCCGGCTGATCATCATGGACGAGCCGAGCGCGGTGCTGGCCCACGACGAGGTGGCGAACCTGTTCCGGATCATCCGGGAACTCACCGCGCAGGGCATCGCGGTCATCTACATCTCGCACCGGCTGGAGGAGATCCGCGAGATCGGCGACCGGGTCACCGTACTCAAGGACGGCCGGACCACGGCGGCGAGCCTGCCGGCCCGAGAGACGCCGACCCGCGACCTGGTGGCCCGGATGACCGGGCGAACCATCGAGTACGTCTTCCCGCAGCGCCCGGCCGACCACGGGGGCGGCGCGGAGCTGTTGCGGGTGGACGGGCTGACCCGGCCCGGCGAGTTCGCCGACGTCTCGCTCAGGGTCCGGGCGGGAGAAATCGTCGGCATCGCCGGGCTGGTCGGCTCGGGCCGGTCGGAGCTGCTGGAGACCATCTTCGGCGCGCGCCGGGCGCACGCCGGGACGGTCCGGGTGGACGGCCGGACGCTGCGCCCCGGCAGTGTGGGCGCGGCGGTGCGCGCCGGGATGGGCATGGCGCCCGAGGAGCGCAAGAGCCAGGCGCTGCTGCTCGGCGAACCGATCTACCGCAACGTCACGCTCGCCACGTTCAGCAGGTACGCCCGCCTCGGCTTCACCGACGCGGGACGGGAACGCGCCGAGGCGGACCGGATCGCCGCGTCGCTGGAGCTGCGGCCCCGCGACGTTCGGCGTCCGGTGCGCACGCTGTCCGGCGGCAACCAGCAGAAGGTGGTGGTCGGGCGGTGGCTGCTCGGGGACACCCGGCTGCTGCTGCTCGACGAGCCGACCCGGGGCGTGGACGTGGGCGCCCGCGCCGAGCTGTACCAGGTGATCCGCGATCTGGCCGCCCGTGGCGTCGGGGTGCTGCTGGTCTCCAGCGAGGTGCCCGAGGTGCTGGGCCTGGCCGACCGGGTGCTGGTGATGCGGGAGGGCCGGGTGGTCCGCGAGGCGCCGGCCGGCGAACTGGACGAGAACACCGTGCTCGACCTCGTCATGGCGGGGTCCCTCATGGAAGGCACACCGGCATGAGCGAAGCCACTGACACCTCGCTGCCCGCGCAGTCGCCGCCGGTGGAGCGGACGGAGACCGCCAAGGTCGACGCGCCGGCGAAGCTCTCCTGGTGGCGCGGCGACGGCGGGGAGGGCGCGAAGCGCAACCTCGGCCTGCTCGCCGTGCTCGTGGTGCTCGTGGTCATCGGCATCCTGACCCGCCCCGACCTCTACGGTGACCCGAACTGGGTGTGGGGCAACACGCTCACCATCCTCAAGCTCGCCTCGGTGGTCGGCGTGGTCACCGTCGGCATGACCTTCGTGATCATCGGCGGGGGCATCGACCTGTCGGTGGGCGCGATCGTCGCGCTGGCCGGGGTCTGGTGCACCACGGTGGCCACGCAGAGCTACGGCGCGGGCGGCATGATCTTCACCGCGCTGACCGTCGGGCTCGCCGTCGGCGTGGTCAACGGGCTGCTCGTCTCGTACGGGCGGCTGGTGCCGTTCATCGCCACGCTGGCCATGCTCGTCGCCGCCCGAGGGCTGGCGGCGGAGATCTCCGACAAGCAGACCCAGGTGTCGGGTAACACGTTCATCAACGGCATCGCCAGCACGAACGTGCTCGGCATCCCGCTGCTGGTCTACATCCTGGTCGCGGTGGTGGCGGCCGGCTGGGTGCTGTTGAACCGGACCACGTTCGGCCGCCGTACGGTGGCGGTCGGCGGCAACCCGGAGGCGGCCCGGCTGGCCGGCATCAACGTCCGCCGGCACACAGTGCTCCTCTACGCGCTGTCCGGCCTGTGCTGCGGCATCGCCGCGGTCATGCTGACCGCGCAGGCCACCTCCGCGCAGGCGGCGATGGCCAACCTCTACGAGCTGGACGCGATCGCCGCCGCGATCATCGGCGGCACGCTGCTCAGCGGCGGGCGGGGCACGATCATCGGCTCCCTGCTCGGGGTGATCATCTTCTCCACGATCACCAACCTGTTCGCCATCAACAACCTCTCCGCCGAGGCCCAGAACATGGTCAAGGGCGGCATCATCGTCGCCGCCGTCCTGGTCCAGCAGGTGCAGTTCGGCAGTCTCACCCAGTTCCTCGCCCGCAACCGGGCCACCACCACCTGACCCCACCCGCGCACACCCCGGCTGCCGTCGCACCGACGGTGGTCCGGCCCGCCACACCCGAAACCACCCCACCACCTCATCCCAGGAGGCGTCATGAGAACACCGCGCCATGACCTGTCCCGCCGCCGGCTGCTCTTCGGCGGGGCCGCGGTCTCCGCCGGGGTGCTGCTCGCCGGCTGCACAAGCAACGAGCAGAGCCCGACCGAGGCACAGACCAAGGCGGCCGGTTCCGGCGCCAACACCGAGCCGGGCAAGAAGGTGACCATCGGCTTCTCCGCCCCGGCCGCCGACCACGGCTGGATCGCCGCCATCACCAACAACGCCAAGGCGCAGGCCGGGGCGTACCAGGACGTGGAGCTGAAGTCGGTCGAGGCCGGCGCGGACGCGGCGGCCCAGCGGGCGGCGCTGTCCACGCTGATCTCGCAGAAGCCCGACGTGATCGTGCTGCTGCCGCACGACGGCAAGGAACTCAACGCGTTCGGCCTGGAGGCGATGAAGGCCGGCATCCCGGTGGTGAACCTGGACCGGGCCTTCCCGGACGCGCGCGCCTACCGGTGCCAGATCAAGGGCGACAACTACGGCATGGGGGTGGCCGCCGCCACCTACATCGCCGAGCAGCTCAAGGCCAAGGGCGTGAGCAACCCGGTGATCGGCGAGATCCCCGGCATCGAGTCGCTGGAGCTGACCCAGGAACGGTCGAAGGGGTTCGCCGACACGCTCGCCTCGTACGGGTTCAAGGTCGCCAACCGGCGTCCGGCGGAGTTCACAGTCGACTCCGGCCAGCAGGCCGCCACCGGCCTGTTCCAGGCGCTGCCGAAGATCGACGCGGTCTGGAACCACGACGACGACCAGGGCATCGGCGTGCTCGCCGCGGTCAACCAGGCCAACCGCAAGGAATTCATCATGGTCGGCGGCGCCGGCTCCAAGAAGGCCATGGAGGACATCGCCGCCGACAACACGGTCCTCAAGGCCACAGTCACCTACAGCCCGTCGATGGCCTCCTCGGCGATCTCCCTGGCCCGCCTGATCGGCCAGGGCAAGGGCATGTCCGACCTGGTCGAACTCCAGGTACCGAAGGAGATCGTGCTCGCCTCCGAGACGATCACCAAGGAGAACGCGAGCGACTACCTGAAGCTCGGGTTCTGACACACGGGGGGAGACCCACCTTGTCCAGTCACGACAGCATCCTGCGGGTCGGCATGGTCGGCTACGCGTTCATGGGCGCCGCGCACTCCCAGGCGTGGCGCACCGTGAACCGGGTGTTCGACCTGCCGGCCCGGGTGCGGATGGCGCTCGTCTGCGGCCGGGACGAACCGAAGGTGGCCGAGGCCGCCGACCGGCTCGGCTGGGACGGCTACACCACCGACTGGCGGCGGCTCGTCGAGTCCGACGAGATCGACGTGGTCGACATCTGCACGCCGGGGGACAGCCACCGCGAGATAGCGCTCGCCGCGCTCGCCGCGGGCAAGCACGTGCTGTGCGAGAAGCCGCTGGCGAACAGCGTCGCCGAGGCCCGGGAGATGACCGAGGCCGCGGCCCGGGCCCGGGCGTCCGGGGTACGCGCGATGTGCGGCTTCAACTACCGGCGGGTGCCGGCGGTCGCCCTGATGCGGCAGCTGGTGGCCGACGGGCGGATCGGCGAGATCCGGCACGTCCGGGCGGTCTACCTCCAGGACTGGATCGTCGACCCGCAGTTCCCGCTGGTGTGGCGGTTGCAGAAGGACAGGGCGGGCTCCGGCGCGCTCGGCGACATCGGCGCGCACATCATCGACCTGACCCAGTACGTCACCGGTCAGCTCATCACCGGGGTCAGCGCGCTGACCGAGACGTTCGTGCGCCAGCGGCCACTGGTCGCCGGGTCGAGCGGCCTGGCCGCGCAGGCCGACGGCAACGGCAGCGCGACAGGCCAGGTGACAGTGGACGACGCGGCGGTGTTCGTGGCCCGGCTCGACGGGGGAGCGCTGGCCACGTACGAGGCGACCCGGTTCGCCACCGGCCGTAAGAACGCGCTGCGGGTCGAGATCAACGGCTCGCGCGGCAGCGTCGTGTTCGACCTGGAACGCCTCAACGAGCTGGAGTTCCTGGACGCCACCCGGCCCGCCGCCGAGCAGGGCTTCAGCCGGATCCTGGTGACCGAGCCGGACCATCCGTACCTGGGTGCGTGGTGGCCGCCCGGCCACATCATCGGCTACGAGCACTCCTTCACCCACCAGGCGCGTGACTTCGTCGAGGCGGTCGCCACCGGCGCCGACCCGGCTCCGTCGTTCGCCGACGCGCTGCAGGTCCAGCTCGTGCTCGACGCGGTGACCCGCTCGGCCGAGCGGGCCGCCTGGACGGAGGTGGAACCCGCCCTGGCCGAAGCTTCCGCCTGATCCGAGGCGGGCCAGGCCCGCCCGACACTCACCGGCGCCGGCCGGCGAGGGCCCGCCGCGGTTGCGCCCCGCGGCGGGGACGAGGCCGGCTCCGGGGAGCGTGCCGCCGGTGTCCGCCGGCACGACCAGCACGGCCCTCCGGTGCGGCCGGACCGGGATTCCCCGGCCGCACCGGCGGACCGGCCTTTTACCTGGGGAGGTAGCGCGAATGCGTACGGGTGTGTGGCTGGTGGGTGCGCGCGGCTCGGTCGCCACCACCGCAGTGGTCGGCGGGCTGGCCCTGCGGACCGGGCTCACCGCGCCGACCGGATGCGTGACCGAGCTGCCCGCCCTGCGCGGGCCCGCCCTGCCGGGCTTCGCCGATCTCGTCTTCGGCGGCCACGACGTGGTCGCCACCCCGCTCACCAAACGCGCCGAGGCGCTCGCCGCCGCCGGGGTGCTGCCCGGCCGGCTGGCCGACGCCGTGGCGCCCGACCTGGCCGCCGTCGAGGCGGCGCTACGGCCCGCGCCGGTCGAGGGCGACCAGGGGGAGCGGATCGCCACTGTGGTCCGCGACCTGACCGAGTTCCGCACCCGGCACGGGCTGGATCGGGTGGTGGTGGTCAATGTCGCCGCCACCGAACCGGCGCCCGCCCCGCACCCGGCCCACAGCGACCTGGCCACGCTGCGCGAGGCGCTGACCAGTGCGGCCGACGTGCTGCCGCCCAGCTCCGCGTACGCGTACGCGGCGTTCACCGCCGGCTGCCCGTACGTGGACTTCACCCCGTCCACGGGTGCCCGGCTGCCGGCCCTGGCCGCGCTCGCCGCCGAACGCGGGCTGCCGTACGCCGGGCACGACGGCAAGACCGGCGAGACGCTGCTCAAGTCGGTGCTCGCGCCGATGTTCGCGATGCGGCACCTCGCCGTGCGCTCCTGGTCCGGCACCAACCTGCTCGGCGGCGGCGACGGCGCCACGCTCGCCGACCCGGCCGCCAACGCCGCGAAGGTGGGCAGCAAGCAGCGGGTGCTCGCCGAGACGCTCGGCTACCTGCCGCAGGGTGGCACCAGGATCGAGTACGTCGAGGAGCTGGGCGACTTCAAGACCGCCTGGGATCTGGTCACGTTCGCCGGTTTCCTGGGCACCGGCATGCGCATGGAGTTCACCTGGCACGGCTGCGACTCGGCGCTCGCCGCGCCGCTCGTGCTGGACCTGGCCCGGCTCACCGCCGCCGCGCACGCCGCCGGCCGCCACGGCCCGCTGACCGAGCTGGCGTTCTTCTTCAAGGACCCGCTCGGCCCGACCGGCCACGCGCTCGGCGAGCAGTGGACGGTGCTGCGGGACTTCACCGCCGGCCTGCACGCCCGGATGTCGCCGTGACCCGCCTGGCCGACCTGGCCGAGCTGGTCCGGGCGCCGGCCGCGCTGTCCGTACCCGGGGACGTGCTCTCCGGTGCCGCCGCGGCCGGGGCGCTGAGCCGCCGTACGCCCGCCCTGGCCGGCGCGTCGGTGCTGCTCTACTGGGCCGGGATGGCCGCCAACGACTGGGCGGACCGGCGGCTGGACGCTGTCGAACGGCCGGAGCGGCCGATCCCGTCCGGCCGGGTGCGCCCGTCGGTGGCACTCGGCGTCGCGTCCGGCCTGACCGCCGCCGGGCTCGCGGTAGCCACCGCCGCCGGGGGCCGCCGGGCGGCAGCGGTCGCGCTCCCGCTCGCCGCCACCATCTGGGGGTACGACCTGCGCGCCAAGAACACCGCCGCCGGCCCGGCGGTGATGGCCGCCTGCCGAGGGCTGGACGTGCTGCTCGGCGCGTCCGGCGGCCGGGTGGTCCGGGCGCTGCCGGCAGCGCTCACCGTCGCCGCGCACACCTGGACGGTGACCGCGCTGTCCCGCCGCGAGGTGACCGGCGCGGACCGGCGTCTGCCGGGCCTCACGCTGGCCGGCACCGCGCTGATCGCGTTCACCACCCCGGCCCGGCCCACCGTGTTAAGCGGGGCCCCCTCCTCTACTGGATGCGTTAAGAGGGGGCCCTTCCTTCGGCTCGGGGAGCTGGTGCCCGCGGTGCTCGCGGCGGGGTACGCCGCCCGGTACGGCCGGGCGCAGGCCCGGGTGCTCGCCGACCCGTCACCGGCCCGGGTGCGCGCCGCCGTCGGGGCCGGGATCACCGGGCTGCCCGCCTTGCAGGGCGCGCTCACCGCCCGCGCCGGGGCCCGGCTGCTCGGCCTCGCCGTGGCCGGGGCCGCCCCGCTCGGCCGCCGCCTGGCCCGACTGATCTCGCCGACATGACAGCTGTCCCCGACCCGCTGCCCGGCCCGGGCGCGCTGCGTTTCGGGTACGGCACCAACGGCTTCGCCAACCACCGCCTCGGCGACGCGTTAGCGGTCCTCGCCGACCTCGGCTACCAGGGCGTCGCGCTCACCCTCGACCACGACCACCTGGACCCGTTCGCCCCCGGGCTGATCCGCCGGGTGGCCGCCGTACGCCGCCGGCTGGACGCGCTCGGGCTGTCGGTGGTGGTCGAGACCGGCGCCCGCTACCTGCTCGACCCCCGGCACAAGCACGCGCCGACGCTGCTGCACGACGACCCGGCCCGGCGGGTGGAGCTCCTGCGCCGGGCCGTGCGGATCGGCGCCGAGCTGGGCGCGGAGGCGGTCTCCTTCTGGGCCGGCGTACGCCCGCCCGGCGTACCGCCCGACGTCGCCGCTGACCGCCTGGTGGCCGGCTGCGCGACCGTCTGTGCCGAGGCCGCCGACGAGGGCGTGGCGCTGGGCTTCGAGCCGGAGCCGGGCATGTTCGTCGAGGACATCGCCGGGTGGTGGCGGCTGCGCGAGGCGCTCGGCGCGCCGCCCGGCTTCGGCATCACGCTCGACATCGGACACTGCCGCTGCCTGGAGCCCTTGCCGGTGCCGCGGTGCGTGACCGAGGTCGCCGCGCACCTGGTCAACGTGCAGATCGACGACATGCGCCGAGGCGTGCACGAGCACCTGGAGTTCGGCGCCGGTGAGATCGACTTCCCGCCGGTGCTGCGTGCCCTGGCCGACGCCGGCTACCGCGGGCTGGTGGCCGTGGAGCTGCCCCGGCACTCGCACGCGGCGCCGGCCGTCGCCGCCCGCTCACTGGACTTCCTGCGCGCCGCCGCCTCGCGCGGCGAGGGGCGGTGACCCACCACCTTCCACCCGGCAGAGGGGAGACGGCATGACACCCGACCGACTGCGCGCCGCGCTTCGGGGCGTACCCGATCCGCAGTGGCTGGACGCGGCGTTGCGCCGCGTCGCGACCGAACCCACGGCGATCGAACGGTTCTTCGCCACCGCCGCCCGGCGGTGCGGTCGCGGGCCGCTGCCCGACCCGCCCGGCTGGACGGCCGACGAGGCGGCGCGGGCGCTGCTGCTGACCGCGCTGCCGGGCGGTCACGCCGCCGCGGCCGAGACGCTCTACCGGCAGGGCGACGCCGCCGAGAAACGCGCCGTGCTGCGCGCGCTGCCGCTGCTGCCCATCGGGGCGGAGTGCGTGCCGCTGCTGCACGACGCGATCCGCACCAACGACACCCGGCTGGTCGCCGCCGCGCTCGGCCCGTACGCCCGGCACCTGGAGCAGCCGGCCTGGCGGCAGGCGGTGCTCAAGTGCGTGTTCACCGGCGTGCCGCTGGCGGTGGTCGACAGCCTGGCCGACCGCGCCGACGGCGAACTGGCGCGGATGCTCGCCGCATTCGCCGCCGAGCGGCACGCCGCCGGCCGGACCATGCCCGACGACGCGGCCGACCTGCTGCGCCGGCTGACCATCCCCACCACGGAGGCGTGACATGCGCATCTTCGACCCGCACATCCACATGACGTCCCGCACCACCGACGACTACGAGCGGATGGCCGCCGCCGGGGTCCGCGCGGTGGTCGAGCCGGCGTTCTGGCTGGGCCAGCCACGCACGAGCGTGGACAGCTTCGTGGACTACTTCGACTCGCTGATCGGCTGGGAGCCGTTCCGGGCCGGGCAGTTCGGCGTCCGGCACCACGCCACAGTGGCGCTGAACCCGAAGGAGGCGAACGACCCGCGCTGCCGCCCGGTGCTCGACCTGCTGCCCCGCTACCTGGACAAGGACGGCGTGGTGGCGGTCGGCGAGATCGGCTACGACGCGATGACGCCGGCCGAGGACGCCGCGCTGGCCGGGCAGCTCGCGCTGGCCGTCGCGTACGACCTGCCCGCGCTGGTGCACACGCCGCACCGGGACAAGGCACGCGGCGTACGGCGCACGCTCGACGTGGTCGCCGAGTCGGACATCGCGCCGGAACGGGTGCTCGTCGACCACCTCAACGAGGTGACGGTGGAGCTGGTCCGGGACACCGGCTGCTGGCTGGGCTTCTCCATCTACCCGGAGACGAAGATGTCGCCGCCGCGCATGGTCGAGCTGCTGAAGCGGTACGGGACCGAGCGGATGCTCGTCAACTCGGCCGCCGACTGGGGGCGGTCGGACCCGCTGCTGACCCGGGCCACCGGGGAGGCGATGCAGCTGGCCGGGTTCAGCGCCGACGACGTGGACCGGGTGCTGTGGCGCAACCCGGTCGAGTTCTACGGCCAGTCCGGCCGGCTCGACCTGACCGCCCTGGAGGCCGCGGCGCCCACCTTCGCCGGCAACTCGATAGCGCGCGGAGGCGAATGATGCGGCTGCGCCACGCCGACGGCACCACTGTCCATCTCGGCTACTGCACGAACGTCCACCCGGCCGAGGATCTGCCCGGCATCGTCGCCCAGCTCGACACGTACGCGGTCGCGGTGCGCCGGGCGCTCGACGCCGACCTGCTCGGGCTCGGGCTCTGGCTGGCCGCGCCGGTGGCCGCCGCGCTCGCCGCCGACCCGGCGGCCCGCCGCCGGCTGCGCCACGAGCTGACGGTACGAGGTCTGGAGGTGGTCACGCTCAACGGTTTCCCGTACGCCGCGTTCCAGGCCCCGGTGGTCAAGGGCGCGGTGTACCACCCGGACTGGACCACGCCGCAGCGTTCCGCGTACACGCTTGACCTGGCCCGGGTGCTGGCCGACCTGCTGCCCGACGACGCCGTCCACGGGTCGGTCTCGACGCTGCCGCTGGCCTGGCGTACGCCGTGGGACACCGCGCGTACCGCGACCGCCCGGCGGCGGCTCGACGCGCTGGCCGACGGGCTGGCCGCGGTGCAGCGGGAGACCGGCCGGGTGATCCGGGTCGGCTTCGAGCCGGAACCCGGCTGCCTGGTGGAGTCGACGGGACAAGCACGCGAGGTATTCTCAGCCATGGATACCGACCGGCTCGGGATCTGCCTGGACCTCGCACACCTGGCGTGCGCCTGGGAGCAGCCGGCGGATGCCCTGGCCGGGCTGCGTGCCGCCGGGCTGCCGGTGGTGAAGGTCCAGGTGTCCGCCGCGGTCGAGGCGCCCGACCCGGTGACGGCGGGCGCTGCGCTGCGCCGCTTCGTCGAGCCGAGGTTCCTGCACCAGACCCGCGCGGCCGGTTGCGCGGGCGCCGCCGACCCGGCCGATCCGGCGTACGCGGCCGACGACCTCGACGCCGCGCTCGACGCGCGGCTGCCCGGGGCGTGGCGGGTGCACTACCACGTGCCGCTGCACGCCCCGCCCGAGCCGCCGTTGCGCTCCACGGTGCCGGTGTTGCGGGAGGCGCTGGCCGCGTTGTTCGCCGGTCCGGCCGCCGGCTGCGACCACCTCGACGTCGAGACGTACACCTGGGGGGTGCTGCCGGAGGCGCGGCGGCCGCGCGGCGACGCGGAGCTGGCCGCCGGCATCGCCGCCGAGGTGGCCTTCGCCCGCGACGAGCTGACCGCGCTCGGGCTGGCGCCGACGGCGGTGATGTCCTCGTGAGCCGGCGGCTGGTGGTGCTCGACGTGGTCGGGCTGACCCCGCGGCTGCTGGCGCACATGCCCCGGCTGCGCGCGGTGGCCGAGGCCGGGTTCGCCGCCGAGCTGGGCACCGTGCTGCCGGCGGTGACGTGCTCGGCGCAGTCCACGTTCCTCACCGGCGAGCTGCCCGCCGGGCACGGCGTGGTGGGCAACGGCTGGTACTTCCGTGACCTGGGCGAGGTGCTGCTCTGGCGGCAGCACAACGCGCTCGTCGGCGGCGAGAAGGTGTGGCAGGCGGCCCGCCGGGCCGAGCCGGGCTACCGGGTCGCCAACGTCTGCTGGTGGTACGCGATGGGCGCGGACGTGGACTGGACCGTCACGCCGCGCCCGGTCTACCACGCCGACGGGCGCAAGGAGCCGGACTGCTGGACCGACCCGCCGCGGCTGCGGGACACGCTGACCGAGGCGCTCGGCACGTTCCCGCTGTTCAGCTACTGGGGGCCGGGCGCCGGGCTGCCGTCCTCGGCGTGGATCAGCCGGGCGGCGCAGCGCATCCTCGCCGACCACGCCCCCGACCTGACGCTGGTGTACCTGCCGCATCTGGACTACGACCTGCAACGCTTCGGTCCGTCCGGGCCGGAGGCCGCCGCCGCGGCGGCCGAGTTGGACACGGTGCTCGGCCCGCTGCTGGATGCCGCCCGTGATCGGGACGCTACTGTTGTGGCGTTGTCCGAGTACGGCATCACCGACGTGTCCCGCCCGGTGGACGTGAACCGGTTGCTGCGCGCCGAAGGGTTCCTGCGGGTCTACACCCAGGCCGGGATGGAGTACCTCGACCCGTGGACGTCACGGGCGTTCGCGGTGGCCGATCACCAGGTGGCGCACGTCTACGTCCGGGATCCGGCGGACGTGCCGGCGGTGGCGAAGCTCTGCGCGGCGCTGCCCGGCGTGGCCGAGGTGCTTGATGCCGCCGGGCAGGCCGGGTACGGCCTCGACCATCCCCGCTCGGGCGAGCTGGTGCTGGTGGCCGAGCCGGACGCCTGGTTCACCTACTACTACTGGCTCGACGACGCGCGGGCGCCCGACTTCGCCCGGCTGGTGGAGATCCATCGCAAGCCGGGTTACGACCCGGCCGAGCTGTTCTTCGACCCGGCCGCTCCGGGCGCGGCGAAACGCCGCGCGGCGGTGGCGCTGGCCCGCAAGAAGCTCGGCCTGCGCCATCTGATGAACGTGGTCGGGCTGGACGCCGGGGCGCGGGCGGTGCGTGGTTCGCACGGGCGCCTGCCGGCCGATCCGGCGGACGGCCCGGTGCTGCTCTGCTCCGACCGGGCCGCGATCCGGCCCCGGGTGGAGGCGACCGATGTGAAGGCGTTGTTGCTCGAACTCGCCGGATTGGCCTGGGAGGCACCATGACCGTAACCGTCGCACCGACCGACCCGGCCCTGCTTCGGGGCCGCTTCGACGCCGAGCTCGCCGCGTTCCTGGACGCGAGACGGCCGGGTCGGCCGGACGACGGTACGGGGGCCGTCCACACCGCTCTGCGCCGGTTCGTGCTGGCCGGTGGCAAGCGGATGCGACCGCTGTTCTGCTACTGGGGCTGGCGGGGTTTCGGCGGCCCGGACGAGCGGCCGATCGTGGTGGCCGCGGCGTCGCTGGAGTTGTTCCACGCGTTCGCGCTGATCCACGACGACATCGTGGACCGCAGTGACCGTCGCCGGGGCGCGCCGACGCTGCACCGCTTCTTCGCCGACCTGCACGAGCGGTCCGGCTGGCGCGGTGATCCGGCGGCGTACGGCCGGCAGGTGGCAGTGCTCTGCGGGGACCTCTGCGCCACCTGGTCGGCGCAGATGTTCCACGGCTGCGGGTTGCCGCCGGAGCGGCTGCGCCGGGGGCACGTCCTGCTGGCCCGGATGCGCTCCGAGGTGATCGCGGGGGAGTACCTGGACGTGGTGGCGGCGGCCGGGGACGGCTCGGTGGCCAGCGCGCTCGCCGTGGTGCGGCTGAAGACGGCCCGTTACACGGTGACCCGTCCGGTGCAGATCGGCGCCGCGCTGGCCGGCGCGACGCCGGAGCAGGTGGCGGCGCTCGCCGGGTTCGGCGACCCGCTCGGGGACGCGTTCCAGCTCCGCGACGACGTCCTCGGCGTCTTCGGCGATCCGGCGGTGACCGGCAAGTCCAACCTGGACGACCTGCGCGAGGGCAAGCCGACGGTGCTGCTGGCGCTGGCCCGGGCGTCCGCCTCCCCGGCCGGCGTGGCCCGGCTGCGGGAGCTGGTCGGCGATCCGGGACTGGATCAGGCGGGCGCGGCCGAGGTGCGGGGCATCGTCGAGGAGTCCGGCGCCCGGGAGGCGGTGGAGCGGATGATCCGGACCCGGGCCGAGGCGGCAGTTGTCGCGCTGGACGCGGCGGGGCTCGCGGAGCCGGCGCGGCGGGTGCTCGCCGCGCTCGTGGAACGGGCTGTCGACCGCCGCGAGTGACACCTACTTTTGTCGCGTAGCGGCGAAAGTGTAAGCCGATCGATCAGAAGCTATGGACAGACTGATCGAAAGGTTTTAATGTCGTGCACAGCACCTAGCTGTCTCGTCGAGGCGACCCGCCCCGCACCGCCCGCCTCGTCGAGGCGCAGCATCCCCCGCTCGGCATCCGGCGCGACGCGCGCCCGGTCCTGGCTGCGCGCGTCAGGAAGGGACAGCACAGCATGTCCAGCCACCACCACCCCCGTGCCCGACGACCGTTCGCCGCCGCAGCAGCGCTGCTGCTCGCGGCCACCGCCGGCACCGTCACAGCGGCCGCGGCGCCCGTCCCGGCGTCCGCCCACCCCATCACGGCGAGCGACTTCCAGCAGGTCGAACTCGCCCGCGGCGTCGCCGAGACCGGCGAACCGATGTCCCTGGCGGTACTGCCCGACCGGTCGGTCCTGCACACCGCCCGCAACGGCACGCTGCGCCGCACCGACGCGGCCGGCGCCACCACAGTCATCGGCACGCTGCCGGTCTACACCCACGACGAGGAGGGCCTGCAGGGCGTCGGCGTCGACCCCGGCTTCGCCTCCAACCGGCACATCTACCTCTACTACGCGCCGCCGCTGTCCACCCCCGCCGGCGACGCGCCCGCCACCGGCACCGACTTCTCCGCCTGGCAGGGCGTCAACCGGCTCTCCCGGTTCACGCTCAACGCCGACTTCACGCTCAACCAGGCCAGCAAGGTCGACGTGCTCGACGTACCGGCCGACCGGGGGCTGTGCTGCCACGTCGGCGGCGACATCGACTTCGACGCCGCCGGCAACCTCTACCTGTCCACCGGCGACGACACCAACCCGTTCGACTCGGCCGGCTACGCGCCGATCGACGAGCGCACCAACCGCAACCCCGGGTACGACGCGCAGCGCAGCGCCGGCAACACCAACGACCTGCGCGGCAAGATCCTGCGGATCAAGGTGAACGCCAACGGCACGTACTCGATCCCGGCCGGGAACCTCTTCGCGCCCGGCACCGCGCGGACCCGCCCGGAGATCTACGCGATGGGCTTCCGCAACCCGTTCCGGATCAGCGTCGACAAGGCCACCGGCGTCGTCTACGTCGGCGACTACGGGCCGGACGCCGGCACCACCACGGCCCGCGGCCCGTCCGGGCAGGTCGAGTTCAACCGGGTCACCGGGCCCGGCAACTACGGCTGGCCGTACTGCACCGGCACCAACACGGCCGCCGAGACGTACGCCGAATGGGACTTCGCCACCGGCACCGCCGGGCCGAAGTACAACTGCACCGGCGGCCCGACGAACAACTCGTTCCGCAGCACCGGCCTGACCACGCTGCCGGCGGCGAAGCCGTCCTGGATCCGCTACGCCGGTGACGCGGGCAGCCCGCCCGAGTTCGGCGGCGGCTCCGAGTCGCCGATGGGCGGCCCGGTCTACCGGTACGACGCGGCGAACCCGTCCACCACGAAGTTCCCGCAGTCCTTCGACGGGCAGTTCTTCGCCACCGAGTTCGGCCGGGGCTGGATCAAGCCGATCCACGTCAACGCCGACGGCTCACCCGGCACCATTGACACGTTCCCGTGGACCGGCAAACAGGTGATGGACTCCGCGTTCGGCCCGGACGGCGCGTACTACGTGCTCGACTACGGCACCGGCTACTTCAACGGCGACGCCAACTCGGCGCTGTACCGCTTCGACTACCTGGGCGGCGCCAACCGCGCCCCGGTGGCCCGCGCCGCCGCCGACCGGACCTCCGGCGCCGCGCCGCTCGCCGTCGCGTTCTCCTCGGCCGGCTCGTCCGACCCGGAGGGCGGCGCGCTCACGTACGCCTGGACGTTCGGCGACGGCGGCACCTCCACCGCGGCGAACCCGTCGCACACCTACACCGCGAACGGCAGGTACACCGCCACGCTCACCGTGCGCGACCCGCAGGGCGCCACCGGCACCGCCAGCGTGACGGTCACTGTCGGCAACACCGCCCCGACTGTGGTCATCGAGACGCCCGGCAACGGCAAGCTCTTCTCCTTCGGCGACACCGTGCCGTTCCGGATCACCGTCACCGACCCGGAGGACACCACCATCGACTGCACGAAGGTCAAGATGACCTACGTGCTCGGCCACGACCAGCACGGCCACCAGATCACCTCGGCGACCGGCTGCACCGGCTCGATCGCCGTACCGGTCGACGGTGAGCACGACGACGCGGCGAACATCTTCGCGGTCTTCGACGCCGAGTACACCGACTCCGGCGGCCTCACCACGCACACCCAGCACACGCTCCAGCCCCGCCACCGGCAGGCCGAGCACTTCGCCACCTCCGCCGGGATCAACACGTTCGACAAGGGCACCGCCGAGGGCGGCAGGACCGTCGGCGACATCCACAACGGGGACTGGATCGCGTTCCGGCCGTACCTGCTCGCCGACGCCACCGGGTTCACCGCCCGGGTCTCGTCCGCCGGAGCCGGCGGCACGCTCCAGGTCCGGGCCGGCTCGGCCACCGGCACCGTGCTCGGCTCGGCCACCGTCCCGGTCACCGGCGCCTGGGACACGTTCACCACCGTGACCGGCACGATCACCAGCCCGCCGGCCGGCACCACCACGCTCTACCTCACGTTCGCAGGGGGCAGCGGGGCGCTCTACGACCTGGACGCGTTCACGCTCACCACGTCGGCCGTGCGCACCGGCCCGGTGAAGGGCCTGGCCGGCAAGTGCCTGGACGTGCGCAACGCCGCCACCGCCGACGGCACGCAGATCCAGCTCTACACCTGCAACGGCACGACGGCGCAGTCGTGGACGGTGACGCCGAACGGGCCGGTGAAGGCGCTGGGCAAGTGCCTGGACGTCTCCGGTGGCGCCAGCGCGGACGGCACCAAGATCCAGCTGTACACGTGCAACGGCACCGGCGCGCAGAACTGGTCGGCGCAGGCGGACGGGACGCTGCGCAATCCGTCGTCGGCCAAGTGCCTGGACGTGTCCGGCAACAACTCGGCCGACGGCACGGCGGTGCACCTGTGGACGTGCACCGGCGCGGCGAACCAGCGCTGGACCCTGCCCTGAGGATGAAGGAGAACAAGGTGAAACTCCTGCGTACCGCACTGGGGGCGGTGACCGCCGTCCTCACCGCCATCGCCTGCACCGTCCCCGCGGGCCCGGCCGCCGCCGCCGACGCCCCCTACGACGTGCTCGTCTTCTCCAAGACCGCCGGCTTCCGCCACGACTCCATCGCGGCTGGCACGCAGGCCGTGCGTGAGCTGGGCACGGCGAACAACTTCACAGTCACCGCGACCGAGGACGCCGCCCAGTTCACCACCGCCAACCTGGCCCGCTTCGAGGCGGTGATCTTCCTCAACACCACCGGGGACGTCCTCAACGCCACCCAGCAGTCGGCGTTCGAGGCGTACATCGGCGCCGGCGGCGGGTACGTCGGCGTGCACTCCGCCGCCGACACCGAGTACGACTGGCCGTTCTACGGCAACCTCGTCGGCGCCTGGTTCGCCTCCCACCCGGCCATCCAGCCGGCCACCGTCAAGGTGGAGGACCGGGCGCACGCGGCCACCGCGCACCTGCCCCAGCAGTGGAACCGCACCGACGAGTGGTACGACTACCGCTCCAACGCCCGCTCCACCGCGCACGTGCTGGCCAGCCTCGACGAGTCCTCGTACTCCGGGGGCTCGATGGGCGGCGACCACCCGCACGCCTGGTGCAAGACGTACAGCGGTGGCCGGTCCTTCTACACCGGCGGCGGCCACACCCAGGCGTCCTACGCCGACGCGGCGTTCCGCAACCACCTGCTCGGCGGCATCCGCTACGCGGCCGGGCGCACGAAGGCCGACTGCCGGCCGGAGACCGGCTACACCGCGCTCTACAACGGCGGCACCACCGGCTGGTCGCAGGCCGGGCCGGGCAGCTTCACCAACGCCGACGCCACGCTCACCTCGGTGGGCGGCATGGGCCTGTACTGGTACAGCGCGAAGCAGTTCACCAACTACTCGCTGAAGCTGGACTGGCGGCTGGCCGGTGACGACAACTCGGGCGTGTTCGTCGGCTTCCCGCCGTCGAGCGACCCGAACTCCGCGGTGGACAACGGCTACGAGATCCAGATCGACCCCACCGACTCAGCCGACCGGACCACCGGCGCGATCTACGGCTTCAAGTCCGCCGACCTGGCGGCCCGGGACGCGGCGCTCAACCCGGCGGGGGAGTGGAACACCTACGAGATCCTGGTCGAGTCCGAGCGGCTCCAGGTGTTCCTCAACGGCGTACGCATAAACGACTTCACAAACACCGACCCGGTGCGGTCGCTCGCCGGGCACGTCGGCATCCAGAACCACGGCACCGGCGACGACGTGTCGTTCCGCAACATCCGGATCAAGGAGCTGGGCGGGACGCCGCCGCCGACCGGCAACACCACGGTCCAGGCCGAGGCGTTCGGTTCGGCCAGCGGCGTCAGCGCGTACCCCAAGGCCGGCGCCAACGGCGGCCAGACCCTGGGGTACGTGGACCCGGGCGACTGGGCCGCGTACCCGGGGCTGGACCTGACCGGTGTGACGTCGCTGCGCGCCCGGGTGGTCTCCGGCGGCCCCGGCGGCACGCTCCAGGTGCGGACCGGCTCGCCGACCGGGCCGGTGCTCGGCCAGGTGGCGGTGCCGAACACCGGCAGCTGGACCACGTTCGCCGACGTGTCCACCGCGCTCACAGGCGTGCCGTCCGGTACGCGGACCGTGCACCTGACGTTCACCGGCAGCGGCTCCGGGCTGTTCGACGTGGACGACTTCACGCTGGTCCGCTCGACCGGCAGCGGTGGCACCGGCCTGATCAAGGGACTGGCCGGCAAGTGCCTGGACGTGCGGAACGCCTCGTCGGCGGACGGCACCCAGATCCAGCTCTACACCTGCAACGGCTCGACGGCGCAGACGTGGACGGTGACGCCGAACGGGCCGGTGAAGGCGCTGGGCAAGTGCCTGGACGTCTCCGGTGGCGGCAACGCGAACGGCACGAAGATCCAGTTGTGGTCGTGCAACGGGACCAGCGCGCAGAACTGGTCGGCGCAGGCGGACGGGACGCTGCGTAATCCGTCGTCGGGCAAGTGCCTGGACGTGTCCGGCAACAACTCGGCGGACGGTACGGCGGTGCACCTGTGGACGTGCACCGGCGCGGCGAACCAGCGCTGGACCCTGCCCTGAGGAAGGCCATAGAGTGGAGGCGGCGACCGCGAGGTGGCCGGTGACCCGGCGGGAGGCGCAACCCGCCCGGGAGGCAGACGCTCCGGCGTCCACCGGTGCCCTCAGGCCGCCGCCTCCGGTCGTCCTCGCCCCGGTCCGCGACGGAATCCCCCATCACCACAGGGGAGAAGGACAATGGCGCGACCCATCACGCTCTTCACCGGCCAGTGGGCCGACCTTCCGTTCGACGAGGTCTGCCGGCTCGCCGCCGAGTGGGGCTACGACGGACTGGAGATCGCCTGCTGGGGCAACCACTTCGAGGTGGACAAGGCGCTCGCCGACGACTCGTACGTCGAGCGCAAGCGGGCCACCCTGGCCAAGCACAACCTCCAGGTGTTCGCCATCTCCAACCACCTGGTCGGGCAGGCCGTCTGCGACCACCCGATCGACGAGCGGCACCAGGACATCCTCCCGGCCCGGATCTGGGGCGACGGCGAGCCGGAGGGCGTGCGGCAGCGCGCTGCCGAGGAGATCAAGGACACCGCGCGGGCGGCGGCGAAGCTCGGCGTACGCACTGTCGTCGGCTTCACCGGCTCGTCCATCTGGCACACACTGGCCATGTTCCCGCCGGTGCCGCCGGCCATGATCGAGCGCGGCTACCAGGACTTCGCCGACAGGTGGAACCCGATCCTGGACGTCTTCGACGAGGTGGGCGTGCGGTTCGCGCACGAGGTGCACCCCAGCGAGATCGCGTACGACTACTGGACCACGAAGCGGACGCTGGAGGCGATCGGGCACCGGCCCGCGTTCGGGCTCAACTGGGACCCGTCGCACTTCGTCTGGCAGGAGCTGGACCCGGTGAACTTCATCTTCGACTTCGCCGACCGGATCTATCACGTCGACTGCAAGGACGCGAAGGTCCGTACCGGGGACGGGCGGCGCGGCCGGCTCTCCTCCCACCTGCCCTGGGCCGACCTGCGACGCGGCTGGGACTTCGTCTCCACCGGGCACGGTGACGTGCCGTGGGAGGACTGCTTCCGGGCGCTGAACGCGATCGGCTACGACGGCCCGATCTCGATCGAGTGGGAGGACGCCGGCATGGACCGCCTGGTCGGCGCGCCGGAGGCGCTCCAGTTCGTCCGCCGCCTGGCGTTCGACGCCCCGAGCGCGGCCTTCGACGCCGCCTTCAGCAGCCGCGACTGACCCCCGGGGCGCCCGCGATCTTGCACTTGCTGCCCTCCCAAAACGGGAATAACCGGCATCGCGCGGGCCGCAAGTGCAAGATCGGCGGGGCCGGGTGGGGCGGGGGTGGGGTCAGCGGGCGGCGTAGGCCTGGTCGCTCACCAGGTGGGCTGCGCCTACCAGGGCGGCGGTGTCGCCGAGGTCGGACAGGACGATCGGCAGGCTGCCGGTGGCCAGCGGCGTGGAGCGCCGGTAGACCACGCCCCGGATCTCCGCGAGCAGGACCGGCCCGATCCCGGCCGGCGCGCCCCCGATGATGACGATGGCCGGGTTGACGAAGCTGACCAGCCCGACCAGCACCTGCCCGAGGCGGCGGGCGGCGTCGCGGACGATGACCTGCGCCGCCGGGTCGCCCTCGGTGGCCGCCGCCGCCACGTCGGCCACCGACAGCGTCCCGGCCTCGGCCAGCCGTTCCGCGAGCACCGTCGAGCGCCCGGCCCGCGTGGCCGTCACCGCCTCCCGCACCAGCGCGGCATCCCCGCAGTACGCCTCGACGCACCCGTTGTGGCCGCAGCCGCAGAGCGGTCCGTCCTCGCTGAGCTGGAGGTGACCGATGTCGCCGGCCCCACTGGCCGCGCCCCGGTAGAGCGAACCGGCGAGCACCAGCCCGCAGCCGACCGCGTCGCCCAGCTTGACGGCGAGGAAGTCGTCGAACGGGCGACCGGTGCCGGCGTGCCGTTCGCCGATGGCCATCGCGTTGGCGTCGTTGTCGACCTGCACCGGGCAGCCCAGCTCGGCGGCGAGCGTGTCGCGTACCGGGAAGCGGTGCCAGCCGGGCAGGGCCGGCGGGGACACCGGCGTGCCGTCGCGGACCTCGACCGGCGCGGGCAGCGCGACACCGACGCCGGTCAGCGACGTCAGTCCCGCCTCGACGCGCAGCTTGCCGAGCAGCTCGACCATGCGTCCGACCACCACGTCCGGGCCGAGCCGGACGTCCACCGGCTCGTCGTGCCGGGCCAGCGGGTTCAGCTCGCCGTCGGTGAGCGCGACCCGCAGCGTGCCGCCGCCGACGAGCACCGCGCCGAACCGGACCTGCGCGCCGATGCGCAGCAGCGACGACCGTCGCCCGCCCCGTGAGGCGGCCGGGCCGGCGCTCTCCACCAGGCCCAGCGCTGTCAACCGGTCCGCCTCGGCGGCGAACCGGGCCCGGGGCAGGCCGAGGAGGTCGGTCAGCTCGACCCGGGACCGTGGGCCGTCGTCGCGCAGCAGGCGCAGCAGCCGTGCCTGATCCGCCGTCTCCGGTCCGACCATCGGCATGTGGTCACCTCCCCACCGAGAATGTGCCACATCGGCGCCCGGGCACACGGGAGCGGGCCGGTCACCCGAAGGTGACCGGCCCGCTGTCCGCTTGCGTCAGAGCGTGTTGCCGGTGGACGGCTTGGTGCTCGTGCCGGTCGTGGTCGAGCCGGACGCGCTGGTCGAGCTGGTCGAGCCCGTGCCGTTGGCGCTGCGGCTGCCGACGGCTGCCGGCGTGCCCGCGAACGGCTTGTCGGCCTCGGTCATGCCCGGCTTGCCGCCGTTGCCGGTGGCGAGCTTCTCACCCAGCTTGGTCTGCCCCAGCTTGTCCTTGCCCTCGGAGTAGAGCCGGGTCGCCTGCGCCTGCGCGACCCCGGCCGCCTCCTGGACGGTCGGGTGGTCGAGGACCTTGCGCCCGCGGACCACCAGCTCTTCGTACTTCTCCCGGCCGGCACGGGCGCCCAGGACGAATCCCGCAGCCAGCCCGCCAAGAAACATGATCTTTCCGCGCATGGCGGCTCCTTCCGTACCTGACGCTCTTTGCCGATTTCCGCCGGCTCGGCGGAACGACCATCTCGCGCCTGCTTCTCTGTCGACGGCTAACTACCCATCCTGCTCTCTGCTCATGCCTCCCTGTGCCGAGATGACGATTTGTCCGTAATCCTGGCGCGTCCGACGGTCGGGGCCGGTCCGGTAACCCCCTGGCGCACCACCCCCGGATGTCCTGTACTCTTGTCCCCGTCGCACGGAGCGGAAAGATCCGATCCGGGCGGTGCACGGTCCCCTGTAGCTCAATTGGCAGAGCAGCCGGCTGTTAACCGGCAGGTTATTGGTTCGAGTCCAATCGGGGGAGCTTCGCTCCATGTCACGCCCGTCGGCCCCGCCGACGGGCGTTCGTCGTTCCCACCCCTCGCGTGTCCCGGCTGCCCGGTTTCTGCCCCCGGGTCACCGTTCGCCCGGCAGGATGGTCGGCGTCGACCTAGACTCCCGCTGCGTCGATTGATGCGTCGATCCGAGGACGGTGGAGATGGCCGCAGGACGCAGCCGCTGGACCGCGACGCTCGTCGCGGTGGCGGTGGTGCTCGGCTGGCTGATCATCGGCGGCGTCGCCGGGCCGTACTCGGGCAAGCTCGGCGAGGTCTCCACAAACGACAACGCCTCCTTCCTGCCGGCCGATGCCGAGGCCACCCGGGCGCAGGACCTGGCCGCCGGATTCGTCGACCGGGAGACCACCCCGGCGCTCGTCGTCTACGAACGCGCCGGCGGCCTCACCTCGGCCGACCAGCAGCGCATCCAGGCCGACGCCGCCCGCTTCGCCGACGTACCAGGCGTGGTCGGCCCGCTGCCGCCACCGATCGTCAGCCAGGACCGGCAGGCCGCCCAGGTGATCGTCCCGATCGAAAGCGGCGAGGGCGAACAGATACGCGCGGTGGTGGAACGCCTGCGCGACATCGCCGGCCCGGACCGCGACGGGCTCACCGTCGACGTGGCCGGACCCGCAGGGCTGCTCGGCGACCTGATCGAGGTGTTCGGCGCGATCGACGGGCCGCTGCTGCTCGTCACCCTCACCGTGGTCCTGGTCATCCTCCTCGTCGTCTACCGCAGCCCGGTGCTGTGGATCTTCCCGCTGCTGGCCGCCGGGATGTCGTACTCGCTGGCGGCCGTCTTCGTCTACCTGCTCGCCGACCACGACATCGTCAAGCTCAACGGGCAGGCGCAGGGCATCCTCACAGTGCTCGTGTTCGGCGCCGGCACCGACTACGCGCTGCTGCTCATCGCCCGCTACCGGGAGGAGCTGCACCGGCACGAGCGGCCCTGGGACGCGATGAGGACCGCCTGGAAGGGCGCCGCGCCGGCCATCGTCGCCTCCGGCGCCACAGTCATCGTCAGCCTGCTCTGCCTGCTGCTGTCCAGCCTCAACTCCAACCGGGCGCTCGGCCCGGTGAGCGCCGTCGGCATCGCCGCCACGCTGCTGGTGATGCTCACGTTCCTGCCCGCGCTGCTTGTCCTCGGCGGCAGGTGGGCGTTCTGGCCCCGGCGGCCCCGGCACGACGAGGCCGACCCGCGCGCCGAACACGGCATCTGGGCGCGGATCGCCGGCTTCGTCGCGCGCCGCTCCCGTACCGTCTGGATCGTCACCGCCGTCGCGCTCGCCGTGCTCGCGATCGGGGTGACCCAGCTCGGCGCCACCACGCTCGGCCAGTCCCAGCTGTTCACCCAGCGCACCGACTCGGTGGCCGGGCAGGAGGTCATCGACAGGCACTTCCCGGCCGGCACCGGCAGCCCCGCCACCATCTTCACCAGCCAGGACACCGCGCGGCAGGTCGCCCAGGTGGCGCAGGGCGTCCCCGGGGTGGCCGCTGTCGCGCCGCTCGGCCAGCGCGGCGAGAACGCGCCGCCCGACCCGGCCGCTCCGCCGAAGGTGGTCGACGGGCGGGTGCAGCTCAACGTCACGCTCGCCGACGCGCCGGACAGCAACGGCGCCGAACAGGCCATCCGCGACCTGCGAGAGGCGGTGCACCGGGTGCCCGGCGCGGACGCCGTGGTCGGCGGCTTCACCGCGATCAACGTCGACACCGCCGACGCCTCCGTCCGCGACCGCAACGTGATCATCCCGGTGGTGCTGCTGGTCATCGCGGTCATCCTGGCCGTGCTGCTGCGTGCCCTGGTCGCCCCGGTGCTGCTGATCGCCACGGTGGTGCTGTCGTTCCTGGCCACGCTCGGCCTGTGCGCGCTGCTGTTCCGGTACGTGTTCGACTTCCCCGGCGTCGACCAGTCGTTCCCGCTGTTCGCGTTCGTCTTCCTGGTCGCGCTCGGCATCGACTACAACATCTTCCTGATGAGCCGGGTCCGGGAGGAGTCGGTACGCCGCGGCACCCGCGCCGGTGTGCTCGTCGGCCTGGCCGTCACCGGCGGCGTGATCACCTCCGCCGGCATCGTGCTCGCCGCCACGTTCTCCGCGCTCGCCGTACTGCCGCTCGTGGTGCTCGTCGAGCTGGGCGTGGCCGTCGCCGTCGGCGTCCTGCTCGACACCATAGTGGTCCGCTCGCTGCTGGTGCCCGCGCTCGCGTACGACATCGGGCCGAAGGTCTGGTGGCCGGGCCGGTTGTCGCGGTCGCACCGCGAGGGCGACCGGGCCGGCGCGGGGGTGGACCGTGCCTGACACCGACGTGGTGGTCGTCGGCGGCGGCCTGGCCGGTCTCGCCGCCGCCCGGCGGCTGCACCGCGCCGGCGTGCCCTGGCGGCTGCTGGAGGCCGCCGACCGGCTCGGCGGGCGGGTCGCCACCGACCGGGTCGACGGGTTCCAGCTGGACCGCGGCTTCCAGGTGCTGAACACCGCGTACCCGCGCCTGGCCGGCCTGGTCGACGTCGGCGCCCTCGGGATGGGCTGGTTCACGCCCGGCGTGCTGGTGCGCCGCGGCGACCGGCTGGAACGACTCGTCAACCCGCTGCGCGAACCCGCCGGCGCGCCCGCCACGCTCACCGCCGGCATCGGGACACTGACCGACCGGCTGCGGTTCGGCGCGCTCGCCGCCGGCTACGCGACGCTGCCGGTCGGGCGGCTGCTCAACACACCCGAGACCACAGCCGAAAAGGCGCTGCGCCGAGCCGGGCTCTCCGACGCGATCATCGAGGAACTGCTCCGGCCGTTCCTGTCCGGCGTGCTGCTCGACCGCGAGCTGGCCACCTCCAGCCACGTCCTCGCGGTCATCCTGCGCTCCTTCGCCCGGGGCCGGATCGGCCTGCCCGCGGACGGCATGGCGGCGCTGCCCCGGGCACTCGCCGCGCCACTGCCCGCCGAGCTGATCGACCTGAACACCCCGGTCACCGAGGTCGCGCCCGGCCGGGTCCGCACCCCGTCCGGCGAGATCACCTGCCGCGCCGTCGTGGTCGCGGCCGACCCACCGGCGGCGGCCACGCTGCTGCCCGGGCTGCCACGGGTACGCATGCACGCCTACACCACCTACTACCACCGCACCGGCACGGCGCCACTGGACGAGCCGATCCTGCTGCTCGACGGCGACCGGCGGGAAACGATCGCCAACACGGTGGTGGTGAGCCGGGCCGCACCCACGTACGCCCCCGACGGCCAGCACCTGGTCGCCACCTCGGTGGTCGGCCCGCAGACCCCGCCCGAACCGGTGATCCGCCGCGAGCTGGACCGCCTCTACGGCCGCTCCACCGCCGACTGGACCCACCTCACCACAGTCACCGTGCCGGACGCGCTGCCCGCCGCCCCGCCGCCGCAGGGCCGCCTGCGCAAACCGGTCGCGCTGGGCGACGGCCTGTACGTGGCCGGGGACCACCGGGACAGCCCGTCCATCCAGGGCGCGCTCGCCAGCGGCTGGCGTACGGTCGGCGCCGTCCTCGCCGATCTCCGGCGCGCGTAGAGCCGTTGGCCGGTGGGTTGCGCGTTGTTATCCTCGCGTAGCCCATCGTGCTGTCGCGGTAGTCTTTCCGCCCGGCAGGTGGTGGTCCGCGAAACGATCGGCGGGTTACGATCCGGCGCGGTGACGGGGCGGTAGCTCAGCCGGTTAGAGCAGGGGACTCATAATCCCTCGGTCGCGGGTTCGAACCCCGCCCGCCCCACCAAACGTTTCCCTGGTCAACCACGCTGCCGACGACCCGGACCGACCGCATCGAGGTCGGGTCCGACGCCCTCAGTCCGCACTGAGTCCGCAGCAGCACGACCCGCCGCCCGGTCGAGGCGATCCGCCACCTGGTCCAGGTCGTCCTCGAACAGGTCCGCGTACACGTCCAGCGTCATGGCCGCCGTGTGCCGCAGCTCGTGCGGGGTCAGGCCGGCGAGCCCGACCGACACAGCACCTCGCCCGCTGGGGGAGGTGAACACCAGCTCGTCACCGGGGCACATCAGTGGGCGTCGGGACGTGCGGTCTGCCGATGGGTGGTTGGCTCGGAATCCTTGGTGTCAGGGGGCCGACGGAGGCCAGCGATGCCTGCGCCAGTCCTCCCACGTCGCGAATTCTGCCGGCGGGCAGTCGACGGGTTCACTGCCGTCGAGTTCCCCTTCGGTCGGGATGCTGATGATGGCAGCCCACCTGGCGAGTTCCTCGTCGGACATGTGCCACGTCGTGTGCGGCTCTTCGGCTTGGCGCCGGTCGAGTCGTCTCCGCTGCTCGGCCGGTGGGAGTTCGAAGTAGCGCATCTCCACCGCCGCGCCGAGGTCAGCAGCTGCCTGCCGTAGCGCGGAGCGCTCATCTCGACCCCAGAGGCCGAAGTCGATGACGACGTTGATGCCGAGATCGAGGGCGCGCAGCCCGATCTCGATGAGCCGTCCTTCGATCACGTCCGAGGCCGACGGCGGGTTCGCGAGGCCGTACAGGGCCTTTACCCACTCGTCCTTCGTGAGGCGAAGAGCCTGCTCCTCGACTTCTATGCGCCGCGCTTCTGTGGTCTTCCCGGTGCCTGGCAGTCCTACCGTCAGGAACAGAGTCGGTCGTGTCGTCATCGTTTCCCCATCTGAACGGTCGCGCCATCATCGCTGACGCTCGCTCGTGCCGCGACCAGCGCGTAGGTGTCGCCGATCAGTTGGCGGACGGGTGTCGCACATCAGCCGACGGAGGACAAAGAGTTCTACACCGCGAACTGCCGAATTGGCCTCTTTAGGATCAAGGCGGCCCGCAAGCGGGCCGCGCCGGCCCGGCCTCGGCCTGCTGGCGGCGCAAGCGCCGGCATCGGCCGGGCCGGCCGGCCACGCTGACGGGGCCAACCAAGGGCTTGAAGGGCTGTGAGGCGGGACGATCGCCGTAGGGGTCGCTCCCAGTTGAGGTTGGGGCGATCGGCTGCCGCGCAGCGGAGCTGCTTGCCCCCGGCCTCTCGTTGGTCGCCGAATGCGGTTTGCCGACGATGAGGACCAGGGCGTGAACCGTCCCCGGGTGCCCGATCCTCTACGCCACCCGCCCGGCGTCAAGGGCGCTGCGCGTCGGCATGCCGATGGCCTACAGCACACCCTTGACCCCAACCGGGCACCGCAGTTCTTGGCACCTATCCGGGGGACGGGGGCAGACTGGCGGCTATCCGTCGAGGATCTGGACGGTCTGCGACGGCATCTTGATCCAGAGGGGCAGCCTTGGATGTGAACCGCGACGAATCAACGGTGACCGTCCCAACTTGACCGGGCGATCGAGGTAGCTCGCTTCCTTGAGTGCCTCACCCGCTCGATTGACCGGATCGGTTCAAGGATGGCCGGCGGCCAGGCAGACGCCGAGACCGTCGACCGCTTCATCGACGAGTGGCTGATCGGCCCTCAAGCGTCTCGGGCGCGAAGGGTCCTATGGGATGCCATCAGTCAGGTGATCGGTGAGGAGGCGGTGGAGGGAATCGCTGAAGCAGTGCCCAGATTCCCGGACGCCCCACCTGATGAGGTGGGACGGCTTCGACAGGAGCTGTCGGCGTGGCAGAATGCGCTCGATGGGTAGCGCCTCTTGCGGAACGAGAGGCTTGCGGGCAGTTCGCACCCATTCCGCAAGAGGCCGACCGCCGCTGGGGAGTGGTGAGAGATATCGAGAGGTGTTTCCGCTGGTGAGAGCCCATTCAGGCAGGTCGCTGGGTCGCCCATCTTGATCTCATGATTCCTCGGTGGCGCGGTCGAACCCCGCCCGCCCCGCCAGCCGTTTTCCCAGCTCAACCACGATCAGGACGTCATCGGGGTGCGACGCCGGGGCGCGACCATTGCGCGGTGGGGCGGCCGTCGAGACGCCACGGGTGCCCGGCGACCCGCGGCCAGCCTTCAGGCGAGTTCTCCCAGTTCTCCTGCCGGCCATACACCGTGAGATCCAGAGCGTGGTAGGTGGTCATCAACGCCTCCACGCCCCGCCCGGTGGTCCAGTAGGTCTCGTAGACCTTGTCGCCGTCGCGCAGGTAGCACGCGATGAACCCGAAGTGACGACCGTCGGCCAGAGCCGGGTCGGAGTCTTTCGCCGAATACCAGGGGAACCGGTAGCCCATGAACTCCGCGAACGGGGCGCTTTCGTCGTAGGGACCCTCGCAGAACACGGCGTAGGTGACGTCCCGAGCGTGCAGGTAGTCCAGCGTCTGCATGTGACAGGTCGAGAAGGTGCACCCCTCACACTGATGCTCGTACGGATTGCCGTCGTGCCACATGTGGAAGTACGCGATGAGCATCCGGCGGCCCTCGAACACCTCGACCAGCGGGGTGTCCCCGCCCGGGCCCCGCACCGTCACCGTCGGCATCAAGGTCATCGGCAGCTGACGACGAGCAGCGGCGATCGCATCTCCTTTACGGGTGTGGGCCTTCTCCCGTACCAGCAGTTCGTCGCGCTTGCGCAGCCAGGTCTCCCGGTCGACGACCGGGGGTGCGGCGGCGCTGGACGCGGGGGTTGCCGTCATGGCTGTCTCCCTCGTGGAGTGGGGATCGGTCACAGGTACAGACGACCGAGCCGGCGATTGTCATCGGTGACCGATGACGGATGGGGTCCACGGTCGTCAGTACGGTTGTGAGCACCACTCAGCCCCAGGGAAATCACATGCCCGACTCGCCGGACGAGAAGGCAATCTGGCTGCAGCGCGCCTTCGACGAGCACCGGCGTGAGCTGCACCTCCACTGCTACCGCCTCGCCGGGAACGTCACCGACGCGGACGACCTGGTGCAGGAGACCTTCCTGCGTGCCTGGCGGGCTCGCCACCGCTTCGAGGGCCGGGCGTCGGCGCGCACCTGGTTGTACCGGATCGCCACGAACGTCTTCCTCGACAGCCGCAAGGCGGCCGGTCACCGGACGCTACCGTACGGTGATCCGCTGGAGTGGTCCACCGAGCTCGGTCCCTATCCCGACGCCCTGCTGGCCGACGACCCGCAGACCGGTCTCGCCGCCCGGGAGACCGTCGAGCTGGCCGTGATCGCAGCGCTCATGTACCTGCCGCCGCGGCAGCGGGCGGCCTTCGTGCTGCGCGACGTCCACGGCTGGACGCCGCAGGAGATCGCCGCCGCGCTCGACACCGCCGTAGCTGCAGTCAACAGCCTCCTCCAGCGGGCCCGCCACACCCTCCGGCGGCGCGCTCCGTCGGACCCGACGGACTGGCGCCGCCCGCAGCTCACCCGTGAGGACGAAGAGATCCTGCGCCGCTACGCCGACGCGAAGGACCCGGAGACGATCCGGGCACTGCTCGCCGAGGACGTACGGATCACGATGCCGCCCGAGCCGCCGGTCGTCGGGATCGACGCGGCCGCGGAGTTCCTCGGCCGACCGCTCGACTGGCGTACGTTCCCCACCTCGGCCAACGGGCGCCCGGCACTGATCAACTATCTCCGCCGGCCCGGCAGCCGGCACTACGAGGCGTTGGTCGTCGACGTACTCCGGATCGAGAACGGGAAGATCGTAGAGAGCAACGCCTTCATCGGTGCCCGTCACGTCGCCGCCTTCGGCATGCCCACCACGCTCGAGCCCTAGACAAGTAAGCCTCAAGCTCAGGATTCCTACGAACTCGGCGGTTTGGTTCCGTCGCAGGGGACACCGACACCTAGTTGTACGTGCGCCGTCTGCCCCCGCGACGTGATGGTGAGCGGTAGGCAGGTTGGTCGCGCAACCCACGTGCCGCCGACGAAGGCCAGCCACTCAGGTCGGTCATCGGCAGATGCGCAGGCACGCACGTGGGCGCTCACGGCCGGCACCACTGACGAGCCCCATCCGAGGCGCGCCTTGTCCTCCCAGCCGGCTGCCACCCGAAGATCAACCACTGCGCCGCCGCGTACGACCAGTCCCCATTTGGCGAACAGCCGGGCTGCCGGGTCCGGTTCCCCCGATTCCTCTGCTTGAAGCACCGGCCGGGCAGGTACCGCAACGTCCTCTCCCACGAGCCGATAACCCGCCGGCGGTTCCTTGATCGCATCGACGGATACGGTGCACGACTCCGGTCCGGCGCTCACGTCAGCCGACGGGGACGCGCCGGGGTCGGTGCCCAGAGACGCAGTTGGTGCGGCTGGTCTGGCCTCACCCTGGCCGGTACCGCTTGAGGACGTACAGGCTGCCGGCGTCGCCATCAGGCAGACGCTGAGCGGCCAGCACAACACGCGGCTGGTCCTGCGCACGCGCGTCACCTCCTGAACGGCGAGGTCTTCGACGGTAAGGGCGCGACTCGTGAAGCGTCACCGTACCCGAAGGCGGGATGCGTTCGATGCCGTCGAACTTGATCTCATAAGCCCTTCGGTCGCTGGCCCGTCGGGTGTGGACCCCGACCGCTCTGTTGGTGCCGCCGCCGTCCGAAGGCCACACGACCGAGCCGCTCCGCCAGCGTCCCCCTGGCGAGGAGAACGAAGAACGCCACGCGTGAGTCGAGTGCCCCGTCCGTCGTGTGATGCCGGGCGGCGGACGGGCCGGCGATCAGCCCGTGCGGTTGGCGGCCATCCAGGCGGTGGCGAAGTCGACCAGGGCGCGTTGGCGCATCAGCCGGGCGGTCGCGCTTCCGACGCGGCCGATCGTCGCGCCGCCGGTGACCTCGAAGTCGGCGCCCAGCCGGTCGAAGTCGTCCTCGTCGGTGACGACGTCGGTCCACGTGGTCCACCGGCTCGTCCCGTCCGGCAGCCGTACCGCCGAGCCCGTCACCGCCCGCGGCGGCGACGCCTGCCGCCATTCCGCCAGGTGCAGCGAGGTGTTGGAGCTGTGTTCGCAGCCGAGCAGCAGCACCGTGCCGTCGAGCCGGTAGACCGCGCCCAGCGGTGAGTGCTCGCCCAGCGCGTCGTCGAGGCGGTGTCCGTCCACGACGTCGGCGGCGTGCGCGCCGAGCGCGGCGAACGACACCTGCGGATGGTCGCTGCGGCGGGCGCCCGGCCAGGTGCGTACCGTCTCGGCGACGGCGCCCATCCACCGGCTCGGCGTGCGCGCCGGGTCGAAGCCGGGCGTCTGCTCGCGGATGACGGGCCACCACGCCTCCGGTACGGGCGGATGCCGCCACCCGGCCGGATCCGTGTTCTCGCGCGTTTGCGTCGGGACGACGAGGGTGCCCTCCGGACCGAGCGCCTCCAGCAGCGCCAGCACCACTGCCTCGGTGCCTCCGGCGACGAACCCGAGACTCCGGTACGACGAGTGCAGCAGCAGGACGTCACCGGAGGTGACGCCGAGCGCCCGCAGGTCGTACGCGAGCGAGCTGACTGTGTGCGGTGCGGCCTGGTCCACGCGGCGCAGTGTAGGCGGAACTCCCGAGCAGGATGGTCGCCGATTTCGGGATAGCGGCGGCGTCTCCGCGCGTCTGTCACTGGTGAACGAGGAGACGAGGGTGGTGCGGTGGAAGAGGACGAGCGGGCAGTGCTGGCCGAGTTCGTGGCGAGCCGGGCGCCGGCGCTGATACGGGTCGCCTACCTGCTTACCGGTGACCGCAGCAGCGCCGAGGGCCTGTTCCAGTCGGCGCTGTCGAAGATCATTCCGAAGTGGCGGACCATCCGGCACGCCGACCCGGAGGGCTACCTCCGCGCCGTCATGTACCGGGAGCAGGTGAGCTGGTGGCGACGGTTGCGCCGCCGCCGGGAGTCGCCGGTCGGCGGGCACGAGCCGGTGGTGGCGGACCCTGCCGGAGGTACGGACGTCCGGCTGGCGCTGCGGGCCGCGCTGTGGCAACTGCCACCGGCGCAGCGCACGGTTGTGGTCCTGCGCTACTACGAGGACCTGCCGGAGGCCCAGGTCGCCGAACTGCTGGGCTGTTCGGTCGGGACGGTACGCAGCCGGACCCACCGGGCGGTCACCCGACTGCGTCAGATCCTGCCGGACAGCGAGCTTCTGGAGATGCAGCGATGAGTGATCCGTTCGAAGGTCTGCTCCGCTCCACCCTCACCGACATCGCCGAGGAGGCACCGACTGTGCGGGACTCATTGACCAGGGCGGAACGGCGCGCGCGTAGCCGTCGACGCAACACGGTGGCAGCAGGCGCGGCGGGCGTCCTCGCGGTGCTCGTGATCAGCGCGCCGTTCGCATACGCCGGCCGGAGCGACGACGCCGTGATCTCACCGCAGCCGGGAACGAGCGTCCCGCAGCCGGGCCGGAGCGAGCCCGTCGAGCCGCCGCCGGGCGTGCCGTCGCCGGTCCCGGTCGGCCCGGAGGACCCGAGCAACCCGGTCGCGCCGTCGCCGGTCCCGGTCGGCCCTGAAAACCCGAGCAATCCGGCCGCGCCGTCGCCCGTCCCGGTCAGCCCGGAGGACCCGACCAGGCCGGACAGCGCGCTTCCGGCTCCGCCGGGCGTGGCGTCGCCGGTTCCGATCGGTCCGCGGGACCCGCGCAATCCGGGGGTACGGTCCGACGACGCCGTCGTCCCGTCGCCGAGCCCGACCCGGCGCTGATCGACGCGCCCCTCCGAACCGGCGCGAGGCTGGGCCCGCCCCGACGACGGCGGGCCCAGCCCGTCCGTGCGCGCCGCGGGCGGTCAGCCGCGTCCGGTACGCCTCCGGGTTCCATCCGGCGTGGTCGAACGCCCAGTCCGCCCAGGTCGCGTACACGTGGAAGACGTGGCGCTCGCCCGCGAACCGCAACCCCGCGAGGC
The DNA here is from genome assembly GCF_001905625.1 of Micromonospora sp. TSRI0369. Classification (NCBI taxonomy): domain Bacteria; kingdom Bacillati; phylum Actinomycetota; class Actinomycetes; order Micromonosporales; family Micromonosporaceae; genus Micromonospora; species Micromonospora sp. TSRI0369. Next base: position 66,727 of record NZ_LIVU01000011.1, read on the forward strand.
CGATCGGGCGGTCCGGATAGGTGTCCCGGCACACCCAGGCCAGGATGTGGCAGGCCCCGGCGGCGAAGAACGGCTGGTCCGCGCGATTCCAGGCGAGTCGCTGGTCAGCCCGTTCCCCTGGCGTACGCCGGAAGGCGCCCGCTGCCGTCGCTGCCACCGGCGCACCCTAGCCGGGCGGCTGGCCCCTCGCGACACCCGCAACGGAGGGCTGCTGACGATCTGAACCGGATTGACACGCGGGGTGGTCCGCGGGGGAGAGTCGGGCATGCGCTTTCCGGTGTCCACACCGCCCGCCGTTCCCGCCGGTTCGTTGGCCGCCGGCCCGCAACCGACGTTGCCCGCCGAGGGCGGCCTGGTCCTGCGCCCCTGGGCGGACGGGGACGCGCCGACCGTCCTGGCCGCGTACCAGGATCCGGAGATCCGCCGCTGGCACACCCGCCGGCCCGCGTCGCCGGAGCAGGTCCTGCAGTGGTTCGCCCACCTCCGTCGCTCCTGGCAGGAGGAGACGGGCGCGAGCTGGGCGGTGACCCGGGGCGACGAGCTGGTGGGCCGCATGGTGCTGGGCGGCTTCAACCTCGACGACGGCGAGGCCGGGTGCGCGTACTGGGTGGTTCCGGCCGCCCGCGGCACGGGCGTGGCCTCCGGCGCGCTGCGGGCGCTGAGCGCGTGGGCGCTCGCGGACGGCCGGCTGCACCGGCTCTGGCTGGACCACTCGACCGGCAACGTCGCGTCGTGCCGGGTGGCGGTCAAGGCCGGCTTCCGGCTGGAGGGCACGAAGCGCAGCGCGGCGGTGCACGACGACGGGCGGCACGACATGCACCTGCACGCCCGCGTCCGCGGGGACGCCTGACCGGATCACGACTGCGCGGCGGCCACCTCCCGGATGCGCCGCAGCGCCTCCTCCCGGTCCATCCCGGTCGCCTGGAGGATGTCGCTCGCGGCGGTCCGCACCTGCCCGACGATCACCGTGCCGGACAGCCCGGTCCCGGCGAGTTCCGCGCGCGTGGCCGCGGCCACCGCGTTCAGCGCGTGCCGGCGGGCGTCCTCCGGACCCTGGTCCGCGAGAACCTCCTCCTGTACGGCGTGCACCGCCGCGCCGAGCGCCTCCACGGCCTCCGGCAGGCTCTCCGGTATCGGCTCCCCGTCCTCGATCAGCACCACGGCCCGCCGGGCCAGCACGCGGGTGTTCCAGACCGCCTGGTCCACGTCCGGCGCGCCGAGCTGGTAGTGCTGAACGGATCGCCGCCTCGGCCACCGGGCCGGGGCGAGTTCGACGGTCTCCTTCGCGCCGCCGAAGACGTCCCAGAACCGGCCCAGGTCCGTGCCGATCGCCTGCGACCGGCTCAGCGCCCGGTCGGCCAGATCGTGGTCGCGTCGCCGTAGCGCGGCGGCGGTCGCCGCGAGCTGGCCGGCGAGTTGCCGCAGCGTCGGCGCGGCCACCCGCCGCATGATCCGCAGCGGGTTGATCGGCACCAGCAGCAGTGTCACCACCAGTCCCACGCCGCCGCCGATCAGCGCGTCGACGAAGCGGGGGAACTCCAGCGTGTGCCGGGACGAGGAGAGCGCGCCGAGCAGCACCGCCGTACCGCTGGCGTTGCCCACGATCCCGCCCCGCGTACTCAATGCCAGCGCGACCAGGACGGACGCCGCGACGATCACGCCGGTCTGCCACACCCCGGCGCCGACGGCGCCGATCAGCAGATCCGACACGATGATGCCGAGCGTCACCCCGGCGAGCAGCTCGACGGTGTTGGAGAGTCGCTGCCCGAGCGACGAGGTGATCACCGCGACCGCGGCTGCCGGGGCGAAGATCGGGCTCGGCATGCCGGTGAGCCAGCGCGCGACGGCCCAGGCCAGCGCCGCCGCCAGACCGGCCTGCACGGCGAGTACGGACTTGACGCGCAGCTGCTGCATCCGGTCCCGCCCGGCGGCCCGGCCGCGCTCGTTCACGCGCTCCCACGCCTCGTCGAACCGTTCCGCGTCCAGGCCGGCGCGCCGCGACGACCCCCGCCGGCCGCCGCGCCCCTCCCGCTGCCCGGTCACCGCCGGCGGCTACCCGCAAAAGCCGCCGCCAATCCCGGCGTCCGCCGAGGTCAGCCGCCCGGTTCGAGGTGCGCGGCCAGGTGCGCCAGCGAGGACGCGATGCCCTCCTCGTGCGCCGCCTGGTCGATGCCCGGCGGTACGCCGGTGGCGGTGACAGTCACAGCGGTGCCGTCGCCGGCCGCCGCGAGGTGCCACGTCATGGTCATGGTGCCCGCGTACGCCGGGTCGTCGGCCTGGAACACGGCCGTCTGCGTCACCCGGCGCGCCGGTACGAGTTCGGCGAACCCGACGTCGACCACGTCGGTGGCGTCCGACGTCTTGCCCGGGCTGCCCGCCGGATCGAGGTAGGTGAGCACCATCCGGAACCCGCCACCCGGGCGCGGATCCCACCGCTCGATCCGCCCGCGCATCCCGTCCGGCGGCAGCCACGCCTCCAGGGCGGCCCGGTCCACGAGCGCGTCGTAGACGGCCGCCGGTGTGGCGGCGATCGTCCGGCTGCCCCGATCGACCCTGCTCACCCCCCAACCCTAGGCCCGCGCCCTGGCCGCCCGCGGGCGCACTAGTCGATCTTGGAGTTGTGGCGGTTGACAAATGCCACCGAGTAGGGCGATTCAGGCGCCACAACTCCAAGATCGGCGGGGAAGCGGGGGCGGGGCGCGCCGGGTACGCTGCCGCGAATGCCGGTACGACCGCACCTCCACTACTCGCTGCTGTTCGATGCCGACGACGTGCCGCTTGCCCGGATGCGGCTGCGGGACGACGACGGCACGCGGGTCGCGGCCGACGTCCGGGCGCTACCCGGGGCGCCGTTCACCCGGCTCGTCGCGCAGGTGCGGCGTGACCTCGCCGGGCATCGGCTGGAGACGCCGGACGAGGCGCTGGCGGCGGCGCTGGTGGCCGACGGGCTGAAGCTGAGCCGGGCCGCCACTGACATGCGGCACGACCTGACCGACGTGCCCGCGCCGGTGGCGCTGCCGGACGGCTGGTCGCTCGGCGCACCCGGCTGGGACGACGACCTCGCCGCAGGGCTGGACGCGGCGTACGGCCCGGACCACCCGGACGGCCGCTGGCAGCCCAGCGACACCGACCAGGTGCGGGCGATGTTCGACACCGGTGAGCCGGTGCCGCCCCTGGTGCCCGCCTCGGCCCGGCTGATCGACCCGGACGGCCGCAGCGCCGGGCACGTGCTGTGCGCCGGGCCGGTGCCGTGGACCGACGACGACTGCGTCTGGATCCTCAACCTCGGTGTCGCGCCCCGGGCACAGCGGCGCGGGTTCGGGCGGGCGCTGCTCGTCCACGCGTTGCGCGGCGCGCGGGAGGCGGGACTGCCGTCCGTCGGCCTGTCGGTGGTCGACGGCAACCCGGCCCGCCGCATGTACGACGCGGCCGGCTTCCGCGTCCTCACCCGGGTGCTCACGGTCCGGATCCCCGACGCGTAGCCCGCTCGGCCCGACCCTCTGCGGCCGGGGCGTGGGTTCGCCGTCGTCGCGCCGTTTCCGCCACGGTGCCGTCCGTGTACTAGCGTCGGCTGGGTGGGGAGACATGCTGCGAGCTACGAGCCGTTGACTGTGGCGCGGCTGGGCGCGTTGCTCGTCGAGGCGGACGACAGCCGGCGCTGGCGGTTGGTGGCGGAGTTCCTGGAGGAGTTCCGCTGGGAACCGCGCGAGACCCGCGTGGGGTTGCTGGACGAGGAGCCGGCACCCACCGGCGACGAGCACTGGGACGTGTTTCTGGCAGCGCTGGTCGAGCATCTGAGCGCGAAGGACGGGCGCGGTGCGCCGCCGTGGGTCGAGACACGGTCGCTGCGGCGGTTCTGGTTCCCGTTCAACACGCGAGCCGCCCGAGTGGACGCGGTGGTTCACGCGCCGGCCGCGTTCCGTCGCCGTGGCGTCTACGTCTCCGCGCACGAGTTGGACGTGGCATGAGGCCGGAAGATCCCCTTCTGGACCGCACCGCGATCGAGGACGCCTTCCGCAGGTTGGGTGACCGTCAGGCGCCGGTGAGCAGAGGGTGGTGCTCGGACCAGAGCCAGCGCAGGTAGTCGCGTAGCCGTTCCGGGGTGGCGATCCACCCCTGGCCGGGATAGCGGAGCAGCCGGCTGACCTCGCCGGCCACCAGGTCGTACCCGGCCGCGCCGGTCTCCGGTACCGGGGCGTCCGGTGCGACAGCCACGGGCAGCGGAACCATCGGGATCCGCAGGCCGGCGTCGTCGCAGGCCCGCAGCACTGTGAGATAGACCCGGACCAGGTGGTACGGCGAGACGACGAGCGCGACGCTGCCGATGCCCAGCGTCCGCACCTGCTCCACGACCCATGCGGCCTGCCGGCCGGTGCCGGTGACCGGCTCGGCCTGGAGCACGACCCCGTCGACCCGGCGCAGGCCGAGCCCGCGCAACCGGTTCAGCGTGAGCGGGCGGTAGGTCCGCTCGGCCGAGTCGGTGTTCGCCACCAGCAGGTGCCGCAGCGCCGGGCCGGTCTCCCAGGCGCGGATCGCGTCGGTGAGACGCCAGTCCTCGCCCTGACCGGTGGCCACCACCAGCGCGTCCACCCGCTCGGCGGCGCGGTGGGGGAGCGTGAGGACCATAGTGACCGCCTCCAGCACCGCCAGGAGGCGGTCGGCGGGGACGTCCGCGAACGCCTCGGCCGGCACGAGCCGCGGCAGCGGGCGGGACACACTCGTCACGCCCGCGATCTTGCCACCGTCGGTTCGACGGCGGATGAGAGAGTGGCATGGTGCGGGTGGGGATCCTCGGGCCGCTTGAGGTCCGCGACGGCGATCGGCCGGTCGACGTCGCCGGGGCGCGGCTGCGGGCGCTGCTGATCCGCCTCGCCCTGGACCCGGGCCGGCCGGTGAGCGTGCCCGCGCTGGCTGAGGCGCTCTGGGGTGACGAGCCGCCGACCGACACCCCGAACGCCGTGCAGACGCTCGTGTCCCGGCTGCGCCGGGCGGTGCCCGGGCTCGGCGTACGCAGCAGCCCGGCGGGCTACCTGCTCGACCTGGACCCGGACGACGTGGACGCCGGGCGGTTCGAGCGGCTGACCCGGCAGGGGCGGGCGGCGCTTCGCGACGGCGACGCGGCGACGGCGCGGACGGCGTTGCGCGACGCGCTCGCGCTGTGGCGCGGGCCGGCGCTGGCCGAGGTCACCGACGCGCCGTACGCGGCGGCAGCGGTGGCGCGGCTGGCGGAGCTGCGGCTCACCGCGCAGGAGGACCGGATCGAAGCGGAGCTGCGCACCGGGCGGCCCGAGCTGATCGTCGCCGAGCTGGGGGAGCTGACCGCCGCGCATCCGCTGCGGGAGCGGCTGGCCGAACTGCACCTGCGCACGCTCGCCGCCGCCGGGCGGCCCGCCGAGGCGCTCGCCGCGTACGAGCGGATCCGGCAGCGGCTCGCCGACGAGCTGGGCGTCGACCCGTCGCCCCAGTTGCGGGCCGCGCATCTGGAACTGCTGCGCGGCGAGACGGCACCGCAGCAGCCTGCGGCGCGGCGGGGCAACCTGCGGACCGCGCTCACCACGTTCGTCGGGCGCGACGAGGACCTGCGCCGGCTCACCGGGCTGCTCGCCGGCAACCGCCTGGTGACCCTGCTCGGGCCGGGCGGAGCGGGCAAGACGCGGCTGGCGAGCGTGACGGCGGGCCGGCTCGCCGACGGCGTACCCGGCGGGGCGTGGCTGGTCGAGCTGGCGCCGATCACCGACCCGGCGGACGTGCCACGGGCCGTGCTCGACACGCTCGGCCGGCGGGACCGGACGCTGGAACCGGTACGCCAACCGGCCCGCGACACACTCGGCCGCCTGGTGGACACGATCGCCACCGACGAGACGCTGATCGTGCTGGACAACTGCGAACACGTCGTCGAGGCCGCCGCCCGGCTCGCCGAGGACCTGCTCGGCCGCTGTCCGGGGCTGCGCGTGCTGGCCACCTCCCGGGAGCCGCTGGGCATCGTCGGCGAGGTGCTGGAACCCGTACCTCCGTTGCGGCTGCCACCGGCGGACGCGACGCCTGAAGACGCGCTCGCGTACCCGTCGGTGCAGTTGCTGCGCGACCGGGCCGCAGCAGTGCGGCCCGGGTTCGCGGTGACCGGCGAGAACGTGGCGGCAGCGGTGGAGATCTGCCGGCGGCTCGACGGCCTGCCGCTGGCCATCGAACTCGCGGCGGCGCGGCTGCGCACGCTGTCGCCGCGGCAGGTCGCGGCCGGTCTGGACGACCGGTTCCGGCTGCTGACCGGCGGCAGCCGCACCGCGCTGCCCCGGCACCGCACGCTGCGGGCGGTGGTGGACTGGAGCTGGGGGTTGCTCACCGACGACGAGCGGCAGCTCGCCGAACGGCTCGCGGTCTTCCCGGCGTCGGTCACCGCCGACTCGGCCGCGGGCGTCGCCGGCCCGGCCGCCGCCGCGCTGCTCGACGCGCTCGTGGACAAGTCGCTGCTCCAGGTGGTCGGCGACGGGCGGTTCCGGATGCTGGAGACCATCCGGGAGTACGGGCTGGAACGGCTCGCCGCCGCCGGGGCGGTGGGCGGGGCGCGGGCCGCGCACGCGGCGTACTTCCGGGAGCTGGTCCGGACCGCGGAGCCGCACCTGCGCACGGCCGGTCAGCTGCCGTGGCTGCGGCTGCTGGAGGCGGAACGGGAGAACATCGTCGGCGCGCTGCACTACGCCTGCGACGCCGGTGACGCCGACACCGCGCTGCGGATCGGCGCAGGGCTGGCGTTGCCGCTGGTGATCTGGGGCGACGACGGCGGCATCGGCGGTGACGTGCTGGCCCGCGCGCTGGCGCTGCCCGGCCCGGCTCCGGCGGAGGAGCGGGCGGTGGTGCTCGCCATCCGCATCGGTTCGGAGCTGGCACGCGGCGAGCAGGGGCCGACGCCGGAGCAGATCGCCGAGCTGACCACGACCCTGCGGGCGGCGGAGGGGACCAAACATCCGATCGTGGGGCTGCTCGCACCGATGCTGTCGATCTTCGGCGACGACACGGCGGCCGGGATCGCGGCGATCGACCGGGCGCGCGGGCACCCCGACCCGTGGACCGACGGCACGTTGCTGGGGATGCGCGGCAAGTTCAAGGAGAACGACGGCGACGCCGAGGGCATGCTGCGTGACCTGACCGTCGCCGCCGCGGAGCTGCGCGCGGTCGGCGAGCGGATGAGCCTGTCGCACGTGCTCAGCGAGTACGCGGACGCGCTCACCAAACGCGGCGACTTCGACGCGGCGACCGCGGCGCTGGAGGAGTCGGTGCGGCTGGCCCGGGAACTCAACCCGGCCTCGGAGCCGGGCTTCCAACTCATCTGGCTCGCCGCCATCCGGGCCCGCTCCGGCGACGTCACCGGCGCCAAGGCCGAGCTGCGCCGGTTCGTGACCGACCGGGACGGCCGGGACGGCGCGTTCGGGCTGATGATGCTCGGCAGCATCGCCCGCTCCGAGGGCTCGCTGGACGAGGCGCAGGAGTGCCTCGCCGAGGCGATGCGCCGCCAGGCCGAGACGCCGCTGGTCGCCCCGCAGTTCCGTGGCCTGCTGCTGGCCGAGACGGGCCACCTGGCGTTGGCCCGCGGTGACCTCCCGGGTGCGCGCCGGTGCCTCGACGAGGCGACCACGCGGGCTCTCGCCGCCCGGGACATGCCGGTGGTCGCGATCGTCACGGTCGGCTGGGTGGCGTTGGCGGCGGCGGAGGGCCGGTACGAGCGGGCCGCCGAACTGCTGGGCGTCTCCGACTCGCTGCGCGGTCGGCCGGACCGCTCCAACCCGGACGCGCAGCGGCTCGCCGAGCGGCTGCGCGCCGAGCTGGGTGAGGACGGGTACGCCGCCGCGTACGCCCGGGGTCACGGCCTGAGCCGGGCCGACGCCCTGACGTTCGTGGGCGGCGACCCGGCTGGATGAGGCGCGGTCAGGCGCGGCGGCGGTAGGCGCGGACGGCGAGCGGCGCGAACACCGCGATGATGGCCACGGTCCAGAGCAGCGACCGGGTCACCGGACCGGCCACCGGGCCACCGATCATCAGACCCCGTGCCGCCTCCATCACGTCGGCCACCGGGTTGACCCCGACCCACCACTGCAACCAGCCGGGCAGCGTGTCCGTCGGCACCATCATGTTGGTGCCGAAGGTCAGCGGGAACAGCAGCAGGAACGCCGTGCCCTGCACCGCGCCCGGGCTGCGCATCAGCACCCCGAGCAGCACGCCGATCCAGCTGACCGCGAACGCGAACGCGATGGTGAGCAGGCAGGCGGCGAGCGCGGACAGCGGATCGGTGCCGATCCGGAAGCCGAGCGCGTACCCGAACCCCAGCAGCACCACGATGGAGACCACGAATCGGACCAGGTCGCCGACCACCGAGCCGACGAGCGGCGCGGACCGGGCGATGGGCAGGCTGCGGAACCTGTCGAAGACGCCCTTCTCCACGTCGGTGTTGAGGCTGACGCCGGTGGCGATGGACGCGAACAGCACGGTCTGCACCATGATCGCGGGAAGCAGGAACTGCAGGTACTCGTGCTGTGAGCCGGCGACCGCGCCGCCGAGCAGGTAGACGAAGATCAGCACGAAGACGACCGGCTGGAGCGTGACGTCGAGCAGTTGCTCCGGGGTCCGGATCGTCTTGATCAGGCTGCGGCCGGCCAGCGCGAGACTGTGCCGGACCAGCCCGAACGGACGGGCGGAGGCGCGGGGCGTGCCGGTCCGGGGCGGCGGCGTCGCCGTACGCGTCGTCGTGGTCATGCCGCCACCTCCGTGGGCTCCTCGGCGCCGTGGCCGGTCAACGTGAAGAACACCTCGTCGAGGCTGGGCAGCCGCAGCGCCAGCTCGACCACCCCGATGCCGGCCTCGTCGAGCCGGCGGACCACAGCGGTGAACGGGGCGTCGTCGTCCACCGGCACGGTGAGCACGCCCGGCCGGGGCAGCTCGGGATCGGCCCCGGTGGCGGCGCGCAGGATCTCGGCGACAGCGCCGATCCGGCCCGGATCGGTCGGCCGGACCACGATCGTCTGACTGCCGGCGATCCGCTTCAGCTCGCCCGGCGTACCGTGCGCGATCACCCGGCCGTGGTCGATCACCGAGATCTCGTCGGCGAGCGCGTCGGCCTCGTCCAGGTACTGCGTGGTCAGCAGCACCGTCGACCCGTCGTCGACAAGTGAGCGGACCACGCCCCACATCTCCTCCCGCTTGGCCGGGTCCAGCCCGGTCGTCGGCTCGTCCAGGTAGATCACCTCCGGCCGGCCGACCAGGCTCGCGGCCAGGTCCAGGCGACGGCGCATGCCACCGGAGTACGTCTTGGCCGGGCGCCCGGCCGCGTCGGTCAGGCCGAACCAGGCGAGCAGCTCCGCCGCCCGCGCCCGGGCCTCACGACGGCTCAGGTCGAGCAGCCGGCCGATCAGCACCAGGTTCTGGGTGCCGGTCAGGTCCTCGTCGACCGAGGCGTACTGGCCGGTCAGGCCGATCAGCCGCCGTACCCGGGCGGCGTCGGTGACCACGTCGTGGCCGCCGACAGTGGCGCGCCCCTCGTCCGGGCGCAACAGTGTGGCGAGGATCCGCACCGCTGTGGTCTTGCCGGCGCCGTTGGGCCCCAGCACCCCCAGCACGGTCCCCCGGCGTGCGGCGAGGTCGATCCCGGCCAGCGCGGTCGTCGTACCGAACCGCTTGACCAGGCCCTCTGCCTCGAATGCGTAACTCATGACGCCGACGATGACCGGGGCCGCTGGCACCGGGCGCACACGCCGCGCACACCGCCGTGTGCGCGGCGGCGAAATCGAGTACGCGTGCTCATTCGCCCGCCCCGCCGGCCGGGCAGGATCGAAGGCGTGACAACGAGACGTACGCTGCTCGGCGGTCTGTTCCTGGCGCTGGCCACGGCCGGCGCCTGGGTGGCCTGGCTGAGCTGGGAGTCCGGCTGGACCGTGGACCCGCAGACCGGCGACATGAGCGGGCCGTACGCGGTCTGGCAGGTCGCCGCCGCGGTGCTGACCCTGGGCGCGCTGGCCGCCGTCGCCGGCTGGTGGCTGAACATCTGGCTGGTGGCAACAGTGATGACAGTGGCGTTCACCGTCCCGTGGGCGGTGCACGCCGCCTCGACCGACGACACCGGCCTGTGGGCGGTCGGTGCGGCGCTGGTGGCCATCGGCACCACCATCGGGACGACGCTGGTCGGTGGTGCCGCCGGCTGGCTGCGCCGCCGCACCGGGTGACGGGCCGGATGCCGCGGCTACGCCTGCCGCTGCCATAGGATGGCGTCATGAGCGCTGAGGCAGTCGGCATGCACATGCCTGCCGTCGTGACGCTCGACGACGTGGCGACGATGAATGCCGCCGACCCGAACGGTCACCGCTACGAGACCAGCCCCGAGGGGGTTCTGTCGGTCATGCCGCCGCCCGACTCCGAGCACGCCATCATCGCGAGCCGGATCTTCGCCTGGCTGATCATGGCGGGCTGGCCCGCCGAGCAGGTGCTCCAGGCCGTCGGAGTGCGGGTGCCGGGGCCCAGCGGGGACGGTGGCCGGATCCCCGACATCACTGTATGGCGGAAGCCGCCCAGCCGTCGTGTGTGGTCCGCCGTGGCCGACCTGGTGCTGGTGGTCGAGATCGTCTCGCCCGGCTCGGAAACGATGGACTCGGTGACGAAGGCCCGGGAGTACGCCTCCGCCGGCATCCCCCGTTACTGGGTCGTGGAGCGGGACGGCGCGCAGACCGTCACGCTCCACGAACTCGGTGGCGACGGCCGGTACACCGAGCACGCCCGGATGCCGCTCGCCTGGCTGCTGCAGACCGCGCCCGCCGACCACCTCGACGCGTAGTCAGGAGCCGTCGAGGCGGTCGGCGTACGCGTCGCGCAGTTCCGCCCAGCCGAAGTCCTTCGCCTGCGCGCCCCGGATCGGGCCGACCGGGTCGCCGTCGAGCAGACGGGCGGCGACGTCGAGGCAGAGGTGCCAGCCGGCGGCCGTCATCGCGGCGAGGTCGGGACCGCCGACCCGGTGCCGCAGCGTGAGCGTGGTGCCGTCGCCGTTCGCCGTCAGCTCCCAGCGCAGCAGGTCGTCGCCCCAGGTGTACTCCAGCAGGTGCGGCCGGTCGGCGCGCAGCACACGGGCCGCCGCCGGGTAGGTCTGGTCGCCGTCGACGGCGCTGAGCACGGCGTCACCGGGGCGGCCCAGGTCGCGGTCGGTCAGGAACGGCGCCCACTCGGCGAGCCGATCCGGGTCGGTGAGCGCGGCCCACACGGTCTCCGGCGGGTGCCGCAGGTCGCGGACGAAGACCAGTTCGTTTTCGGCTGTCAGCGTCACCCGGGCGAGCGGGCCGGGTCGGAACGTGTCGCGGTCCATCTGTCACTCCTGACTGTCGAGATGGCGTTCCAGGGCGTCGAGGTGCGCGGTCCACATCGACCGGTACGGCCCGAGCCAGTCGTCGACTGCTTGTAGCGGCGCGGTGTCGACGCGGTAGATCCGCCGCTGCGCCGCAGTACGGCAGGTGACCAGGCCGGCGTCGCGGAGCACGCGCAGGTGCTTGGAGACGGCCGGCTGGCTCATGCCCAGCGCGTCCACCAGCTCGCCGACGCTGCTCTCCGCCCGGCGCAGCCGGTCCAGGATGCGGCGCCGGGAGGGCTCGGCCAGCACGGCGAAGGCGTCGACTGTCACGGCCCTAATATGCCGCATCGGTTATATGCCTGGCAAGGAATAGTGGGTCGCGCTGCCGAGCCCCGGGCCGCTCCATATGCTCGGGGCATGGAACTGCGGATCTTCACCGAGCCCCAGCAGGGCGCCACCTACGACCAGCTCCTCGCGGTGGCCCGGCGCGCGGAGGAGACCGGCTTCGCCGCGTTCTTCCGCTCCGACCACTACCTGAAGATGGGCTCGGTGAGCGGTGACCCCGGCCCGACCGACGCCTGGACCACGCTCGCCGGGCTGGCCCGCGACACCACCCGGATCCGGCTCGGCACGCTGATGAGCGCCGCCACGTTCCGGCTACCAGGTCCGCTGGCGATCACCGTGGCGCAGGTCGACCAGATGAGCGGCGGCCGGGTCGAGCTGGGCATCGGCACCGCCTGGTACGCCGAGGAGCACGCCGCGTACGGCATCCCGTTCCCGCCGCTGGGGGAGCGGTTCGACCGGCTGGAGGAGCAGCTCGCCGTGATCACCGGGCTCTGGTCCACCCCGGCGGGCTCCACGTTCGACTTCCCCGGCACGTACTACCCGGTCAGCGACTCGCCCGCGCTGCCCAAGCCGGTGCAGCGCCCCCGCCCGCCGATCCTGCTCGGCGGCATGGGACCGAAGCGCACACCCCGCCTGGCCGCCCGGTACGCCGACGAGTTCAACCTGCCGTTCGTCTCGGTCGAGGACACCGTGGCGCAGTTCCAGCGGGTACGCGACGCCTGCACCGAGATCGACCGCGACCCGTCCACGATGGCCTGGTCCAACGCGCTCGTGCTCTGCTGCGGCCGCAACGAGGCCGAGGTGAAGCGCCGCGCCGAGGCGATCGGCCGCGACCCGGACGAGTTGCGCGCGAACGGCGCCGCCGGCACGCCCGCCGAGGTGGTCGAGACGCTCGGCCGGTACGCCGAGACGGGCAGCTCCCGCGCCTACCTCCAGGTGCTCGACCTGGCCGACCTGGACCACCTGGAGCTGGTAGCCGCCGAGGTGATGCCCCACGTCTGACCCGCCCCCTGCCCGCCGGCCGTCCCGCCTCCCGGCTCCGTCGAGATCTTGGTGCCAAACGGCCCCCATAGGGGCCCTTTGGTACCAAGATCTCCATCGGTCCCACCTCGCGGAACGACAATCTCACGTTACGGGAGGCACTCCCGCGCCACCCCCACAAGCCCCGCGATCTTGCAGTTGCGGCCCTTTCGGTGCCGGATTTACCGCTCTTGTCGGGGCGGTAACTGCATGATCAACGGTGTGGGCGCCCCCAGATCGTGGAGCCAAGCCTCGTGCACGCGACAATCCGGGCGTCAGAACTCCAAGATCGTCGCCGAGTCGCGCGAGCGCCGGGCGGCCAGGGGTGGTCAGCGTGGGGTTGCGCGGCGGACGGTGTCGAGGCGGCCGTCGCGGTCGATGTCCAGGTACGTCACGTCGGGCACACCGTCGCCGTCCAGGTCGACCTGCACCACGTCGGCCACGCCGTCGCCGTCGAGGTCGGTCACCACCTCGACGGAGCCGTCCAGGTGCCGGGTCACGATCGACCGGCCCGACGCCTGGCGCGGCGGCGGCCCCGGGTGGGGCACCGGGGCGGGCTCGGGCTCCGGCGTGGGCCCCGGCACCGGGGCGGTCGCGGGAGGCGTGGTGCCGGTGAGGTCGGAGTCCACGCCGGTCGGGTCGATCTCCTCCTCCGACGGGTACACGTCGCCGCGGAGGCTCGGGTCGCGGTAGCTGCTCATTCCGCCAGGATTCCCGCCGAGTGGCCGGGGCAACCCTGCCGGCGCATGATGGCGGATGATGCAGCGCATGACGGACACCAACTGGGCCGGAAACGTCAGCTGGTCGGCGCGTACCCGATCGCGGCCGACCTCGACCGACGAACTGCGGCGGCTGGTCGCGGACGCCGACCTGGTCCGGGCCGTCGGCACCGGCCACTCGTTCAACCGGCTCGGCGACACCACAGGCACCCAGATCGCGCTGGACGGCCTGCCACCTGCCGTCGCGCTCGACCCGGACCGCGGCGCCGTCACCGTCGCGGCCGGCGTCCGCTACGGCGATCTGGCCACCGAGCTCCAGGCTCAGGGGTACGCGCTGGCGAACCTCGCGTCGCTGCCGCACATCTCGGTGGCCGGCTCGGTCGCCACCGCCACCCACGGCTCCGGCGCGCGGAACCGCAACCTCGCCGCCGCCGTCGCCGCGCTGGAACTGGTCACCGCCGACGGCGACCTGATCACCGTCGACCGCAGCGATCCGCGGTTCGCCGGGCTGGTGGTCAACCTGGGCGCGCTGGGCGTGGTCACCCGGCTCACGCTCGACGTGGTGCCCACGTACGAGATCCGGCAGCACGTCCGTCTGGGCCTGCCCCGCGCCGCGCTGGACGAGGCGCTCGACGCCGCGTACAGCGTCAGCGTCTTCACCTCGTGGCGCTCCGAGCGCTTCGACCAGGTGTGGGTGAAGCAGTACGCCGATCAGGCCCCGCCGCCCGCCGACTGGCTGGACACGGTGGCCGCCGACTCGCCCCGGCACCCGGTGCCCGGCATGTCACCGGAGCACTGCACCGCGCAGCTCGGCGAGCCGGGGCCGTGGCACGAGCGGCTGCCGCACTTCCGGCTCGGCTTCACACCCAGCAGCGGCGACGAGCTGCAGTCCGAGTGGCACGTGGCCCGCAGCGACGCGACGGCGGCGCTCGCCGCGCTCGACCCGGTCGCCGAGCGGATCGCCGCCGTGCTCCAGATCTGCGAGCTGCGGACGATCGCCGCCGACGAGCTGTGGCTGAGCCCGAACTTCCGGCGCGACTCGCTGGCGCTGCACTTCACCTGGATCGGCGACCCGGTGGCTGTCGCGCCGGTGCTGGCCGAGGTGGAGGAGCGGCTCGCCCCGTTCGCGCCGCGCCCGCACTGGGGCAAGCTGTTCGAGCGCGATCCCGCCGCCGCGTACCCCCGACATGAGGACTTCGCCAAGCTGCTGCGCGAGTTCGACCCGAAGGGAAAGTTCCGCACCGCCGAGCTGGACCGCTACTTCCCCCGAGACTGACCTCAGCGCCCGGCCGGCGTCTGCTGGCGGAGACTGCCGCGCTGGACCGCCCGGCTGATGTCGCTGGGCGAGACGATGCCGACCAACTGGTCGTCGATCACCACGAGTGCCCGGCCGTCGGTGCACTCGTTGAGGCGGGGCAGCAGGTCGGTGAGCTGCTCGTCCGGGCGGGCGAGCACCAGTTCGTCGGCGCGGCAGGACACCTCGGCCAGCGTGGTCGAGGCGCGGCGGTCCGCCGCGATGCCGCGTACCCGATCGAGCGTGACCAGACCGACCGGCCTGCCGTCGACGGTGAGCGGCAGCGCCGAGTGCCGGTACGCGAAAAGGTAGTGGTCGACGAAGTCGGCCACTGTGAGGTCGCCGGACGCGGTCTGCGGCTGTGGCGTCATCACGTCGCCGACCCGGATGCCGCGCAGCGCGTCGCCCATCCGGGCGGCGCGTTCCTCCTGGCCGGCGGCGCCGAGCAGGAACCAGCCGATCAGCGCCAGCCAGAGGCCGCCGAACCCGGCGCCGGTGAAGAACCGCCACAGCCCGAGCCCGATCAGCACGACGCCGAGCACCCAGCCCGCGCGGGCCGCCACCACCGACGCCTTCGTCCGGTCGCCGGTGAACTTCCAGACCGCCGCGCGCAGCAGCCGCCCGCCGTCCAGCGGGGCGGCGGGCAGCACGTTGAAGATCGCCAGCAGTACGTTGATGCCCGCCAGCCAGGCCAGCGCGCCGAGCAGCAGCCCGTGCCCGCCCGCGGCGGCGACGGCCACCGCGATCGCCGCGAAGAACACGCCGAGGATCAGGCTGACCAGCGGCCCGACCCCGGCGATCCGCAGCTCGGCGCCCGGGTCCTTCGCCTCGCCCTTCAGCTCGGCGACACCGCCGAACAGCCACAGCGTGATCCCCTCGACCTCGATGCCGTTGCGCTTGGCGACGACCGCGTGCGCCACCTCGTGGGCGAGCAGGCCGACGAAGAAGACCACAGCGGCGGCCAGGCCGGCCGCGACGTAGGCGACGGGGGAGTGACCGGGGTACGAGGCGGGGAAAAGGCTCGCCGACAGCGCCCACGCGATCAGCACGAAGATGACCAGGACACTCCAGTTGACGCCGACCGGTACGCCGGCGATCCGACCCAGACGGAAACTCGCCCTCATGTTTCCGTCATACCCGGCACACCCACCCGCACACCAGAACCTGCCGCACGGCGTGCCGGACCTGCGGTGAGTGCAGAGCCAGGAGGGTCGGGGCGCCAGGGGCGGGCGCTTGATTGATCAACTTTGATGGGAGAACTAGCCTTGCGTAGATGAGGAGTGTTCGCGGCGTAGCCGTCTGGGCGTTGTTGGTCTTCTTGGGAGGGCTTGCGCTGCTGCTCTCCCCGCCCCTGATCGACTACGCCTTCGATCCGAGTACCGACTGGGAGCGCTTGGCGAATATCGGCCAAGCCTACGGCTCGGTCTCCATGCTTCTGTCCGCGCTGGCTCTCGTGGGTGTGGTCGCCACCACCATCAGTCAAAACAGGCAGGCCCGCATCGCATTGGAATACGCGCAACGTGACCAGCACGCCTTGTTGCTCAAGATGGCCATAGACGATGCCGTGCTGATGGAGTGCTGGGGGTCGCTGACCCAGGACCCTGCCCCTGAACGGCGAAGGCAGCGGGCCTACATCAATCTGATCCTCAACTTCTGGGCCGCGACCTGGCAACTGGGCGGGATGCCTGAGAGCCAGTTGCGAGGTCTGCTGGCGGCTGACATCTTCGCCACCGAGATCGGCTTGAGGTTCTGGGAGCAGGCGCGGCTTACGCGAAAGGTCGTGCACGCGGGGGCGCAGCCAGCAGCGTTCGACCGGATCGTGGAGGACGAGTACCTGCGCGCCCTTGCGAAGCTACGAAGCGCGGAGGCTTCAGGCATCGGATCGTAGGGCAGGGTGCGCAGGCGATGCCTGCCGCGTTCAGTTCCGGAACGTCTCGTCCTTGACGCTCGCGACGAAGGTCGACCAGGCTGCCGGGTCGAAGGCGAGGATGGGACCGCGCGGGTCCTTGCTGTCGCGTAGCCCGACCACGCCGGGCAGGTTGTCGGCGACCTCGACGCAGTTTCCGGAACCGTTGCTACGGGTGCTCTTGCGCCAGGTCATCGTCGCCTGGTTGGCCTCTTCCACCCGCGCCGTCCTCTCATAGCTCGTCGATCGCCCCCAGGATGAGGTCGCGCGACTCCCGGGCGCCGGCCGCCGTGGCGACCAGGTGCTCGAAGACGCGGCTGTACTCCCTCACCTGTTGGCCTTCGAGATAGAGGCTACCCGCGCGGGTCTCGACGTAGACGACCCCCGGATCGGCCGGCTCGGGGAAGGTCAGCACGCTGAAGGCGCTGCCCATCGACCCGTACTCGCCCGCGCCGAAGGTCAGGATCTGGATGGTGCGGCCGGGCCGGTCCGCCTCCTCGGCCAGTCGTCGCAGCTGCGCCGCGAACAGCTCCGCGCCGCCGACCGGCCGCCGTAGCGCTGCCTCGTCCAGCACCACCCAGAGTTTCGGCGGAGTCTCGGTGTCCTGACGGCGCATGCGCAACTCGACCCGCCGGTCCACCTCGTCGGTCGGGGCGTCCGGGTGCTCGGCGCGGATGATCGCGCGGGCATAGTCGGCGGTCTGGAGTAGACCCGGAATCAGTTGTGGCTCGAACGCGCGGATCTCGGACGCCTCGGCCTCCAGCCCGACGTAAACCTCGAACCAGTCCGGCAGCACGTCGTCGTACGCCTGCCACCAGCCGCGCTTGCGGGCATCGCGGGCGACCTGGACGAGTGCGTCCACCTCGTCGCCCTCCACGCCGTACAGCTCAAGAAGTCCACGGGCGACCGGCGGCATGACGGACACCTGGGCGTTCTCGATGCGGCTGATCGCCGACTTCGAGATCCCCACCTCCTTGGCGGCCTGGTCGGCGGTCATGCCGGTCTGCTCACGGAGGCGACGGAGGGCAGCGGCCAGGCGTCGACGTCGGACGGTCGGGCTTCCAGTCATGCCGGTCAGTGTGGCGGAACCGGACGAGCTTCGCAATGACATCATCCCGAATCGGGAGTTGCGCAAAGGGGGCGGTCCACTGCACGATGAGTGAGTGGCCGGATCGGCTGGGTCATCGGGTGTCGACCTGGGCCACGCGTTGTGCCCTGCTGACGTACTGCTGGTCGAAGGCTGCGGTGGCAGGTGCCGGGGTGGGTCCGCCGGTGCGGGGCGGGCCGGTGGGCCCGCCCTTCCACGGTTCGATCTCGACGGTGAGGGGCAGGTCCTGTCATGCGCGTCTTCCTCCGGCGTGTCCGGCGTCGCCGGCGATCGGTCCTCGGATCGACCTGCTACCGCTCGTCCGCCTACCAGCCCCTGCGCCCGTGGCAGGTCCGTGAGCGGAGCTTCCGGACGACCCAACTGGGCCGGCGCGGGCTCGACCCGCAGGAGGTGCGGGAGTTCCTCGACCGCGTCGCCGGTGACCTGGCCGTCGTCTACGACGCGCTGGCGCAGAGCCGCCGGGAGACCGACCGGATCGAGAACGCGCTGCGCCGCTGGCAGTCGGAGCAGGCCCGGGCCCGCAACGAACGGGGGTACGACAGGTGACCGAGCGCTGGGTGATCCACCTGCCGGTCGTCGTCAACGACCTGCTCTCCGCTCAGCGGCTGGCCCGGGTGGTGGCGCACTGGTCGCACGTCCTGCCGCAGACCGAGCCCGGCGGCACCACGGTCTCGGCGGAGGACGACCAGAACGTCCGTCACTGGGTGTTCTGCGACCTGTTGCTGTCCGGTGGGCAGCGGTGTCTGCTCCGGCCCGGACACGACGGTGAGTGCTCCCGGCGGTTCCGGCCGCGATGAGAACGCCCGCTTACCGCACCGGAAGCGGAGTGTGCACGAGCCGGGGCCGACGGGCGGTCGGCGAACGGGCTCGTCCTGGACGCCTCGGCGCTGCTCGCGGCGGCCCCACCCGACCCTCGAGGGCCGGAGCCGGTCAGTCGGCCTTTCCGGCCGGGACGACCCACGTCGTCGGCTGCCCGGTGATCGCGGTGATCAGGTCGAAGTCGCCGTCGTAGTGCAGGACGGTCACGCCATGCCGTTCGGCGGTGGCGGCGATCAGCAGATCGGCCATCGAGAGCGCCCGGTGGTTGCCCTTGTGCAGCGCCTGCACCTGCACGTCGATCGCCCGATCCCAGATGTCGTCCGGCATGGCGAGCCAGTCAAAGCCGCGGAGCAGCCATCGCGCGCGCTTCGCGTCCGTGGCCGAGCGGGCGCTGTGCACCACCTCGATCTCGACCGCCCCGCAGACCGCCAGGAGACCGCGCTCGGACAACTCGTCCAGGACGGTTGCCACGGCAGGTTTCGGCCACCTGGCCAGCGCGGACTTGTCGAGAAGGTAGCGCTCCTGCGTCATGCCGCTTCGGGCTTCGACGCCTGCTGCGGGTCGGTGAGGTCCGGCAGGCCGCCGCTCTTGAGCCAGTCGGCGAACTCCCGGCGCTTCTCCCGGTTGACCACTTCCTGCAGCGCGGCGTTGACAGTGGCCTTCTTGGTGCCCGTGCCGAGGATCTCGGCGGCCTCGGCCAGGAGCTCGTCGTCGACGTCAAGGATGGTCCGGGACATGTGCGCCTCCTCGTCCGAGCACTCGAACGAGGTGATGATATCAATTTGTGCTGATCTTGATATACCCGTGGGTCAGCGCCGTCGAGGGGCCTCGGCGACCACTGTCGGGGAGAACTCGTTCGCCGCCTCGACCGCCCACTCCAGCGCGAAGTCCGCCTCCTCCTCCCAGCCCGGTTCGCCGCCGACGAAGTGCGACCGGCCGGGGAACTCCCGGTAGCCGGTGAGCGCCGTCGAACTCCGGTAGAGGTTGGCGATCGAGCTGGCCAGGGTTGCGGGCACCACGTGGTCCTCGCCGCCCGCGGTGATGAGAAGCGGGGCGCGGTCGCTGCGCTTCTTGTCGATCTCGGTGGCCGATTTCGGGTCCAGGTTGGCGAACGCCGCCTCGAACAGCACGTGCCCGGCGCCGGGCACGGCGTACCGCTCCCAGGCCGCGTCGGACTCCTGCTGGCTGATGGTGTTGCCGAAGGCGTACCGGAAGTCCTCCGGCGTGAACGGCACGGCGCGGTGCCGGTTCGCCGGGTTGTGCAGGATGGAGAACCCGGAGCGCAGCGTGCTGGGCGGCAGCTTGAGCACACCCCGTACCGGCGCGGGGTGCACGGCGACCACGGCGGCGCCGAGGCGCCGGTCCAGCAGCAACTGGGCGATCAGGCCGCCGAACGAGTGGCCCATGATGATCGGCGGGCGCGGCAGGTCCCTGATGATCGCCGCGTAGTGCTCGGCGATGTCGGCGATGCGCTGCGCGGCGATCGGCGCCGGGTCGGCCCGCAGCTCCTCCACCTCGCGGTCCATGCCGGGCCAGGCGGGCGTGAGCACCTGGAAGCCGCGCGCGGCGTACCGCTGCGCCCAGTGCTCCCAGCTCCGCGAGGTCATCCAGAGCCCGTGGATGAGCACGATCGTGTCGACCCGTCCCGTCGGTGCGCTCATGTCTAGTCTCCCCGTTCCGCCGCTGGACGGCCCGCGCGTACCCGGACTGGGTGCCGGCAATCCTG
This sequence comes from Micromonospora sp. TSRI0369, assembly GCF_001905625.1. Taxonomy (NCBI): domain Bacteria; kingdom Bacillati; phylum Actinomycetota; class Actinomycetes; order Micromonosporales; family Micromonosporaceae; genus Micromonospora; species Micromonospora sp. TSRI0369. The sequence continues at coordinate 86,981 of NZ_LIVU01000011.1, forward strand.
TCTGATCGAACGGACAGGAAATGGACGGCGACCCGGATGATCAGCGTCCTGAGTCGACTGTCAGGATGACGGCATGACGGTCAGACTTGCCGACAGGGTCGCCCTGGTGACGGGCGGGAGCCGGGGTATCGGCGCTGCCGTCGCGCGTCGGCTGGCCGAGGACGGCATCCACGTCGCGTTCACCTACCGCACCGCGGAGGACAGCGCGAAGTCCGTGGTGGCCGAGATCGAGGCGTACGGCCGGACCGGCCTGGCGATCAAAGCGGACAGTACCGACGCGACGGCCGTCGTCGGTGCCGTGGAGCGGACCGTCGCCGAGTTGGGGCGGTTGGACATCCTGGTCAACAACGCCGGGGTGTTCGCGGGTGGGCCGATCGAGTCGGTCAGCCTCGACGCCCTGGACCGGGCGATCGCGGTGAACGTGCGCGGGGTCTACCTCGCCACCCAGGCGGCGGTACGCCACATGGGTGCGGGTGGGCGGATCGTCAACATCGGCAGCAGCTTCGCCAGCCGTGTCCCGGCACCGGGGGTGAGCGCGTACGCGATGACCAAGAGCGCCGTGAACGGGCTGACCCGGGCGCTCGCCCGCGAACTCGGTCCGCGTGGGATCACCGTCAACCTGATCCTGCCCGGCTCGACCGACACCGACATGAACCCGGCGGACAGCGCGGGCGCGGACGGGCAGCGGTCGCACATCGCCCTCGGCCGGTACGCCGATCCGGAAGACGTGGCGGCGACTGTCAGTCACCTGGTGGGCGTCGGCGGACGGCACATCACCGGCGCGTCGATCGCTGTCGACGGCGGCGCGACGGCCTGAGCGGATCCGGGCCGACGGCCGGCTGCCGGGCTGAGCCCGGTCAGGGCAGGCGGTCGACCACCACGAAGGCGGTGCCCGGCTCGACCTCGGTCAGCAGCAGGCGCTGGGCGCTGCGGGTCAGCCGGATGCAGCCGTTCGTGACGTTCTTGCCGAGCGTGTCGTCGTTGTACCAGCTGTGCAGTCCGATGTGGGCGCCCCGCAGGCCGGTCGGCACCGCGTCCGGGTCGTCGGGGATCGCGCCGAGGGCGAAGATGTCGACGCCGCCGTAGACGGCTTCCGGGGGCGGGGTGCGGCCCAGCACGAACGTACGCCCCAGCGGCGTGAGCTGGCCGGACATGCCGAGGCTGACCGGCCAGGTGCGCATCGCGCGCCCGTCCCGGCTCCAGGTGAGCCGGTGGGTGCGCCGTTCCACCACGATCTGGTCGCGCAACGCCACGGTGGTCCAGCCGCCCGAGGGCAGCCAGGCGATGGTGCGGTTGGCCGACGGGAGCAGCACGGCGGTCCAGCCGGAGCGGCGTTCGACGATCGGCACGGTGAGCCGTACGCCGTTGATGGTCGGCGCGAGGAAGGCCAGCGGACGGCCGCCCGGCGCGTCGTACGCGGCCACGTTCCGGTTCGGGCGCAGCCCTTCGCTCAGCGGGCGGGTGTCGGCCGGATCCGGGTCGGGCGGGAAGCCGCGCGGCGCCGGATCGTAGGTGACCACCGGCAGGTCGTCCGGCGGGGGCGCGGCGGGCGGCACCGACTCGTACGGCGACGGGCTCGGCGCGGCGGTCGTGGCCGAAGGCGCGGCGGCGGCCGGCGCGGACGGCTGCGCGGGCGTGACGGTGAGCGCGCGGCCGACCAGCAGCGCGGTGACGAGCAGCAGCGGTACGGCGAGCGCGGCGATCAGCCAGCCGGGAGGCCGACGTGTGGCAAACCGGTCGAACAGCACGAAACTGACTGTAACTGACCGGAAGCCCCCGTACCCGGTACTACGGGTACGGGGGCTTCGTGGCCCGGGTGGCTCAGCTCAGCTTCGCGCCGATGTGGATGGCGATCGCGTCGTGCGCGGGGACGTTCGCGGCGAACCAGCCGGACGAGTCCACCGTGATCACCGGACCGCTGCACGAGCCGTTGCTGAACGTGCCGTGGACGACGTCGCAGTAGCGGCCCGCCGGCAGCCCGGTGTAGTACGAGCGCCCGTTCACCGCGCTGCCCTCGTCGTTGATCGTCAGGTAGCCCTTGCCGGTACGGCTGAACGCGATGTGCTGGTAGCCGTTGTCGTACCAGTTGGAGACCCCGGCGCCCTCGGTGGCGTTGCGGAAGCCGACCATGTTGGCGATGACCGGCCAGCGGTGCTCGCACTCCCAGCCCGAGTAGCAGGTGACGTTGGTGATCCGGTTGCTGCCGTCGGCGGGCGGGCCCTGGTCCCGGCCGCTGTAGGTGAAGCTCGACATCACCGCCGGGGTGCCGTACGGCCAGGCCAGCATGAACGCGTTCGCCAGCGCGTACGTGCCGCGGTCGCGGTAGGTGAGCACGCCGCCCTCGCGCTGGGTGTCGTGGTTGTCGGTGAAGACCACCGCCTTCGCGCTCGACAGGTAGCCCCAGGACTCGCCGAAGTTCCTCAGGTACGCGAGGCGCTCGTTGTTGAACATCCGGGCCAGGTCCTTGCCGTACCGGAACTCGTGCACGTCACCGTTGCCGGTGTACTCGGTCGGCTGGATCGGCTCGCCAGCGCCGTAGATGACCTCCTGCACCAGGTACGCGCTGCGGTTCAGCTTGGCCTTGATCGCGGCGATGTCGGCGGCCGGCATGTGCTTGCTGCCGTCCAGCCGGAAACCGTCGACGCCGAGGGAGAGCAGGTCGTTGAGGTACGCGGCGAGCCGGCCGCGCACGTACTCCGACTCGGTCTTGAGGTCGGCGAGGTTGACCAGCTCGCAGTTCTGCACCTCGTACCGGTCGTTGTAGTTGGCGATGTCGTTGTTGCCGTTGCGCCCGCAGTAGTGGAAGTCCTGCGCCGAGTAGACGCCGGGGTAGTTGTAGTGGCCGTACGACGAGCCGGCCCAGCCGGTGCCGCCGTTCTCCTGGCCGGACATGTGGTTGACCACGGCGTCGACGATCACCTTCACGCCCGCCGCGTGGCACGTGTTCACCATGGACTGGAACTGCGCGCGGGTGCCCTTGCGGGACTCGATCCGGTAGCTGACCGGCTGGTAGGACACCCACCACTGGTTGCTGTTGACGTGCTCCTGGGGCGGGGACACCTGCACGTAGCCGTAGCCCTTCGGGCCCAGCGTGCTGGTGCACTCGGCGGCCACCGAGGTCCAGTTCCACTCGAAGAGCTGGACGATGACCTTTTTGGCGCCCGGGGTGGCGGCGGTGGCCGGGGGAGCCGCCGCCGTGATCGGGACGAGCAGGCTCGCGGCCAGGCCCAGGGCGAGCGCCGCGGCGCGGAATCGGCGTCGATGCATCAGGACTCCTGCGGGTACGGGGGTACGGGGGAGTGGAGCCTGTCTCAGTGCTGGCTTCTTGCAACCTGCGCTGAAATTTTGCGGCAAGGTTACGAGAATGTTGCAAGGACTGTCAACGCATGCGCATTCGTCGTTGCGTCACGCGCTACACGCGCGTCCGCTGCGGACGGTTCGAAAAACCGGCCGAGAAATTCGCCACCGGAGGTGATCCGTCCGCGCCCTCGCTCCGTACCTGAGTGGGGAGCAGGGTCGGCCGGTGGGGGCGCCGCCGCGAGACGATCGAGGAGCAGATGGCCCGGGCACAGCAGAACGAGAAGACGACGACCGTCCGGACCACCACCAGCAGCCGTGGTGTCCGGACCATGTCGAAGTCCGCGATCGCGGCGCTGACCGCTTCCGCGCTCGGCCTCGCGTGGGCCGGAGTGGAGCTGGCCGGCGCCGGCGGGCTCATGTACTCGTACGGATTCTTCTTCACCGAGTTCTTCGCCGGGGTGGTCGCCCTGGTCGCGCTCAGCATCACCGTGATGCTGGGCCTGCTCGCCACCGACCGCCTGGTGCTGCTCATCCGGCACCGCGTGCTGCTCCAGTCGGCGCACCGCGCCACCGGCGTGCTCGGCGTGGCCGGACTGGTCTTCCACGTCATCACCAAGGTGGCGATCGGCCGGGCCGGCCCCACCGACGCGGTGGTGCCGTTCATCGGCGGCACCGGCCTCTACGTCGGGCTCGGCACCGTCGCCGCGTTGCTGATGGTGGGCGTGCTCTGGACCGGAATCGTCCGGGTCCGGTTCGCCGGAGTCGGTCCCAAGTGGTTCTGGCGGGCACTGCACTCGATGGCGTACGTGTCCTGGCCGTTCGCGCTGGTGCACGGCCTCAACGCCGGCCGGCCCGCGGCGACCTGGGTGCTGCTCAGCTACCTCGCCTGCGTGCTGGCCGTGGTGCTGGCGCTGATGGTGCGGCTCTCCGTCCACCTGGGCAAGCGCAGCCGGGAACAGCACCAGGCCGCCGCGCTCAACAAGGCCATGGCCGGCAAGGCCGAGGAGCGAACCGGCGTGTTCGCCGTGCTCACCCGCAAGAAGGCCACCGCCAAGGAGGACAGCGGTGCCGGCCGGGGCCGCTGGGCCGAGGCCACCGCCACCTGGACCGCGCCGGCCGGCACCGCCCGGCGGCGCGACCCCGAGCGGTTCGCCGTACCCGTGGTGCCGGAACCCGGGTCGCTGCGCGAACCGGTCCGCGCGACCGCCGCCCGGCGGCGCGACGCCGAACGGGTCACCGTCCGGGTACGCGAGGAGGAGCGCGAGCCGGTCCTCCTCGACCGGGACGAGGAACTGGTGCCGGCACGCCGGTCCGACGGCGAACGGTCCCGCCGTCGTCGCCGGTCCGGCGAGGAGCCGGCGGCCCGCCGGTCCCGGACCGACGAGGAGCGGGTGAGCCGCCGGTCCCGGCTGGACGAGGAACGGGCCGGTCGCCGCTCCCGGGCCGACGAGGACGTCGCCGCCCGCTACTCGGCGCCGCCGGAGAGCGGTGGCCGCCACTCCGCGCCCCCGGACACCGGGGGCCGCCACTCCGCCCCGCCGGACAGCAGCCGCTACGCCACCCCGGCCGAGGTGGCCCGCTACTCCGCGCCGCCGCGCGCCGGCAGCGAGCCGGAGGAGCCGTGGGACAGCCCGCGCCGCTGGGAGACCCGCCCGGTCTCCGGTAAGCCGATCTCGGCCGGACCGATCTCCGGCACCCCCATGTCGGCGGAGCCGCTCAGCGGGTCCGGCCGGCGCTACCGGGACGAGGAGGACGTGCCGGAGGAGCCGGACTACTGGCGCCCACCGGCCCGCTACGACGCCGACGAGGCGTTCGTGGACGACACCCCGACGCTCGTCGACCTCGCCTCCCGCCGCGCCATGCGGGCCGGCAAGGACAGCCGGTCCGGCCGTCGCAAGCGGGCCGACGCGGACGCGGTCGACGGGGCGTACTGGGCCGGGCTGCGGGGTGAGGCCCGGTGACGCGGACCGTCCCGCCGGTCGCCTGCGTCGGCGAGCCCCGCCTGACCGCCGGCTTCGCCGAGTTCGGCCGGCTCGACCTGCTCGCCCACGAGGAGGTGCACGGCCCGATCGGCCCGATGGAACCGGCGGCGCTGCTGCGGCTCGCCGAGGCGATCGACCTCAAGGGCAAGGGCGGCGCGGGCTTCCCGTTCGCCCGCAAGCTGCGCGCGGTGCTGGAGTCCTGCGAGCGGCAGGACCTCTCCGCCGTGGTGGTCGTCAACGCCACCGAGGGGGAACCGGCGAGCTGGAAGGACAAGGTGCTGCTCACCCGCGCCCCGCACCTGATCCTGGACGGCGCCGCGCTGGCCGCGTTCGCGCTGGACGCGGAGGAGATCGTCATCGGCGTCGCCGACGACGACGTGGGCCGGCCCTCGCTGGCCGAGGCGTTGAAGGAACGCCGGATGCCGGTGCCCACCACGATCGTCACGGTGCCGCACCGGTTCATCTCCGGCGAGGGCGGCGCGCTCGTCAACGGCATCAACGGCCTGCCGCACATCCCGCCCGGCACCAAGAAGCGCTCCAGCGACTCCGGCGTCGGCGGGCTGCCCACCCTGCTGTCGAACGCCGAGACGTACTCCCAGCTCGCCGTCGCCGCCCGCATCGGCCCGTACGAGTACGCCGCGCTCGGCACCGACGACGAGCCCGGCACCGTGCTGCTCACCGTCACCGGGTCGGCGAAGCGGCCCGCCGTGGTGGAGTGCGCCGCGGGCACCCCGCTGCGCGAGATCCTCGACCTGTGCGAGGTCCCGCCCGGCCCCGGCATCCTGATGGGCGGCTACCACGGAAAGTGGATCACCGCGGCGGCGGCGGACCGGGCCGAGGTGTCCCGCAAGGGGCTCACCGCAGTGGGCGGCACGCTCGGCGCCGGCATCATCGTGCCGCTCGGCGCCGACACCTGCCCGCTCGGCGAGGCCGCCCAGGTCGTGCGGTACCTGGCCGGCGAGTCCGCCGGGCAGTGCGGCCCGTGCAAGATGGGCCTGCCCGACCTGGCCCGCTCGGTCGACCTCGCGGTCTCCGGCAGCGCCCCGGTCGAGCTGGTCCGGGCCGCGGCCGGCGACGTCAAGGGACGCGGCGCGTGCAGCCACCCGGACGGCACCGCCCGGTTCGCGCTGTCCGCCATGGAGGTGTTCGCCGACGACCTGCGGCTGCACGCCACCGGCGAGGGCTGCGGCAAGCGGGTCAAGGGCACGATGGGCCTGCCCGGCGCGCCCGACGCCAACCCGCAGAAGCTCACGCTGGACTGGTCCCGCTGCGACGGGCACGGGCTCTGCGCGCACGTGGTGCCGGACTTCATCCGGCTCGACGGCAACGGATACCCGGCGTTCCCGCCCACCCCGGTGCCGACGTGGCTGCGCGAGGGCGCGCTCAAGGCGGTAAAGGTCTGTCCCGAACTCGCGCTCCGGCTGGTCCGGGCCGAGTAGCGACCACTCCAGGAGCCGCCGATGCCACCGCGCGCCGCCAGCCGTCTCACCGCCGCCGCCGTACTGGCCGCCACGCTCGCCGCCGCAACGGCCTGCGCGGCCGGACCTGAGGCCGGCGCGGTGCCCCCCGCGGCCCCGGCCGCCGCGTCGTCGGACGCCGCGTCCCCGGCCGTGACGCCGGGCGGGCCGACGTCCGCGCCACCGGCCGCGGTGCCGGCCACGCTGTCGTTCACCGGCAAGACCCTCGACGGTACGGCGTTCTCCGCCGCCGACCTGGCCGGGCGGCCGGTGCTGCTGTGGTTCTGGGCGCCCTGGTGCGCCACCTGCGCCAGCCAGGCGTGGACGGTGGCCGAGATCGCCCCCACCTACCGGGACACGGTCCCGATCGTCGGCGTCGCCGGACTCGGCGAGCAGAAGGCGATGAAGGACTTCGTCACCGAGTTCGACCTGGCCGGCACGACCCAGATCGACGACCGCAACGGCGCGCTGTGGCGCCGGTTCAAGGTGACCGAGCAGAGCACATTCGTCGTCCTGGACCGGACCGGCCGGGTCGTCCACCAGGGATTCCTGGACGGTGAGGCGCTCACCCGGCAGGTCGAGACGCTGGCCCGGGGATGACCGGCGCGCTGCTGCTCGCCCTGACCGCGGGCATGCTCGGCGCGGTCAACCCGTGCGGCTTCGCGATGCTGCCCGCGTACCTGTCGCTGCTGGTGGCCGACGGGCGCGGCGCGGTCGGCCGCGCGCTGACCGCGACGGCCGCGCTCACCCTCGGGTACGTGCTGGTGTTCGGCGCGTTCGGGCTGGCCGTGGCGCCGGCCGCGGACTGGCTGCGCCCCCGGCTGCCGTGGCTCACAGTGACGCTCGGCGTGCTGCTGACGCTGGCCGGGTGCTGGCTGCTCGCCGGACGGCGACTGCCCGCCCCGCGCCCGCTGCGCGCCGCGCCCCGGCTCACCCGCACCTGGCCGTCCATGGTGCTGTTCGGCGCGGCGTACGCGCTCACGTCGCTGAGCTGCGCGATCGCGCCGTTCCTGGCGATCGTGGTGACCAGCCTACGGGCCGGGTCGCCGCTGCGCGGGCTGGCGCTGTTCGTGGCGTACGCGCTGGGGATGGCGCTCGTGGTCGGGGTGGCCGCGCTCGCCGTGGCGCTGCTGCGCGGCCGGGTCGTGGCGCGACTGCGCGGCGCGGGCGCGTGGGCGCCGCGCCTGAGCGGCCTGGTGCTCGTGGCCGCGGGCGGTTACGTCGCCTGGTACGGCTGGTACGAGGTGCGCCTCGCCGAGGGCCGGTACGACGCCTTCACCGACCCGGTGATCCGCGCCGCCGCCGAGGTCCAGCAGACCGTGGTGAAGGCCGTCGACACCCTAGGCCCCGCCGCGCTCGCCGCCGTCCTCGCAACCCTGCTCCTGGCCGCCCTGCCCCTCACCCGCCGCCGTCCCCGCTCCCTCTCCCGCGATCTTGCAGTTGGGGCCCGGGCGGAAGGGGTGAAGCGGACTTCTCGCGGGCCGGAAGTGCAAGATCGCGGGGAAGGGGCGGGGACGGCGGCGGGGGAGCGGGTCAGCGCGGGGTGAGGCGGTCGGTGCCGAGCTTGTCGCGCAGGACCTCCGGGACCACCACCGAGCCGTCGGGCTGCTGGTGCTGCTCCAGGATGGCCGGGAACAGGCGGCTGGTGGCGAGCGCCGAGCCGTTGAGCGTGTGCACGAAACGGGTCTGCTTCGCGCCCGGCTCGCGGTAACGGATCGCCGCCCGGCGGGCCTGGTAGTCACCGGCCCAGGAGACCGACGACACCTCCTTGTACTTGCCGGTGCTCGGCATCCAGACCTCGACGTCGAGCGTCTTCTTCATCGAGGCGCTGGCGTCACTGGCGGCGAGCAGGCTGGTCTGGAAGTGCAGACCGAGCTTGCCGACCAGGCCCTCGACGTGCCCGACCATCGCCTCCAGCGCCTCGCCCGCCTGCTCCGGCAGCGTGAACTGGAAGATCTCCACCTTGTTGAACTGGTGGCCGCGCACCGTGCCGCGCTCGTCGGAGTGCGAACCGGCCGCCTCACGGCGGTAGCAGGGCGTGTACGCGAACGCCTTCAACGGCAGCTTCGGCGTCTCCAGGATCTCGTCCTGGTACGCGCCGAGGATCGCCGTCTCCGCCGTGGGCAGCAGGAACTGGCCGCGCGAGGACGACTGCTTGTCGATGTGGTAGACGTCGTCGTGGAACTTCGGGAACTGCCCGGCCGCGAAACCGGCGCTCTCCAGCAGCAGGTGCGGCGGGAGCAGGAACTCGTAGCCGGCCTGGATGTTCTGCTCGATCAGCCAGTTCACCAGCGCCCACTCCAGCCGGGCGCCCATACCGGTGTACATCCAGAAGCCCGAGCCGCCGAGCTTCACGCCCCGCTCGTGGTCGACCAGGCCGAGCGCGCGGCTCAGCTCCACGTGGTCGCGTACCTTCTCGATGGCGGGCGCCTCGCCGAACGTCCGCACCACCCGGTTGGCCTCCTTGCCCCCGGCGACCACGTCGTCGGCGGGCAGGTTCGGCAGCTCGCTCATCGCCGAGCGGAGCCGGGACTGCACCTCGTCTAGCTGGGACTCCAGCTCCGCGAGCTGCTTGCGCTCGGCCTCCGGGGCGACCGGCTGCGGCGTGCCGCCGGACCGTTTCGCCTCCGCGTACGCGCGCGCCTCGGCCTTGCGGCGCTGCCGCTCGGCGTCGATCTCCGTGATCAGGGCGCGTCGTTCCTGGTCGAGCCGCTGGATGTCGTCCAGCGCCCGGGTGACCTCGGCGGGATCCAGACGCTTCGCCAGCGCGGTCGCCACCGCCTCGCGATCCTTCCGGATCAACTCCATGTCGAGCATGCTGCTCGTACGCCTCCGTCCAGGCAGTCAGGTGGGACCTCCAGATGCTACCGTCGCGCCCCCGCCGCCCCGGCCCGGCCCGCGCAGCCCGCCGCCGCGAGGCCCGTTCCGGTGACGGTGCGTGGTGGTGATGCTGTCGATCGGGTGTGCTCACAGTGCGTAACGGCGCTATGGGGCGTGCGTGGCCCCACGTCCGCTCGTGGTCGCGCTGACCTGGTCAATCTCATGGATCCGCTCTCGGGCGGGTTTGCCCCTCGGGCGACTTTGCTCTGCAGCCACCGACGCGGCGTTCGACGGAGCGTCAGCGTCGCGCCGATGGCTGCAGAGCAAAGTCCGCGCGGGGTGAAGCAGCGGGGGCAGCAGTGATGTCACGCACTGTCACGAATGCCTGCCGCTGGGGCGTGGGGGAGAAAAGGCCGGCGAACGCTGAGCGTCAGAGGCGTACCGGCATCAGCACCGAGAAGGCGTCCGCGTCGTCGGCCCGCCGCACGGCCAGGGGCGTGATCGGGCCGTCCAGTTCCAGCACGAGCTGGCCGTCGCCGGACCCCAGCGCGTCCAGCAGGTACTCCCGATTCACCGCCACCCGAAGCGCACCCGCACCGTCCGCACCGTCCGTGCCGCCCGCGCCGTTCGGGTCGACCAGGCGCAGCTCGCCGCGGCCGTCCAGGCCGAGCGCCACCACCTCGTGCTCGACGCCCTCGTGCGCCCGGCGGCAGACGGGTACGCCGTCGGCGGTGAGCGCCGCGCGCAGCGCCGCGCCGTCGAACGGGATCCGGTACGCGGGCGCGTCGCCGAGCTGCGCCCGCAGCAGCCGCCGGTAGTCCGGGAAGTCGTACGGCAGCGGGACGGCGGTCAGCGGCCGGCCCGCCACCGTGACAGTCACCTGGCCGGGAGAGACGACGACCTCGGCGACGTCCGAGCCGTCGAGGCCGGACAGCGAGCCGTCGCGGCCGGACAGCAGCGTCCGCAGCTCGTCGACGGCGGCCACCGGCAGCAGCACGCTCACCGGCGGGCCGTCGACAGTGGCGCCGACCCGGGCCACGGCGAGCCGGAACCGGTCGGTGGCGAACAGGTGCACCCCGTCGGGGGCGACCTCCAGCAGCACGCCGGACAGGACCGGCAGCTCGGGGTCGGCGCCGACGGCGAAGCGTACGGCGTCCACGGCGGCGGCGAGGTCGATGCGGGACAGTACGAGGCGGGTGGTCACAGTGGTCTCCTCCGGGTCGATCAGGCTGCGGATCCGGGAGAGCTCACGACGCGCGTCGGCCAGGCCGTCCTCCAGGCGGCGCAGGTGCGCGTCCAGCAGCCGGTGCACCTCGGCCGGCCGGTGCCGGTGCCGCAGCGCCTCGGCGATGCCGGTCAGCGGCATCCCCACCCGGCGCAGCCCGGCCACCAGCCGGGCCGGGGCCACCTGCTCCTCGGTGTACCAGCGGTAGCCGGTCACCGGGTCCACCCGGGCCGGGGGCAGCACGCCGGAACGGTCGTAGAACCGCAACGCGCTGACCGTCAAGCCGCTGGCCCGGGCCAGTTCGCCGATGCTGCGAAGCTCGCTCTCCACGGCCGTCATCCTGTGACCTCGACCGGGTCGAGGGTCAACCTCACGCCGGCAGCGTGCGGAACGTGATGCCCGCGCGGACCAGCCGGTCCAGCAGCGCGTCACCCATCGCCGCGACCGGCGTGACCTGCCCGGCGGTCTCCGGCAGGTCGTCGAAGGCCAGGCACAGCGCCGACTCGGCGAGCATCTTGGCGGTCTCGTCGTATCCCGGGTCGCCGCCGGCCACCTCGGTCACCACCCGACGGCCGCCGCCGGTGCCCACGAACCGCACCCGGAACCACGACTTCGCCCGCTGCTCGGCGGTCGGCCCCTGCCCGGAGGCGAGCCGCCCGAGCAGCCAGCGCCGCGTCGGCGCCACCTTCACCAGCCCCATCACACCGGCCAGCCCGACACCGGCGACAAGCACCGTGGGCAGCCGCTTCATGGCCGCGAAGTGCCGGTAGCGGAAGTCCGGGCCGTACTCCGGGCGGGCCGCCGCGGACCGGCGGACCACCTGCGGGTCGATGGTGGGCAGCGGCACCGCCCACTGGCCGAACTCGCGTACCCGGCCGACCTTGCCCGGCACCGCGCGGACCCGGCGCCCGTCGGGCTTCGGCTCCATCGCCCGCCGGGCCCGCGCCGCCCGGCTCGTCTCACCGGTACGGGAGAACGCGGTGAGCGCCGAGTGGTACGTCCCGGCGGAGAACCGGCCACCGGCCCGCACGTAGCCGTCCACGGCGATCGGCCCGTCCGCCGGCAGTTGCTTGACCGTGTACCAGACGCCCAGGTCATGCGGGATCGAGTCGAAGCCGCAGGCGTGCACCAGGCGTGCCCCGGTGCGTACCGCCTCGGCGTGGTGCCGCACGTACATCCGGTCGACGAACTCCGGCTCGCCGGTGATGTCGAGGTAGTCGGTGCCGGCCGCGGCGCACGCGGCGACCAGCGGCTCGCCGTGGTGCACGTACGGGCCGACGGTGGTGGCCACCACCCGGGCGCACTCGGCCACCGCCCGCAGCGACGCCGGGTCGGTCACGTCGGCGGTGAGCAGGGGCAGCTCGGCCAGGGCCGGGTCGATCGCGGCGAGCCGCTCCCGCACGGCGGCCAGCTTGTCCGGGTTACGCCCGGCCAGCGCCCAGCGCAGCCGCTCCGGCGCGTGCCGGGCCAGGTACTCGGCGGTCAGCCCGCCGGTGAAGCCGGTGGCGCCGAACAGGACGAGGTCGTACGGACGGTCTGCGCGCATCCGCCGAGTGTGCCATCCACGGCGCTCACCTTCACGGCGTGAAGACCACCCGGACGCAGCCGTCGGCCCGGTCGCGGAACAACGCGTACCCGTCAGCGCCGCGCTCCAGCGGCATCCGGTGCGTGGCCAGATGCTCGGTGACCAGCTCGTCGCGGGCCATCCGCGCCAGCAGCTCCGGGATGGCTGTCGCGCCCCGCCGCCGGGCGGCGCGGACGGCGAGGCCCTTGTCCGCGAGCGCGCCGAGCGGGAACCGGTCCACCACACCGGGCCGGGCGTCGAGCACCACCACGACGCCGCCCTTGCGGCACGCGTGCACCGCCTCGCGCAGCGCCGTTCCGCCGTCCGTATCGGTCAGCGGCCATCGGCTCGGCTCGGCCGGCGTCCCGGAGGCGTCGACGCACACGTCCGGGCCCCGGCCGCCGCTGCGCTCACGCAGCTCGGCGAGCACGTCCACGTACCTGTGGTTGAGCGCCTCCACCCCGGCGTGCCGGGCGACCATGCGCAGCCGGTCGTCCCGGTCGTCGACCACGATCACCCGGTCCGCGCCCCGGGCCACCGCCGCCCCGGCGGTGAGCTGGCCGACCGCGCCCGCGCCCCACACCGCCACCACGTCACCCGGGGCGACCTCGCCCAGCTCGGCGCCGTACCAGCCGGCCGGCGCGGCGTCGGCGGCGAACACCGCCCGGTCGTCGCTCACCGACTCCGGTACGGCGAACGCGCCCACGTCCGCGTACGGCACCCGGACGAACTCGGCGTGGCCACCGGCGAACCCGCCCAGCCGGGCCGGGCGGCCGAAACCGCCCGCTGACGGCTGGCCCCACTCCGGCTCGGCGGTCACGCCGCTCGTGCCGTTGTCGCAGCAGGCGAGCAGCCCCTGCCGGCAGAACCAGCACGACCCGCAGGCCACCGCGGCGCCCACCACCACCCGGTCGGCGACCCGGTGCCGGCGTACCTCCGGGCCGACCTCGACCACCTCGCCGAGGAACTCGCGTCCGAGCACCTCCCCGGCGGACGCCTCGGGCACCCGCCCGCCCAGGAGCGGCAGGTCCGCGCCGCAGGTCGTGCTCCGCCGCACCCGCACGATCATGTCCTGGGCGTTGCGCAGCTCCGGGTCCGGGACGCGGCGCACCTCCACCGCGTCGGCTCCGGCCCAGCACAGCGCCCTCATCGCACCGGCCCCGGCCGGTCCATCGGCGGGCGGTCCGCGCGCAGCACCTCGCCGGTCTCCAGAAGCTGCTTGGTCTGCCGCAGCACGTGGCGCAGGTACCGGCCCGGATCGTCGCCGACCAGGTGCGCGGCGAACCCCGGCAGCGTGCACTCCCCGCCCAGCGGACGGATCGCCAGCTCGGTGCCGCGACCGCCGGGTGCCGGGCGGGCCCACGCCTCGACCGCCCCGTCGAGACGACGCAGCGGCTCGGGCCACCGTCCGGCCGGGAGCACCCGCTCGGGCGCGGCGGCCACCGTCACCTTCTGCCACCGTCCCGGCCGTGGATCCGTTGCGGCCCGCTGCGGCAGGCGGTCGGCCAGCCTCCGCGCCCCGCCGGACGCCAGCGCCAGCGCGCCGGCCGTCAGCCGTCTGATCCGCGCCACCTGACCTCCCGAAGGTCCCGGCCTCGGGCGGCCGGCGCTGCCCGGCCGGCCGCCCGCGTGCCTCCAGGGTGGGCCGGGGCCGGGTGAGCCGGGTTCGCCCGGAAGGGGTGAACCGGCCCGGTCCGGGTAACCGCTGCCCGCGTCGACAGGGGGAGGGATGCATGCCGGAGGAGGCCGACCAGGTCCGATTCGTGGCCGCGCCGCACGACACCAGGGAGATCACCGGTACGCCCGATCTGCGTACCGCCGGCATCGATTCACCCGACCTGGCCGGTGGTGCGCTGCCGGGCGGCCCGCCGCTGCTGGCGTCCCGCTTGACGCCACCGGCGCCACCCGAGCCGGGTCTGCTGCGGCCCCGGCTCGTGGAGCGGGTGGAGCGGGGCGCGAGCGGGCCGGTGACGCTCGTGCTCGCGCCGGCCGGCTGGGGCAAGACGACCGTGTTGTCCGCCTGGGCGCGGGCGGAGCGGGACGGCCCGGCACCGGCCTGGGTGACTGTGGGCGAGGGCGACACGACCCGGCGGTTCTGGGGCTATCTGGCGGCGGCCCTGCGTACGGCCGCCGCCGAGGACCCGGACGATGCGCCTCCGCCCCTGACGGACGGCCCGCCCCGGCCCGAGCAGCTGGAGTCGCTCGCCGCCGCGCTGGCCGGACGGGAACGGCCGGTGCTGCTGGTCCTCGACGACCTGCACCGGGTCACCGACCCGGCGGCCCTGTCCGGGCTGGAGTTCCTGCTCCGGCACGCCGACGGGCGACTGCGGCTGGTGGCCGGCGCGCGGCGCGAGCCGCCGCTGGCGCTGCACCGCTGGCGGCTGGCCGGCGAGCTGACCCTGATCGGCCCGGACGAGCTGGCGTTCACCACCGACGAGGTCGCCGACCTGCTGGTCGCACACGGCGTGCCGGTGCCCGCCCCGGCGGTGTCCCGGCTGGCCGAGCGCACCGCCGGCTGGCCGGCCGGGCTGCGGTTCGCCGCGCTCGCGCTGGCCGACGGGACCGACCCGGCCCGCGCGGTGGACCGGTTCGGCGGTGACCAGCCGGACGTCGCCGCGTACCTGCGGGACGAGGTGCTCGCGCCGCTGGGCCCGGCGACCCGCGACGTCCTGCGCCGCGTGGCGGTGGCCGTCGCGGTCCGCGCCGACCTCGCCGCCGTGCTGACCGGCCGGGCCGACGCCGGGCAGGTGCTCGCCGAGGCGGCCCGCGACGGCGGCTTCCTCCACCAGGACGGCGGCAACCCGCAGTGGTACCGGCCGCATCCGCTCCTGGCCGACGTGCTGCGGGACGAACTGGGCCGGCTGCCCGCCGACGAGGTGCGCGAGCTGCACCGGCGGGCGGCGGACTGGCACGCCGCCCACGACCGGCCGGCCGAGGCGGTGCGGCACGCGCTGACCGCCGGTCAGTGGACCGCCGCCACCGAGCTGCTGGTCAGCCGCTGGCCGGAGCTGGCACCGGACGAGCCGACGACCGTGGCGGCCCCGCCCGAGCCGCCGGCGGACGCGGTCCGCCGCGATCCCGAGCTGGCGCTGGCCGCCGCGGCGGAGCGGGCGTACGCCGGTGATCCGGCCGCCGCCGACGGGCAGCTGCGGCGCGCGCTGGCCCACGCCGACGACCTGCCCGCGCCGCGCCGCGACCGGTTCCGCAGGCTGGCCGCCGCCGTGGAGTTGAGTCTGGCCCGGCTCGGCGGGAACCACGAGGGGGTACGCGAGGCCGCCGACCGCCTGCTCGCCACCGCTTCCGGCCCGGCCGCCGACGCCGCCGCCGATCCGCGTGCCGGGTCGGCCGAGCGCGACGACGTACGCGCGGTGGCGGGCGCCGCGCACGGGCTGGTCGCGCTGGCCGAGGGGGAGCTGCCGGTGGCCCGTACCCGGTTCGCCGAGGCGCGGGAGGCGGCACGGCGGGCCGGCCGGCCGCGGACCGAGTTGCTCTGCGTCAGCCGCTCGGCGGCGCTGGAGGCGGCCCGGGGCGCGTTGCGGGCGGCCGAGGAACTCGCCGGGGAGGCGCTGGCGATGCCGGCCTGCCAGGGCTGGTCGGCCCGGTCGGACTGCGGCTACGCGTACCTGGCGCTGGCGCTCGTGGCCTGGCACCGGGACCGGCCGGCGGAGGCGGTGGCCCACCTGGCGCTGGCCGGTCCGGCCGCCGCGGAGCCGGGGGGCGCGGCGCTGGTCGCGCTCTGCCGGGCCGGGCTGCTGGCCGACGGCGACGACCCGGGCGGCGCGCTGCGCACGCTCGCCGGGGCGCGGGCGGTCGCGCCCGGCCCGGAGCTGGGCGGGTGGCTGGCCGCCGAGGAAGCCCAGGTGCGCGTGGCAGCGGGCGATACCGACGGCGCCCGGGCGCTGCTCGACGCCACCGGCGACGGGCCCGCGCCGGCGCTGGCGTCCGCCCGGTTGCTGCTGCGCGCCGGTGACGCCCGCGCGGCCGAACGGGCGCTGCCCGACTGGGCCGGCCCCGGCGCGGCGGACTGGCCGTTGCCGGTACGGCTGAGCGCCGGGCTGCTCGACGCGGCGCTGGCCGGCGAGGCCGGGGACGCCCGGCGGGCCGGGCGGGTGCTGGAGGAGGTGCTGGCGCTCGCCGAGCCGGACGGCTTCCGGCGCGTCTTCACCCGGGCGGACCCGGGGGTACGGGACCTGCTGGCCGTGCACCTGGACTCCGGCACCGCGTACTGGGCGACGGTGAGCGAGCTGGTCCGGGGCGCGGACGCGCAGCCGGTCGCCGGGACGGCGGACGGTCCGGCGCGCGGGCTGGACGAGCCGCTCACCGAGCGGGAGCTGACCATCCTGCGCTACCTGCAGAGCATCCTGTCCAACGTGGAGATCGCCGCCGAGCTGTCGCTGTCGGTGAACACCGTCAAGACGCACGTGCGCAACATATACCGCAAGCTCGACGCGACCCGCCGGCGGGACGCCGTCCGGCGGGCGCGCGAGCTGCGGTTGATCTGACTCAGACGTCGGCGGCGGCGTCCACCACTGTCAGCAGTTCGGCAAGGTCGTAACCGCCGTCGTGGCGGACGTCGTTGACGAACAGCGTCGGAGTGCCGTTGACGCCGCTGCGGATGCCGCCGACGAAGTCCTGCCGGACCCGGTCGGCGTACTCCTGGCGGCCGACCTCCGCGGCGATCTCGTCCGGCGACAGTCCGATCTGCTCGACGCCGAGCGACAGGTGCACCGGGTCGAGCTGGTCCTGGTGCTGGAAGAGCCAGTCGTACATCTCCCAGAACCGGCCCCGGGCGGCGGCGGCCTCGGCGGTCTCCGCCGCGCTCTCCGCGTACGGGTGGATGTTGGCGATCGGGAAGTGCCGGTACGCCAGGCGCACCACGTCGGCCCGCTGGCGCAGCACCTCGGTGAGGTTCGGGTACGCGGCGCCGCAGAACCGGCACTGGAAGTCGCCGTACTCGACGATCGTGACCGGCGCGTCCACCGGCCCGCGGACGTGGTCGCTGTCGGTCACCGGGGTCCGCAGCCGCGCGGTGGTGACCTGAAGTGGCGTGGTCATCAGGCGCTCACCCGCCGATCCGAGTTGAGCCGCTCCAGGGCGTCGAGGATGCCGTCCACGCCCGGGTTCACCTCGGGCGGGGACAGGTGGCTCCAGGCCACCCGGCCGTCCGGGTCGACGACCACGAGCGCCCGGTCGGACTGCCCGCGCGGCGCGTACGCGCCGTATCGGCGCGACACCTCGCCCTTGGGCTCGAAGTCGGCGAGCAGCGGGAAGCGGATGCCCTGGGCTTCGGCGAACGCCCGGTGCGAGTCGACGCTGTCCACCGAGATGCCCAGCAGCACCGCGTCGTACCGCTCCAGCTCGGGCAGGGCCGCCTGGTAGAGGGCCATCTGCTCGCCGCAGACCGGTGACCAGTCGGCGGGATAGAAGGCCAGCACCACCGGACGGCCCCGGAACTGCCCGGGACCCACCTGTCGCCCGTCCGGCGCCGCCGGCAGCGTGAACCCGGGGGCGGCCCGCCCGGGTGTGATCAGCCCGTTCGGATCACTCATGCCTCCCACCATGGCCGGCACCCGGGTGAGGCGGGCTCACCCGGGCGGGGTGGTTCGGCTCAGCGCACGACGAGGTGGTTGTGCACCTCCCGGATGCCGGGGGCGTTCCACACCACCCGCTCGATCTCCGCGCGTTCGCCGGCCGAGTGGACCTGCCCGCCCAGCACCACGGTGTCGCCGTGCACCCGGACGTCGACGGTCTCGGCCTCGGTGGCGGCGTTGCGCGCGAGCGCGTCCACGATCCGCTCGGCCAGGTCGTGCCCGTCGGCGCGTACCGCCGGGCGCACGGCGATCCCGTTGCTCACCCCGCGTACGCCGGTGAGCCGGGCGACCGAGCGTTCCGCGGCGCGCCGCTGGTACTCCCACTCGACGTCGCCGTGCAGCGTGACCCAGCCGTCGGAGACGGTCACCTGGAGCGTCTCGACCGGTACGAACGCGTCCCACTCCAGCGCCCGTACGGCCGCGACGGCGATCTCCGGATCCTCCCGCCCGGCGGCGGTGGCGATCTGGACGAAGAGGTCGTTGGCGACCGCGCGGACCCGGGCGGCCCGGTGCGCGGCCCGCTCGGCGGCCCACTTCTTGGCGTAGCTGTCCACCCGGCCGGTCAGCGTCACCACGCCCTCGGTGACAGTCACCCCGATCTCGTCCGGGCCGACCCGGGGTTCCCAGGTCAGTTCGTCGAGCACCGCGGACTGGATGTCCCGGTCGGTACGCGTGATCGTGTCGGTGGCCATCCGGCTTCCCCTCCCGTCGACGGCGGCGCGGGCACGCGGTCCCGCACCCGCGATCCTGCGCGTGTCCCGGGTGAGCCACCCTCACCCGGTCCGGGTGAGGGGGAGGGGGAGCGCACCACGCAGCACGGTGGCCGCCCCGGGGAGTACCGGGAGCGGCCACCGTGCCGGTCGGGTGCGGGTCAGCCGTCCAGGCCGGCCGGGGAGTTCGGGCGGTCCACGTCGACGAACTCGATCTCGTCCGCGGCGCGGTCGCGGCTGCCCGCGGCGCGCGCGGCGGTGCCGGCGGCCCAGCCGATCGCCGCGCCCGCGAGCGCCGCCGCGATCAGCAGCGTCCAGGGCAGCGCGGGCCGGCGCCCGGCCAGCGCGTCGAAGGCGAGCGTGGCCCGCCGGCGCGCCTCCTCGGCGGCGGAGCCGACCAGGTCGGTGGCGTCGTCGGCGAAGCCGGAGGAGTTGCGGCGGGCGGCGCGGGTGGCGTCGCGCACGCTGTCACCGGCGGAGCCGGCCGCGGAGAGCAGGTGCTGCCACGCCTGGTCGGCGACCCGCTCGGCCTTGCCCCGGCGGTCCAGCAGGTTGGATCCGAACATCGTTCTACCTCCTCGGGTGCCGAAGGCCGGCGGCCACTTCGGACTCCGGTGTCCATCCGGCGCGTCACGGGTTGACTCCCCCGGGCAGTGCCCAGCGCGCGGCGGCGGCAAACCCACAGTGGGGCGCGGGCGGCTACCAGGCTTTCAAACCGGGACGAACCACCCGAACGCGCCGAGAGCGGGGTGTCGGCGCGAGGTGCGCGCGCCCGCTACCCTGGTCGGCGGATCGACGGGTCCGACCGGCCGTACGGCTGGCCGTGGCCCGCGTAGAAGGGGAAACTGGAACCCGGAGGTCCGGATTGGGTGCGCCCAGGTGTGCCCAGTTCGCGAATTGCTCATCCCGGGGGGTGGCGACCGGGCCGTTGGAGGAATACTCTCGGTCGCGGCCCGCGTACTGATGAGGCGCCCGTCAAGGGCGAGTGGAGGTGCTCGCGTGAGCCTGTCGATCGTGAAGTCGGTGCGGCCGGGTGGTGTCGTCCAGATCGCGCCCCGTGGGGAGATCGACGTCGACACCGCGTACGAGGTGCGGGAAGCGATCGCCGAGGTGCTCGCGAAGGGCCGTCCCGCGCGCATCGAGCTGAACATGCGGCTCGTCACGTTCATCGACTCGGTCGGCATCAGCGCCATGGTGGCCGGCTTCCAGACCTGCGAGGTCAGCGGCGTCAAGCTCGTGGTCACCGAGCCGAGCCGGTTCGTGCACCGGCAGCTCTGGGTGACCGGCCTGCTCGGCCTCTTCGGCGCTCCCGAACCGTGGTTCGCCGACGACACCCCCGAGGTGCTGCCCGGCGCCTGAGCGCCCGCTCGCACCCCCTCCGGCCAGGGACCTTCTACCCGTTGCCAGCCCGGCGTCCGTACGGGACGATCGTCGCGACGTACGACGGCGAGGGGGCCCGCTTGCAGAGCAGCGACAGCTTCAGCTACACCGTGCAGGCCCGGTGCAGCCGGGCCGACGCGGTGGCACTGCTGGGTGACCTCAGTCGCCAGGGCGAGCTGCATCCGCTGATCGTCCGGGTCCGGCAACTGCCGGCCCGGCCGGGCGCGCTCGCCAGCTACGCGATCACCGACCGGCTGCAACTGGGCCCGCTGCACTTTCCGGTCACGTACCAGGCGGACGTGCTGGTCGCGAGCGAGGACGAGGTGGTCACGGTGGCCCGGCAGCAGCCGGCGACGACGGTGCGCAACCACACCCGGCTGCGCGACGAGCCCGACGGCACCGTGCGCATCGACGTGGAGATCACGCTGACCGCGCCGGCGCCGCTGTTCGGGTACGCGTTCCGCCAGGCCCGGGCGGCTCACCTGAGCCTGGCGGCTCGTCTCGGCGCGACGCTGGAGGGCCGGCCCGATCCGGCCGGCCCTCCGGGAGCGCGCTAGTACACCGACAGGTGCACGTGGTTGGTGTGATCGCTGGACGGGTCGCCGTTGCCGCCGCTGTACGCCTTCCACCCGCTGCTGGGCAGCCAGATCTGCTTGAACCAGATCACGTAGAGCACGGCGAGCGGGTCGGCGTTGCGTACGAAGTACGCGGCCAGGTTGTTGCCGTACGTCCGGTCACCGCCGCTGGCCACGCCGCCGAAGCCGTTCTTCTGGGCGGCGAAGTCGCAGGCCCGCCCCTTCGGGTGCTCGCCCGAGCCGCTGGGCCGGTGGCACGAGACGTACCGGGTGAAGCCGGCCGCCTTGGCCTGCTGCAGCGCGTGCAGCGTCCGCGGGGTGATGCAGCCGTTGGCCGGGGTCGGGTCGTTGACGCTGCACGACTCCGCCGGCCACGAGCCGTCCGAGTTACGCGGCGCCGGCTTCGCGTTCTTGTTGGAGGTGCCCTGGACGCTGCCGCCGCCGCCACTGCTGCTGCGGGACGCCCTGTCGTTCGCCACTTCGAGCGCGCGCTCGGCCTGCTCCTTGCGCTTGCCCATCACCGCGACCTGCTTGCGTTGCTCGCGGATCTCGGTGTCGAGCGCGGCCCGGGTGCGGGTGGCCTCGTCGCGGGTGGCGATCAGCTCGCGCACCGTGCGGTCCTCGTGCGCGGCGACCTGTCCCAGGGTGGCGGCCCGGTCCATGAAGCCCGCCGGGCTGCTGCTGTCGAGCAACGCCGCGGCGGTGCCGAGGCGGCCCGCGCGGTATGCCACCCCGGCGATCTCGCCGACCTTGGCGTCGCGTGCGGCCAGTTCGGCGCCGACCGTCTTGAGCTGGTCGTTCAGCTGCTTCTGGCGGTTTACCGACTGGTTCAGCGCGGCCTTCGCCTCCAGCCAGCCCTTGCTGGCCGCGTCGAGTTGGGCGCGCAGCTCCGGCGTGCCGCCCTCGTCGTCGCCGGGTGCGGCGGCGAGCAGGGCGGTCCGGGGCGCCGCCGAGGCGGGGGAGGCCGGAACGGTCGCGACGCCGAGAGTCAGCGTCGCGACGAGCAGGGCCGCCAACCGGGCGGCCGTCCGTCGTACAGGTGCCACTGGGGGCATTCAACACGTCCTTCCGTCAACCGCCGACCGGGTTAGCTGACGGGTTCGGGACGGAAGATCCCTACCGCTGACGCGGATGCACCCCACGTACGTGGTTCCCCGGCTCGCCCCTTCGGGCGATTAGGCGACGGCCACCCCACCTGCGCCGGTGACGCCGGTGGCTGCGGCCGCGACCGAGCCTACCGGCGCGGCCCGGGCGCGGCTCCGACGCGTGGTGCCGCATGGCGGGGCAAAACCGACATTACTGTACAGCAGCCACAGTGATTTAAGTCTGTCCTAATCACCACTCGGTCTTTCCGCACACGCCCGCGGACGCTCCGGGTTCGACCTGCAACGTGGCGTGATCGATGGAGAAGTCCTCGTGCAGCGCGGCCCGCGCGGCGGCAAGCACCCCGCCGGGGTCGACGCCGGGGTCGGTGGTCAGGTGCGCCGAGGCCACCTCCATCCCGGAGGTGAGCGTCCAGACGTGCAGGTCGTGCACCTCGGCCACGCCGGGGACCGCGGCCAGCCGGTCGTGCACGGCGGTCACCTGCAGGTGTTCCGGCGCCGCCTGCACCAGGATGCGCACCGCGGCCCGGCCGAGCCGCCAGGTGCGCGGCAGGATGAACAGGCCGATCCCGACGGCGACCAGGGGGTCCGCCCACCACCAGTCGGTGACCGCGATGACCAGCGCCGCGGCGATCACGCCGAGCGAGCCGAGCAGGTCGCCGAGCACCTCCAGGTACGCGCCGCGCAGGTTGATGCTCTCCTTCGACCCGGCCCGCAGCAGCGCGAAGGCGACGATGTTGGCGAGCAGGCCGAGCACCGCCACCACGAGCATCGGGCCGGCGAGCACCTCCGGCGGCTCGCCGAAGCGGCGTACCGCCTCGACCAGGACGTAGACCGCGACGGCGCCGAGCAGCACGGCGTTGGCGAGTGCGGCGAGCACCTCCAGCCGGTAGAGGCCGAACGTGCGCTGCGGGTCGGTGCCGGCACGCCGGGTGGCGGTGATCGCCGCGAGGGCCATGCCGATGCCGAGCACGTCGGTGAACATGTGCCCGGCGTCGGAGAGCAGGGCGAGCGAGCCGGTGGTGAAGGCGGCCACCGCCTCGACCACCATCAGGACGGCGAGCAGCGCGAACGCGGCCCATAGGCGGCCCCGGTGGCGGTGTGCCGCGTTGGCCACCGCACCGCTGTGGTCATGACCTGCGCCCACGCCAACACCCTCCCTGCCGCGTACCGGCCGGGCCCAATGTATGTTCACATCGCTATGTATGCAAGTGAACTGTGGGTGGTGCCGGCGCGCCCACTCACCCCACCGGGTCGAGCGTGGTGAGGCGCTGGGTCGCCCGGGACAGCGCCACGTAGAGCGTGCGCACGCCCGACCCCGGATCGGCCCGGATCTCGCTCGGCGCCACCAGCACCACGCCGTCGTACTCCATGCCCTTGGCCTGGAGGCTGGTCACCACCTGCAGCCGGCCCGCGCCGCGCGCGCCCAGCCAGCTGGCCACCTCGTCCCGGCGCGGCACCGGCGTGATCACGCCCACAGTGCCCTCCACCTGTCCGAGCAGCGCCTCGGCCGCCTCGACGGTGGCCGCCGGCAGCTCGGCGGCGGGCACCACGCGCTCGACCGGCGGCACGCCGGTGGACCGGACCGCGTCGGGCAGCGGCAGATCCGGGTAGAGCCGGCGGATCTCCGCCGCCGCCACCGCGAAGATCTCCGCCGAGTTGCGGTAGTTGGTGGTCAGCTCGTAGCGGTGCCGCTTGCGCCGGCCCAGCGCCTGGTCCCGGGCCCGGTCCAGCTCCTGCGGGTCGCCGGTCCAGGCCGTCTGCGCCGGGTCGCCGACCACGGTCCAGGAGGCCAGCCGTCCCCGCCGGCCCACCATCCGCCACTGCATCGGCGAGACGTCCTGCGCCTCGTCCACCACCACGTGCGCGTAGTCGCGGTAGTCGGCCGGACGCTCCCGGGCCGCCGCCCGGGCGGCGCGCTGCCGATCGGCGTACGTGCTCAGCTCGCGCACGCCACCGGCGAGCTGGTACCGGTCGCGCTTGGGCCGGGCCCGCTGCACCGGCTTGCCCAGCAGCGCGTCCAGCTCGTCCAGCAGCGCGATGTCCGCCACCGTCAGACCGTCGGTCGCGAGCGTGCGGTACGCCTGCCCGAGCAGCCGGATCTCGGCCGAGGAGAGGATCCCACCGGCGTAGCGGCGCAGCCGGTCCGGACGGGCCAGCCAGTCCAGCACGTGCCGCGGGTGCAGCCGTGGCCACCACGCCTTGAGGAACTCGCGGAACTCCGGCCGCTCGATGATCTCGTCCTCGAACGCGGGCTGCTCCGGCAGCCGGCCCACCCGCAGCGTGCGGGCCTGCGCGTAGAGCGCGGCGAGCACCGCGTCGAACGCCGCCCGGCGTACCTCGTTGCGGCGCGCGCCCCGGGCCAGAGTCCGGTCCCGGATCGCGTCCAGCGCCTGACGCTCCAGGCGCAGCAGCTCACCCCGGTACAGCAGGCGCAGCTCGGCCGGGGAGTCCGGCACCGCGTCGCGTACCGCGCGCTCCAGCACCCGGCGCATCCGCAGCGAGCCCTTCACCGCCGCCACGTCCGGCGGGTCGGTCCGGGACGCCGACAGGCCCGGGAACAGCGAGCCGAGCGAGCGCAGCGTGGCGGTCTCCTCGCCCAGCGAGGGCAGCACCGAGGCGATGTACTCGACGAACACGCCGGACGGGCCGACCACCAGGATGCCGCCGCCGGCGTACCGGGCCCGGTCGGAGTAGAGCAGGTACGCGGCCCGGTGCAACGCCACCGCCGTCTTGCCGGTCCCCGGGCCGCCGGAGACGATCGTGACGCCGTTGCCGGGGGAGCGGATCGCCTCGTCCTGCTCGCGCTGGATGGTGGCGACGATGTCCCGCATGCCCCGGCCGGTGGCCCGGGACAGCGTGGCCAGCAGCGCCCCGTCGCCGACCACCGCCATCTCCGGCGGCGCGGCCTCCGGGTCCAGCAGGTCGTCCTCGATCCGGGTGACCTTCTCCGAGGCCGACTGGATCGTGCGCCGGCGCACCACGCCGCGCGGCTCGGCGGGCGTCGCCTGGTAGAACGCGGCGGCGGCCGGGGCCCGCCAGTCCACCACCAGCGTCTCCGCGTCCACACCCCGCACACCCAGGCGGCCGACGTGCAGCACCTGCCCGGTACGCAGGTCCAGCCGCCCGAACACCAGTCCCTCGTGTTCGGCGTCGAGCACGTGCCGGCGCTGGGCGGCGTGGAAGACCATCGCGTCCCGCTCGACCAGCGCGCCGAAGTTGCCGACCCGGGCCAGCTGGTAGCCCTCCCGCTCGGCGTCGGCCGCCGACCGGCGCAGTTCGGCCAGCCGGGCGTACACCCGGTCGAGGTGGCGCTGCTCGGCGGCGATCTCCCGGTCCAGCGTGGTCTGGTCGGTCAACGCGGGCGCTCCTGTGGTCGGACGGCACGACGGGCTGAATGAGGGTACGGGCCCTCGGCAACCGCAGTGCCGGGGCATGCCGTCCGCGTGGCGTACGTCAGTGCCGTCCGGGAGCGGGAGACGCTCAGAGGCGGGCCGCGGGGCGGCCGGTCAGCACCCGGTCCAGCACCCCGGCCACGGCGTCGTTCACCTGGTCCGGGCGCTCCATCATCAGCATGTGGCCGGCGCCCGGGCACACGGTCAGCTCCGTGGTGGGCAGCGCCGCCGCGATCGACTCGGCGCACGGTGGCGGGGTGAGCCGGTCCCGGTCCCCGACCAGCGCGGCGGCCGGCAGCCCGCCGAGCGCGGCGAGCGTCTCCAGCCGGTGCTGCGCCCCGATCGAGGCGCGGAACCCGCCGATCGAGCGCAGCGTGGCGCGGGCCACCGCCGAGGTGACCAGCCGGATGTCCGCCGGGTCGCAGCGGTCGCCGAACAGCATCCAGCGGATGCTCGGGCGCAGCGCGCGCAGCAGCGCGTGCGGCGGCCGCCAGCCGCCGCACCGGGCCAGCACCCCGGCGCCGGTGGTCTCGGCGAGCCGGATCAGCCGGGTGATGCGGGGGGAGAGGCCGTAGACGGTGTGCGTGTGACCCTCGGCGGTGGTCGAGACGAAGACCAGCCCGGCGGTACGCGCGGCGAACCGGTCGGGGTGGCGGTGGGCGTACTCCATCACCGACATGCCGCCCATCGAGTGCCCGACCAGCACGACCGGCCCGGCCGGGGCGATCTCGTCGAGCACCGTGGCCAGGTCGTCGCCGAGCTGGGCCAGCGTGGCGTCCCGCAGCGACAGGCAGCTCGACCGGCCGTGGCCGCGCGCGTCGTAGGTGACCAGGCGGACCCGGTCGCCGAAACGTTCCCGCATGTCGGCGACCTGGCGGTGCCAGCTGCGCCCGTCGAGCGTCCAGCCGTGCAGCATCACCACGGTGACCTCGGCGTCGACCGGACCGGTGACTGTCACGTGCAGGCGTACGCCGTCCGGAAGCCGCAGTTCCATGTCGTCCACCCCCGAGCCGTCCGGTTTGCGCCACCAGGTGTCCCGGCGGTGACACCGGCGTTACCCGTCATGACACCACGGCAACCGGGGCGGGGAGAAGATTCGCGTCCGGCCCCACGGCGGCCGGATCGGTGACCAGGCTGGGGGCATGCCGTCCGCCGCCCGCAGTCCGCGCGCCGCGCTGGCCGAGCTGCTCGCCGGCAACCGTCGCTTCGTCAGCGGCCAGCCGGTGCACGGGCACGACGTCACCGCTGCCGCCGCCGTGGCCTCCGGCGACCAGCAGCCGTACGCGGTGGTGCTGGGCTGTATCGACTCCCGGGTGCCGCTGGAGGCGATCTTCGACCAGACGTTCGGTTCGATCTGCGTGATCCGTACCGGCGCGCACGTGCTGGACCGGGCCGTACGCGGCTCGATCGAGTACGTGGTGGGGCAGCTCGGCGTACGCCTGGTGATGGTGCTGGGTCACGAGCGCTGCGGCGCGGTCGGCTCGGCGGTCGAGGCGCTGCGCACCGGGCGGCGCCCCGGCGGCGACCTCGCGTACGTGGTCGACCGGATCGCCCCGGCGGTCACCGACGTCGGCGTGGACGAACCGGACGCGCATCCGCTGGCGATCCGCCGCCACGTCCGGCGCACCGTGGCAGCGCTGCGCTGTGACGATCGGCTGGCCGCTCCGGTGGACGCCGGTGAGCTGGCAGTGGAGGGCGCGCTCTACGACCTGGCCACCGGCGAGGTGACGCTGCTGCCGCAGGAGCAGACGCGAAACCGCCCGCCGGAGTGATCCCGGCGGGCGGTTTCGGTGGTGCGGGTGAGGGCGCTCAGCCCTCGAAGACGCCGGCCTCGACCAGGCGCTTCTCGGTGGCCTCCCAGCCGTGCCCCGGGTGGGCCGCGGCCAGGCCGTTGATCTCAGCCCGGATCTTGGCGGCGTGGCCGGCGGCGGCCAGCACGCGGATCTCCTCGACGAAGGCCTCGGAGTCGGTGCGCAGGTGCGCGGTCTTGCCGTTGGTCAGGTTGCGCACGTAGGCGTGCTTGCCGCCGTTGAGCGGGATCAGGTACTTGAACTCGCCCAGCACGCTGAGGGCGCCACCCTGGCCAGCCTGGCCGGCCCGGACGGACGCGCGCGCGGTCTTAGAGGTGTTGCTCGCCACGGAGGTACTCCTTGCAGACGTACGGTGGGGACGGAAGGCCGTCCGGGGGCTGTGCGAGTGACGCCCGGGGTGAGCGCCGGCCCGCGAAGATGTACGGCGGCACAGAGAACCGCCCAGAGAACTGTACACGACCACGACACCTGGCTGGTCGTCGCGGCGTCAGAGGGCACAACCGGCTCCACCTCCCGGGTATTTCCCGCCGGTTGGGACCGGCGAATTTTCCGATTCGCTGGCGCACCACCAGTCACACAGGTCATCATGTGTGTCCAGGTACCACTCGGTAGGACGAGGTCGTAGGGGAAGACGCACCTCGGCTCACCGGGAGGTCACCGTGCCAACGCGTGGCGTCGTATACGTCCACTCGACCCCGCTCGCCGTGTGCTCGCACGTCGAGTGGGCGATCGCGCGCGTCCTCGCCGCGCCGGTCAACCTGCACTGGACGGCGCAGCCCGCCGATCCGGGCGCTCGTCGCGCCGAGTGCGGCTGGACCGGCAGCCCGGGGACCGGCGCGGAGCTGGCCGCTGCCCTCCGGCAGTGGCCCATGATCCGTTTCGAGGTCACCGAGGAACCCAGTCCCGGCGTCGACGGCGAGCGCTTCATGTACGTACCGGGCCGCGGCCTGTTCCGGGCCGCCGTCGGCGCGGCCGGTGACATCCAGCTCGGCGAGGACCGGCTGCGCAGCCTGATGGCCGCCGCGCGCGGCCCGGAGGCGCTGGCCCACGCGCTGGACAAGGCGCTCGGCACCGCCTGGGACGCCGAGCTGGAGCCCTACCGGTACGCCGGCGACGGCGCCCCGGTGACGCTGCTCACCCGGGTCGGGTGACGGCGGTCGAGTTGCCCCGATACGGTGGGCCGCGTGTCGATTTCCCCGCGGCGTTCCGCCGTCGCGCTCGCCGCACTCACCGCGCTGCTCGTCTCCGGGTGCTCGGACGGGCCGGACCGGCCCCGTCCCACCCCGTCGAGTCCGGCGCCGTCGGCCGCGCCGGCGCCGAGCGACCCGCCGGCCGCTGACCCGGCCGCCCGCGCCGCCGCGCTGGTCGGCACGCTCTCCGACGAGGACCTGGTCGGGCAGGTGCTGATGCCGTACGCGTACGGCAGCTCGGCCACCGAGGTCTCGGCCGCCTCGGCGGCCGGCAACCGGGCGCTCGCCGGCGTCGACACCCCCGCCGAGATGGTGGCGAAGTACCGGCTCGGCGGCGTGATCCTGGTCGGCTTCAGCGCCGACGACCCGACCTCCGGCAACCAGGCCACCACGAACGTCGACAACCCGAAGCAGGTCCGGGCGCTCACCGACGGGCTGCGCGCCGCCGCCGGCAAGCTGCCCGCCGGCGCCGCGCCGTTCCTGATCGGCACCGACCAGGAGTACGGCGTGGTCACCCGGATCACCGACGGGGTGACCCTGCTGCCCAGCCCGCTCGCGGCCGGCGCCGCCGGGAACCCGGCGCTGACCGAGGCCGCGTGGCGGGCCGCCGGGGCCGAGCTGGCCGCGATGGGCATCAACCTCGACTTCGCCCCGGTCGCCGACGTGCTCGTCACCCGCAGCACGGTGATCGGCTCCCGGTCCTTCGGCGCCGACCCGGCGACCGCGTCCCCGCAGGTGGCCGGCGCGGTACGCGGCCTGCAGGCCGAGGGCGTCGGCGCGGCGGTCAAGCACTTCCCCGGGCACGGCTTGAGCGCCGAGGACTCGCACACCGAGCTGCCCGTGATCAAGCAGTCCCGCGCCGACCTGGACCGCCTCGCGTTCCCGCCGTTCCGGGCCGGGATCGGCGCCGGGGCCATGGCGGTGATGTCGGCCCACCTGGACGTCAAGGCCGTCGACCCGGGCACCCCGGCGACGTTCTCCCGCAAGCTGCTCACCGACGTGCTGCGCGGCCAGCTCGGCTTCCAGGGCGTGGTGATCACCGACGGGATGAACATGGCTCCGGCGAAGAAGTGGTCGCCGGGCGAGGCCGCGGTGCGCGCGCTCAACGCCGGCAACGACCTCATCCTGATGACGCCGAACGTCAAGCAGGCGTACGACGGTCTGCGCGCCGCGCTCAAGGACGGCTCGCTGCCCCGCGCCCGCCTGGTCGAGGCGGTCACCCGGGTGCTGACCATGAAGTTCCGGCTGGCCGGGCGGGACACGCCAGCGCTGTCCACGCTCGACGGCGCCGCGCACCGCAAGGCCGCCGACGACCTCGCCACCGCGGCGGTGACTGTGCTGCGCGGCAAGTGCGGCGGCGCGGTGACCGGACCGGTCAGCGTGACCTCGTCCGGCGGCCGGGAACGCACCCGCAAGCTGCTCACCGAGGCGCTCACCGCGGCCGGCGTCAAGGTGGTGCCCTCCGGCGGCACCGTGGTGCACCTGGTCGGGTACGGCGACGGGGCGAAGGACCTGCGTGCCGACGCCGCCGTGACGGTGGCGATGGACACGCCGTACGTGCTGTCCGGGGCGAAGTCCCCGACGCTGATGGCCACCTACTCGTCCACCCGGGCCTCGATGACCGGGCTGGCAGCCGTGCTCGCCGGCAAGGCCCGCCCGTCCGGCCGCTCCCCGGTGCCGGTCGCCGGCCTGCCGGCCACCACCTGCCGCACCTGACCCTGCCGTAACTCGGGTGCGGCCCGGGGCGGCCGGCTGGCAGGGTGGCGCCCATGGGTGAGGCAGCACAGGGTTTCCGGTACGTCGAGCGCTCCGACGGGGCAGTGGTCATCACGCATCACGGGCGGGTCGCGAGCACGCTTCGCGGCGGCCGGGCCGCGCAGTTCCTGGCCGAGGTCGACGACGATCCGCAGCTGACCATGGCCCGGTGGACCGGCAACTACCGGCGGGGCAACGAGCGCACCGCCCGGCTACACCCCCGCAACCGCGCCTGAGGTGTAAGGAAGGGCCCCCTGTTAACGCCTGCGGTAGAGGAAGGGCCCCTTCTTAACAGTCGCCTGTTAAGAAGGGGCCCTTCCTTACATCAGGGGCGGGTGAAGACCAGCGCCACGTTGTGCCCGCCGAAGCCGAACGCGTTGTTCAGCGCCGCCGGGATCTCCATGTGCCGCGCCTTGTGCGCGGCGACGTCCAGGGTGAGGCCCTCGTCCGGGTCGTCCAGGTTGATCGTCGGCGGGATCACGCCGTCCCGGATGGCCAGGATGGTGGCGATCGACTCCAGCGCCCCGGCCGCGCCGAGCAGGTGCCCGGTCATCGACTTGGTGGCGGTGAGCACCGGGTGGTCGCCGACCGCCTTGCGCAGCGCGCCGATCTCCAGCATGTCCCCGACCGGGGTCGAGGTGGCGTGCGCGTTGACGTGCACGATGTCGGTACGGGCCACGTCCGCGTCGGCGACCGCCCGGGCGATGGCCCGGATCGCGCCCTCGCCCTCCGCGTGCGGCTGCACGATGTCGTACGCGTCCGAGGTGATCCCCGCGCCGGCCAGGCGCGCGTACACCCGGGCGCCCCGGGCGGCGGCGTGCTCGGCCCGTTCCAGGATCACCACGCCCGCGCCCTCACCGAGCACGAAGCCGTCGCGGCCCGAGTCCCACGGCCGGGAGGCCCGCTCCGGCTCGTCGTTGCGGGTCGACATGGCCCGCATCGAGCTGAAGCCGGCGATCGGCAGCGGGTGGATGACCGCCTCGGTGCCGCCGGCCACCACCACGTCGGCCCGGCCGGCGCGGATGATGTCCAGGCCCAGCGCGATCGCCTCCGCGCCGGTCGCGCAGGCGCTGGCGACCGTGTGTACGCCGGCCTTGGCGCCCAGCTCCAGCCCGACCCAGGCGGCCGGACCGTTCGGCATCAGCATCGGGATGGTGTGCGGGGAGACCCGCCGAGGGCCGGACGCCTCCAGGATGTCGTCCTGGGCGAGAAGGGTGGTGGCGCCGCCGATGCCCGAGCCGACGCTGACCGCCAGGCGCTCCGGGTCCGGCCCGGCCTCGGCCAGCCCGGCGTCGGCCCACGCCTGCCGGGCGGCGATGATGGCGATCGCCTCGGAGCGGTCCAGCCGGCGCAGCTTCACCCGGTCCAGCACCTCGGACGGGTCGACCGCCAGCTGGGCGGCAATCCGGACGGGCAGGTCCGCCGCCCACTCCTGGGTGAGCGCACTCACCCCGGAGCGGCCGGCGAGCATGGCGTCCCAGGTCGACGCGACGTCCCCGCCGAGCGGGGTCGTCGCGCCGAGCCCGGTGACGACGACGTCGGGACGACTCATGATCAGGACTGCGCCTCGATGTAGCTGACCGCGTCACCGACCGTCTTGAGGTTCTGCACCTCGTTGTCCGGGATCTTGACGCCGAACTTCTCCTCGGCCGCCACCACGACCTCCACCATGGAGAGCGAGTCGACGTCGAGGTCGTCGGTGAAGGACTTCCCCTCGGCCACGTCGTC
Source organism: Micromonospora sp. TSRI0369 (assembly GCF_001905625.1). NCBI lineage: Bacteria > Bacillati > Actinomycetota > Actinomycetes > Micromonosporales > Micromonosporaceae > Micromonospora > Micromonospora sp. TSRI0369. The sequence continues at coordinate 118,567 of NZ_LIVU01000011.1, forward strand.
CGGGTTCACCCCGGCAACCTCTTCGAGGATCTCGGCGAGGCCGGCGGTGATCTCGTCACGGGTCATTGCGGTTGGTTCCTCTCATCGGGGGTTCCGGTGACCGGCGTCGCCGGCCACGCGCCTCGGCGCGTTCGCGCCCGAGGGGGGTCTCAGGGGCAGCGCACGACCTGACCGGCGTAGGTCAGGCCGCCGCCGAAGCCGAACAGCAGCACCGGGGCGCCCGAGGGCACCTCGCGCCGCTCGACCAGCTTCGACAGGGCCAGCGGGATGCTCGCCGCCGACGTGTTGCCGGACTCGACGATGTCCTTGGCGATGATCGCGTCCGGGATGTTCAGCCGCTTGGCGATGCCGTCGATGATCCGGCCGTTGGCCTGGTGCGGCACGAACGCGGCCAGCTCCGACGGGTGCACCCCGGCCCGCTCGCAGGCCTGCAGCGCGAGCGGGGCGATCGCCGTGGTGGCCCAGCGGAACACCGACTGGCCCTCCTGCGCGATGTACGGCTGCCAGCCCTCGATGCGTACCGCGTCGCTCTTCTCCGGGGCGGAACCCCAGACCACCGGCCCGATCCCGGCCGGCTCGTCGTCGGCGGTCGCGGTGACCACCGCGGCGCCCGCGCCGTCGGCGAAGATGATGCAGGTCGAGCGGTCGGTCCAGTCGGTGAAATCGGAGAGCTTCTCCGCGCCGACGACGATCGCGTTGCGCGACGCGCCGGCCCGGATCGCATGGTCCACGGTGCCCAGCCCGTACGCGAAGCCGGAGCAGGCGGTGTTGAGGTCGAACGCCCCCGGCGCGTTGATGCCGAGCTTCGCCGCGACCCGGCAGGCCACGTTGGGGCTGCGGTCCACCGACGAGCAGGTTGCCACCACCACCAGGTCGATGTCGGCGGCGGTCAGGCCGGAGTTGGCGAGCGCCTTGCCGGCGGCGGCGGTGGCCATGTCGGCCACCGTCTCGTCGCCCGCGATCCGCCGCGTGACGATGCCGACCCGGTCCCGGATCCACTCGTCGCTGGTGTCGACCATCTGTGCGATCTCGTCGTTCGTGACGACGCGGGAGGGCTGATAGTGCCCCATCGCGACGATCCGGCTGCCGGCCATTTAGTGCGTTCCTCCGATGCGGACGAGGGGCTGGCCCGGGGCGACCGGGTCGTCGTGGTGCGCGAGCCACTCGGTGAGCAGCCCGTTGTCGTGCGCGGTCACCTCGACCGGCCCTCGCCCTCCGGTGACCTGGCCGAGGACCTGGCCGGCGCGTACCTCGACGCCCACCGTCGCCTCGGCCGCCCGGGTGAGGCGGCCGGCGGCGGGGGAGACCACCGTCCGGAACCACGGCGCGGGCGGGCGGGCGGCGGGACCGGCGTGGCGGGCGATCAGCCGCCGCGCGGCGGGCAGGTCGGCGGGGGTGTTCAGGGTGACGATCTCCGGTGCGCCCTCGCCCTTGAGTTCCCGCTTGACCAGCCCGGCCAGGGTGCCGGCGGGCGGCAGTTCGATCACGCCGGTGACCCCGAGGTCGGCGAGCGTACGCATGCACAGGTCCCAGCGGACCGGGGCGGTGACCTGCCGGACCAGCCGCTGCACCGTCTCCGGCCCGTGCCCGACGGGCGCGCCGTCGAGGTTGGACAGCAGGATCCGGGCCGGGGCGGAGGCGGTGACACCGGCGGCGACGCCGGCCAGCGCGGTCTCGGCCGGCGCCATGTACGGCGTGTGGAACGCGCCGGCCACCTGGAGCCGGATGATCCGGGTGCGGGCCGGCGGTTCGGCGGCCAGCTTGTCCAGCCCGTCGATGGCGCCGGCGGCCACGATCTGGCCGGCGCCGTTGCGGTTGGCCGGGTGCAGCCCGTGGGCCTGGAGCGCGGCGAGCACCTCGTCCGGGTCACCGCCGAGCACGGCGGCCATCCCGGTCGGCTCCAGCGCGCAGGCCGCAGCCATCTCACGCCCGCGTACGCCGGCCAGCGTCACGGCGGCCTCGGCGGGCAGCACCCCGGCCAGGGCGGCGGCGCCCAGCTCACCGACGCTGTGCCCGGCGACCAGCGCGACGTCGTGCATCGGCAGGTGCTCGGCGGCGAGCAGCGCGGCGGCGACGAGCAGCGGCTGGGTGCGGGCGGTGTCCTTGATCTCGTCCGCGTCGGCCCCGGTGCCCAGGTGGATCAGATCCGCCCCGGCCAGGGCCGACCACCAGCGCAGACGCGCTTCGGCGCCGGGGAGGTCGAGCCACGGCGCGAGGAAGCCGGGCTTCTGTGAACCCTGTCCGGGAGAGAGTACGGCGAGCACGTGTACGACTCTGACGGATACCGGCGTGCCGCGCTGTAACGTACGGCACCAAACCGCACTAGAACCTTTAGAGGAAACCTACAAAAATCGTCGGCGATCATCGCCGGTCGGAGACCGCCGGCACCACCGGGTCGAGGCGCCCCACTGTCAGCGCGACCTGCAACGCGAACGCGTCTCGCGGGGCCAGCGGCGAGAACCCGGTCACCTCGGCGATCCGCTTCAGGCGGTAGCGCACGGTGTTCGGGTGCACGAACAGCGCCCGGGCGGCGCTCTCCAGCGTGCCACCGGCGGCGAAGAACGCGTCGAGCGTCTCCAGCAGCTCACCACCGGACCGGGCGAGTGCCGCGTACACGTCGTGGCGCAACCGGCGGCGGGCCTCCGTGTCGCCGGCCAGCGCCCGCTCCGGGAGCAGCTCGTCCGCGGCGACCGGGCACGGCGCGGTCGGCCAGGCCGGCGCGGCCCGGAACCCGGCCAGCGCCGCACGCGCCGACTCGGTGGCCTCGTCCAGGCTGGGCACCGCCGGGCCGACCACCACCGGTCCCTCACCGAAGGCGGTACGCAGCTTCTCCGTGGCCGCCACCGGATCGGCCGCCCCGCCCAGCACGATCACCAGGCGGTCGCCGTGCACGCCGCCGATCACCTCGACGCCGATCCGCCGGGCCTGCCGGTAGACGGTGTGCAGCACGGCGGCCACCTCGCCGCCCGGCGAGCGGCCCACCGCCACCGCGACCGGCGGCGCGTCCGTCCAGCCCAGCGCGGCGGCCCGGCTGGCCAGCACGTCCGGGGAGTCGCCGCGCAGCAGCGCGTCGACGAGCAGCGCCTGCAACCGGGCGTCCCAGGAGCCGCGGCTCTCGGCGGCCCGGGCGTAGACCCGCGCGGCGGCGAACGCGATCTCCCGGGAGAAGCGCAGCACCGCCTCCCGCAGCGACTGCTCCTCGCCCGGCACAGCCAGCTCCGACACCTGCTCCTCGACCACGTCGATGGTCACCTTGATCAGCGCCACGGTCTGCTGGAGGCTGATCGAGCGGGCCAGCGCCTGCGGCGCGGCGGCGAAGACCTCGTCCGACACCTCCTGGGTGCGGTCGGTCGCGCCGCCGCCCTGGCGCAGCCACTGCACCAGTGACCGCACGCCGGCCTGGGCCACGAGCATGACCCAGGAGCGCTGGTCGGCGGGCAGGCCGCGGAACCAGGGCAGCGTCTCGTCCATCCGGGCCACGCTGGCGGTGGCCAGGCTGCCCGCCGCCCGTTCGATGCGGCGCAGCGTCGCCGACGTCTCCGTGCCGCCCGGTTCGCTCACCGCACCAGCCTGACACGCGCTGAGCAGCGGTTCCACCCCGAGGTGGCGGCGTCGCCGTGGCGTGACGATCTCCACCGGTACGCGCTGGCGATCTTGTCCGGGCGGGCCAGTACGGTGTCAGGGCGCGCCCGGGCCGTTCCGGCGGGCGCGCGAGGGCGACGGTGAGGAGGCCGGGATGGCGGCGCAGGGGGAGGCCGAGCACGGTTGCGCCCAGGGCGAGCCGTGCCGGCGTGGCCACGACCAGCCGGTCACGGCCACGCACCCACGTCGGCCGTGCCTGCACCACCAGGGCGAGCAGGCCGTCGGCCGGGCCGCGGAGCGCGCCGAGGACGAGCCGGCGGTGCCCCGTCAGCGGGCCGCCGAGCCGGCGCATCTCGCGGACGAGCCGTCGCCGGAGCAGGGCTGCCGCAGCGAGCTGGCGGGCTGGGCGGGCGCCCACCGCCACGGCGCGGTACGCCCGCTCAATCGCCGGTCGCGCCGGGAGCGGCCGCCGAGCCGCTGGTGCTGACGCGGGCCACCGGGCTGAGCCGGGGCCGCTGGCGCTGACGCCGGCCCGACGGACGCCGGGCGTGGTGGCGCGGCCGGGTTCAGCGGGTGCGGCGGCGCACCAGCAGCGCGATGCCGGCGAGTCCGGCGGTGATGACCAGCACGACGCCCACGTTGAGCAGCAGCAGCCGCTGGAGTTCGCCGAGGGCGGTGTCGAGATCGCCCACCGGGTCGAGCGCCTCTTCCGGCAGCACCCGGTCGCCGCCGCCGATGCCACCGGCGAGCGTGTCGAACTGCGCCGGCATCGGTACGCCGACCGACCGCAGCGTCTCCGGCATGTTGAGCCGCCCGAAGAACCAGCCCGCGCGCGGGTTGCTCTTGTCCGGCTGCTTCGCCGGCCGGTAGACGCGCGGGCCGCCCTTGGCCAGGGGGAAGAGGTCGTACGTGCGCTGCGGACCGGCGGCGACGTGCACCACGACCGTGTACTTCGGACCGAGGTCCGCGGCGGCCGGGCCGCGCAGCTGGCCGGTCGTGCCCAGCCACTTGACCTGGTCGATCACCAGGTGGACGTCGGCCGGCCGGCTGTCGGTGCGCAGCCGCAGCGGCTCGTCGAGCTTGTCGCCGGTGATGTCGACGCCGGTCGGGGCGGGCGCGGGCGTCGGTTTCGGGGCGGCGTGGGCCGCCGTCGCGCCGGTCAGGGCCAGTGTGCACGCGAGGGCCGCCGTCGTCCCGGTCACGGCGATCAGCAGCCGTCTCACCTTCCGGATCATCGCCGCCTCCTCGCCCCGTTCGATGGCTGGCTTCCGCTGCAGTCACACTGGACCGGTGTCCACCACAAAGACTCCGCAGAACGGCGCTTGGTTGCAGCAGGTGGAAGAGTATTTGGAACTATTTGCGAGCTGAGACCGACCAATGAGCGGTCGATGATCATCGGCCGGATCTTACCCGGACGGAGGGAACCATGGGGGGCAGGGTCGCTCGTGTGGCGCGTACCTGGCTGGTGGTGCTCGGGGTGGCGGCGGCGGTGTCGGTGCTGCCGGCCGCGCCGGCCGCCGCGCACAACTCGCTGACCGGCAGCGACCCGCGCGACGGGGCCCGGCTGGCCGCCGCGCCGGAGCGGATCGAGCTGCGGTTCCTGGCCACGCCGAAGGAGGCCACGACCGAGGTCACCGTCACCGGACCGGACAATGTGGCCGCGACCGGCGGCGCGCCGACCTTCTCCGGCAAGCGGGTGATCGTGCCGTTCCGGCCGGGCGCGGCCGGGCTCTACATCGTCACCTACCGGCTGGCGTCCGACGACGGCCACCCGATCAAGGGGGAGGTCCGGTTCACACTGACCACCGGCACCCCGGCGGAGGCGCCGTCGGCGAGCGCGCCACCGACCAGCACCGCGCCGACCGCCGCGCCCACCAGCGCCGCGCCGTCCCCGGCGAGCCCGACCCCGGCCGCCGCCGAGGCGGACGACGACGGGGATACGGGCTGGCTGTGGGCGGCCGGCGCGGTGGTGGTGCTCGCCGCGCTCGGGGGCGGGCTGCTGCTGCGCCGCCGGGCCGCCCGCCGCTGACGCCGGCCGGCCACGACACGCCCGGGCCGGCGGCGACCGGCGCGGGCCTGCCGCTCAGACCAGGCGTACGCGGGCGGCGCGCAGCCGGGTCAGCGTACGGTCGCGGCCGAGCACCTCCAGCGACTCGAACAGCGGCAGCCCGACGGTGCGGCCGGTGACAGCGACCCGTACCGGCGCCTGTGCCTTGCCCAGCTTCAGCCCGCGCTCCGCGCCGACCGCCTCCAGCGTGGCCTTGAGCGACTCGGCGTCCCAGGACTCCAGCGCCTCGAACGCGACGATCGCCGCGTCCAGCAGGTCGGCCGCGCCCTCCTTCATCGCCTTCGCCCACGCCGCCTCGTCGATCAGCGGGTCGGCCAGGAAGAGGAAGTCGACGTTCGGCACGATCTCGCTGAGCACCGCGATCCGGGTCTGCGCCAGCGGGGCCACCGCCGCGAACGCGGCCGGGTCGAACTCCTCCGGCTGCCACGGCGGCGGGGCGATGGTCCCGGTGCCGGTGAGCCACGGCTGGCAGGCGGCGACGAAGTCCTCCACCGGCAGCGCCCGGATGTAGTCGCCGTTGAAGGCGCGCAGCTTCTTCTCGTCGAAGAACGCCGGGGACGGGTTGACCTCGTCCAGCCGGAACTCCTGCTCGATCACCGACCAGGGCACGATCTCCCGGTCGCCCGACGGCGCCCAGCCCAGCAGCATCAGGTAGTTGCGCATCGCGTCGGCGAGGTAGCCCTCGTCCCGGTACGCCTCCAGCGCGACCTTGTCCCGCCGCTTGGACAGCTTCTGCCGCTTCTCGTTCACCACCACCGGCACGTGCGCCCAGATCGGCGGCTTGACCCCGAGCGCGTCCCAGAGAAGCTGCTGCTTCGGGGTGTTCGGCAGGTGCTCCTCGGCCCGGATCACGTGGGTGATCCCCATCGACATGTCGTCGACCACGTTCGCCAGCAGGAACACTGGGGAGCCGTCGCCGCGGGCGATGACGAAGTCCTCGATCAGCTTGTTCTCGAACGTAGGCTCGCCGCGCACCAGGTCGACCACCACCGTCTCGCCCTCGTCGGGCGTACGGAAGCGCAGTGCCCGGCCCTCGCCCGGCCCCAGGCCGCGGTCGCGGCAGAAGCCGTCGTAGCCGCGCTGCTGCGGGCCGGTACGCGCCTGCACGTCCTCGCGGGTGCAGTCGCAGTAGTAGGCCCGGCCGCCCTCGTACAGCCGCTGCGCGGCGGCCCGGTGCTCACCGGCGTACGAGGACTGGAAGTACGGGCCCTCGTAGCTGCCCCGGTCGATGCCGATCCACTCGAGCGCGGACAGGATGCCCTCGGTCCACTCGGGCTTGTTGCGGGCCGCGTCGGTGTCCTCGATGCGCAGCACGAACACCCCGCCCTGCTGCTTGGCGAAGATCCAGTTCTGCAGCGCCGAGCGGGCGCCGCCGACGTGGAACATACCGGTCGGGGAGGGGGCGAAGCGTACACGTACCGTCACGTCCCCCAGCCTACGGCGGTCCGCCACGGGTTTCCGGCAGGGGGCCGGGTCAGGGCACCGACTTGATCTTCACGACCAGGGCGCTGCCCAGCACCGTGACCACCGCGGTGACCGCGTACAGGGTGGGGTAGCCGCCGAGGTGCACCACGATCGGCGCGGACAGCGCCGGGCCGAGCACCTGCGGCGCCGAGTTGGCGATGTTGATCACGCCGAGGTCCTTGGCCCGGTCCGTGGCGGCGGGCAGCACCTGCGTGATCAGCGCGGCGTCCACCGCCAGGTAGACGCCGTAGCCCGCGCCGAGCAGCAGCGCCGCCACCATCGCCATTGGCCAGGTCGGCGCCACCGCGAGCAGCAGCGCCGCCACCGCCATGATCAGCCCGGAGGCGATCACGAAGACCTTGCGCCGGCCGGAGCGGTCGGACATGCGCCCGGCGACCACGGCGGTGAGCATCATGCCGACCGTGTAGAGCAGGATCAGGATCAGCAGCGAGCCCTCGGGGTCGGCCACCCGTACCCCGTCGGTGAGGAAGTAGAGCAGGTAGAGCGTGCCCAGCGCGTTGCCGGTCTGCACCAGGAACCGGGTGAACCACGCCCAGGCGAAGTCGGGGTGGCGGCGCGGGCTGATCCACATCGAGGAGAACAGCGAGCGCAGCCGCAGCGGCGAGCGGTGCTCCCGGGGCAGGTGGTCGTCCTGGGTCAGCAGCGCGAACGGCAGCGACAGCAGCAGCACGGCGAGCGCGATCGCGGCGTACCCGGCGGCGTTGCCGGTCACCACAGCCGTCACCAGCACCGCGCCGAGCACCAGGCCCAGCGCCTGCGGGATGCCCACCCAGCCGGACACGCCGCCCCGCTGCGCCACCGGCACCCGGTCCGGGATTGCGGCGGTGAGGCTCGCGAGCATCGCGTTGAAGCAGACCTGCGCTGCCACCCAGGCCACCGCCACCCCGGCGATGGTGTTCTGCCGGGCCAGCAGCACCAGGGCGAGCGCGCCGATCACCGCGCCGAGCGCGGTCCAGACGTGCCGGCGGCCGAAGTGGCGGTTGGCCAGCCGCAGCGAGGTGCGGTCGGACAGCGCCCCGGCGAGCGGGTTCGCCAGCACCGCGGCGAGCGCGCCGATACCGGTCACCACCGCGAGCATCGCCTCCTTGTCGGCCGGCGCGATGCGTTCCACCTGCTGCGGCAGCAGCACCTGGATCGGGGTGAAGAACGCCATCCAGACGCCCAGGTTGGCCGCGAAGATCAGCGCGATCCAGCTCCGCCGTACCGGCACCGTCGGTTCGGCGAGCGCCGCCGGCAGCGACGCCGGCGTCGGGTTCACAGTGGTCATCTCCGCACCAGGTCCCGGAACCAGGTGTACGACGACTTCGGCGTCCGCCGCTGCGTGTCGAAGTCGACGTGCACCAGGCCGAACCGCTTGGTGAAGCCCTCGGCCCACTCCCAGTTGTCCAGCAGCGACCAGACGAAGTACCCGGTCACCGGCACACCGGCGGCCATCGCCTCGCGCACCGCGCGGACGTGCCCGTCCAGGTACGCGATCCGCTCCGGGTCGTGCACCCGGCCGTCGGAGTCCGGCGCGTCGTCGTACGCGCAGCCGCTCTCGGTGACCTGGATCGGCGGCAGCGCGTCGCCGTAGCGCTGGTGCAACTGGAGCAGCAGGTCCCGCAGGCCGTCCGGGGCCACCGGCCAGTCGAACGCGGTACGCGGGTAGCCGTCCAGCGGCACGATGTCGAACGGCAGCGGCGAGCCCGCCTCGGGCGCCCGGATGCCGGTCGGGTTGTAGTAGTTGACCCCGAGTACGTCGATCGGCGCGGCCAGCACGTCCAGGTCCCCGTCGCGGATCACCGCCGGGTCCACACCCGGCGCGTCCGGGTAGCCGCGTCCGAGCAGCGGATCGGTGAACAGGTGGTTGTGCAGCGCGTCGTACGCCATCGCGGCGGCCCGGTCCGCGTCGGTGTCGCCGGCGACCCGCACCGGGGAGTAGTTGTTGGCGATCGCCACCGGGGACGTGGTGCGGGCGCGCAGCGCGGAGACCGCGAGACCGTGCCCGAGGAGTTGGTGGTGGGCCACCGGGAAGGCGTCGAACAGCAGCATCCGGCCGGGGGCGTGCACGCCCATGCCGTAGCCCATGCTCATGTGGATGAACGGCTCGTTGAGCGTGATCCAGAGCTTCACCCGGTCGCCGAGGCGGGCCGCGGCCAGGTCGGCGTACTCGGCGAAGCGGGCCGCGGTGTCCCGGTTCAGCCAGCCGCCGGCGTCCTCCAGCGGCTGCGGCAGGTCCCAGTGGAACAGCGTGGCGACCGGGTCCACGCCGGCGGCGAGCAGGCCGTCCACCAGCCGGTCGTAGAAGTCCAGCCCGGCGGCGTTGGCCGGGCCCGTGCCGGCCGGCTGGATCCGGGGCCAGGCGATCGAGAACCGGTACGCGGACACGCCCAGCCCGGCCAGCAGCGCGGTGTCCTCGGCGTACCGGTGGAAGTGGTCGCACGCCTGGTCGCCGGTGCTGGCGTCGGTGACCCGGCCCGGCTCGTGGGCGAAGGTGTCCCAGATGGACGGACCGCGACCGTCGGCAGTGGTCGCGCCCTCGATCTGGTACGCGGAGGTGGAGACCCCCCAGCGGAATCCGGCGGGGAACTCGGGCATCGGCGCGGTCGTCAAGTCACCCTCCAAGACATGAAGCGTGCTCGCGACTCTAGGGCTCGGCGGACCGCCGCGCCATAGGCCGGGATGACTGCTTGACGCAAGGCAGTTCGGCGTGTCTTTTCCGAACCCGTCCGCTTAAGTCCGATTTACACATAGAGTGCCGAATATCGCGGATGTGATTTAAGTGGGGGAAAGATACTCATGATCCTCGTGGAACGCAGCGCACACGTGGCGGCGCCGGTAGAAGTGGTCTGGGACGTCGTGCAGCGCGCCGAGCAGCTGCCGGCCTGGCTGGCGGGAGTCCGCGCGGCCGAGGTCCTGTCCGGGGAGGGATTCGGGCGGCGGCAGTTGGTCCAGGCCGGACGCGGCGCCGCGCACGAGGCCGAGGTGATCGCCTTCCAGGAGCCGACCCTGATCGGCTGGCGTGAACGCGCGAAGGGCGCCGGCGCCCGGGCCGAGGCGCGCACCGAGATCTACGTCCAGCTGACCCCGGACGAGGAAGCCGGCGGCACCGTCGTACGGCTGATCGTCGTGCGGTGGCCCGCCGGACCCGTCAAGGCGGCCCTGCTCCGGCTCGGCCTGCGCCGGGTCGGCGCCGACCTGGAGGACTCGCTGGCCCGGCTGACCGACCTGGCCGCCGTCGGCTGACCGAGCCCAGTCCCGGCGTCGCCCGCGATGGTGACGGCCCGGCGTTCCCGCCAGGGACGCCGGGCCGTCGTTGCTACCCGAGGTGTTAAGAAGGGGCCCCTTCTCTGCCGGAGGCGTTAAGAAGGGGCCCTTCCTTTCAGCTGTCGCCGCCGGTCTCGCCGACCGGGGCGGCGTTGACGTCGTCCAGCGCGTACTTGCGGGCGGCGTCGGCCGGCACGTGGGCCGGCACCACGCCGCGCAGCGCGAGCTGGCGCAGCGTGGCGACCGCCACCGACTCGGCGTCCACGTGGAAGTGGCGGCGCAGCGCGTGCCGCGTGTCCGACATGCCAAAGCCGTCGGTGCCGAGCGAGGTGTAGTCGCCCGGTACCCAGCGGGCGATCAGGTCCGGTACCGCGCGCATCCAGTCGCTGACCGCGACCTTCGGCCCGTCGGCGTCGGCCAGCTTCCGCGCGATGTACGGCACCCGCTGCTCCTCGCCCGGGTTGAGCAGGTTGTACTCCTCGCACTCCACCGCGTCGCGGCGCAACTCGGTCCAGGAGGTCACCGACCACACGTCGGCGGAGACGCCCCAGTCCTCGGCGAGCAGCTGCTGGGCCTTGAGCGCCCACTGCATGCCGGTGCCGGAGGCGAGGATGTTCGCCTTCGGCGCGTCGTCGCCGACCTGCGGCGCGGGGGAGTAGCGGTGGATGCCCTTGACGATGCCCTCGACGTCCACGCCCTCCGGCTCGGCCGGCTGGAAGATCGGCTCGTTGTAGATGGTGAGGTAGTAGAAGATGTTCTCCTGCGCCTCGCCGTACATCCGGTGCAGACCGTTCTCCACGATGTGCGCCAGCTCGAAGGCGAACGCCGCGTCGTAGGAGACCACCGCCGGGTTGGTGGCGGCGAGCAGCAGCGAGTGGCCGTCCTCGTGCTGGAGGCCCTCACCGTTGAGCGTGGTCCGGCCGGCGGTCGCGCCGAGCACGAAGCCCCGCGCCATCTGGTCCGCCGCCGCCCAGAACCCGTCGCCGGTGCGCTGGAAGCCGAACATCGAGTAGAAGATGTACAGCGGGATCATCGGCTCGCCGTGCGTGGCGTACGCCGTTCCGGCGGCGGTGAACGAGGCCACCGACCCGGCCTCGTTGATCCCCTCGTGCAGGATCTGGCCGGTGGTCGACTCCTTGTAGGACAGGAACAGGTCCCGGTCCACGGCGGTGTAGCGCTGGCCGTGCGGCGAGTAGATCTTCTGGGTCGGGAAGAGCGAGTCCATGCCGAAGGTGCGGGCCTCGTCCGGGATGATCGGCACCCAGCGCTTGCCGAACTCCTTGTCCTTCATGATGTCCTTGAGCAGGCGGACGAAGGCCATCGTGGTGGCGACCTTCTGCTTGCCCGACCCGCGCTTGACGTCGGCGAACCGCTCGCTGCCCGGGATGGCCAGCGTCTTGCGCGCGGTGCTGCGCGTGGGCAGGTAGCCGCCGAGCTGCTGGCGCCGGTCCTTCAGGTAGGTGATCTCGTCCGACTTCTCGCCCGGGGTGTAGTACGGCGGGAGGTACGGGTTCTCCTCCAGCTGCTTGTCCGGGATGTCCAGGTAGAGGCGGTCGCGGAAGAGCTTCAGGTCCTCCAGCGTCAGCTTCTTCATCTGGTGCGTGGCGTTGCGGCCCTCGAAGTGCGAGCCGAGCGTCCAGCCCTTGATCGTCTTGGCGAGGATCACCGTCGGCTGGCCGGTGTGCTCCGTGGCCGCCTTGTAGGCCGCGTAGAGCTTGCGGTAGTCGTGGCCACCCCGCTTGAGGTTCCAGATCTCGTCGTCGGTCAGCCCTTCGACCATCTTGCGGGTCCGCGGGTCACGGCCGAAGAAGTGCTCCCGCACGTACGCCCCGGACTCCGCCTTGTAGGTCTGGTAGTCGCCGTCGGGCGTGGTGTTCATCAGGTTGACCAGCGCGCCGTCGGTGTCCGCGGCGAGCAGCGGGTCCCACTCCCGGCCCCAGACGACCTTGATGACGTTCCAGCCGGCGCCCCGGAAGAACGCCTCCAGCTCCTGCATGACCTTGCCGTTGCCGCGGACCGGTCCGTCCAGGCGCTGGAGGTTGCAGTTGATCACGAAGGTGAGGTTGTCCAGCTCTTCGCGGGCGGCCACGCCGATCGCGCCGAGCGACTCGACCTCGTCCATCTCACCGTCGCCGAGGAACGCCCAGACGTGCTGCTGGGAGGTGTCCTTGATGCCCCGGTGCTGCAGGTAGCGGTTGAACCGCGCCTGGTAGATCGCGTTCAGCGGCCCGAGACCCATCGAGACGGTCGGGAACTCCCAGAAGTCCGGCATCAGCCGCGGGTGCGGGTACGACGGCAGCCCGCCCCCGGGGTGCGACAGCTCCTGCCGGAAGCCGTCGAGCTGGGACTCGCTGAGCCGGCCCTCCAGGAACGCCCGCGCGTACATGCCGGGGGAGGCGTGGCCCTGGTAGAAGATCTGGTCGCCGCCGCCCGGGTGGTTCTTGCCCCGGAAGAAGTGGTTGAAGCCCACCTCGTAGAGCGACGCGGAGCTGGCGAACGTGGAGATGTGGCCACCGACGCCGATCTCCGGGCGCTGCGCCCGGTGCACCAGCATGGCGGCGTTCCACCGGATGTACGCCCGCAGCCGCCGCTCGACGTGCTCGTCACCCGGGAACCACGGTTCGCGCTCCGGCGGGATCGTGTTGATGTAGTCGGTGGTGGTCAGGGACGGCACCCCGACCTGCCGCTCGCGGGCCCGCTCCAGCAGGCGCAGCATGACGTACCGGGCTCGTTTTGTCCCGCGCTCGTCGATGACACCGTCGAGCGACTCGACCCATTCGCTGGTCTCTTCAGGGTCGATGTCCGGAAGCTGGCTCGGCAGACCAGCGGTGATCACCGGGCGCTTGCGTTCCGTAGCCACAGGCGTTCCCTCGGTTTCGTGTGGGATAGGTCTCTAGCGCCATCCTGCCCCCTGGTGGCGCGTGTCGTCACCTCTCCCACCCTCAGACGCGACGCTGAACACAGGTACCCATCAGTAACTTTGCGCGATCACCGGGTGCGCTATCGGCGGGCGCGGCGGGGAACCGGGCACTGCGGCAGAATGCGCCGTATGCGCAGTGAGGTGATCACCGTCCGGACCGGCTCCCGGCCGACCGTCCGGGACATCACGAGCGAGGCCGAGCGGTTCGTCGCCAGCGCCGGCGACGGTCTGCTGCACGTCTTCGTCCCGCACGCCACGGCCGGGCTGGCGATCATCGAGACCGGCGCGGGCTCCGACGACGACCTGCTGCGGGCGCTCGACGACCTGCTTCCCACCGACGGCAGGTGGCGGCACCGGCACGGCTCGCCCGGGCACGGCCGCGACCACGTGCTGCCCGCGTTCGTCCCGCCGTACGCCACGCTGCCGGTGCTCGCCGGGCGGATCCAGCTCGGCACCTGGCAGTCGATCTGCCTGGTCGACACCAACGGCGACAACCCCGACCGCCAGGTGCGCTTCTCGTTCCTGCCCGGCTGACCAAGGCCGCGCAGATAGTGGAGTGCATCAATTATTGACCAGTCACGTAGAATTGGCTGATGGCGCACTCCACTGTCTCCGCTGATCAGCCCGGCCCCGGTGACCGGCCGAGCCTGGCCGGGGACACCGTGCGCCGGATCCTGCACGTCGCCGCCGCGCTGCGCCACCACCAGGACGAGGCGCTCGCCGGGCTGGGGCTCACCCCCGCGGCCGCCCGCGCGCTGCACGAACTGGACCCGGACCGCCCGCAGCCGGCCCGCGACCTCGCCGAGCAGCTCGGCTGCGACAGGTCGAACGTCACCGGCCTGGCCGACCGGCTGGAGCGGGCCGGGCTGGTGGAACGACGCACCGATCCGGCCGACCGGCGGCAGAAGACGCTTGTGGTCACCGGGCGCGGCCGGGAGGTCCGGGCGCGGGTCCGGCAGGTCATGTCGGACTCCCGACTGCTCGACGACCTGAGCACCGCCGAACTGGCCGCACTGCGTGAACTCGTCTTCAAGGTCTCCGACGGCGGCTGCCCGGAGGAGTGCGGCGAGGTCTGAGCCACGCCGGGCGGAACGTGTCCGACTGGGCGCGGCGGGCCCGAGTCGGTAATGCTGTCCGACGTGACCACCCCGCACGATCTCGACGACCGGCTCCGGGCCGAACTGGCCGCGCTCGGGGCGCCCGACCAGCGGCGCGACCTGGGCGAGCGACTGCCCGACGGCGGGCCGCTGACCGGGGCGCAGGCGCTGGCCCTGTTCGACGCGCAACTGACCAGCCGGCTGCTCGACCTGGCCGGGCAGTGGCTGCACGGCTTCGGTGAGGGGTACCACACCATCGAGTCGGCGGGGCACGAGGGCAACGCCGCCGTGGCCGCCGCGCTGCGGCCGACCGACCCCGCGCTGCTGCACCACCGCTCCGGGGCGTTCTACTGCCTGCGCGCCGCCCAGGCCGCCGGCGCCTTCCCCGCCGCCCCGCCGCCGCCCGCCCCGCGGACACCCGACCCGGAGACCGATCCCGACGCCGCCGTCGACGGCTCGCCCGATGCTGTCCCCGGCGCCTCAAGCGGCGTCTCGCCCGACGAGCCGGCCGCATCCTCCGCGCAGCGAGCCACCCCCGCCTCGCCGGCTGTTACCCCCACTCCGGCGGCTGTCATCCCGGACCCGTCGGCCACCCCGGCCCCGTCGGCCACCCCGGCCCCGGCGGACGCCCCGGCCCTGCCGGACGCCACCCACGAATCGCACGACCTGCCCGCCCAGCGCGGCACCGGCCAGACTCCCCACATCAATCCCACCTCCCAGGAGCAACGTTCCACCCTCCGGGAACCGGAGAGATCTTGGAGCGAAAGTGCCCCTATGGGGGCCGTTTCGTACCAAGATCTCGAACGGCCGGGGGCGGGAGGCGACGCGGGCAGCCTTCCCGTGGGAGCCGGGATCGTGGTGGACGCGGACGGTGGCGCGACTGTCGGCGTACCCGATCTGCCGCCGCCTGCCCCCGACGACGCGTTCGCGGCGGCGGCGCGCGACGTGCTGCGCGGCATCGTGGCGTCCGCCGAGGAACCGGCCGCGGGTGGCCGGCAGAAGCTCTTCGGCCGCGCCGACCTCGCGGTCGTGCCGACCGTCGCGAGCGCCGGCTCGCACCTGCCCCGCGCGGTCGGCCTGGGGCTGGCGCTGGAGAGGCTGCGCCGGGGCGCCCGGCCCGCGGACGGCGAGCCGGAAGCGGCAGCCTGGCCCGCGGACTCCGTGGTGGTCTGCTCCTTCGGCGACGCCTCGGTCAACCACGCCACGGTGACCGCCGCGCTCAACACGGCCGGCTGGTACGACCACACCGGCCTGCGTATCCCGGTGCTGTTCGTGTGCGAGGACAGCTGTCGCTCCGCCGACGGGTGGGTGGCGACGACGCTGCGGTCCCGGCCCGGCATCCGCTACTTCACGGCCGACGGCACGGACGTCGCCGAGAGCTACCGCGTGGCGGCGGAGGCGGCGGCCTGGGTGCGCCGGCACCGCCGGCCCGCCGTGCTGCACCTGGGCGCGGTCCGGTTGATGGGCCAGGGTGACGCGGCCCGCGACCCGCTGCTGGCCACCGCGCGGCTGCTGGTCACCTCCGGGTACGCCGGGGGCGAGGAGCTGCTCAGCCGGTACGACGAGCGGGGCTGGCAACTGCGCCGCATCGCCGAGGAGGTGCTGGACGAGCCGAAACTGGCGTCCGCGGTCGACGTCGTGCGGGAGCTGGCGCCACGACGGCCGGTCCGGGTGTCCCGGGCGGTGGCCGACGCGGCGGCGCGGGCGGCCGGGCCGGGCGCCGGGGCGCGGGCGGAGGCGTTCGGCGGCAAGCCGCCGGAGCTGACCGGGCCGCTGACGCTGGCGCAGAGCATCAACGCGGCGCTCGCCGACGGCATGCTCGACCACCCTCAGATGGCGGTGTTCGGCCGGGACGTGGCCGCCGGCGGCGGGGCGCACGGGGTGACCGAAGGGCTGCGGGACCGGTTCGGGGCGGCCCGGGTGTTCGACACGCCACGGGACGAGACCTCGATCATCGGGCTCGGGCTGGGCGCCGGCCTGGCCGGGATGCTGCCGGTGCCGGAGATCCAGTACCTGGCTTATCTGCACAGCGCCGAGGACCAGCTGCGCGGCGAGGCGGCCACCATGCGGTTCTTCTCCCGGGGCGCGTTCCGCAACCCGATGGTGGTGCGGGTGGCCGCCCTGGCGGGCGAGGACGGGCTCGGCGGCCACGCGCGCAACGACAACTCGGTGGCGGTGCTGCGGGACGTGCCGGGGCTCGTGGTCGCCGTGCCGTCGCGGCCGGACGACGCCGCGCCGATGCTGCGTACGTGCCTGGCGGCGGCCCGGGTGGACGGCAGCGTCTGCGTCTTCCTGGAGCCGGCCGCGCTTTATGACGCCCGCGACCTCTACGCCGACGGCGACGGCGAGTGGACGGCCGAGTACGCCGAGCCGGGCGCCTGGGCGGACCGGCACGTGCCGATCGGGCGGGCCCGCGTCTACGGGATCGGCTCGTCCGAGGACCTCACCATCATCACATTCGGTAGCGGGGTGCGGATGTCGCTGCGCGCGGCGGCCACCCTCGCCGCGGAGGGCGTGGGCAGCCGGGTCGTGGATCTGCGCTGGCTGGCCCCGCTGCCGGTGGCCGACATCATCCGGGAGGCCTCGGCGACCGGCCGGGTGCTGGTGGTGGACGAGACGCGACGCTCCGGCGGGGTGGGCGAGGGCGTGCTGTCCGCGCTCGTCGACACCGGGTACGTCGGCGCCGCGCGCCGTGTGGCCGGACTTGACTCGTTTGTACCATTAGGTCCGGCCGCTCGTCAGGTTCTGGTCTCGGAGGAAGCCATCACCCAGGGTGCCCGTACGCTGCTGGCACGGTAAATTCCGTTCCACCCGGTGCGCCACTTGCGCGGCGAGCCGCAACTGTGTGGACTGAGCCCGACGGTGTCACCCGACGCCACGAGCAGGCATGAGATGAGGAGGCACGCGACAGTGAGCGCGACCGCTGGCCAGGCCGACGGGGTACGCAGCCTGGCGGACCGGTTCGGTATCGAGCCGGGCATGGTCGTCATGGAGATGGGCTACGACGACGACGTCGACACCGATCTCCGGGACGCCCTGACCGACCGCTGTGGGGATCTCGTCGACGAGGACACCGACGAGGTGGTCGACGCGGTTCTGGTCTGGCACCGAGACGGCGACGGTGACCTCTTCGAGCTCCTCGTGGACGCCCTTGGGCCCCTTGCCGACAACGGCGTGGTCTGGCTCCTGACCCCGAAGGCCGGCCGGGACGGCCATGTCGAGCCGAGCGAGGTCGCGGAGAGCGCGCAGACCGCCGGGCTCCAGCAGACCTCCACCATCAACGCCGGCCGAGACTGGAGCGGTGCCCGCCTCGTCATGCGGCGCGGCTCCAAGAGCAAGAAGTAGGAGCGCACATGCCCGTCGAGGTTGGCGCCGAGGCGCCCGACTTCCTGCTCAAGGACCAGAACAACCAGGAGGTACGGCTCGCCGACTTCCGCGGCCGTAAGACCGTCCTGCTCGTCTTCTACCCGCTCGCCTTCACCGGCGTCTGCCAGGGCGAGCTGTCCGAGGTGCGGGACAACCTCGACGAGTACGCCAACGACGACGTCCAGGTGCTGACCGTCAGCGTCGACTCCGTGTACGCCCACAAGATCTGGGCCGAGCAGGAGGGCTTCCAGTTCCCGCTGCTCGCCGACTTCTGGCCGCACGGCGCGGTCGCCCAGGCGTACGGCGTCTTCAACGACATCGCGGGCATCGCCAACCGGGGCACCTTCGTCATCGACAAGGCCGGCGTCGTCCGCTTCGCGGAGATGAACATGCCCGGCGAGGCGCGCGACCAGCAGGGCTGGCGCAAGGCGCTGGCCGAGGCCGCCGCTGCCTGAGTCCCACACCCAGGTACGTCGTTCGACCGGGCCGGAGGCGGGCAGGTAAGCTGGCCGCTCCGGCCCGCCGTACGGGCGTTCCGGGCGCGTAGCTCAGTGGGAGAGCACTCGCCTTACAAGCGAGGGGTCGCAGGTTCGAAACCTGCCGCGCCCACCCTTCACCACCAGCAGAAACCTCCCCCAAGAAGATCGCTCCTCGGGGCGGTGACAGCAACAGGGTCTATGACAGCCGTCCATCGAGCTTGCCGAGCGCCTGACGCATCGCGTCGAGGTTGGCATGCGAGTAGACCTTCAGCGTGATCTTCACGTCGGCGTGCCGGGCGATGGCCTGGACGACGTGCGGCGGGACGCCCTGATGGACCGTCGGCTGACTCTTGCCCAGCATCAGGAGGTGTTGAGCCTCGCAGGATGGGTCGCGCTTGTCGTTGGCTGCGTGGAGTACGACGTGGGGCTACGCCGAATCGCTGAAGGCACCCGCAAGGCTGCCTTGACGCTGGGCGACGAAGCGGGGAACGCCGCCATCTCTGGCTGGGCGTACGAGATGCGGGCGTGGTACGCGCTCACCCAGGGCGATTATCGAGGCGTGATTGCAGCCGCCGAGGCCGGCGAAGCAGTAGCAGCGCACGACGGGGCGGCGGTCCAGTTGACGGCGCAGCGCGCCAAGGCTTGGGCGCGGCTCGGCGACAGGCGGCAGGTCGAAACGGCGCTGGACAAGGGCCGATCCTTGCTGGAATCGCTGCCGTACCCGGAGGACACCGACCATCACTTCGTGGTGGACCCGGCGAAGTTCGACTTCTACGCGATGGACTGCTACCGCATCGCCGGTGAGGACCGTCTCGCGGAGATGTACGCCCATGAGGTCATCCGTTCGTCTACGGACCCGGACGGGACCGAGCGCAAGCCCATGCGCAACGCCGAAGCCCGGATCACGCTCGGCGTCGTGGCGGCGCGCAGCGGGGACCTCGACCAGGCGGTGTCCTACGGTCGCAGGGCCTTGGAGGGAGATCGCAAGTCCTTGCCATCGCTGCTGATGTGCTCCAAGGAACTGGCGACGCAGCTCCGCCGGGTGAGGTGTGACAGGACGGCCGCCGTCACTCCAAGCCGAAGTCGGCGGGCCTTTCGGCAGCTTTGACTCTGAACGCCCTCGTCAGGGCCCCGCCCTGAGGGCCCAGGAGAGTTTCCAGATCATCGTGCCTGGACCCGGCGTGGTAAATGTCCAAGTCGTGCTCAATGAGGTCTGCTACCAGCTCGGCGAGGTCCGCCAATCCGAAGTACTGCATCGCGTCCATGGCGCGTTTCAGACGGAAGGGCTCGTTCACCTCGACAGCGAAGCCCAAGCCACCGCTCATCGCTGAGTTGTAGACACGCAGCAGGTACGAAAGCTGCACGATGCCTCGCGGAATACCTTCGGGAGCCTCGCCGTCAGCGCCGTAGTCAGCGGCATCGTTCCAGATGATCTGTAGTTCATCCAGTCCGGTGGGTCTCCAAACCGCCTCCACCTCATCCACGGCGCACCCGAGTCCCAAGCGAGCGACTTGTGTCATGAGGTCGAGGTCGGATCACAGACGCACGGTATCGGGCGGGCATCCTTGCCGGTCGGTGGAGGTCAACCAAGCTCAGCCTCACGATCTGCCGCGATCAGTTGCGCGAGGTGTCGCAGATTAGCTGGCGGACGAGTGTCGCGCATCAGTCGACCGAGGGCAGCCGACTGCCGGCGGTGTCGGGTCTCAGGACCTGCGTGACAGATCAGTCTCGGGACGTGGGTGACACGTCCGG
>NZ_LIVU01000012.1:0-177887 GCF_001905625.1 Micromonospora sp. TSRI0369
CAGCGCGCGGGCGAAGTCGGCCATGACCATGACCGCGCCCTTCAGTACACAGACGAGCAGGAGGCCGTCCTCGACGTGCGCGTAGTCCGCCGAGACCTGCTTGGCCAGCTCCGCGGTCTCAGGCGCCGACGCGCTGCTCGGGGATGGACAGGCCGTAGAGCGCCATCAGCTCCGGGCTGTCGATCCGGCTGCCGTCGGCCACCGCGTCGCAGGCGATGTCGACGATCTGGTCCTTGTGCGCCAGCAGGTACGGCCGGGCCCCGACGTCTGCGCTGGCGAGCGTGGC
Source organism: Micromonospora sp. TSRI0369 (assembly GCF_001905625.1). Lineage (NCBI taxonomy): Bacteria > Bacillati > Actinomycetota > Actinomycetes > Micromonosporales > Micromonosporaceae > Micromonospora > Micromonospora sp. TSRI0369. The sequence goes on from NZ_LIVU01000012.1 coordinate 287, forward strand.
GATGCCGGACCAGTGCCGGCGGCCGAACAGCATCGGGTAGCCGCGCAACCCGTCGTAGGTGGCGCAGACCAGCACGTCCGGGTACGGCAGGGCAGTCACGCGGCGGACCGCCGTCGCGGTGAGCCCGGGCATGTCCACCGGGACCACGACGACGGCCTCGATGTCGTCGTCGGTGAGCGCGGCGAGCCCGGCCCGGATCGAGGAGCCGACGCCGGTGCCCCACGCGCGGTTGACCACGACCGTGGCGCCGGTCAGGTCGGTGGTCTGCCGCACCTGCTCGGCCGCCGCGCCCAGGACGACCACGACCTGCGCGCAGCCTGCCTCGGCCATCGTGTCGATCATCTGGCTGACCAGTGGCTTCTCTCCCTGGTGCAGCAGCGCTTCGGGTCCGCCGATGCGGCGGCCGCCACCGGCGGCGATGATCATTGCAGCGATCCGGTTCAGCGGTGCCCCCTCGATCAGGGGACGGACCGGGCACAGCCGCCCGGTCCGTCCCGTCGTACGCACACCGGGCCCAACGAGCACGACCGGGGGCGGGTAGCGGGGCAAAACGGAAATTTGCGTGACTATGCCGCGTCTGCGTAGCAGTCGACAGTGGACAGGTCGAGCGGGAACCGGACCGGAGTGTCGCCGAACAGCAGCCGGGTGGCCCGCGCGCCGGCCGCGGTGACCGCCTCGGCGACCGCCGCCGCCCGCCCGGCCGGACAGTGCACCACCACCTCGTCGTGCTGGAAGAACACCAGCTCCGCCTCCGCGCCGGCCAACTCGGTGCGGAGCGTGGCCAGCAGCGTGGAAGCCCACTCGGCGGCGGTGGCCTGGATGACGAAGTTGCGGGTGAAGCGCCCGCGTGAGCGCGCCGCCCGGGCCGACGGGCTGTGCGGGTCGGCCTCGCCGTCGGCCAGCGCCTCCTCCCCGTCGGCGAACCCCGCCGACCCCGGCGGGCAGGTGCGGCCCAGCCAGGACCGGACCAGCCCGCCCGCCTCACCGGTACGCGCCGCCGCCTCGACGTAGCCGAACGCGGTCGGATAGTTCTTCCGCAACACCGCCAGGGCCGGCACCGCCGCCCCGCCGGTCTGCCCGTACATCGCCCCGAGCAGGGCCACCTTGGCCTTCGCCCGGTCACCGGCGAACGCGTCCCGGGCCAGCGCGGCGTACAGGTCACCGGCCCCGCCCGCCGCGGCGAGCCGCTCGTCACCCGAGACCGCCGCCAGCACGCGCGGTTCGAGCTGGCCCGCGTCGGCAACCACGAACGTCCAGCCCGGGTCCGCCACCACCGCCTGCCGGATCACCTTCGGAATCTGCAACGCCCCGCCGCCCCGGGTCGCCCACCGGCCGGAGACCACACCGCCCGGCACGTACTCCGGGTGGAACCGGCCGCCGGAGACCCAGGCGTCACGCCAGGCCCAGCCGTGCGCCGTCCAGATCCGGTACAGCTCCTTGTACTCCAGGACCAGCGCCGCCGCCGGATGCTCCACCCCGCGCAGCACCCACGCCCGCGTGTTCGGCAGCTCCACGCCCGCCCGGGCGAACGCCCGCAACAGCTCCGCCGGCGAGTCGGCGTGCACCTGGCGTACGCCGAACGCGTCAGCGATCCGCGCCTGCAACTCGGCCAGCCGGCGCGGCGGCCCGCCTACTGGCGACGCCTCACCGAGCAGGTCGGCGAGGATCGCGTCGTGCACGTCGGCGCGCCAGGGCAGACCGGCCGCGCCCATCTCGGCGGCCACCAGCGCGCCCGCCGACTCGGCGGCCACCAGCAGCCGGAACCGGCCGGGGTGGGTGGTCGCGGCGATCCGGGCGAGCTGGTCGGCGTACACCCGGGTCAACGCCGTGATGCCCGGACCGGGCGGGCCCGACGGCGGCTCGAAGAGCGCGGCCTGGGCGTGGCCCGGCGGCTCGGGCGGGCGGGGGGCCGGATCCGGCGGGACCGGCGCGCCGGTCAGCCGGGCCCAGGCGGCGGGCAGCGCTCGGGGCTCGCCCCAGCGGCCCGCGTGCCCGAGCAGCAGGGCCTCGGTCAGCTCGACGTCGTGGCAGCGGTCGAGCCGGACCCCGGCGCGCAGCAGCGCCGGGTAGACGCCCGCCCAGGCGGCCCAGAGCCAGCGGGGGTGCCCGGCGGCCTCCCTGGCGGCGACGGCGGCGGCCAGGTCGGCCACCTCCTCGGCCGGGCCGGACGGGGTGCCGTCGGCGTGCAGCGGTTGCAGCACGCCGCCGCCCCGCTCGTCCGCCACCACCGCCATCAGCACGGACGCATTCTGCCCCCTCCCCCTGACACGCTCCGCGTGTAAGGAAGGGCCCCCTCTTAACGCCTGCGGTAGAGGAAGGGCCCCTTGTTAACGCTGCGCGTTAACAAGGGGCCCTTCCTTACATCCGGGGGGTTACTTACCTACGCCGGCGGTGAGGCCGGACTGCACCTGGCGCTGGAAGACGATGTACACGATCAGCACCGGCAGCATCGCCATGGTGACACCGGCAAACAGACCGGACCAGTCGGACTTGTACCCCTGGTTCACCGACAACTCGATCAGCCCCTGGGCGATCACCTGGTTCTTCGGCTCGCCGGAGACCGACTGCATGAGCAGCGTCGGCAGGTACCACTGGTTCCACTGGCCGAGCACGTTGAAGATGCCGATGCTGATCAGGCCCGGCTTGGCCATCGGCAGCATCACGCTGAAGAACGTACGGGTGTGCGAGGCCCCGTCGACCTGTGCCGCCTCGGCGATCGAGTCGGGCAGCGTCCGGAAGAACGAGTGCATGAAGAAGATCGTGAACGACAGCGACCAGGCCACGTAGACCAGGATCAGCATGAGGTGCTTGTTCGGGCCGAGCAGCGGAAGGCTCACCCCGGTGTTGTAGACGCCCTTGAACAGCGGCACCGCGGCCAGGTAGATCGGCAGCGTCAGCCCGGACAGGAACATCCAGTAGATCAGCCGGTTGCCGCGGAACTCGTACCGCGCCAGCGCGTACGCGGCCATCGAGCCGAGCAGCATCGTCAACGTCACGCTGAACACGAGCACGAGCAGCGTGTTGAGGAAGAAGCTGTCGATCCCGGCGGTCCAGGCGCGGGCGAAGTTGTCCCACTGCAGCGAGTCGGGGATCAGCGACAGCGGTTCGCGGATCACCTCGGAGTCGGTCTTGAGCGCCGACATCACCACCCACAGCAGCGGGTAGACCACCATGATCGCCCAGACCGCGAGGAACAGGTGCGAGAAGCCGTTGAAGATCCGGCCGCCGAAGCCGTTGCCGACGTCCCGCCGGTCCACCGGCGGCCGGTCCGGCGGCGCCGTGTCGGACCGGGCCGGACCGGAGGTGTGGGTCACAGTGCTCATCGTCCAGACCTCCTCAGTACTCGATCCGCTCACGGCGGGTGATCCTCAGCTGGAGCGCGGCCAGCAGGATGGTGAAGATGGCCAGCGCGACGGCGATCGCGCAGGCGTAACCGAACTGGCCCTTCTGGAACGCGTTGAACTGGATCACCGAGGCGAAGATCTCGCTGGCGTGGTTCGGCCCGCCCTGGCTCGGCGTCATGACGAAGACCAGCGCGTACATGTCCAGCGCGATGAAGCCCAGATACACCCAGGCGACCGAGATGCTGTCCCGCAGCAGCGGCAGCGTCACCCGGAAGAACGTGTGGAACCGGCCCGCGCCGTCGAGGATGGCGGCCTCGTAGATGTCCTTCGGGATCGACTGCATCGCGGCGGAGAACAGCACCATGTAGAAGCCGGCGCCGCTCCACACCGCGATGAACAGCAGCCACCAGAGCACCGCCGGCACGCCGAGGAACGGCTCCGGGTCGGCGGTGAAGGCGATCGGGTTGTCCGCGTCGACCAGCCCGATCTTGATGAGCAGGCCGTTGATCAGGCCCTGCCCGTCGGTGCGGTAGATCTGCTGCCACATGACGGCGATGACCACCAGCGACAGCACCTGCGGGAAGAAGAAGATGACCTTGTAGATCCCGGAGCCGAACACCCCGCGGATGCCGGCCCTGTCCTCGCGTCCGCCCACGTTGAGCAGGAACGCGAGGAACAGGGCCAGCGCGATCGTGAACAGCGGCACGGTGACCAGGAAGAAGACGTTGTGCCAGAACGCCTTCCGGATCAGCTCGTCGGAGATCAGCCGGACGTAGTTGTCCAGCCCGACGAAGCGCTGGGAATCCGAGTACCCACCCCAGTCGGTCAGCGAGTACCCCGCCGCCTGGGCGAACGGCCACACCACGTAGAACAGGTACAGCGCGACGGGCAGGGCCAGGAAACCCGTGACGAAACGCGCGACTCCGTGCCGCATTGGACTCACTTCCTCGCGGTGATCAGGCGGTGCGGGTCTGCTTCTTGACCGACGAGTCCTTGGCGACCTTGTCGGCGGCCGCCTGCATCTTGTCGACGAACTGCTGCGCGGTGAGCCGGCCGGCCATCAGCTCCTCGGAGAGGTTCTGGCTCTCCTTGTCCAGGTCGGCGTAGAAGTCCGGGAACTTGACCGAGATCAGGTCGGAGCTGCCGTTCTTCATCAGCGAGTTCGCCGAGGCCAGCGCGGTGTCCTGGACGTTGTCGCCGGAGCCCTTGGTGGAGGCCAGCGACTTGGTCAGCTCGGCGAACTTCGCCGAGCCGGCCTTGGACAGGATGGCCCGCAGGAACTCCTTCGCGGCCTCCTTGTTCGGCGCCTTGCTCGGCACCACGAAGCCCTCACCGGAGGAGGCGAAGACGTCCTTGGCGGCCTTGTCCCCGCTCTTGCTCCAGTAGTCGGAGATGGTCATCTCGAAGCCCGGCGGGATGGTCGCGGCCATCTCGTTCTTCAGCCAGGTGCCGACCTGGATGAAGGCCGCCTTGCCGTCCAGGAACGCCTGCTGCGACTGGGTGTGGTCGAGCTTGCCCGGCAGCAGCAGCTTGTCCTTGACCAGCTTCTCCCACGGCTCCAGCGCCGCGACGATGCCGTCGGCCTTCCAGGCGCCGTCCTTCAGGTTGTCGATGTCGACGACGGCCTGCTTGCCGACCGCCTTCCAGATGCTGGCGAACAGCGCCCAGCGCGGGTAGTAGCCGTGCACCGCGTCGTGCACGTACGGCGCCATGCCCTTGGCCTTGATCTTCGGCGCGAGCGCGAAGAACTCGTCCCAGGTGGTCGGCGCCGTCCAGCCCTCCTTGGAGAACAGGGCGGCGTTGTACCAGTTGCCCCAGACCGTGTACGCCACGTTGACCACGTAGAACTTGCCGTTCTGCGTACCGTCGGCGACGGTGCCCGGCAGCAGGCTGTCGGCCACGGTCCCCTCGCTGTCCCAGGCCGGCGCGGTGAGCAGGTCGTCCAGCGGCTCGATCGCGCCCTCGTTGATGAGCGTGCTGCGGTCCATCATGTCGGCGCCCGAGTTCATCACCAGGTCGCTCGGCTGCGTCGCCATCTTGGGCTGCTCTTCGGTCTTGATCTTCTGGGTCGAAGACATGTTGACCGTAACGTTCGCGTGCTTGGCGTTGAAGATGACCTTGTCTTCCTTGGCCCACTGGTCGCCCAGCCCGCCGTTGAAGACCACCACCTTGACCGCGCTGCCGTCCTTGACGCCGAACGGGTTGTCCTTGCTCTTGGCCGCGCCGCCGCCGTCGGACTTGCTCGGCTCGCTGCCGGCGCAGGCGCTCAGCAGACCCGCCGCCGGTACGGCCAGCAGACCGGCCGCGGCGGCACGCCGCAGCAGCGTCCGACGGCTGACGTCGCCGAACTTCTCGGGAGTAACCGACATCTTGTCTCTCCTTGTGGTGTCGGGTCAGGCGGTCCGCCGGAGGCGCCCGGCGTACCGCGACTCGAGGGCGAGGTTGTGCTCGTCCCCACCGGGGACGTTGGCGGAGAGGTAGACAGGGGGTACCTCTCCGGCCTGGTGGAACCGTCGTACGACCTCGGCGGTCAGCAGCTGCGCCAGCAGCGCCGCGGTGACCGAGGAGACCGCACAGACCGCGCCGCCGCCCTCGAGCGGCAGCAGTGCGTCGCCGTACGGCGCGCCGTTGTCCAGCACGACGTCGGCGAGGTCGGCGAGCCGGTGCCCGGACGGGTGCCGAGGAGCGACCCGCGCGGTGTGCTCGACCGAGGTGACAGCGATCAGCTGATGGCCGCCGCGCTTGACGAGCGTCGCCAGCTCGACCACCGAGCCGTTGATGCCGGACTGCGAGGCGACCACGAACACGTCCTGCGGCTGCGGCGCCGCCAGCGCGTAGAGCTGGTGCGCCACGGCCGGGTCGCGTTCCAGTTTCGGGTCGGCGAGCACATCGCGGGGCGCGTCGCCGTGCAGCACGAGGTCGTGCAGGGAGAGCCGGTTGGCGGGGACCAGGCCGCCGGCCCGGGCGACCAGTTCGGCGGCGAACGCCTCGGAGTGACCGGCGCCGAACGCCTGGAGGACGCCACCGGCGCGCAGGCCGGAGGCGATCAGGTCGGCTGCCCGGTCCACCGCTACCGCCTGGGTGTCGACCAGCCGGTCGAGCACCGGGCGGACCGCGTCGGCGTACCGCTGGGCACTGATCATGAGAGGGACCCCTTCGCGGCCTTGTGCCCGTCGACGGCCTGGGCGGTACGCCGGAAGGCCGCGTGGGCGCGGTCGTGGGTACGCTGCGCCACCGCGATGTAGAGCAGGTCGAGCACGACGAGTTGGGGATGCCGGGCGGAGAGCGCGTCGGGCCGGAATGTGGTCGCCTGACTGGCGGTGACCAGCACGATGTCGGCCAGCTCGGCGAGCGGCGAGCGGGGGAAGCCGGTGAGCGCGACTGTGGTGGCGCCGCGGCTGCCGGCCTCGGCGAGCAGCTCGATCGTCTCCCGGGTCTGCCCGGTGTGCGAGATGCCGAGCGCGACGTCCCCGGCGCCCAGCAGCGCGGCGCTGGCCAGCCCTTCGTGCACGTCGCTCCAGGCCCACGCCGCCACCCCGATGCGGTGCAGGCTGAACTGCATCTCCTCGCCGACGAGCGCGCTGCCGCTGGCGCCGAAGATGTTCACCCGGCTGGCCCCGGCGATGGCGACCGCGGCCCGTTCCACCTCGGCCAGGTCGAGCAGCGCGGCGGTGTCGTGCATGGCCCGCGTGTCGGCGGCCATGATCTGGTCGAGCACCCGGGACAGCGGGTCGCCGGGCTGGATCTCGCGTCCGATGTCGACGGTCCAGCCGGCGGAGCGGGCCCGCCCGGTCTCGGCGGCGATGCCGAGGCGCAGGTCCGCGTACCCCTCGAAGCCCATCGCCCGGCAGAACCGGGTGATGGTCGCCGGTGACGTGCCGCTGCGCTCGGCCAGCTCGACGATGGTGGCCCGGGCCGCCGCCTCCGGGTCGCTGAGCACGTGTTCGGCGACCCGGCGCAACGCGCCGGTCAGCTCCCCCGCGCCGGCCCGGACCCGGGCCAGCACCCCGTCGGCGCCCAGCCGGTCGGCCGGAACGGCATCGACCACCGCGGTCGCCGCGGAAGTCTCCACCTCGTGCTCGGCCATCGGCGGGCGCCTTTCGGAAAAGAGTGTTAACTGTTAGTGGTAAAAGTTCTTACTGAAGGCCCCTCCGTGTCAAGACTGTGGGCGAAGTTTTCAAACTGTTACCTGGCGCACGGCCGCGATCTTGCGTCCGGCGACGCGGCCGACCAGCATGAGGACCATGTCGGACACCGTCGTGGTCGGCCTCGACGTCGGGGGTACGTCCACCCGCGCGGCAGCGCTCAGCCTCGACGGCGCCCGCCTGGGCGCCGGCCGGGCCGGTGGCGGCAACCCGACCAGTCACGGCGCCGAGCGGGCCGCCGCCGAGCTGCTCGCCGCCCTGCGCGCGGCGCTCGCCGACATCGACCCGATCCGGGTACGCGCCGGCGTCATCGGCCTCGCCGGAGCCGGCCGCCTCCTGGCCGACCCGAACGGCCGCGACGCGTTCGACAGGGCCTGGGCCGAGGCGGGACTGCGCTGCCCGTACGCGGTGCACGGCGACGCCCTGGTCGCCTACGCCTCCGGCACCGCCGCCCCGGACGGCACGGTGCTCATCGCCGGCACCGGCGCGATCGCCGCCCAGGTACGCGACCTGCGGCTGGACCGCACCGCCGACGGCCACGGCTGGCTGCTCGGCGACGCCGGCTCGGGTTTCTGGCTCGGCCGCGAGGCGGTCCGGCGGCTGCTGGCCGATCTGGACCGCGCGGAAGCACCCGGTGACCTGGGCCGACGGGTGCTCACGGAACTGACCGGCGCGACCGAAGTGGACGACCGCCCGCGCGCGACGGTCGACGCCGTGGTGCAGGCGGTGACCCGCCGGCCCCCTGTGGAGCTGGCCCGGCTCGCGCCGCTCGTGGTGTCGTCGGCCCGCGACGGGGAGCCGACGGCGGTCGCGCTGATCGCCAAGGCCGCCGCGGCGCTGGCGGAGAGCGTGTCCCGGATCCGGCCGCCCGGCGCGACCGATCCGGTGGTGCTCGGCGGCGGCCTGCTCACCGGCGACACCCCGCTGGCCGGCGCGGTACGCGCGGAACTGGCCGGCCGGTGGCCGGACGCGCCGCTTCTCGGTGCCGGCGACGGGGCCGCCGCCGCGGCCTGGCTCGCCGCCCGGGACCTGCCCGAGGTGACCGACGCGGCCGCGCTGCACGCCCGCCTCGTGCCCCCACCCACCTGACCCGCCCCACCCCGCTGCCCGGCCCGCCCCGCCGCGCTGGCCGCCCCGCCCCGCTGCGCTGCGGCGCTCGGCCGTGGGGTGGAACGCCATGGGTGTCATAACGCCGGTTTGGCACCCATGGCGTTCCAGTCGCCGCTTCCGGCGGTTCTCGGCGCGGGCCGGGCACTCCGGCTGATCAGTATCGGTCTTGCGAGTTCGGCTGATTCGGATGCCAGCCCTGCGGGGCGGGCTGACCCGGATGACCCTGCGGCGCGGCGCCGTACGGGGCGGGCTGACCCGGGGCGGGCTGACCCTGGGCGGGCGGGAACGCCTGGCCGGACTGACCGTGCCCCGCCCCCGGATACATGCCCGGCTGCTGCTGCCCGCCCGGGTACTGCGGCGCGCCCGCTACCGGGAACGGCTGGCCGCCCGCGAACTGCTGCGCGCCCGCCTGCTCGCGTGCCTCCTTGCGCGCCTTCACCGCACGCACGATCAGCAGGATCGGCAGGACGAAGACGTAGAAGAAGATCCGGTAGCTGTCACCGTCGAAGAGGAAAAGCAGGTAGAAGCCGTACCCGAAGAAGGCCAGGCCGATGACCACGTTGAGGATCCGGGAGCCCTTGCCCTGCTCCTTGACGGCTATGCCTACCGCGATCATCGCGATGCCGCCGAGCAACAGCAACAGCGTGTAGATGAGGAAGAACATGAGGTTCCTGTCGATAGATGAGCGTGCCGGCTCACCCTAGGTCACTTCGATCTTCCCCACTGCCCCGTTGCCTGTGGCAACGACCTCACTTGAGCTGCCCGGCGGTCAGTCCGGACTGGACCTGGCGCTGGAACGCCACGTACACCACGAGGACCGGCAGCACCGCGATGGTCAGGCCGGCGAACAACTGGGCGTAGTCACCGGCGTAGCCCTGGCTGACCGCCAGCGAACTCAGGCCCTGGGCGAGCATCCGGTCCTGCCCGTCGCCCGGGATCAGCACCTGGGGCAGCAGGAACTGGTTCCAGTGGCTCAGGAAGTTGAAGATCCCGACACTGATCAGTCCCGGTCTCGCCATCGGCAGCATCACCCGGAAGAAGAGCCGGAAGTGCCCGCACCCGTCGATCATCGCGGCCTCCGCCACCGACGTCGGCAGCGTCCGGAAGAACGCGGTCAGGAAGAACACCGTGAACGGCAGCGAGTACGCGGTGTAGACCAGGATCAGACCTGGCCAGGTGCCGAGCAGGCCGACGCTGCGGACCACGAAGAACAGTGGCACCAGGGCCAGGAACACCGGGAACATCATGCCGCCGACGAACAGGTAGTAGACCACCTGCCGGCCCCGGAACTCGTAGCGCGCGAAGACGTACGCGGCGGTGGCGCCGAGCAGCATGGTCAGGCTCAGCGAGCCGGACACCACCACCAGGCTGTTGAAGAAGAACCGGCCGATGTGCGCGGTGCTCCAGGCCCGCGCCCAGTTGTCGAAGCGCAGCGCCTCGGGCAGCCCCCACGGCTCGGCGATGATCTCGCCGTTGCTCTTCAGCGAGCTGAGCACCATCCAGGCCAGCGGCAGCACCGTCATGGCCGCCCAGAGCATGAGGAAGCCGTGCGAGAAGACGTTCGCCACGCCCAGCTCACGCCGGGGCGGACGGTCGGCCGGGGTGGCCGCGCGGGTCGCCTCGGCGGCCGGGGCGCCGGTGTCCACGGTGGTCACGAGTACTCGATCCGATCACGCCGGGCGGTGCGCAGCGCCAGCACCGCCACCGAGAGGGTCAGGAAGAACATCGCCACGCCGATCGCCGAGGCGTACCCGAACTTGTTCTCGCTGCCGAACGACGTGTCGTACATCCGCAGTCCGATCACGTCGGAGGAGAAGTTCGGCCCGCCGTTGGTCATGAGCTGGACCAGGATGAAGCCGTCGAGCGCCGCGATGGCCAGGTAGATCCACGCGACCTGGATGGTGTCCCACAGCAGCGGGATGGTGATCTTCCGCAGCATCGTGGTGCGGGACGCGCCGTCGAGCAGCACCGCCTCGTAGATGTCGCGCGGGATGGCCTGCATGGCGGCGCCGAAGAGCACCACGTAGAAGCCGACGTTGCTCCACACCATCACCGCCAGCACGCACCAGAACGCGAAGCGCGGGTCGCCGAGCCAGGCCGGGGTGGCCAGCCCGACGGCGCGCAGGGCGCCGTTGAGCAGGCCACTCGTCGGACTGTAGATCTCCTTCCAGAGCAGCGCGATGATCACCACCGAGAGCACCTGCGGGAAGAAGTAGACGAGCCGGTAGACCGAGGTGCCCCGCACCCCGGTCACCCCGGCCCGGCCCTTGCGCCCGCCCATTGTGAGCATGCTGGCGAAGAACAGTCCCAGCGCGATGGTCACCACCGGCACCACGGCGAGCAGGATCGCGTTGTTCTTCAACGCGTTCCAGACGTACCCGTCGTCTAGCAGCGTGCGGAAGTTCGCCATCCCGACCGGGTCGGCCTGTGCGGAGTAGCCCATCCAGTCGGTGGTGGAGATCTGAAACGCCTGGAGGTACGGCGAGAGCACGAAGATGCCGTACAACGCCAGCGGGGGCAGCAGGAACGTGAGGATCAGGGGGAGGCGACCCTGTCGCATCACGCGGACCGCTTGTACTTCTTGACCGAGCTGTCCTGCGCGATCGAGTCGGCGCCCTTCTGGCACTGGTCGAGGAACTCGGCCGGGCCGATCCGGCCGCTGAAGAACTCGCCGCAGGCCGCGTCGACCAGGTTGCGCTCCAGCTTGCGGTAGTAGTTGTTGTAGACCCAGTTGAAGCCGTTGGACCCGGACGCGTCGAGCGCCTTGACCACGGTGCCGAGCCCGTGCGGCAGGTCGATGCCCTCGGTGGCGCCGGCGACCACGGGCAGGCTGGCGACCTTCCTGGTGAAGTCCTGCGCGCCCTTGCGGGACAGCATGGTCCGGAAGTACTCCAGGCCACCGGCGACGTTGCGCGCCTTCGCCGGCACCATGAACGGTTCGCCCGCGGTGCCCCGGATCGCCTCGTACGGCAGCTTGTCGCCGCTGCCGAGGCTCGGCGTGGGCGCGACTGTCATGTTGAAGCCGGACGGGGTGACGTCCTTCTGCTCGCTCTCCAGCCAGGAGCCGCAGGAGATGAACGCAGCCTTGCCCCGGCACCAGGCGGTCTGCGACTGCTTGTGGTCCAGGCCCGGCGAACCGGCGAGGATGAACTTGTCCTTGACGATCTGGTGCCAGGCGTCGGCGGCGGTCTTCATCGCGTCCGACTTCCAGGCGCCGGGCTCCAGGTTGTCGATGGCCAGCGCGACCGACGGGCCGCCGAACTTGATCGCGGTGGAGATCAGCGGCCAGCTCATGTAGCGGGGGTGCACACCGGCGTACGTCCAGGGGGCGACGCCGGCGGCCTTGATCCGGCGGCAGAGCGCGATGTGGTCGTCCCAGGTCTTGGCGTCCTCCCAGCCACGGTCGGCGAAGAGCTTCGTGGAGTGCCAGATGCCGTACACCGTGTAGGTGTAGTTCAGCACCAGGAACCGGTCGTCGTAGGAGCCGACCTCGACGGTGCCGGGCAGCAGCGTGTCCTTGACCGTCTTGCCGGGCGTGTCGAGGCTGGGGGCGGCGAGCAGCTCGCCCAGGTCGGCGATGGCGTTCTGCGAGACCAGGCCGTTGAAGTCGATCTGGCCGGCGCCGGAGTTGTTCACCACGTCGGGCGGGCTGCCGTCGACGAAGCGGGGCTGGAGCGTCTTGCTGATCTCCGCGGTGGCCGAGTGCTTGATCTCCGCCTTCGGGTACCGCTCCTTGTACATGGCCTCGTGGGCCTTGGCGTAGTCCTCGCCGAAGCCGCCGTTGAAGATCACCACCTCCAGCGGGGCGTCCTCGGCCACGCCGAGCGGGTTCTGCTCGCTCTTCGTGCCCTTGTACGCGCCGCCGTCGCCCTCGTCGTCACCACCGGAGGTGGCGCAGCCGGCGAGCAGGCCGGCAGCGGGGGTGGCCAGCAGGCCGGCGGCGGCGCTGCGCCGAAGGATCTCACGCCTGTTCATCGCATCTCCTCGGTTCGGGTACGCCTGGTGAGCAAACCGTTGCTTGTCTTCACGGAAGGCATTTCCACTGAAGAATTTCTACGACAGTGCGACGGGGACCACAAGACCCCTCGACCGATCCGTTATCCGTACCGGTCGCAGGGCGCTGGCCTAGCCTGACCTCATGCGCCGCCTGCGGCAGCTCGCGCAACGCACGCCGCCGGGGCGGGAGCGCTACATCGACCTGCTCCGGGCGGTGGCCATCGCCATGGTCGTGCTCGGCCACTGGGGCGTGACAGCGATCGGGTACGACGACGGCCGCCCCGCCGGTCACTCCGCGCTGGCCGACCTGCGCTGGGCCTGGCCGCTGACCTGGGTGGCCCAGGTGATGCCGGTGTTCTTCCTGGTCGGCGGCTACGCGAACGCCGCCTCGCTCACCTCACGCCGCCGCCGGGGCGGCTCGGCGACGGGCTGGCTGGTCGACCGCAGCGCCCGGCTGGTCCGGCCGACCACCGTGCTGCTGCTGGTCCTGGCCGCCGGCGCGGGGATCGCCACGTTGCGCGGCGCCGACGCGACGCAGGTGCGCGCCGTGGTCTGGTTCGCCACCATCCCGCTGTGGTTCCTGGTCGCCTACGTCGCGGTGGTCGCGCTGACCCCGCCGATGTACGCGCTGCACCGCCGGTTCGGGCTCGCCGTGCCGGTGGTGCTCGTGGTGCTGGTCGCGCTCGGCGACCTCGGCCGGCTCCTCGGCCCGGCCGTGCTCGCCGACGGCAACTACCTGCTGGGCTGGCTGGCCGTGCACCAGCTCGGTTTCGCCTGGTACGACGCCGCCCGGCCGGACACCCGCGCCGAACACGCCGGGCCGCGTGGCCTGTTCCGCCGCGGCCTGCCGCTGTCCCGCCGGGCGGGCGCGCTCCTGCTCGGCGGTGGGCTGGTCGCGCTGGTGCTGCTCACGACGGCCGGGCCGTACCCGGTGGCGATGCTGCACGTCCCCGGCGAGCGGCTGGACAACGCGGCGCCGCCGAGCCTGGCGCTGATGGCCGCTGCCGCCGCCCAGCTCGGCCTGATCCTGCTGCTGCGGCGCCCGGCCGGGCGCTGGCTGCGCCGGTCCGGCCCGTGGCAGGCGGTGCTCGCGGTCAACGCGGTGGTGCTCACCCTGTTCCTCTGGCACCTGACCGCCGCGGTGCTGCTGGTCGGCCTGCTGGACGCGCTCGGCGTGCTGCCCACTCCCCCGGTCGGCTCGGCGGCCTGGTGGGCGTGGCGCGTACCGTGGCTGCTCGCGCTGGCCGCGGTGCTGGCCGTGCTGGTCGCCGTCTTCGGCCCGGTCGAGGCCCGGACCCGCCGCCCGGCCGCGACCGGCCCGGCCGGCGTCGGGAGGCGGCGGCTGCGCGCCGGGCTGGCCCTCGCCGGGTACGCGGGCGTGCTGGTCGGCCTGCTGCTGAACAGCCTCGCGCCCAAGACGGCGCCGGAGCCGCTGGGCCTGCCCGCCCCGGCGCTGGTGGCGTACCTGGCCGGGGCGGGTCTGCTGCGGCTGCTCAGGGCCGGGCGGGAGGACCGGCCGGACTGACGTTCACCCGCCGATCGCGCTGTGAACGGCCTCGACCAGGATCGCCAGACCCTCGCGGGCCTCGTCCTCGGTGAGCGTCAGCGGCGGGCCCATCCGGATCACATTGCCGTACAGGCCGCCCTTGCCCACCAGGAGGCCGCCGGCCCGGCACGCCTCGAAGACGCGGGTGGTCAGCGCCGCGTCCGGCTCGACGGTTCCCGGGTGGACGAACTCGACGGCGAGCATCAGGCCCTTGCCGCGCACCTCGGCGACCTGGCCCAGCCCGGCGGTCGCAGCGCGCAGGCCGTCGCCGAGGATCGCGCCGACCCGGGCGGCGTTGGCCTGGAGGTCGTGGTCGAGCAGGTAGTCGAGCACCGCGTTGCCGGCGGCTGTGGAGACCGGGTTGCCGCCGAACGTGGAGAAGCTGATCGCCGGCACCGACTCCAGCACCTCGGCCCGGCCGACCACCCCGGCCAGCGCGAAGCCGTTGCCGATGCCCTTGGCGAAGGTGAGCAGGTCCGGCGTCACGCCGTGCGCCTGGTAGCCCCAGAAGTGCTCGCCGGTGCGACCCCACCCGGTCTGCACCTCGTCGCTGATCAGCAGGATGCCGTGCTCGTCGAGCACCTTCTTCCAGGCGGCGAAGAGGCCGTCCGGGCCGTGCACGAAGCCGCCGACGCCCTGGACCGGCTCGGCGATCAGGCAGGCCACGTCGCCGGCGGTCTGGGTGGCGAGCACCTCGCGCAGGTCCTCGACCGCCGCGTCGACCCGGTCGGCGGCATCCAGCCGGGCCAGCAGCCCGCGCAGCCGCTCGCCGGAGTGCAGCCAGGCCACCTGCAACGGGTTCAGCGCGCTGGCCGACCAGCCACGATTGCCGGTGACGCCCATCGTCGCGTACGACCGGCCGTGGTAGCTGTTGCGCACCGCGAGGATCTGGTGCGAGCGCCGGTGGTTCGTGGCGACCAGCAGCGCGGCCTCGTTCGCCTCGGTGCCGGAGTTGGTGAAGAAGACGCGGGCGTCCGGGATGCCGGAGAGCCGGGCGATCTTCTCGGCCAGCTCGACCTGCTGGCGGATCAGGTAGAGCGTGGAGGTGTGCACGAGGCCGGTACGCAGTTGCCGCTCGACCGCCTCCCGGATCTCCGGGATGTCGTGACCGACCATCGTGGTCAGCACCCCGCCGAAGAAGTCCAGGTAGGTCCGGCCGGCCGCGTCGGTGACGCGGCGGCCGGAGCCGGCCACCAGTTCCAGCGGTTCGGCGTAGTAGAGCGGCATCCAGGACGGGAGCACTGCCCGGTGCCGGGCCAGCAGGTCGTCGGAGGTCATCGGCGCACCCTTCAGCGGAGGTGGATCCCCGCACGTTCCCACCACGACCGGGGCCGGGACAACCGGCACCGTGCCGGGAGGCCCGGCGGTAGCATCCGCCGGGTGCGGACGGATCAGGTGACGTTGCCGGGCGGCGTGGCGGGGACGACGCGGGCGCACCTCCTGGCCGGGATCCGGTCCTGGGTGGAGTCCACGCCGGTGCGGGATCTGGTGGCGCACTTCGGCGGTGACTGGCCCGACGGCGACCTGGCGGCGGTGCTGGCCGGCCTGGACGCGTTCTCCGCCCGCCGCTGGGACTTCCGGCAGGGACGGGAACGCCCGGACGCCCGGGAGCCGGCGTTCGACCCGGCCACCGCCGGGCTGGTGCTGCGCGCGGCCGCCACGCTCGGCCTGGTCCGTGCCGTCGCGCCGGCCCGATCCGGGTACGCGCACCTGCTGGTGCTCGGCGGGTTGGCGCACGCCTGCCTGCGGCGCACCGCGTACGCGGCGATGCTGGCCCGGACGGCGGCCGGGGTGACCGGCGAGGTGGCCGTGCTGGGCAGTTTCCGGCCGCTCTCACCGGCCGAGTGCCGCACGCTCGACGCGGCCGGGCTGCCCGGCTGCGCCACCGAGGTCGACGTCCTCGACGCCGGCGTGCGGCTGGCGTTCGGGGTGGACGCGCCGGACGACGAACGCGGCGAGCCGGCGGGTCATCCGCACCGCGCCTGGTCCTCGCGCACCTACCGGCCGGCCGGGCTGCCCCCGGTACGGGTGCTCGCCGCGCCGTCGAGCGAGCCGGACCGCCGTCGCGCGCACACCGCCGACACGCAGCGGTTCTGGGCCGAGCACGTGCGGCTGCGCGCGGGCGACGACGTGCTGATGGTGACCGCCCCGATCTACGTGCCGTTCCAGCACTGCGATGCGCTGCGGACGCTCGCCGTGCCGTACGGGTGCGGCATCGAGACGGTCGGGGTGGACCCGGCCGCGCGCGCCGCGGTCGACGTACCGGAGCCGACCCTGACACCGGGCCGCTACCTGCAGGAGATCCGGTCGGCGCTGCGGTCGATGCGCGCGCTGCACGCGACGCTGACGACCGGCTGAACCGACGTCCGGGCCGGCGCCCGGCGAACCGCCGCGCACCGGCCCGGGAGCGGGTGTCAGTTGACGTAGACCGCCGGGCTGCCGGTCTTGCTGGTGTCCTTCACCGGCGAGTACGTCGCGGTGAAGTACGCGGTGCCGAAGCAGAGCGACGGGCCGGAGAACTTGGTGAGCGGCTGGTTGGTGAAGCTGATCGAGTTGGTGCCGTTGGACGCCGCACCGGTGAGCGAGTTCGTGCTCGTCCGGTAGACGCAGGTGATCGTTCCGAGCAGCGAGTTGAGCACGACGGTGCTCTGGATCGGCGCCGCCGTCGTCCCGGAGATCTTGACGACGCCGGCGCTGGTCACCGAGGTGGTGTAGGGCAGGTTGTTGACAGTCACGCTCTGCACGCCGGTGGTGCCGAAGACGTTCGTCGTGCAGCTGGAGAACGACTGCGCGGTCAGGCTCTCGGTCGCGGTGCCGGGAGCGGTCGGGTTGGTCAGCACCTTGGCGCTGAAGCTGGACGCGGCGCACTTGATACCGGTGGTGCCGCTGGTCGAGGAGTAGAACGTGGCGTTCGTACCGCTGCGCAGGCTGGCCTGGATGACGTCGCCCACCGACACGGCGGTGCCGGCGACGGTCGGGTAGGTCAGCACGGCGCTGGCCAGCGAGGTGGTGGGTGCGGCGGTGGCGGGGGCGGCGCCGACCAGACCGGTCAGCAGCGCCAGGGCGGCGAGGCCCGCGCCGATGCGTCCGTACCTGGGCATGGTTGTTCCTTCCGGCGGTGGGACAGGAAACGGTGCCGGCGGCGTCCGGAGTGGACGGAGCCGGTGGGCGCGGCGGTCGGGATCGGACCGCCGACGGTGGTGGTGCGCCGTTGCGGCCTCAGCGGGCCGGGCGGCGTGGCGCAGTGCGGCGACGCCGCGTCACCTCGGTCTTCCCGGCCTTGGGGGGACGGGTGCGCGCGGCGATAATGGCAGCCATCCGGCCCTCCTTCGACACGTACGGGGTGACCGACGAGGAGAGATCACCAGCGGTGACGGGGCGTGAACTGAGCGTGTCGAAAGTTATAAACCCCGGAGGGTCGTAAAGTCAACGCATCAAGAGAGGTCGACAGGTGACCGTCCCGAGCCCGCCGCCACCGGCGCCCGTGCCCCTGCCGGGCGCCCGCCACGGCCGCGACCCGGACCGCGCCATCAAGCGCGGCCCGCGCCGGGTGCCGGCCGAGGAGGTGGCGGCGACCCAGCGCGACCGACTCTTCGACGGGCTGGTCCGCGAGGTCGCCGCCCGGGGGTACGACAACGCCCGGGTCAGCGACATCTGCCACGCGGCCGGCGTCACCCGGCCCGCCTTCTACGCGCTTTTCACCGGCAAGCAGGACGCCTTCCTGGCCGCGTACCGGCACGGCATCACAGTGGTGTCGCACCTGATGGAGGACGCCTACCGCGACGCCGGCCCGGCCTGGCCGGACGCCGCCCGCGCGGCGCTGCGCACGCTGCTCGACGTGCTGGCCAGCGTGCCCGCCTTCGCCCGGATCGCACTCGTCGAGGTGGACGCGGCCGGGCCGGACGCGCGCCGGGAACGCGACGCGCTGCTGCGCAGCTTCCGCCGGTTCTTCGCCGATGCCGGCCCGGAGCCGGCGGGCGCCGAGGTGGATCGCGACGCGTTGGTGTCCACAGTGGTCGGCGGCATCTACGCCACCATCCGGGAACGGGTGGCGCAGGGGCGGGCCGACGAGCTGCCGCTGTTGCTGCCGGTGCTCACGTACGCGGCCACCGCGCCGTTTCTCGGCCCCGAGGGCGCCCGGCGCGCCACCCGGGCCGCCCGGCCGGACGACGGACCGGCCGCCACGGCGCCGTGCGCGCCGACCGGTCACCCCTGACCGATCAGAAACCGCAGCGGTTTTTCACTTTGGCCGCTTTTGGCAAATGCCGCCCAACGATCTGCTACAGGCAGTTGACCGGCCCTTTACTCAGCGGTAACTTCGGCCTGCGCCCACCCGGCGCGGACATCCTGCGAATCCAATTCACATCGTCGCGGATGAATTGATCTCGAAAGGGAGCCAGCATGTCGGAGCAGATCGATCAACCGAGAAGCGGCGTACGCTGGCGCCGGTTCGCCGTCACGCTCGGCACCGTGACGGTCGGCGCGGCCGGCATGGTGATGCTCACCGCCCAGGGTGTCCTCGGCGCGCAGTTCGCCATCTCGGGCATGCCGTTCACCGTCACCGCCGACAAACTGGAGGGGACCGGGTTCGAACAGTTCGCCACGCTGGACCAGATGATCCCGGACAGCCCCAACCAGGGCGACACCGGCGGGCAGGTGCTCGTGATCGTCTCGGCCATCGACAAGGCCGAACTGACTAATCTCTGCCAGAGCATCAACCTGGGCGGGACCAACCTGCGGATCACCGCCGGCAATTCCGGCAAGCCCGTGACCGCCCGCACGCTCGTGGTCGACGGCGACGAGATCGCCGGCAACGCCTCCTTCAAGAACATCGACGTGGGGCAGGACGCCAGCACCGTCGACAAGGTCCCCGGGGTCAAGGGCAACCCGGGCGTGTTCGCCCAGCAGGCCGACACGGTGACCATCACCAACCTGCGGCAGAACAACTACGCCACCACCGCCGCGATCTTCACGCTGCCCAACCTGCGCATGGGCTTCAGCTCCGACGGGTGCTGACGTGACCGCGGGACAGCACACGGCGCCGGCCGCCGGCGTCCGCGCACGCTGGCGGCACTGGCGGCGCGCCCGGCCGTTCACCGCCGGGCTGCTCATCGCGCTCGGCGGCGCGGAGATGCTGGTGACGCTGCGCGCGCCGCTCGGCGTCCTGCTGCACGTCGGGCCGCAGGGCCTGGCCGCGTACCTGGTCCCGGCGATCCTGGTGATCTGCGGCGTGCTGCTGATCACCACGCCGCAGCAACGGGTCTTCTACGCGGTGCTCTCCCTGGTGCTCGGGCTGGTCTCCTGGCTCACCTCGAACCTGGGCGGGTTCCTGGTCGGCATGCTGCTGGCGCTGGTGGGCGGGGCGCTCGCGTTCGCCTGGACCCCGGTCAAGCAGCGGGCGGCCCACGCCGAGACGGCATCCGCCGAGGCGGCGCCTGTCGAGGCGACGCTCGACGGTACGGCGGCCGGCGCCACCGCGCCCGGGCCGCGCGAGCCGGTCGACAGCTCGGCTCCCACCGAGTCGCTCGACGCGCTCCTGACGGCCGAGCCGGGGCCGCCGCGGCACACGCGGGCGGAGCGCGGCTGACTCAGCGGGCGGTGTCCGCCACCGCCTGCGCGAACACCTCGGAGCGGTGCTCGAAGTTGCGGAACCGGCCGTAGCTGGGCGCGGCCGGGGACAGCAGCACCACCCCGCCGGCCGGGGTGAGCTTGCGGGACAGCCCGACGGCGGCGACCAGGTCGTCGGCCAGTTCGGTACGCACCGACGGCAGCCCGGACAGCGCCTCCACGATGCGGGGGCCGCTGTCCGGCACGCCGATCACGGTGATCTCCCGATCGGCCAGGTGCGCGCGCAGCGGGCTGTAGTCCAGCCCTCGGTCGGCGCCGCCGACGATCACCGTCAGCGGCCGTCCCTCGTACGCGTCGATCGCGTGCATGGCCGCGTACGGGCTGGTGGCGAGCGTGTCGTCGACGAACGTCAGCCCGGACGGGTCGGCGATCTCGGTGAGCCGGTGCGCCAGGCCCTGGAACTCGGCGACCGCGACGGCGAGGCTGTCCTTACGCGCCACCACGTCGACGCCGAGCGCGTCCAGCACGGCGAGCGCGACGCAGAGGTTGCCCTCGTTGTGCCGCCCGACCAGCGGCAGCACCGCGCGCGGGAACAGCGGCGTGTCCCGCAGGTGGAACCACTGCGTGCCGTCCGGGCCGGTCGCCACGTGCGTGGTGTCCGGCGAGCCGGCCCGGATCGCGGGCCGGTCGCCCAGCTCCGCGGCCAGGCGCGGGTCGGCGCCGTTGACGACGACGGCGTGCGGTCCGTGCGCGATCAGGTTCAGCTTGTCCCGGTAGTACTCCCGCTCGCCGCCGTGCGCGTCCAGATGCTCGGGGAACAGCGCGGTCACCGCCGCCACCCGGGGCGAGTCGGTCAGGTCGGCGCACTGGTAGCTGGACAGCTCCAGCACGTACAGCTCCGCCTCCGGCAGGTCCAGCAACGGCACCCCGATGTTGCCGCCGAACACGTTCGGCCGGTCCATCGCGGTGAGCAGGTGGCTGACCAGGCTGGACGTGGTGCTCTTGCCCTTGCTGCCGGTCACCCCGACGGTCCGGTCCGCGTGGTCGGCCATCCACAGCGCGCTGCCCTGGGTCACCGGCACGGACCGGCGGCGCAGCTCCACCATCCACGGGTGGGTGTTCGGCACCCCGGGCGAGCGGACCACGACGTCCGCGGCGGCCAGCCGCTCGAAGCCCTCCTCGCCGGTCACAAGCGGCGCCGCGTCGGCCAGCGGGCCCTCCCAGGGCAGGGTGAGGAAGTTGGCGCTGTCGTCGACGACGACCAGGCCGGCCGGCCCGTGCGCGGCGATCGCGGTCACCGCGGCCCGGCCCTCGCGGCCGGCGCCCCAGACGGCGACATGACGTCCGCGCAGATCAGACAGGCGCACGGGCTCTCCTCGGACTCGGTCGGTGCACGGCGGTCGGGGGTCGGCCCAGCCGGACACGGGCGGACGAACCAGGGCCTAGTATGGCGTGTGCCCAACGAGCAGCTGCGGCGGATGGACGCCTTCACCTTCCCGTCCTACTCGATCGACTTCGCCACCGGCGAGGTCCTGTTCGACTACGCCCTGACCGGTCCCGACGGCGAGCAGCGATTCACCGAGGTGATCACGCTTCCGCTGCCGTCCGAGCCGGTCACCGACGCCACCGCGGCCACCCTGGCGCGGGTCCTGGAGCTGCTGCACGTCGTCGCCGGCGTCAGCTACTACAAGGCCGCCGCGCCGCCCCGGCTGGTGCTGCCCGCGCCGCTGGGCGCCGCCGCCGTCGAGCTGGTCACCGCCGTCTACACCAAGGGCCTCGCCGAGTACGCGTACCGCAACGACCTGCCGTACGTGCTGGAACTGCGCCCCGAGGTGCCCGCCGGGACGGTGGACCCGGCGACGCCGCTGGACAACTCCGACAGGCGTCCGCTGTCGGCGGTGGGCGGCGGCAAGGACTCCATCGTCACGCTGGAGGCGCTGCGCCGCGCCGGCCTCGACCCGGTGCCCTTCTCGGTCAACCCGAACCACGTGATCGTGTCGGTGAACGAGGCGTCCGACCTGGTGCCGCTGGCCGCCCGGCGGCGGCTGGACCCGGTGCTGTTCGAGCTGAACGCCGCGGGCGCCCGCAACGGGCACATCCCGGTCACCGCGATCAACTCGCTGATCGCGGTCGCCACCGCCGTGCTGCACGGCCTCGGCCCGGTGGTGATGTCCAACGAGCGCTCGGCGTCCGACCCGAACCTGATCTGGCAGGGCCACGAGATCAACCACCAGTGGTCCAAGGGCGTGGAGGCGGAAGGGCTGCTGCGCGCGGCGCTGGCCGAGCACGCCGGGCTCACCGAGCCGTACTTCTCGCTGCTGCGCTCCCTGTCCGAGCTGCACATCGCCCGGCTGTTCGCCGAGATCGACAGGTACGACGCGGTGGTGACCAGCTGCAACGCCGCGTTCAAGCTGCGCGACGCGAGCGAGCGCTGGTGCCGGGACTGCCCGAAGTGCCGCTTCGTGTTCCTGGCCATGGCGCCGTTCATGCCCCGGGAGCGGCTGACCGGCATCTTCGGCGGCGACCTGCTGGCCGACGACGCCCAGGTGCCCGGCTACCGGGAGCTGCTCGGCGTCGACGGGCACAAGCCGTTCGAGTGCGTCGGCGAGGTGGAGGAGTCGGTCGTGGCGCTGAGCCTGCTCGCCCAGCAGGACCAGTGGCGCGACGCCCCGGTGGTACGCGCCCTGGTCGCGGCCCTGCCCGACACCGCCTGGCAGGCGGCGGCGACCTCCGACGTGTTCACCCCCGGCGGCCCGAACTTCGTCCCCGCCCTCTACGCCAAGGCCCTCACCGCCCTAACCTGACCCCCACCCGGTCCTCGCCCCGCCCCCGCCCCGCCCCGCCCCGCCCCGTCGATCATGAAGTTGGCGGGGCGAATTCGGGCGAAACACCGGCCCAACCTCATGATCAACACCCGGCACCGCCGATCTTGGAGTTGTGGCACCGCACAGAACGGGTGCTTCGGGGCACTCTGGGCGCCATAACTCCAAGATCGGCGAGCTCAGCCCGGGCCGGGGGTGGGTCAGGGGGTGCGGATGGCGTCCAGGGCCAGCAGCGCCACGTGCAGGGAGAGGCATCTGTCGACCGAGTCCAGGTCGGCGTCGAGGATGCGGCCGATCCGGGCCAGCCGCTCGTAGAAGGCCGGCCGGGACAGGTGCGCCGCGGCCGCCCCGGCCGACTTGTTCCGCCCCTGCTCCAGGTACGCGCGCAGCGTGCCGAGCAACTGCTCGCGGGGGTGCTGGGCGTCGTACGTGAGCAGTGGCCCGAGTTCACGCTCGACGAACGTCTGCAACCGGGGCTCGTCGCGCAGCAGGTGCAGCAGACCGGCCAGCCCGACGTGCGGCAGCCGGTAGCAGGGCAGGTCGCGGGGGTCCCGCCGGGCCGCCTCGGCGATCTGGCGCGCCTCGACAAGTGAGCGGCGCGCCTCGCGCAGACTGCCGACGCCGGAACCGGCCGCCACCACGATCGTCGGCCGCGACGGGACCTCGACCGGCCGCGCCGGCCGTCCGGACGCCGAGCGGTCGGCCGCGGACCGACCGGACTGCGGGGACCTGTCGGCCGGATCCGAGGGGCGAGAGGCCGGAGGGCGGGCGGGTGCGGCGTCGAGGCGTACCCGGCGCAACGCCGTGGCGAACGCGGCGAGTGCCTTCTCCTCGGCGGCCGCGTCGGGCAGCGCCAGCAGCGCCCCCACCGCGTGGTCGTCGACGGCGCTGGTCAGGGCGGTGAGTTTGGCGTCCCGCACGGCCTGGCCGACCGCCTCGGCGAGGTCGCGCAGGCGGGCCGGGCCGGCCTCGGGGTCGGCGTCGGCGCCCGGGCCGGCGTCGGCGGCCGGCTCGTCGCCACGGTGCCGGACCACCACGCCGACCAGGTGCCGGCGGTCCAGGACGACGCCGAGCGCTTTGGCGCGCAGCGCCACCTCGTCCACCGGGCGGGAGTGGTCGATGAGCGCGGTCAGCAGCGTGCGGTGGATCTGCCGTTCCAGGCCCTCGGCGTCGCGCCGGATCAGGCGTCCCAGGGCCAGCGTGGAGGCGGCCCGCTCGATCAG
This sequence comes from Micromonospora sp. TSRI0369, assembly GCF_001905625.1. NCBI lineage: Bacteria > Bacillati > Actinomycetota > Actinomycetes > Micromonosporales > Micromonosporaceae > Micromonospora > Micromonospora sp. TSRI0369. The sequence continues at coordinate 24,041 of NZ_LIVU01000012.1, forward strand.
GATGGTCAGCCGGGTCGGCGGGGTGGACTCGGCGACCGGCCAGCGCAGCAGCAGCCGTCCCCAGTCCTGTCCGCGCGCCCCGACTGTGGTGACCAGCCAGCCGCTGCCCGGGTCGTACGCGGTGCGCCCGGCCGGGCGGATCTGCCGGGAGTGCTGTTCCCAGCCGTCCAGCAGCAGTTCCGCGTTCTCCCCCGCCGGGTCGTACGCGAGCACCTGCCGGGACAGGTTCTCCAGCACCATCGGGCAGCCGGCCAGTTCGGCGGCCTGCCGCAGCACCTCGGCCGGTTCGGCGCCCTCCACGGACAGGTCGGTGAACCGCTGGTGGATCTCCTCGGTGGCGCGCAGCTCGGTGAGCTGGGCGTCCACGATCAGGCCGTGTACCGCCTCGGTGATCCGGACGAACGGGGTGCCCCGGCGCAGCTCGACCAGGGGCAGGCCGCGGCGTTCGGCGGCGGCGGCCATCACCCGGGGCACTCCGGTGAGGTACCGGCGGCCCAGCTCGACCACCAGCCCGGAGGCGCCGACGTCGGCCAGGGTGCCGATGAACTCGCGCAGCCCGGCGTCGTCGGTCGGCAGCCCGATCCCGGTGGTCAGGACCAGTTCCCCGCCGCCCAGCAGAGTGGCGATGTCGGGCACCTCGGCGATGTGCACCCACCGCACCGGCCGGTCCAGCCCGGCGTTCCCGGCGACCAGGCGCGGCGCACCGTGGCGCATGGGCACCAGGTCCAGGACCTCACGCACGGTAGGAAACACGGGCGACACGCTACCCTGCGTCACCGTCGTTGCCGAGGGCCGCACCGGCCGGCTCGCCGGGGAGGACGAGCCGGCCGACTGCGGGATCAGTCGACGCCGAACTCCATGGCGGCCCGGTCGAGCGCCTCGTCCTCGGCGGTGGGCACGCCCCGGGACGCGATGGCCTCGGCGCCGCCCTGCGGCATGGCGCCGATCAGCCCGGTCGAGGCGGCCTGGGCGGCGCCCACGACCCGCTGCGGGTTGCCGCCGCCGACCATGCCGACGGAGGCGTACTGCTCCAGCTTGGCGCGGGAGTCGGCGATGTCGAGGTTGCGCATGGTGAGCTGGCCGATCCGGTCGGCCGGACCGAACGCCGAGTCCTGGGTGCGCTCCATCGACAGCTTGTCCGGGTGGTAGCTGAACGCCGGACCGGTGGTGTCGAGGATCGAGTAGTCCTCGCCCCGGCGCAGCCTCAGCGTGACCTCGCCGGTGACCGCCGTGCCGACCCAGCGCTGCAGCGACTCGCGCAGCATCAGCGCCTGCGGGTCCAGCCAGCGGCCCTCGTACATGAGGCGGCCGAGGCGACGGCCCTCGTTGTGGTAGTTCGCCAGCGTGTCCTCGTTGTGGATGGCGTTTACCAGCCGCTCGTACGCGGCGTGCAGCAGCGCCATGCCCGGCGCCTCGTAGATGCCCCGGCTCTTGGCCTCGATGATCCGGTTCTCGATCTGGTCGGACATGCCCAGGCCGTGCCGGCCGCCGATGGCGTTGGCCTCCAGCACCAGGTCGACGGCGCTGCCGAACTCCTTGCCGTTGATCGTCACGGGGCGGCCCTGGCCGAAGCCGATGGTGACGTCCTCGGTGGGGATCTCCACAGACGGGTCCCAGAACTTCACGCCCATGATCGGCTCGACCGTCTCGATGCCGGTGTCGAGGTGTTCGAGCGTCTTGGCCTCGTGGGTGGCGCCCCAGATGTTGGCGTCGGTGGAGTACGCCTTCTCGGTGCTGTCCCGGTACGGCAGGCCGCGCTCCAGCAGCCACTCCGACATCTCGGTGCGGCCGCCCAGCTCGGTGACGAAGTCGGTGTCCAGCCACGGCTTGTAGATCCGCAGCTGCGGGTTGGCCAGCAGGCCGTACCGGTAGAACCGCTCGATGTCGTTGCCCTTGAACGTCGAGCCGTCGCCCCAGATCTGCACGTCGTCGGCGATCATCGCCCGCACCAGCAGCGTGCCGGTCACGGCCCGGCCCAGCGGGGTGGTGTTGAAGTAGGCCCGCCCGCCGGAGCGGATGTGGAAGGCGCCGCAGGTCAGTGCCGCCAGCCCTTCCTCGACCAGCGCGGCGCGGCAGTCGACGAGCCGGGCGACCTCGGCGCCGTAGGTGTGGGCGCGGCCGGGCACCGAGGCGATGTCGGGCTCGTCGTACTGGCCGATGTCGGCGGTGTAGGCGCACGGGACGGCACCTTTGTCGCGCATCCACGCGACCGCGACCGAGGTGTCGAGGCCGCCGGAGAAGGCGATGCCGACACGTTCGCCGATGGGCAGGGAGGTGAGAACCTTGGACACAAGGAAGATTATGCACGGTCTCGCATGGTCATGCAAGCCGTACGTCAGAGCGGGTCGTCGCGCCCAAGCTCCCAGAACGCCACCGCCGCGGCGGCGGCCACGTTCAGCGAGTCCACGCCGCGCCGCATCGGGATCACCACCCGCACGTCGCTGGCCGCCTGCGCCGCCGCGGTCAGCCCCGGCCCCTCCGCCCCGAGCAGCAACGCCGCCCGCTCCCGCTGCGCCGGGGTCAGCCGCTGCATCGGTACGGCATCAGGCGCGGGCGTCATCGCGAGCACGGTGAACCCGGCCGCCCGGACCTGGTCCAGCCCCGCGGGCCAGCTGTCGAGCTTCGCGTACGGGACCGCGAACACCTCGCCCATGCTGACCCGTACGCTGCGCCGGTAGAGCGGGTCGGCGCAGGTCGGGGACAGCAGCACCGCGTCGACGCCGAGCGCGGCGGCGCCTCGAAAAACAGCCCCCAGGTTGGTGTGGTTGTTGACGTCCTCCAGGATCACCACGCGCCGGGCGGCGGCCAGCACCTCGTCGGCCGACGGCAGCGGCCTGCGGTGGAACGACGCGAGCACGCCCCGGTGCACGTGGAAGCCGGTGGCCCGCTGGAGCACGTCCGGCGTGGCCGCGTACACCGGGGTGTCGCCGGTGTCGAGGTCGGCGAGCTGGTCCACCCGCTTGGCGTCGACCAGGTACGACCGGGCCGGGTAGCCAGCCCGCAGCGCCCGCCGCAGCACCAGCTCCCCCTCGGCGATGAACAGCCCGTGCGGCGGTTCCCAGCGCGTACGCAGCTCCACGTCGGTGAGCGCGCGGTAGTCGGCGATCCGGTCGTCGTCGGGGTCGGTGATCTCGTGGACGGGCACCAGGCGATTCTGCCCGGCCCGCCCGGTCGCCCCGGCACGGGCCGGGTTTCCGCCGCCCCGGGCGGGGAACGGAGCCGAAGGCCGACGCGACGGAGGGACCACGATGGGCGCGGATCACGACGGCAACCTCCCCCGCGACGCCACAGTTGCCGACTACCTGGTGGCCCGGCTCGCCGAATGGGGTGTGCACCGCTACTACGGCTACCCGGGCGACGGGATCAACGGCATGACCTCGGCGCTGCAACGCGCCGAGGGGCGTGCCCGGTTCATCCAGGTCCGGCACGAGGAGACCGCCGGGTTTGCGGCCGGCGCGCACGTCAAGTACGGCGGCGGCCCGCTCGGCTGCGTGGTGGTGACCAGCGGTCCGGGCGCGATCCACGCGCTGAACGGCCTCTATGACGCCAAGCTCGACCACCAGCCGGTGGTGGCGCTGCTCGGGCACACCGCGCTGCCCGCCGAGGGCGGCGGCTACTACCAGGAGGTGGACCTGCTCTCGCTCTACAAGGACGTCGCGTCGGCCTTCCTGGCCCAGCTCGACGACCCGTCGCAGGCCCGGCATCTGGTGGACCGGGCCTGCCGCACCGCGCTGGCCCGGCGTACCGTGACCGCCCTGGTCCTCCCCTCCGACGTGCAGGACCTGCCGGCGGTGCCGCACCCGCCGCACGCGCACGGCTACTACCACACCAGCGCGGTGCCGAGCAGCGAGCCGACAGTGCCGCCGGAGGCCGATGTGCGCCGCGCCGCCGAGGTGCTGCGCGGCGGCGAGCGGGTGGCGATGCTGGTCGGGCAGGGCGCGCTGGGCGCCGAGGACGAGGTACGCCGGATCGCCGACCGGCTCGGCGCCGGCGTCGCCACCGCGCTGCTCGGCTTCACCGCCGTCGACCACCGCCAGCCCTGGGTGACCGGCGCGATCGGCCTGCTCGGCAGCCGCCCGAGCTGGCAGCTCATGCGCGAGTGCGACAGGCTGCTGATCGTCGGCAGCCAGATGCCGTACTCGGAGTTCTACCCGCCGGAGGGGCAGGCCCGGGCGGTGCAGATCGACATCGACGGCACCCGGATGGGGCTGCGCTACCCGACCGAGGTGAACCTGACCGGCGACGCCGGGCCGACGCTGCGCGCCCTGCTCAGGGAGCTGGGCCCGGGGCCGGGCCCGACCGCCTGGCGGGCCACGATCGCCGACGCCACCGGCAAGTGGCGGGCCTCCCAACGCGAGGTCGCCGCCCAGCCGGCCGAGCCGGTCAACCCGCAGTCGCTGTTCGCCACGCTCGACGACGCGCTGCCAGGCGACGCCATGCTCGCCGTGGACTGCGGCACCGCCACCGCCTGGTACGCCCGCCACGTGCGGGTCCGCCCCGGCATGCTGGCCAGCCTCTCCGGCACGCTGCTGTCCATGGGCGGCGGGATGCCGTACGCGCTGGCGGCGAAGTTCGCCCACCCGGACCGCCCGGTGATCGCGCTGCTCGGCGACGGGGCGATGCAGATGAACGGCGTCAACGAGCTGATCACTGTGGCGAAGTACTGGCGGGAGTGGTCCGACCCCCGGTTCGTGGTGCTCGTGCTCAACAACCGGGATCTCGCGTTCGTCAGCTGGGAGCAGCGCTCCGGCGAGGGCACACCGATGTTCCCGGACAGCCAGGACCTGCCGGACGTGGCGTACCACAGGTGGGCGGAGGTGCTGGGGCTCGGCGGCGAGCTTGTCGACTCCCCCGGCCGGGTGGACGGCCTGTGGCAGCGGGTGCTCGACGCGGACCGGCCGGTGGTGGTCAACGCGGTGGTGGACCCGGCCGAGCTGATGCTGCCGCCGCACTTCACCGCCGAGCAGGCCCGCAAGACCGCCGCGGCGGTGCTGCGCGGGGACAGCGACCGGGCCGGCATCGTGCGCCGCGGCGTACCGGCCGCGCTCGCCACGTACCGGCCCCGCCGCCGGGGCCGCTGAGGCGTCAGGCCCGCTCGTAGCGCAGCAGCACCGACCGTCCGTCGAACTGACGCGTCTCGACCAGCCGCAGGTGCTGGCGGGCCAGGTCGGGCAGCACCTGCCGTCCGCCGCCGAGCACCACCGGGTGCACGATCACGTGGAACTCGTCGACGAGGCCGAGCGCGGCCAGCGCCGTCGCCGCGCCGGTGCCGCCGGTGACCAGCAGGTCGCCGGGGAAGCGCTCGCGGACCTCGGCGAACTCCTTCGCCAGGTCGCCGCCGCCGACCACCACCGCGCCGTGGGGAGCCTCGGCGAGCGTGCGGGAGACCACGACCTTCGGGGTACGCCGCCAGATCGGCGCGAACGCCAGGTCGTGCGGATGGTCGGAGATCGACTCGACCTGCGGCCAGTAGGCGGCCATCATCTCCCACACCCGCCGCCCGTAGACGAAGGCGGCGGCCCGCTCGGACAGGTCGATCGAGTACGCGGACAGCTCCTCCCCCATCTGCGGCCAGTCGAACTCGCCGTTCGGCCCCTCGATGAAACCGTCGACCGACGTGTGCACCCAGTAGATGACAGTGCCCATGATGTGTTCCTCCGCGTTGCGGCGCGTCCCGGTCGGGCGCGCTCGCCGGTGGGTCGGAGCCGTCCGGCCGGATCCGACAACCCGGCCGGCTGCCCCCTCCAGGCCAGGCTACGGTCCGGCGAGCCGCCGCTCGATCTCGTCCGCCGTGGCAGTGGCCCCGATCCGGGCAGCCACCGCGTGGGCGCGCCGCCAGACGTCCCGGGCCGCCTCGGCCCCGGTCAGCCGCTCCACCGCCCGGGCGAGGTCCATCAGGGCCTCCACCTGCAGCGGCGGGCTGGCCGTCAGGTCGCCGGCCGCCTGTTCGAGCAGGACCCGCGCCCGCGCCGGCTCGCCCGACATCAGGCTGATCCGTCCCTGGGCGTACCGGGCGTAGGCCAGGTACGCCGCGACCCGCGTCTTGCGGGCCTGCTCCAGGGCGGTGTCGGCGTACCCGGCCGCCTCGCCCAGCCGGCCGTGCCCCGCGAGCATCGCGGCGACCTCGCTGAGCAGCGCCACCTCACCGAGCCGGTCACCGTGCCGCCGGACCAGATCCAGTGCTTCCAGGTACGCCGCCCGGGCCTCGTCCACCGCGCCGCGGTGGTCGTGCCAGCGGCCCGACGCGCGTAGGCCGAACGCGAGCGGCCGGGGCGTGCCGGCGGCCCGCAGCAGCGCGACGGCCCGGGCGAGCGTCTCCCCGGCGGCCGGATCGCCTTCCTGCAACTGGAGTACGCCCAGCCGGACGAGTTTCGGTCCGGCGGCGACCTCGTCACCGGCTTCCTGGTACAGCTCGATGGAGCGGACCAGGCTGGCGCGTGCCGACGCCCGGTCACCCAGTCCCTCGTACACCTGGTTCTCGACGCCGGCGATGTCGGCCCGCAGCCAGGGTTGGGCGAGCGGCTCGGCCGCCGCGGCGGCGGCCTGCGCGTAGCCGAGCGCGGCCTCCAGGTCGCTGCGCAGCAGGGCCGCGAACGCCACGCAGAGCCGGAGCCGGGCGATCCCCTCGGGGTGCCGCCGGCGCTCGGCGGCCGCCAGCCCGGTCTCGGTGACCCGGGTCAGCTCGTCCAGCCGGGCGTCGACGAACAGGTAGTAGTCGCAGTGCCAGGCCAGCGCCCAGGAGTAGTCCTCCAGGCCGGGCGTCGCGGCGGCCTGCTCGACGCTGTCCAGCAGGGCGGCCCGTTCGGCGCTGAACCAGCGCTTCGGGTCGCTCAGGTGCTCGCCGGTGGGCGCCGGTGACCTCGGCAGGTCGGCGACGATGGCGGCGCCGCCCTCGTGACTCAGCGCCACCCGGGCCTGCTCGACGAGCGTCAGCCAGGTGCCGAAGACACGCCGCAGCACCTCCGGCCGTTCCCGCGGCCCCTCCTCCCGCGCGGCGCGCTCCCGGGCGAAGGCGCGGACCAGATCGTGGAGGTGATAGCGGACCTGGCCCAGCTCGTCCGGTCCGGTCACCTCGACCAGGTTGGCCTCGACCAGGCCGGTGACCGCGTCCGCCGCGCCCGCCTCGTCGTCGAGCAGGACGGCGGGCAGCCACGGCGGCGCCCGGTCGAGGTCCAGCACCGCGAACCGGCGCAGCAGCCGGCGGGCCGGCTCGTCCAGCGCCACGTACGCCGAGTGGAACGCCGCCCGTACGCTGCGGTCGGCGCGGGTGAGGTGGTCCAGCCGGTGCGACAGTTCGGCGAGCTGCGCCGCCGCCTGCCGCAGCGACGGCACGCCGGGTATCGCCAGCCGGGCGCCCGCGATCCGCACCGCCAGCGGCAGCAGTCCGCAGTGGTGGACGACGTCCGACGCGGAGCCGGGCTCGGCAGCGACACGGTCCGCGCCGATGATGCCGGCCAGCAGCCGCAGCGCGTCCGCCTCGGGCAGCGGGTCCAGTCGCAGCTGGTAGGCGCCGTCGACGTCGACGAGCGCGCGCCGGCTCGTGACCAGCACGACGGTGTCCGTCCCGGGCAGCAGGGGGCGCACCTGCGCCGCGTCGGCCGCGTTGTCCAGCAGCACCAGACCGGGCCGCTCGGCCATCGCGCCCCGGAACAGCGCGGCGCGTTCCTCCAGGTCGGCCGGGATCTCCGCGCCAGGCACACCGAGCGCCCGCAGGAACCGCCCGAGCACCTCGACCGGAGGCGACGGATGGTCGTGCCCGTTCAGGTCGACGTACAGGTGCGGACCGGGGTACGCCGCGCCGAGGTGGTGGGCGATCCGGACCGCCAGCGCGGTCTTGCCGACGCCGGGCAGGCCACTGATCGCCGTCACGGCGACCGCCGGCCGATCCGGAAGCCACTCCAGGACCGCCGCCATCTGCTCCTCCCGGCCGACGAAGTCGGTGAGGCCCGCCGGAAGCATCCGGACCGGCGGGCGTCCGGCACCGTCCGGTCCGGCGGCTCCGTGTTGTGCGGCGGCGGCCTGGCGCGTTCCGGAGGCGGCCGGGCGGTCCGGCGGCGCGACGACCGGCCCGGCGTCGGGTGCCGCCCGCAGGCTGGGGTCGTTGCGCAGGATCAGGTCGCGCAGCCGGATCAGCTGCGCCGTCGGGTCGACGCCGAGCTCCTCGGCCAGGCGACGGCGCAACTGGTCGAACCGGTCCAGCGCCTCGCCCTGCCGGTCCGCCAGATAGAGGGCCCGCATGAGCTGGCCCACGAGCGACTCCCGCCACGGGTACGCCTCGACCAGTTCGGTGAGCCGGCCGATGACGCTGTCGTACCGGCCGAGGCCCAGCTCCAGGCCGAGGCAGCGCTCGACCACTGTCATCCGCCGCTCGTCGAGACGCTGCGCCGCGGCGGTGAGCGCCGGCGTACGCAGGCCGTCGAGCGCCGGACCGCGCCACATCGCCAGCGCCTCGCGCAGCCCGGACACCGCCTCCTCCGGGGCGCCGCCCTGGTCGAGTCGCCCCTCGGCCCGGCGTACCCGTTCCTCGAAGACGTCCAGGTCGAGCTGACCGTCGGCGACGGTGAGCAGGTATCCGGAGCCGTGGGTGCCGATCACGTCGCCGGGCAGACCGGCGGCGCGCAGCGCCCGTCGCGCCGCCGCGACCCGGTTGCGGACCTGGACGTCCGCGCTCGCCGGCGGATGGCTGCCCCACGCGGCGTCCATGAGGCGGGACACCGGGACGATCCGGTTGGCTTCCAGCAGCAACGCGGCGAGCATTGCCTGACTGCGCGGGCCACCGACGCGGACCGTACGGTCGTCGAGGCACACCTCGACCGGGCCGAGCAGCCGAAACATGACCGCCGGCACCATTCGCTCCCCCCGAAGCGCGCGGACCCGGGCGACCACTTCATGATCGCCCTCCGGCCCACCCTAGACGAGGTCGCGCGAGGTCAGCGAGTAGCGCGTCCCAGCGGTGGCCGCGGGGACGCACCACTGTGGCCGGTCGTCGCCGCCGGTCAGCCGATCGGCTCCGGCGCGCCGTGCGGCGCCGGGCCGGAGGTGGCCCGCGTCAGGCGTCGTCGCGAATGACGCCGGTAGAACGTGACCAGGAACATCGCCTGGAGCGTGCCCTCGACGAGCAGGACGAGCGCGCCGTCCACGGCCGCGAGCAGGCTTCCGCCGGTCGCGCCGGCCAGCACGGCCGAGCCCGCCTGGATCGCGCCGTGCGCGACGATCGGGATTCCGAACAGAACGAAGCTGGACAGCGCGACAGCGCTGCCCGCCACCACCGCCAGCGCGTAGATCCGCACCGCGCGCCGCTCGTGCGGCGGCAGGACGGCGGTGGGGTCCCCGGCGGACGCCGCCACCCGGCCGGGAAGCGCCGCGTGCAGACCCCGGCGCAGCAGGTGCCGGGCGTACGCGAAGCCGTCCTGGAACAGGTTGCGGCACCGCAGCACGTCCAGCAGGACGAAGTAGCAGTCGGTGCGCATGTAGACGTGCAGTTGCAGCGCCATCGACATGACGATCACCAGGACGACGGCGGACAGCAGCCCGTCGACGAGCGGATGCGGCCGGGCGTACGCCATCACCAGCAGCGCCGCGCACACGACGGCGAAATCCCAGAGCAGGCCGCTGAGATAGACCCGGTACCGGTGGCGGCGCGGCACCGACCAGATCGCTGTCACGTCGGTCTCCAGGACCAGGTGGTGCAGCCGGGTGGCGAAGCGGATCCGGGCCGGCGCGTCCAGCGAACGGGCCGCGACCAGGTGACTGAACTCGTGCAGAACGGCCGTCACGGAGAACAGCGCGGTGTTCACGAGCACGGCGAGACCGACGTAGCCGGTCCAGAAGAAGTCCCGGTACGACGGCAGCAGCTCGGGACGGCGTACCACGGTGGCCAGCGTCGCCGCGACCAGCGCGACGTAGGCCACCTTCGCCGCGGGGCCGAACAGCCAGCGCACGTGCCGGGCCCGCAGCCAGGGCAGGTGCGGCCGGTCCTCGCGGCGGGCGCCGCCGGTGGGCCGGCCGTCGACCTCGGCCACCAGGCCCGCCTCCCGCAGCGCGAGCACCAGGTCCACGAGGTCGAGGTCCACGTCGTGCTCGGCGGCGATCCGTTCCTCGGCCACGCCGATCGGCGCTCCGGCGTCGAGCAGCTCGACGGCGCGGGCGCCGATCGCGGGCAACTCCACGAACTCGCCGACCTCCGGCCGGCCCACCACCACCGAGTCCGGGTCGTCGTCGGACGGCCGGATCCGCAGCGGGTGGAACCGTACCCGCGTCGCGGCGCTCAGGTCCGGCGCGGCCTCGGTCCCGGTGGTCGTCATCGCCCGGTCCTCACGCGCCGCGCGGACCGCACGAGGGGCAGTCCGGGTCTCGCGGCACGTCGATGAAGTAGTGGTGGTCCCAGCGCGCGGCGTTCTGGTGGAAGACCCGCCCGGCGACCTGCTGGGGCAGCCCGCCGAGGTAATAGAGCACCTCCAGCGCGCAGAGGTGACCTGTCACGTTCGCGGTGGCGGCGATCACCGCGTTCGGTCGTTCCCCTCCGCGCAGCGGCGTGCCGTCGGTCTGGATCTCGTGCTTGTCCGGCCGTCGCCGCAGGCACGTGTAGCACCCGGTACGGCCCGGAAGGAACGAGCCGACCACTGTCATCGGCCCGGTGTAGAGCGCCATGAACCACGGAGTGCCGGTACGCAGGGCCGCCTCGTTCGTCCAGTCCTGGATCTGGTCGACGGGCCGGTCCGCGCAGAGGACGAAGGCGTCCCGCCCGTTCATCAGCGGCACCAGGTCGTCGGCGGAGCGGACGCGGCACTCCTCCCCGGTGACCTCGACGTGCGAGTTCATCGCCCGCAGCCGGTCCACGGCGACCTTCACCTTCGGCTGGCCGAGGTCGCTCTCGGTGTAGAGCAGCTGGCGGGTCAGGTTCGGCTGGTCGATCACGTCGAAGTCGGCGCAGTGCAGGCCGCCGACGCCGCTGGCGACGAGTCCGGCAGCGACCGCCGTGCCGGTGCCGCCCAGACCGAGTACGGAGACCCGGGCCCGCCCGATGCGCGCCTGCACCTCGAAGGGCGAACGGCGCGGCTGGGTGTCGATCCAGGCGTAGAAGTGCCGGGCCCGGTCGTAGCGCTGCGCGGCCTCCACTGTGAACCCGTCGGGCAGCGGGGCCGCCGCGTCCTCGACGAAGCCCTGCGCGATGAGCTGATCCACCACCTCGCGGACGCTGTCCTCGTCGATTCCCGGGTGCGTCTCGGCGAGGTCCGCGCAGACCTCCCACACGTACCGGGTGCCGTCGAGCAACGTCAGGATGCGGGCGATCGTGCCGTCCTCGTCGTCCTGGATCTCCGACGCGACGCCGTACTGCATCAGACCGATGATCAGCCGGTTCCCCGGCAGGGTGTAGGGCTCGTGGACACTCTTGATGCGCGGCTTGAGCATGGGTACCGCAACCTCACAATGCTCGGCGGAAGGCGGGAAAGCGGCACCCCGGCCGCCGCCGGTACGTGGCGGCGACCGGGGTGCCGACGCGGATCAGGCGCCGTTGCTCTCGCGGATGACGGTGGTCTCCAGCCGCTCCAGCTTGCGGACCTTCAGCGAGAGCTTCTTCTTGCCGGCCTGCTCGATCGTGGCCTTCTCCATGGACGCCTCCTCGATTCGGGTACGCCCTCCGCAGTACCGCGGAAGGCGAGCCCAAGCCTGTCGCCAAGCGTCACCGGTCGATCACAAGTCGATCATCAACGGCCGTTGGCGGGTGCCGCTAGCATCCGGGTGCGTGGCCCGACCTGTGATGATCGCGTTGCTCGGCGTCGACGGCTCCGGCAAGACCACCCAGGCGAAGGCGCTGGCCGAACGGCTGCGCCGGCGGGGTGTCCGGGCGCGGTACTTCGAGAACGCCGGTGGACGGCCGCTGTGGAACCGGCTGGCCCGGGCGCTCGGCCGGACGGACGGGGTGGCGCTGTTCGGCCGTACCGTCTATCCGGCGCTGGAGGCGACGGTGCGCGCGGCGGCGATGGCCCGGACCGTGGCGGTGGCCCGCCTGACCGGCCGGGTGGCGGTGCTGGACCGGTGGACCTGGTGCCAGGACGTGATCATGGCGGCCCGGGGCGACCGGGGACGGCGAGTGGTGCGCGCCGCGTACGCGGTCTTCCCGCGCCCGGCGGTGGTGTGCTTCCTGGGTGTTAAGAAGGGGCCCCTTTACTACCGGAGGCGTTAAGAAGGGGCCCTTCCTTACCCGCGGTCGCGCAGCCAGCGGAGCACGTCGGAGGGCAGCTCGCGGTCCTCGCGCTGCTCGCGGCGGTCCGGCTCGGTCCGCCGGGGCGGCTGCGGACGCTGCGGGTCGCCGACGAGCTTCCGGCTCGGGGCGGTGAAGTCGCGCACCGGCTCGCCGGTGACCGCCGTCCTGATGGTCCGCGCCACCGCGTCGATCACCTTCGCCTGCACGGCGGAGCCGACCAGGTCGGTGACGTCGTCCGGGTTGGCGGCGATGCCGGCCACGGCGACCTGCGGGGTGTACCCGACGAACGTCTCGGTGGCGTTCCGCTCCGAGCTGCCGGTCTTGCCGGCGACCGGGCGGCCGACGATCCGGTCGACGGCGGTGGCGGTGCCGCCGTTGCACTGCTCGAACGCGGACTGCTGGCCGACCGGGCAGCGGGCCGCGTCGGTGGCGGCCCGGGCCACGTCCGGGTCGAGGACCCGCCTGCACGCCGGCTGCCCCACGTCGACGGTCCCGCCGTCGGGCGTGGTCACCGAGACCACCGGCAGCGGCGCGCAGTACGTGCCCTCGGCGGCCACCGTCGCGTACGCGTTCGCCAGGTCGAGCGGGGTGGTGGCGGCCACGCCCAGCGTGAACGCGCCCCAGTCGGCGGCGTGGTCGCGGGCGAACGCGGCGTCGGAGCCGGCCCGGAAGGTGATGCCGAGGCGCTGCGCCATCTCCACCACCTTGTCCTCGCCGACCTGCTCGGCGAGCCAGACGAAGTACGTGTTGACGGAGCGGCCGAAGCCGTCCCACATCATCCGGTAGCCGTCCATCCACTGCGGGTTGGCGTTCGCCGGGCACCAGGTGCCGTCGCAGTTGCCCTCGTCGTCCGAGGCGTACCGGGTGGGCAGGCGGCTCGGCGCGTCGAAGCCGGTGGCCAGCGGCTTGCCGGCCTCCAGCGCGGCCAGCATGGTGAACATCTTGAACGTCGAGCCGGCCTGGTAGCCGTCGACGCTGGCGCCGCCGGAGATCAGCGGGTTGACAGTGTTCGGGTAGTTGGCCTGCCCGGCGGGGTTGTCGTCGAGGCTGTAGTGCCGGTTCACCGCCATGGCGAGCACCCGGCCGGTGCCGGGCTCGACCGCCGCGATCGGCAGCGCGCGCTTGTTGCCGTACCCGTAGACCTTGGTGGCCTGCTCCTGCGCGGTCTCCTGGATCTTCGGGTCGAGCGTGGTGACGACCCGGTAGCCGCCCCGGCGCAGCGCCTGCTCGCGCTCCTCGGGGGTGCTGCCGAAGGCCGGCTGGGTGAGCCACCAGCGGCGCAGGTAGTCGCAGAAGAAGCCCCAGTCGTCGTGGCCCTGGGCGGTGGCGGTGCAGCCGTTGGGCTGGGCGGTCGGGCGCAGCGTGGGCGCCTCGGCCTTCGCCGCCGCGGCCTGCTGGGCGGTGATCGCACCGGTCTCGGCCATCGCGTCCAGCACGTACGCGCGGCGGGCCAGCGCCTGGTCGAGGTCGCCGTCGATCGGGCTGTACGCCTCCGGCGACTGGACCAGACCGGCGAGCAGCGCCGCCTCGCCCAGCGTCAGGTCGGCCGGCGCCTTGCCGAAGTAGCGCTGGCCGGCGGCGGCGACGCCGTACGCGCCGGAGCCGAAGTACGCGATGTTCAGGTAGCGGTTGAGGATCTCGTCCTTGGAGAGCGACTGCTCCAGCGCGTTCGCGTACCGGATCTCCTGGAGCTTGCGCCCGACGGTCTGCTCGGTGGCGGCCTGCCGCTCCTCCGCTGTGCGGTTCGGGTCGGTCTTGAGCACGTTGCGGACGTACTGCATGGTCAGCGTGGAGCCGCCCTGCTCGGTGCCGCCGCCGGAGACGTTCGCCACCAGCGCGCGGGCGATGCCGCGCAGGTCCGCGCCGCCGTGCGAGTAGAACCGCCGGTCCTCGGCCGCGATGATCGCCTGCCGCATCACCGGGGCGATCTCGTCCAGCGACACGTCGGTGCGGTTCACGTCGTAGAACGTGGTGATCAGCGTCTTGCCGTCGTTGGCGTAGAGGTAGGAGCGCTGCGGCTGGGCCGGCGTGCGCAGCGCGTCGGGCAGGTCCGCGTACGCGCCGAGCGCCGCCCGGGCGGCGAACCCGCCGAGCAGGCCGCCGGGAAGCGCGGCGACCGCGAGGACGAGCCCGGCGAGCAGGCCGGCCAGCAGCACGGTGAACAGCCGCGACAGCGGCGACCTGGGAGACGGCATGGACGCAAGGATTGCCACCAAAGCCGCCTACCGGCCACCTCGCCAGGCAACTGTCAGTTACTTCACGGCGACCGCCCAGCTGAAGAATCGGTCAGCCCGCCCCGAGTGGGCCCTTTGGTGACGCGGGCGGCACCGGTGCGGCGGCGACGCTGGCCGCTGCGGCGTCCCGGGCGATGGTCTCGGGCACCAGGCGGCCGCTGCGGTAGCCGATGCCGATGCCGGCGACCAGCACGAAGATCGCGCCGAACGTCTGGAGCGAGCCGATCAGCGCGCCACCCAGGCCGAGCAGCGGGGCGGCGATCATCAGCATGGTCCCGTCGCCGTAGGAGAACATCCCGGACCGGGCGACGGACCAGCCGGTCAGGAACCAGCCCACGCTGTAGAGGGTGGCGCCGAACAGCACGATGCCGCGCGCGGTCACGCCGAACACGGGCGTCTGCTCGGCCAGGCCGGCGAACGGGAGCATCAGCACCATCCCGCCGATGCTGCACAGCAGCCCGGCCAGCGCGATCCGGCGGCAGCGGGTGGCGGCGAGCAGGCCGGTGAGCGCGAGCAGGGCGAGCAGCCCGAGCCACACCGAGGCGACCCAGCCGACCAGGTAGAGCGGCCGGCCGTCGGCCGGGTACGGGTCGTTGCCCACCCCGCCGTCGCTGGCCATCGCCACCAGGCCGTAGAGCACCGCGTACGCCGGCAGCAGCCAGACCGCCGCGCGGGCGAACCGGCGGACCGACCAGGCCCAGGTCGCGTCGGTGGCCGGCGCCCCGCGGCCGGGCTCGGAGACGAACGGCAGGACCCCGAAACCCCCTCCGGTACGCCGGGAGCCGATCGGCCCGGCGGGGTCGTGCGCGCCGGGGACCGGGGTACGGGAGAACAGCCGGTTCGCCGGGTCCTTCATGCCTCACCTCGTTCGCGCCGCGGGCGGCCCGGGACACGCAACGGCGCTCCGGCCCTGCTCACCACCCGTCCTGAAACCGATGGTGGCAGCCGCCGGAGCGCCGCATGAGAGATTCTCGGATTTGCCGGTCAGCCCCGCTCGCGCTGGTCCGCCGGGTCGTTCACCAGGCTGGCCGGTGACACCGGCTCCGGCGCGGGCAGACCCTGCGGGGTGTTGCCGCCGGTGGCCTGCGCCTCCGCCACGCGTACCTCGTCGTGGATCTCCTGGGCCGCGATGGCCGCGGCCTGGGCCGCCTCGGCGGCCTCCCGCTCGACCTCGCCGGCGCTCTTGGCAGCCTCCGGCGAGGGCTGGTCGCCGACCATGTTGGCCAGCCCGCCCAGCGCGCCGCCCATGCCCTCCAGGGCCTTGGTCAGCTCGGTCGGGACGATCCAGACCTTGTTGGCAGTGCCGTTGGCGATCTGCGGCAGCGCCTGGAGGTACTGGTAGGCCAGCACCTTCTGGCTCGGGTTGGCGGTGTGGATCGCGTCGAAGACGGTACGGATCGCCTTCGCCTGGCCCTCCGCCTGCAGGATCCGGGCCTGCCGGTCACCGTCGGCGCGCAGCACCGCGGCCTGCTTCTCACCCTCGGCGGTGAGGATCTGCGACTGCTTGTGGCCCTCGGCGTTGAGGATCGCGGCGCGGCGGTCCCGCTCGGCGCGCATCTGCTTCTCCATGGAGTCGCGGATGCTCGGCGGCGGCTCGATCGCCTTGATCTCGACCCGGGTCACCTTGATGCCCCAGCGGCCGGTGGTCTCGTCCAGCACGCCGGACAGATGCCGGTTGATCTCCTCGCGGCTGGTCAGCGCACGCTCCAGGTCCAGCGAGCCGATCACGTTACGCAGCGTGGTGACGGTGAGCTGCTCGATGGCCTGGAGGAAGTTGGAGATCTCGTAGGTGGCCCGGACCGAGTCGACCACCTTGAAGTAGAGCACCGTGTCGATCGAGACGACCAGGTTGTCGGAGGTGATCACCGGCTGCGGCGGGAAGCTGACCACCTGCTCGCGCATGTCGACCTTGGTGCGCACCGCGTCGACGAACGGGACCAGCAGGTTGAGGCCGGGGTTCAGCGTGCGCTTGTACTTACCGAGCCGCTCCACCACGTCCTGCCGCTGCTGCGGCACGATCCGCACCGCCTTGAACAGCGTCACCACACCGATCAACGCCACCGCGATCATCAGGATCGCCAGAAACTCCATACCGTTCACCTTTTCGCTTCGGGCAGCTCGCCCGGGGGAGAAATGTCGTCCTGCCATACCAGGGCGGTAGCGCCCCGGACCTTGATCACCTGCACCCGCTCACCCTCGGCGTACGCGCGCGTCGCGTCGTACGAGCGGGCCGTCCACAGCTCACCATCAATCTTGATCATGCCGCGCTCGGCGTCGACCGGCTCCAGGACCACAGCGGTGGCCCCCTCCAGCGCCTCGACCCCGAACGGCTGCTCCCCGGTCTCGATCGCCGGCCGCGCGTGCCGCCGGACCACCGGACGGACCACCGCCACCGACAACGCCGACACCACGGCGAAGATCACCGCCTGCAGCGCCACCGGCGCACCGAGCGCCGCGGCGCCGGCAGCGGCGAACGCTCCGACCCCGAACATGATCAGGAAGAGCGTCGTCGTGAAGATCTCGGCGACCGCTAATACCACACCCAGAACGATCCAGAACACGGCGTCCACGAGAACAATCCTGACACGTCAACGCACGTGTCATCGAACTGTCATGATCGCTAGGCTCGGCTCGGCGTACCGCGCCGCCCGCCGACGAGGAGGACGACATGGCCCTGCTGCCCGAANNNCCGGCCAGGCCGGTGCCGCCCACGATCACCGTCATCTTGCGGCGGTGGGCCGTGAAGATCTCGGCGACCGCTAATACCACACCCAGAACGATCCAGAACACGGCGTCCACGAGAACAATCCTGACACGTCAACGCACGTGTCATCGAACTGTCATGATCGCTAGGCTCGGCTCGGCGTACCGCGCCGCCCGCCGACGAGGAGGACGACATGGCCCTGCTGCCCGAAACCGCGCGTCAGGTGGACCTGCTGGTCGCCCGGGCCCAGGCCGAAGGGCGGGGCCCGTCGCTCGCTCTCGGCGTAATCCGCGACGGGCGCCTGGCGCACCTGGCCGTCGCCGGTGAGACGCCCCGCCCCGACGCCGACCTCCAGTACCGGATCGGCTCGATCACCAAGACCATGACCGCGGTGCTGGTGATGCAGCAGCGCGACGCCGGCCGGCTGGCGCTGGACGACCCGCTGGACGCGCACCTGCCCGGGACCCCGGTCGGGTCGGTGACCGTGCGCCGGCTCCTCGGCCACATCAGCGGGCTGCAACGCGAGCCGGACGGCCAATGGTGGGAGCGGACCGAGGGCGCGGACCTGCCGACGCTGCTCGCCGGGCTGACGCCGGACAAGATCGCCCACCCGCCGCACTTCGTCTACCACTACTCGAACCTCGCGTACGGGCTGCTCGGCGGCGTGCTGGAACGGATCACCGGCACCCCGTGGGCGGAGCTGCTGACCGAGCGGCTGCTGGCGCCGCTGGGCATGCGCCGCACCACGTACCACCCCACCGAGCCGTACGCCCCCGGCTACGTCGTGCACCCCTGGCACGAGACGCTGCGGGAGGAGCCGCTCACCGACAGCGGGGCGATGGCGCCCGCCGGGCAACTCTGGTCGACGGTCGAGGACCTGGGCCGCTGGGCGTCGTTCCTGGCCGACCCGGACCCGGCGCTGCTCTCCCCCGCCACGCTCACCGAGATGTGCGCCCCCATGGTCATCAACGACCTGGACTCGTGGAGCGGCGGCCACGGACTCGGCATTGAGCTCTACCGGATCGGCGACCGGGTGTACGTGGGGCACGGCGGCTCGATGCCCGGGTACGTCGCCGGCCTGGCCGTCCACCGGCCCACCCGCACCGCCGTGGTGAACTTCGCCAACTCGTACGGCCTGCGCGGCCACCACATCGGCGCGCTCGGCCGGGAGGCGCTCACGCTGGTGCTGGACGCCGAGCCGGCCGCGCCCGCCCCCTGGCGTCCGGCCGACCCGCCCGCCGCCGACGTGGCCGCGCTGACCGGCCGCTGGTGGTGGATGGGCGGCGAGTACGAGTTCCGCGTGGACGCCGCCGGTGAGCTGGTCGGCGGCCAGGTGGGCAGGCCGCAGCTGCGCTTCACGCCGGAGGGCCCGGACCGGTGGCGGGGCCGCTCCGGCTCCCAGGACGGCGAGATCCTCACCGTGATCCGCGACGGTTCCGGCACCCCGGTAGCCCTCGACATAGCCACCTTCGTCCTGACCCGAACCCCCGACGAACTCCCCTGACCCCCGCCCTCGGCCTTCGCCCCCACCCCGCCCCGCCCCGCCGATCTTGCACTTGCGGCCCTCGTTTCGCCCCGCTATGCCCGATCCGCGGGGACCACAACTCCATGATCGACGCACACCCCCACCGCCCACCCCCGTGATCAAGGAGTTTGTGTCGGTGTTGATCTCCAATACACCCACAAACTCCTTGATCAACCTGGCGAGGGGCGCGAGGGGCGCCAGGAGGGGACCCGAAAGGAAGCCCGAGACGGGGCCGGGGCGGGGACAGGAGGTCCGGCGGCGGGCGGAGCTGGCACCACGGCGGGTCCAGGGGCGGGCGGAGCTGACGCACGGCGGGGCCGGGGGCGACCGTGACCGGCGCAGGGATCAAGCCTGACCGCCCGGAGTCGGGCACGGTCGCCCCCGGCCCCCAACCGCAACCACTACAGAGGCCCAACCACTCAAACAGGCTCGGTCACGAAGTCGATCAACCGCTCCATGGCGTTGATCAGCGGCGTCTCCACGTCCGCGAAACTGTCCACACGGGACAGGATGCGCCGCCACATGTCGGCCGGCTCGGCCACCCCGAGCGCCGCGCAGACGCCCTCCTTCCAGGGCTGCCCCGGCGGCACCACAGGCCACGCCGCGATACCCAGCGCGGCCGGGCGTACCGCCTGCCACACGTCGACGTACGGGTGGCCGGTGACCAGCACGTGCGGCGAGGTGACCCGGGCGACGATCCGGCTCTCCTTCGAGCCGGGCACCAGGTGGTCGACGAGCACCCCGAGGCGGCGGCCGGGGCCGGGCGCGAACGCGCGTACCTCCTCGGCGAGCGCGTCGATGCCGTCCAGCGGCTCCACCACCACGCCCTCGATGCGCAGGTCGTCGCCCCAGATCCGCTCGACCAGCGCGGCGTCGTGCACGCCCTCGACCCAGATCCGGCTGGCCTTGGCGACCTGCGCCCGTACGCCGTCCACCGCGATCGACCCGGACGCGGTACGGCGGCGCGCGGCGGGCACCGGGGCACGGGCCGGCCGCCGTAGCGTGACCGGCCGGCCGTCGAGCAGGAACGCGGCGGGCAGCAGCGGGAAGTTGCGCCGCCGCCCGTGCCGGTCCTCCAGCACCACCGCGCCGGCGTCGAAGCCGACCACCGCGCCGCAGAACCCGGAGTCGGCGTCCTCGACCACCAGGTCGGGCTCGGCGTCGACTTCGGGGGTCACCTTCCGTCGCCGCCAGTCGCCGGCCAGCACGTCGCCGTCGTATCGCCCCGCCATGTCGGAGACGCTAACCACGACCTCGGCGTGTCGCTCGCCGACGCGCCGACCGGGCCGTCATCCGTCGGCACGAAACGGTGCGAAGGGGTTAGTTGGGGGCAGGTCGCGCCACCGGAGCGGCAGCCGAGACAGCAGCGGCGCGGAGCACGTACCCTTTCGGCATGTCCTCCCCCGCAGCGGGCGCGGCCACACTGGCTCCGCGCCGGTCGAGCCGGTTCGTCGCCTGGGTGCGTGCCTGGCGAGCCGGCCTGGTGCCGTTCGACGAGGTGGCCGACGCGGTCGCCGGCGACGAGGAGCACCTGGTCGCCGACGCGCCCGGCACCTGGACCGACGTGTCCCTGCGGGAGGCGCTGCCCAGCCTGGCCAAGCACTCCCCGGACGACATCCGCCTGGTGCTGCCCGCGCCCGGCGACCCGCGCGGCCTGCCCGGCCCGGGCGCGTTCGCCGGGGCGGCGCTGGTGGCCGGCGAGGCGGTGGTGGCCAGCGGGATGGGGTTGGTGCCGGAGGTCCGCACGCACACCTCCGGCTCGGGGATGACCTGGGAGACAGTGCTCTGGCGGGTCCACCCGCTGCCGGCGGACGCGCCGAAGGCGTCCCTGTCCACGCCCGGCGCGGCGGAGGCCGAGGCGGAACTCTCCGCTGTGCTCGCCGAGACGACCGCCACGCTGACCCGGCTGGACGTCGCGCAGTGGCGGCCCGAGCTGGCCGGCGCGCTCGCCGCGCTGCGCCGCCCGGACGGCGCCACCGACCTGCCGCCGGGCTTCGACCCGCGGGCCCGCCGGTTGTTCGCGCGCGCCGCCGTACTCGATCGGGTGCTCGCGCTAGCCGGGGAGAGCGCGCCCGGCGGCGCGGTGAACACCTACGAGGCGCAGCAACGGGACGCGGCGCTGCGGCCGCTGACCACCGCCTGCCGGCAGGCCCTGGTGGCCGCCTGCAACGCGCCGCTGCGGCTGTAGAACCCCGGCTCAGACCTCGTCGATCAGGTCGGCCACCGAGTCGACGATCCGCGACGGACGGTACGGGTACCGCTCGGCCTCGGCCCGGCTGCTGATGCCGGTGAGCACCAGGATCGTCTCCAGGCCCGCCTCCAGCCCGCACAGGATGTCGGTGTCCATCCGGTCGCCGATCATCGCGGTCGACTCGGAGTGCGCGTCGATGGTGTTCAGCGCCGAGCGCATCATCATCGGGTTGGGCTTGCCGACGAAGTACGGGTCGACACCGGTCGCCTTGGAGATCATCGCGGCCACCGAGCCGGCCGCCGGCAGCGCGCCCTCCATCGACGGGCCGGTGGCGTCCGGGTTGGTGCAGATGAACCGGGCGCCGTCGTTGATCAGCCGGATCGCCTTGGTTATCGCCTCGAAGCTGTAGGTGCGCGTCTCCCCCAGCACCACGTAGTCCGGGGCGAAGTCGCTGAGCACGTACCCCACCGCGTGCAGCGCCGTGGTCAGCCCGGCCTCACCGATGACGTACGCGGTTCCGCCCGGCCGTTGGTCGGCCAGGAACTGGGCAGTGGCCAGCGCCGAGGACCAGATCGCCTCCTCCGGCACGTCCAGCCCCATCCGGCCGAGCCGGGCCCGCAGGTCACGCGGGGTGTAGATGGAGTTGTTGGTCAGCACCAGGAACGGCTTGCCGGAGGTGCGCAGCTTCTTGACGAACTCCGGTGCGCCCGGCACCGGCTGCCCCTCGTGCACCAGCACGCCGTCCATGTCGGTGAGCCAGCTCTGCACCGGCTTGCGGTCAAGCATCGTGTCGTCCCCAGGGGTGTCGTCGGGTCGGGCTCAGGGCCGGCGTGCCGGGGGTACGCAGCACAACGCCGGGCACGTGTCCCAGGCCGGCAGCTCGCCGAGACGGCGGCGCAGCCGCTCGCCGTCCGGGGCGGTGCGCTCCAGCACCAGCTCGCGGACCATCGACACGAACCGCGGGTCGACGCCCGGCGTACCGGCCCGCACGAAGTCCAGGCCGAGCTGCTTGGCCGTCTCCAGCGCCTCGGTGTCCAGGTCCCACACCACCTCCAGGTGGTCGGAGACGAAGCCGATCGGGCTGACCACCACGCTCGTCACGCCCTGCTCGGGCAGGGTGGCCAGGTGGTCGTTGACGTCCGGCTCCAGCCACGGCACCTGCGGCGGGCCGGACCGGCTCTGCCAGACCAGGTCGTACGCCAGGTCCGGCGCGGCAGCGGCGTGCACCAGCCGGGCGACCTCCTCCAGCTGGGCGGTGTACCGGCCGCCGTGCGGGCCGGCGGAGGCCGCCGCCGACATCGGGACCGAGTGCGCGGTGAAGACCAGCCGGGTGCTGTCCCGCTTCGCGGGGTCGAGCTGGGCGAGCGCGTTGCGGACCGCGTCGGCGTGCGGCTCGATGAAGCCGGGGTGGTCCCAGAACTGGCGCAGCTTCTCGATCAGCGGGGCGTCCGGGCCGACCGCGGCGCGGGCCGAGGCGATGTCCTCCTGGTACTGCCGGCAGGAGGAGTAGCCGCCGTACGCGCTGGTGACGAACGCGAGCGCCCGGGTGATCCCGTCGTCGCGCATCCGCGCCACCGTGTCGGCGAGCATCGGGTCCCAGTTGCGGTTGCCCCAGTAGACCGGCAGGTCGAGGCCGTTGGCGGCGAAGTCCTCGCGGATCGCCGCGAGCAGGTCGCGGCACTGCTGGTTGATCGGTGACACCCCGCCGAAGTGCAGGTAGTGCTCGGCGACCTCGGCCAGCCGCTCCGGCGGCACCCCCCGCCCCCGGGTCACGTTCTGCAGGAACGGGAGAACGTCCTCGGGCCGCTCCGGGCCGCCGAAGGAGACCAGCACCAACGCGTCGTACGCCATGAGGACCATTGTTCCTCGCCCGCCGTGACGGCGTGGCGACGCCCCCTGGTCGGCGCGGTGACCACCCGGGCATGGGGTGTTAAGAAGGGCCCCTTCCTATGCACGAGGCGTTAAGAGGGGGCCCTTCCTTACAGCTCAGGCGCCGATGGCGTGGTAGCCGCCGTCGACGTGGACGATCTCGCCGGTGGTGGCCGGGAACCAGTCCGACAGCAGCGCCAGGCAGGCCCGGGCGGCCGGCTCCTGGTCGGTGAGGCTCCAGCCCAGCGGGGCCCGCTCGGTCCAGGCGTCCTCGAACTGGTCGAAGCCGGGGATGGACTTGGCGGCGATGGTGCGCAGCGGGCCGGCGGCGACCAGGTTGCTGCGGATGCCCTGCTTGCCCAGGTGCAGCGCCAGGTAGCGGGAGGCGGACTCCAGCCCGGCCTTGGCCACGCCCATCCAGTCGTAGACCGGCCAAGCCTTGGTGGCGTCGAAGGTGAGGCCCACCACGGCGCCGCCGGAGGACATCAGCGGCAGCGCGGCCATGGCCAGTGACTTGTACGAGAAGGTGGAGACCTGGAGCGCGGTGGCCACGTCCGCCCACGGGGCGTCGAGGAAGCCGCCGCCGAGGCAGCTCTGCGGGGCGAACCCGATCGAGTGCACCACCCCGTCGAGGCCGTCGACGTGCTCGCGTACCTTGTCGGCCAGGCCGGCCAGGTGCTCCTCGTTGGTGACGTCCAGCTCGATCACCGGCGCCGGTTCGGGCAGCCGCTTGGCGATCCGCTCCACCAGGGAGAGCCGGCCGTAGCCGGTGAGCACGACCTGTGCGCCGTTCTCCTGGGCGAGTTTCGCCACCGAGAAGGCGATCGAGGCGTCGGTGATGACGCCGGTGACCAGCAGCCGCTTACCGGCGAGAAGTCCGGACATTGCGTGTCTCCTCCGTGCTCTGCTCAGTGACCCATGCCCAGGCCGCCGTCGACCGGGATGACGGCGCCGGTGACGTAGGCGGCCGCGTCCGAGGCGAGCCAGGTGACGACGCCCGCGACCTCGTCCGGGGTGGCCATCCGGCCGGCCGGGATCGCCTTGCGCAGCTCGGCCTTGCGTTCCTCGGGCAGCCCGGCGGTCATGTCGGTGTCGATGAAGCCGGGCGCCACCACGTTCGCGGTGACGTTGCGGCTGCCCAGCTCGCGGGTGATCGAGCGGGCCACGCCGATCAGGCCGGCCTTGCTGGCCGCGTAGTTGACCTGGCCCGCGCCGCCGAAGAGGCCGACCACCGAGGAGATGAAGATCATCCGGCCCCACCGGGCCCGGAGCATCTTCGTCGAGGCCCGCTTGGCGACCCGGAACGAGCCGCTCAGGTTGGTGTCGAGCACGCGGGTGAACTGCTCCTCGGACATCCGCATGAGCAGCGTGTCGTCGGTGATGCCGGCGTTGGCGACGAGCACCTCCACCGGGCCCAGCTCGGCCTCGACCGCGGTGAACGCGGCGTCGACCGACTCGGCGTCGGTCACGTCGCACCGCACCCCGAACAGGCCCTCCGGGGCCTCGCCGCTCCGGTACGTGACGGCCACCCGGTCGCCCTGCTTGACGAAGGCCTGCGCGATGGCCAGGCCGATCCCCCGGTTGCCGCCGGTCACCAGCACCGTACGGGCCACGGATCCCCCTTTTGCTCCAGTGATCTCTCGGTCCGGTCGGAGCCTAGGGGTTACCGGTAGGTAAGCGCTAACCCGAGCAGGTCACACGGCCGCTCCAGCCGGATCGACGGCCGCGCGCACGACACCCGCACACCTCGGTGTACGATCACCGGGTCTGCGGGCCGGTCTGCGCCCGCGTTCCGGGCCCCGCCGACCGCTGGAGGTGATCGCTGTGCGAGATAGCGATCCTCCCAGTCGTGGCCGGGCCCACCGTCAGCCCCGCTGAGCCACGGCTCGGTCGACGCGGCTGACCCGCTTCCCGCCTTCGCACCGCACCCGCTCTCCGGCGCCCATGCCGGGGATGGCCTGCCGCGCGGCGGAGCACCCGGTCACGACTTCGTGCGCGTACGCCCCGACCCCCACGGCCCCTCACCGGGCCGACTGTCGCCACGGAGCACACCCATGAGCCGTTACGTCGCCCCCCTGGGTTTCACCCTCGCCGCCGTCTGGGTGGCCGTCCTGTTCGTGCTGGCCGGCGGCGGTCACTGACCACCGCCGGCCGGGCCCGGCTCAGACCAGCCGGGACGTCCAGAGCAGACTCAGCCCGCCCGCGCACAGCGCCAGCAGCAGGGCGATTCCCGCGTACCACTGGGTGATCTCGCGCGGCTCCGTCCGGTAGCCGATCGAGCTGCCCATGTCCTGGTAGACCTGCTTCAGCTCGCTGGCCGACGCGGCCTCGTAGAAGAAGCCCTGCGTGGTCTCCGCGAGCTGGGACAGCGCGGTGCGGTCCACCGGCACCCGCTGGAGCTGCCCGCCGATGTCGACCTGCCCCGAGTCGGTACCGAACGCGATGGTGGACACCGGCACGTTCGCCGCCTGCGCCGCCGCGGCGGCCTCCTCCACCGACCGGCCGGAGGTCCGGTAGCCGTCGGACAGCAGCACGATGCGGGCCGGCGGGATGCCCGCCGCGCCGTCGGCCGGCACCGACCGGATCGCCTCCAGGCAGGTGAAGACCGCCTCGCCGGTGGCTGTCGCCTCGGCCAGCACCAGCCCGTCGATGGCGGCGTTCACCGCCGCCCGGTCCTTGGTCGGCGGCACGAGCACGTTCGCCGACTTCGCGAACGACACGAGCCCCAGGTTGTAGCTCTCCGGCAGCTCGCCGACGAACTGCTTGGCCGCCTCCTGCGCCGCCTCCAGGCGGTTCGGCGACACGTCGTCAGCCTGCATCGACAGCGACACGTCGATGGCGAGCATGACGGTGGCCCGCTCCAGCGGCTCGCGGGTGTCGATCGCCGGGCGGGCCAGGCCGGTCGCCAGCACCAGCAGGCAGAGCAGGAACGCGGTGGCCGCCACGTGCCGCCGCCAGCCCAGTCCCTTGGGCGCGACGGTACGCAGCAGGTCGACGTTGGTGAACCGCAGCGCGTACTGCCGGCGGTGCAGTTGCCGCCAGACGTACGCGGCGGCCAGGGCGAGCACCGGCAGCAGGGCCAGCAGCCACCACGGTTGCAGAAATCGGATCATCGAGTCGTCCCTCGTGTGCGGGCGTGCCGCTGCGCGGCGACGAAACGCACCATGTCCAGCAGCCAGTCTCGGTCGGTACGCAGGCGCAGGTGGGCCGCGCCCGCGGCGCGCAGCTCGGCGGCGATCGCCCCGCGCTGGGCGGCCGCCGCCTCGGCGTACCGCCGGCGCAGGCCCGGGTCGGCGGTCTGCACCTCGTGCAGCTCGCCGCTCTCCGGGTCGACCACCGGCAGCACCCCCACGTCGGGCAGTTCCAACTCCCGCGGGTCGACCACCTCCACGGCCAGCACGTCGTGGCGGACCCGCAGCTTACGCAGCGGCCGGCCCCACTGCGGCGGCGGCGCGAGGAAGTCGGAGATGACCACCGCCACGCCGCGCCGCCGGGGCGGCCGGTTGAGCATGTCGACGAGCGCGCCGAGGTCGCTGCGACCCGGCCGGATCTCGGCGCCGGCCACCGCCCGCAGCAGCCCCTGGGCCTCCTTGCGGCCGGAACGGGCGGGCAGCCGCAGCAGCGTCCCCGGCCCGCCGGCCCCGCCGGTGCCGACGACGGCGCCGATCCGGTTGCCGCCCCGCACGGTGAGGTGGGCCAGCGCGGCGACGGCGGCGATCGCCACGTCCCGCTTGAGCCACCGCCCGGTGCCGAAGTCCAGGCTGGCCGACATGTCGACGGCCAGCCAGGTCTCCAGCTCGCGGTCGGCCACCGTACGCCGCACGTGCGGCATGGTGGTGCGGGCCGTGACCGGCCAGTCCATCCGGCGCACGTCGTCGCCGGGGCGGTACTCCCGGGACTCGCCCGCCTCGCTGCCCGGGCCGGGCAGCAGCCCGGCGTAGTCGCCCTGGAGCAGCCCGTCCAGCTTGCGGGTGACCATGAGCTGGAGACGGGCCAGCACGGCCCCGGAGCGGTCGCCGGTGGCGAGCCGGGTGGGCGGGGTCACGGCCGCTGCCCGGGCCATCCGTTGTGCGGCACGGCCGGTGGCGGTGTGGCCTGCTGGCGGGGCGCGACGGCCGGCAGCGGGATGGTCGACATCACCCGGTGCACGATGTGGTCGGCCGGTACGTCGTCGGCGAGCGCGTCGTAGCTGAGCACCAGCCGGTGCCGCAGGATGTCCGGCGCGATGTCCTGCACGTCCTGCGGCAGCGCGTAGTCGCGTCCGCGCAGCAGCGCCAGCGCCCGGGTGGCCCGGACCAGGCCGAGCGAGGCGCGCGGGCTGGCGCCGTACTGGATGAGCTGGGCGACGTCGGGCATGCCGTGCTCGGCGGGCGCCCGGGTGGCGAGCACCAGCCGGACCGCGTAGTCGACGAGCGCGTTGTGCACGAAGACCTGGTCGGCCTTGTGCTGCAGCGCGATCAGCTCCGGAGTGTCGAACACCCGCACCGGCTCCGGTGGGGCGACGCCCATCCGGTAGACGATCTCGCGTTCCTCGGCGTCGGTCGGGTAGCCCACGACGATCTTCATGAGGAAGCGGTCCCGCTGCGCCTCCGGCAGCGGGTAGACGCCCTCCTGCTCGATCGGGTTCTGGGTGGCCATCACCAGGAACGGGTCCGGCACCCGGTGACTCTCGCCACCGATGGAGACCTGCCGCTCGCTCATCACCTCCAGCAGCGCCGACTGCACCTTCGCCGGCGCGCGGTTGATCTCGTCGGCGAGCAGGAAGTTGACGAAGACCGGGCCCAGCTCGACGTCGAACTTCTCGGTGGACTGCCGGTAGATCCGGGTGCCCATGATGTCGGCGGGCACCAGGTCCGGGGTGAACTGGACCCGGGCGAACGATCCGCCGACGACCCGGGCCAGGGTCTCCACGGCGAGCGTCTTGGCCACCCCGGGTACGCCCTCCAGCAGGCAGTGACCCCGGGCCAGCAGCGCGACGAACATCCGCTCGACCATCCGGTCCTGGCCGACGATCACCCGCTTGATCTCGAACAGCGCCCGCTCCAACAGCGTGGCGTCCTGGGCCGGGGTGGTGGCCGCCGGGGGCGGGCCGTCCGGCGGCGCCTCGGTCGGGTTCGGCACGTCGGGTGTGGTCGGCTGGGCCACCGGTCCTCCACAGCAGGGTCGTCGTCGCGGCGTGGTGCGTATCAAGACTGTCATGCCTCGCTGAGAGCCGAGGGTGGGAGAGGCACGATTTTCGCCGCGCCGTCCGGCCACGCCCGTACCGCCGCACGGAAAACGCTGAACACGGGTGGACAACAAGGGGTCCGCAGTGTGTACGATTCACCCCGTCGCCGGGCGGCTCCCCCCGTGGCCGCCCGGCGCTAAACTCCCGGCGTGCGACGCCTAGACTCGCCCCGGTGACGACTCCCAACCCCCCGGACGACGCGCTGATCTGCTCGGCGCGGGGATGTCGCGCTCCCGCCGAGTTTCAGCTCCGCTGGCACAATCCCCGCCTGCACGCGCCCGACCGGCGCAAGACCTGGCTCGCCTGCGCGGCGCACCGGAGCACCCTCGGCGACTTCCTCGACGCACGCGGCTTCCTCCGCGAGGTGGTCCCGCTGCCGGGATCGCCTACGCTCGGAGCGTGAGCGAGCAGACGAACCGAGTCCGTACCACCGTCGAACACGGCTGGTCCTCCCGGTGAGCGGTGACGGCCACACCGGGTCCCCGTCCGCCTCGCACAGCGCGCTGGAGCCCTGGCCGGACACGGTCAACTGGCAGCCGATCTCCCGCGACCTGATCTGGGTGGAGCTGATCCGGCTCGGCATCGGGCTGGCGGTGGCGCTCGTGGTGCTCGGCGTCGCCTGGGCGCTGTCCGGGCACTGGCTGCTCGGCGCCGCCGTCGGCGTGGCCCTGCTGATCGGCGTCTGGCGGGCGATCACCATCGTGCGCGCGGTCCGCGCCTGGGGGTACGCCGAGCGCGACGACGACCTGCTGGTGCGGCACGGCCTGCTGGTGCGGCGGCTCTCCATCGTGCCGTACTCCCGGATGCAGTTCGTCGACGTGAGCGCCGGTCCGCTGGAGCGTGCCTTCGACCTCGCCACAGTGCAGTTGCACACGGCGGCGGCCGCCAGCGACGCCCGGGTGCCGGGGCTGCGTCCGGCCGAGGCGTCCCGGCTGCGTGACCGGCTCACCGCGCTGGGCGAGGACCGGGCGGAGGGCCTGTGAGCGACCGGAACGACCCCGGCGCGCCGCGGCCCCACGACGACCGGCCCGGGGCGGCGCCCGGTCCCCCACCGCCGGCCGGTCCGGAACAGCCGCCCGGGCCGGGTTACGGCCCGCCCGCCGCGCCGCCCGGCTACGGACCGCCGCCCGGATACGCGCCACCACCCGGTTACGGGCCCCCGCCCGGATACGGGACGGCATCCGACGCGACGCCCGGGCCGTGGCCCGCGCCCGCTCCGCCGTACCCGGGACCCTGGGGTCCGGCCGCCGCGCCCTCGGCGGACGGCGAGGAACCGCGGCAGCGGCTGCATCCGCTGAGCCCCGCGCTGCACGGCGCGAAGTCACTCGTCGTCGTGATCGCCGGTCTCTCCTGGTCGACGCTGTCGCGGGTCGGGTTCGGCTGGTTCGCCCTGTTGGTCACGGTCTTCGTGCTCGGGGCCACCGTGCTGTCCGTGGTGAGCTGGTGGAACACCGGTTACCACCTGGTGGGCCGTGAGCTGCGCGTGTACGAGGGCCTGCTGTGGCGGCGCACGCGCGCCATCCCGCTGGAACGGTTGCAGGCGGTGGAGGTGGTGCGGCCGCTGCTGGCCCAGCTCACCGGCCTGGCCGAACTGCGGCTGGAGGTGGTCGGCGGAGGCAAGACCGAGGCGCCGCTGGCCTACCTCAGCGTGGCCGAGGCCACCGCGCTGCGGCAGCGGCTGCTCGCGGTCGCCGGCCGGCCCCCGGCGCCCGCCCTGGCCGAGCCCGGCGTGCCGGCCGCCCCGGGTACGCCGGTCGCGCCCGCGCCGGCCGGACGCCGGCTGCACGTCGTACGCAACCAGGACCTGCTGGTCAGCCAACTGCTCACGCCGCAGGCGTTCCTGCTGCCGGTCGGCGTGGTGTTCGTGGGCGCCCAGTTCCTCTCCGAGGGCTCGTGGTCGTTCGTCGCGGTGGCGAGCACGCTCACCGCGATGGCCGGCGTGGTGCTGCAACCGATCCGCCGGGTGCTCGACGACTGGAGTTTCCGGCTCGACCGGGACGACGGCACGCTGCGCGTGCACAACGGGCTGCTGGAGACGCGGGTGCAGACGGTGCCGCTGCACCGGGTGCAGACCGTGCGGGCGACCTGGCCACTGCTCTGGCGGATGAAGGACTGGCTGCGGCTGCGCCTGGAGGTGGCCGGTTACTCGGCCGGTGAGCCGGACGACCGTAACCGCCCGGACCGGCTGCTGCCGGTGGGCGACGCCGGCACCGGCGCGATGGTCGTGGCGGAGGTGCTGCCCGGCGTACGCCTGGACGAGCTGCCCGGCACGCCGCCCCCGTCCCGGGCCCGCTGGCTGCGCCCGCTGAGCCGCAAGGTGGTCGGCGCCGGCCTCGACGAGCGGGTCTTCGTGGCCCGGTCCGGGCTGCTGACCCGCCAGCTGACGCTGGTGCCGTACGCCCGGATCCAGAGCGTGCGCGTCACCCAGGGCCCGGCGCAGCGGCTGCTGCGGCTGGCCACCGTGCACGCGGACACCGCGGGCGGGGCCGGGGCGGCGGCGGTCGACCGGGACGTGGCCGACGCCTGGGAGCTGGCCGCGGAGCTGACCGAGCGGTCGCGGGCCGCCCGCGGAGCCGACCACCGACGCTGATCCGGCCGCTCGACGGCGGTCCCGCCAGCGGGCAGCGGGCAGCGGGGTCTAGCGTCGCTCGGCCGGCACCGCGTCCCGGTCGTCGGCGTCCCGCTCCGGGGTGTCGGGGTCGGCCACTGTGGCGCCGCCGGTGACGGGCTGCGGCACGTCGGCCGCGACGGCGGGTTCCCCGGCCCGCCGGGCCTGCCGCGCCGCCCACCAGCGCTCGGCCAGGCCGACCACCAGGAACGTCAGGCCCACGTACGCCCAGCCGACCAGCACGTCGATCAGGTAGTGCTCACCGCTGTACATCAGCGTGAACGTCATGGCCAGCGGATACGCCAGCATCAGCGGCCACCAGCGCTTGCGCACCGACCGCATGAAGAACAGCACCACGAACAGCGCGAACGCGGTGTGCAGCGACGGCATCGCGGCCACCGGGTTGGAGGCGATCTGCCCGGCGTTGAGCAGGTTGCCCGCGCCGTGCATGCCGATCTCCTTCCAGCCCCGGGTGGAGATCCGCGCGACCTCGGTGAGCAGGCCGTTCTGCGCCGCCCACCACGGCGGCGCGGCCGGGTAGGCGAAGTAGGTGACCAGCCCGGCCGCGCACAGGAAGCCCCAGCGGGACATGTACGCGATCCAGCGCCGCCGGTTGCGCATCCACAGCACCGCGGCGGCGGCGAACGTCGCCACGAAGTGCGAGAAGTAGATCCAGCTCACCAGCACGTCCCACCAGCGCACCTCGGCCGGGTCGTACAGGCGCTCCTGGAGCCAGATCGTCGGCACCTCACCGCCGGTGAGCCACCCGGTGAGGAACCGGTCGGCGACGATCAGCTCCATCGCGTGCGGGGTGGCGCCGTTGTCGGCGAAGCCCCGGGACAGGTTGTACGCGGCGAGCAGCAGCACCACCGGGATCCAGTCCC
Source organism: Micromonospora sp. TSRI0369 (assembly GCF_001905625.1). Taxonomy (NCBI): domain Bacteria; kingdom Bacillati; phylum Actinomycetota; class Actinomycetes; order Micromonosporales; family Micromonosporaceae; genus Micromonospora; species Micromonospora sp. TSRI0369. Next base: position 55,491 of record NZ_LIVU01000012.1, read on the forward strand.
GGGCGAAGCGCAGGTGACTGCGCCACGGGCGGGCCGAGTTCCAGGCGACGGTGCCGGCCCAGATCCACAGGAACGCGTACGCCGGATCGGTGGGCAGGCCGATGCCGAGCCAGGCGGCGACGAACGCGACGCCCCAGATGGTCATCGCGATCACACGGCGGCGCCCGCCGTCGGGCGACTCGGTGGTCGTGTCGGGGGCGGGGGTCGGAGATTGTGTCTGCTCGGCCATCGCGGACAAGGTTAACGGCGGGCGACAGGCGGGCCTGCGGGCGGGCGGGGACGACACGGGCGCGGCGGCTCGGACGCCGGACGGCCCCGGGTCGGCTGCACTAGGCTCGGCCGCATGCAGGAGCAGCCGGAGTCGCCTTTCACGCCGGGCCTCACCGCCCGGGTCGAGCTGACCGTGACCGACGCCGACACCGCTCAGGCGGTGGGCTCCGGGGACGTGCCGGTGCTCGGCACCCCGCGTGTGCTGGCGCTGGCCGAGGCGGCGACGGTGGCCGCCACCGCGACCCGGATGCCGTCCGGGTCCACCACCGTCGGCGTACGGGTCGAGCTGGAGCACCGCGCGGCCACCCCGGTCGGGCGTACCGTGGCCGCCCACGCCGAGCTGGTCAAGGTCGACGGGAAGCGGCTCGTCTTCGAGGTGACAGTCACCGACGGGCCGACAGTGGCGGCGCAGGGCCGGGTCGAGCGGGCGCTGGTCGACCGGCAGCGCTTCGTCGAGCGGGCCGTCGGGCCGTCATGACCGCCGGCTTCACCGAGGTCGCCCCCGGGGTGCACGTGAGACGTGAGCCGCTGCTGGCGGTGAACGTGGTGCTCGTGGTCGGCGACGGCGCGGCGCTGCTGGTGGACACGCTCTCCACCGCCGGGCAGGCCCGGGAGCTGGCGGCGGCGGCGCGGGCGGTGACCCCGCATCCGTGGACGATCGTGAACACGCACCACCATTTCGACCACTGCTTCGGCAACGCCACGCTGGCCGGGCCGGGCACCGCGATCTACGCGCACGCCCAGGCCGCGGCGGCGCTGCGGGACCAGCCCGACGCGCTGCGCCGCGCCGCGTACGAGGAGATGCGCGCCGAGCAGCCGGCGCTGGCCGAGGAGCTGGCGCGTACCGAGCTGCGGGCGCCGACGCACGAGGTGGTCGAGGAGACCGTGCTCGACGTCGGGGGCCGCCGCGTGGTGCTGCGCCATCCCGGGCACGGGCACACCGACGCCGATCTGGTGGTGCACGTGCCCGATGCGGACGTGCTGGTCGCGGGCGACCTGGTGGAGCAGAGCGGGCCGCCGGCGTTCGAGGAGTCGTACCCCCTGAAGTGGCCGGACGCGGTGGCCGACCTGCTGCGGCTGACGACGCCCGCGACGGTGGTCGTGCCCGGTCACGGCGAGCCGGTCGGCGCGGACTTCGTCCGGGACCAGCACGCGCAGCTGGCGCGGCAGGCGTGGCTGATCCGCGCCGGGCACACCGGGAGCGCGCCGCCGGAGCGGGTGGCGGCCGAGTCGCCGTTCGGCGCCCGGCCGGGCCTGATCGCGGCCCGCCGCGGCTACGCGGAGCTGGACGGCACGGCCTGACCGGCGGCCGGTCTCAGCCGGCGTCGGCGAGGATCTCGCGGAGGCGGTTGCGGCACTCGGCGACGAACGCCGGGAAGGTATGCCAGTAGTAGGAGACACCGCTGGCCGCGACCCCGAGTGCCCAGGCGCGGGCGCGTGCCCAGGTCACGTCGTCCAGGTCGAGCGCCTGCCGGTAGGCGTGCCGGGCCTGCGGCGGCAGGTCCCAGATCGGCGCGTGTTCCGCGTCCGGGAACCCGACGGTCAGCCCGCCGAAGTCGATGACCGCGCACAGCCGGCCGTCGCGTGCCAGCAGGTTCGTGGGCTTGAGGTCGGTGTGCAGCCAGACGTGCGGGCCGGTGGGTTCGGGCAGGGTGAGGGCGTCGCGCCAGAGCCGGTGCAGGGTGTCGACGTCCGTCTCGTCGCCGATCCTGCGCCGGCAGTCGTCGAGCGCCGCGCTGACCCAGGTGTCACAGGGGCGCAGGCTGCCGCCGCGGTATCCGCTCAGCGCGTCCACGCGGGTCGCCCCGTGCAGGTCGGCCGCGTGCAGGTGACGCACGAACACCGCCAGGTCGGCGCCGAGGGCGGCCCAGTCCCGGACCGTGCCGCGTCCGACCTCGTCGCCGTGGATCCACCGCTGCACCGACCACGGCAGCGGGAAGGCGGCGGTCGGCGTCCCGGCGTGGAGCGGTTCCGGCACCGGGTACGGCAGGAGCGGCGCGAGCCGGGGCAGCCACAGCTGTTCCTTGCGCAGCGCGCCGGCTTTCTCCGCGGTCCGAGGCAGCCGGACGAGCAGGTCGTCGCCGAGCCGGTACATGGTGTTGTCGGTCCCGGCGCCGGCCGGGGTCAACGGCAACGCGGCCCACTCGGGGCGCTGGCCGGTCAGCAGTGCCCGGACGATCCCCTCGTCCACAGGTGTCTCGTCCTGGTGCAGCATCACCCGGCGATCATCCGGCCCCGGGCGGCGCGGCGGCCACCGGGTTTCCGGACGCGCGGGGGTCCCGCTCGGCGGGCTCCGGCCGGGTGTGTCCCCGCAGCGTGGTGAGCAGCGTGTCGAGGTGCGGGACGGCGGCCAGGATCGCGTCGCGCGCCGCCGGGTCGAGGTCGGCCAGCGCCTCGGTGAGCAGCGCGGTGCGGTGCCGTTGGTGGTCGGCCATCCGCCGGTGGGCGGCCTCGGTGACGCGCAGCCGGACCACGCGGCGGTCGGCGGGGTCGCGGTCGCGGGCCAGCAACCCGGCGTCGGTGAGGTCGCGGACCAGCGTGCTCACCGTGTTGGGGGCTGTGCCGAGGCGCTGGGCCACCTCCTTGCCGCTGATGCCCGGAGTGTCCCGTACGAGCAGGAGCAGTTCCACCTGAGCTTCGGGCAGCGGGTCCCGCCCGGCGCGCGCCGTGGACCGGCGGCGCACGAGCCGGTGCAGCTCCCCGAGGACCGCGCCGAACCGCGCGACCTGCTCGTTCGTCGCCACGGAGTCACCCGCCTCACATCGCAATAGTTCTGACTACAGAGGTAAGGTACCCGAGCACATCGGATCAGGGGGTACCCGCTCGTGAGTCAAGCCGCGCCGCCCGCCGCACGCCCGACCGGCGCCGGCGCCACCGCGTCCACCGGCGGCGCGAGCCTGCTGGTGCTGCTCGGCACGCTCACCGCCATCGGCCCGCTCTCGCTGGACATGTACCTGCCCGCGTTCCCGGCCATGACCCGCGACCTCGGCGCCGACCAGGCCGGCATCCAGCTCTCGCTGACCACCTGCCTGATCGGCCTGGCGTTCGGCCAGCTCGTCACCGGGCCGCTCAGCGACCGCTGGGGGCGCCGCCGTCCGGTGCTGGTGGGCGTGGTCGCGTACACCGTGCTGGCGCTGGCGTGCGCGGTGGCGCCGAACGCCCCGCTGCTGGCCGCCGTGCGGTTCGCCCAGGGCCTGGCCGGCGGCATGGGCGTGGTGGTCGCCCGCGCCGTGGTCCGCGACCTCTACTCGGGCCGGGACGCCGCGAAGTACTTCTCCCGGCTCACCCTGGTCTTCGGTGTCGCGCCGATCGCGGCGCCGGGCGTGGGCAGCCTGGTGCTCCGGTTCGGCTCCTGGCGGGCCGTCTTCCTGGTGCTGGCCGTCATCGGAGCGGTGCTGGCCGTCGCGGTCGCGCTGCGCCTGCCGGAGACGCTGCCGGCCGAGCGCCGCAGCACCGGCGGGCTGGGGGCCACCGCCCGGACCATGCGGTCGCTGCTCGCCGACCGGGTCTACCTCGGGTACGCGCTGACCCAGGGCTTCGCCTTCGCCGGGCTGTTCGCGTACATCTCGGGGTCGTCGTTCGTGTTCCAGGACGTCTTCGGCGTCTCCGCGGCGGTGTACAGCGTCATCTTCGGTGCCAACGCGCTCGCCCTGGTGGCCGTGGGGCAGCTGAACGCCCGGCTGCTCGACCGGTTCCCGCCACGCCGGCTGCTGGTCACCGCGCTGGCGGTCGGCCTGGTCGCCGCGGCTGGCGTGCTGACCGGCGCGCTGACCGCCGGCCTCGCGCTGACCGCAGTGGCGCTGTTCGGGTACGTCGGCGCGCTGGGCATGGTGACGCCGAACAGCACGGCGCTGGCGCTGGACGCGCACGCCCGCCACGCCGGCACGGCCGCCGCGCTGATGGGCGGCATCCAGTCGGTGGTCGGCGCGGTGGCCGCGCCCCTGGTCGGGCTCGGCGGCGAGGGCAGCGCGCTGCCGATGGCCACGGTCCTGGCCGGCGCCGCTGTCCTCACCCTGGTCACCGTCCTGACGATGACCCGCACGCGGGCGGGGTGAGTGCGGCGCGGGGTGAGTGCGGCTCGGGGTGAGTGCGTTAAGAAGGGGCCCCTTCTCTACCTGAGGCGTTAAGAAGGGGCCCTTCCTTTCACGCGAAGCGGGTGGTCACCTCGGCGCGGGTGGGCATGGCGGTGGCGCCGCCCGGTGACTCGCAGACCACCGCGGCCACCCGCAGCGCGAATGCCACCCGCTCCCGCCAGCCGATCGGATCGGCCGGCTCACCCGCGGTCAGCAGCTCGGCCACCAGCGCGCCCATCACCGAGTCCCCCGCGCCTGTCGCGTCCACCGCGTCGACCTTCGGGGCGGGCACGCGTACCACGTCGTCGGCGGCGGCGACCAGCGCGCCGTCCGCGCCGAGCGTGACCACGACCGTGCTCGCGCCCAGTTCCCGCAGGTACGCGGCCACGCCCTCGACCGGCTCGTGCGGGTAGAGCACCCGCGCGTCGGCGGAACTGAGCTTGACCAGGTGCGCCGCGGCGGCGAACTCGGCGACCACCGCGCGCAGCCCGTCCAGCGCGCCCGGGGCGGTGAGCAGGCTGGGACGGACGTTCGGGTCGAACACCCGCAGCCCGCCGGCGATCGACCAGGCGCGGCGGGCGGCGGCCAGCACCGGGGGGTCGAGCAGCACGATCGAGCCGCAGTAGAGCACGTCCGCGCCCTCGACCAGCGCCACGTCCAGGTCGTCCGGGCCGAGCAGCGCGTACGAGCGGGGCTCGCCGTAGAAGCGGAACTCCGGCTCGGGGCCGGCGAAGGTGGCCACCGCAAGGGTGGTCGGGGCCGGCACCGTCACCGCCCCGGTCACGTCCACACCGGCGCCGGTGAGGAAGGCGCGGATCCGCCCGGCCAGCGCGTCGTCGCCGAGCGACCCGACGAACCGCGCGTCCCCGCCGAGCCGGGCGATCGCCACCGCCACGTTGAGCGGCCCGCCGCCGATCGCCTGCCGGTAGACGGGCTCTCCGTCGTGCTCGGCGTCGAGCAGGTCCACGAGCGCCTCGCCGAGCACCACCGCGTACCCCATCCTGGCTCCCCTCGTCGTCCTCCCCCCGATCCTGGCGCATGCCGGGTGCCCCGCGCGCCGGGACCCTGGCATCGAGCAGCACCTATTGCGGGCCGCGCCCGGACGTGGTGGGATTGCGGTGCCGGGTGACGACGCGGGGGCTGCCGCGTCACCGGCCGCCGGGTCGATCCGACGCGAGGGCATCCACGGTCCGTTGGGCAACGGACCGCAGACGGTGCGCGCCCGTCGACGGCCCCGGCCGCACGCTGACCGGGCGCGGGCACCGCGATCGTCGCATCCGCTCGTCGCAGCGGGGCGGGCCGAACCGGGCCACGCTCCGCGAGTCAGGAGATCCCCGTGCACCGAACCCGATCCCGTACGGCCGCGTTGCTCACCGCGGCCGCCACCCTGACCCTGGGCGCGTTCGCCCTGGTCACCAACTCCGGACCGGCGGCCGCGCACGGCGCGGCCATGACGCCGGGCGCCCGCACCTACCTGTGCTGGAAGGACGGCCTCACCGGAACCGGTGAGATCCGGCCGAACAACCCCGCCTGCTCGTCGGCGGTGGCCGAGAGCGGGGCGAACTCGCTGTACAACTGGTTCAGCGTGCTGCGCTCCGACGCCGGCGGGCGCACCGTCGGGTTCATCCCCGACGGCAAGCTGTGCAGCGGCGGCAACCCCGGCTTCAGCGGGTACGACGCGGCGCGTAACGACTGGCCGCTCACGCACCTGACGGCCGGGCGGTCGATCGAGTTCCGGTACAGCAACTGGGCCCACCACCCGGGCACGTTCTACTTCTACGTGACCAAGGACAGCTGGAGCCCGAACCGGCCGCTGGCCTGGAGCGACCTGGAGGAGCAGCCGTTCCTGCAGGTCACCAACCCGCCGCAGCGCGGCGCTGTGGGCACCAACGACGGCCACTACTACTTCAGCGGCAACCTGCCGTCGAACAAGAGCGGCCGGCACATCATCTACTCGCGCTGGGTCCGCTCGGACAGCCAGGAGAACTTCTTCGGCTGCTCGGACGTGACGTTCGACGGCGGTAACGGCGAGGTGACCGGGATCGGCTCGGGCGGCAGCAACCCCCCGACGACCGCACCGCCGACCACCGCGCCGCCGACCACCGCGCCCCCGACGACCGCGCCGCCGACCTCGCCTCCGCCGGTGACGACCAGCCCGACCATGCCGTCCGGCTCCTGCATGGCGGTGTACAAGGTGGTCACCGCCTGGGGTGGCGGCTTCCAGGGCGAAGTGACGATCATGAACCACAGCACCCGGACGTACTCCGGGTGGACCGCGAACTGGACCTGGCCCAGCGGCCAGACCATCAACCAGGTGTGGAACGGCACGTTGAGCGGCAGCGGGGCGTCGGTGAGCGTCTCCAACGCCGCCTACAACGGCAGCGTCCCGCCGGAGGGCACCACGACGTTCGGCTTCACGGCGAACTTCTCCGGCACCAACTCCCTGCCGACCGTCACCTGCACCGGTCGCTGATCACGCACTGGGAAGGGCCCCCGGGGAACATCCCGGGGGCCCTTCCTCGTCACGCTCGGGTCAGCGGACCATGCTGCCGACGACCGGCTTGGTGAGCAGCGCCGACTGGTTGCGCTGGATGCCCGGGTCGAGCGTCTTGGCCACGAAGATGGCGTGCCAGATGCAGAAGATCAGCACGGTCCACACCTTGCGGGAGTGGTCGGCCTCCTCCCGCTTGTGCTCCTCCAGCAGGCGCATCGCGTACGACAGGTCGATCAGGTCGCCCGCGCCCGAGGTGGACAGCACGTGCCGCGCCCACTCGTACATCTCGCCGCGCAGCCAGACCCGGGTCGGGGTCGGGAAGCCCAGCTTCTTGCGGTTGACGATGGCCGGCGGCACGACGCCCTGCAGCGCCTGGCGCATCGCGTACTTGGTGGCCTCGGAGCGGGGCGGCAGCTTCAGGTCGACAGGGATGCCGGCGGCGACGTTGAACACCTCCCGGTCCAGGAACGGCACCCGCACCTCCAGCGAGTGCGCCATCGAGATCCGGTCGGCCTTGACCAGGATGTCGCCGCGCAGCCAGGTGTAGAGGTCGACGTACTGCATCTTGGTGACGTCGTCCAGCTCGGTGCACTCGGCGTAGATCGGCGCGGTCACGTCCGTGTAGCGCACCGAGGGGTCGTAGCGGCGCAGCAGGTGCTGCTTCTCCTCCTCGGTGAACATCCGGGCGTTGCCGTAGTAGCGCTCCTCGATCGGGGTGGTGCCGCGCTCCAGGAAGCTCTTGCCCTTGACCCCCTGCGGGATCGCCTTGGACACCGCGCGCAGGCCCTTCTGCACGCCGTCGGGCAGGCTGTTCACCGCGTTGAGCGACAGCGGCTCCCGGTAGATCGTGTAGCCGCCGAAGAACTCGTCCGCGCCCTCGCCGGAGAGCACCACTGTGACGTGCTCGGCGGCCTTCTTCGCCACGAAGTAGAGCGGCACCAGCGCCGGGTCGGCGACCGGGTCGTCCAGGTGCCAGACGATCTTCGGCAGCGCGTCGATCATGTCCTGCGGCCCGATCTTGGTCGGGATGGTGGTCACGTCGAGGTGCCGGGCCGAGTCCTGGGCCACGTCGATCTCGGAGTAGCCGGGCACGTCGTAGCCGACGGTGAAGGTGAGGATGTTCGGGTTGAACTCGCGGGCCAGCGCCACCACCGCGGTGGAGTCGATGCCGCTGGACAGGAACGAGCCGACCGGCACGTCCGAGCGCATGTGCATCCGGACGCTCTCCCGCAGCGTCTCCCGGATGTCGTGGTAGAGCCGCTGCTCGTCGGAGACCGGGGCCGGGCGGAACACCGGCCGGTACCAGCGGCGCACCTCGATCCGGCCGCCCGGGGTCCAGGTCAGGTACTCCCCCGACCCGATCCGGCTGATCCCCTTGTGCAGCGTGCCCGGCTCCGGCACGTACTGCAGCGTCAGGTAGTGGCTCAGGTTCGCGGTGTCGATGCCCGCGTCGCCCTGGTACGCCGAGTGCGCGAACGGCAGCAGCGCCTTCTTCTCCGAGGCGAGATAGAGGCCGTCCTGGGTCTCCAGGTAGTGCAGCGGCTTGATACCGAAGTAGTCGCGCGCGCCGAAGGCCCGCCGCTCCTGCCGGTCCCAGATGACGAACGCGAACATGCCGCGCAGCTTGGTGAGCACCTGCTCACCCCAGTAGTGGTAGCCGGCGACGATCACCTCGCCGTCGCCGTTGGTGGCGAACTGGGCGCCGTAGTCGCGGATCAGCTCCTCACGCAGCTCGATGTAGTTGTAGATCTCGCCGTTGAAGGTGAGCAGGTAACGCCCGCCCGCGTACGGCAGGGGCTCGTGGCTCAGCGCCACGTCGATGATCGCCAGGCGCTTGTGCGCGAACACGCCGTCCGCGTACCGGCCGGAGGCGTCGCCGACCACCTCGACCCCGGTCTCGTCCGGGCCACGGTGGTGCAGGCACTCCAGTGCGCCGGCGATGTTGTCGCGGTGGGCGGCGGCGTCGCCGCGCGCGCTGAAGAAGGCCAGGAGTCCGCACATGGCCGCCATCTTTCCACGCGCCGGAAGCCACCGTCGCGGCACCGCAGGCACCTCCCGCTGTCGTGCGCGCGGTACCGTCTGGACCAGCGACGAGGCTCAGGGAGGGACGGATCATGGCCGAGGAGCGGACGCGGCAGGGCAAACCGGCGGACGGTACGGAGTCGCACGACCCGGACTTCCCGGAGGCGTTCCTGTCGTTCATGCGCCAGGGCTGGCGGGACACCGAACTGCCGGTCGCGCCGCGCCCGGAGGCGCCCAACCACGCCAAGCGGCGGGCCGCGCTGGCCGAGGCCTTCCCGGGCGAGACGCTGGTCATCCCCACGGGCAACGAGAAGGTACGCGCCAACGACACCGACCACCGGTTCCGTCCGGGCAGCGACTTCGCGTACCTGACCGGCGACCTGGAGCCGGACAGCGTCCTCGTGCTGCGCCCGGGCGGCGAGTCCACGCTGTTCATGCGGCCCCGGTCGTCCCGGGCGACCGACGAGTTCTTCCGCAGCCGCCACGGTGAGCTGTGGGTGGGCCGCCGGCCGACGCTGCGGGAGAAGTCGACCGAGCTGGGCCTGCCGACGGCCGACCTGAGCGAGCTGGACGCGGCGCTGGCCGAGCTGGCGCCGGGGCGTACCCGGGTGCTGCGCGGCTTCGACGCCCGGGTGGACGCCGCGGTGCGTCAGTACGACGGCGCGCGCGCCGACGGTCAGCCCGGCCGCGACCGGGAGTTGGCCATCGCGGTCGCCGAGCTGAAGCTGGTCAAGGACGAGTGGGAGATCGCGCAGCTCCAGGAGGCGTGTGACGCCACCGTGCGCGGCTTCGAGGACGTGGCGCGGGCGCTGCCGGCCGACCGTGGCGTCTCCGAGCGGCTGTTGGAGGGCGTCTTCGCGCTGCGTGCCCGCCACGACGGCAACGACGTCGGGTACGGCTCGATCGTCGGGGCCGGCGAGCACGCGACGATCCTGCACTGGGTGCACAACCACGGCGCCACCCGCCCGGGTGACCTGCTGCTGATGGACATGGGCGTGGAGAACCGCAACCTCTACACCGCCGACGTCACCCGGGTGCTGCCGGTCGACGGCCGGTTCACGCCGTTGCAGCGCCAGGTCTACGACGCCGTGTACGCCGCCCAGCAGGCGGGCATCGAGATGTGCCGGCCGGGCGTGGCGTTCCGGGACGTGCACCTGGCCTCGATGCGGGTGCTGGCGGAGGCGCTGAAGGATCTCGGGCTGCTGCCGGTGAGCGTGGACGAGGCGATGGACCCGGCCTCGACGGTCTACCGGCGGTGGACGCTGCACGGCACCAGCCACATGCTCGGCATCGACGTGCACGACTGCGCCAACGCGCGCAAGGAGAACTACCGGGAGGGGCCGCTCGGCGAGGGGTACGTGCTCACCGTCGAGCCGGGGCTCTACTTCCAGCCGGAGGACGAGCTGGTCCCCGAGGAGCTGCGGGGCGTCGGCGTCCGGATCGAGGACGACATCCTGGTCACCGCGGACGGCCCGGTGAACCTCTCGGCCGGGCTGCCGCGCCGCTCGGACGAGGTGGAGACCTGGCTGGCCGAGCAGCGTGAGGCGGGTCCCCGCCTGCCCGGCTGATCCTCCGGGCCGCGACGTCCGGCGGGCCCCACCACCGCGCCTTGACGGCAGGTGGTGGGGCCCGCCGCCGTCTGGGCCGTTGCTGTCCCGCTCAGGTGGTTGGTCACCGACCGCCGTTCGTGGGAGGAATGCGGGCTTTTTTCGGATACGTCTTCCTCGCGAGGAACCTTCTCATACGGTGTCGATCAGAGGCTACAACCGGTTTGTAGCTGGTCGCCCGGCCTGGGGGCGGTGCGACCCGTTTGGGAAGAACCGAAAGGGCTCTCATGTCGAACGACGTAACGACACCCGACGGCGGGACGCCGATGGCGCCTCCTCCGCGGACGAGCAAGCGGCGGGCGCTCTGGGTCGCCACCGGCGTGGCCGGGCTGACCGGCGTCGTCGGGCTGGCGGCGCTGGGTGGTCTCGCCGCCCGCGACGACAAGTCCGGCACCGAGCCGGTGGCGGACAACCACGCCGCCGCTCCCCAGAACGCCGGCAACGACTCCGACAGCGGCAAGCACGACGAGGGGTACGGCAAGGACGGTGGCGAGGAAGGCCGCGACCGTGGCGAGTGGGGCCCGGACAAGGGCGACTGGGGCAAGGACGGCAAGGACGACCACGGCAAGACCCGCGAGGTCGCCTGCGACGACGACGCCCTGATCGACGCCCTCGAACTGGCCAACCGCGACCACGGCGGCACCCTGAAGCTCGCCGAGAACTGCACCTACGAACTCGGCGTCAAGGACCGCAAGTTCGGCTCCGCCCTGCCCGAGATCAAGCAGGACGTCACCATCAAGGGCAACGGCTCCACCATCAAGCGCGACGCCGAAGACACCTTCCGCATCTTCCGCGTCGTCGACGGCGGCGACCTCACCCTCAAGGACCTCACCGTCAAGGGCGGCAACGCCAACGAGTTCAAGTACCCCGGGCCGTCGGTACCGAAGGCGGCCGGGCCGGACGGCAAGGACGACGACAAGCGGGTCGAGGGCGACGGCGGCGCGCTGCTGGTCGAGCGCGGCGGAAGCGCGCACCTGCACAACGTCAAGCTGACCGACAACAGCGCCGAGGGCGACGGCGGCGCCGTGGCCAACTACGGCCGCACCTGGCTCAAGGACAGCAAGGTCGTCGACAACCACGCCCAGGGCGACGGCGGCGGCATCTTCAACGAGGGCATCCTCAAGGTCGAGGAAACCCACGTCGACGACAACACCGCAGCCGGCAACGGCGGCGGCATCGCCAACGGCAGCGGTGAGCACCACGACGGTCCGGTCGACCTGACCTCGGCGATGAAGGCCGACAAGGGTGAGCACGGCAAGCACCACGCGGGCACTGTCGAGATCATCGGTGCGCACGAGGGCAAGGACGCCTCGCTGAGCACGCTGAGCCGCAACCGGGCGGGTCACAACGGTGGCGGTCTGTTCAGCAGCGGCGGCTGGGTCACCGTCTCGTTCACCGCCATCGGCGGCAACGTCGCCTGCGACAACGGTGGCGGCGTGTACGCCGAGAGCACGGACCTGCTCCTGGAGAAGGTCCACGTGGCGGGGAACCACGCCGACGGCAACGGCGGCGGCGTGGTGACGACCGGCGGGCGGGACTGGGCCGGCAACGGCGCCGAGAAGGACGGCCACGAGGGCAGCGCCACGATCGCCGACAGCGCCATCGCGGACAACACCGCCGGCCGGTTCGGCGGCGGCATCTTCAACGGTGAGTGGCTCATCAAGATCGAGGACGGCTTCCTCGCCCGCGAGCACGACAAGGACGACAACGCCACCCTCACCATCCGCGACACCGAGATCAAGGCCAACACCGCCCTCAACGGCGGCGGCATCTTCAACAACAAGGCCAAGATCACCCTCACCAAGACCCACGTCACCAAGAACACCGCCACCGACTCCAGCAAGCTCCACCGGGTCGCCGGCGGCGTCCTCAACAACGAAGGACGCGTCAAGCTCGACGACAAGTCCCTCATCAGCAACAACGACCCCACCAACTGCGCCAACACCGTCGAGGACTGCTTCAACTGATCCGTTCCACCACATAACCGGGGAGCCCTCCTCGCGCCGCGGACGGCGCGCGGAGGGCTCCCACCCCGGAGCAACTGTGACGCGCGCCCCGACTGGCCGCGGTGTCCCCCGCCGGGGCGTCCGGGCCGCACTGCGCCTGCCCATCCCACCCGCACCCTTATGCGGGTTTTTTTCGTGTATGGCCACGAGGCGAAGAAGGTTCTCATACGGTCGTTCTCAGCAGCTACAACCGATTTGTAGCGAAGGCCGCCTCGCCAGGGCGAAGCGACCTTGTCAGGTACAAGGAGAGGGCAGAGAGCTCCGATGTCCAACTACCTTCGCAATAACAATGGCGCCACCAGCAAGACCATCTCCCCGCTCCGGCGTCGCCGGATGTGGCTCGCCACCGGCGTCGTGGGCCTGACCGGAGCGGTCAGCCTCGCCGGCGTGGCCTATGCGACCACCGGGGCCACCGGCCCGCACCGGCTCGCCGACGTCAAGTGGTCGACCACGCAGCAGCTCAGCGACGGCGACCACGGCGACAAGGGCGCCGAGGACAAGTACGGCCACGACGGCTACGACAAGGACGGGCACGGCAAGGACGGCAAGGACCGTGGCGAGGAAGGCCGCGACCGTGGCGAGTGGGGCCCGGACAAGGGCGACTGGGGCAAGGACGGCAAGGACGACCACGGCAAGACCCGCGAGGTCGCCTGCGACGACGACGCCCTGATCGACGCCCTCGAACTGGCCAACCGCGACCACGGCGGCACCCTGAAGCTCGCCGAGAACTGCACCTACGAACTCGGCGTCAAGGACCGCAAGTTCGGCTCCGCCCTGCCCGAGATCAAGCAGGACGTCACCATCAAGGGCAACGGCTCCACCATCAAGCGCGACGCCGAAGACACCTTCCGCATCTTCCGCGTCGTCGACGGCGGCGACCTCACCCTCAAGGACCTCACCGTCAAGGGCGGCAACGCCAACGAGTTCAAGTACCCCGGCGGCGGTGGCCCCGCTCCGGCGCCCGGCAACGGCCAGTCGCCCGCTCCGGGCAACGGCACCGGCCAGCCGCCGGCCGCCGCCCCGGCTGTCGCGGCTCCGGCCGCGGCCACCACCGCCACCACGGCGGCGGCGGTCACGCCGGTCGCCGACGGCATGAACGACAGCAAGGACGACGACAAGCGGGTCGAGGGCGACGGCGGCGCGCTCCTGGTCGAGCGTGGCGGCAGCGCGCACCTGGTCAACGTGAAGCTGACCGACAACAACGCCGAGGGCGACGGCGGCGCCATCGCCAACTACGGCCGCACCTGGCTCAAGGACAGCAAGGTCGTCAGCAACCACGCCCAGGGCGACGGCGGCGGCATCTTCAACGAGGGCATCCTCAAGGTCGAGGAAACCCACGTCGACGACAACACCGCAGCCGGCAACGGCGGCGGCATCGCCAACGGCGGCGGCTTCTCCGGCGAGCACGGCCCGGCGGCCGCCGCGGCGCCCAAGGGCTCCGAGGCGCCGAAGGGCTACGACAAGAAGGAGAAGCACCACGAGGCCGGGATCGTCGAAATCTTCGGTTCCGACCACGGCAAGGACGGCGTCAAGTCCAGCCTGTCGGACAACCGCGCCGGCAAGAACGGCGGCGGTCTGTTCAGCAGCGGCGGCACCGTCACGGTCTCCTTCACCGCGATCACGGGCAACACCGCCTGCGAGAACGGTGGCGGCGTCTACGCCGAGAACACGGACCTGCTCCTGGAGAAGGTCCACGTGGCCAAGAACCACGCCGACGGCAACGGCGGCGGCGTGGTGGTCACCGGCGGCAAGCACTGGGGCTACCCGAACAACAAGGAGCACGCCAGCGCCACGATCGCCGACAGCAAGATCGTCGACAACACCGCCGGCCGGTTCGGCGGCGGCATCTTCAACGGTGAGTGGCTCATCAAGATCGAGGACGGCTTCCTCGCCCGCGAGCACGACAAGGACGACAACGCCACCCTCACCATCCGCGACACCGAGATCAAGGCCAACACCGCCCTCAACGGCGGCGGCATCTTCAACAACAAGGCCAAGATCACCCTCACCAAGACCCACGTCACCAAGAACACCGCCACCGACTCCAGCAAGCTCCACCGGGTCGCCGGCGGCGTCCTCAACAACGAAGGACGCGTCAAGCTCGACGACAAGTCCCTCATCAGCAACAACGACCCCACCAACTGCGCCAACACCGTCGAGGACTGCTTCAACTGACCTGACGGTCCGGGGTACGCGACCGGCCCCCTGCCACGCGAAGTGGCAGGGGGCCGGTCGGCCGTGCCGGTCAGCTCTGGACGAACACCGCCACGCTGCGCGCGGGCACGGTGAACGTGCCGGCGGCCCGGTCGAACGACGCGGTACGCAGCGCCGGGTCCGCCGAGTTCCGCAGCACCGGATGCAGCGCCACGTTCGCCCCGCGCAGCCCGGTGACGGTCTGCTTCGCCGTCTCCGGCGTGGCGTTGAAGACGACAGTCACCGACTTCCACGTCCCGTCCAGCCCTCGCGCGTCGAGGGTCATGGTGAGCACGCCCGGGGTCTCCTTCGCGCCGGACAGCGGGAACGCCACCCGCTTCTGCACCTGCTCGGCGGTGTCGAGCCCGAACACCGGCGAGGACCGGCGCACGCGCAGCAGTTCCGCGTACCGGGCGTCGGCCAGCTCGACCGCCGCGCAGTCCGGCACCAGCTTCGGGTCGGCCAGCAGCGGCTTCGCGTACGACCACTTGTCACGGTTGTCCTGCTCCGGCGGCAGGCCGGCGCCGAACCCGTTGCCCTGGGCGCAGTCCCAGCGGATCTGGTTGAACCAGTCCCCCGAGTTGTACGAGTTGCGGTCCAGCGACTTCGAGCGCAGCCGCTCCGAACCGGTGGTGACGAACCCGGCGCCCTGCCCGAGCGCTGTGGTCGCCAGCGCGAGCACCTGCATCCGGGCCCGGTCCTGCGCCGAGGTCCCCTGCGGCAGCTTGTACGCCAGCGCGTCGTACAGGATCTCGTTGTCGTGCGCGTCGACGTAGGTGACCGCCTCGCCCGGCGCTGCCGTGTATCCGGCCGGTGCGCCCTTGTAGTCGACCTGCGCGCCGGTGACCCGCTTCCCGGAGGAGTCGGTGAACCGGTAGTCGCGCAGGTTCCCGGTCAGGCCCACCTTGATCAGGTCGTGCTGGTGCAGCAGCCGGGCCCGCTGCTCGGCCGCCGTGCCGTTCACCTCGTCGCCGTTCGGGTCGGTGTACAGGCCGGAGGCGAAGCCCTGCGCCCGCGGGTTGGCGTCGAACGGGCCGCCGCCGCGTACCGCGTCGCGGAGCCGGTCGTTGAACGTGCCGATGCCGGTGCCGGCCATGTTGGCCTGGGTGGCCTGCGTGAACCGGGCGTCGTCGGCGACCTCGCCGAAGTTCCAGCCCTCGCCGTACAGCAGGATCTTCCGGCCGTCCACGCCGTCGCGGGCGAGCGTGAGCTTGTCGAGCGCGGCCCGCACGGCCAGGATGTTCGCCTTCGGGTGGTGGCCCATCAGGTCGAACCGGAAGCCGTCGACCTTGTACGCCTTGGCCCAGGTGACGAGCGACTCCACCACGAGCTTGCCCATCATGGCGTGCTCCGGGGCGGTGTTGGCGCAGCAGGTGCTGTTGGCCACCGACCCGTCGTCCAGGAGCCGGTGGTAGTAGCCCGGCACCACCTGGTCGAGCACCGACTTCGGGTCGGTGCCGGCGGCCGAGGTGTGGTTGTAGACCACGTCCATGACCACCCGCAGGCCGGCCTTGTTCACCCCGGCGACCATCTGCCGGAACTCGGTGGTGCGCTTGGCGCCGTTCGGATCGGTGGCGTACCCGCCCTCCGGCACCGTGTAGTGCAGCGGGTCGTACCCCCAGTTGTAGCCGTCGGTGTCGGCGACCGCAGCGACGCACTTCTGCTGCTGCTCGGAGTCCGGCGGCAGCGCGGCCAGGTCGCAGGCCGGCTCGGCCTGGTCGACCCGCTTCTCCGGGATGGTGGCGAAGTCGAAGGCCGGCAGCAGGTGCAGGTAGTTGACCCCGGCGTCGCCGAGCGCCCGCAGGTGCTTCATGCCCGCCGTCTGCGGGTCGGTGAACGCCAGGTAGGTGCCCCGCCGCTCGGCCGGGACCGTGCTGTCGGCGACGGAGAAGTCCCGCACCGACAGCTCGGAGATCTGGGCCTTCGACGCCGGCGGGGCGGCCGGCTTGCGCAGGTTCGCCCAGCCGGCCGGCGCGAGCGCCGGGTCAGTCAGGTCGACGATCTGGCTGTGTGTGGAGTTCGGCGCGAGCGCCACCGAGTACGGATCGGTCACCGACGCGGTGACCACCTTCTGCGCCGCCGGCTGCCACGCCTGTACCTGATAGCGGTAGTAGCGGCCGCTCCATGCCTTCGTGCCGCGTACCGACCAGACGCCGGTGCGGTCGTCGCGGCGCATCGCCACAGTGGTCGGCTTGGCTGTGGGCGAGTCGAACAGCTCCAGCGACACCGTCCGCGCGGTCGGCGCCCACACGGCCAGCGTGGGCACCCGCCCGGCGAACGTCGGGCCGAGCTTCGCCCCGGTCGCGGCCGCGTAGACGTCGTCGAGCACGCCGGGGATCTGCACGCCGGTGGCGGCGAGCAGGGCGCCCTCGGCGTCCCGCTCGGTCACCACGAGCTGCCCGCGCAGCGCCGCCGGCACCTTGGCCAGGTCGCCGCGCGCGAGCGTGAAGGCGCGACGGTCCCAGAGATGGGGGTACGCCTGCCGTTGCGCCTCGGTCAGCCCGTTGGGCTGCGCCCGCAGCGGCAACTCGGTGTACGTGCCGGTCAGCTCGCCGTCGGCGACGCCGATCCCACCGGCCGGGGCGACCGCGAGCGCGTACCGCCTGCCGTCGGTCGGACCGGTGGCCCAGGCGACTGTGGACCTGTCGATCCAGTTCGCCTTCTGCCTGGTGATGTCGATGTCGGTAGCGGCGTCGGACATGGTGGTCGGCAGCAGCCGGCCCTTGACGCCCGCGAGCAGCCACACCTCGCGCCCGGCGGTGGCGAAGTCCAGCCGCTGGTCCACGGGCTGATCCTTCTCGTCGCCGGAGTGCACGATGTAGCTCAGCCCGGTCGCGCCGGCCGTCAGCGGCACCCGGAACACCGCGCCGTAGGCGTCGATCTTCTCCGGCTTGAGCGGCGTGGCCCAGTCGGTCGGGCTGGCCGCGCCGTCCCACAGGTGCAGACCCCAGCCGTCGTAGTTGCCGTCGGCCTTGCGCCAGTGGATCAGCGCCGTGTCCTGCGCCACCGGCGGGTCGGGCTCGCCGGTGGCGGCCTGCCGCGTCGGGTACACCTCCGGATCGCCCTGCTTGACCCAGACCTCCCCGGTCCGGGTCACGTCGACGAAGCGGTCGGCCGCGACGTCCTTGTTGCCGTCGGAGTCGACCACGACGAAGCCGACCGACGTCGCGCCCGGCTTGAGCTTCACCCAGGCGAACCGGCCGTACGAGTCCTCGCCGGCGAACGGCTGCCCGGCGGGCCATTCGGTGACGTACGCCGGGTCGATGTCACCCCAGGCGTAGAGCCGCCAGTCGTCGTACCCACCGGCCGGTCGCTTGTAGTGCACGATCGCCCAGTCCCGCGACTCGCCCCGGTCCGGGGTGCCGACGGTGCCGGTGGCGCGGGCGGTGGCGGTGCGGCCCTTGCCGTCGCGGACCACCGCCTTGTACTCGACAGTGGTGCCGCCGGGCAGGCCGGTGAGGTCGTGGTGCACGGTGTACGGGGCGCGGTGCGCGCTGCCGAGCAGCGTCCACTTCCCACCGGCGACCCGGGCGGCGAACGTGACGGTGGCGAGCGGGTCGCCGGTGACCTGGGCGGTGACGGTGGCCTTGCCGGGGGCGGGCGCGTCACCCGGCTCGGTGATCGTGATCTTCGGGGCACTCCCGGCGTGCGGGATCGCCCGGTCGGCCTTGAGCACCACCGCCGACATCGCCGGCACGGTGAGGCTCAGCTTGCCGTCGGCGGCGGCCGTCACGTCCGCGGCGCCGCCGTACACGCCGGTGAAACGGGCGCCGGCCGACCAGGTGTCCACCGGGACAGTCTGCGGGGTGGCGGCGTTGTTCACCGCCGCCACGTACTCGATCCGGTCGGCGGGCAGGACGCGGGAGAACGCGAAGACGCCGGGGCCGTCGGCGGCGTGCCGGGTGACCTGGACGCCGTCGCGCAGCGCCGGGTGCGCGGCCCGCAGGCCGCCCAGCTCGGCGATGGTCCGGTAGAGCGGGTGGCGGGTGTCGTACTGGTCGACGGCGTGGGTCCGGGTGGTGCCGATCAGGTCGTCGTCGAGGTAGTCGGCGGTCCGCGAGGCGAACATGTCCTGCCGGGCGTCCTTGTCCCCGCCCGGTCCGGTGAAGCCCTGCTCGTCGCCGGAGTACACGACCGGCTGGCCGCGGGTGAGGAACATGAGCTGGTGGGCGAGCCGGCTGCGCTTCAGCTGGGCGGCGTCGTCCCCGCCGGCGGCGGCGACGAACGAGCCGATCCGGCCCATGTCGTGGTTGCCGAGGAACGTGGTGAGCCGGTTGGCGTTCGTGTCCCGCGCGGCGTACAGGTCGTCCTTGGCGTACACGTCGGCGAGCGCCTTGGCCGAGCCGTCGGCGGCAGCGTAGCCGCGGGCCGCCTCCTGGAAGGAGAAGTCGAGCGTGGCGGGGAGACCGCCGCGCCGCACGTAGGTGGACTGGATCTCCTGTTCGGCGCTGTAGACCTCGCCGAACATGAAGAAGTCCTTCTTGCCGGCCTTGGCCGCGGCGGACTCGACACCCCGGGCGAACTGCGGCCAGAATTCGAGATTCGAGTGCTTGACGGTGTCGAGGCGGAACCCGTCCACACCGACCTTGCCGATCCACTCGGCGTAGATGTCGGTCATGCCCCGTACCACTTCGGGCCGCTCGGTCCACAGGTCGTCGAGGCGGGAGAAGTCGCCGTACTCGCTGTTCTCCCCGGCGAAGGTGGAGTCACCGCGGTTGTGGTACATGGTCGGGTCGTTCAGCCACGCCGGCACCTTGACCTTCGCGTCGGCCGGGGTGGCGAACGTCGGCGTGTACGGGAACGACTTCTCGTTCACGGCGGGGAATTTCCGGGTGCCGTCGGCGTAGTTCCGGTCCTCGAAGGGACGTCCCTGCGCGTCGCGGTAGGGCGCGGTCTTCTTGTCCACGTAGCCGTACTTGTCCTCGGCGTACCGGATGACGTCGGCGGTGTGGTTCACGATGATGTCGAGGTAGACCTTGATACCCCGGCGGTGGGCGAGGTCGACCAGCTTCTTCAGCTCCGCGTTCGTGCCGAAGTGCGGGTCGACCTGGGTGAAGTCGGTGATCCAGTAGCCGTGGTAGCCGGCCGAGACGTCCGCGCCGGTGCCCTGCACGGGCCGGTTCTTGAAGATCGGCGCGAGCCAGATGGCGGTGGTGCCGAGCCCCTGGACGTAGTCCATCCGGTCGATCAGGCCCTTGAGGTCGCCGCCGTGGTAGAAGCCCTTGTCGGTCGGGTCGTGGCCGGTGGTGAGCCGGCCGCCGGCCAGGCCGCCGGTGTCGTTGCGCTTGTCGCCGTTGGCGAACCGGTCCGGCAGGACGAAGTAGAACTGCTCGGCCTTGGCGGTGTTGCGGCCGGCCGTGAGCAACACGTCGGGGGACGGCTCACGGTTCCACTGGGGAGCGTTGCCGGCGGCCAGGACGTCGGGGGTGGCGGCGCGGTCGGGGGCGTCGTCGCCGAGCTGGTGGAGGGCCACCGGAACGCCGACGACGGCGAGTACGAGGGAGGTGACCAGGGCGAGCAGCGCCTTGGGGGATATCGGCGGCGGTTTCATCGACGGCCTTTCTCTGGTCGCTGATTCGCCCGCACGCTAGCCCTTGCCGAAACATTCTGCAATACCTTGCAAACCCTGTCGCAACAAAGCAGTTACCTTGCAAGAGGGTGCACACGTGTCGCCCCGACCCGGGACGCGGGGTCTACCAGGCGGCGCAGGGCGCGCCGTCGACAGTGCAGCTCGCCGGCCGGGTGCCGGCCCGCTCGATGTGGAACCGCACCGGCAGGGACTGCCCGGGGGCAAGGTCGAATCCGCTGCGGTAGGTGAAGACGCCGTCGTCGAAGCGGAACACGCCCTGCTCGGCGCCCTCGACCCAGGCGGTGACCAGCCGGCCACCCGGGAACAGCGCGCGCACCGTCCAGCCCCGGTGCGTGCGTGCCGTGTTGACGAGCAGCACCTCGCCGATGAAACCGCCGTCGAAGGCGCTCTGCACGCTGTACCTTCCGGTCACCGCGGACGGCGGCGCCACGGACTGCGGAGGCGACGGGGGCAGCACCGGCCGGGCGACGGCCCGGGGGCTGGGTGTCGACGCGGCCGGCGTCGGCGCGGCGGGCAGCACCGTGGACCGGGGCGACAGGCCCGGCATCACCGGAGCGGTGGAGACCGACGACGGACCGGTGGCGCTGGCCGCCGTGGGGGTCAGCGGCATGTGCGGCAGCGGCATCAGCGGATCGGCCGGGTCGGCCGCCGGGAACGTGCTCCGGCCCCGCACCGAACCGAGCGCCACCGCCAGCAGGACCACCATCACGACCACGCCGGTGGCGACGAGGATCCACGGGGACGAGGTCATGGCGGCTCCGGGCTGCGGGCCGGAGCGACGCTTGTGGGACATGGTCCTCCTGTCGGGGGTCCGGGCCAGAGTAGCCACCCGGACCGGGCTGCGGCGAGCATGCCGGTCGAGCACTGCCGCACGACGTGAACACCTGATACCTTGCACGCCGATCAATGACCACAATGGCTCGTCGAGCCGGTAGGACGGATGGCCAGTGACTGAGTGGCAGGGCAACATCCGGCGGGCGTCCACGGCGGACGCCGCCGTCGTGACCGCGATCCTCGCCGAGGCGTTCATGCGGGATCCGGTGAGCGGCTGGGTCTTCCCGGCCGACGACCACCGCGCGCGGGTCCATCCCGCCTTCTTCGGACCGTTCGTCGCGCTGGCGCTGCGCACCGGCGAGGTCCACGTCGCGGGTGACGGGCTGGGCGCGACGCTCTGGCTGCCCACCGGCGACGGCCACGAGGCCGAGGACGGCGACGAGTTCGCCGAGATGGAGGCCGCGATCGGCGCGGAGGCCATGAAACGGTTCGGCATGCTCGACGAGATGATGAGCGCCCGCCACCCGAGCGAGCCGCACTGGTACCTGCCCTTCATCGCGGTGCACCCGGACCATCACGGCAGGGGCGTTGGGTCGGCGCTGCTGCGTAACAAGCTGGCCGAGCTGGATCAGGCCGGTTCCGCCGCGTACCTGGAGGCCAGTTCGCCGCGCAACGCCGCGCTCTACGAGCGGCTCGGGTTCCGGCGCCGCCCGGTCACGCTCGACCTGCCGGACGGGCCCAGCCTCTACCCGATGTGGCGCGACCCGGCCTGACCGGGATCGTCCCGCCCCGGGCCTCACCGGGGCGGGACGTCAACGCCGTACCGTCGTGGTGCTGACGTCGAGCGCGCCCACGACGGCGGCGAGCAGTCCGTCGAGCTGCCCCGGCAGGAACCGCCGGCAGTCCCGCATCCGGACGCCGACCTGCGGGTCGAAGATGTTCGTGGCCAGTCCGACGGCCTCGGCGAGGCTTGCCAGCAGCAGCGTGCCCGGGTCCAGCTCGGCCGGGGACGAGTGCATCAGCATGGCGGTCAGCCGCACCCGCGGCGAGGCCGCCTGGTTCGGGTCGTTGGCCGGCCAGCGCACCGTCCGGCCGATCAGTTTGCCCTGCTCCCGGCGGAGCACGCCGGCGGTGACCAGCCGGGTGCCCACGCGCTCGTTGATGTTGAGCTGGGTCCGCAGGTAGCGGATCCACAGCCGGGCCGGGTGCGCGCCCTCGCGACGCAGGATCTCGGTGATCAGCAGATCAGTCAGCGGCTCCTGCCACAGTCGCGGATCGACGGCGGCGATTCCGCCGCCGTCGAGGGCGATCCGGCCCTCGAACATCAATTCGGCGAGCGCGGCGCCCGCCAGCCCGCACTCCAGCCGGTCGACGGCGACATGCGGCTTGCCGGTGAACTCGTCGTGTCCGATAAGGAACAGCGCATCCGCAAGCCGATAGGTGGCCTGCGCCCCGGGGTAGGTCATGGTCCATCCTCGAACGGTGGCCGTGAACGTCGACACGGGACGGTACGGCATGACCACGCACAGCTCAATTCCGGTCGATCAGGCGCGCCCTAATCGATATCGAAGCGGGCTTGTGACAATCAGTGATCACCAATACCCTGCTTCAGGTTGTTCCGAAGTAGACAGCTGAACCCCCTCACTCCCCTCCCCTGGAGAAGCCTTGTCCTCCGATCCGTTCTTTTCCGACGGTGGGCTGCGCCGCGGTCGTCTCGGCACCGCTCACCTCGTCTTCTTCACCGTCGCCGCGTCGGCGCCGCTGACCGTTCTCGGCGGTGGTGTCACCACCATGTACGCCGTCAGCGGCAACATCGGCGCCGCGCTCGGGTACGTGCTGCTCGCGGCAGTGCTCGCCGTCTTCGCCACCGGTTACGCCGCGATGAGCCGGTACGTCGCGAACGCGGGCGCGTTCTACGCGTACATCGCCAACGGCCTCGGCCGAGCCGGCGGGGTGGCCGGCTCGGCGGTCGCGCTGGCCGCGTACAACGCCATCCAGATCGGCCTCTACGGCCTGCTCGGCGCGATCCTCGGCGACTTCATGGACGCCAAGACCGGCATCAGCCTCGACTGGTGGGTCTGGGCGCTGCTGGCCTGGGTCTTCATCGGCGCGCTCGGCGTCCTGCGCATCGACCTGAACGCCACCGTGCTGGCGGTGCTGCTCATCCTCGAGTGCGTCGCCGTGCTGATCTTCGACCTGGTCGCCTTCGCCAACCCGGCCGGCGGCGCGGTCACCACCGCCGGCATCAGCCCCGGCCACCTGTTCGGCGCCGGATTCGGCGCGGTGCTCGCGTTCACCATCGCCTCCTTCACCGGCTTCGAGAGCGGCGCCATCTACAGCGAGGAGGTCAAGGACCCGCGGCGCACCGTGGCCCGGGCCACCTACATCGCGGTGGCGTTCACCGGTTTGTTCTACGCCTTCTCCGCGTGGGCGCTGACCGTGCTGACCGGCCCGGAGAACGCGCCGGCGGCCAGCGCCGAGGCGGGACCCGGCATCATCTTCGGCGCACTCGACCAGTACACCGGCGCGGTCGTCGCGGACATCGCCAACGTCCTGTTCATCACCAGCGTGCTCGCCGCCCTGCTGTCCTTCCACAACGGCGTGGCGCGTTACCTGTTCGCGCTGGGCCGCGAGCGGGTCCTGCCGCGCTTCCTCGGCGCGACCTCCAGCCGCAGCGGCGCCCCGGTCGCGGGCTCGGTGATGCAGAGCGTGGTCGCCGTCGTGGTGTTCCTGGCCTTCGCGATGACCGGCCGCGACCCGGTGATCGACCTGTTCACCTGGCTGTCCGGCGCGGCGGCGGTCGGCGTCGTGCTGCTGATGACGCTCACCTCGGCCTCCGTGGTGGGCTTCTTCCGGGGCCGTCCCGGCCCGGAGAGCGCGTGGCAGCGGGCGATCGCCCCGGGGCTCGGCACGATCCTGCTCACCGCCGTGCTGCTGGTGCTGCTGTTCAACTTCGACGCGCTGCTCGCGCCCGACACCGCGAGCTACCTGAAGTGGCTGCTGCCGGCGATTCCGGTGGTGGCGGGCGTGCTCGGCCTGCTCTGGGGCCTGGTGCTGCGCACCAGCCGGCCCGAGACGTACCGCCGGATCGGCCAGGTCACCGAGGAGGGCCTGCACGAGCCCGGCCTGCACCCGGCCCCCGAGGCCGACCGCTGGGCCGGCGCCCACCACCGCTGACGCCAGTGGGCGCGGCGGCCGGCCCGCGAGGCCGGCCGCCGCGCCACCACGATCAGGCGGTACGGATGACTGTGCAGATCACCGGGCCGTCCTCGGTGGTGCGCAGCAGGTAGCGGTAGCGCTCGCCGGGCACCGCTCCGCCCTGGCTGTCCAGGAACTCCCAGCGCACCGCCACCTCGGTGAGCAGCGCCGAGACCTGTTGCACGTCCTCGATCTGCGCGTTCGCCGCCACCAGTTCCCGCTCCTGGTAGTCGGGGGCGGCGCCGACGAAGCTGAGCGCCACCGCCGCGGGTGAGGTGAACGAGAAACTGTAGGTGTCGGCGACCACCAGCCCGGGCAGGGCGTAGCAGCCGGCGATGGCCGGCACGTCGGCGGTGGTCAGCGCCACGCCGTACCGGTCGAAGAAGTCGGTGAGCGTGTCGAGGTCGGTGGAAGCCGTCACGACGCTCCTCATTACCGGCCCGGCGCGGCGGCAAACCTTCCTCAGCGCGGCGGGATCCCCACCTCGATCTCGGCGCCGAGCTGCGCGCCACCGCTGAGGGCCAGGTCGTCGCCGCTCCAGAACCGCCCCGGGTCGTACCAGTTGGGCCGCCGCCCGGCGGGCAGCAGCCCCATCGCCTCGTAGGTCACCGCGACCACCTCGGCGCAGTAGGCCGTCTCCAGCGCCCGCTCCCGGGCCCCGGCGCTGTCGCCGCCGACCGCGCCCGGGCCGTTGGTCTCTCCTCTGTCGCCGGTCATGCCCGGGCTGCCGATCTCGCTCCTGCCGCCGAGCCTGCCCAGGATGCCGCCCGGGCTCAGGCGGCGCGGGCGCGGCAGCCGGCCCCGGGCCCACCGCCAGGCGAGTTGCGCGGTGGACGGGAACGGCGTGCCGTCGAGACGCGCCACGGTACGCAGCACCGCCTCCTCCATCGCCGAATCCGCGGGCGGATCGAGCTGACGCAGCCAGCCCCGCTGGCCGTACCGGTTGGCCCAGACGCAGACCGCGTCGCGCAGGTCGTGCAACTGCACGCCACGCTGGTGGGTGCCGGTCCACATGTCCGGCAGCGAACGGCCCAGCTCGGCGTGCCACATCAGCGGCGGCATGTCGTCGAGCACCACGGCCATGCCCACGTGGTTGACCGGGCTGTTCGTGGTGATCTGGATGGCCCGGTCGGGCACGCTGCGCCCACGGAACACCCACAGGTCGCCGGTACGGGTCAGCTCGACGGCCTCGTCCAGGCTGATGCTCATGGAGGACTACCCTATGCGGATGCGGCAACGGATGCGGTGGTGGAAGGTACTCGGGCTCGCGGGTCTCGCCGGCGTCGCGGCGACCGGCGTGGTCGTGGCGCGCGCGGAACGGCGGCGCCGGGCGTACACCCCGGAGGAGATCCGGGACCGGCTGCGCGAGCGGCACGCGAAGGCGTCGTCGTCCTCCTGACTGACGGTCACGGGGCGGTGAGGTCGGGCGGGTTCTCCTAGCATCGGCGTGATGGGAACCAGCTTCTGGGAAAGTCCGTTCGTCCTCGATCCCCGGCCCGCCACTGTGGAACGGCACGGCGACGTCGACCTGCACGTACCCACCGGCGACGGCCCGCACCCCGCCGTCGTGATCGTGCACGGCGTACCGGGCCCGCCCGAGGCGCCGGATGCGCGCGACTGGCCGCTCTACCGGGGCTACGGCGCGCTGCTCGCCGAGCGGGACGTGCTGGCCGCGATCCCCCGGCTCACCGTGACGAGCCCGGACGACCTCTACGCCGTCGCCGCGCGGGTGGCCGCCGCCGCCGAACTGCTCCGCGCCGATCCTCGCGTCGACGCCGAGCGGCTCGGCCTCTGGTTCTTCTCCGGCGCCGGCCTGCTGCTCGGCGACTGGCTCCGCGACCCGCCCCGCTGGCTGCGCGGCCTGGCCGCGACCTATCCGCTGCTGGCCCCGCTGCCCGGGTGGCCCCCGGTCGACCCACGCTTCCGCCCGCTCGACGCCCTGGACCCGCCCGCCGCTACAGGTGACGCCGCTCCGTCGGGCACGGCCTCCCCCGCCGACGGCCCGGGCGCGACCTCTTCCGATGGCTCGGGTGCCAAGGCCACGCAGGCGGAGGGCGTGGCACGGCCGACGCTCGTGCTGACCCGGGCGGGGCGGGAACGGCCCGAGGTCGCACCCACCATCGAGGCGTTCACGGCGGTCGCCCGGCGACGCGGCATCCCGCTGCACGTCGTGGACGTGCCGAACGGTCAGCACGGATTCGACGCGCTCGACCACACCGAGGAGTCCCGAGCCGCCGTCCGTACCGCCCGCGACACCCTGCTCGACCTGCTGACCGCCCCCTGACCACCAACCATCAGCGCCCGCCGCTCTCCCCCGCTCCCGCCGCCCGCCCTCGTCCCACTCCCCAGGACCAGCGTCCTGCAGACCGGACCACCTCAAGATCTTGGTACGAAACGGCCCCTAGAGGGGCGTTTCGTACCAAGATCTCCCCCGCACCCTCACCCCGCCCCGTTGATCATGAAGTTGGCCGGGACAAAACAGGCACAAAGTGCCGCTAACTTCATGATCAGCGGGACGGGCGGCGCACCGGATGCCCGCACCCGCGCTTACGCAACCCGGCCCGCTCGTCCGGGCCACGTCCACGCGGGTCAGCGGTCGGCTGCGGGGACCGGCTCGGGAGTGTCGGACGCGTCCAGCGGATCCAGGCGCTTGGCCCGGCGGCGCAGCCACACGGTGCTGACCACGCCGGCCAGCATGGCGAGCACCAGCCCGGCCCAGGAGATGTCCTTGAGCCAGTGCTCGGCGGCCCGGCCGAGGTAGAAGAGCAGGTACGTCGTGCCGAAAGCCCAGACCAGCCCGCCTGCGGCGTTGGCGATCAGGAACCGGCGGTACGGCACGCGCAGCGCCCCGGCCAGCGGCCCGGCGAGGATGCGCAGCAGCGCGACGAACCGCCCGAAGAACACCGCCCAGACGCCGTGCCGGGCGAAGCTCATCTCGGCACGGGCCAGGTGTGCGGGGCCGAGGTGCTTCGGGAAACGGCGGCCGAGCCGCTCCAGCAGGGGACGGCCACCGCGGCGGCCGACGGCGTACCCGACGGAGTCACCGAGAATCGCGCCGGTGGCCGCGGCGGCGGCCACCCACTCGGGCCCGACGGCGCCGGTGGCGGCGAGCAGCGCGGCGCTGACCAGCACGATCTCGCCGGGCAGCGGGATGCCCATGCTCTCCACACCGATGACGGCGCCCACGAGCAGGCAGATCAGGCCCGGCGGGAGGGCGGCGAGCCAGTGCTGTACGTCGACCACCCCGCCGACCCTACCCGCGCCCGGTCACCCGGCGGGGGCCAAGAACTCCAGGCGGTTGCCGTGCGGGTCGTGCGTGTGGAACCGCCGCATGCCGGGAATCTCCTCGTCGCCCCAGGTCACGGGGTGGCCGGCGGCGTGCAGGCGGGCGGCCAGCTCGTCCAGGTCGGGCCGCACCAGCGCCGGGTGGGCCTTACGGGCCGGGCGGAAGTCGTCCTCGACGCCCAGGTGCAGTTCGGCACCGTACCCGGTGAACCAGCAACCGCCGCGGGCGGCGAGGGCCGGGGGTTTGGGCTTCTCGGTGAGGCCGAGCAGGCCGGTGTAGAAGGAGCGGGAGAGATTCTCGGAGCCGCGGGGGCAGGCAAGCAGGACGTGATGGATCATGGTGGCACCTCCTCGTCCCGCAGCGTGGCACGAGGTTGCATGAATAGCAAGACGGACGTACGGTTTTGTAGAGACCGACGCAGGTAAGTGTTGCCTAAGCACGGCGGCGCCCCGGTCGGTGCGACAAACTGCTCAGGACTACTCACGGTCGCTGGTGTGAAGGAGTACGACGTGGCGAGCCTCGACACCTTCGGTGCGAAGACCCAGCTACGCGTCGGAGACGCGAGCTACGAGATTTTCAGGATCGACAAGGTGGAGGGCCACGAGCGACTGCCCTACAGCTTGAAGATCCTGCTGGAGAACCTGCTGCGGACCGAGGACGGCGCGAACATCACCGCCGACCACATCCAGCAGCTCGGCGCGTGGGACGCCACCGCCGACCCGAGCGTGGAGATCCAGTTCACCCCGGCCCGGGTGCTGATGCAGGACTTCACCGGCGTGCCCTGCGTGGTCGACCTGGCCACCATGCGCGAGGCGGTACGTGACCTGGGTGGCGACGCCACCAAGGTCAACCCGCTGGCCCCGGCCGAGCTGGTCATCGACCACTCGGTCATCGCCGACCTGTTCGGCCGCGAGGACGCCTTCGAGCGCAACGTCGAGCTGGAGTACGAGCGCAACAAGGAGCGCTACCAGTTCCTGCGCTGGGGTCAGACCGCGTTCAACGAGTTCAAGGTCGTCCCGCCGGGCACCGGCATCGTGCACCAGGTCAACATCGAGTACCTGGCCCGTACGATCATGGAGCGCAACGGCCAGGCGTACCCGGACACGGTCGTCGGCACCGACTCGCACACCACCATGGTCAACGGCCTGGGCGTGCTGGGCTGGGGCGTCGGCGGCATCGAGGCCGAGGCCGCGATGCTCGGCCAGCCGGTCAGCATGCTGATCCCCCGGGTCGTCGGTTTCAAGCTCTCCGGCGAGATGCCGGCCGGCACCACCGCCACCGACCTGGTGCTGACCATCACCGAGATGCTGCGCAAGCACGGTGTGGTCGGCAAGTTCGTCGAGTTCTACGGCCCGGGCGTGAGCGCCGTGCCGCTGGCGAACCGCGCCACCATCGGCAACATGTCGCCGGAGTACGGCTCGACCGTGGCGATCTTCCCGATCGACGCCGAGACCGTCCGGTACCTGGAGCTGACCGGCCGCGACGCACAGCAGGTGGCGCTGGTCGAGGCGTACGCCAAGGAGCAGGGCCTCTGGCACGACCCGGAGCGCGAGCCGGAGTACTCCGAGCGCCTGGAGCTGGACCTCGGCACCATCGAGCCGTCGCTGGCCGGACCGAAGCGCCCGCAGGACCGGGTGCCGCTTGGTAGCGCCAAGACGCTGTTCCGCGCCGCGCTCGGCGACTACGTGGCCGCCGACGAGACCGGCGGCGACCCGGGCCGCAAGCCGGGCGTGCCGCAGCAGGAGAAGCCGTTCGGCACCGACGGCCCGGCCGACGAGGCGTCCGCCGAGTCCTTCCCGGCCAGCGACTCCCCCGCCAACGGCGTGAACGACCCGGCGGACGCGCCGCGCGACCTGGAGACCGCGGCGGTGGGAGCGGGCGGCCGGGCCAGCAATCCGGTACGC
Source organism: Micromonospora sp. TSRI0369 (assembly GCF_001905625.1). NCBI lineage: Bacteria > Bacillati > Actinomycetota > Actinomycetes > Micromonosporales > Micromonosporaceae > Micromonospora > Micromonospora sp. TSRI0369. The sequence goes on from NZ_LIVU01000012.1 coordinate 84,908, forward strand.
GTGACCGGCGCCGACGGCGCCGAGTACGAGCTGGACCACGGCGCCGTGGTGATCGCCGCGATCACCTCCTGCACGAACACCTCGAACCCGCAGGTCATGATCGGCGCCGCGCTGCTGGCCCGCAACGCGGTGGAGAAGGGCCTGGCCCGCAAGCCGTGGGTGAAGACCACCCTCGCGCCGGGTTCGAAGGTCGTCATGGACTACTACGACCGCGCCGGCCTGACCCCGTACCTGGACAAGCTCGGCTTCAACCTGGTCGGCTACGGCTGCACCACCTGCATCGGCAACTCCGGCCCGCTGCCGGAGGAGGTCTCCGCCGCCGTCAACGACGGTGACCTGGCCGTCGTGTCGGTGCTGTCCGGCAACCGGAACTTCGAGGGCCGGATCAACCCGGACGTCAAGATGAACTACCTGGCGTCCCCGCCGCTGGTGGTCGCGTACGCGCTCGCCGGCACCATGGACATCGACCTGGCCAACGAGCCGATCGGCGAGGACGCCCAGGGCAACCCGGTGTACCTGCGGGAGATCTGGCCGAACAGCGCCGAGATCCAGGACGTCATCGCCTCGGCGATCGGCGCGACCGGCTTCAGCGCCGCGTACGCCGACGTGTTCGCCGGTGACGAGCGCTGGCAGTCGCTGCCCACCCCGACCGGCGACACGTTCTCCTGGGACGGCGAGTCGACGTACGTGCGCAAGCCCCCGTACTTCGAGGGCATGCAGCAGGAGCCGACCCCGGTGCAGGACATCGCCGACGCGCGGGTGCTGGCGAAGCTGGGCGACTCGGTGACCACCGACCACATCTCCCCGGCCGGTTCGATCAAGGCGGACTCCCCCGCCGGCAAGTACCTGGCCGAGCACGGCGTGGCCCGGCACGAGTTCAACTCGTACGGCTCCCGCCGGGGCAACCACGAGGTGATGATCCGGGGCACGTTCGCCAACATCCGGCTGCGCAACCAGCTCGTCCCGGGTGTCGAGGGCGGCTTCACCGTCAACCACCTGACCGGTGAGCAGTCCTCGATCTACGACGCCTCGATGGCGTACCAGGAGGCGGGCGTCCCGCTGGTCATTCTGGCCGGCAAGGAGTACGGCTCCGGGTCGTCGCGTGACTGGGCCGCCAAGGGCACCATGCTGCTGGGCGTGAAGGCGGTCATCGCCGAGTCGTACGAGCGGATCCACCGCTCGAACCTGATCGGCATGGGCGTGCTGCCGCTGCAGTTCCCGGGCGGCGAGACCGCCGAGTCGCTGGGCCTGACCGGCACGGAGACGTTCTCGATCAGTGGCGTCACCGCGCTGAACGACGGCGAGACCCCGCGCACGGTGAAGGTCACCACCGACACCGGCGTGGAGTTCGACGCCGTGGTCCGTATCGACACCCCGGGTGAGGCGGACTACTACCGGCACGGCGGCATCCTGCAGTACGTGCTGCGCCGGATGATCGCCAGCTGAGTTCGCATGTAAGGAAGGGCCCCTTCTTAACAGACGTCTGTTAAGAAGGGGCCCTTCCTTACATCTCAGCGCAGGCGGAGCGCGACGGCGCGTGCCTCGGCGTCGGTGAGCGGCAGGAACCACAGGAAGCGCCGCACGATCGCGATCGGGTCCGGGCCGTCGGGTCGCCCGCGCAGGTCGCGGATTGCCTGCCGGGTGAGCCGGGAGAACTCGGGGATCATCGTGGCGCGGCGGGCCGCGTCGGTGGGCGCGGCCCGCAGGGTCGGGCACGGCCAGGGCTCGCCACAGCGGTCGCAGCGCCAGGCCGGACCGCACGCGCGGTGGCCGGTAAGCGGCAGCACCACCCGGGGGTACGCCGATGTGGGTGTCGGTTCGGTCATGCCTCCACCGTGCCGAGGGTGCCCGAACAATCACACAGCGTTGTGTAATCTCCTTCGGACGGTTCTTTTGCTCCGGGGAGGAATAGGCATGAACCATGCCTTCGTCACCGCGCTGGCCGGTGCCGGCCACACCGCCGAGAGTTTGGCGGAACGGCTCGGCCTGCATCCGAAGACGGTGGCCCGGTGGGCGAACCCCGGGCACATCCCGCAAAGCCGGCACCGCGCGACTGTGGCGAACCTGCTGGGCCAGCCGATCGAGGCGCTCTGGCCGGACGCGGTCCGCCGCCGCGTGCCGGTCTGGTTCCGCCCGTGGGTGGACATCGAACGCGAGGCGGTCGCGCTACGCACCTTCGAGCTGGCGTGGGTGCCGGGCCTGTTGCAGACCGAGGCGTACGCCCGGGCCACGTTCATCGGCCAGCCGCTGACCTGCGACGAGGTCACCGACCTGGTCACCGCCCGGCTGGACCGGCAGGGCATCCTCACCCGGCCGCGCGGGCCGCTGTACGTCGTGGTGCTCGACGAGCAGGTGCTGCGCCGCGCCGCCGCCGGCGACCGGGCGCTGATGGCCGCGCAGGCGACTCACCTGCTCGCCTGCGCCGAGCTGCCGAACGTGCAGCTCCACGTGGTGCCGGCGGACACGCCGACCTATCCCGGGCTGGACGGGCCGTTCGTCATCGCGGAGCTGCGCGACGGCAACCGGGTGGCGCACGTGGACAGTCAGGCCCGCGCGCAGATCATCGAGCAGCCCTCGGAGATTGCTACCCTGGAGCGTCGGTGGGAACGCATCCGGGGCGAGGCGCTGCCCCGCGCGCGGACCCTGGAACTGCTGAGGAAAGTGGCGGCGGCATGGACCTGAGCGGCGCCCGGTGGCGCAAGAGCACCCGCAGCGGCGGCAACGGCGGCAACTGCGTCGAGGTCGCCGGCAACCTGCCCGGTGTGGTCGGCGTCCGCGACTCGAAGGACCCGGCCGGGCCGGTGCTCACCTTCACCCCGGCCGCGTGGACCCGGTTCCTGACGTCGACCCGCCGCTGAGCCCGGTCGCGCGCTCGAAGCTCGACCCGATCCGCTCCGCGACCTGCCGCGAGGGCGTGTCGCCGGGCTGGAAGGGCAGCCCTTTCCCCCTCCCACTCATTGGGAAATTGCTATTCGATGAATTCCATCGCCCTCCGATCGCACATCCGACACTGCAAACAATCGACGTCCATGATTCGTTGACATGCTCAGAATCCCGTCGATACGTTGCCGACATCGCGATGAACAACGGGGCGCTCCAGTTTCGATCCAAGAATCGAACACTGGGAAGGATTTCATGAAAACGACGATCAGACTCCTGGCCCTGCCGGCCCTGATCCTGCCGGCCATCCTCGCCGGCACTCCGGCGCTGGCCACCACCGGCACCACAGCGGGCACCGCTGCTCCGGCCGCTGTCACGTCGATCGAGCGCAAGGCGGGGTCGTCCTCGCAGGCCAGGGCCTACTGGACGGCCGAGCGGATGGCAGCCGCCACCCCGGCGGACGAGGTGGAGAAGTCCGCCGGCCCGGTCACCCAGAGCCCCACACCGGAGCGGGTGCGGCGCTTCGCGGAGTCGGTGGCGCCGAAGGACGGCAGCGGCTTCGGCGCCCAGCTCAACGAGTCGATCACGGTGGGGAAGATCTTCTACACCAGCTCGACCGACGGCCTGGGCCACTACTGCTCGGCGAGCGTGGTGAACAGCCCGGCGCGCAACATGGTCTTCACGGCCGCGCACTGCGTGCACGACGGGCCGGGCCGGGACTGGCACACCGCGAACTGGATGTTCGTGCCGTCCTACCGCAACGGCGCACAGCCGTACGGCACCTGGGACTGGTCCACGCTCGCGGTGCCGAGCGGCTGGATCAGCACCCGTGAGCGGCAGTACGACGTGGCGGTGGCGCTCGTCTACGGCAGCCGGTCGGTCGTGGACGCGGTCGGCGCGAACGGGCTGCTCACCGGCGGTGGCCGGGCGTACCACTACGACATCTTCGGCTACCCGAGCAACAAGGACAGCGGCGAGATCCAGTGGGTCTGCTCGGGCACGTCGAGGGACGCGGGCAGCAACCGGATCGAGATGAACTGCGGCTTCGGGGGCGGTTCGAGCGGCGGCCCGTGGTACTACAGCTACGACAACACCACCAGGCGCGGTGACGTGCACGGGGTGATGAGCTACTCGAGCGGCTCGAACACGAACGGCTCGCCGTACTTCTCCGCCGCGGTGGTGGGGACGCTCTACAACACGTACGCGAACGACACCTGGTGACCGGCGGTCCGCCTGGTGTGCCGCCCGGCGCACCAGGCGGACCGGCACCGGCCGACCGGCCCGGAGGAGGCGACATGTCACATCGTGTACTGCTCGGCGCGGCCGCCGTCGCGGCGCTCGCCGTGGCCGTGGCCGTCGTGGTCGTCGCGGCGCGCGACGGCGGCGCGGCGCGACCGGCGCCGCCCGGCCCGGTGGTCGCGACGCACAATCCGAGCCCGGGCGCCACCGACCCGTCCGAATACTGGACGAGGGAACGAATGCGGGACGCGATCGGCGACTGAATCACGAATTGCGCTCGCCGGACTGCGTCGAGCCGAATTCGAACGTCGGCGCGCAGGATGCCGAATTCCGTCCCGCTCACGATCACCGGCCGAGCCCGGCACGCAATTCCCATTTCAATGGGGGTGAGTGCCGGCGAGCGCTCACGCGACGGTGTCGGAGTAGACCTCGACGTCGTAGAGCAGTTGCACGTTGCGACGGCCGTTGGTGATGCCGACGAAGACCGGGTCACCGGCCGGGGTGCGGCCCTGGCGCCACACCTGCTCCCGGGCCGCTTCCCGCGACTCGTGATGCACGCCGCCATCGCGATGCGTCTGCAGGACGCGGCGGGCGGTGGTCGGGTCGCTGTCGAGGTGGATCCGCAGCAGTGGCATCGTGCGCCCTCCTTGCCCACTGTAGAGGCCGGATTGCCGACCGACCACGCGCCCCGCTCAGCTAGCGGCGCTCTCCAGCACGGCCTTGAGCCGGGCCAGGTCGGCCTCTACGAGCGCGGTGTCCCGGTCGAAGTCCGCGTCGCTCATGCCGGGCATCCGCCGCAGGCTGAACACCACCTCGGTGGCGTCGCCGTCGGCGATGGCGCGCAACGGCACGTACACCGTTTCGCCGGAGGGCGTCTGCACCTCGTGGTCGAGCACGCCGTACTCGTTTGCCGGCGCGAACGTCAGTCGCGCCCGCCCCTCGGGTGTGTCCACGAACCACTGGCCGTCGACCCGGGCCACCGAGCCGCCGAGGCCCGGTGCCCAGCGAGACAGGTTCGCCGGGTCGGCGGCGAAGGCGTACACCTCCGACAACGGCCGGTCGATGTGGACGCCGAGGTGCCGCGTGTCAGTGGCCATGCGCCGATGGTGTCATGCCTGTCGCACGCGCACGCTACTCTGCCGCCGATTCACACCGGCACCCCCGAGAGGCAACCCCATGGGCATGATCTTCAACGCACGCCGGCTGTCCGCCGAGGAGCTGGCGGCGGTGCTTGCCGACCCGGAGAAGGTCGGCACCCTGTTCCAGGGTGGCCCGGACGAGCTCGACCTCGACAAGGCGTGGCACGGGCTGCACTACCTGCTGAACGGCACCACGTACGAGGTCCGGGGCGACGCCGGCCCGGCGATCATCGGAGGCGACCCGATCGGCCCGGATCTCGGGATGGGCCCGGCCCGGCTGCTCATGCCCGACGCCGTGCGCGCCGTGGCCGCCGGGCTCGACACGGTGGACGAGGCGACGCTGCGGGCCCGCTTCGACCCGGCGGCCATGTCGGAGGCCGAGATCTACCCCCACATCTGGGACGACGGCGACGACGAGTTCGACAGCTACCTGCTGCCGAACTTCACCGCGCTGCGCGACTTCTACCGCGACGCGGCGGCGAGCGGAGACGCCGTGCTGCTCGCCGTCACCTGAGCCGCCGCGAATCGGCGCGCGGCACCTGAGCGGCAGCGATCCGCCGCGCGCCGGAAACCGACGCGCGGCGCCGGGCGGGCGCCGGTAGCGTGCCGGCGTGGGACTCGACGCGTTCGTGTACTGCCGGTGCTGGCAGGACGGCCTCGCCACGCCGTGCCCGATCGGGCCAGTCGGCTACGACGAGGACGGCTGGCTCGCGCTGGTGCAGACCGGCGAGTACGACGGGGCCGCCGACAACGCCTTCTACGCGTGGATGACCGGAGACGCCTGCCCGCACCGGCACATGGAGCTGGTCAGCGAGCGCGTGTCCAACTGGGCCGGCGTACGCCTGTTCCAGCAGGCGTTGCGCGCGGCCGGCGAGCACCGTTTCCCGACGCTCGCCGCCGCGCTGCCGGACGCCAACGGCGGCTCGCTGTCCGCCGACCGGGCAGCAGTCGTGCTCGCCGAGCTGGACGCGATCGCAGGCACCGACCGGATCACCGACGAGGTGGAGCTGATCGACGAGGCGACCGGCGCGGTCGTGATGCAGTACGTCGAGGCCTACCGCGGGTTGTTCATGTTCGGCCCGGGCTTTCAGGCGGGCGTCGATCCGGACGGCTTCTTCGTTCTCGACCGCGCCGACCCACCGGTGACCCTGTTCCGGGCCGTCCGGTTCGGCCAGCGGCCGCTGCCCGGCGACCGGGTGGAGCTCACCGCCGGCGGGACGCGGACGGTGCTGGCGATGCGGCCGGTGGGCGAGCACGGCGAGCCGCCGCCCGAGCGGCTCGCGGTGCGGTCCCGGAGCCGGTCGGGCGACGACTTCGCCTACATCGTGGAGCCGCTGCGCCGGCTGTGTGCGGCGTCCGTGGCCACCGGCAACCCGGTGATGTGGTGCTGACGCGCCGCACTCACCACGGGATGACGCCCGCGTCCTCGAAGTAGCCGCCGGTCGGACCGTCGTCGGGCAGCGTCGCCAGCCGGATCGCGATCGCCGCTCCCTGTTGCGGGGTCCGCACCCCGCGGAAGCTGTTCAGGTCGGTCGCGGTGAAACCCGGGCAGCCGGCGTTGATCAGGAGGCCCGTGCCGGCCAGCGCCCGCGCGTACTGGATCGTCACCGCGTTGAGCATGCTCTTCGACGGCGAGTACGCCACCGACAACGGCCCGGTCTGATGCTCGCCCCCCGAGGCGCTCTGCCGGGCCAGTGAGCCGACGCCGCTGGACATGTTGACGATCCGGGGCGACGCCGAGCGGCGCAGCAGCGGCAGCATCGCCTCGGTCACCCGGACCACCCCGATCACGTTGACCTCGACGGCGGTCCGGATGGTCGCGAGGTCGACGTCACCCGGGTGCTGCGGCACGCCGCCGGTCACGCCCGCGTTGTTGACGAGTACGTCCAGCCCGCCGGCCTCCGTCTCCAGCAGCCGGGCGGCGGCCGTCACGCTCGCGTCGTCGGTGACGTCCAGCGGTACGCCGAACGCGTCCACGCCGCCCGCGCGCAGCTTCGCGACCGCCTCGGCGAGCCGCCGCTCGTCCCGGGCGCCGACGCCCACCCGCCAGCCGAGCGCGCCCAGGCCGGCCGCGATCTCGTACCCGATTCCCTTGTTCGCGCCGGTCACCAGCGCGACAGTCCGTTCGCTCATGCCCTCGATCCTGGCCGCGGGCCGCACGGGCCTCCAACACCGCTTCGGTGGCGTGCGATACCGGGCGGGTATCGATCCGGGGGTACGGTGGCGGGATGGAGACGCGGGAGCTTCGCTACTTCGTGGCGGTGGCCGAGGAGCTGCACTTCGGCCGGGCCGCGCGCCGTCTCGGCATCGCCCAGCCGCCGCTGTCGCGGGCGATCCAGCAGCTCGAACGCCGCCTCGGCGTGACCCTGCTGGAGCGGGACAACCGCAGCGTCGCGCTCACCGCGGCCGGGTCGGTGCTGCTGCGGGAGGGCCGGGCCGCCCTCGACGCCGTGGACGCCGCCGACCGCCGCACCCGCCGCGCCGGGCAGGCCGCTACCGGTGGCCCCGGGCTGGTGCTGGCGACCAAGGCGGGCGCGTCGAGCGAGCTGCTGCCGAAACTGCTCGACGCGTACGCCGCCGAGCCGGACGCGGTCCCCGTCGAGGTCCTGCTGTGCGGCATCGGCGAACAGGAACGGCTGCTGCGCGACGGGCGCGCCGACGTGGCGCTGCTGCACCTGCCGTTCGACTCGACGACCGGGCTGGACACCGAGGAGCTGATCACCGAACAGCAGGTGGCGATCCTGCCGGCCGGGCATCCGCTGGCCCGGCGGCCGCACCTGCTGATGGCCGAGGTGGAGGCGCTGCCGGACCTGCCGATGCCGCGCTGGCCCCGAGCCGACGGGTCGTATCCGGACGGGCCGGGCCCCGAGGTCCGGGACCACGCCCAGTTGTTCCAGCTCATCGCGCTCGGCCGGACCGTGGTGGTGCTGCCGGAGTCGGCCCGGTCGCTGCTGCTCGCCGACCTGGCCGCGGTGCCGGTGCCGGACGCGCCCGCGGTGACCACAGTCATCGCGTGGCCACCGCACAGCCGGTCCCGGGCGCTGGCCGGCCTGATCCGGACCGCCACCCGCCTCTGACGGCGGCTCCTAGGCGGGCAGTTCCTTGCGCATCTGCTGGGTGACCACCCGGTATCCCGACGTCTCGTACAGCTTGCGCGCCGTCTCGTTGGCGCCGAAGACGTTCAGCTCCAGCGCCTGGGCCCCGTGCTCTCGGGCCGCCCGCTCCCCGGCCGTGAGCAGCGCCCGCCCGAGCCCTCGGCCCCGGTGCTCGGCCGCCACCTCGATGTCGTAGAGGTAGGCGCAGCCGGCGAGGCCGCGCGGATGGGTGAGGCTGATCCACAGGCGCCCGACCGGCGAGCCGTCGGCCAGCACGCCGAGCAGGAACAGCATGCCGGGCGTGGCCATGCCCTGCGGCAGCAGCACGGCGTTCGCCTCCCGCGCGCGGTCGGGCGCCTCCTCCGGAGTCCAGTTGCCGGCGGTGACGTGCTCCCGCGCGTATTCCGCGGTCAACTCGTCCTGCCAGCTGTCGAACTCCTCCGGGGTCATCGCCCGGACGCTCAGCTCGGTCATGCGGCTCAGGCTCTCACGATTCGCCCGCCCGGGCTGCCCCGGGAATCCGTGGCGGTGAGGCGCTCAGTCGGTGGCGGCGCGACGGCGGGCCTCACGCAGCTTCATGGCGTGCTCCAGCAGCGTGATCAGCACCTCCTTGGCCGACTCACGCTTGCGCGCGTCGCACAGCACCACCGGTACGCCCGGGTCCAGGTCGAGCGCGGCCTGCACCTCGTCGAGCCGGAACTTCTTGGCGCCCTCGAAGCAGTTCACCGCCACCACGAACGGCGTGCCGCGCCCCTCGAAGTAGTCGATCGACGGGAAGCAGTCCGCCAGGCGGCGTGTGTCGGCGAGCACCACCGCCCCGAGCGCGCCGAGCGCCAGCTCGTCCCAGACGAACCAGAACCGGTCCTGCCCGGGCGTGCCGAACAGGTAGAGCACCAGGTCGTCGCTGATGGTGATCCGGCCGAAGTCCATCGCCACAGTGGTGGTCGACTTCTCCTCCACGCCGGACAGGTCGTCGATGCCGATCCCGGTCTCGGTCAGCACCTCCTCGGTGCGCAGCGGTTTGGTCTCGCTGACCGCGCCCACCATGGTGGTCTTGCCGACGCCGAACCCGCCCGCGATCAGGATCTTGATCGCGGTGGGCAGCGGCGCGGCGCCCGCCGGCCGCTCAGAGCGCCCGTAGTCCATTGATTACCGCCTCGAAAACGTGCTCGTCGGGAAGGCCGGCGGCGGTCGCGCGCGGCTCGCGTACCTGCACCAGGCTGCGGGCGGCCAGGTCTCCGAGGAGGACCCGGACCGTGCCCACCGGCAGGTCGAGATGAGCGGCGATCTCGGCCACGGAGAGAATCCGCTGGCAGAGGCCGACTATCGCCACATGCTCCGGGCCCAGCCCGGAATCCGATCCGACATCCGCGCGGGTCGCGGTGACCAGCGAGATCAGGTCGAACGTGCCGGTCACCGGGCGGGCCCGGCCGCCGGTCACCGCGTACGGGCGCACCACCGGGCCGGCGTGGTCGTCGACCCACTCCTGCTCCGCGGAGTCCCCCCGGCCGGTCATAGTGCCGCGTTCTCGCCGAGGGGCTGTTCCCGGGTCGGTGACGCGACGAACCGGCCGACCCGGGTGACGAGCATGGCCATCTCGTAAGCGATCAGGCCGACGTCCGCGTCCTCCGAGGCCAGCACCGCCAGGCAGGCGTTGCGCCCGGCCGCTGTGACGAACAGGAAGGAGGACTGCATCTCGATGATGGTCTGCTGCACGTGCCCGCCGCCGAATCGCTTGCCCGCGCCACGGGCCAGGCTCTGGATGCCCGCCGCCATGGCGGCCAGGTGCTCGCCGTCGTCCCGGCTCAATCCGCGGGACGAGGCCATCAGCAGTCCGTCGGTGGAGAGCGCCACGGCGTGCTCCGCCTGCTTGACCCGGCCGACCAGGTCATCCAGCAGCCACGTCAGATCCGCGCTCGAAGCCGTCTTCTGCGCCACTCGTCGTCCTCTTCTTCCCGGCTGTGTGCCGTTCTCTTCCGGTTTGCGTCGCGTCGACGTTCCGGTCAGGTGACCTGCTCGTCCGCGTCGGCCGGCGCACCGCCGGCCCCCTGCGCCCCGCCGAGCAGGCGCGCGGCATCGGTACGGCCGCGTCGGGTGCCGCTCTGGTAGGAGCTCATCATCCGGCGCACCTGCTCCGGTGCACGCGCCGTGTCGTCGTCGTCGGCGGCGTCGTCGTCCGCCTCGGTCTGGTCGTGTCGCAGTTCCGGCGCGAGGCTGGCCTGGCGTACCCGGACCGGCAGCCCGGCGTCGGTCACCGGCGACGACTCCGGCTCAGCCGCCGCAGAGGGAGCCGGCGCGGCGGCCGGACGGCGTTCCACCACCGCAAGCTCCGTGGTCGGGCCCGCCACCGCCGGCTGCCGCTTGCGGGTACGGGCGGGCAGCCCGGACGGGGTCAGCCGGGGCGCCTGCGTCGCCGGCTCCGGCACGGGCGGGGCCGGCTCGGCCGGGTCGTCCGGTTCGGCGCCACCGTCGGCGCCGGACGCGGTGGCCGGTTCGGCACCGGCGTCGGCCGGTGTGCTCTGGGTGGCGGGCACGGCCGGCTCAGCGGCGGGAGGGCCGTCGAAACCACCGGCGCCGTCGGCGGTGGTGATCAGTTCGCGCGGGATCAGCACCACGGCTGTGGTCCCGCCGTACGCGGATTCCTTGAGCTGCACCTTGACGCCGTGCCGCTCGGTGAGCCGGCTGACCACGAACAGGCCGAGCCGGGCGGCGTCGGCCAGGTTCAGCTCGGACCGGTCGACGATGCGCGCGTTGGCGGCGGCCATCTCGTCGTGGCTCATGCCGAGGCCCCGGTCCTCGATCTCGATGGCGAAGCCGTTCGCGACGAGCTGACCGCGGACCTCCACGGTGGTCTGCGGCGGGGAGAAGGAGAGCCCGTTCTCGATCAGCTCGGCCAGCAGGTGGATGACGTCGCCGACGGCGCGGCCGGTCAGCGACACCTCGCCGAGCGGACGCACTGTCACCCGGGTGTAGTCCTCGACCTCGGCGACCGCGCCGCGGACCACGTCGACCATCGGCACGTTGCGACGCCAGGCCCGGCCGGGCGTCGAGCCGGAGAGCACGATCAGGTTCTCGGCGTTGCGCCGCATCCGGGTGGCCAGGTGGTCGACCCGGAACAGGTCCTCCAGCTCCTCGGCGTCGTGTTCCCGGCGTTCCATCGCGTCCAGCAGCGTGAGCTGCCGGTGCACGAGCGCCTGGGTGCGCCGGGCCAGGCTGAGGAAGACGTCGCGTACGCTGCGGCGCAGCTCGGCCTGCTCGACGGCGGTGCGGACGGCGGTCTCCTGCACGACGTTGAACGCCTTGCCCACCTGGCCGATCTCGTCGTCGCCGAACTGCAACGGTGGCGCCTCGCGGGCGACGTCCACCTCCTCGCCGCGGCCCAGCCGCTCCACCACGCTCGGCAGCCGCTCGTGCGCCAGGTTGAAGGCCGCCTCCCGCAGCCGTTCGAGCTGCCGCACCAGCGCCCGCGCCGTGGTGATCGAGACGACCACGGAGGCGATGACGGCGAGCAGGCCGAGACCGGCGGCGAGCACCAGCCGCACGATGACGCCGATCGCGACCGGCATGGCGCGGGCCACGATGTCCTCACCGCCGGCCAGGATCACCCCGCGCAGGTCGGCCATCGCCTGCTCGGCGGCGGCCTGCCACGCCGCGGCGGTCACCGGCGGGCGCACGTCGGCGCCCTTGGCCGCGAGGACCCGGTCCTGCAGTGTCCGCAGCTGCTGGAACGCGTCGCCCTCGACCATCCGGTCGAAGCGTGCGCGGTCGGTCGGGGCGAGGTCGCGGGCGGTGCGGTCGGCGAGGAACCACTGCGCGCCGACCAGGCGGGCGAACGCGGTCTGCTCGGCCACGGTGATCCGGTTGGCCGCGATCGCGCCGGTGATCAGCGCGTCCTGTTGGGACAGCAGTTCCCGGGACCGGTTGAGGTCGATGAGCGCGGCGGTGTCCTTGGCGATCTCGTCGTCGTCGAGACCACCGAGCGCGTCGAAGACGGCGAAGATCGCGTCGACCGCCTCGTCGTACGCGGTGAGCGTGGCCGTCCGGTCGATGGTCTTGCGGCTCACGTCGGCGCGTACCTGGCCGATCTGGTCCAGCTCGGTCTTCAGCTCACCGAGCCGCTGCATCAGCTCCTCGCTGGCTGGGACCTCGGTGCGCCAGTCCTGCACCGAGCGCCACAGCGCGGTGGCGGTCTCGTCGGTACGCGCGCGCTGGGCGTCCAGCTCCCGCAGCCGGCCCGGGTCGGACTCGCCCAGGTAGCGCAGCGACAGCCGCCGCTCGGCCTGCAGTTCCTGCAGCAGCGGGTCGCTCGGCTCGAAGACGCGCGCGTTGAGCGCCTGCACGCCGAGCAGGTTGAACCCGTCCCGCACGGTCACCCACGCGGCGAACGCCCACAGCGCGATCAGCGACGCCAGCAGCGCGATGATCTTCGTACGGAGATTCGTACTGCGGGAACCCATCACACCGTCCTGGCCCGGTCTACGGTCGGTCCGAAATCCGATCGACTCCGGCGCACGCTAGCAGCCGTCGTGAACTCCATTCAAGCGATCCTGATCATGGTGGTCCGGCCTCGACGGCGCGACCGGAGGCCGCCAGCACCGCCGCGCGCACGATCTGCGTCGGACGGTAGAGATCCTTGTCGTGCCATAGTGCCGGTTCGTCGTCGCATCCGTCCAGCTCGGACAGTCGACGTCGGCCGCGGGCGAGCGCCACGGCGATCCGCGCGTCCCCGGAACGGCCCGCGCCGGCCAGGGCGAGCACCGCGTACGCGGTCTCCTCGGCGGTGCCGTGCCATCGTCCCCAGGAGCCGTCCGGGCGCTGCGTGTCCAGCAGCCAGGCGACGCCCCGCTCGACGGCGGCACGCGCCGTGCCGTCGGGCGCGTGGTCGGCCAGCGCCAGCAGCACCGCGTAGGTGGCGTAGTAGGCCGAGGCGTGCCAGCGGTCCTCCCACCGCCCGTCCGGCTCCTGCCGTTCGAGCAGCCACGCGGTGACCCGGCGGCGCGCGCCGGTGACTCCGGGTCCGCTCGGCTGCTCGCCGAGCGCGTCGAGCACGTGCGCGTTGGTGGTCAGCGACGCGCCGTCCTCCCCCGGCCAGGTGCAGAAGTGCCGCCCGGTGTCGAACCCGGCCAGCGGCCCGACGCCCGGCGCGCGGCCCAGCCGGGCCAGCGCGTAGAGCGCGACCGCCGTGGTGTCCGCGTCGGCGGGCAGGCCGGGCGCGGTGGCCGCGCCGGACGGGCCGACGGCGGCGCGCAGCTCGGTGAGCACCGGCTCGGGCGCGCCGACCGGCACACCGGCCCGGACCAGGATGCCGAGCACCCAGGCGCGCTCGAAGACGGTGATCGGGCTGGCGCAGGGCACCGGGCCGGGCCGGGCCACCGCGCGCAGGTAGTCCAGCGCCGCTCCGGGCTCCGGCCGGCCCAGCCAGGCGGCCGTGGCGGCCGGGGAGGCGCCCACCGCGCCGCTGGCCGAGGGACGCACTCCGGACGCCCGGTACGCCAGCTCACCGGCGACCTCCAGCGCGTGCGCCAGCTTCTCCGGCACAGCCCGCCCGGCGGCCAGCAGCCCGCGTACCCGGGTCAGCCGGGCCGGGTCGAGACCGGCCGGCAGCGGCAGGCGGGGCCGGCCGGCCCACTCGGCCAGCCCGGGTGGTGGCCCGGCCGGTCCGGCGAGGTGCCGGTCCACGGCTGTGAGCAGCGCCGGCACGATCAGGTCGGTGGCCGGGAGGTCGGGCGGGGCGCCGCCGTGCAGCGCGCCGGCCAGGAACGCCAGGCCCCGGTGCGCCGCGGCGGCCGGCGCGGCGGCGGGGCCGTCGCGGCGCAGCACTGTCAGCAGCGCCTCGACCGCGCTCAGCGTCGGCACCAGCGCGTAGCCACCGGCGCCGCCCCAGCCGCCGTCCGGCCGCTGCCGGCCCAGCAGCCAGGCCAGGCGCCGGTCGTGGCCGTCCAGCCAGGGCGCGAGCGCGACCAGCCGGGCGCTCTCGTAGATCGACGGCGACGTCTGCCCGGACGGCTCACCGGTGAGCGCGGCGACCAGGTCACGCGCGGGCGCGGGCCGGGTGGCCGGGCCGGCGGTGAGCGTCACCGCACGCCCCAGAAGTCGGTGCTCCGGTAGAAGCCGGTGGTGAAGCCGAGCTGCCGGGACAGGAAGTCGGCTTCCCGGGGCGCCTCGCCGGCCAGCTTCGCCAGCAGGACGCGGCAGTGGTCGACCTGCTCGGCGAACCGCCGCTCGACAGCCGCCGGGTCGTCCACCAGCAGCAGCGCGTTGAGGTCGCCGGACTCGGCGTCCCGGCGGTGGGTGCCGAGGTCGTTCACCAGCCGCAGGGCCCGCTGCACCTCGTCGCTCACCGGAACGACCAGATCCATCGCCTCGGCGGTGGACACCGATCCGGTGTGGATCCAGTGCGCCACGTTCACCACCGTCGCGGCGAGGTTGTCGGCGTTCGCGAGGTAGTCGGCGAGCGTGGGACGGCCGGCGCGCCGCCAGTCCCACTCGCGGGCCATCGCGTCGAGCGTGCGTTCCATCGCGGCACGCCAGTGGCCGCGCAGCGCCGGGTAGCCGGGCGCGGCCGCGACGTCGTCGCGCAACTCGGCCAGGAACCGGCCCAGCGGGTCGTCGGCGCCGGCGCCGTCGAGCACGTCCAGGCAGGTACGGGTGACCCGGTCGACAGCCGCCCGGCTGGTCGCCTGGTGGTCGACCAGCCAGTCCACGGCGAAGCCCCAGAGCACCGCGCGGTTGGTCACGGCCAGCTCGGCGGCGCTGTGCCAGGGGGCGCTGAACGCCATCGCCTGCGCGATGCTGCTGAACAGCGTCGCGTCGAACGGGTCCGCGGGGAACAGCTCGGGGTGCGCGGCGGCGGCCTTGCGCAGGCCGCGCTGGCCCTGCGCGGCGAGCGCGCAGACCCGGCCCTGCTCCGCCGCGGCGGCCAGCGGATCCGGTGTCGGCCCGTCGGTCATGCCCGCTCCGCCCGCCCGGCCGCGACGAGCGTCAGCTCCACCCGCTCGCGCGGCCGCAGCGCCGCGGCCAGCCGCAACCCGGGTACGCCAGGGCGGTGCAGCCGGAACCGGTAGCGGCTGAGCATGGTGGCGAGGATGAGCTGCGCCTCCAGGTAGAAGAGGTACATGCCGAGGCACTGGTGCGGCCCGCCGCCGAACGGGAAGTGGGCGTACCGGTGCCGGGCCCGGACCCGCTCGGGCCGGAACCGTTCGGGGTCGAACTCGTCCGGGCGGTCCCAGAACTGCCGCATCCGCTGGGTGATCAGCGGGCTGACCGCCATCGTGGCGCCGGGCTCGATCGGCACGCCGTCGATGACGTCCCCGGCGACCGCGCGGCGCGGGATGATCCATCCGATCGGGTAGAGCCGCAGCAGCTCGTCCAGCACCATCCGGGTGTACGTGAGCCGGCTCAGGTGCTCGCGGCGTACCGGCTCGTCGCCGACCACCTCGTCGATCTCGGCGTAGAGCCGCTCGGCCACCTCGGGGTGCTCGTCCAGGTGCGGCCAGGCCCAGGTCAGGACGTTGATGGTGGTCTCGGTGGTGGCGGCGAACATGGCCACTGTGTCGTTGCGGACCTGCCGCTCGTCGAGCTGCCGCCCGTCGTCGGTGCGGGCCTGCCAGAGCGTCGAGATGACGTCGTCACCCTGGTCGGCGGACTCGCGGGTCTCGCGGACGATCGGCACCAGCACGTCGTCCACGACGCGTACGGCGCGGGCGAACGTCCGGTCCCCCGGCATCGGCAGGGACAGCGGCGCGAACGGCACGATGATGCGCGGGATGACGGCGGTGGCGATCCGGTCCTGCGCCTCGATCACGCGCATCGCGTCCGGCACCGAGATCCGGTCGGCGAAGAGCACCTTCATGATCGCCCGGCTGACGATGCGCGCCTGCTCCACGCCGATGTCGACCGGGCGCCCGGCGCGGGCCGGCTCGTCCAGCTCGTCGACCGCGTCGCGGATCGCGTCGGCCATGCCGTCGACGAGCGCCTCCACCCGCTTGGCGGTGAACATCGGCTGGAGCATGCGGCGGCTGGCCGACCAGATCTGCCCCTCGCCGAGGATGCCCTCGCCGAACAGTCGCTTCACCGGGCGCCAGAACAGCCCGTCACCGGCCCGTTCGTAGTTGTCCGCCCGGTCGCGCAGCACGTGCTGCACGTGCCTGGGGTGGGTGACCAGGTACGGCCGGAACGAACCGAGGTTGAGCCGGACCAGCTCGCCGTCGGTACGGTTACCGATGTCGATGAGCGCCCGGGCGGGATCGCGGAGCGCCGCCGGCAGGATCTTCCGCAGCGGCACGGTTCGGGGTCGGCCGGTAGGCCCCGGTGTGTCCGTCGGTTCGGGCACCTGAACGCTCCCTCGGTTGACTCAGGGTCGCGACTCCGTATCGAGCCGTAATGTTGCCCGCGAGCATGCCATCCTGAGCCGCAGATCAAAAGGCAGGTCGGAGGATATTTCACGTAACAACAATCTCTTTGTCGAGAATGGAGACGGTGGGATGTGCGTCACTCGCGTACACAGTGGTGGTTGCGGAGCGCGAGCGACGCTCACCTACCGCGGACGCCGGCAGAACGCGGGCGCGGACCCGTCCGCTGTGCCAAGCTTCGGGCATGGACGACAAGACCATCCTGAGCCGGATCTCGGAACTCGTCGACGAGGAGCACCGGCTGCGGGCCGACGCGCAGCAGCACGAGTCCGGCACCGACGACGAGGCCCGGGAGCGGCTGCGGGCCCTGGAGGAGTCCCTGGACCAGTGCTGGGACCTGCTGCGCCGTCGCCGTGCCGCGCGCCAGGCGCACGGCGACCCGGACGCCCAGGGCGAGCGCCCGGTGCCGGAGGTCGAGCGCTACCTGCAATGACCCGCACGGGTGGGTGTCCCGGGCGGCTCGACCGCCCGGGACACCCACCCCGTCAGCGGATCCCCGCCTCCCGCAGCAGCGCCTCGGTGAGCGCCTCCGGGTCGGTGACGGTGGCGGGCATCCCGCGGGCCGCGAACCAGGCGGCCACCACCCGCACGTCCCGGGCCAGGAACTCGCCGCCCTGCGGGTTGGCCACCACGTCGACCACCTGCGGCAGGTCGATCATCACCAGCCGGCCCGCGTGCACCAGCAGGTTGTACGGGGACAGGTCGCCGTGGGCGTACCCGGCCCGGGCCAGCACGGTCAGCGCCTCGACCAGCTGATCCCACAGATCGCGCAGCTCGGCGGCGTCGGGGCGGACCTGCGCCAGCCGCGGCGCGGCCTCCCCCGCCCCGGCGTCGCCGACGAACTCCAGCATCAGCTCGGTGCCGAGCAGCTGCACCGGATAGGGCACGGCGATCCGCCCGGAGGCGGCGCCGATCTCCCAGAGCTGGGACAGCGCGGCGAACTCGGCCGCCGCCCACTGCCCGGCGATCATCTGCCGGCCGAACGCGGTACGGCCGGTCATCGCCCGCATCTCCCGCGACCGGCGCACCCGGCGGCCCTCCAGGTAACCGGCGTCGCGGTGGAAGAGCCGGTGCTGGGCGTCGCGGTACCGCTTGACCGCCAGCAGGCAGGAGCGGTCGGTGTCCGGCACGGCGCGGCGGACCAGGTGGACGTCCGCCTCCTTGCCGGTCTTGAGCACCCCGAGCTCGGTGTCCCGGGCGGCCAGTTCGGTGACCAGCCAGTCCGGGTAGGGCTCCGGGCCGTGGACAGCCCGGTCCCAGGAGGACCAGCTGTCCTCCGCGTCGGGCTCGGCGTCCGGGTCGGTGAGGGTCGGCGTGGGCCGCCCCCGCTTCAGGAAGTCGGGTTCGTCGTCGTCGAAGCGGCTCTTGCCGCGGCCACGGCGCTGCGGCGCCGGGAAGTCGTTGTCGCGCACAGGTGGATCTGTCCTTCGATCGAGGCTGGTGGAGGCAGGTGGAACGACCCTGCGAAGACGGCCATGACCGACCTCCTCTCCTCGACCGGGCATCACCCGGCTGCGCACTCGCGCGGCACCATGCTCGTCCGCGGTCCGGTGCGGGTCAACGGATTTTCCGCCGGTGTGCGGCCTGCCCGTCGGGCCGCCGTGCGGCCCGCCCTCCGTGCCGCCGGGCGGCCTGTCGATCGGCCGCCGGGTCAGCCGGCCAGCACGGCCGCGACGGCCGCGATCAGCCCGTCCTCGATCCGGGTCGGCGCGAACCGGGGGTCCGACCAGCGGCGTCCCCGATGCAGCCAGACGCTGGGCAGGCCCACTGCTGTCGCGCCGCCGATGTCCGCCTCCGGGCTGTCACCGACCACCCACGCGCCGCGCAACGGCATCCGGGCCCGCTGGGCGGCGAGCGCGAAGATCCTCGGGTTCGGCTTGCTGACGCCGGCCTCCTCCGAGATCACCCAGTCGGCGACGTAGCGGTCCAGGCCGGTCTTGCGGATCTTGGCGTCCTGTTGACGGGTCGCGCCGTTGGTGACCACCACCGGCACCCAGCCGGCGTCGGCGGCGATCCGCAGCGCGCAGGCCACCAGCGGATCGAGCCGCATGTGCGCCACCACGCCGTCGTGCAGCTCGTCGACCAGGTCGATCGAGGGGATGCGCAGCGCGTACCGGTCGCGGATCGCGTCCGCCACGTCCCACCGGTTGGTCAGCCCGTCGGCGTCCACGGACACCAGCCAGTCGAGGTCGACGGGCGGCGCGCCGATGCCCGCCAGGAAGCGTTCTCCCCAGACACGGAACGGCCCGTCGCGGTCCAGCAGGGTGTTGTCCAGATCGAGCAGGAGCAACGGCACTTGGGCACCCTACGGGAACGCTCGGAGCACCGACAGGGCCCCGGGGGCCGCCACGGTCAGGCGACGAGCGCGGCGCGGGCGGCCCCGGCGTCCACCGGCCGGTCGAGCAGCATGGTGTGCGCCGCGCGGGTGGCCGCCAGCGCCTCCGGGTCCAGCGTCGCCACCAGCACGTCCTCGCCGGTGTCGGCGCCCCGCGCCAGCGGCCGGCCCTCCGGGTCGTACACCGCCGCGCCGCCGTTGAACCGCCAGGGATCCGCGCCGCCGACCGCGTTGGCGAACACGACGTACATCGTGTTGTCCAGCGCCCGGGCGGCGTAGTAGAGGTCGCGGCGGTGCGCCGAGCCGGCCAGGTAGCCGCTCGGGCAGAGATACCCGTGCGCGCCGTCGCCAGCCGCGGCCCGCGCGTGCTCCGGGAAGCAGCCGTCATAGCAGACGCCCAGGCCAAGCCGCCACGTGTCGACTTCGAGCGTGGCGCCCCGGCGGCCGGCGTCGAACAGCTCGCGCTCGCCGCTCCAGAGCTGCTGCTTGTCGTACGCGGCGGTGACCGTGCCGGCCGGGTCCACGACGAGCGAGGAGATCGTGCGCCGCCGGTCGGGGTGGCGGACGGCGGCGCCGATCACCACGGCGGTGCCCGCGTCGGCGGCTGCGGTACGCAGCGGGTCCAGCCGGGGGTCGGCGACCCGGCCGTCGGCGTCGGCGGCCACGTCGGTGCCCTCCGGGTCGGCGCCCAGCGTCGGCGGGTGGTACGCCGGCAGGAACAGCTCGGGCAGCACCACGACCCGGGCGCCCTCGGCCCGGGCGACGAGGCGGGCGGCGGCGCGGGCGTTGCCGGCGACGTCACCGGGCACCGGCTGAGCCTGGACGGCGGCCACTGTCAGCGAATCACTGGGGAGGGGGGTCACCCGCCGATCCTAACCACCGGACACGGCCGGATGATCATCCGGAATCGGATCTCAAGCCGTACGTACGGTTTGCATCACGCGGTTCCACCTGCGACGATCCGTTCGTGCCCAGAGTAAGTCAGGACCAGCTCGACGCGCGCCGGCAGGAGATTCTCGCGGCGGCGCGGGCGTGTTTCGCCCGGCACGGCTACGAGGGCGCCACAGTGCGGCGGCTGGAGGAGGCCACCGGCCTGTCCCGTGGCGCGATCTTCCACCACTTCCGGGACAAGGACTCCCTGTTCCTGGCCGTCGCCGAGGACGACGCCGCCGCCATGGTGGAGACGGTCGCCCGCAACGGCCTGGTGCAGGTCATGCGCGACCTGCTGGCCCGGGCGGTCTCGCCGGACACCACCGGCTGGCTCGGCAGCCAGCTGGAGGTCTCGCGCCGGCTGCGTACCGACCCGGCCTTCGCCAAGCGCTGGGCGGAGCGTTCCGAAGCCATCGCCGCGGCGACCCGGGAACGTCTGGTGCGGCAACGCGAGGCCGGCGTGCTGCGCGACGACGTCCCGATCGACGTGCTGGCCCAGTTCCTGGAGCTGGCCTACGACGGGCTGGTGCTGCACCTGGCGATGGGCCGCCCGGCCGGTGACCTGGCCCGGGTGCTCGACCTGGTCGAGGAGGCCGTGCGCCGGCACTGAGCCGCGCCGGTCTCGGTCCGGTAACTGCGCCGCTCCAGGAGATCGACTCTGGCGCGCCTGCTCCACAATGAGCCGCGACCCCTCCGCGCGACAGGAGCAGCCGATGAGCCTCCCCTCGGACGACACCTGGGGCATCCCCGGCCCCACCTTCCTGCGCTGGTACCTGCTGGTCGCCGTCGTCCTGGTGGTCGGCGCGATCGTGTACCGGCGTCGCATGCTGGCCGGCACGCCGGTGACCGACCACGGCGCGCTGGGGCCGCAGCAGGTCGCGTACCTCAACGGCGGCGACCAGCTCGCCGTCTGGGCCGCGCTCGGCGCGCTGCGCCACGCCGGCGCGGTCGGCGTACGACCCGACCGGCGGCTCACCACCGGCGGTCCGCTGCCGGCCGGGGCCACCCCGCTGGACCAGGCGGTCCACCACGCGGCGAGCCGCGGCCTGCGTACCCGGGACCTGGCCGCCGACGAATGGGTGCGGCGGGCGATCGACGAGCTGCGCGACGGTCTGGTCCGCCGGGGCCTGGCACTGGACCAGGAGCGACGCCGGACGCTGCGGCGTGGCGCGCTGCTGATCGGCTTCCTGCTGGTGATCGGCATCGCCCGCGCCGTCTTCGGGCTGCTCAACGGGCGGCCCACCGGCTGGCTCCTGCTCAGCCTGGTCGCGCTCGGCATCGCGTTCATGCTGCTCAACCGGGTGCCCTGGCGTACCCGGGCGGCGAGCGCCGCGCTCGACGACATGCGCCGCCGGCACGCCTGGCTGCGGCCGGCCGCCTCCCCCGCGTACGCCACGTACGGCGCGACGGATGTGGCGCTGGGCGTGGCGCTGTTCGGCACCGCCACACTCTGGACCATGGACCCGGGCTTCGCCGAGCAGGCCGAGATCCAGCGGCAGGCGATGGGCAACGCCGGCGGCGCCAGCTCCGGCACCTCCTGTGGAGGCGGCGCCTCCACGTGCGGCGGTGGCAGCTCCTGCGGCGGAGGCGGTGGCTGCGGCGGAGGCGGGTGCGGCGGATGACCGGCCCGGCCGGCGTCGGCATCGGCTGGCGCCCCGAGATCGCCGGTTTCGTGGCCGGGCTGCCCGGGCTGCGGTTCGTCGAGGTGGTCGCGGAGACGGTCACCCCGGCCGGTCCGCTGCCGGACGGGCTCGCCGAGCTGCGCGCACGCGGCGTCGACGTCGTACCCCACGGGGTGCGGCTGTCCCTCGGCGGCGCGGAACCGGTCGACCCGACGCGGGTGACACACCTGGCCGGGGTGGCCGCGGCGCTGGACGCGCCGCTGGTCAGCGAGCACATCGCGTTCGTGCGGGCCGGTGGTCTGGAGGCCGGTCACCTGCTGCCGCTGCCGCGCAGCCGCGAGGCGGTGGCCGCCGTGGTGGCGAACGTGCGGCGGACGCAGGCGGAGCTGCCGGTGCCGCTGGCCCTGGAGCCGATCGCCGCGCTCTTCGACTGGCCCGACGACGAGCTGGACGAGGCGGACTTCCTCACCGAGATCCTCGACGCCACCGGCGCGCTGCTGCTGCTCGACGTCGCGAACGTGCACGCCAACGCCCGCAACCGGGGCGACGACCCGACAGCGCTGCTGGACCGGCTGCCGCTGGAACGCATCGCCTACGCGCACGTGGCGGGCGGCGCCGAACACGGCGGCTTCTACCACGACACGCACACCGATCCGGTGCCTCCCGCCGTGCTCGACCTGGTCAGCGAGTTGTGTCAGCGGCGCCGGCCGCCCGCGTTGCTGCTGGAACGCGACGGGCACTACCCGCCCGCCGCCGAGCTGCGCGCGGAACTGGACGCGCTCGCCGTCGCCTCCGGCCACCCGGTGGTCACGTGAGCGGCGACCTGGCGGCCCGGCAGGCCGAGCTGGTCGCCGCGCTCGTCGCCGGTGGACCGCTGCCGCCCGGCTTCGCCCCCGCGCCGGTCGAGGCGGCCCGCCGGGCGCTGCTGCGCAAACGCTCCGGCGACGTGGCCCGGCACTGGCCGCTGCTCGCCGCCGGTCTCGGCGCGGACTGGCCTGCGACGTTCACCGCGTGGGCGGACGGACGGCCCACGAACGGCTCCCTGCGTGACGGCTGGGACCTGGCACGAAAGCTGCGCGACCAGGGCACGCTGCCGCCGCTGGGCGCGGAGGAGCTGGCCGCGCGTGAGGCCGCGAGCCGCTACGACGGCCACCGCCCGCCCCGGCCCCGCCGAATGCCGGCCGTCGCCCGGGCCGGCGGCGCCGTCGCGGCCCAGTTCGCCGGCCGGGTACGCCTGTTGCGGCCCGCCCCGCGCTGACACGCGCCCTGCGGTACGGCAGGATCGGGCGTATGGATCTCGGACTCGCCGACCGGGTGTACGTGCTGACCGGCGCCTCCGGCGGCCTCGGCTTCGCCACCGCCGAACAACTCGTCGCCGACGGCGCCCGGGTGGTCATCGCCGCGCGCGCCCCGGAACGGGTGGCCGCCGCGATCGAGGCGCTCGGTGACCCGCAGCGGGCGATCGGGCTCACCGCCGACCTCGCCGACCCCGGCACCCCGGACCGCCTCGTCGCCGCCGCCCGCGAACACTTCGGCCGGCTCGACGGCGCGCTGATCTCGGTCGGCGGCCCGCCGCCCGGCACCGCGGCCTCGGTCACCGACGAGCAGTGGCGCGAGTCGTTCGAGACCGTCTTCCTCGGCAGCGTCCGGCTCGCCCGCACGGTGGCCGGGGCGCTCACCGACGGCGGCGCGATCGGGCTGGTGCTGTCCACCTCGGTACGCGGACCGCTGCCCGGGCTCGGCATCTCCAACGGCCTGCGGCCCGGCCTGGCCGGCGTGGCGAAGGACATGGCCGACGAGTTCGGCCCGCGCGGCGTACGCGTGGTCAGCCTGTTGCCGGGACGGATCATGACTGACCGCAACCGGGAGCTGCTGGCCGGCTCCGGCGACCCCGAGCGGGCCCGCGCCCAGGCCGAGGCCGCGATCCCGCTGGGGCGCATCGGCGACCCGGCGGAGTTCGGCCGGGTGGCGGCGTTCCTGCTCTCCCCCGCCGCCGGGTACGTCACCGGGGTGACCGTCCCGGTCGACGGCGGCGCGTTGCGCGGGCTGTGACAGTGGCTGCTGTGGCCGGGCTTCCTTCGGCGGCTGCGGTGCACCGGGGGCGGATGGCCGCGCTCGCGGCGGGCCTGGTGCCCGGGGCGGTGGGCCGGTGAGCGATCGACGGCGCCCGGGCGGTGGCCGGCCCGAGACCGCGCCCGGTCCGGGCACACCCGCCCGGCGGCACCCGCGCCCCAGCCGCGAGCAGCTCGCGGCGGCGGCCGACCGGCTGCTGCCGGACGTGATCGCGCCCGGCCTGGACGTGCTCTTCGTCGGCATCAACCCGGGTCTGTGGTCGGCGGCCACGGGCTGGCACTTCGCCCGTCCGGGCAACCGGTTCTGGCCCGCCCTGCACCGGGGCGGCTTCACCCCGCGTCTGCTGCACCCCAGCGAGCAGGACACGCTGCCCGCGCTCGGCCTCGGCATCACCAACATGGTGGCCCGTGCCAGTGCCCGCGCCGACGAGCTGACCGCCACGGAACTTGTCGACGGCGCCGCCACGCTCACCGCGAAGGTCGAGCGGTACCGGCCACGCTGGGTGGCGGTGGTCGGCGTGACCGCGTACCGGATCGGGTTCACCCGGCCGAAGGCCGGATTCGGGCCGCAGCCCGAGACGCTCGGGCCGGCCCGGCTGTGGGTGCTGCCCAACCCGAGCGGCCTGAACGCCCACTTCACCCCGGAGACGCTCGGCGCCGCGTTCGCCGAGCTGCGCGCGGCGGTCGTCGCGGGTTAGGGCTGCGATCGTCGCGGGTTGGGGCTCCGGTCGTCGCGGGCTAGGGCACCGGTCGTCCGGGGCGCCTCGGCCCGGGCGCCGGTCCGCCCGGCCTCGCGGGGGCGCTAGTTGGCCGCCGCCGGGGGCAGGGCCTCGTGGGCGACGTAGGTGCCCATCGGCACCGTGGTGACCACCGGCTCGGGCTGCTCCGCCTCGGCGTGGGGCGTCGGCGAGTCGGTGACCGCGAACTGGGTGCGGTACAGCTCGGCGTACAGGCCGCCGACGGCCACCAGCTCGTCGTGCCGGCCGCGTTCCACGATCCGGCCCTCGTCGAGCACGAGGATCTGATCGGCGTCGCGCACTGTGGAAAGCCGGTGCGCGATCACCAGCGCGGTACGCCCGGTCAGCGCCACCGACAGCGCCCGCTGCACCGCCGCCTCGCTCTCCGAGTCCAGGTGTGCGGTGGCCTCGTCCAGGATCACGATCGACGGGGCTTTGAGCAGCAGCCGGGCGATGGCGATGCGCTGCTTCTCGCCGCCGGAGAAGCGGTAGCCACGCTCGCCGACTGTCGTGTCGAGCCCGTCCGGCAGCGCCCGGACCAGGTCGGCCACCTGCGCGCCGGCCAGGGCGGCCCAGATCTCGTCGTCGGTGGCGTCGGGCTTGGCGTAGCGCAGGTTCTCCCGGATGGTCTCGTGGAACAGGTGCGAGTCCTGGGTGACCACGCCGATCTCGTCGCGCAGCGAGGCGAGCGTGGCGTCCCGCACGTCGACGCCACCGACAAGCACCTGGCCCTCGCTGACGTCGTAGATCCGGGAGATCAGCATGGACAGCGTCGACTTGCCGGCGCCGGAGGGGCCGACGAGGGCCACCATCTGCCCGGGCTCGACGGCGAACGAGACGCCCTTGAGCACCGGCTCGTTCACCGTACGGTCGAGGGTCGAGACCTCCTCCAGCGACGCGAGTGACACCTCGGCGGCGCTCGGGTAGCGGAAGCGCACGTCGCGGAACTCGACGCGGCCGCTGCGGCGCGGCACCGGCACCGCGTCGGGCTTCTCGGTGATGGACGGGCGCAGGTCGAGCACCTCGAAGACGCGGTCGAACGAGACGAGCGCGCTCATCACGTCGACCCGGACGTTGGAGAGCGCGGTGAGCGGACCGTAGAGGCGGGTCAGCAGCAGCGCCAGCTTGACGACGGTGCCGGCGCTGACAGCCCCGGTCACCGCCAGCCAGCCGCCGACCCCGTAGGTGAGCGCCTGGGCCAGCGACGCGACGAGCAGCATCGCCACGAAGAACGTCCGCGAGTACATCGCGGACTGGATGCCGATGTCGCGCACCCGCTCGGCCCGGCGGGCGAACCGGTCGGCCTCGACCTCCGGCGCGCCGAACAGCTTGACCAGCAGCGCTCCGGCCACGCCGAACCGCTCGGTCATCGTCGCGTTCATCTTGGCGTCGAGGTTGTACGACTCGCGGGTGATCTCGGCCAGCCGCCGGCCCACCCGGCGGGCCGGGATGATGAAGATCGGCAGCAGCACCAGCGCCAGCACGGTGATCTGCCAGGACAGCACGAGCATCGCGGCGGCGGTGAGCACGAGCTGGATGACGTTGCTGACCACGCCGGACAGCGTCGAGGTGAACGCCCGCTGCGCGCCGAGCACGTCGTTGTTGAGCCGGCTCACGAGCGCGCCGGTCTGCGTGCGGGTGAAGAACTGCAGCGGCATCCGCTGGACGTGGTCGTAGACCCGGGTGCGCAGGTCGAGGATGATGCCCTCGCCGATGCGGGCCGAATACCACCGCTGGACCAGGGAGAAGAGCGCGTCGGCCACGGCGAGCGCGGCGATGATCAGGGCGAGCCGGACCACTGTCGCGCGGGCGTCCGGGCCGGCCCCGGCGATCGCGTCGATGACGTCGCCGGCGAGCAGCGGGGTGGCCACGCCGATGACCGCGGCGACGATCACGGTGATCAGGAAGACGACGATGTCACGCCGGTAGGGCCGGGCGAACGCGACGATCCGCCGGGCGGTGCCGCGCTTGAGCTCGTGGGCGGAGACCTCGTCCCGGTTACGCAGCGACCGGAGCATGCTCCAGCCGCCCATGCCGCCGCCGGCCATCGGGTGGGACACGAGTCACCTCCGGGTCGTCAGGCAGCATGAATCGTCGGAGTCCATTCTCCAGACGCCTGTGACAACCTCGCGAGTAACCCGGTTCTTCCCGAACGGTCCTTACGAAATCGCGCTCCCGGACCGGTTACTCGCCCCGGCCGGCCAGGTCCCGGATGCGCCGGGTCTGCGCCTCCCGCTCGGCGCGCTGCTGCTCGGCGTGCGAACGGTTGGCCGCGCCCGCCAGGAGCGCCTTGATCTCGACGATCGCGTCCCGGTTGTTGGCGAGCAGCCCGGCCGACAGGTCACGCACCGCGGCGTCCAGCTCGTCGTTCGGCACCACGAGCGTGGCCAGGCCGATCCGGTCCGCCTCGGCGGCGTCCATCCGGCGGCCGGTGGCGCAGATCTCCAGGGCACGCGAATAGCCGACCAGCTCGACCAGGCGGCGCGTGCCGGCCAGATCGGGCACCAGGCCGAGCGTCACCTCGGCCATCGAGAGCTTGGCGTCGGCGGCGAGCACACGCATGTCGCAGGCGAGCGCGAGCTGGAAGCCGGCGCCGATGGCGTGGCCCTGCACCGCGGCGATCGAGACGACGTCCGGCCGGTGAAGCCAGGTGAAGCCGCCCTGGTATTCGGCGATCCGGTCGGCGCATTCCGCCTCCGGGAGCGCGGCCAGCTCGGCGAAGGAACCCGGCCCGGTGGCACCCGCGACCGCCAGGTCCAGGCCCGCGGAGAAGGCTCGCCCCTCGCCGCGTACGACGACCACGCGGACGTCGCCGGGCAGGTCGCGGGAGAAGTCGCTCATCGCGCGCCACATCGCCGGGGTCTGCGCGTTGAGCACGTCGGGCCGGCACAACGTCACCGTCGCGACCGGCCCGTCGCAGTCGAAGCGCACTCCGGTCGTCTCGGCGGTCACCGGACGGCCCGGAACATTGCGCTGATGGACGACGCTGGGCGGCGGGTCACGCCTTCTTCCGGCGCCGGGCGCCGCCGCGCTGCCGCAGCTGCACGCCGGATTCGGTGAGCACACGGTGGATGAACCCGTAGGAACGGCCCGTCGAGGCCGCCAGAGCACGGATGCTCTCACCCCCGGTGTACCGCTTTACCAGGTCTTTGGCGAGCGTCTGACGCTCGGCCCCGACGATCCGGCGACCCTTCTCAGTGCTGGTGGCTGTGCCGGTGGCTGCCATGCTGATCCCTCACGTCCCAGACTGTGCGGTTCGGATACGGTCCCACCTATTAGACCGCCTCGGACGATCATGCGCCAGATATCAACTATTCGCCAACCGACACGCTACGCAATGTCAGCTTCCCGATAGAGTGATCCTTCCGACCGGCTGATCCGTACCGGCCCGCCGGACGAGCCCCTCCGCGGCAGTTCGGCGAGGTCGCGGCATCGCAGCGGGTCGACAAGCCCCCACCCCGACCCGTGACCACCTGTCCATGCCGGCGAAAGCACGAGAGGTGCCGCCAACCGACCCACCGATCGACAGGCGACGATTCGCTTCGCGCCACTTCGGCGAAGTGGCGGCATCCTCCCGCATGATCGACACCACTTCCCCGAAGTGGCTGCATCACCGTGCTCCGGACACCTCCACTTCGGCGAACTGGTGTGGATCATGCGGATGGCTCGTGCGGGGAAGGCCACGAAGGCAGGCCGGGCCGGCGGGCGGGGTCAGGTGGCCTGGGTTGGCGCTGGGACGTCCGGTGTGACGGGCCGTATCGTGCCCGGGGTGATTGACGTGATCACGGCCGCGGCGGGTGCCGCCGGTGTCTTCGCCGCCACGAACCTCGATGACATCGTCGTGCTCACCGTGCTCTTCGTGGCCGCCCGGCACAGCGGGCGTCCCCGGCCGTGGCAGATCGTCGCCGGGCAGTACGCGGGTATCGGCGCGCTCGTCGCGATCGCGGTGGTGGCCGCCGCCGGGCTGCTCGTGGTGCCGGACCCGTGGCCTGGCCTGCTCGGGCTGCTGCCGATCGGGCTCGGCGTCCGCGCGTTGCTGTCCCGCGCCGACGACGACGAGCCGCCAGCGGTGGTCGGCAGCCTGCTGGGCGTCGCCGGGGTGACCGTGGCGAACGGCGCGGACAACATCGCCGTCTACGTACCGGTGTTCCGCTCCCTCGACCCGGCCACCGGCCTGGCCTGGCTGCTGGTGTTCGCGCTGCTGGTGGCCGTGTGGTGCGCGGTCGCCGCAGTACTCGGCGGGCACCCCCGGGTAGTGGCCCTGGTCGGCCGCGCCGGCCACTGGCTGGTCCCGGTGATCTTCATCGTGATCGGCGCGACCATCCTGCTCACCTCCGGCGTCCTCCCCCACCTGGCCGCTCTCCTGACCTGACCGGCACTCCAGGCGCCCCGCCGGCCCGACACCAGGCCCGCCCGACCCGACGCCGATCGCCCCGGCCTGAGCCCACCCAGCACGAACTCGCCCGCCCCGAGCCCAGGCCCACCCGACCCAAGCTCGCCCGGCCAGACCCAGACTCAGGCCCGCTCAGCCCGGCGCGGCACGCCCCTACCCGACCCCGTCGATCATGAAGTTGACGGCAATGTGGATCTTCAAAAGTGCCGCCAACTTCATGATCAACGAGGAGAAGGGCGGGGAAGGCCGAGCAGGAGCGGGAGTCAGGCCAGCTCTACCAGTTCCAGCAGGTCGTCGGACCAGGCGTCCTCGTCGCCGTCGGGCAGCAGGATGGCGCGGTCCGGCTTGAGCGCGCTCACCGCGCCCGGGTCGTGCGTGACCAGCACGATCGCGCCCGGGTAGCGGGCGATCGCGTCGAGCACCTGCTCGCGGCTGACCGGGTCGAGGTTGTTCGTCGGCTCGTCCAGCAGCAGCACGTTGGCGCCGGAGCAGACCAGCGTGGCCAGCGCCAGCCGGGTCTTCTCGCCGCCGGAGAGCACACCGGCCGGCTTGTCCACGTCCTCGCCGGAGAACAGGAACGCGCCGAGGATCTTGCGCAGGTCGGTGTCGGTCTGGTCGGACGCGGCGCTGCGCATGTGCTCCAGGATCGTCCGGTCCACGTCGAGCGTCTCGTGCTCCTGGGCGTAGTAGCCCAGCCGCAGCCCGTGCCCGGGGCGCACCTCGCCGGTGTCCGGCTCCAGCAGCCCGCCGAGCATCCGCAGCAGCGTGGTCTTGCCGGCGCCGTTGAGGCCGAGGATGGCCACCCGGGAACCGCGGTCCACCGCAACGTCGACGTCGGTGAAGATCTCCAGCGACCCGTACGACTTGGACAGGCCGGTGGCGGTCAGCGGCGTCTTGCCGCACGGGGCGGGGCTCGGGAACCGTACCTTGGCGACCTTGTCCGCGACGCGGACCTCGTCCAGGCCGGAGAGCAGCCGCTCGGCGCGCCGGGCCATGTTCTGCGCGGCGACGGTCTTGGTGGCCTTGGCCCGCATCTTGTCCGCCTGCGCCATCAGCGCGCCGGCCTTCTTCTCGGCGTTCGCCCGCTCCCGGCGGCGGCGCCGCTCGTCGGTCTCCCGCGCCTCCAGGTACGCCTTCCAGCCCAGGTTGTACGTGTCGACCACGGACCGGGTGGCGTCCAGGAACCAGACCTTGTTGACCACCGCCTCCAGCAGCGAGGCGTCGTGGGAGATCACGATCAGGCCGCCCTTGTGGTTGGCGAGGAAGCCGCGCAGCCAGGTGATCGAGTCGGCGTCGAGGTGGTTCGTGGGCTCGTCGAGCAGCAGGATGCCGCCGCCGTTCTCGCCGGCGTCGCGGAACAGGATCCGGGCCAGCTCGATGCGGCGGCGCTGACCGCCGGAGAGCGTGCCGATGGTCTGCGCAAGGGCGCGGTCGGGCAGGCCGAGGTTGGCGCAGATCCGGGCCGCCTCGGCCTCGGCCGCGTAGCCGCCGAGTGAGGCGAACTGGTCCTCCAGCGCGCCGTAGCGGCGGACCAGACGCTCGTCGTCGGCGCCCTCGGCGAGCTTGTTCTCCAGTTCCTTCATCTGCGCCATGAGCACGTCCAGCCCGCGGGCGGAGAGCACCCGGTCCCGGCCGGTGACGTCCAGGTCGCCGGTACGCGGGTCCTGCGGCAGGTAGCCGATGGCGCTGCGCCGGTCGATCTGGCCGCCGTACGGCTGGCCCTCCCCGGCGAGCACCTTGAGTGTGGTGGTCTTGCCGGCGCCGTTGCGCCCGACCAGGCCGATCCGGTCCCCCGGCTGCACCCGCAGGGTGGTGTCGGACAGCAGGATCCGGGAACCGGCGCGCAGTTCCAGGCCGGTGGCAGTGATCATTTCGGAGTACTCGCTCTCGGGTCCGGAAGGGCTGACTCAGGGCACGCGAAAGCGCCGGCGGGTGGTGATTTCCCGTCGGCGCGGGGCCGTTCAGCCTTCGCAGCGCAGCACGGGAGCAAGTGTACCGGGCCCGGCGGACCCTCTCCGCCGGATTACCGGGCAAGATCATCGGGTACCGAAAACGCCGTCCGGACCCGGTCCGGTACCGCAACCATCACAAACGGACACATCGGTGATCGGGGTCAACATGGAGCTGAACGAGAACGCGCGCGTCGACACCAGCCAGGTGGACGACCGGCGAGGGTCCGGCGGAGGCGGCGGGATGGGCATTCCGATCCCGGTCGGCGGTGGCCGGGGCGGGATCGTGGGCATCATCATCGCCGTGCTCGTCGCCCTGGTGGGTGGCGGCTTCGGCCTCAACGCCGCCACCAACGGCGGCGGCTCCGAGCAGGGTGACAACACCTCGCTGGAGCAGAAGTGCTCGGCGCAGGACGCGCTGGAGCAGCTCGACTGCCGCAACACCCTCTACGTCAACTCGATCCAGGCGTACTGGCGTACCGCGATGCCGGAGGCGTTCGGCGAGCAGTACAAGCCGTCGAAGACCGTGTTCTTCAGCCAGAACGTCAGCACCGCCTGCGGCGCCGCCGACTCCGGCGTCGGCCCGTTCTACTGCCCGGCCGACGACCAGGTCTACATCGATCTCACGTTCTACCGGCTGCTGGCCGATCAGCTCGGCGCCAAGGGCGAGTTCGCCCAGCCGTACGTGCTGGCCCACGAGTACGGCCACCACGTGCAGGACCTGCTCGGCACCGAGGCGCAGATGCGCCGCCAGCAGGAGCGTGACCCGAAGAGCGCGAACGCGCTGTCGGTGAAGCTGGAGCTGCAGGCCGACTGCTACGCCGGCGCGTGGGCGAAGAACGCCACCGGCACCGCCGACGAGCGCGGGCAGAAGATCTTCAAGAGCATCACCGAGGAGGACATCTCGCAGGCCATCGACGCCGCCGAGAAGATCGGCGACGACGCGATCCAGGAGCGTTCCGGCCGCCCGGTGAACCCGGACGAGTTCACCCACGGCACCTCGGAGCAGCGCAAGCAGTGGTTCACCAAGGGCTTCACCACCGGTGACCCGAAGTCCTGCGACACCTTCGGCGCCGGGGCCTGATCCCCGCTCGGCCATCGGCCCGCACCGCCGCAGACGGCGGTGCGGGCCGATGTCGTTTCCGGGGCCGGTCAGGCCGGCAGCGTCACCTGAGCGGGAGTGGACCGGTTGGCGGTCGTCCCGTCACCGAGCTGACCACCGCTGTTGTCGCCCCAGCACCACAGGCCGGCGTCGGTACGGATCGCGCAGCCGTGGTCGGTGACCGCGAGGCCGCCGGTCCAGCTGGTGGCGGTGCCGACCTGGGCGGGCGCGGACCGGTGGGTGGTGCTGCCGTCGCCCACCTGTCCCGCCGAGTTCTTGCCCCAGCACCACAGGGTGCCGTCGGTGCGGGACGCGCAGGTCGTGTCGCTGCTCGCGGCGATCCGGCTCCACGTGGTGGCGGTGCCGATCTGCACCGGCGCGGTCCGGTACGAGCCGCTCACGCCGAGCTGCCCGTATCCGTTCTCACCCCAGCACCACAGCGCGCCGGAGCGGATCCCGCAGGAGTGCGCGTACCCGGCCGCGACGCCGGTCCACCCGGTCGCGGTGCCGACCTGCGCGGGCGCGGTCTGGGGCGCCAGGTTGCCGAGCCCGAGCTGGCCGTCCGAGCTGGACCCCCAGCACCAGAGCGTGCCGCCGGTGCGGACACCGCAGGTGTGCCCGTAGCCGGTCGAGACGCTCACCCAGTCGGTGGCCGTGCCGACCTGCAACGGGGTGTTCGCGACGTACGGCGAGGCGCCGACGCCCAGCTGGGTGGTCCGGTTGAAGCCCCAGCACCAGAGCGTGCCGTCGGTGCGTATCGCGCAGGTGTGCTGGGGGCCGGCGTCGACCTTGGCCCAGGTGGTCGCGGTGCCGACCTGCACCGGGGTGCTGCGGCTGGTGGTGCTCCCGTCGCCGAGCTGACCCCGGAAGTTCGAGCCCCAGCACCACAGCGTCCCGTCCGTGCGGACCGCGCAGGTGTGCCCGGAGCCGGCGTCGACATTCGTCCAGGTGGCGGTGCCGACCTGCGTCGGGGCGCTGCGGTTCGTGGTGGTCCCGTCGCCGAGCTGACCGCCGTAGTTCGAGCCCCAGCACCACAGTCCCCCGTCGGTGCTGATCGCGCACGTGTGCGCGCCGCCCGCGGTGACGCTGCTGACGGTGGGCGCGGCGAGCGCGGCGCGCTGCACCGGGCTCGCGTTCGCCGTACCCGCGGTCAGCGTGGCGGTGAGCACGAGGCTTCCGGCGCTCATTGCCGCCGCCGCGACGAGGAGTCTCGTCGCACGGCGCCACCGGGCCCGCAGGCGGCCGTCCAGATATCCGCTCATGAAGTTGTTCTCTCCCAACGATGTCGGCGCGTGATGGCGGAGGCGAAGCTGCCCTGCGGGTCGCCCGGAGACCCGGCTTCGTGACACCGACGATAGGCATCGAGTCGATTCGATGCACCATCGAGAAGCGGGATTGAGCCGTCTTGAGGTGATCTTTCCTGTTCAGCGGACCAGGATGTGGACCGCCCGGGCGGCGGCGACGGCGGCCACCAGGACGGCGTGCCGGGGCTCCGGCACGTCGAGCAGGCGCGGCGCGCGCAGCGCCGCCAGCGGGGCCAGCCGCCGGTCGGCCAGCACCGTGTCCACCGCGCGCCGGTCGCCGCCGCACACCAGCGTCGTCAGCGTGCCCGCCTCCGGCAACAACAGGCGTACGGCCAGCTCGGCCGCGTCACCCAGCGCCGCCTTCGCCTGGTTGTCACGCCGCCGGGCGAACCGCTGCTGGGACCAGCCGCCCGCCGCGGTACGGCCCTGCACGTACCGGGTGTCCACCTTGGAGACCACCAGGTCGGCGCCGTCGGCGATGCCGAGGGCGACCGCGCCCTTGCGGGCCAGGAGCAGACCGATCCGGCGGGCCGCCGTGGCAGAGGCGACGAATCCGGGTACGTCGTCCGACGCGCTCGCGCCGGGCGGGGTGTGCAGCTCGGCGGTGGCGTCGTCCGGGGCGGTGAGCAGCAGCCCGTACTCCTGGACGGTCGTCGCCGGCGGGCCGTGCCGGTCGGTGAAGCCCTCGACCCAGCGGGCGACGCGGCCGGGGTCGACCTCGACCCACCGGCCGCCGCCGGCGGCGGGTCGGCTGCTCATGGCCCGACGGTACGCCATCGCCGGACCCGGGAACGCAACGCGGGAGGACACCGTGACCGGTGCCCTCCCGCGTCTACCGGGTGGATCAGTGGACCGTGAGGTTGCCGCCCTTCAGCGTGACCTCGGCGGTGCCGCCGCCCGTCCAGTCGGACGAGAAGAGCAGCGAGCCGCCCTTCCAGAGCGTGACCCCGACGGTGTCGTTCCTACCGGGGGCGCCCCGGTCGGTCACCGTGACGGCCAGCGTCAGGCCGGAGGCCACCAGCTTGCCCTTGCTGTCGTAGAGGGCGGCCTGGTAGCGCACCTGGGCGGCCTTGCCCGCCGAGGTGACGCCGAGCGCGTCGACGGTGTCGGCCTTGATCGTGTACGCCTTCCCGCCGGAGCGGAACTCGATCTCGGCCCTGCCCGTGGCGGGCTTGTTCACCTTGCCCGGCTTCGCGTTCAGCTCCACCTCGACGGTGGAGTTCACGTCGGCCGGGTAGGTGCCCGCCGAGCGGGTGGCGGTCAGGTGCCCGCCACCGGTGAGGAACCCGCCGTCGGAGGCGGCCACTGTCACCTGGGCGGTGGTGCTGCCCGTGTAGTTGCCGCCCACAGTCGCGGTGACGGTGTGCGTGCCCTTCGGCAGGGTGGCCTCGCACGTCGCGGAGGCGCTCGTGGTGGCCGTGCCGAGCAGGGCCGGCACCGCGGTGCAGAGCGTCACGCCGCCGGAGGTGAAGGTGACGGTGGCGGTCCGGATGTCGCCCGCGGTGGCGTCCGTCGCTCCGGGCAGCACCGAGCTGTCCCGGATCACGGCCCGCAGCAGGGCCTTGCCGGAGGCGCCGCTGGTCGCGGTGTTCACAAGCGTGTCCCCGGCCCAGCTCACCGCCGCGTCCTCGGCGGCGACCGTGATCGTGAACGAGGTGCTGCCGGTCAGGCCCGAGCCGTCGGAGACGGTCACAGTGACCGGGTAGTCACCCGGGACCGCCGTCGTGGTGCCGGCGACCGTCCAGGTACGCGAGCCCGGCCGGGCGTCGGTCGCCGAGGTGCTCGTGACGGCCAGGGACAGGCCGGCGGGCAGCCCGGTGGCGGCGGCGGTCAGGTCCGCGCCCGTGGTGTCGCCGTCGGTGGCGGTCACAGTGACGGCAGGCGAGAGCGCGTCGCTGTACTGCACGCGTACGCCGTCCGGGGCGGTGCTGGTGACGGCCGGGGCGGACCGGATGGTGAAGTCGGCGTCGTTGACGTCGAAGAAGACGTTGCCGACCGCCTCGATCTTGATCCGGGCCTTCCCGGTCGCCACGTTCGGCAGCGTCACCGTCGCCGAGCCGGTGTTGGCGGTCTGCTCCGCCAGCACGTACGGGAAGGTCAGCCCGCCGTCGGCGGACAGCGAGATCTTCACCTGCGCGGCGTTCACCGGCGCCGCGTCGGTGCCGGCCACGTCCCACGTCACGGTCTGGGCCGAGCCGCCGTCCAGGACGGCGGCGGCGCCCTGCGAGGTCACCAGGAACGGACCCGCGTCCGGCGCCAGCACCACTGCGACGTCGCCGCTGCCGATGCCGCCGCCACCCAGCCGTCCGTCCCGGGCGGTGAGCTTGAAGTGCAGGGTACGGTCGCCCGCGATGCCGACCCAGTCGCGGGTGGGCAGGAACTCGGAGTAGCAGTCGACCAGCTCGGCCGGCACGTTCGAGGCGCCACCGGTGGCCGGCGGCGCCGGGGCCGCCGGGCAGGCGCCGGTGGCGGCGTTGGTGTTGCCGGCCAGGATCTGCCGCATGTCCGGGAAGACCCGGGTCGAATCGGTGGTGACCGCGTTCAGACCCGGCGAGTAGTACTTCAGCGTGTCGGTCGGCGACACGATCGCCGCCTCGCTGAACACCCGGAACAGCGGGCCGTTGACCTTCGTGTTGTTCGTCAACGCGGTGCCGGTCGTGGCGCCCCTGTCGTTCTGCTCCCACAGGTACGTGATCGTGTCGCCGTCGGCGTCGGTGGCACTGCCGGTCAGCGCGAACGGCGTACGCACCGGAATGGTGACGGTCTCCGGCACGGTGACCACCGGGGCGTGGTTGGTGGTCTCCTCGACCAGCCAGCCGCCGTTGTCGATGGCGCCGCCCTTGGCCGTCTCACCGACGAAGCCGGAGGTGCCAGAGGCGTTCGTCAGCTCCAGCGACGCCACGTTGGTGGTCGCCAGCGTGCCGCCGAACGTCACCTGGAAGCCGTTGTCGTTGAGCGTGCCGCTGCCACCGAACGCGGCCACTGTGACAGTCGCGCCGGCCGGCCAGCCGGCGATGCCCTCGATGGCCGCCTTGATGCCGGCGGTGGTGTAGTTGACGCCCCGCACGATCGGCGCCGAGTCGCTGCCCGCGTAGCTGACGGTGAAGGAGTCACCGTCGGCGTCGAACCCGTACAGCGAGACGTTCTGCACCTCGTTGATCGCCGGGCGGTTCGAGGTGACGTAGTTGGTGATCTCGGTGTAGCTGCGGTGCGACCAGTACGGGTCGCTGTGCGGCTGGAGGTTGTCCTGCTGGCAGATGCCCGCGTACGCCATGATCGACGAACCGCTGCCCGGCTCGTACGAGTTGGCCGCGCTGCGGTTGCCGCCCGAGCAGTTGTACTGCGTGCCGTTGAAGGTGTGGTTGCCGGCGAACTGGTGACCCATCTCGTGCGAGACGTAGTCGACCGCGTAGAAGTCGCCGACCGGCGTCGGCAGGCCGGTGCAGCCCTGCGCCTTGCCGTTGCCGCCGATCACGCCGAGGCTGGCCACGCCGCCGCCGTTGACGCCGAGGCCGATGTGGCCCACGTCGTAGTTGCTCGCGCCGACCAGCTGGCCGAGCACGATCCGGTTCCGGCTGAGCGTGCCGCTGCCGCAGGAGGTGAGCTGCGCCGGCGTGAAGCAGGCCGCCGCGCCGCACGGGCCGTTGGGCTCGGTGGCCAGGGCCGGCGTGTTCAGGTTCGTCTTGTCGGTGTCGTTGATCAGCACGAGCCGGATCGCCGTCTCGTCCTCGTAGATCTGCGTGACCCGGTTCATCAGCGTCACCTTCGCGGCGGTGACGTTCTCCGCGCCGAAGTAGGTGGCGTACGACGGGTCGGTCACCAGCGCCACCCGGTAGGTGCGCAGCTTCACCAGCGGCCCGGCCGGCACCTCCGCCTCGGCGATCTCCTCGGCCAGCGCGTGCGCCTCCTGCGTGACGTCCTCACGCTCGACGAACTCGCCCTCCGGGTGCTCCAGGTCGCGGGCGAAGTAGCTCGCGTACAGGCTCTGGTCGCGCTGGTAGTACGGGTCGATGTACCAGTTGCCCTTGGCCGAGCGGACCGAGGCGTGGAACCCGAGCGGGGTGAGGTCCGCGCGGATGGTCGCGGTCGGGTCGTCCAGGCCCTTGCCGGCGTACGTGGTGATGTCCGGGTGCTTCGCGGCCAGGCCGGCCTCCATGACCGGCGAGTCGACCAGCTCGAAGCGCTGGAACGTGCCGTCCGGAGCGGGCAGCGACACCACCTGCTTCGGCACCCGGGCCACCGCCACGCGCTTCTCGGCCGGCGCCTTGTCCAGCAGGCCCTGCATGGTGCCGCGGTCCAGCTTGTACGCGGCCAGCCGCTTGGCCTTGATGGCGGCCTCGCGGCCCGCCTTCGTGGCCGCGGGCTTGCCGTCCACCTTCTGCCACGGTCCGTGGACGCCGGGTGCGGCGGAGGCGGGCGTGGGCGCCGCGAGAACGGGAAGCGTCGCCGCGGCCAGCGCGGCGACGAGGAGGGCAGCGGTCCGTCCGCGCCGAGCGGGTTGCCGGTCGCGCGGCGGACGCCACAGGGTGATCCTCAAGTCTTCTCCCTGCTGGGTCGAGTGTGGACCGACGGACGACCGGCGGGGATGACCGGACGTACGTGAACGGTCCACGGATTGTTCCGTGACCCTAGGACCACTAGCGACTGCGAACATCACCCGCAAAGAGGATGCGGTTCCACGTGGACGGTGCTTAAGGTCGTCCCCGCTCGCGGGATCCGCGCCTCACAAGGCCGAGACGAGTCAGACACCGAGCACTGTGGCGACCGCGAGGGCGGCGATGATGACGCTGGACAGCAGCGCGGTGACCCGCCGCCCACGGGGACCGGTGAGGGCCCGGCCGATCAGCGAGCCGCCGCCGGCGATCAGCAACTGCCAGCTGGCCGAGGCGAGGAACACCCCGGCGGTGAAGGCGGCCGCGCGAACCGGGGCGGATCCGAGCACGTCGCCCCGGCCGAGGACGAGCGCCACGAAGTAGACCACTGTGGCCGGGTTGAGGAGGGTCAACGCGAGAACCGCGGCGAACGCCCGCACCGGCGTGTCCAGCCCACCCCGCGCGCTCGGCTGTTGCGTGGTGGCCGGCGGGCGCAGCGCGCGCCAGGCGGTGAGGCCGGCCAGGGCCAGCAGCACGCCGGCGGCGATCAACCGCAGCGGACCCGCGAACGGCGCGAGGCCACTCGCCACCGCGGCCCCGCCCAGCGCCGCCACGGCAGCGTAGAGACCGTCGGCGGTGGCAACGCCGAGCGCCGCCGCCGCACCGACCCGGAACGAGGTACGGGCGCTGAGCCCGAGAATGAGGATCGCGATCGCGCCGACCGGAATGGCGACGCCGTAGCCGGCGACCAGGCCGGCCAGGAACGCCCCGCTCACGACGACGGGTGGTGGGGCGAGGCGGCCGAGGGCAGGGCGCGCTGTCGACGCGCGGCGGTAGCCGCACGGACAGGAACCTGCTTCGGGTACGCCTCGATCACCCGCTCATCCTGCACCCCCGCTCCCCCACCCCGCGACCACTTTTCCCGCGCCTGGTTTGAGCTGGGCTGGGCAGGGCGGGGCGGGGCTGGAGATCTTGGCACGAGATCTAGCTGTTTTCTGGCCCCGCCGCCAGTGACGGTGCTGTCATCCCACCTTGATCGACACCATTACGCCGATGTGGTGGCATCAGAGCCACTCCGACCACACCACTTCGGCGTAATGGTGTCGATCAAGCGAACATGTGACGGTTTTCCCAGCATGAGGGAGCCGCGTCTCGACATGAGGGAAACGGAGAGATCTTGGAAGGAAGTGGCCCTCAGAGGGGCCTTCTCCTTCCAAGATCTCCCCGGGGGGCAGCAGACGCTGCGGGCGCGGCACCCCGTCAGGGGTGCCGCGCCCGTGGCCGTGACAGGGAGAACTGTCAGACGTTGAAGCCGAGCGAGCGGAGCTGGTCGCGCCCCTCGTCGGTGATCTTGTCGGGGCCCCACGGCGGCAGCCAGACCCAGTTGATCCGGATGTCGTTCACGAGGCCGCCGCCGGGACCGGTGGTCAGCGCCTGCCGGGCCTGGTCCTCGATCACGTCGGTCAGCGGGCAGGCCGCCGAGGTCAGCGTCATGTCCAGGGTGGCGATGTTGTCGTCGTCGACGTGGACGCCGTACACCAGGCCCAGGTCGACCACGTTGATGCCCAGCTCGGGGTCGACGACGTCCTTCATCGCCTCTTCGATGTCGCCGACCGCGGCCTTGCTGCCGGCCGGCGCCGCCGCACCCGCGGCCGCGCCGTCAGCAACAGTCCCGTTGACGGCCGCGCCACCGGCAACCGTGCCGTCGGTCGCCACCGCGCCGGTCTCCGAGGTCATGTTGGTCTCGTCGCTCATGCCTTCACCTCCGGGCTCACGCCCACCCCGGCGCGTGCCGCGGCGTCCTTGAACGCCATCCACGACAACAGCGCGCACTTGACCCGGGCCGGGTAGCGCGCGACACCCGCGAACGCCACCCCGTCACCGAGCACGTCCTCGTCCGGCGTGACCTGGCCCCGTCCGGACATCAACTGCACGAACGCCTCGTGCACCACGGCGGCGTCGCTCGCGGCCCGGCCGCGCAGCAGTTCGTGCAGGATGCTCGCCGACGCCTGGCTGATCGAGCAGCCCATCCCGTCGTACGAGATGTCGGTGAACACCGTGCCGTCGGTCGCCACCCGCACGGTGATCTCGTCGCCGCAGGTCGGGTTGACGTGGTGCGCCTCGCCGACCCGGGCCGCCGGGTCCGCCGACTCCCGCAGGCCGCGGCCGTGCGGGTGCTTGTAGTGATCCAGGATGATCTCCTGGTAGAGCTGGTCGAGTTGCATCACTCGAACACCTTCCGCACCTGTTCCAGACCCGCCACCAGGGCGTCGATCTCCGCGGTGGTGGTGTAGAGGTAGAACGACGCCCGCGTCGTGGCCGCCACCCCGAACCGCGTGCACACCGGCCGGGCGCAGTGGTGGCCCACCCGCACCTGCACGCCGAGCGAGTCGAGCACCTGCCCGACGTCGTGCGGGTGCACGTCACCGAGCGCGAAGGAGATCGTCCCGCCCCGGCCCACCGGCACGGTCGGGCCGAAGATCCGCAGGCCCGGCACGGTGGCGAGGGCGTCCAGCGCGTACGCCGTCAGCTCCTTCTCGTGCCACTGGATGGCCGGCATGCCGATCGCGGTGAGGTAGTCCACCGCCGCGCCGAGCGCGACCGCCTCGGCGATCGGCGGGGTGCCCGCCTCGAACCGGGCCGGCGGCGCGGCGAACGTCGAGCCCGCCATGGTCACCGTCTCGATCATCGAGCCGCCGCCCATCACCGGGGGCATCGCGGCGAGCAGCTCGCCCCGGCCCCAGAGCACACCGATGCCGGTCGGGCCGCACATCTTGTGCCCGGTGAAGACGATGAAGTCGGCGTCGTAGTCGACCACGTCCATCGGCAGGTGCGGCACCGACTGCGAGCAGTCGAGCAGCAGCAGCGCGCCGACCTCACGGACCCGCGCGGTGATCCGCGAGGTCGCGTTGACGGTGCCGAGGATGTTCGACATGTGCACCAGCGAGACGATCTTCGTCCGCTCGGTGACCAGGTCGTCCAGGCCGGACTCGTCGAGCCGGCCCTGGTCGGTGACCGGGAACCAGCGCAGCGTCGCGCCGGTGCGCTCCGCGAGCAGCTGCCACGGGACGATGTTCGAGTGGTGCTCCATCTCGGAGATCACGATCTCGTCGCCGGGGCCCAGCCGGAACCGCGGGTCGCCGTCCGCGCGCAGCGAGGCGTTGGAGAACGCGTACGCCACCAGGTTGATCGCCTCGGTGGAGTTCTTGGTGAACACCACCTCGTCGACGCTCGGCGCGTTGATGAACGCGGCGATCTTCGCCCGCGCGCCCTCGTACGCCTCGGTGGCCTCGGTGCCCAGCGTGTGCACCGAGCGCGACACGTTGGCGTTGTGCAGCGCGTAGTGCTCGGCGAGCACGTCGAGCACCTGCCGCGGCTTGTGCGAGGTGTTGGCGCTGTCCAGGTAGACCAGCGGGTGGCCGTTGACCTCCCGGTCGAGGATCGGGAAGTCGGCCCGCACCTTCGCCACGTCGAAGCGCGGCACGTCGTCGTACTGCGGCATGCCCGCCGGGATGGCCATCGAGGTCATGTCGAGTCTCAGGCCCGCGCCGCGCCGGCTCCGGCGACGTACCGCTCGTAGCCCTCTTCCTCGAGCTTGTCGGCCAGTTCCCGGCCGCCCTGCTCGACGATCCGGCCGGCCACGAAGACGTGCACGAAGTCGGGCTTGATGTACCGCAGGATGCGGGTGTAGTGGGTGATCAGCAGCAGGCCGGTGTCACCGGTGTCGCGCACCCGGTTCACGCCCTCGCTGACCACGCGCAGCGCGTCCACGTCCAGGCCGGAGTCGGTCTCGTCGAGGATCGCGATCTTCGGCTTGATCAGCTCCAGCTGCACGATCTCGTGCCGCTTCTTCTCGCCGCCGGAGAAGCCCTCGTTGACGTTGCGCTGGGCGAACGCCGGGTCCATCTGGAGCTTCTCCATGGCGCCGCGCAGCTCGCCGGCCCAGGTGCGCAGCTTCGGCGCCTCGCCGTCGATCGCGGTCTTGGCGGTACGCAGGAAGTTGGCCACCGACACGCCGGGGACCTCGACCGGGTACTGCATGGCCAGGAAGAGGCCAGCGCGGGCCCGCTCGTCGACGGACATGGACAGCACGTCCTCGCCGTCGAGGGTCACCTCGCCGCCGGTGATCTCGT
This sequence comes from Micromonospora sp. TSRI0369, assembly GCF_001905625.1. Taxonomy (NCBI): domain Bacteria; kingdom Bacillati; phylum Actinomycetota; class Actinomycetes; order Micromonosporales; family Micromonosporaceae; genus Micromonospora; species Micromonospora sp. TSRI0369. The sequence continues at coordinate 126,841 of NZ_LIVU01000012.1, forward strand.
ACTTCGGGTGACCGGCGATCGAGTACGCGAGCGTCGACTTGCCGGAGCCGTTCGGGCCCATGATCGCGTGGGTCTCGCCGGAGCGCACGGTCAGGTCGACCCCGTGCAGGATCGGCTTGAGCTCACCCTCGGGCAGCTTGACCGACACCTTCAGGTCGCGGATCTCCAGGGTGCTCATCAGCGGGTCACTCCATTGCTCGGCAGCGGACGGCCGTCGCCGTCCACGGAAAGGTAGATGTCGCCGTCACGGACTTCGACGGAATAGACGGGTACGGGTTCGGTCGCGGGCAGGCCGGTGGGCTCACCGGTACGCAGGTCGAAACGGGATCCGTGCAGCCAGCATTCCAGCGTGCAGCCCTCGACCTCGCCCTCGGACAGCGCCACGGCGGCGTGCGAGCACTCGTCGTGCACGGCGTAGAACACGTCGTCCTCGCCGTGCACGATCGCGACCTGCACGCCGTCCACGTCGGCGCTGATCGCGGTGCCCTTCGGCACGTCCTCGGTGGAGCAGATCTTGAGCATCAGGCGCCGGCCTTCGCCAGCCGGGCCTCGATCGCGTCGCCCAGGCGCTCGCGCAGCTCCTCGACCGGGATCTTGTTGATCAGCTCGGCGAAGAAGCCGCGCACCACCAGGCGCCGCGCCTCGGCCTCCGGGATGCCCCGGGCCATCAGGTAGAACAGCTGCTCGTCGTCGAACCGGCCGGTCGCGCTGGCGTGCCCGGCGCCGGCGATCTCGCCGGTCTCGATCTCCAGGTTGGGTACGGAGTCGGCCCGCGCGCCGTCGGTGAGCAGCAGGTTCCGGTTGATCTCGTACGTGTCGGTGCCTGTCGCCTCGGCGCGGATCAGCACGTCGCCGACCCAGACCGTGTGCGCGTCGTCGCCCTGCAGCGCGCCCCGGTAGCCGACGTTGCTGCGGCAGTCCGGCACGGTGTGGTCGACCAGCTGCCGGTGCTCCAGGTGCTGGCCGGAGTCGGCGAAGTAGACGCCGTACAGCTCGGCCTCGCCGCCGCGCTGGGTGTACTCCACAGACGTGTACTGCCGGACCAGGTCGCCGCCGAGGCTGACCTGCACGTGCACGATCCGGGCGTCGCGGCCCAGCCGCACCTTGAGGTGCTGCGCCTGCACCGCGTCGTCGGCCCAGTCGGCGACGGTGACCAGGGTCAGCTTCGCCCCGTCACCCACCGACACCTCGACGTTGTCGGCGAGCGTGGCCGAGCCGACGTGCTCGATCACCACTGTGGCCTCGGCGAACCGGTCCACCTCGACGAACGTGTGGCCGAACGCGAGCGCCTCGGCGTTCTCGCCGACCACCCGCAGTCGCACCGGCTGCTCCACCACCGCGTCGCGGGCGACCCGCACCAGCAGCGCGCCGTCGGCCCCGCCGTACGCGAGCGCGCTGACCCGGTCGAACGGGGTGAGCACGCTGCCCACCCGCGGGTCGTCCCGGCCGATCCGGTCGACGGTGACGCCCTCGGGCAGGTCGCCGTACTCGTGCCGGACCGCGCCGGTCGCGCCCTGCGCCGACGTGGCCAGGCCGCGCAGGCGCTTGAGCGGGGTGAAGCGCCACTCCTCCTCCAGGCCGGTCAGGGCCGGGAAGTCGGCGACGTCGTACGAGCGGAGCGCCTGCGACTTGGTCGTGGGCGGTGCGGAAGCCTGGGTAGTCATCTCTTCCTTGGTCTGTTCTGCGACGAGGTGTCAGGTGAGGCGGAGGGCGGACGGCGTCAGCCGACGGCGCCTTCCATCTGCAGCTCGATCAGGCGGTTGAGCTCCAGCGCGTACTCCATCGGAAGCTCCTTGGCGATCGGCTCGATGAAGCCGCGCACGATCATCGCCATCGCCTCGTCCTCGCTCAGACCCCGGCTCATCAGGTAGAAGAGCTGGTCCTCGCTGACCTTGGAGACGGTCGCCTCGTGCCCCATCGACACGTCGTCCTCACGGATGTCGACGTACGGGTAGGTGTCGGAGCGGGAGATCGTGTCGACCAGGAGCGCGTCGCACTTGACGGTGCTCTTGCTGCTGGTCGAGCCCTCCAGCACCTGCACCAGACCGCGGTACGAGGTGCGGCCGCCGCCCCGGGCGATCGACTTCGACACGATGGTCGAGGAGGTGTGCGGCGCGGCGTGCACCATCTTGGCGCCGGCGTCCTGGTGCTGGCCCTCACCGGCCATGGCGACCGAGAGCACCTCGCCCTTGGCGTGCTCGCCGGTCATGTAGACCGCCGGGTACTTCATGGTGACCTTGGAGCCGATGTTGCCGTCGACCCACTCCATGGTCGCGCCCTCGTGGCACACGGCGCGCTTGGTGACCAGGTTGTAGACGTTGTTCGACCAGTTCTGGATGGTCGTGTAGCGGCACCGGGCGTTCTTCTTGACGATGATCTCCACGACCGCGCTGTGCAGCGAGTCGGAGGAGTAGATGGGCGCGGTGCAGCCCTCGACGTAGTGCACGTACGCGCCCTCGTCGACGATGATCAGCGTCCGCTCGAACTGGCCCATGTTCTCCGTGTTGATCCGGAAGTAGGCCTGCAGCGGGATGTCCACGTGCACGCCCTTCGGCACGTAGATGAACGAGCCACCGGACCAGACGGAGGTGTTCAGCGCGGCGAACTTGTTGTCGCCCACCGGGATGACCGTGCCGAAGTACTCCTTGAACAGGTCCTCGTGCTCCTTGAGCGCGGTGTCGGTGTCCAGGAAGACGACGCCCTGCTCCTCCAGGTCCTCGCGGATCTGGTGGTAGACCACCTCGGACTCGTACTGCGCCGCGACACCGGCGACCAGGCGCTGCTTCTCCGCCTCCGGGATGCCGAGCTTGTCGTAGGTGTTCTTGATGTCCTCGGGCAGTTCCTCCCAGGAGGTGGCCTGCTTCTCGGTGGACCGGACGAAGTACTTGATGTTGTCGAAGTCGATCCCGGTGAGGTCGGCGCCCCAGTTCGGCATCGGCTTGCGGCCGAACAGCCGCAGGCCCTTGAGCCGCAGGTCGAGCATCCAGGCCGGCTCGTTCTTCTTGGCCGAGATGTCCCGCACCACCGCCTCGCTGAGGCCGCGCTGAGCGGACGCCCCGGCGACGTCGGGGTCGGCCCAGCCGTACTCGTAACGACCGAGGGCGGCGAGCTGCTCCTCCTGGGTCAGGGGCTGAACGATCTGCTCGGTCATTTATCTGTCCTCACAGTGGTGACGGTGGAACCGGACTGGGCGGGAATGTGCGTGGTGCACACGCCGTCGCCGTGCGCGATGGTGGCCAGGCGCTGTACGTGGGTGCCGACCAGACGGGAGATGACCTCGGTCTCGGCCTCGCACAGCTGAGGGAACTCGGCGGCCACGTGCGCCACCGGGCAGTGGTGCTGGCAGAGCTGGCCGCCGGAGGCGATCGTGGACGCGTTGGCAGCGTAACCCTCGGCGGTGAGCGCCCCGGCGAGCGCCTCGGCCCGCGCGAGCGGCGCGTCTCCCGCGTCCTCCATGGCCGCCCGGCAGCGGGTCTCCAGCGCGGAGACCTGCTCGGCCGCGAACGCCGCGACCGCCGCGGCGCCGCCGGTGCGGGCGATCCACCGCAGCGCGGCGGTGGCCATGTTGTCGTAGTGGTGGGTGCCGCAGCGCCCCCGGGCCGCCTCGGTGAGCGCGAAGACCTTGGCCGGCCGGCCCCGCCCTCGGCTGCCGCGCACGACCTGGTCGCGGGCGACCACGTCGCCGTCGGCGAGCATGGCGTCGAGGTGCCGGCGGATCGCGGCCGGGCTGAGGCCGAGCGCCGAGCCGAGCTGCGCGGCGGTGGTCGCGCCGCGCTCCAGCAGGAGCTGGGTGACCCGGTCGCGGGTCGACAGGTCGGCCGGAGCGGACTCCCGCTCGACGGGCCGGACGCCACGACGCGACCGCGAACCGTCGGTGACCGCACTGGTCACCGACGCCCGGGACAGCGCCGCCGCGTTTTTCACAACGGCAACGTTACGTAATTCGCCCGGGGCCCGCAAACCCGGGTCCGGTGATTCCGACCACCGGGGTGGCGGAGTCACCCGATCGGGATCAACTACGGTGCGTAGGATTCGCTCCGTGAAGCGTTCCGTCCGGTTCCCGGTCTCGTCCACGCTGCTGCGCCGCCTCGCGCTCGCCTCGATCATCGCGAACGTCGCGATCGTGGTCACCGGCGGGGCCGTCCGGCTCACCGCGTCCGGCCTCGGCTGCCCCACCTGGCCCCGGTGCACCGACGACTCCTACACCACGACCGCCGAGATGGGCGTGCACGGGGTGATCGAGTTCGGCAACCGGCTGCTCACCTTCGCGGTGGGGATCATCGCACTCGCCGTCGTGGTGGCCGTGCTGGCCCACCGTCCCCGCCGCCGCGGGACGCTGCCGCTGGCAGTGGGCGTGCTGCTCGGCATCCCGGCCCAGGCGGTCCTCGGCGGCATCACAGTGCTGACCAACCTCAACCCGTGGGTGGTCGGGCTGCACTTCCTCGCCTCCATGGCCGTCATCGCCGCCGCGTACGCGCTCTGGCGGCGCCTCGGGGAGCCGGACGGGCCGGTGACCCCGACAGTGCCGGCGCCACTGCGTACCCTCGCCTGGATCACCACGGCGGTGAGCGCGTCGGTGCTGGTGGTCGGCACCTGGGTGACCGGCAGCGGCCCGCACGCCGGCGACCACGGCGCGGCCCGCAACGGCCTGGACCCGACGCAGATCTCGCAGGTGCACGCCGACGGCGTCTTCCTGCTGATCGGCCTCTCGGTGGCGCTGTACTTCGCGTTCCGGGCAGTCGGCGCGGCGCGCGCGGCGCGGGCCGCCGCGGTGCTGATCGCGGTCGAGCTGGGCCAGGGCGTGATCGGCTTCGTGCAGTACTTCACCCACCTGCCCGCCGTGCTCGTCGGCGCGCACATGCTCGGCTCCTGCCTGGTGCTGCTGGCCACGCTCGGCGTGCTGTTCGCGACCCGGGAGCGGCTGCCGGCCGTCCCGCCCGCCCCGGCCGAGCCGGTCGCCGAACCGGTGGGCGCCGGCGCCGCCTGAGCGGGGCGTTATCGCACGACGGGAACGGGAAAGCGGTCCGGGTCACGGACCGTACGCCCGAGGGGAGTTCCCGGTGCCGCGCAAGAGCCTCGCCACCACCACGCCGCAACGGCTGACGCCGGTCGCCGGCGCGCCGCTGTGGTGCGACGCCCACGAGCACGGCCTCACCGGCGACGGGGTGACGAACGACCAGCCGGCCCTGGCGGCGCTGGTGGACCGGCTCGGCGCCGGGTACGACGCCGACGGCCGGGCCCGGGTGATCTACTGCCCGCCGGGCCTCTACTCGATCCGCGACGCCGGCACCGTCTGGCGCAGCGGCGTCTCGCTGCTCGGCGCCGGGCCGGCCGCGACCCGGTTCCTGCTCAGCAACGAGGGCAACCGCAGCGAACCGGTCCCGCTGGCGTACTGGACCACCGTGCAGCACGGCGCCGACCGGGACCGGCACATCGCCGACTGCACGTTCGCCGACTTCGAGATCGACGGCTCCGGCGTGGCCCAGACGTCCTACGACTACCTGGCCAAGGGGCTGGGCCTGCAGTACGTGGTGCGCGGCGTGTTCCGCAACCTCTACATCCACCACACCGGGGCGACCGGCCTGGGCTGCGACTTCCTCCAGGACAGCCTGATCGACGGCGTGGTCGTGGTCGGATGCGGCCGGCTGGACAACGGCGACCAGATGGGCGGCGCCGGGATCGGCGTCGGCATCGGCGGCTGGGGCGACGTGGAGCGCCTCACCATCGCCAACTGCACCACCCTCGGCAACGGCACCAACGGGATCTTCCTGGAGTTGCAGAAGGACTACTGGACCCCGCCGCGCGGCTTCCGGATCATCGGCTGCCACAGCCAGGCCAACCGGTTCGGCATCTCCGACTGGGGCGCCGAAGGGCTGATCGTCTCCGGCTGCACCATGACCAACAACCTGGAGGCCGGCTTCGACGTGTCCGGCAACGGCACCGCCGGGGTGGCCGGGCGGGGCGGCCTGCTCACCGGCTGCGTGATCGACGCCAACGTGGGCGACGGCATCAGCATGGGCAACACCCCCGGCCCGTACACCGTGCAGGGCAACCGGATCAGCCGCAACGGCGGTTTCGGCTACCACGAGCACGACCTGGGCCACGGCTACCGGGGCGCGGCGGCCGACGTGGTGATCCAGGACAACGACATCCGGGACAACGCGCTGGACGGCATCCGGATCGACCGGCCGATGCTCGACACGTCGATCGTCGGCAACCGGATCCGGGACAACGGCCGCCGGTCCGCCCCGGCCTGCTCCGGCTCCGGCGAGGCGGTGCGCTACGGCCCGCGCGAGGTCACCGACGGCAACGCGGACTGGCCGGACGGCGGGCACCGGGGCAAGGTGGTCCGGGTCGGCTCGCGGGACGCCGTGGTGTCCGACAACACCGCCACCCGGCTCTCCCTGGCCGAGGTACGCCCGGACGGCTCCACCGGCTGGAACGAGGCCACCCCGGAGCCGGGCGCCGAGTACGAGCTGCCGGACGGTCCGCCGGCCTGCGGCGGCATCACCATCGCCGCGCCGTTCGACTCGGCCACCGTGCGCGCCAACCGGATCTGGCACCGGGACGCCGACACCCAGGCGTACGGAATCTGGGTCACCGAGGCGGGCAGCTGCGTCTCCTGCGCGTTCGAGGACAACGACCTGGCCGGCACCGCGGCCGCGCTGCGGCTGGACACGCCGCCGATCGGCGGCCGCTGGGCACGCAACCACAGCGACCGCGACTGAGCGTCACGCGCCGCCTCGGCTCAGCGGCGGGCCAGGTGGGCGAGCACCGCGTCGGCGAGCCGGTCCGGGGCGCCGTCGGCGTACCCGACGAACAGGCTCGGCTCGGTCAGCTCCAGCTCGACCAGCACCGGCGCGCCGTCCGGGCCGGGGATCAGGTCGACCCGGGCGTAGAGCAGCCGGTCCGGGCCGCCGGGCACGGCTGCCAGCACCTTCTCGGCCACCGCGCGCTGCTCCGCCGTGGCGGCGCGGGCGTCGATCCGCTCCTCCTTGTAGAGCGCGGCCTCGCCCCGGTCCGGCCCGGTCAGCATCGGCCCCTTGCGGATCGCGTGGCTGAACACCAGGCCGCCGGGGCCGGCCAGGAACAGCAGCGCGGTCTCCCCGGCCGTGTCCACCGCCTCCAGGTACGGCTGGACCATGGTGAGCCGCCCGGCGTCGGAGAGCCGCCGTACGTGGGCCACTGCGAGCGCGCGGTGCTCCCTGTCGGTCAGGTCGTAGCGGCCGGTGTCCTGGCTGCCGGCGCTGACCGCCGGCTTGATCACGTGCTCGCCCCCGGCGGGTGGCGTCCACGCCTGCCCCGGCTCGACCCACACCGTCTCGACGGTGGGCAGCCCGGCGGCGGAGAGCTCGGACAGGTAGCGCTTGTCGGTGTTCCAGGCGACCACGTCGGCCGGGTTGGCCAGGGCCGGCACGGTACGCGCCCAGGCCACGAACTCGTCGCGCCGCCGCGCGTAGTCCCACGGGGAGCGGAGCACGACCAGGTCGTACCCGGCCCAGTCGACGGCCGGGTCGTCCCAGACCGCGATCTCGGCGGTGACCCCGCGGGCGGCGAGCGGGCCGAGCGCGAGCCGGTCGTCCGGGTCGAGGTCGGGCAGCTCGGCGCAGGTGACGAAAGCGACCCGGGGTTTCCCCCGGGTCGACTGGTGGTGGTTGGTCATTCGGTTTATGTCAACGGGCCATCGTGCGCCGGGCCATCGACCGCCACAGGTCGTTGCTCGGACGCATCTGGTCCATCAGTTCACGCTCCCAGGCGTTCTCGACGTCGACCCCGGCCTTGGCGCAGGCCTGCCGCGCCACGTCGGTGCCGTCGGCGAACTGGTCTGCCCACACCCCGTCGGAACCCACGAGGACGATCCGTGCGCCGCGCTTGCCGACGTACTCGATGACCGCCTTCGCGCCGCCGTGTCCGGCGGCGAACGACTTGATGCCCGCGACCAGGCCGTTGGGGGCCTGCTCGGCGGTCTTGTCAGCCGTCAGCGTCGTATCGGAACCATCTGCCATGACGCGAAGCCTAAGCAGACTTCCACTCGGATGTGCGAGAACCATGAACTGAATGTGATGCCAATTACCCGCCGGTTTAAGAAGAACCACAGGTGATTTGCCCGTACTTGTCGGTTAAATCTGGGCAAAGCAGGCGGGCGAGATCGTCACAATCTGTCCAGGTTGGCCCCCTCCGCGGAAGCCCGAAAAAAATTTCTGATGAACCGCCGGACGGGCGGGTCAGAGCAGGGCGTCGAGCGCGACGGCGGCGAAGAGGATCGTCAGGTACGTGGTGGACCAGTGGAACAGGCGCATCGGCTTGACCGCCTCACCACGCGTGGCCCGCCGGCACAGCTTGTACGCCTCGACGAGGAAGATCCCACCCACCACGAGCGCCGTCACGCCGTAGATCGGGCTCATCCCGAGCGGCCAGACCGCCAGCGAGGAGAGCACCGTGAGCCAGGAGAAGCCGATGATCTCGGCGTTGACCCGCCGGACCGAGGCCACCACCGGCAGCATCGGCACGCCGGCGCGCGCGTAGTCGTCCTTGTACTTGATCGCCAGCGCGTAGAAGTGCGGCATCTGCCAGAAGAAGACCACAGCGAACAGGCCCCAGGCGGCCGGCGCCAGCGAGCCGGTGACAGCGGCCCAGCCGATCAGCACCGGCGCGGCCCCGCAGATGCCGCCCCAGAACGTGTTCGCCGCCGTGGTCCGCTTCAGCCACAGCGTGTAGACCAGGTCGTAGTAGGCGATCGCGGCGAGCGTCAGCACGGTCGCCAGCCAGTTGGTGGTCGCCGCCATCAGCGCCACCGAGACGGCCGCCAGCACCAGGCCGAAGATCAGCGCGCTGCGCGGCGAGACCGTGTGCGCGGGCAGCGGGCGGCGCTTGGTGCGCCGCATGAGCTGGTCGATGTCCCGGTCGATGTAGCAGTTCAGGACGCTCGCCGCGCCGGCCGCGAGCGAACCACCGACGAGCACGACGGCGACCAGCCACAGCGACGGCATGCCGCCGTCCGCGAGCATCATCGCCGGCACGGTGGTGACCAGCAGCAGCTCGACGATCCGCGGCTTGGTCAGCGCCACGTACGCCGCCACGACGGCGCGTACGTCCCGCCGGCCGCTCGCCGGCGCCTCCGCCACCGTGCCCACCGGCGGCTGCCCGGCAGGGTTGCTGACGGGGCGCTCGGTGATCATGCTCACGGATTGCCACCTTCCGGCATTCGGCGGGGGAGGTCGTTCGGCCCGGACCCTTCGAGGTCCACACACCGCCCCACACACTACGCGGCGTCGTTTTGGCTGCCCCGCGGACCCGGCAACGGTGCGAGCCGTCACACCCGCGGTTGAACGACCGAACGTTCGCGATCCGTACAGAACAGCATGCTGAGATCCCCGGGCGGACGTTTAGCACCGCTCGATAGGGTCATCAGTGAGGGTTCCGCCCATCTGCCGAGGAGCACAACCATCGTGGCTGCCAACCGACCCGAGCTTCCCGCTCTCAACTGGTCCGACCTCGACCGCAGGGCCGTCGACACGGTCCGCGTGCTGGCCATGGACGCCGTGGAGAAATCCGGCAACGGCCACCCGGGGACGGCGATGAGCCTCGCCCCGGCGGCGTACCTGCTCTTCAACCGGGTCATGCGGCACAATCCCGCTGACCCGAACTGGCCCGGACGCGACCGGTTCGTGCTCTCCGCCGGCCACTCCAGCCTGACGCTCTACATCCAGCTCTTCCTCTCCGGCTACCCGCTCGCGCTGGACGACCTCAAGGCGCTGCGCCAGTGGGGCTCGCTCACCCCGGGTCACCCGGAGCACGGCCACACCCCGGGCGTGGAGACCACCACCGGGCCGCTCGGCCAGGGCCTCGGCAACGCGGTGGGCATGGCCATGGCGGCCCGCCGCGAGCGCGGCCTGTTCGACCCCGAGCCGGACCGCGCCGACTCGCCGTTCCGGCACGACATCTGGTGCATCGCCTCCGACGGTGACATCGAGGAGGGCATCACCCACGAGGCCAGCGCGCTCGCCGGTCACCAGCAGCTCGGCAACCTCTGCGTGATCTACGACGACAACGAGATCTCCATCGAGGACGACACCCGCATCGCCAAGAGCGAGGACGTCGCGGCCCGCTACGAGGCGTACGGCTGGCACGTGCAGACCGTCGACTGGCGCAGCGGCGACGCCGACCAGGGCGACTACCACGAGGACGTGGAGGCGCTGTACCAGGCGCTGCTGGCCGCCAAGGCGGAGACCGGCCGGCCGTCGTTCATCGCGCTGCGCACGATCATCGGCTGGCCCGCGCCGAACAAGAAGAACACCGGCAAGATCCACGGCTCGGCGCTCGGCGCGGACGAGGTCAAGGCCACCAAGGAGATCCTCGGCTTCGACCCGCAGCGCACCTTCGAGATCGACGAGGAGGTGCTCAAGCACGCCCGTCAGGTGCTGGAGCGCGGCGCGCAGGAGCAGGCCGAGTGGACCACCGGGTTCGACGCCTGGGCGCAGGCCAACCCGGAGCGCAAGGCGCTGTGGGACCGGATGGCCACCCGTACCCTGCCGACCGGCTGGACCGACGCGCTGCCCACCTTCGGCGCGGACGCCAAGGGCGTCGCCACCCGGGCCGCCTCCGGCAAGATCCTGGAGGCCCTGGCACCGGTGCTGCCCGAGCTGTGGGGCGGCTCGGCCGACCTGGCCGAGAGCAACAACACCACCATGAAGGGCGAGCGGTCGTTCGTCCCGGCCGCGCACGCCACCAAGGACTTCCCGGGCGACGAGTACGGCCGCACGCTGCACTTCGGCATCCGTGAGCACGCCATGGGCTCGATCCTCAACGGCATCGCCCTGCACGGCGGCACCCGCCCGTACGGCGGCACGTTCCTGGTGTTCAGCGACTACATGCGCCCGGCGGTGCGGCTGGCCGCGCTGATGAAGCTGCCGGTGACCTACGTCTGGACGCACGACTCGATCGGCCTCGGCGAGGACGGCCCGACGCACCAGCCGATCGAGCACCTGACCGCGCTGCGGGCCATCCCCGGCCTGGACGTGGTCCGCCCGGCCGACGCCAACGAGACGGTGTGGGCGTGGCGGCAGGCGCTGGAGCACACCGACCGGCCGACCGCGCTGGCGCTCAGCCGCCAGGCGCTGCCCACCCTCGACCGCACCGACCTGGCCGGCGCCGAGGGCGTCGCCAAGGGCGGGTACGTGCTGGCCGAGGCGTCCGGCGGCAAGCCGCAGGTGATCCTGATCGGCACCGGCTCCGAGGTGCAGCTCTGCCTCACCGCGCGGGAGCGGCTGGAGGCCGACGGCACCCCCACCCGGGTCGTCTCGATGCCCTGCCAGGAGTGGTTCTTCGCGCAGGACGAGGCGTACCGGGAGTCGGTGCTGCCTCGCGGGGTAAAGGCACGGGTGAGCGTGGAGGCGGGCATCGCGATGTCGTGGCGGGCGATCGTCGGCGACAGCGGCGAGTGCGTGAGCATCGAGCACTACGGCGCCAGCGCGCCGCACACCGTGCTCTTCGAGCAGTTCGGGTTCACCCCCGACCGGATCGTGGCCGCCGCGCACGCGGCGCTGACCCGGGTGGGCGACATCACCGGTTTCACGACCGGCAACTGAGGGGAGCGTCGACGTCATGACGGACAGACTGAGCGAGCTGCAGGGCGCCGGGGTGGCGATCTGGCTCGACGATCTTTCCCGGGTACGGCTGAGCTCCGGCGGGCTGGACAAGCTGCGCCGGGAGAGCCACGTGGCCGGGGTGACCACCAACCCGACGATCTTCGCCAAGGCGCTGAGCGACGCCGACGAATACGACTGGCAGCTTCGTGACCTCGCCGTGCGTGGTGTGGACGTCGAGGAGGCGGTCCGCATGCTCACCACGTACGACGTGCGGTGGGCCTGCGACGTGATGCGCCCCTCGTACGAGACCAGCGCCGGCGTGGACGGCCGGGTGTCGATCGAGGTGGACCCCCGCTCGGCGCACGACGCGGCGAAGACCGTCGCCGAGGCCAAGGCGCTGTGGTGGCTGGTCGACCGGCCGAACCTGTTCATCAAGATCCCGGCCACCGAGGAGGGCCTGCCGGCGATCACCGCGACGCTGGCCGAGGGGATCAGCGTCAACGTCACGCTGATCTTCGGCCTGGACCGGTACTCGCAGGTGATGGAGGCGTTCCTGGCCGGGCTGGAGCAGGCGCAGGCGAACGGGCACGACCTGTCGAAGATCGGCTCGGTCGCCTCGTTCTTCGTCTCCCGGGTCGACAGCGAGGTGGACAAGCGGCTGGAGAAGATCGGCTCCGACCAGGCCAAGGCGCTGCGCGGCAAGGCCGCTGTCGCCAACGCCCGGCTGGCGTACGAGCGTTACAGCGAGGTCTTCTCCTCGGCGCGCTGGCAGAAGCTGGCCGACGCTGGCGCCCACCCGCAGCGTCCGCTGTGGGCGTCCACCTCGACGAAGAACCCGGACTACCGGGACGTCATCTACGTCGAGGAGCTGATCGCGCCCGGCACCGTCAACACCATGCCGGAGCCGGTCATCCACGCGTACGCCGAGCACGGCGAGACCAAGCCGGACACCGTCACGGTGGCGTACGACGACGCCCGCCAGGTCTTCGACGACCTGCTGGCGGTAGGCGTGGACCTGTCCGACGTCATCGCCACGCTGGAGCGCGAGGGCGTGGAGAAGTTCGAGGCGAGCTGGGTGGAGCTGCTGGAGGGGGTCAAGAAGTCCCTCGCCGAGGCGGCCAAGGGCTCGGGCAGCCCGCACCGGGCCGCCGAGGGCAACGCGCAGGCGGCCCAGCAGGCCGGCGGCAACGCGTGACCGACGGCGTCCGACGCGTCCCGGGGTCCGACCCCGGGACGCGTCGCGCCGTACCGTGGATTGGGTGAGGGGCGGCACCGTGAGTGACCTGCTGGCCGGGCGGGCGGACATGGCCGCCGGCCTGGCCGTGCGCGGCGCCGGCGCCCTCGGCGCGTCGGCGCGGGCCACGCTCGTCTCCCACGACGTCCCGGCAAGGCTCGCCGCCGCCGACCCGGCCCTCTGGGGGCCCGCAGCCGAGACCACGGCGCTCACCCGGCTGGGCTGGCTGCACGCCCACCGGCGCAGCCGGGACCTGCTCCCCCAGCTCGCCGAACTGGCCGACGAGCTGGGCGACCTGGACCACGTGGTGCTGGCCGGCGACCGCGGCGACACGCTCGCCGCCGAGGTCGTCGCCGAGTGCCTGGGATGCCAGGTGACGGTGCTCGACACCGCCGATCCGGGGCCGGCGCGGGCCGCGCTCGCCGACCGCCCGGCGCGTACCCTCCTGGTGCTCGCCGCCCGGCACGGCCTGGACCGGACCACCGACGCCCACCTGCGCGCCTACCGGCAGGCGTGGGCCGACGAGGGCCCTGATGCCGCCCGGCACGTCGTGGTGGTCACCGAACCCGGCACGGAACTCGCGGCGCGCGCCGACGAGCTGGGCGCCGTGGTGCTCCCGGCCGAGCCCGGCGTGGCCGGGCCGTGGGCCGCGCTCACCGCGTTCGGCCTGGTCCCGGCGGCGCTGGCGGGCGCGCCGGTCGCCGAGGTGCTGGACGAGGCGGAGGCGCTCACCGGCGCGCTCGACCGGGACCGGGACAATCCGGGCCTCGCGCTCGGCGCGGCCCTGGGCGCGGCGCCCGGCGCGGGCCGGGACACGATCGCGCTGGTCCCCGACGGCACCGGACTCGACGGCCTGGGCCGCTGGGCGGGCGCGCTGCTCGCCGACGCGACCGGCGGGCGGATCCTGCCGCTGTTCGCGGAATCCCCGGGCTCCCCCGGCGCCACCGGGCCGGGCGTGCTCACAGTCGGTCTCGGCGGCGCCCTCGGCGCCGGCGTCGGTCCGGGCGTGGCCGCCGACATGGCGGTCAACGGGCCGCTCGGCGCGCACCTGCTCACCTGGGCCTACGCCGCCGCGACCGCCGCGGTGACGCTGCGAACCGACCCGTTCGCGGCGCCCGCCGCCGCGGTGGCCGGCGACGAGCCGGACAGCGGGCCGCCGTCGTCGGCCGAGGACGCGATCGAGGTGTACGCCCCGAGCGGCGCGCCGGCCGACCTGACCGGCGCGCTGCGCTGGCTGCTCGACGGGCTGGGCGAACGGGAGCACCTCGCGGTCACCGCGTACCTCGACCCGCGGGCCGACGCGGCGGTGGCCGGGCTGCGCCCGCTGCTGGCACGGCACACCGGACGGCCGGTCACCTTCGCCTGGGGACCGCGCCGGCCGGAGCACACCGACACCCGCGGCCGGCACCTCCAGATCACCGGTGCGGTCACCGATGATCTGGAAGTGCCCGGCCGTCCGTACACCTTCGCGCAGCTCCAGGCGGCCCAGGCCGCCGGTGACCGGCTGGCCCTGGCCGGCCGGGAACGACCGGTGCTGCGACTGCACCTGACCAAGCGGGCGGCTGGCGTCGCCCAGCTGCTGGATACGGCCGGACGGACACGCACGTGACGATCAATGACCTGGAATCAGCGGACCGAGACGCAGGAGGAGGTGGCCCGGTGAACCCGCTGCGCGACGTGCAGGACAGGCGGTTGCCCCGGATCCCCGAGCCGTGTGCCCTGGTGATCTTCGGGGTGACCGGCGATCTGGCCCGCAAAAAGCTGCTGCCGGCGGTCTACGACCTGGCCAACCGGGGGCTCCTGCCGCCCGGATTCGTGGTGCTCGGCTTCGCCCGCCGGGACTGGGGCGACGGCGACTTCGAGTCGGTGGCGCACGATGCGGCCAAGAAGCACGCCCGTACCCCCTGGCGGGAAGAGGTGTGGGCCCGGCTGGCCGGCAACATCAAGTTCGTCGGCGGCTCGTTCGACGACGACGCCGCGTTCGACCAGCTCGCCGCCACCCTTGACGAGCTGCGCGGCTCCCACGGCATCGCCGGCAACGCCGCCTTCTACTTCTCCATCCCCCCGGCGGCCTTCCCGGTGGTGCTCAAGCAGCTCGCCCGCACCGGCATGGCGGACAACGACAAGTCCGGCGGCTGGCGCCGCGTGGTGGTGGAGAAGCCGTTCGGCAACGACCTGCCCTCGGCCAAGGCGCTCAACGACCTGGTCGACGACGTCTTCACCCGCCAGGACGTCTTCCGGATCGACCACTACCTGGGCAAGGAGACGGTCCAGAACATCCTGGCGCTGCGGTTCGCGAACAACCTGTTCGAGCCGCTGTGGAACTCCAAGTACGTCGACTCGGTGCAGATCACCATGGCCGAGGACGTCGGCATCGGCACCCGGGCCGCCTTCTACGACTCCGTCGGCACCGCCCGCGACGTGCTCCAGAACCACCTGCTCCAGCTGCTCGCCCTGGTCGCGATGGAGGAACCGACCAGCTTCGACGCCGACGAGATCCGCGCCGAGAAGCTCAAGGTCCTCAAGGCGATCACCGTGCCGCACGACGTCTCCCAGGACACCGTGCGCGGTCAGTACCTGCCCGGCTGGGTGGGCGGCGAGCGCGCCAAGGGCTACCTGGAGGAGGAAGGCGTTCCGGAGGGCTCCACCACCGAGACGTACGTGGCGGTGAAGCTGGGCATCCAGAACCGGCGCTGGGCGGGGGTGCCGTTCTACATCCGGGCCGGCAAGCGGCTGCCCCGGCGGGTCACCGAGGTGGCCATCATGTTCAAGAAGGCGCCGCACCTGCCGTTCAACGTCGCCGACATGGAGTCCCTCGGCCCCAACCAGCTCGTCATCCGGGTGCAGCCGGACGAGGGCGTGGTGCTGAAGTTCGGCTCCAAGGTGCCGGGCACCACGATGGAGGTCCGCGACATCGCGATGGACTTCCAGTACGGCGAGGCGTTCACCGAGTCCAGCCCCGAGGCGTACGAGCGGCTCGTGCTGGACGTGCTGATCGGCGACCGGACGCTGTTCCCGGACGCCGCCGAGGTCGAGCAGAGCTGGCAGGTGGTCGACCCACTGGAACACGCCTGGGAGGGCACCACGCCGGAGCCGTACCGGGCCGGCGAGTGGGGACCCCGGGCCGCCGACGAGATGCTGGCCCGCGAGGGCCGGGCTTGGAGAAGAGCATGATCGGGCTGTGGGACACCACCGGCAACGAGGTGGTCAAGGCGCTGGCCGCGGAACGGCGCAGCGCGGGCGGGGTGGCCAGCGGCATGGCGCTCACGCTGATCGTGGTGGTGGACGAGAAGCGGGTCCGGGAGGCCGAGGCGGCCGCCACCATCGCCGCGGCGGCGCACCCGTGCCGCCTGCTCGTGGTGGTCCGCTCCGACGTGGAGCGCGACCGCAACCGGCTGGACGCGGAGATCGTCGTGGGCGGCCGGCTCGGGCCGTGCGAGGCCGTCGTGACCCGGATGTACGGGCGGCTCGCGCTGCACGCCGAATCCGTGGTGATGCCGCTGCTGGTGCCGGACGTGCCGGTGGTGACCTGGTGGCACGGCGAGCCGCCGGAGGAGATCGCCACCGACTTCCTCGGTGTGGTGGCCGACCGGCGGATCACCGACTCGGCGCAGGCCGCCGACCCGATCGCCGCGCTGAAGCAGCGGGCCCACGACTACGCCCCCGGCGACACCGACCTGGCGTGGACCCGGATCACCCCGTGGCGCACGCTCGTGGCGGGCGCGTTCGACACCACCCAGGCCCGGGTCACCGAGGCCAGCGTGGTGGCGCCACCGTCGGACCCGACGGCGGCGCTGATGAGCGGGTGGCTCAAGGCCCGGCTCGGCATCGAACCGGCCTGGGAGCGGTCCGACGAGTTCCCGCGGATGCGTCAGGTGCAGCTGCGCTGCGCCAACGGCGACGAGCTGACGCTGACCCGGGACGACAGCATCGCGGTGTTCCGGCGTACCGGGCAGGAGGACCGCACGCTGCCGCTGGTCCGTCGGCCGCTCGGCGACGAACTGGCCGAGGAGCTGCGCCGCCTCGACGCCGACCAGGTGTACGCGGAGGCGCTCGGCGCCGCGGCCGGGATCACCGGACTCGACCAGCGTCCGGCCCAGCGGGTGCACGTGTGGAAGGATCCGGCGACCGCCCAGCGGGCCGAGGCCGGCGTGACCGCGCACGCGGGCGCGACAGCGAACGAGTGACCGCCCGGACCGGGCGGCCGGAAGCACAGGTGACCGCCGGTGGGCGGCCGGAACACGAGGGCGCGACGGATGACTGAGGCGAGTGTCGCCGTACACGCCGACCCCGACCTGCTGGCGCAGGCGGTGGCGGCCCGGTTGGTGGTGAAGCTGCTCGACGCGCAGGCCGAGCGCGGCCAGGCGTCGGTGGTGCTGACCGGCGGACGGATCGCCGCGGCGGTGTACCGGGCGATCGGGCAGCTGCCCGCCCGGGACGCGGTCGACTGGTCCCGGGTCGACGTGTGGTGGGGTGACGAGCGGTTCCTGCCCGCCGGTGACCCGGAGCGCAACGAGACGCAGGCGCGGGCGGCGCTGCTGGACACGGTGCCGCTGGACCCGGCGCGGGTGCACCCGATGCCGGCCTCCGACGGCCCGGCCGGCGACGACCCGGAGGCGGCCGCCGCCGGGTACGCGCGGGAGCTGGCCACCGCCGCCCGGCCCGGGAACGCGGTCCTGCCCCACTTCGACGTGCTGATGCTCGGCGTCGGTGAGGACGGGCACGTGGCGTCGGTGTTCCCGGAGCACCCGGTGCACCACGACAACCGCCCGGTCAGCGCGGTGCGGGGCAGCCCGAAGCCGCCGCCGGTGCGGACCACGCTGACCCTGCCGACGATCAACACGGCCGAGGAGGTCTGGCTGATCGCCGCCGGGGCGGACAAGGCCCGGGCGGTGGGCATGGCGCTGGCCGGGGCCGGGCCGGTGCAGTTGCCGGCCGCCGGGGTGCAGGGCGTCTCCCGTACCCTCTGGCTGCTCGACCGGGCCGCGGCGGCGAACGTGCCCCCGCGCCTGCGCAGCCTCCGCTGAGGTGTAAGGAAGGGCCCCTTCTTAACGCCTCCGGTAGAGAAGGGGCCCCTTCTTAACACGTCTCGGCTCAGGCCCGGCCGCGGCGGCGGCGCAGCGCGTCGAGGGCCTCGGCGAGCAGCGCCTCACCCTCCTCCGGCGTGCGCCGCTCCTGCACGTACGCCAGGTGGGTCTTGTAGGGCTCGGCGCGCTGGCGGCCCGGCGGGTCGCCCGGGTCGGGGCCGGCCGGCTCGCCGCAGCGGGGGCACTCCCAGGCGGCCGGCGTCTCGGCCTCGGCGGCGATCAGGAACTCGACCCGGTGCCCGTGGCGGCACCAGTAGACGACCGGGCGGCGCGGGGCGGGCTCGACGCGCTGGTCGAAGCGCTCCGGGGCGGACCCGACCCGGGTGCCGCGGATGACGTTGTTGCTGGGCACTGTTGCTCGCTCCCTGTCGTCGGAGGGGACCGCCGCCGGAGGGGGTGGGCGACGGGCGACGCGCGGAGAAACAAAACTGCGCGCGGTCCGTGACGGACCGCGCGCAGATTGTACGCTTCTCAGCGCCGACTCAGGTGCCGGTGGCCATCTGCAGGCGCAGCCAGAGCCCGAGCCCGACGATGCAGGCGAACCAGACGATTCCCACCAGAACGGTGTAGCGGTCGAGGTTCTTCTCGGCCACGGAGGAACCGGCCAGGCTGGAGCTGACGCCGCCGCCGAACATGCTCGACAACCCGCCGCCCTTGCCGCGGTGCAGGAGGATCAGCAGGACGAGCAGCACGCTGGTGATGACCAGCAACGTGATCATCGTATAGGCGAACCAGATCGGCATGGCGGGGGTCAGTCCTCTCGTTGCGATCACTGCCCGGACCTGTCGGGCACTGCGGCACCGGCCGGTGGACGGGCAGCGTCAAGGATAGCGAGCGATCAGCGGGCGGTGTGCTCCGGGAACCGGCAGATCTTCGCGAACTCCTCCGCGTCCAGGCTCGCGCCCCCCACGAGGGCCCCGTCCACGTCCGGCTGGGCCATGATCGCGGCGACGTTCGACGCCTTGACCGACCCGCCGTAGAGGACCCGGACCTGCTCGGCGGTGTTCGCGTCGTAGGTCTCGGCGATGCGCTTACGCACCGCGCCGCAGACCTCCTGGGCGTCCTCCGGCGTGGCTGTCTTGCCGGTGCCGATCGCCCAGACCGGCTCGTACGCCACGACGACCTTGGTGACCTGCTCGGCGGTGAGCCCCTTCAGCGCGCCGTCGAGCTGGTCGCAGCAGTGCCGCACCTGACCCGACTGCTCCCGGACCTCCAGGCCCTCACCGATGCAGAGGATCGGGGTGAGCCCGTTCGCCAGCGCCGCCGACACCTTCGCGTTGACGAGCGCGTCGTCCTCGTGGTGGTACTGCCGCCGCTCGGAGTGGCCGACCACGACGTAGCCGCAGCCCAGCTTGGCCAGCATCGGCCCGGCGATGTCACCGGTGTACGCGCCCGACGGGTGCGGCGACAGGTCCTGCGCGCCGTAGCCGATCAGCAGCTTGTCGCCGTCCACCGCGGTCTGCACGGTACGCAGGTCGGTGAAGGGCGGCAGCACCACGCACTCGACGTCGGTGAGCTGCTTCTCATTCAGGCTCGCGGCCAGCTTCTGCACCAGCAGGTTGGCCTCGAGGTGGTTCAGGTTCATCTTCCAGTTGCCGGCCATCAGCGGCCGGCGGGTCGTGCTCGCCATTCAGTTCTCCAGAGCCGCGATGCCGGGGAGGGTCTTGCCCTCCAGGTATTCCAGGGAGGCGCCGCCGCCGGTGGAGATGTGCCCGAACGAGGACTCGTCCAGGCCCAGCGCGCGCACCGCCGCGGCCGAGTCGCCGCCGCCGACCACGCTGAACGCGTCGGCCTTGGTGATCGCCTCGGCCACGCCCCGGGTGCCGTTGGCGAACGCCGCCATCTCGAACACGCCCATCGGGCCGTTCCAGAAGATGGTCTTCGCCTGCGACAGCACGGCGGCGAAACCGGCCACCGTCTCCGGGCCGATGTCCAGGCCCAGCCGGTGGCTGGGGATGCCGTCCGCGGGCACGGTGTCGTGCGCGGCGTCCGGCGCGAAGGCGTCGGCGGCCACCACGTCGACCGGGAGCATGATCTTGCCGGGCGCGCGCTCCATCAGGTTGCGGCAGGTCTCGACCATGTCCTTCTCCAGCAGCGACGTGCCCACCTCGTGGCCCTGGGCCTTGAGGAAGGTGAAGCACATCCCGCCGCCGATGAGCAGCCGGTCCACCGTCGGCAGCAGCGCCTCGATCACGGCCAGCTTGTCGGAGACCTTCGAGCCGCCCAGCACCACCACGTACGGGCGCTCCGGCTCGCCGGTGAGGCGGCTGAGCACCTCGACCTCGCGCAGCACCAGCCGGCCCGCGACGTGCGGCAGCCGGGCCGGCACGTCGTGCACGCTGGCGTGCTTGCGGTGCACCGCGCCGAACGCGTCGTCCACGTAGGCGTCACCGAGCGCCGCGAGCTGGTCGGCGAACGCGCCGCGCTCCGCGTCGTCCTTGCTGGTCTCGCCCTTGTTGAACCGCAGGTTCTCCAGCAGCGCGACCTGCCCGTCGGCCAGGCCGGCCACGGTGGACCGCGCCGAGTCACCGACGGTGTCCTCGGCGAAGGCCACCGGGGCGCCGAGCAGCTCACCGAGCCGCCCGGCGACCGGGCGGAGGCTGAACTGCGGATCCGGGGCGCCCTTCGGGCGACCCAGGTGCGAGCAGACGACCACCTTCGCACCGGCCTGCACCAGCGCGCTCAGCGTCGGCAGGACGGCCCGGATCCGGCCGTCGTCGGTGATGTCCCCGGTCTGCTTGTCGAGCGGGACGTTCAGGTCGGCGCGCACGAGCACGCGCCGACCCGACACCCCCTCGGCGAGCAGGTCGTCGAGGTTACGGATCGTCACAGCGACTGACCCACCAGCTTGACCAGGTCCACCAGGCGGTTCGAGTAGCCCCACTCGTTGTCGTACCAGCCGACGACCTTGACCTGGTTGCCGATCACCTTGGTCAGCGGCGCGTCGAAGATGCACGACGCCGGGTCGGTCACGATGTCGGCGGAGACGATCGGGTCCTCGTTGTAGGTGAGGATGCCCCGCAGCGGGCCCTCGGCGGCGGCCTTGAGCGCGGCGTTGACCTCGTCCACGGTGGTCTCCCGGCCGACCGTCACGGTCAGGTCGGTGGCGGAGCCGGTCGGGATCGGCACGCGCAGCGCGTAACCGTCCAGCTTGCCCTTCAGCTCCGGCAGCACCAGGCCGATCGCCTTCGCGGCGCCGGTCGAGGTCGGCACGATGTTGAGCGCGGCGGCGCGGGCCCGGCGCAGGTCCTTGTGCGGCGCGTCCTGCAGGTTCTGGTCCTGCGTGTACGCGTGGATGGTGGTCATCAGACCCTGCTGGATGCCGAACGTGTCCTGCAGGACCTTCGCCATCGGCGCGAGGCAGTTGGTGGTGCAGGAGGCGTTCGAGATGATGTTGTGCTTGGCCGGGTCGTACTGGTCCTGGTTGACGCCCATGACCACGGTGACGTCCTCGTTCTTCGCCGGCGCGGAGATGATGACCTTCTTGGCCCCGCCGTCGAGGTGCGCCTTCGCCTTGGTGCCGTCGGTGAAGAAACCGGTGGACTCGATGACGACGTCCGCGCCGACCTCGCCCCACGGCAGGTTCGCCGGGTCCTTCTCGGCGTACGCCTTGATGGTCTTGCCGCCCACGGTGATCTCGTCGGCGGTGGCCTTCACCTCGTGCGGGAGGCGGCCCAGGATGCTGTCGTACTTGACAAGGTGGGCGAGCGTCGCGTTGTCGGTCAGGTCGTTGACCGCCACGACCTCGATGTCAGCGCCGGACGCCAGCACTGCCCGGAAGAAGTTGCGGCCGATCCGGCCGAAGCCGTTGATGCCAACCCGGATGGTCACAGGTCCCATCTCCTCGCGTTCTGGTCCGCCGGCGCCAGACCGGGGCCGGCGGAGGTGTGTGCGCCGACCGTTGGAGCCGGCCGTCGACATGTCATCTCGGCCACCCCGCCGCGGTCCCGGAGACCTGACCGCCCGAGGCGGTGAGCACGGCGAGGGATGCCTGTGCGCGGCCCCCTTGCCGTACGCAGCGACCATATCCGAGCGTGCGACGTCGCGCTGCGGCGGGTGGTGACCCCGCTCGCGGTGCTCGCCGCCCGAGTCCTATCAGACCACGAGCATGTCGGGCGTGACTGCCGCTTCCGTATCCGGGATGCCCAGGTCGCGGGCGCGCTTGTCGGCCAGCGCGAGCAGCCGGCGGATCCGGCCGGCGATGGCGTCCTTGGTCAGTGGCGGCTCGGCGAGCGCGCCCAGCTCCTCCAGGGACGCCTGACGGTGCTCCAGCCGCAGCCGGCCGGCCGAGGTCAGGTGGTTGGGCGCGTCGTCGGCGAGGATCTCCAGCGCGCGGGTCACCCGGGCCGCGGCGGCCACCGCCGCACGGGCCGAGCGGCGCAGGTTGGCGTCGTCGAAGTTGGCCAGCCGGTTGGCGGTGGCGCGCACCTCCCGGCGTACCCGCCGCTCCTCCCAGGCCAGCACGCTGGAGTGCGCGCCGATGCGGGTGAGCAGCGCGGCGATCGCGTCGCCGTCCTTGACCACCACCCGGTCCACGCCGCGCACCTCGCGGTTCTTCGCGGTGATGCCGATGCGGCGGGCCGCGCCGACGAGCGCCAGCGCCGACTCCGGGCCGGGGCAGGTGATCTCCAGCGCGCTGGATCGGCCCGGCTCGGTCAGCGAGCCGTGCGCCATGAACGCGCCCCGCCAGGCCGAGACCGCGCAGCAGACGTTCGCGGCCACCACGTGCGGCGGCAGGCCGCGCACCGGGCGGCCCCGCACGTCGAGCAGGCCGGTCTGCCGGGCGAGCGCCTCGCCGTCCTTGACCACCCGCACGATGAAGTGGCTGCCCTTGCGCAGGCCACCGGAGGCGAGCACGTGGATCTCGCTCGGGTAGCCGTAGACCTCGGCCACCTCGCGCCGCAGCCGGCGGGCCACCGCGCCGGTGTCCAGCTCCGCCTCGACCACGACGCGGCCCGACACGATGTGCAGACCGCCCGCGAAACGCAGCAGGGCGGCCATCTCCGCCCGCCGACAGCAGGGCTTGGGCACGTCGACCCGACTCAGCTCGTCCTTGACCGCAGCCGTCATCGCCATAGTGCGCCCCCTCACGGACCGGTTCCGGCGTGTCGCCGGTGATTACGTACGTGTCTAACGATCGGCGCGCAGGACAGGCACCAGCGCGGCGCCCAGGGCAGCTGGATCATGACGGGGCGTGCCGTCGAGGACGGCGACGGGAGCGAGGACCAGCCGGGCACCAAGCGATTCTGCCGCACGTTCGACCGCCGCGGGATCACCCACCGCCGTCGAGTCCGCCAGCACCCGGTCCACCTTCAGCTCGGGCAGATAGCGCCGCAGCGTGTCCAGATGGTCGGGCAGGGAGAGCCCGGAGGTCTCCTTCTCGGCCACCAGGTTGAGCGTCACCAGCCGCCGCGCCGAGCTGGAGACGATCGCGTCGGCCAGGCCCGGCACCAGCAGATGCGGCAGCACGCTCGTGTACCAGCTGCCCGGCCCGAAGATCAGCCAGTCCGCGGCGCGTACCGCTGTCACCGCCTCGGCGCACGCGGCCGGCGCGGGCGGGTTGAGCCGCAGCGACTCGACGGTGCCCGGGGTGACCGCCACCTGGTGCTGCCCGCGCACGGTGGACACCTCGTCCGGATGGGCCGGGTCGGCGCCGCGGACCCGCGCCTCGATGCCCACCGGCTGGCGGGACATCGGCAGCACCCGCCCCACCGCGCCGAGCATCGCGCCCGCGTGGTCGAGCGCGGCCACCGGATCGCCGAGCAGCTCGGTCAGGCCGTGCAGCAGCAGGTTGCCGACCGCGTGGCCGGCGAGCGAGTCACCGGCGCGGGCGGCCGGAACCGGTGCGGCGAGCGTCGGCGCCGGCGGCACGGCGGTGGTGAAGCGGTACTGGAACAGCGCCGCGCTGCGCCGGGTGGCCGGATGGTCGCCGGCCAGCGCGACGAGCGCCTGACGCAGGTCACCCGGGGGCAGGCCGCCGCGCTCCGCGCGCAGCCGCCCGCTGGACCCGCCGTCGTCGCCGACGGTGACCACCGCGGTGATGTCCAGGTCCAGTTCGGGTACGCAGTGCCGCAGCGCCCGCAGCGACGCCGAGAGCCCGTGCCCGCCGCCGAAGGCGACCACCCTGGTCGGGGTCACTCCCGCCCCAGGTCCCGGTGCTGGGCGTTGGCGGCTATGCCGGAGCGGCGCAGCCGGGCGGCCAGCTCCTCGGCGATCGCCACGCTGCGGTGCTTGCCGCCGGTGCAGCCGACCGCCACGGTCAGGTAGCGCTTGCCCTCCCGCTCGAAGCCGGCGGTGGTGGCGTTGACCAGGTCGGCGTACCCGGCCACGAAGGCGTCCGCGCCCTCCTGGCCCAGCACGTACGCGCTCACCGCCTCCTCCCGGCCGGTGTGCTCGCGCAGCTCCGGCACCCAGTACGGGTTGGGCAGGAACCGGGCGTCCATCACGAAGTCGGCGTCCGGAGGCAGGCCGTACTTGAAGCCGAACGAGATCACGGTGATCCGCAGCCGGCGGGCGTCCTCGCCGCCGAACAGCTCCTCGACCCGGCGCCGCAGCTGGTTCACGTTCAGGTGGCTGGTGTCGATGATCACGTCGGCCTGGTCGCGGGCCTCCTCCAGCAGCGTCCGCTCGACGGCGATGCCGTCGGCCAGCCGCCCGTCGCCCTGCAACGGGTGCGAGCGGCGCACGCTCTCGAACCGGCGGATCAGCACCTCGTCGTCGGCGTCGACGAAGACCACCCGGGGCTGGAAGCCGCGCTCGCGCAACTCCCGGATCGCCCCGGCCAGGTCGGTGGAGAACGCCCGCGAGCGCACGTCCAGCACCATCGCCGTACGCCGGGCCGCGCCACCGGCTTTGAACGCCAGCTCGGCCATGTCGAGCAGCAGCGCCTGGGGCAGGTTGTCGACCACGTAGTAGCCGACGTTCTCCAACGCCCGGGCCACAGTGCTGCGCCCGCCGCCGGACAGCCCGGTCACCACCACCAGTGAGGTGTCCGACTCGGCCTGCGCAGGCCGTACCGGCGTCGTCTCCGCCTCGGTCGGCCCCAGGTCTCCCGCTGTACGCGCCTCGCTCACCCGCTACCCCCAGCCGTGGCGCCGCGGCCGGTCGGCCGCGCATGGTCAATCAGCGACTCTAACGGCTGCGACCCGGCCCGGGATTCCACGGGGTGACGACCGGAACATGTCGCCGGCCCCGGAGCGGCTCGCCGGGACGGCGCTGTCGGGGGACGCTCGTAGACTGCCCGGATGGTCTCCCCCACCGACGAGCGGACCAACGCCCCCCAGACCGACGACGCGCTGCGGGTGCTGCGGCGGGTCTTCGGGTACGACGCCTTCCGCGGCTTCCAGCAGGAGGTCGTCGAACACGTGGTGTCCGGCGGCGACGCGCTGGTGCTCATGCCCACCGGTGGCGGCAAGTCGCTGTGCTACCAGATCCCGGCGCTGGTGCGCGACGGCGTGGCGGTAGTGGTCTCCCCGCTGATCGCGCTCATGCAGGACCAGGTCGACGCCCTCACCGCCGTCGGCGTACGCGCCGGTTTCCTCAACTCGACGCAGGACCCGGCGCAGCGGCGCCGGGTCGAGGCGGCCTACCTCGCCGGCGAGCTGGACCTGCTCTACCTCGCCCCGGAAGGGCTCGCCGTACGCTCCACGCTCGGCCTGCTGGAACGCGGCCGGATCGCGCTGTTCGCGATCGACGAGGCGCACTGCGTCTCGCAGTGGGGGCACGACTTCCGCCCCGACTACCTCAACCTGTCGATGCTGCACGAGCGCTGGCCGGACGTGCCGCGGATCGCGCTGACCGCCACCGCGACCCGGGCGACCCGCACCGAGATCGCCACCCGCCTGCGGCTCACCGAGGCCCGGCACTTCGTGGCCAGCTTCGACCGGCCCAACATCCAGTACCGCATCGTGCCCAAGCGGGAGCCGCGCAAGCAGTTGCTGAGCCTGCTGCGCGACGAGCACCCGGGCGACGCCGGCATCGTCTACTGCCTGTCCCGGGCCTCGGTGGAGAAGACCGCCGAGTTCCTGGTCGCCAACGGCATCCCCGCGCTGCCCTACCACGCCGGGCTGGACGCCACGACCCGCGCCACCAACCAGCAGCGCTTCCTGCGCGAGGACGGGCTGGTCATGGTCGCCACGATCGCGTTCGGCATGGGCATCGACAAGCCCGACGTACGCTTCGTCGCCCACCTCGACCTGCCGAAGTCGGTGGAGGGCTACTACCAGGAGACCGGCCGCGCCGGGCGCGACGGGCTGCCGTCCACGGCCTGGCTGGCGTACGGGCTGCAGGACGTGGTGCAGCAGCGCAAGATGATCGAGACGTCGGAGGGCGACCTGGCGCACCGGCGCAACCTCGCCGCCCACCTGGACGCGATGCTGGCGCTCTGCGAGACGGTCCGCTGCCGCCGCGCCCAGCTGCTCGAATACTTCGGCGAGACCGCAGTGGCCGCCTGCGGCAACTGCGACACCTGCCTCGACCCGCCGGAGTCCTGGGACGGCACCGTCGCCGCGCAGAAGCTGCTCTCCACCGTCTACCGGCTCGACCGCGAACGCAACCAGCGCTTCGGCGCCGGGCACAGCATCGACATCCTGCTCGGCAAGCACACCGACAAGATCGACCAGTACGGCCACGACTCGCTGAGCACGTTCGGCATCGGCTCCGAGCTGCGCGAGGCCGAATGGCGTGGCGTGGTGCGCCAACTGCTCGCCGAGGGTCTGCTCGCCGTCGAGGGCGACTACGGCACGCTGGCGCTGACCGAGGCCAGCGCGGACGTGCTCGGCCGCCGCCGTACCGTCACGCTGCGCAAGGAGCCGGAGCGTCCGGCGGCCGGCCGGTCCGCCAAGCCCCGGGGCGCGGCCACTGTGGTCGCCGACCTCTCCCCCGCCGCCGCGCCGGTCTTCGAGCGACTCCGCGCGTGGCGCGCGGCCACCGCCAAGGAGCAGGGCGTCCCCGCGTACGTCATCTTCCACGACGCGACGCTGCGGCAGATCGCCGCCGAGCCGCCGGCTTCCCTGGCCGAGCTGTCCCGGGTCAGCGGGGTGGGCGAGAACAAGCTCGCCAAGTACGGCGAGGCGATCCTGGCCGTCCTCGCCGAGTCCTGACGCACGCGAAAGGGCCCGACCCCCGTGGTGGGGGTCGGGCCCTTTCGGTGTGCGTGCTGCCTGTTCTTGCTCTGCAGCCATGGGTGCGGCGGTGGTGTTGTTAGCTGGTGCTGTAGCCGCGGGTGGCGATCCAGTCGGCGAGGTTGTCGATGCTCATCCGGTAGGTGGCGGTGTTCGGGTTGGCGCTGTCGGCGATGGTGACGGTGCGGCCGTCGTCGCGGTAGCCGATGACGCTGATGTAGTGGCCGCCTTCGAAGGAGTGGGTGTTGCCGTCGGTGTCGGTGGCGGTGCCGGCGATGTTGGCGACCACGGCCCGGCCGGCGTCGACGGTCTTCACCACGTCAGCGCGCAGGATGTCGGTCTGCTTGTCGTCGGCCTTGGGGGTGCTGATCTCGACCGACTTGTAGGCGTCCTTGGCGCCGGTCTCCTTGTTCAGCACGGGGGTGATGTCGTTGATGGAGTTGGTGCCGGCCTCGGTGGTGCCCATCTCCTCGGCCATGGCGTGCACGTCGATGTTCTTGCCCTGCACGCTCAGCGCGTTACGGGCGGCGGCGGGGCCGCAGAAGTAGAAGTTGGGCTGGGCTTCGTAGCGCACGTCCAGTTCGCGCTCGCCGTGGCCGCTCTTGCGGTCGGCCACCACGCTCGTGGTGCCGGTGGTGGGGGCGGCGTGGGCGGCGATCGCGGGGCCGGCGATGCCACCGGCGGTGGCGACGACACCAGCAGCGGTCAGAACGGTCTTGCGCAGCAGAGTGGTAGCCATGATGGTTGCCTCCCTGAAGTGGGGGATGACGCGGCAAAGGGGGGGTGCCGCGAGGGGGAAGTCTTGGGGGTGCCCGTGGAAGGGCTGGCACGCGGGCGACCCGAGAGGGGGCTGCTCCGCGGCTCGGGGATGTAACGACCACCGGGCCGGGGTCATTCCCGCCGGCGGGGGTGCTCGTCGTCGGGGGATGTAACGACGGCCGGGCCGGGGCGATTCCCGTGACCTGACCCGTGGTGCCGGGCGGACCGGGTTGAGCGCTCGGCCCTGATGCCTGGGCGGCCAGCCATGTACAACGCCTGCACCCCACCCCGGATTCCGCCGTGAGCATGGCGCCGACCACAACGCGCCACCCCGGCAAACCGGACACCGGCCCCAAGGCGCGCTGGGCGGCGCCTTCGCGGTGCGCGCGCACGGCGATCTTGCAGTTTGGTGCTGGACAAACCTCGCAAAGCGAGCATCTGTTGGGCACCAAATGCAAGATCAGGGGACGGGATGGCGGTTTCGCCCATCGGGAACAGGCGTGGCTGGAACGGCGTAGGTGTCAAAAGCGGGCGGAGACACCCACGGCGTTCCACCCGAGACACCTGGCGACGGCGACTGGAACGGTGTGGGTGCCAAACGCGGGCCGAGACACCCATGGCGTTCCACCCACGGCACGCGACGACGGTGGCGGGCCGGCGGACCGGACAACGGGCGTTTGTTGACGCCCGCTGGACAGCGGCCGGGCCACGACGGCAGGCGCGAGCACGAGAAGGGTCAGGGACGGGGGGCAGCCGTGGTGGCGTCGGTGGAGCCGTCGAGCGCGGCCAGGATCGCCTCGGCCGTACGCCTGCCGACTCCGGGGACCTCGGTGATCTCCTCCACGGTGGCGGTGGAGAGCCGCTTCAACGAGCCGAAGTGCCGCAGCAGCGCCTTGCGGCGTACCTCGCCGAGGCCGGGCACGTTGTCCAGCGCCGACTCGGTCATCCGCTTGGAGCGGCGCTGGCGGTGGAACGTGATGGCGAAGCGGTGCGCCTCGTCGCGTACGCGTTGCAGCAGGTAGAGCGCCTCGGACGTACGCGGCAGGATCACCGGGAACTCGTCGTCGGGCAGCCAGACCTCTTCCAGCCGCTTGGCCAGCCCGCACAGCGCCACGTCGTCGATGCCCAGCTCGGCGAGCGCCTTCGCGGCGGCGGCGACCTGGGGCGGGCCGCCGTCGACCACCACGAGCTGCGGCGGGTACGCGAACTTGCGCGGCCGCCCGGTGGTCGGGTCGATGCCGGGTCGGTCGGGGTCGGAGGCGGTCTCCTCGCCCAGCTCACCGGTCTCGGCGCGCGCGTCGAGGTAGCGGGCGAAGCGCCGCCGCAGCACCTCGGACATGGCCGACAGGTCGTCGGTGGCGCCGCGCACGATGAAGCGACGGTATTCGCTCTTGCGGGGCAGCCCGTCCTCGAACACGACCATGCTGGCGACGACGTCGGTGCCCTGGATCTGCGAGACGTCGAAGCACTCGATGCGCAGCGGTGACGTGTTCATGGCGAGCGCGTCGGCGATCTCGTCGAGCGCCTGGCTGCGGGTGGTCAGGTCGCCGGCCCGCTTGAGCTTGTGCCGGGCCAGCGCGTCCCTGGCGTTGCGCTCGACGGTCTCCAGCAGCGACCGCTTGTCGCCGCGCTGGGGCACCCGCAGCGACACCCGGCTGCCCCGGCGGGTGGAGAGCCAGTCGGCGAGCGCGTCGGCGTCGCCGGGCAACTCGGGGACGAGCAGCTCGCGCGGCACGTCGGCCTCGCCCTGCTCGCCGCCGTACACCTGGGTGCAGAAGTGGTGCACCAGGTCGCCGGTGCTCAGCTCCTCGGTCTTCTCCACCACCCAGCCGCGCTGGCCGCGCACCCGGCCGCCGCGTACGTGGAACACCTGCACGGCGGCTTCGAGCGGGTCGTCGGCGAACGCGACCACGTCGGCGTCGGTGCCGTCGCCGAGCACCACCGTCTGCTTCTCCATGGCCCGGCGCAGCGCCGCGACGTCGTCGCGCAGGCGGGCGGCCCGCTCGAACTCCAACTGCTCGCTGGCGTCGAGCATCTCCTTCTCCAGCCGGCGGACCATGGTGTCGGTGCGGCCGGCCATGAAGTCGCAGAAGCCGTCGACGATCTCGCGGTGCCGTTCGGCGGTGACGCTGCCGACGCACGGCGCGGAGCACTTGCCGATGTAACCCAGCAGGCAGGGCCGGCCGACCTGCCCGGCCCGCTTGAACACCCCGGACGAGCAGGTCCGCGCCGGGAAGACGCGCAGCAGCAGGTCGAGCGTCTCGCGGATCGCCCAGGCGTGGGAGTACGGCCCGAAGTAGCGCACGCCCTTGCGCTTGGCGCCGCGCATCACCTGCAACCGGGGGTATTCCTCGTCGAGCGTGACCGCGAGATAGGGGTACGACTTGTCGTCGCGGTAGCGGACGTTGAACCTGGGGTCGTACTGCTTGATCCAGGTGTATTCCTGCTGGAGCGCCTCGACCTCGGTGGCGACGGTGATCCAGTCGACCGACTCGGCGGTGAAGACCATCTGCCGGGTGCGCTGGTGCAGGCCGACCGGGTCGGCGAAGTAGGAGTTGAGCCGGCTGCGCAGGTTGCGCGCCTTGCCGACGTAGATCACCCGGCCGGTGCCGTCGCGGAAGCGGTAGACCCCTGGCGACTCCGGGATGGTGCCGGGCGCGGGACGGTAGGTCGAGGGGTCAGCCACGTTCTCAAGCCTAGTCCGCACCCCCGACACCCGGCCGCCGCCGCGCCCCCGGGTGACCGGGGGCGCGGCGGGGGTCAGGCCAGGCGGATCTGGTCGCCGTCGACGGTGATCTCCTTGGCCGGGAGCGGCTTGGTGGCCGGGCCGCCCTTCACCGAGCCGTCGGTGATGGAGAACCGACTGTTGTGGCAGGTGCAGTTGATCGTGCCGCCGTCGACGTTCGACACCGGGCAGCGCTGGTGCGTGCAGATCGGGTCGAACGCCTTGAACTGGCCGGCCTCGGGCTGGGTGATCACCACGCCCTGGCTGGCGAAGACCGCGCCGCCGCCGACCGGGATGTCCGAGGTACGGGCCACGGCGTTGCTGCCGGCCCGGTCACCGCCACCGGCGTCACCGGTGGCGGTGGCGCCGGGCGGGCCACCGCTGGTCGGGGCGAGCCCGGGCGACGCGTCGTCGTCGCTGCCGCAGCCCGCGAGCACCACGGCCGCGCCGACCGCGCCGGCGCCGGCCAGCAGGGCACGGCGGCTCTGGGTGACCGGTCGGGTCAACGCCTGGTCATCACTCATATCCGGCCTTTCTCTCGACTTACTGCGGAAACACGCACCAGCGTGGGACACGGTTCATACTGGCGCGTCAACGAACCGGGCACCGCGGTGGAGGACGTCGGTCAGCGCGCCCCGGCCGGCACCTTGCGGGCCCGCGGCTTGGCGCCGCCGTTGGCCTTGGCCGCCCGGGTGGTGGCCGCCTTGGCGCCCTTGGCCTGGCCGTCGAGCTTGAGGATCGGCCGCAGGAACTGCCCGGTGTGGCTCTCCGGCACCTCGGCGACCTCCTCCGGCGTGCCGGTGGCGATGACGGTGCCGCCCCGGTGCCCGCCCTCGGGACCCATGTCGATGAGCCAGTCGGCCGTCTTGATCACGTCGAGGTTGTGCTCGATGGTGATGACCGTGTTGCCCTTGTCGACCAGGCCCTCCAGCACCATCAGCAGCTTGCGGATGTCCTCGAAGTGCAGGCCGGTGGTCGGCTCGTCGAGCACGTAGACGGTGCGGCCGGTGGAGCGCTTCTGCAGCTCCGAGGCGAGCTTGACGCGCTGCGCCTCACCGCCGGACAGCGTCGGCGCGGGCTGGCCGAGGCGCACGTAGCCGAGGCCGACGTCGACGAGCGTCCTGAGGTGCCGGTGGATGGCCGGGATGGCGGAGAAGAACTCGGCCGCCTCCTCGATCGGCATGTCCAGCACCTCGGCGACCGTCTTGCCCTTGTAGTGCACTTCGAGCGTCTCGCGGTTGTAACGCGCGCCCTTGCACACCTCGCAGGGGACGTAGACGTCCGGCAGGAAGTTCATCTCGATCTTGATGGTGCCGTCGCCGGAGCACGCCTCGCAGCGCCCGCCCTTGACGTTGAACGAGAACCGGCCCGGGCCGTACCCCCGGACCTTGGCCTCGGTGGTCTCGGCGAAGAGCTTGCGGATGTGGTCCCAGACCCCGGTGTAGGTGGCCGGGTTGGAGCGCGGGGTACGCCCGATCGGCGACTGGTCCACGCCGACGACCTTGTCCACGTTCTCCAGGCCGGTGACCCGGGTGTGCCGGCCGGGCACCAGCCGGGCGCCGTTGATCTGGTTCGCCAGCACGGCGTAGAGGATGTCGTTCACGAGCGTCGACTTGCCCGAGCCGCTGACCCCGGTGACCGCGATGAGCTGGCCGAGCGGGAAGCTCACGGTGAGGTTGCGCAGGTTGTGCTCGCGCGCGCCGTGCACCACCAGCTCGCGCCCCGGCGTCTGCGCACGGCGGTCGGCGGGCGTCGGGATGGACTTGCGCCCGGCCAGATACGCCCCGGTGACGGACTCGGCGTTGTCCAGCAGCGCCGGCACCGAGCCGCTGTGCACGATCTTGCCGCCGTGCTCGCCCGCGCCGGGGCCGATGTCGACGATCCAGTCGGCCACCCGGATGGTGTCCTCGTCGTGCTCGACCACGATCAGCGTGTTGCCGAGCCCGCGCAGCCGCAGCAGCGTCTCGATGAGGCGGTGGTTGTCGCGCTGGTGCAGGCCGATGGACGGCTCGTCGAGCACGTAGAGCACGCCGACCAGGCCGGAGCCGATCTGGGTGGCGAGCCGGATGCGCTGGGCCTCACCGCCAGAGAGCGTGCCGGCCGGGCGGTCCAGCGAGAGGTAGTCCAGGCCGACGTCGAGCAGGAACTTCAGCCGGGCGTTGATCTCCTTGAGCACCCGCTCGGCGATCATCTTCTGCCGGTCGGTCAGCTCGATGCCGGCGAGCAGGTCGGCCGCCTCGCCGACGGAGAGGTTGCAGACCTCGGCGATGCTCTTGCCGGCCAGGGTGACCGCGAGCACCTCGGGCTTGAGCCGCGCGCCGCCGCAGGCCGCGCAGGGCACGTCCCGCATGTAGCCCTCGTACTTGTCCCGGGACCACTCCGACTCGGTGTCGGTGTGCCGGCGCTCGATCCACTGCACCACGCCCTCGAAGCCGGTGTAGTAGGAGCGCTCGCGGCCGTACTTGTTGCGGTAGCGCACGTGCACCTGGTCGTCGGAGCCGTGCAGGATCGTCTTCTGCGCCCGCGACGGCAACGCCCGCCACGGCGTGTCGATGTCGAAGTGCTCGGCCTCGCCCAGCGCCTCCAGCAGCCGCAGGAAGTATTCGAGGTTGTGCCCGGTGGCCCACGGCTGGATCGCGCCCTCGCGCAGCGTGCGCTCCGGGTCGGGGATGACCAGCTCGGGGTCGACCTCCTTCTTCGTGCCCAGGCCGGTGCACTCCGGGCAGGCGCCGTAGGGGGCGTTGAAGGAGAACACCCGGGGTTCCAGGTCCTCGATGGCGAGGGGGTGGTCGTTCGGGCAGGCCAGGTGCTCGGAGTAGCGGCGCTCGCGGGCCGGGTCGTCCTCCGGCAGGTCGACGAAGTCGAGCAGCACCAGGCCGCCGGAGAGCCCGAGCGCGGCCTCGACCGAGTCGGTCAGCCGCTGCTTGGCGCTCGGCTTGACGCTGAGCCGGTCGATCACCACCTCGATGGTGTGCTTCTCCTGCTTCTTGAGCTTCGGCGGCTCGGTCAGCGGGTGCACCACGCCGTCGACCCGGGCCCGGGCGTAGCCCTTGGCCTGCAGCTCGGCGAACAGGTCGACGTACTCGCCCTTGCGGCCGCGCACCACCGGCGCGAGCACCATGAACCGGGTGCCCTCGGCCATGGCCAGGACGCGGTCGACGATCTGCTGCGGGCTCTGCTTGGAGATGCGCTCGCCGCAGATCGGGCAGTGCGGCTCGCCGATGCGGGCGAACAGCAGGCGGAGGTAGTCGTAGACCTCGGTGATGGTGCCGACGGTGGAGCGCGGGTTGCGCGAGGTGGACTTCTGGTCGATGGAGACGGCGGGGCTGAGGCCCTCGATGAAGTCAACGTCGGGCTTGTCCATCTGGCCGAGGAACTGCCGGGCGTACGACGACAGCGACTCGACGTAGCGGCGCTGCCCCTCGGCGAAGATGGTGTCGAACGCCAGGCTCGACTTGCCCGAACCGGAGAGCCCGGTGAAGACGATCAGGGCGTCCCGGGGCAGGTCGAGACTGACGTCACGCAGGTTGTGCTCGCGCGCGCCACGGATGATCAGTCGGTCGGCCACGGTGCGTGTGCTCCCGGAAGAAGAATATGAGGCGGATCTGTGCACCAGACGCCGGGTCTGGGTGTTTTTCACAGGTTGTCGGGGCGCAGAAAAGACGCCTCGGCAACTCTAGCCCCGACGTGTGACAACTTCCGTCGCGCGAACATTCCCCCAGCTCAGGCCGGTCGGGCGGGAACCACTCATTCCCACCCGACCGGCTCGGGCCGGTTCAGAATGCCCCGGGAGCCGGGGGCGTGGCCGGACGCCCGGTGCGTCGCCGCCCGCCACGCCAGCCGCCCCGCCGTTCGGCCGCCAGCCGGGCCGCGCGCCGGCCGCCCTCGTACTCGATCTCCCGCTGCAGCCGGCGCCAGCTCTCCCAGCGGCGCACCGGCAGCGCGCCGTCCTCCAGCGCGTCCCGCACCGCGCAGCCCGGCTCGGCGTCGTGGGCGCAGTCGCCGTACCGGCAGCCGGCGGCCAGCTCGGCGATGTCGGCGAAGGCGCGGTCCAGACCGGCGGCGCCGTCGAGCAGGCCGACCGCCCGTACCCCGGGGGTGTCCAGCACCGCTCCCCCATCCGGCAGCGGCACCAGCGACCGCCAGGTGGTGGTGTGCCGGCCCTTGCCGTCGACCCGGCGGATCGCCTGGGTCCGCATCACCTCCGCCCCGGCCAGCGCGTTGACCAGGCTCGACTTGCCGGCGCCGGAGGGGCCGAGCAGGCCGAGCGTGCTCCCCGGGCCGACGAACCGGCGCAGCGGCGCCAGGCCCGCGCCCCGCTCGGCGCTGACCGGCAGCACCGGCACGCCCGGCGCGAGGTCGGCCAGCTGCCGGGCCACCGCTTCCGGGTCCGCGGCCAGGTCGGCCTTGGTGAGTACGACGAGCGGCTCCGCGCCGGATTCGTGCACCAGGGAGAGCAGCCGCTCGATCCGCGCGGCGTCCGGCTCCGGGTGCACCGGTTCGACCACCGCGGCGGCGTCGAGGTTGGCGGCCAGCACCTGGCCGCTGGCGTCCTTGCCGGCGGTTCGCCGCACCAGCGCCGTACGCCGGGGCAGCACCGCCTCCACGGTGACCGGGCCGTCCGGCCAGGTGGACAGCAGCACCCAGTCGCCCGCGCAGGGCAGCGCGGTCAGGTCACGGGCGGCAGCGGCGAGCACGCCGCCGCCGAGGCTGGCCCGTACCGGCCCCTGCGGGCTCAGCACGGTGCAGACGCCCCGGTCCACCCGGGCGACCCGCCCGGGACGGTGGCCGGCACGCCGGTCGAGGTGGGCCGCCCAGCCGGCGTCCCAGCCGAGGGCGGTCAGGTCGAGAGTCATGGTGTCCTCATCGGTGTCGAGGGGGTGCATGGCGGAACACACGCGCTGCGGCCGGCATGCGCACCACCTCCCCTCCGACTCCCGGTGCCGCGTTGGCGACGACGCGGACCGGGCGGCCCGAGGTCGTCGGCCCTGACGGTAGGTGGCGCGCCGACGCGCCGAAAGCGATTTCCCCTGCGGCGCGGCCCGCTCGGGCCAGCTAGGGTCGAACCGTGAGAACGAGATGACCGCCGACCCCCTGCTGCTGACCGGCCCGCTGGCCGAGGCGAACGACCGGCTCCTGCGTACCGTCTCCGGCCTGACCGCCGCGGACGTCGCGGCGCCCTCGCTGCTGCCGGGCTGGTCCCGGGCGCACGTGCTCACCCACCTGGCCCGCAACGCCGACGGGTTCGTCAACCTGCTCACCTCCGCGCGCACCGGCGAGGACATCCCGATGTACGCCTCGGCGCAGGCCCGCGCCGACGACATCGACGCCGGCGCCGAGCGCGGTCCGGCCGACCTGCTCGATGACGTACGCCGCAGCGGTCAGCGCTTCGACGCAGCGGTCGCGGCGATGCCCGTCGACGCCTGGGGCGCCACCGTGCAGACCCGGCGCGGCCCCTGGCCGGCGGCGATGCTGGTCTGGGGCCGGCTGCGCGAGGTCGAGGTCCACCACGTCGACCTGGCGGCCGGTTACCAGCCGGCGGACTGGCCGGAGGCGTTCGCCCAGCGGCTGCTGCACGAGGTGGTGACCGGGCTGTCCGGCAATCCGGCCGCGCCGGCCATGGTGCTGCGCTTCGACGGCGCGGCCTCCGAACTCGTCGTGGGCGACCCCGAGGGGGCGCCCACGATCACCGGCCCCGCGCCGGAACTCGCCGCCTGGCTGACCGGCCGGGGCGCGGGCGAGCTGCTCACCGTCGACCCCGACGGCCCTCTGCCCAACCCACCGGAATGGATCTGAGCATCGTCATGACCTACACCGGAGACGTCACGCCCGGCGGGCCGCCGGCCGTGCGCGAGCTCGACCGGCTCACCGTCAGCAAGCTGTCGGTGGGCCCGATGGACAACAACGCCTACCTGCTGCGCTGCCGGGCCACCGGCGAGCAGGTGCTGATCGACGCGGCGAACGAGGCGCCTCGACTGCTGGAGCTGGTCGGCGACGGTGGGCTGTCCGCCGTGGTGACCACGCACCGGCACATGGACCACTGGGTCGCGCTGGAGGAGGTGGTGGCCAAGACCGGTGCGCGCGCGCTCGTGCACGCCGACGACGCGGAGGGCCTGCCCATCTCCGCCGAGCGGCTCAGCGAGGGCGACACCGTGACGGTGGGCGACTGCACGCTGGAGGTCATCCACCTGCGCGGGCACACCCCGGGCTCGATCGCGCTGCTCTACCGCGACCCGGCCGGCACCCCGCACCTGTTCACAGGGGACTCTCTCTTCCCGGGCGGGGTCGGGAACACCGACCAGGACCCGGAGCGCTTCGGCCGGCTCATCGACGACGTCGAGGCCAAGCTCTTCGACCGCCTGCCCGACGACACCTGGTTCTACCCGGGGCACGGCAAGGACAGCACCATCGGCGCCGAGCGGCCCGCGGTGCCGCAGTGGCGCGCCCGCGGCTGGTGAGCACGACCGGCCCGGCCTCCCCCGTGGCGGCCGGGCCGGTCGCGGTCAGCCGGTGACAGTGACCGCCCGCAGCCGGCGCCGGGTGGCGAGCAGCACCGGCCCGGCGAGCAGCAGCCCGACCGCCATGGTCAGCACCGTGGGGTTCAGCGCGCCGGGAAGCAGCCCGGTCAGCGCCCGCGCGGTGAGCCCGAGCGCCACGTAGAGCCCGGCCCAGGCGGTGGCCCCGGCCGCCGCGCAGGCCAGGAACCGCCGGTACGACATCCGCAGCCCGCCGGCGGCCAGCGGCAGCAGCGCGTTGAACACCGGCAGGAACGGCGCCACCAGCACGATCCGTCCGCCGCCGCGGTGCAGCAGCGTCTCGGCGGCGGTCCACCGGGACTCGCCGATCCAGCCGCCGACCCGGCTGTCCCGCAGCTGCCCGCCCCAGCGCCGTCCGGCGAAGAAGCTCAGCGACCAGCCGGCCAGGCAGCCGGCGACCACCGCCGCGACGGTCAGCGCCCCGCCGGCCGGGCGACCCGCGCCGACCGCGGCGAGGACCGCGGCGTCGCCGGGCACCAGCACCCCGATCAGGGGTACGGCGTCGGCGAGCATCACGATGCCCAGCAGACCCATCAGGAGGGTGGTGGGCAGCTCACCGGCGGCGGCCACGAGATCGTTCATGAGCTGCACGCTATGGCCCGCCGGTCACCTGGCACATCGGGCATGATCCCCCAGTGGTCCCCGACACCCGACCCGGAGATCCCTGAGGGTCATCGGGGGCGCAGCACCTGCACCCGGCGTACCGGGGAGTCGACGGAGGGCTCGGTGGTCGGCACCGGGTAGCTGGCCACCAGCTCCAGTCCGTCCGGCGGCAGGTGGCCCCGGTCCGGGTCGCCGACCAGCACCTCGACGCCGTGGTCGGCGCAGCGCCGCAGGTAGGGCAGGACCCGCGCGGCCAGTCCGGCGTCGTAGAGCGCGTCCCCGGCCACCAGCAGGTCGGCGCCGGCGACGCCGTCGAGCAGGTCGTCGCTGTCGGCGGCCACCATGACCCGGTTGGCGCGGGCGTTCACAGTGACGGCCGCCACCGCGTACGGGTCGATGTCGTTGGCGACCACCTCGTCCGCGCCGGCGAGCGCGGCGGCGATGGCGACCAGCCCTGATCCGGCGGCCAGGTCGAGCACCCGCCGCCCGGCGGCCAGCTCGGGGTGGTCGAGCAGGTGCCGGGCCAGCGCCTGCCCGCCGGCCCAGACCGACGCCCAGTACGGCGGCGGCAGCGACCGCCCGGCGGCGGCCTCCATCCGGGCCCACCACAGGATGGCGTCCTCGGCCAGGTGCAGGCGTACCTCGGGCACGAACGGCGTGTCGACCAGGCGCAGGCGGTCCGGGCCCGCGCCGGGCGCCGCGATCTCCTGTTCCAGGTCGGCCAGAGCCGTCTGCGTGCTCATCGGGGCAAGCATGCCGCGCCGCGCCCGACGCCGGGGTGATTTTCCCGGCGCGGCACGTATTCACGGGCGCGCCGCGCGCTTCCGGCAGCGGATTGCGGCCCGGACGGTTACTGTCAGGGTGGTACAGGGCGATCACCGGCCGCGGAGCCGGTGCTCGCCCGCATTGAACAGGGAGAGACGCATGGCAACCGGCACGGTCAAGTGGTTCAACTCGGAAAAGGGCTTCGGCTTCATCGAGCAGGACGGCGGAGGCCCGGACGTGTTCGTCCACTACTCGGCCATCCAGAGCAGTGGC
Source organism: Micromonospora sp. TSRI0369 (assembly GCF_001905625.1). Classification (NCBI taxonomy): domain Bacteria; kingdom Bacillati; phylum Actinomycetota; class Actinomycetes; order Micromonosporales; family Micromonosporaceae; genus Micromonospora; species Micromonospora sp. TSRI0369. Next base: position 165,533 of record NZ_LIVU01000012.1, read on the forward strand.
TACCGCGAGCTGAACGAGGGTCAGAAGGTCGAGTTCGAGGTGACCCAGGGCCAGAAGGGCCCGCAGGCGGACAACGTCCGTCCGATGTAGTGACGTGCCGGTGGCGGCGGTCGGGGCTCCGACCGCCGTCGCAGCGCATCATCAAGACGGCGCGGCCGGCAGGTCGCGCCGTCTCCGTAGCGGCCCGGCCAGCAGGATCAGCGGGGTCAGCGCCAGCCACGCGGTCATCACCCGGATCGCGCCGCCCGGCCCCCAGGCCGCGCCCAGCGCGCCGGCGAGCAGGGCGGCCAGTGGAATCGTGCCGTAGTTGAGCAGGTGCATGCTCACCGTGACGCGGCCGAGCAGCCGGTGCGGCGTGTACGTCTGCCGGAAGCTGCCCTTCACCACGTTGCCGACCGCGACGCCCAGGCTCACCAGCACACCGCCGAGCACCAGCCACGCCGTGCGCGCGCCGGGTCCGGCCAGCGGGATGAGCAGCGCGGGCGGCCCGGTGAGGGCGCCGGCGACCAGCAACGTCCGGGCGCTGCCGATCCGGCGGGCCAGGCGCGCGGCGAGCGCGGCCCCGATCACGCCGCCGAGGCTGGCGAGGCCGATCAGGAGGCCGACCAGGCCCGCCGGGAGTTCGGCCGAGCGCACCAGGAACACCACGAGCACCGCCTGGTAGCCGATGAGCCCGATGTTGCTCGCCGCCCCGAAGACCGTCAGCACCCGCAGGTACGGGTCGCGGACGACGAACCGCAGTCCGGCGGCGACCTCGCGGCGCAGCGACGTCGTCCCGTCCGGACGGTGCGGGCGGGCCTCGACCGCGCTGATCCGGCGCAGGCAGAGCGCGGACAGCAGGAAGGTGAGCGCGTCCAGCGCCACGGCGGTCACCGCGCCGACGAGCTGGGCGACGAGACCGGCCAGTCCGGGTCCGACGAGGTAGCTCGCGGTCTGTGTGGCGTGCAGCCGGGCGTTGGCCTCGGGCACCTGCTCGGGACGCAGCAGCGTGGGCAGGTAGACCTGGTCGGCGGTCTCGAAGAAGACCCGGGCCAGGCCGGCGCCGAGCGCCACCATCAGCAGGTGCCCGACGGTGAGCAGCCCGGCCAGGGCGGCCAGCGGCACGCTGGCGAACAGCGCCGCGGCGGCGAGGTCGGCGGCGATCATCACCGGGCGACGGCGGACCCGGTCGACCCACGCCCCGACCGGCAGGCCGGCGAGCAGCCAGGGCAGCCACGCCGCGGCGGTGAGCACCGCCACCTGGAAGGTGGTGGCGTCGAGCACCGCGACCGCGACCAGGGGCAGCGCCACAGTGGTCATGTTGCTGCCCACGGCGCTCACCGTGTGGCCGGTCCAGAGCAGCCGGAAGTCGCGGTGCCGGAACAGCCCGCCGCGCGGTGGGGCGGCCGGCCCGGCCGTAGATGCGGGGGCGGTCACGACGGGCGCCCCGGTAAGGCGCGCGCGGCCGGCGCCGGGACGGTGTGGGCGGTCACGGCCGGCCCGGGACGCCGTGGGCGAAGACGAAGACCGGCTCGCGGCGCTGCCCGTCGTCGGGGATCGGCCGGTCGGCCCATCGGGTGAGCAGGGCGATCACCTCGCGGCCGAGCGCCTCCAACTCTTCCGGGGTCAGGTGCAGCCAGTGGTCGGTGCTGAACGGGGCGTCGTTCCACGCGGCGTGTGTCTCGTCGGAGGCGGCGTGCCAGGCCCGCACCAGCTCGGTGTGCCGCTCCAGGTTGAGTGAGCCGGCGGCCTCGACGACGACCCGGGTGGACGGGTCGTCGCCGAAATCGGACTCGGACCAGCGCACGCCCCGGTTGCGGGGCTTCCACCAGCGTTCCCGGCGGTCGCGTGCCAGCTCGGGCGCCTCGACCAGCAGGTCGGCGGCGGCCAGCACCTTGAGGTGGTGGCTCACGTTCGCCGGCGCCTGGTCGGTGCGCTCGGCGAGCATGCCGACGGTGCACGGGCCGTACACCTTGAGCACGTCCATGAGCCGGCGGCGCAGTGGGTGAGCGAGCGCGGCGAGCACCCGCGAGTCGGTGATCTGCCGGACGGTCGGCTGTTCCATGCGCCGAGTCTCACATTGGCAAGAGCTATTGCGCAACACCTCTTGCCGAATTGCCCCGCCGACGGCGCCGCGACCCGTGGTCGCGGCGCCGGACGGTCAGGCGGTCAGCCGCCGGGACAGCTCGTCGGCGACGTCCCGGGCGATCTGCGGCGGGATGGCCTCGGCGATCTTCTCCGGCGGCAGCCCGGCCAGCACGCCGGAGACGATCTGCTGCTCGTCGGTGAAGTCCTTGCCGGACAGTTCGTTGACCTGTGCCACGAGCGCCGGCCAGGCGCGCAGCATCGCCAGCATCTGCTGCAACGGCGAGTTGGGCATGGGCGGGTTCACGAGCCCGGTCGTGTTGGCCGGCGAGATCAGCCAGTTGCGCAGGTTCTGCAGGTCGGCCAGGACGTCGCCGACGGTACGGTTCCTCGATCCCGTGTCGTTGATGAGCCGGTCGGTCTGTTCCATGTCGTCCTCCGGTTTCGCGATGGCGATCATTCCGATCGCGGTCAGATAGCGGCGGAACAGCGGGGTCTGGTCACGCCCCGCCTTGGTCGAGTCGCGGAAGAAGCTGAAGTGGGTGTGGAACAGGTGGCTGCTGTCGCCGCCGGTACGCCGTCCCAGCCGGTCCCAGCGCCGAACGGTCCTCCCGTCCGGGGAGTAGATGATCTCCCTGATGTCCCGGGTGTCGGCCGCGTTCGCCGCGCACTGCGCCACCATCCAGGCGGAGAACGTCCGCAGGTTGTGCGTGCCGCCGCCGGAGCGGACGGAGAACATGCCGACGTCCAACCCGGACGCGTGCAGGGTCAGCCCGTTCCGGTCCCGGCTGGACTCCACCACCGAGTAGTCGTTGCGCACGACCCGGTCGGAGCCGCAGTGGTAGCCACCCCGGTGGTTGACGTCGCCGACGATGCCGACCTCCGCCGGCTCCAGGTCGTCGCCGCGTACGGCCTTCTTGTCGACGTTGAGGTAGGTGAGCAACAGGTTCCGGACGGCCAGCAGGTTCGCCGGGGCCGACGTCATGGCAGATCCCCTTCCGATCGATGACCGGCGAGGGCACGACAATCACACCGCGTGATGACATGCGATCCGCGGACGCGCCCCGCCGGATAACTGCACGGCACCGGGCACTTGCCCCGAGCTTAACCACGGTTAGGCAGAAATGCCCAGCTCAGGAGCGGTTTTTTGGACTATCCGCCTGCTGTGGACGGTGCCCGCAGGAGCGGCAGCGTCAACCCCGAGGGATGCTCACGATCATGAAGGATCTCCCGCCAGCCAGCACGAAGAGTCACAGCCGTGCCGAGTGGCTCGCCGGCGCCGGGGTTGCGCGCGTAGCGGGGGTGGGCGCCACCGGAGACCTGGACCCGCAGCCGGTGCCCGGGCGCGAAGCGGTACGCGGTCGGCCAGAGCGTCACCGGCACCGTGACCACACCGGACGGATCGCGCGGGAACCGCCCGGGCTCGACGCGGACCAGTCCGTCGCAGACGTTCCAGGAACGCCCCCGCCGGTCCACGTCGCACAGACGCACGAACACGTCCAGGTACGACAGTTCGCTGCGCAGGTGGATCTCGGCGCGTACCGGCCCGGCCACCTCGACCGGCTCCGCCAGCGGCTCGCTGGTGTAGGTGAGCACGTCCGGCCGGGCCTCCACCGGCCGGTTGTCCACCGCGCCGGCCCGCTGGGCCACGAGCAGCGGCCCGCCCAGCGACGGGGTCGGGTCGGCCGGGTCGTACCAGAAGCGGTCCGGCGTGCCGTGCTCCGGCGGTTGCGGGGCGAGCCCGCCGCCGGATCGCAGGTGCCATCGGGCGGGCGTGGCGGGCGGCGGCCAGTCCGGCAGGTCACGCCAGCCGCCGCCGGCCCCGCCGACGTGCACCCGCACCGGCGCGCGCTGCGGCGCGGGCCGCCCGGCCAGGTGCGTGTCGAGCCAGTCCAGCCCTTCCCGCAGCGACGCCACGAGCAGGCCCGGACTGCCGTGGGTCCACGGGCCGACGACCAGGCGGGGTCGCGCTCCGGCGGCCCGCAGGCGGGCGTAGTCGTCGAGCTGGGCCGGCAGGAAGATGTCCTGCCAGCCGCTGACCATGGCGACCGGGGCGCGCACCTCGGTGATCCGTTCGCCGAAGACCCGGGTACGCCAGTAGCCGGCGTCCGGGGTGTGGTGGCGCAGCCACTCCTGGAAGAACGGCACAGTGACGCCGGTGGCGACCCGGTCCGCCTCGGCCAGCGGCAGGTGCGCCAGGGCACGGGCGAGCCGGGGCTGGCCGCGCTTGAGTTCCCACTGCCGGGCCAGCCAGGGCACCGTCTGCGCCTGGAGCAGCTCGGCCCAGGTGAGCACGGTGTCCAGTGCGAACGACTCCCCCGCGTACGTGGAGTCGCGGGTGGCCGAGGCGGTCACCACGGCGACCATCGCGCGCAGATCCTCGCCCGCGTCGGCGGCTACCGCCCACTGCACGAAGCCCTGGTAGCTGGCGCCGAACATGCCGAGCGCGCCGGTCCACCACCGCTGGCGGCGCAGCCAGTCCAGCGTGTCCAGCCCGTCGTCGCGCTCGTGCACCAGCGGAGCGAACTCGCCGCCGGAGCCGTACGTGCCGCGGCAGGACTGGATGACCACGTGGAAGCCGCGCTCGGCGATCAGGCGGCCGAGCAGCCGGATCGGGCCGCCTCGCCCGTACGGGGTGCGGATCAGCACGCAGTGCGCGCCGGGCAGGTCGGGCGCGTAGTGATCGGCGCGCAGCGTCACCCCGTCACGGACCCGGACCGGGATGTCCCGGGTCACGGTGACCCGCCCGGTGCGGGCGGCCGGCAGTCGCAGTGCCGCGGCGGCCGCCCGGGTGACCAGCCGCACGATCAGTCGTCCCCGTCGGGGCCGGGTGCGGCGGCGCGGCGGGGCGCGGCGCGGATCTCGTCCCGGTGGGTCCGCATGGAGTGCACCATCTCCGCCATGAACCGCTGCACCACGGCCAGCTCGTCGTCGGTGAAGCGGTCCATCACCTCGTCGGTGCGGCGCCCGAGCGGGCCGAAGAAGCTCTGCGCCAGCGTGGCGCCACGGTCGGCGTAGTGCAGGAGGATCTTGCGGCGGTCGGCGGTGTCCCGGTCGCGGCGGATGTGGCCGCCACGTTCCAGGCGGTCGACGAGCGCGGTCACCGACCCGGAGGAGATGTTGAGCGCCTCACCGAGGCGGCCGGGGGTGATCGGGTCGCCGACCAGCTCGGCCTCCATCACCGCGATCAGCGCCTGCAGGTCGGTGGCGTTGAGCCCGTGCAGGCCGGCGAAGGCGTGCCCGATGTGCTGGGCGTCGACGGAGTAGCGGCGCAGGTCGTTGGTGATCTCGGCGATCATCCGCCCGCGCGGGTCGTCCCGTCGCCGGTACATCCTGTGCGCCACCGCTCGCCGACACCCCCTGCCCGAACTGATCCGGTTGCAGCATAGAACCACCCCGGATAATCTCGCTTATCAAGATACTCGTTCAGAGAGAATCCTCCGCGACCAATAGTGAGGGCATCCGATGTCACTGTTCTCCCGCGTCGTCCGGGGCCGGCTCGCCGCCTGGCTCACCCTGGCCGTCGCGCTCGTCGTCGGCGTAGTCGCCTTCGGGCTGCCGAAGCCGGACAATCCCGACCCGGTCTCCGGCACCGGCCTGTCCGTGGAATGGCAGTCGACGCAGGTCGAACGGCTGCAGGACCAGTTGCCCTCCAAGGACGCCCAGACCGCCCTGGTGGTGGTCAGCCGCGCCGACCAGGCTCCGCTGAGCGGGGCCGACCGGGGTCAGCTCGACGGCCTCGCCGGCCAGCTGAGCTCGCTCGCCGCCGGCGGCCGGGTCTCCCCCGCCCAGGTCTCCCCGGACGGAACAGTGGCGCTGGTCGCGGTGCCGCTGTCCACCGAGGGCGGCCCGTCGGCGGTGGTCGACGAGGTGGAGAAGCTGCGCGAGGCGGTCGGTGACCTGCCCGGCGAGCTGACCGTCGAGGTCACCGGTGGCCCGGCCTTCACCGCCGACCTGGGCAAGGTGTTCCAGGGCGCGGACACCACGCTGCTGCTGGTCACCGCCGCCGTGGTGGCGGTGCTGCTCCTGATCACCTACCGCAGCCCGTTCCTGTGGCTCGTACCGCTGCTCGTGGTGGGCGCCACCGAGCAGATCACGCTGCGCGTGGTGGAGTCCCTCGTGCCCGCGTTCGGCATCTACCTGCCCAGCGGACAGGTGACCGGCATCGCCAGCGTGCTGGTGTTCGGCGCCGCCACCAACTACGCGCTGCTGCTCATCGCCCGCTACCGGGAGGAACTGCGCCGCGAGGAGGACCGGTTCGCCGCCATGCGCTCGGCGCTGCGCCGTACCGCCGAGCCGATCCTGGCCAGCGGCAGCACCGTCGTCCTCGGCGTGCTCACGCTGCTGCTGTCCGAGCAGGAGACCAACCGGGCGCTCGCCCTGGCCTGCGCCACCGGTGTGATCCTCGCCATGCTCTCCGCCCTGTTCGTGCTCCCCGCCGCGCTGCTGCTGTTCGGCCGGGGCCTGTTCTGGCCGTTCGTCCCCCGCGTCGGCAGCGCCGCCCGCGAGGGCCGGGTCTGGGGCCGCCTGGGCGAGATGGTCGTCCGCCGGCCGCTGCCGGTCGCCGCGCTCGCCGTCCTGCTGCTCGCCGGCCTGGCCCTCGGCGGCCTCGGCATCCGCACCGGCCTGTCCGAGACCGAGCAGTTCAGCGAGAAGCCGGAGGCGGTCGCCGGGGCGGAGACGCTCGCGCGGGCGTTCCCGGCCGGCAGCACCCAGCCGGTGGCGGTGCTCACCAACCCGCAGGCCGCCCAGGCGGTGCTCGCCGCCGCCTCCGACGTCGACGGGGTCGCCTCGGCCCGGCCGGGCGCCGCCGGAGACCGGGTCGCCCAGATCGACGTGGTGCTCACCGCCGAGCCCGGCAGCGCCGCCTCCGACCGGGCCGTGGTGGCGCTGCGCGACGCCGTGGCCGCCGTACCGGATTCCGCGCCGCCCGCCGTGGAGGGCGCGGACGCCCCCGACGGCGCCCTGGTCGGTGGTTCGGTCGCCGCGACCTACGACTCGAACGAGGCGAACACCAGGGACCTCCAGCTGATCCTGCCGCTCATCCTGCTGCTGGTCGGCGCGGTTCTGGTGCTGCTGCTACGCGGAATCCTGGCGCCGCTGCTGCTGGTGGTGACCGTGATCGCGTCGTTCTTCGCCAGCCTCGGCGCGGCCTGGCTGCTCTTCGACCACGTGCTGGACTTCCCGGCGCTGGACAGCGGGGTGCTGCTGCTCGCGTTCGTCTTCCTGGTGGCGCTCGGCGTCGACTACAACATCTTCCTGGTCACCCGGGCCCGGGAGGACGCCCGGCGCACCGGCACCCGCGACGGCATGCTGTCCGCGCTGCGGGTCACCGGCGGCGTCATCACCAGCGCGGGCGTGCTGCTCGCCGCGGTCTTCGCGGTGCTCGGCGTGCTGCCGCTGATCACGCTCACCCAGATCGGCATCATCGTCTGCATCGGTGTGCTGCTGGACACGCTGCTGGTGCGTACCGTGCTGGTGCCGTCGCTGGCGTTCCTGCTCGGCGACCGGTTCTGGTGGCCCGGCCGGATCAAGCGGGACGCCGACGCGCCCAGCGACGCCGTCGACGCGCCGGCCGAGCCGGTGCCCGCGCGGGACTGACCTGGACAGACGGGCGGGGCCGGCACGTTCGCCGGCCCCGCCCGTTCGTTTGTCCGTTCGCTCGCTCAGAAGCTCAGGCACTCGCACTCGGTCATCAGCGCCCGCACGTTGCGCACGTACTGCGGGTTGGGGATGTCCAGCGGCTTGTCCTTCTGCGCCACCTTGCCGTGCCCGAAGTTGTACGCCGAGATCACGGCGTTGAGCAGACAGGAGTCCAGCTCCGCGGTACACAGCGAGGCGTCGAGGCGGTAGTCGGCCTTGAAGTACATGTCCCCGATGTACTTGGTCAGCCAGGCCAGGTAGCTGCCACCCAGATAGGCGTTGTCCTGGTAGTTCTCGACGTCGTACGACTGGCCGAACCGCTGGTTCATCCACTTCGCCGTATCCGGCATGACCTGCATCAGCCCGATTCCGGTGTCGCAGGCGACGATGTTGGACTGCCACCCGCTCTCCTGCCAGGCGGTGGCCTTCATCAGGGCCGACGGGATACGGATGTCCGGCGCCGAGGTGGGCCAGTAGGTGCGCGCCGCGGCATCGGCGAGCGCCGCTTTCACCTGGCTCCGGCTCGCCGCGGTGCCCCGGTAGCTCGGCTTGCAGCCGGCCACCGGCTTGCGCGGGGGCGGCGGAACCTTGGTCTCGGTCGGCGGATCCGGCTTGGCGAGCGGCCCGGTGGACGTGCGGGGCGGCTTGGCCCGCGGGCTGGCCGACGCGCTCGGGCTGGGCCGCCCACCCATCGCCGCCACCGCCGGTGGCTCCTCGCTCGGGGCGTCGGCGGGCACCTCCTGCGGTTCGTCCGCCGGCGCCGCCGTGGGCAGGTCCACGGCGACCGGCCGTTCCCCCTCGCCGCATGCCGTCAGCGTGCCCGTCGCGAGCAGCGCCGCCACCGCCACCGCGGCCCACCGGCCGAGTCCTCGCCGCATCCGACCTCCCCCGTCGTTGCCGTCGGCGCACCCTAACAAGGATCGGCAGGTCCGCGGGGTACCCGAGACGGCGGCCTGCGCCGCCGGGGACGGGGCGGCGTGTCCCGTCGGGCCGGGTCGCCGTCCGTCGCGGCCGGCCGCTCGTCACCGTCGGCCAGCCGGTCCCGGGTCGCCCACGCCACCACGAACACGGTGGTCCAGGCGATGCCCAGCAGCACCGCCGTGACGGTGCCGCTCGCGGTGCTGAGTCCCAGGTAGAGCCGCGCGCCGGTGACCATGACCACCCCTGCCGACGCGGCTGTCCAGACCGCCACGCCGACCGGCCAGCGCACGCCGCGTGACAGCAGCCAGGCCAGCGTGCCGAGGCTCGCCGTGACCACCGCGTTCTGGGTGGGGAACAGGTCACCGGCGCGGTCCGGGCCACCCGGATCGGTCAGATCCGCGACAACGACGAGCAACACCAGCGGCACCGCCGCGCCGACGGTGCCCAGCACCCCGAGCGGGTCGGCCCGCCACGGCCGGCCCCGCCCCGTCACCACGGCGGCCACCACGGCGACCGCGGCGATGAGCAGCCAGCCGCGCAGCCCCGACACCGCGGCCTGCGCCGCGTCGACCACCCCGGGGGTACGCCGGGCGGCGAACCAGTCGGCGACCAGCCCGTCCAGGACGCCCAGCCCGCTGTGCCGGACCACCGCCTCCAGCAGCAGCGCCACGGCCAACCCGGCGACGAACAGCAGCGCCAGCCCCAGCACCAGGTTGATCAGCAGGCCCCAGGCCGGGCCGACCCGCATCGCGACCAGGAAGAACAGCACGCCGTACCGGGACCGCAGCCAGCGCAGCGGCGGCAGCGCGGCGGCCCGGGCGGCCAGCGCGCGCACCGGGTCCGGGTTGCGTCCCAGCCAGCGGCCCGCCAGCACCACGCCGAGCAGGCACAGCAGCAGGGCCAGCACCGCCCCGGTGGCCTGGCCGAGCAGCTTCGACACCCGCTCGTACGACTCCCCGGCCAGGTAACCGGCCAGCACCGAGGCGCCGACCCAGCTCGCCACCCCGGCCAGGTTCCACGGCGCGAACCGCCGGTACGGCATCCCGGCCGAACCGGCCAGCCGGGGCGCCAGCGTGCGGGCGAACGCGATCCAGCGGGCGGCCAGCACGCCGCGACCGCCCAGCCGGTCCAGCAGCGAGTCGGCGCGCCGCCACCGGTGCGCCCCGATCCGGGCGCCGACGCCGGAGGCGCGCAGCCGTGGGCCGTACCGCCGCCCGGCCCGCCACGCGAGTGTGTCTCCGATCACTGCTGCGGCGGTCATGGCCACCAGCACGGGCGCGAGGCGCAGCGTCCCCGCGTACGCTAGGAAGCCGACCAGAAGCAGGGTCGCCTCGCCGGGCATCAGCAGCCCGACGATCACCGCGGTCTCCGCCGCGACGATCGCCGCGGCGGCCAGGTAGATCAGCAGGGGCGGCAGCTCCTGCAGCCAGCTCAGCAGGTCAGGCATCGGGCACCCCGCACGGGTGTCAGCATGCCAGGCGCTGGAACGGTCGGCACAGCACTTTCGACGCAGATCCGGGCGATCTCGGGGTGACCCCGAGGCGTGCCCGGGCAACCGCAGACAGGAGTATGGAGGGTATGCAGCTACGCACCGACCTCCGCAACGTCGCCATCATCGCCCACGTCGACCACGGCAAGACGACCCTGGTCGACGCCATGTTGCGGCAGGCCGGCGCCTACGGCGCCCGCGGTGAGAACACCGATCGGGTCATGGACTCGATGGACCTCGAGCGGGAAAAGGGCATCACCATCCTCGCCAAGAACACCGGTGTGCGGTACACGCCGGCCGACGGCTCCGAACCGGTGACCATCAACATCATCGACACCCCCGGTCACGCCGACTTCGGCGGCGAGGTCGAGCGCGGCCTGACCATGGTCGACGGTGTGGTGCTGCTGGTCGACGCCAGCGAGGGCCCCCTGCCGCAGACCCGGTTCGTGCTCCGCAAGGCGCTGCGCGCCCGGCTGCCGATCATCCTGGTGATCAACAAGGTGGACCGTCCGGACGCCCGGATCAAGGAGGTCGTGGACGACACCTACGAGCTCTTCCTCGACCTGGACGCCGACGAGGAGCAGATCGACTTCCCGATCGTCTACGCCTGCGCCCGCGACGGCATCGCCTCGCTGACCCAGCCCGCCGACGGCGCGGTCCCGGACGACAGCCACAACCTGGAGCCGCTGTTCCGCACCCTGCTGGACACCATCCCGGCGCCCGCGTACGACGAGGGCGCGCCGCTTCAGGCGCACGTCACCAACCTCGACGCCTCGCCGTTCCTGGGCCGGCTCGCGCTGTGCCGGGTCCGCCAGGGCACCATCAGCAAGGGCCAGAGCGTGGCCTGGTGCCGCACCGACGGCAGCACCCAGCGGGTCCGCATCTCCGAGCTGCTGATGACCGAGGGCCTGGAGCGCAAGCCCGCCGAGTCCGCCGGGCCGGGCGACATCATCGCCGTCGCCGGCATCCCCGAGATCATGATCGGTGAGACGCTCGCCGACGCCGAGAACCCGGTGCCGCTGCCGCTGATCACCGTGGACGAGCCGGCCATCTCGATGACCATCGGCACCAACACCTCGCCGCTCGTCGGCCGGGTCAAGGGCGCCAAGGTCACCGCAAGGATGGTCAAGGACCGGCTCGACAAGGAGCTCGTCGGCAACGTGTCGCTGCGGGTGCTGCCCACCGAGCGGCCGGACGCCTGGGAGGTGCAGGGCCGCGGCGAGCTGGCCCTGGCGATCCTGGTCGAGCAGATGCGCCGCGAGTCCTTCGAGCTGACAGTCGGCAAGCCGCAGGTGGTCACCCGGGAGATCGACGGGAAGACCTGCGAGCCCGTCGAGCGGCTGACCATCGACGCCCCGGAGGAGTACCTGGGCGCGATCACCCAGCTGCTGGCGACCCGCAAGGGCCGGATGGAGCAGCTGGTCAACCACGGCACCGGCTGGATCCGGATGGAGTGGCTGGTCCCGGCGCGCGGCCTGATCGGCTTCCGCACCGAGTTCCTCACCGAGACCCGCGGCACCGGCATCCTGCACCACGTCTTCGAGTCGTACGAGCCGTGGTTCGGCGAGCTGCGCACCCGCAACAACGGGTCGCTGGTCGCCGACCGGGCCGGCGCGGTCACGGCGTTCGCCATGACCAACCTCCAGGAGCGCGGCCAGCTCTTCGTCGACCCGGGCACCGAGGTGTACGAGGGCATGATCGTCGGCGAGAACTCCCGCTCCGACGACATGGACGTCAACATCACCAAGGAGAAGAAGCTCACCAACATGCGCTCGTCGACCGCCGACGAGACCGAGAAGCTGATCCCGCCGCGCAAGCTGTCGCTGGAGCAGGCGCTGGAGTTCTGCCGCGAGGACGAGTGCGTCGAGGTCACCCCGGCCGCGGTGCGCATCCGCAAGGTGGTGCTGGACCAGACCCAGCGCGGCCGGATGGCCGCCCGCCGCAAGCACGCCGGCTGACCCACCCCGCCCCACCCGGAGCCCGGCCCGCCCCAGGCGGACCGGGCTCCCCCGTCTCTCCCCCTCTGCCCCCGCCCCGCCCCGCCCGGTTGATCATGAGGTTGGCGGCGTTTTCGATCGGGCGGCAGCCCCATCCCGCGCTGCGCGGTGTCCATCGCCTCCGCCACGCCGAGACCCCACGACCACAGGTCGCGCCGCACCGCCAGCGTCGCGTCCCAGTCCAGGCCCGCCGGGCGGCCGGGGGAGTTGTCGGCGTACGGGTCGGCGACGACGTGCGCGG
>NZ_LIVU01000013.1:0-133184 GCF_001905625.1 Micromonospora sp. TSRI0369
GCACTCACCCCTTGACCCCGCCATCTCTGAACTGCCGCTAACTTCATGATCGCTGGGGCTGGGGCTGGGGCTGGGGCTGGGGCTGGGGCTGGGGCTGGGGCTGGGGCTGGGGCCGGGGCCGGGGCCGGGGCTCGGCGTCAGCGGACGGCGGACGTCACGGTGAGGGTGCCGGTGGTGGCGTCCAGAACCGCGGGGGTACCGACCGGGACGGTGAGCTGGTCGGGGCCGTGGCCGATCGGCAGGCCGCCGAGGACCGGTACGCCCAGGTCGCCCAGGCGGTCGGTGAGCACGTCCACGACAGTCGTGTCCCAGTCGTCCGCGCACTCGGTGAACTGGCCCACAGCCACAGCGGCGATCCCGTCCAGCGCGCCGCAGCGACGCAGGTGGGTGAGCATCCGGTCGACCTTGTACGGCGGCTCCTGCACCTCCTCGACCAGCAGGATCGCCCCGGTCAGGTCGGGCATGTCCGGCGTGCCGATCGACGCGGTGATCAGGCACAGGTTGCCGCCGAGCAGCCGGCCCTCGGCCCGCCCGGGCACCCGCACCGGGTACGTCTCCTCCGCCTCGACAGCCGCCACCGTCACCGGCTCGGCGCTGGTCAGCGCGGCGTGCAGCGACTCCGCCGAGCGGAGCGGGGTGCGCTCGTCCCGCCACGCGGCCCCCGGGCCGTGCACGCCGGCCAGCCGGGCGCCCCGCCAGAGCGCGAACTGCAACGCGGTGATGTCGGAGAACCCGGCCACCACCTTCGGGTCCCGGCGTACCGCCGCCATGTCGATCAGGTCGACCACCCGCTGCGCGCCGTAGCCGCCCCGGGTGCAGATCACGCCGCGGATCTCCGGGTCGGCGAACGCCGCGTTCAGGTCCGCGGCCCGCAGCGCGTCGTCGCCGGCCAGGTAACCCCGCCTGGCGTACGCGTTCGGCGCGGGCACCGGCCGCAGCCCCCAGCCGGTCAGCAGCTCGATGCCACGGGCCACCCGCTCGGGACGGGTCGGTCCGGACGGGGACACCAGCATCACCGCGTCACCGGGACGCAGGGCCGGTGGGCGCAGGCAGTCGTCGGGCACGATCGGCAGCCTAGTGCCGCCGAGCCGAAGGGTCCGCTGTCGGGCGTACCGGCTAGCCTCGACGTCGTGGCGACCGCGCTGGTGATCGAGAACGACCCGACCGACGACCTCCGCCGCCTGGGGGAGTGGCTCACCGAAGGGGGCCTGGAGCTGCGCGTCCTGCGTCCGCACGCCGGTGACGCGCTCCCCGCCGACCTGGAGGGATACGCCGCCCTGGTGGTGCTCGGCGGCGACCAGCAGGCGTACCCGGGGCCCGACGGCGCCCCCGGCGCGCCCTGGTTCCCGGCGCTGGAAGGGCTGCTGCGCAAGGCGGTCCGCCAGCGGGTGCCCACGCTCGCGATCTGCCTCGGCGCGCAACTGCTCGCCACCGCGCACGCCGGCCTGGTCGAGCGCAGCCCGTCCGGGCCGGAGATCGGCCCGGCGCTGGTGGGCCGGCGCGACGCCGCCGAGGACGATCCGCTGTTCCGGTACGTGCCGCTGATGCCCGACGTGCTCCAGTGGCACGCCGACGAGATCACCGAGCTGCCGCACGGCGCGACGCTGCTGGCCGCGTCCACCCGCTACCCGCATCAGGCGTTCCGCCTCGGCGACCGGGCCTGGGGCCTGCAGTTCCACATCGAGTGCGACACCGCGATGATCGCCGAGTGGTCCCGCGACTCGGCGGTGCTCGCTGAGCTGGACTACGACCCGGAGCTGGTGGTGGCCGCCTGCGACCGGGTGATGGCCGACGTCGAGGAGGCGTGGCAGCCGTTCGCGATCCGGTTCGCCGCGCTCGCGCTCGGCGAACTCGGCGACGACAACCCGCGCCGCAGCCTGCCGCTGCTCGGGGCCTGACGGTGACCCGGCCGGCCCGCGGGCGCCTGGCCCGCTACGGATTCGCCGAGGGTGACGGCGCGACGCGCGCCGCCGACCTGCTCGGCCCGGACGGGCTCGCCCTGTGGCGGCCCGACACGCAGGAGCCGGCCGACGAACGCGCCGCCGAGCTGCTCGCCGCGCTGTCCCGCGCCGCCGACCCGGACCTGGCCCTGCGTCAGCTGCACCGGATGGTCGAGTCCGAGCGGCGCTCCGGCGACGAGGTGGCCGTACGCGACGCGCTGGCCGCCGACCCCGGGCTGCGCCGCCGGCTGATCGCGGTGCTCGGCGCCTCTTCCGCGCTCGGCGACCACCTGGTGGCCAACCCGGGGCAGTGGGCGGTGCTGGCCACCGAGCCGGACGGGCTCGCCCCCACCGCTGACGGCCGGCTCGACCTGAGCGTGGCCGCCCGGCTCACCAACATGACCGGCGCGGTCCCGCTGCTGCGGCAGGCGTACCGGCTGGCGCTGTTGCGGATCGCGGCGGCCGACCTGACCGGCGGGCGCGGCCTGGAGCAGACCATGGCGGCGCTGTCCGGGCTGGCCGACGCCACGCTGGCCGCCGCCTACGACATCGCCGTCGCCGAGCTGCCCGAGGGCACGCCGCGCCCCAGCCTCGCCGTGGTGGCGATGGGCAAGTGCGGCGGCGACGAGCTGAACTACGTCTCCGACGTCGACGTCATCTTCGTCTCCGCGACCGACGACGACCTGCCCGCCGCCACCCAGGTCGCCACCCGGCTGATCCAGATCTGCGGCCTGGTGGCCTGGCCGGTCGACGCGGCGCTGCGCCCCGAGGGCAACCGGGGGCCGCTGGTCCGCACGCTCGCCAGCCACCTCGCCTACTACAAGCGCTGGGCCCGCACCTGGGAGTTCCAGGCGCTGCTCAAGGCCCGCCCGGCCGCCGGCGACCTGGAGCTGGCCCGGGAGTGGATCGAGGCGCTGGCCCCGCTCGTGTGGACCGCCGCCGAACGCCCCGAGGCGGTCGAGGACGTCCGGTCCATGCGCCGCAAGATCCTCGACAACGTGCCGCCGAAGGAGCTGGAACGCGAGATCAAGCGCGGTCCGGGCGGGCTGCGCGACATCGAGTTCGCCGTCCAGCTGCTGCAGCTCGTGCACGGCCGGGGCGACGAGTCGCTGCGGGTGCCGGGCACCGTGCCGGCGCTGCGCGCGCTCGTCGCCGGCGGCTACGTCGGCCGCGCCGACGGGGAGGCACTGCTGCGCGGCTACCGCTTCCTGCGTGCCGTCGAGCACCGGCTCCAGCTCCAGGCGCTGCGCCGCACCCACACAGTGCCGACCGAGCCGGCCGCGCTGCGCTGGCTCGCCGCCGCGCTCGGCTACGCGGCCACGCCGGGCCGCAGCGCCGTCGAGGAGTTCCGCGCCGAGTGGGTCACCCACGCCACCGAGGTACGCCGGCTGCACGCCAAACTGCTCTACCGGCCGCTGCTGGAATCCGTGGCCCGGGTACCGGCCGAAGGGCTGCGCCTCACGCCCGAGGCGGCCCGGCACCGGCTGGAGGTGCTCGGCTTCGCCGACCCGGCCGGCGCGCTGCGGCACCTGCAGGCGCTCACCGGCGGGGTCAGCCGTACCGCCGCGATCCAGCGCACGCTGCTGCCGGTGCTGCTCGACGAGTTCGCCGACGCCCCCGAGCCGGACCGCGGTCTGCTCAACTACCGGCAGGTGTCCGACAAACTCGGCAGCACCCCGTGGTACCTGCGCCTGCTGCGCGACTCCGGCCCTGTCGCGCGCCGCCTGGCCCGGGTGCTCTCCTCGTCCCGGTACGCGGCCGACATGCTGTCCCGCGAGCCGGAGGCGCTGCGGCTGCTCGCCGAGGACAGCGAACTGACCCCGCGCCCGCGCGAGACGCTCGTCGACGGGTTCGCCGCCGCCGCCGCGCGGCACGACGACCCGGTCGAGGCGATCCGGGCGGTCCGCGCCCTGCGCCGCCGGGAACTGGTCCGCATCGCCGCCGCCGACGTGCTCAGCCGCGCCGGCTCACTCGCCCCGCTCACCCCCCGCCCGGTCGGCGGCGGGGAACGCCGGCCCACGGTGGTCGACGTGACGGCGGTGGGCACCGCGCTGTCCCACGTCGCCGACGCCACGCTCGCCGCCGCGCTGCGCGCCGCCCGTACCGTCCACCCCGGACCGCCCGGCCTGCGCTTCGCGGTGATCGGCATGGGCCGGCTCGGCGGGTACGAGTCCAACTACCTCTCCGACGCCGACGTGCTGTTCGTCTACGACCCGCCG
The DNA here is from genome assembly GCF_001905625.1 of Micromonospora sp. TSRI0369. Classification (NCBI taxonomy): domain Bacteria; kingdom Bacillati; phylum Actinomycetota; class Actinomycetes; order Micromonosporales; family Micromonosporaceae; genus Micromonospora; species Micromonospora sp. TSRI0369. Next base: position 4,160 of record NZ_LIVU01000013.1, read on the forward strand.
CCCGGGGTGGAGGAGAGCACCGCGAGCGCGGCGGCGCACGCCGTCGCCGAGGAATTGCGCCGGCTGCTGTCCGCGCCCGCCCCCGACCCGCCGCTCGGCGTCGACGCCGACCTGCGCCCCGAGGGGCGGCAGGGCCCGCTGGTCCGGAGCCTCGCCGCGTACGCGCAGTATTACGCGCGCTGGTCGCGCGTATGGGAGGCGCAGGCGCTGCTGCGGGCTCGGTTCGTCTGCGGCGACGCCGACCTGGGCGCCGAGTTCGAGGCGATGATCGAGCCGGTGCGCTACCCGGCCGACGGGCTGACCCGCGAACAGGTCATCGAGATCCGCCGGATCAAGGCGCGGGTCGAGACCGAGCGGCTGCCCCGGGGCGCCGACCCGGCCACCCACACCAAGCTGGGCCGGGGCGGGCTCGCCGACGTCGAGTGGGCCGTGCAGCTGCTCCAGCTCCGGTACGCCGGCCGGATACCCGAGCTGCGCGGCACCCGTACGCTCGACGCCCTGACCGCCGCCCGCGACGCCGGCCTGCTCGACGCAACCGACGCCGCCGAGCTGGCCGCCGGCTGGACACTCGCCGCCGAGGTGCGCGACGCGCTGATGCTGGTACGCGGCCGGGCCGGTGACCAGCTACCCCGGCACGGGGTGGAGCTGGCCGGGGTGGTGCGGCTGCTGGGGCGCGAGGACCAGGGCGAGTTCCTCGACGAGTACCTGCGCACCGGCCGCCACTCCCGCACAGTCGTCCAGCGCATCCTGGAGTCACCCCTGTAGACCCTGCGCTCGCCCACGCCTCTTGCTTGCGCTGCGCCAGCCAGCCTGCCCTCGGTCTCGCCCTGCCCTCGGAGATCTTGCACTTGCAGCCCTAGCTACGCCTCTGCTGGCGCTTGTCTCGACAGGCGAGAAGAGCGTTCCGCATCCCGGGAGAGCCGAGAGATCTTGGTAGAGAACGGCCCCTATGGGGGCCATTTCGTACCAAGATCTCGCGCCGGGGTCAGCTTGTGAGGGTGTAGGTGCCCGCTCGGGGGACCGTCACCGTGGTCCACTTGCCGTCTCGGGTGACCGTGGCGCCGTCGGAGGCGGTGAGCCAGCGGGTGTGGCGGATCCGGATCCGGATCGGGCCAGCGGCGGGGGCGCGGAACGTGATCGAGGCGCCGTCCTGGCGGACCAGTTCGCCCGGTGCGCCGACGATCGGGGTGGGGTCGGCGACCGCGTACAGCTTCCAGTGCCGGTCCGACCAGACCTCGGTCAGGTACGGCTGGCCCAGCTCCACCAGCTTCGCCTCGGATCGCCCCACCCAGGAGAACTCGGCGTCGGGCACTGCCACGTACTGCACCGCGTTGTCGGCCAGCCAGTCCCGGTAGGTGACGGGCGTCAGCGGAATGCCGGTGCCGTCCGCGCCGGGCACAGTGGTGAAGAAGAGCGGATTGCGGTCGATATCGGCCTGCCGTAGCCACCCCCGGGCCAGCGGCACCTCGCCCATCCGGGCCGCTTCCCAGTAGTTGCGGGTCGGCGGCACCTCCACCCGTCCGGTGAGCCCGCGCCGGGCCAGTTCCGCGCGCAGCGGCGTGTAGTACGCCGGGTCGGCCGTCGGATCGTCGGCGCTGTGCAGGTCGGCGGTGACCACCGGCGGCTGCCACCAGCAGACGACGGCGAGCAGGGCGGCCAGCCCGGCCGCGCCGACCGCCCGGCGGGACCGACCCTCGCCGGGTCGGCCCGTGCCACGCGGGCCGCTGTCGGAACGGCCCTCGCTGTCCGGGTCCACGCCGCCCCGGCCCGCCCCGAGTCGGCCCGCGCCGCCCCAGCCCGCGCCGAGTCGACCGCTGAGGCGGCTTGCGGTGAACCATGCCGGTGGCGTCGCGGCGGCGGCCAGCAGCGGCAGCGCGAACATCACCACCAGGCGGGTGGCGTTCAGCCCGACCGGCGTGGGCAGCAACGCCGACGCCAGCACCCCGGCCGCGGACAGCAGCGCGCCTACCCGCACCGGCCGGTACGCCACGAGCGCCGCGACCAGCAGGCTCGTCACCACGGCGTGCACGGTGTCGGTGCGGCTGATGTTCATCCAGCCGCCCTCGCCGAACAGCAGCCCGGTCACGGCCAGCGGCCCGGCCGCGGGTGCGGCGAGCAGCAGGCCGTCGGCGTACCGGCGGGTCAGCAGCAGCGCGACGCCGACGAGCCCGACGAACAGCCCGGCCACCGGGCTGGCCGCGGAGGCGAGCAGCGCGGCGACAACGGCGGCGACGGCCGCCCAGACGCTCCGGCCGCCACCCGCTGCACCGGCCGGGTCGGCCGCGGCAGTGCGGCGGGCGGGTGCGGTGAGCGCGAGCAGCGCGGCCAGGCCGAACGCGACGCCGAGGGCGTAGGTGACCCGGCCGGACACCAGGTTGCCGGCGATCGTCAGCACGCCGACCAGGCTGCCCAGCAGCGGGCGGGGCACCCGGGTACGCACGAGCAGGGCGGCGAACGCGGTGGCGGAGGCGAGCAGCGCGAGCGCGCCTGTGACGCGTACGCCGAGCAGCGCCATCAGCGGCGGCGAGACGAGGCTGTAGCCCCACGGGTGCACGCCGCCGTACCAGCGCAGGTCGACCAGGGCGGACGGGTGCGCGGCGAAGAAGTCGGCGCGGGCGACCTGGGCGGACAGGTCCGAGCCGGTGACCGGCAGGGTGAGATACAGCACGGCCAGGACGAGCGCGAACGCGGCGGACACCGCCACCACCCGACCGCCCCGCATGCCCACCTCCTGATCGCGAACCACCGTACTGGCAGCATGTCGGGCGTGTCTCACCACCTCTCGCGTTGGATCGGCCTGGCGGGTTCGGTGCTGCTCGCCGTGGCCGCGTTCCTCGGCGGCGCCCTGCCCGACGGCGAGTTGCGTCCCACCCCGGTCAGCATCTGGCAGGGCCCGAACGGGCCGCTGACCATCGGGTTGTGGCTGGTCGGCACCGCGCTGCTGGCGTGGGCCTGGTGGTCGCTGCGGGACCGGGTGCCGTCGTCGCGCTGGGTGCTGGTCACAGTCGCGCTGTGGCTGCTGCCGATGCTGGTCGCGCCGCCGCTGGGCAGCCGGGACGTGTACGCGTACGGCTGCCAGGGCGCCAGTTTCTCGGCCGGGATCAACCCCTACGAGCAGGGCGTGTCAGCGCTTCCCTGCCCCTGGCTGGACACCATCTCCTTCATCTGGCGGGACACCCCGGCGCCGTACGGGCCGCTGTTCGTACTGCTCGCCGGCGCGGTGGTGGAGGCCACCGGGTCGCTGCTCGGCGCTGTCGCGCTGTTCCGGCTGCTCGCCGTGGCCGGGGTGGCGCTCACCGCGTGGGCCCTGCCGGTGCTGGCCCGCCGCTGCGGGGTGCCGCCGCGGCGGGCGCTGTGGCTGGCGCTTGCGAGCCCGCTGGTGCCGGTGCACCTGGTCTCCGGCGCGCACAACGACGCGCTGATGATCGGCCTGCTCGTGGCCGGGCTGGCGGTGGTGGCGGCCCGCCCGGGCCGGCCCTGGCCGCTGCTCGCCGGTGGGGCGCTGCTCGGACTCGCAGCCGCCGTCAAGGTCACCGCGCTGGTCGTGATGCCGTTCGCCGCGCTCGCCGCCATCGTCGGGGCGTACCGGATCAGGTCGCTGGTCCGCGACGGCGGGTGGGTGGTCGGCGGGTCGCTCGTGGCGCTGGCCGGGGTGACTGTCGTCTCCGGCCTGGGGCTGGGCTTCATCAGCGGGCTGGAGCAGGGCAGCCTGGTGGTGGCCTGGACGTCGCCGCCGACGGCGGTGGGGCAGACCGTCGGCTACCTGCTGGTGCCGTTCGGGGTGCACGTCGACGCGCTGCCGGTGACCCGGGCGATCGGCATGGTCGCGCTGATCGGCGTGCTGGTCTGGCTCTGGTTCCGGTCGTTCCGTCGCGGTGAGCCGTTCTGGCACGCCGCGCTGGCGCTCACCGCCACGGTCGCGCTGTCCCCGCTGTTCCACCCCTGGTACTGGCTGTGGCCGCTGGCGGTGCTTGCCGCGACCGCGCACCGCACGCTCTGGTTCTCGATCGTCACGGTGGTGTCGTCGTTCCTGGTGCTCGCCGACGGTACCGGGCTGGCCCGGTTCAGCAAGATGCCCGGTGCGCCGCTGATGACCCTGTTCGTGATCGGGGTGGTCGTGTGGTTGGTACGGTCGGCTCGCAAGGGCCGGCAGCCGGTTCCCGCGGACTGAGGAGTGTGCCGGTGAGCGAGGTCGACGGACCGGTCCGGCCGATCGCCGCCGCCGTCGCCCGCTACGCCGGTCTCGCCGGGACGGTGCTGCTCACCGCCGCCGGGTGGCTCGGCGGCGCGCTGCCCGGTCCGCCCCCGCGCAGCACGCTCGCCGCGATCTGGGCGGCCCCGAACGGGCCGCTGACGCTCGGCTGCTGGCTGGCCGGGACGCTGCTGCTGGTCGGCGCCTGGTGGTCGCTGCGGTGGGGCGCGCCGTCCGGCCGGTGGGCGTACCTGACCGCGGGGCTCTGGTCGCTGCCGCTGCTCGCCGCGCCGCCGCTCGGCAGCCGCGACGTCTATTCGTACGCCTGCCAGGGCTGGACGTGGACGCAGGGGCTCAGCCCGTACCGGGTGGGGGTCGCGGCGGCCGGCTGCCCGTGGACCGACTCGGTGTCGCCGATCTGGCGGGACACCCCGGCGCCGTACGGGCCGTTCTTCGTCCTGCTGGCCGGGCTCGCCGTGCTCGCCGGCGGCGGCCTGATCGGGACGGTGGTGGCGCTGCGGCTGGTCGCGGTGGCCGGGGTGCTGCTGGCCGCGCTCTGCCTGCCCGGCCTGGCCCGGGCCGCCGGGGTGCCCACACGCCGGGCCGCGTGGCTGGTGCTCGCCTGCCCGCTGGTCGGGATCCACCTGGTGGCCGGGGCGCACAACGACGCGCTTGCGCTCGGACTGCTCCTGCTCGGCCTGCTGGTGCTGGTTCGCCGGCCGGGCAAGCCGCGTGCGCTGCTGGTGGCCGGGGTGCTGCTGGGCCTGGCCGTGGCGGTGAAGGCGGTGGCGGCGGTGGCGCTGCCGTTCGCGGCGCTCGCCGCCGTGCTCGGCCGCTACACCTGGCGGGCGCTGCTGCGCGACGGCGGGCAACTGGCCGCGTCGGTGCTCGGCACGCTGCTCGTCGTCTCGCTCGCCACCGGCCTCGGGCTGGGCTGGATCGGAGGGCTCGGCCACAGCGGCGACTCGCAGCAGTGGACCTCGCCGCCCACCGCGATCGGGTTCGTCATCGACTACGCCGGCGAGCTGGCCGGGCGGCGGCCGGCGGCGGTGCCGGTGGCCCGGACGGTCGCGCTGGCGCTGCTGGCCGGAGCGCTGGTGGCGCTCTGGTGGCGGGCGTGGACGAGGCTGCGGCGGCTCGACGACGCCCGGCAGCGGGTCGCCCGGCTGACTCTGGCCCGGCCCCGGGTGGCGCTGCTCGGCGCGGGACTGGCGCTGACCGCCACGGTGCTGCTCGCGCCGGTGTTCCACCCCTGGTACGCGATCTGGCCGCTGACCCTGCTCGCGGTAGCGGCGGTGCCGCTGGCCCGGGAGGTCTGGTTCGTGGCCCCCTGCGCGGTGGTCTCGCTGCTCACGCTGCCCGACGGGACCAACCTGGCCCGGTTCACCAAGGCACCAGGCGCGGTGTTGATGACGGTGCTGGTGGTGGTCGTCGCGGTGACCGGCGTCCGGGCGCTGCGCCGACGAGCCGCGTGAAACGGCCGGGCCGGCTCCGCCATCGCGGAGCCGGCCCGGCCGGTGCTGACGAGCGTGCTCAGCAGTCGAAGTACATCGCGAACTCGTGCGGGGTCGGGCGCAGGCGCACCGGGTCGACCTCGTTGGCCCGCTTCCAGTCGACCCAGGTGGAGATCAGGTCCGGCGTGAACACGCCGCCGTCGAGCAGGTAGTCGTGGTCGGCCTCGAGCGCGTCGAGCACCTCCGGCAGCGAGCCCGGGACCTGCTTGACGTCGCCCCACTCCTCCGGCGGGAGGTCGTAGAGGTCCTTGTCGATCGGCGCCGGCGGCTCGATCTTGCTCTTGATGCCGTCCAGGCCGGCCATCATCATCGCCGAGAACGCCAGGTACGGGTTGCTGGACGGGTCCGGCACCCGGAACTCGACGCGCTTGGCCTTCGGGTTGCTGCCGGTGACCGGGATGCGGGTGCAGGCGGAGCGGTTGCGCTGCGAGTAGACCAGGTTGACCGGCGCCTCGAAGCCGGGCACCAGGCGGCGGTAGGAGTTCACCGTCGGGTTGGTGAAGGCCAGCAGTGACGGGGCGTGGTGCAGCAGGCCGCCGATGTACCAGCGGGCGGTGTCGGACAGGCCGGCGTAGCCGGTCTCGTCGTAGAACAGCGGCTCGCCGCCGCGCCACAGGCTCTGGTGGGTGTGCATGCCGGAGCCGTTGTCACCGAAGAGCGGCTTGGGCATGAACGTGGCGGTCTTGCCCGCGGCCCAGGTCTCGTTCTTGACGATGTACTTGAACAGCTGGAGCTGGTCGGCGGCGTGCAGCAGCGTGGAGAACTTGTAGTTGATCTCCGACTGGCCGGCGGTGCCCACCTCGTGGTGCGAACGCTCGACGGTGAAGCCACCGTCGACGAGGCGCCGCACGATCCGGTCGCGCAGGTCGGCGTAGTGGTCCACCGGGGGCACCGGGAAGTAGCCGCCCTTGTAGGCGGTCTTGTAGCCGCGGTTGCCGCCCTCTTCGATCCGGCCGCTGTTCCAGGCGCCCTCGATCGAGTCGATGTAGTAGAACGACTGGTGGGCGGAGGTTTCGTGGCGGATGGAGTCGAAGATGTAGAACTCGGCTTCGGCGCCGAAGTAGGCGGTGTCGGCGATGCCGCTGGCGGCGAGGTAGGCCTCGGCCTTCTTGGCGACGTTGCGGGGGTCGCGGGAGTAGGCCTCGCGGGTGAACGGGTCGTGGATGAAGAAGTTCAGCGCGAGGGTCTTCTGCGTGCGGAACGGGTCGATGAAGGCGGTGGCGACGTCCGGCAGCAGGAGCATGTCGGACTCGTGGATGGCCTGGAACCCGCGGATCGAGGAGCCGTCGAAGGCGAGGCCGTCGGTGAACACGCTGTCGTCGAACGACTCGACCGGCAGGTTGAAGTGCTGCATCACGCCGGGCAGGTCACAGAAACGTACGTCGACGAACTTCACGTCCTCGTTGGCGAGGTATCGCAGGAGTTCCTCGGAATTGGCGAACACACGTCCTCCTGGCAGGTCCACTCCGGTAGCTAACTACTGGCGACGCTATGGCCGGGGGGTTGCCCTGCCGTGTCTCGTCTGTTTCCGCCGTGTTACGTCGCTTGCGGAGCGTCATCCTGCGCCGTCTGGTGCGGAATGTCGGAATTTTCGTTGAGGGTCGCGGCGGCGCTACCCTGGCCGCTGTGACCGATACCGCCGCCACACCGGTGCCGCCCGCCACCGACCCCGCTTTCACCCCGCCCAGCCTCGGCCGCCGATTCGGCGCCCTGATCATCGACTGGGTGCTGTGCCTGATGGTCGCCCGGGCCTTCTCCGACCCGGTCCGCGACGGCTGGCCGCCGGTCCTGGTGCTGATCCTGGAGTACGGCTTCTTCATCGGCCTGTTCGCCCAGACCCCCGGCATGTACCTGACCCGGCTGCGCTGCGTCGCCTGGGCCGACGGCGGCCGGATCGGGCTGCTCCGCGGGCTGCTGCGCGGATTCCTGCTGGCCCTCGTCGTGCCGGCCCTGCTCATGGACGAGCACCGGCGCGGCCTGCACGACCGGCTCGCCGGCTCCGTCGTCACCGACGCGCCGCGCCGCTGACCCGCACGAGAAAGGAGCCGGCCCCGAACGGGACCGGCTCCTTCTCGCGTACGCCGGAGGTCAGCGACCCCGGGTCTGCCGGAACGCGCCGCGCGGCGGCCGCATGTTCTTCGGGACCGCGCCCTTGGGCATCTGCGGCCGCGCGGTCAGCGCCTTGAGCCGCTTGTCGAGGGCGTTGACGTCCTTCGGGGACAGGGCGCGGGGCAGCCGCATCAGCGTCATCCGCAGCTTGCGGACCGGCAGCTCACCCTCGCCCTGCCCGATCACGTAGTCGTGCAGCGGAGCCGTGCCGATCACCTTCGCCAGCCGGCGCTTCTCCTGGCCGAGCAGGCCACGCACGCGCTGCGGGTGCCCCTCGGCCAGCAGGATCACGCCCTGCCGGCCCACCACCAGGTGCACCATGTCCATCTGCGTGGTGGAGCTGACCGCCGGAGTGACCCGCCAGTCGCCGCGCATGCTCTCCATGATCTGCGCCGCCGCGCCCGGCTGCCCCTCGGCGGCGTTCATCATCGCCTTGTTCGAGCGCAGGTTGAGCACGATCAGCACGGCCAGCAGGGCGAGCAGGATGCCGATCGGCAGCCAGATCCAGCCCCAGGCGATCACCGCGACCACGGTGAGCGCGAGCGGGATCAGCACCGCCGCCGCCGTCAGCGGCGCGAACCACTTGTCCTGCTTGGCGGTGAACCGGAACACCATCCCGATCTGCTTCAGCCGCTGGCCGAACGAGACCTTCTCCTGGGGCTTTGCCATGCCGCAGAGTCTAGTGGTCGGCGCACGTCACGTTGATCCGTGGCCGCCCCTTCCGGCGCGGGCTGAGTACCTTACGGCCGCGCCGGCCCCGGCCGGCCCTCAGGTAAGGAGGCCGCCGGGGGAAAGATCAGGCTGCGTACCCATGCGCCGGGGGCACCTTCGCGCGAAAAGTGGATCTCGACAGGGACGACAGACGCACGACAGGGAGATCCGACATGTTCGGCAACGACGCGGAGTTCATCCTCAGCATCCACCGCAGCCACGCCTCCGAGCTGCAGGCCGACGCGGCGCAGGACCGGCTGGCCCGGTCGCTGCCCCGCCGGCACCCGCGCGGCTGGCTGAGCCGCCGGCAGCACCACGCCCGCACCACCGACGCCCGCCGGTGACCGCACCGGCGGCCGTCGCCGGTCCGGCCGTCACCGGGTTCGTGGGCGCGGCCGGTGCCGTAGGGAAACTCGCCGGTCCGGCCGTCACCGGGTTCGTGGGCGCGGCCGGTGCCGTAGGGAAACTCGCCGGTCCGGCCGTCACGGGGGCGGCCGGCCCGGCGGCCGTCCACCGCCCGATCGGCCGGGCCGGGCCGTCGGGGGGCCGTGGCATGCTCGACGGCGTGACAGTACGCGCCGCCAGCACCGTCCTCGTCGGCCGCCGGCCCGAGCTGACAGTGCTCGGCGACGCACTGGCCCGGGCCCGGTCCGGCGACCCGACAACGGTGCTCGTCGGCGGCGAGGCCGGGGTCGGCAAGACCCGGCTGCTGGAGGAGTTCGGCACGCACGTCCACACCGCCGGGGCGCGGCTGCTGGTCGGCCAGTGCCTGGAGCTGGGCGAGGCCGGCCTGCCGTTCGCCCCGTTCGCGGCCGCGCTGCGCGACGTGCTGCGCCACGACGGGCCGGCCGCCTTCGCCGGCTACGAGGCGGAGTTCGCCCGGCTGCTGCCGGAGCTGGCCCGGATGCCCGCCGCGGCCGCCGCGCCCGCCGGGCCGGCCCTCGCCGACACCCCGCGCGGCTACCTGTTCGACCTGGTCGCCGACCTGTTCCGGCGGCTCGCCGAGGAACGCCCGCTGGTGCTGGTGATCGAGGACCTGCACTGGGCCGACCGCTCCACCCGCGATCTGATCGGCTTCCTGGTGCGGGCCGCCCGCGCCACCCGCCTGCTGGTGGTCTGCACGTACCGCACCGACGAGCTGCACCGCGGGCACCCGCTACGGCCGTTCCTCGCCGAGCTCGACCGGGTCCGCGGCGTCGACCGGATCGAACTGGGCCGCCTCGACCGTGACGGCACCGCCGCCGTGCTCGCCGACCTGCTCGGCATCGAGCAGTACGCCCGGACCGTGGACGACGTGCACGAACGCACCCAGGGCAACCCGTTCTTCATCGAGGAGCTGGCCGCCGCCGGTGGCCCGGTCGGCTGCGCCGCCATCCCGGAGACGCTGCGCGACCTGCTGCTGGCCCGCGTCGACCGGCTGCCCGAGCCGGCCCAGCGGGTGCTGCGGATCGCCGCCGCCGGAGGCACCCGCTTCGCCCACCAGCTGCTCGCCGAGGTGGCCGGCCTGCCCGAGGCCGAGCTGGAGGACGCGTTGCGCGCCGCCGTCGCCGGGCAGCTCGTGGTGGCCGACCCGGACGGCGACTACGAGTTCCGGCACGCGCTGGTCCGCGAGGCCGTGCACGACGACCTGCTGCCCGGCGAGCACGCGCGGCTGCACGCCCGGTACGCCGCCGCGATCGAGGCCCAACCCCACCTGGTCGCCGCCGGTCGCGCCCCGGCCGAGATCGCCCACCACTGGTACGCGGCGCACGACCACCCGCGCGCGCTCACCGCCGCCCGGCTCGCCGCCGAGGCGGCCGCCGACCGGTACGCGTACGCCGAGCAGAGCCGGCTGCTGGAGCGCGTCCTCGAACTGTGGGAGCAGGTGCCCGACGCCGCCGACCGGCTCGGCATGGACCACCTGCGGGTGCTGGAGGAGACGCTCACCGCGGCGGTCACCGCCGGTGACCTCAGCCGGGCGCTCACGCTCACCCGGGCCGCGCTGGCCGAGGTCGACCCCGATGCCGAGCCGCTGCGCGCCGCCCGCCTGCTCGACCACCGGGGCCGGCTGTTCGCGCTGCTCGGCAAGAGCGACGGCGCGGCCGAGCTGCGCGAGGCGTACCGGCTGGCGGCCGGTGCCCCCGACGGCGCGGAACGGTTCGCCGTGCTGGCCGACATCGCGTCGCACCTGATGAAGGTCGACCCGCGCGAGGCCGCCTCGGTCGCCGCCGAGGCGGCGGCCGGCGCCTCCGAGGTCGGCACCGACCTGGTGCTGCTGCCCACCCGGATCGCCCTGCTGCACCGCCTCGACGGCACCCCGGAGCGCGGGCTGGCCGAGCTGCGCCGGGTCGAGGCGCGGGCCCGCGCCGCAGGTGACTCGTGGGCCCTGGTCAGCGCGCTGGTCTTCCTCTCCGACGTGCTCTACGAGCTGGGCCGCTACGACGAGTCCGAACAGGCAGCCGCGGCCGGGGTGACCGAGGCGCGCCGGGTCGGCATCAGCCGCTCGATCGGGGCGTACCTGCTGTCGAACCGGGCCGAGGCGCTGATCGCGCTGGGCCGCTGGGACGAGGCGGACAGCACCTGCGCCGAGGCGGCCCGCATCGACCCGCCCGGCGTCTCCGGGCTGCACTGGCTGCAACTGCGCGCCGGGCTCCACCTGGCCCGCGCCCATCCCGCCGCCGACGAGGTCGTCGGGCGGGCGCTGGCGTTCCTCAGCCGCCCCTACCTGTGGCCGAACCACCGGCTGCCGCTGCACGAGCTGCGCGTCGAGGCCGCGCTCTCCGCCGACGACAAGCTGGAAGCGGTACGCGCGGCGCGCGCCGCCCTGGCCGACCCGCACCTGGCCGACCTGCCGCGCGAGGGCTGGCCGGTGCTCAGCGCGGTGGCGCGTACCGCCGCGCTGACCGGTGACGCGACGCTCGCCGCCGACGTGTCCACGACGGCCGCCGCGCTGCCCGCCCGGCACCCGGCCGAGCAGGCGTACGCGGCCGACGTCGCCGCCGTCCTGGCCGGGCTCGCGTCCACCGGTCCCGCCGGGGCGCTCGCCCATTGGCGGGCGGCGGTGGCGGCGTGGCGGACGGCCGGGCAGCCGTACCCGCTGGGCCGGGCGCTGCTCGGGCTGGCCGAGGCGGCCGCGGCGGCGGGCGAGCGGGACGAGGTGGCCGCCGCGGTACGGGAGACCGTCGAGGTGGCCGCCCGGCTGGGCGCGACCCCGCTGGGCGAGCAGGCGGCGACGCTGGCCCGCCGGGTCGGGCTGCGCGGCACCGGGCGACCCGGGCCGGACCTGCTGACCAGCCGGGAACGGGAGGTGCTGCGGCTGGTCGCCGAGGGGCACAGCAACAGCCGCATCGCCGAGCGGCTGTTCATCTCGCCGAAGACGGCGAGCGTGCACGTGTCCCGGATCATCGCCAAGCTCGACGTGACCAACCGGGTGGAGGCAGCCGCGCTGGCCCACCGCCTCGGCCTGCTCGACGTACCGCCACCCGCCCCGGCGCAGCGCCGCGCCCGGTAGCGCGCCGCGTCGGGTCTGTGTCAGCGGCGCGGCAGGTAGATCCGCCAGCCGGCGACGGTGACGACGTCGAGCGCGCCCGCTTCGGGGCCGAGGCGCGCGTCCAGCCGGGCCGCCAGCGGCGAGCCGGCGAGCGCCACCCAGGCGGCGTCCGGGTCGGCGGCCACCTCCCGACGGTACGCGGGCAGCCGGTCGAACCCGGGGCGCAGGTCGTCCTCGACCACGGCGCAGAGCACGTTCTCGCCGGTGGCGTAGGTGAGCCGGTTGCACGTCCAGTAGCCGCCGCGCACGTGCCGGACGCCGAGCGCGCCGAGCGTGTCCACGAGCGAGCGGTGCCGGTCCGCCTCGGCGTGCACGGCGGGCGCCGCCCGGATCACCTCCACTGTGGCCGCCGCGCCGGTCCCGAGCACGCCCGCGAGCACCACCAGCGCCCCGACACCCGCCACCCGGGCTCTCGCCCCGGCCGCCCGCTCGCCGATCGCCTTGATCGACTCCACCTCGGGGAGATAGCGGTATCCACCCTCCTCCGATGCCGCCACCTCGGCGAGCTGGCGCCGCCACGTCAGCGGGCGGGCGGCGAGCGGGCGGGCGGCCTGCCACAGTGGCCAGAGCAGGGCGGGCACCGCCACCGCCAGGCACGACAGGTACCGGCTGCTCTCGATCGGCGTCCGACCGGCCGCGTTGCTCACCGCGTACGCGGCGAGGACACCGGCTGCGCCGCCGAGCAGCGCCAGCCGCACCCCGGCCGACACCCGCTCCGCCGAGCGCGGACCGCCGGAGGCGCGGCGCAGGGTGTGCCACGCGGTGAGCGCGGCGAGCGCCAGCAGCACCGGGAACGCGACAGCCCACCAGAGCTGCCAGGTGGCGCACCGGCCGGGCGAGCAGAAGCCCATCGCCAGCGGCGGCCCGAGCACCAGGCCGCCGTGCAGCCGGTCCGCCCAGTCCGCCGGCGCGCCTGTGCCACCGGCCGCCAGCACCGCGGCCACCGGGTTGCGGCCGTGCCGGAGGCTGTCCACGACCATCGGCGCCGCGCCCAGCAGCAGCGCCCCGGCCAGCACCACCCCGGCCCGTCCGGCCAGTTCCCGCCACCGCCACGCCACCAGCAGCACGCCGAGCGTCAGCACGTACGGCAGGATCAGCGGGTCCACCCAGAGCAGCACCCCGGCGATCAGCCCCCAGGCCGCCCAGCGGGGCCACCGCGCACCAGGCCCGGTCACGCAGAGCCCGACGGTGAGCAGCGCCAGCGCGGCGCCGGCCGGGTTCAGCTCGGGATAGCCGCCACCGGCGATCAACTGGTTCTTCACCACCCGGTCCGCGCCCAGCGCCAGCACGGCGACGACCAGCAGGGCGTACCAGCGGTCACCGCCGAGCCGCCGCGTCAGCCGCCAGGACAGCAGCAGGAACAACGCGTACAGCGCCAGCGTGGGCAGCCGCAGCACGAGCACCGACGGCCCGGCCAGCGCGACGAGCGGCGCGGCCAGGTACGCCTCCAGCGTGCCCATGTACGCCTGGCCGTAGAACCAGACCGGGAAGCCGTCACCGCGGGCGATGTGCAGGGCGGCCAGCCCCATCGTCGCCTCGTCGCTGTTCGTGGGCGGCACGTCGGCGAACAGCAGCGCCAGCCGGTAGCCCACAGCGGCGAACCCGACGAGCACCGCGAGCAGCGTCGGCAACGGCAGCCGCCGGGGCGTACGAGGGCGCGCGGCTTCGCGTGGCTCCTCGCGTACCCCGGCGGTCATGCCTGTGATCATGGCATCCGGCGGGCGGCCGGCGGACGGTGACGCGGTCGACGGCCGGCCTCAGCCGGCGGCGACGACCTCCTGGCGGGCGGCGAGCGCCTGCTGGTAGAGGCGGCCCGCGCGGTACGACGAGCGGACCAGCGGGCCGCTCATCACGCCCGCGAAGCCGATCTCCTCGGCCTCCTCGCGCAGCTCGACGAACTCCTCCGGCTTGACCCAGCGGGTGACCGGGTGGTGCCGGGGGGAGGGGCGCAGGTACTGCGTGATGGTGATCAGCTCGCAGCCCGCCTCGTGCAGGTCGCGCAGCGCCTGGGACACCTCGGCGCGCTCCTCGCCCATGCCCAGGATCAGGTTGCTCTTGGTGACCAGGCCGTCGGCGCGGGCCTGGCGGATCACGTCGAGCGAACGCTCGTAGCGGAACGCCGGGCGGATCCGCTTGAAGATGCGCGGCACCGTCTCCACGTTGTGGGCCAGCACCTCCGGCCGCGAGCGGAACACCTCGGCAAGCTGCTCCGGCACCGCGTTGAAGTCGGGGATCAGCAGCTCGACACCGCAGCCGGACTGCAGCGCGTGGATCTGCCGGACCGTCTCGGCGTAGAGCCAGGCGCCACCGTCGGGCAGGTCGTCGCGGGCGACACCGGTGATGGTCGCGTAACGCAGACCCATCGCGGCGACCGACTCGGCGACGCGCCGCGGCTCGTCGGCGTCGAACTCGGCCGGCTTTCCGGTGTCGATCTGACAGAAGTCGCAGCGCCGGGTGCACTGGTCACCACCGATGAGGAAGGTGGCCTCGCGGTCCTCCCAGCACTCGTAGATGTTGGGGCAGCCGGCCTCCTGGCACACGGTGTGCAGCCCTTCGCGCGAGACGAGCCCGCGCAACTGGGTGTACTCCGGGCCCATCTTGGCCTTGACCTTGATCCACGGCGGCTTGCGCTCGATCGGCGTCTCGGCGTTGCGTGCCTCGATCCGCAGCATGCGCCGCCCCTCCGGGGCGACCGTCGCGGGGCGCGCGGGCTGCTCAGTCGTCGGCGCGGATTGCTCGATCGTCACAAAACCGAGCGTACGCCGGTCGGCGCCGGTCGATGAACGGCGGGCGACCGCCGTCACCCCGGAATCGTTGTGACACCGGACACGAAGGGCCAAAAATCCCGGTCACACCGCGAGGCGTCCGGTGCTAGCGTGCCGGGCAGAGCTGTGACGGAGCCGAGTAACGGACCGATCCGCCAGTCGAGAGAGCCGCCGGTTGCTGCGAGGCGGTCTGGTGCCGGGCCGCGAAGACCCTCCCGAGCTGCGGGAAGAACGGCGCCTTCGCGCCCAGTAGAGCCCGCCCGGCCGGCCCCGGTGAAAAGGCGACGAACGAGGCTCCCGCCCCGGCGGGAGCGAAGGTGTGGTGGCACCGCGAGGTTCCCGCTCGCCCACACCTCCCTGGGGATCGCGTTGCGATTGGTCAAGGAGGTAGTCGTCGTGCAACGCATCCTGTCCTCTCAACTTCCCGCCCAGGTGGGCTCGACCGTGCGACTCGCCGGCTGGGTCCACCGCCGCCGGCTGCTCAAGTCGGTGGCCTTCCTGGTCCTCCGCGACGGCGGCGGGCTCGCCCAGGTGGTGGTCGCCGCGCCCGCCGTGCGCGCGCAGGTCGAGGCGCTCACCGAGGAGACGGTCGTCGAGGTGGTCGGCACCGTCGTCGCGAACCCGGCCGCGCCCGCCGGGGTCGAGGTCGTCGACCCGGCGGTACGTCCGCTCGGGCCACCCGCCGTCCCGCCGCCGTTCGACCTGTACCGGCCGGTGCTCACGGCCGGCCTGTCCACGCAGCTCGACCACGCGCCGATCGCGCTGCGGCACCCGGTCCGGTCCGCCGCGCTGCGGATCTCGGCGGCGGCCGTGTCCGGGTTCCGGGGAACGCTCGACGGGCAGGGCTTCGTGGAGGTGCACACGCCCAAGGTGGTCGCCTCGTCCACCGAGAGCGGCGCGAACGTGTTCGCGCTGGACTGGTTCGGCCGTCCGGCCTACCTGGCCCAGTCGCCGCAGTTCTACAAGCAGCTCATGGTGGGCGTCTTCGAGCGGGTGTACGAGGTCGGGCCGGTGTTCCGCGCCGAGCCGCACGACACCGCGCGGCACCTGGCCCAGTACACGTCGCTCGACGTCGAGCTGGGGTTCGTGGCCGACCACCGGGACGTGATGGCGGTGCTGCGGGACACGCTGGCCGGGATGGTGGCGACAGTCGCCGACCGGGCGGACGGCGCGCTGGCCACGCTCGGCGTGACGGTGCCGGAGGTGCCGGCCGAGATCCCGGCGGTGCACTTCACCGACGCGCTGAAGATCGCCGGAGCGCCGGCCGACGAACCCGACCTGGCGCCGGCGCACGAGCGGGCGCTGGGGGAGTGGGCGCTCCGCGAGCACGGCAGCGACTTCCTCTTCGTCACCGGCTACCCGATGGCGAAACGTCCCTTCTACACCCACCCGGACCCGGCGCGGCCCGCGTACTCCAATGGTTTCGACCTGCTGTTCCGCGGCGTGGAGCTGGTGACCGGCGGGCAGCGGCTGCACCGGCACGCCGACTACCTGGCCGCGCTGGCGGCGCGGGGCGAGCCGGCCGAGCCGTACGCCGGGTACGTGGACGCGTTCCGGCACGGCATGCCGCCGCACGGCGGGTTCGCGATCGGGCTGGAGCGGTTCGTCGCGCGGCTGACGGGCGCGGCGAACGTCCGGGAGGTGACCGCCTTCCCGCGCGACCTGCACCGCCTCACGCCCTGACGGCTGCGGCCGGTGGGGGCATGCGACGCGCTGCGGCGCGGCGCGTGCTCGTCGGTGTCTCGCTGCCCGGTGCCGTGGACTGGGCGCCTGACCACCGAGAGTGAGGAAAGGCTGTGCCGCGCCGAGGTGACGCTAAGTGATGGTGCGTTCGGGGCTGCTGGACACCCTTGTCGGTGGCGGATTGGCTCTGAACAGGGGTTATGGCGAACAGCCTTCGGGAGGGAGGGATGGGTGTCTGCGCCCTTTGCTCTGCAGCCATGGATGCAACGATCGACCGGGAGTCACCGCCGCGTGTGCGGCTGCAGAGCAAAGTCCGCGGAGGGGTGTAAGCCTCGGGCTCTCGAATGTCACTCATGGTGACACCGGTGGGGCGGGGTCGGGAGGGCGGCGCCGTCGGCCACCGCGTGTCGAGCGGATGCGCGTGGCCGAGTGCGGGGCCACAGCGAGGGCGGGCGGGACCACGAGCCGGACCACGGCCGAAGGCGGGACCACGCGGGTGAGCCGCGAACGGCCCGGGTGCACGGCGAGGCGCGGCAGGGCCGGGGGAGCGGTCAGGCCGGGCCGAGCAGGTCCCAGTGGTTGCCGGCGATGTCGCGGAAGACCGCGACCCGGCCGTACGGCTCGGTGCGGGGCGGCCGGACGAACTCGACGTCCGCGTCGAGCATCCGGCGGTAGGCCGCGTCGAAGTCGTCGACCTGGAGGAAGAAGCCCACCCGGCCGTGGGTCTGGTCGCCGACCGCGCCGGCCTGGTGCTCGCCGTCGGCGCGGGCCAGCAACAGGCCGGTGCCGCCGCCCGGTGGGCGTACCACGACCCAGCGCTTGGGGCGGCCGTCGTTGGTCAACGACGGGCTGTCCTCGGACAGCTCGAAGCCGAGCACCTCGGTGAAGAACGCGATCGCCGGGTCGTACTCGGCGACGACGAGCGTGACCAGGTCGAGCCGCACCGGGCTCAGACCTGCGTCAGCGTCGGCAGGTGCCGCTCGACCACCGGCAGCACGTCGGCGACGGTGATCGGCCGGCCCAGCTCGGCGGTGAGCGAGGTGACCCCGGCGTCGCGGATGCCGCAGGGCACGATCCGGTCGAAGAAGCCGAGGTCGCAGTCGCAGTTGACGGAGAAGCCGTGCAGCGTGACGCCACGGGCCACCCGGATGCCGATCGCGGCCACCTTGCGGGCCGGGCCCCTGTCGTCCTCCGGCACCCACACGCCGGAGCGCCCCTCGACCCGGCCGGCGGCCAGCCCGAACTCGGCGCACACGTCGATCAGCAACTGCTCGGTGCGGCGGACGTACGCGACCACGTCGACCGGGTCGGGCAGCCGGACGATCGGGTAACCGACGAGCTGCCCCGGACCGTGCCAGGTGATCTTCCCGCCGCGGTCCACGTCCACCACCGGGGTGCCGTCCATCGGCCGGTCCCACGGCTCGGTGCGCTTGCCGGCGGTGTAGACGCTGGGGTGCTCCAGCAGCAGCACCGTGTCGCCCTGCTCGCCGGCCACCACCGCCTCGTGCAGCCGGCGCTGCTCGTCCCAGGCGGCCTGGTAGTCGAGCAGGCCGGCACGGACGGCGGTCAGCCCGGAAGTCGTCACGCTCACCCGTCCAGCCTAGTCCCGCGCCCCGGGAACCGGACCCGTGAGCCTGGTCGCCATCGGGCCGAGGTGGCGGTCAGTCCGGCACCCGCCACAGCCAGACGTCCTCCACCCGCTCCGGCGGGCCGAGCAGCGCGGTGGCGGTGCGCCGCAGCGCATCCTCGTCGACGTCGTACTTCGCGCCGTGCACCCGGTCCGGCAGCACCACCGCCCGCACGCCCCAGTGGCGCAGGTCCGCCCGGGACTCGCGGATGCTGCCGTCGGTGATGATCGGCACCAGCCCGGTCCGGCCGGCCTGATCCATCAGCGAGTCGAAGGTGCGCGGCACCGGCCCGATCCGGCCCCGGCCCTCCGGCCCGCCCGGGCCGAGGAAGAACCCGGCCGGGATGCGGAACTCACCCTGCCGGTGGGCCAGCGCGTACGCCTGCCAGCGCTGCCCGTCCGGATACACGTCGACGGTCAGCGGCAGCGGCGTCAGCACCCCGTCCGGCGGGACGTAACGCTGCCAGGCGCCACTGGTGATGAACTGGGGAATCGGCTCGCGGACGCTGGTGAGCAGCGGCGTCGGCACCAGCGGCAGCAGCGCGGCGACGAACCCGAGCGCCCAGGCGAGCCCGCTCACCCGGCGCCGAGGCGGCCGGGCCCGCAGCGAGTCGATCGCGTACGCCAGCAGCAGGCCGATCACCGGCGCGACCACGAGCGCCAGCCGCGACGGCAACGCCGCGTTGATCACCGGCAGGTTGTCCAGCACCCCGAACGGCAGCGTCTGGTCGAAACGGCGGCCGTTCCACTTCACAGTCGGCCCCCACGACAGCACCGCGAAGACCACGGCGGTCACCCCGAGCGCCGCGAGGGTGGCCCGGAACGCCCGGTCCGCGCGCCACCACAGCAGCGCGAAGCAGGCCAGGGCGAGCAGGAGCAGGGGTACGCCGAAGAACGAGTTCTCCTCCGTCGGGTTGGGCGCCAGCGACGTGCCCCACCCGGCCCAGCCGGCGAGCGACCGGCGCGGGTACGACCCGTACGCGGCGATGTCCTCGGAGTGGATCAGCGGGTCGAAGCCGGTGCCGTGGAACCGCTGCGGCCCGAGGAAGTGCAGCCAGAGCGGGTACGCCAGCAGCGCCCCGGCGACCAGCGCGGTGACGCCCAGCCCGGCCGCCATCCGGGGCAGCGCGGCGCGTACCTCCGGCCACCGGGCCGGGTGCAGCGCCCAGACGGCGAGGAACACGCCGAGCGCCAGCGCGGTGAAGAACAGCCCTTCGGCGGCGATCGAGAACGCGGCCGCCACCAGCAGGCCGAGCACGATCCCGCCGGTGACCGCGCGGCCGGGGCGGCGCAGCCGGAACACGCCCCAGATCAGCAGCGGCACCAGCCAGCCGGCGGTCCAGTTCAGGTGCGCGTTGGCGTGCGACACCATCGCCGGGCAGAAGGCGATGAACAGCGCCCCCACGCCGGCGGCCAGCCGGCTGCGCACCAGGTACCGGCTCAGCAGCCAGTACCAGGCCACCGCCGTGGCGGCGAGGTTGAGCGTGAGGATCACCAGGAACGTCGCGGGCGGCCCGATCAGGTACGTCAGCGGCGCGAAGACCGCCGCGTACACGGTGATCGACGTGTTCACCGCGAGGTTCACCCCGTCCGGGACGTTGATCAGCGTGGTGTAGAGCGGGTTCTCCCCGTGGGTGAGCGCGTGCCCGCCGAACGCCAGCAGCCACTCGAACAACGCCTGGTCGCTGGAGTTGACGGTGATGGCGCGGCTGTTGGGGTCACGCCACATGCCGCTGGTGACCCAGAAGGCCAGGGCCAGCGCGGCGAGCGTCACCAGCAGGTCGGCCCGCCGGTCACGGACGCGGGTCGTCGACGGCCCGGTGGCCAGGAACGGGGAGGACGGCACGCAGCGGACGTTACCAACCTGACCTGGGCAGACCGCCCGGACACGAAACTCGCCCGCACACTTCGCCGGTCGTGAATGTGTGAGCGGCGGCCATTCCGGTGTGACGAAACACGGCCGTAACGTCGCGGCAACTCGGAAGTGACTCAGTTCACATTCCACGATCGGGAGGTCCCGTGCCCCGCTCCTCATCCCTCATCGCCCGCGTCGCCGGAGCGGCGGCCGGGGTCGTGCTGGCCGCGGCCACCGCGCTGGTCGCCGCCCTCCCCGCCCAGGCCGCCTCGCTCACCCAGGTCACCGGCTTCGGCTCCAACCCTGGCAACCTGACCATGTACGCGTACCGCCCGGACGGCCTGCCGGCCGGCGCGCCCGCCGTGGTGCTGCTGCACGGATGCGTGCAGAACGCCTCGACCTACGTCACCAACTCCGGCTGGCAGAAGTACGCCGACCAGTGGAAGTTCACGCTCATCGCGCCGCAGCAGCCCAGCGGCAACAACGCCAACTCCTGCTTCAACTGGTTCGAGACCGGTGACACCGCCCGCGGTCAGGGCGAGGCGCTGTCGATCAAGCAGATGGTCGACTACGCCAAGACCAACTACGGCACCGCCGCCGCCCGCGTGTACGTCAGCGGCCTCTCCGCCGGTGGCGCGATGAGCGCGGCCATGCTCGCCGCCTACCCCGACGTCTTCGCCGCCGGCTCGATCATCGCCGGCATTCCGTACCGCTGCGCCACCAGCACCGTCACCGCGTTCAGCTGCATGAACCCGGGCGTGGACAAGACCCCGGCGCAGTGGGGCGACCTGGCCCGCGGCGCGTACGCCGGCTACACCGGCAACCGGCCCCGGGTGGCGATCTGGCACGGCACCAGCGACACCACGGTGGCGACCGCGAACGCCGTCGAGTCGCGGGACCAGTGGACGAACGTGCTGGGCGTGTCCACCACCCCGACCAGCACCTCCACGCTGCCGTCCGGCACGAGCCTGGAGGTCTACGGCAACGACCAGGTCCGCCTCTACCGGGTCTCCGGCATGGGCCACGGCACCCCCGTCGACCCGGGTACGGGCGCGGACCAGTGCGGCACCGCCGGGGCGTACTTCCTGGACACCATCTGTTCGACGTACCGGGACGCGCTCTTCTTCGGCCTCGGTGGTGGCGGCGCCTCGCCGAGCCCGACCCCGACGGCGACCGCGTCGCCCACCCCCACCGCGTCGCCCTCGCCCACGCCCTCGCCGACGGCGGCGCCGGTCTGCGTCACCGCCAGCAACTACGCGCACGTGGTGGCCGGGCGGGCCTACCAGTCCGGCGGGTACGCCTACGCGCTGGGCAGCGGGCAGCGGATGGGCCTCTACAACACGTTCTACACGAGCACGCTCAAGCAGACCGGGCCCGCGTACTGGGTGATCGGCTGCTGAACCGCAACGCCGCGCCGCCCTCGCGGGCTCACTCCGTGAGGGCGGCGTGCAGCGCGCCCGGCAGGTCCGGATGCGTCCAGGGGAAGCCGGACTTGTCGAGCACGCCCGGCAGCACCCGGGTGCTGGTGAGCGCCTCCTGCGAGAAGCCGCCGAGCACCACCTTCAGCGCCACCGCCGGGATCGGCATGATCGCGGGGCGGTGCAGCTGACGGGCGAGTTCCCGGGTGAACTCGGCGTTGGTGACCGGCGCCGGGCCGACCACGTTGACCGGCCCCGCCACGTCGTCGCGGTCCAGCAGGAACTTCGCCGCGTTCAGCCAGTCCCGCATCGAGATCCACGGCAGCCACTGCCGCCCGTTGCCCAGCTTGCCGCCGACGCCGAGCCGGAACGGCAGGAGTTGCGGCTTGAGCAGGCCGCCGTCGCGGTGCAGCGGCAGCCCGGTACGCAGCCGCACCACCCGTACGCCCGCGTCCTCGGCCGGCCGGGTCGCGGCCTCCCACACCCGGCAGACGTCGGCGAGGAACCCCTCGCCGGCCGGCGCCTCCTCGGTGACCGCGCGGTCACCGGTGTTGCCGTACCAGCCGACAGCCGAGGAGTTCAGCAGCGCCGCGGGCCGGTCGGCGGCGGGCAGACCCGCGATCGTGATGGCGAGCGTGGTGGTGCTGTCCACCCGGCTGGTCCGGATCAGCTTGCGGTACTCGTCGGTCCAGCGCTTGTCGCCCACCCCGGCGCCGGCCAGGTTCACCACCGCGTCCGCTTCGGCGACGCACTGCGGGTCCAGTTGCGCGGCGGACGGGTTCCACTGGCGTTCGGCGGGTGTGCGTGGTGGGCGGCGGACCAGGCGGGTGACCTGGTGGCCGTCCGCGGTGAGGCAGTCGACCAGTCGGGTGCCGAGGAAGCCGGACACGCCGGCCATGAGGATCCGCATACTCACATCTTCGAGTACGGAGCGCGATTCGGATGCGTTGAGCGAAATCACTCACTCGCCACGTCCGCGCTCATTCTCTCAATGGATTGCGTTTTTTTCGAATAGCTATAGGCTTGCGTCATGAGCAGCGCCCTGCGTGAACGTACCGTCCTTCCTCCGGAAGACCCTGCTGAGCTGGCCAGATTCGTACAGGAGTTGCGGGGCGCGGGCGGTCGCGCGCGGGCGAGGCTCGTCGGGCCGGACGGGTCAGAGATCGACATCCCGGACGAGTTGTACGGCGTGCTGCGGGACGTGGTGACGGCGTTGTCCGAAGGCCTCGCGATCTCCATCGCGCCGCACAACACGATGTTGACGACCCAGGAGGCGGCAGACCTTCTCAACATCTCCAGGCCCACACTGGTCCGGTTGCTGTCCGAGGGGGAGATGCCGCACACGATGCGGGGCCGGCACCGGCGAGTCATGCTCCGGGACGTTCTCGACTACCAGGAGCGGACCCGGCAGGCGCGGCGGCGCACGCTCGACCAGATGACCGCCGACGCTGAGGAAGGCGGCCTGTACGACGCGACCGCCACCCCCCGCAGGACGAGATGAGCGTGGCCTGAGTGGCGTTCCCGGCCTTTCTCGACACCTGCGTCCTCTACCCGGCGCATCTCTGTGACACCCTGTTGCGTCTGGCCGAGGTCGCCGCCTACCGACCCCTCTGGTCCAGGGACATCCTGGTCGAGCTGCGACGCAACCTGATCGCACGTGGCATCGCGGAAGAGCGGGTCGACCGCCGGCTCAGCCAGATGTCCGGAGCGTTTCCGGACGCCATGGTCAGCGGATACGAGTCGCTGATCGACGGCATGTCCAACGACCCCAAGGACCGGCACGTGCTGGCTGCCGCCGTCCGGGCGAACGCGGAGGTGCTGGTCACGTTCAACGTCGGCGACTTTCCCGAGCCGTCACTCAAGCCCTTCGACATCGTGGCGGTACATCCGGACGACTTCCTGCTCGATCAGCTGGACCTCTACCCGGGGCAGACACTCGACGTCCTGCACCGGCAGGCGGCGGCCTACCGCAGGGAGCCGACGACCGTACCGGGTCTGCTCGTACTGCTGGGACGCACCGGCCTGCCCCGGTTCGCCGCGGAGGTCCGCCGACACCTCTAGGCGCCCTCCGCAGCGAGCCCCTGGCGGTCAGGCGCTGGCCGGTGCGGTACGCAGGTCGGCGAGCAGGCGCTCCACCTCCGCGAACGCGTCCTGCGGCAGCGGCCCGTACGCCAGCGCGCCGAGGTTCTCCTCGGCCTGCGCGACGGTCCGGCAGCCGGGGATGGGCAGGGTGTGCGGGCTGCGGGCGAGCAGCCAGCCCAGCGCGCCCTGGGCGAGGGTGCGGCCGTCGACGGTCAGCGCCTCGCGGACCCGGGCCACCCGCTGCGCCCACTCGGCGCGCGGTACGCCGCCGGTGAACCAGTCCAGCCACTCCGGGGCCAGGCCGCGCACGTCGTCGTCGCCCCGGGCGGCCGGCGCGTCCTGGTACTTCGCGGTGAGCAGGCCCATCGCCAGCGGCCCCCGGTTCAGGGCGGCCAGGTCGAACTCCGCGCAGACCGCGAGCATGGCCGCGTTGTCCCGCAGCACCGACTGGTCGTGCTGGATCGCCGCGCAGTGCGGTCCGGCCTCGGCGAAGGCGCGTGCCGAGGCGGGGTCGTCGGTGCTCCAGCCGTACGCCCGGATCTTGCCCTGGGCGACCAGGTCCTCCAGGGTGCCGACGAGGTCGAGTGCCTGCGGCACGGGCAGGCCGCCCAGGTGGAGCTGGTAGAGGTCGACGTGGTCGGTGCCCAGCCGACGCAGCGAACCCTCCAGGCTGCGCCGGGCGTAGTCCGCCGTGGCGTCCTCGCCCAGGGCCTGCCGTGTCGCCTCGTCGGTGGGGTAGCCGAACTTGGTGGCGATGACCGCGCGGTCCCGGCGGTCGGCCAGCGCGCGCCCGAGCACCCGCTCGCTGTGCCCCGCGCCGTAGTTGCTGGACGTGTCGAACAGCGTCGCGCCCAGGTCGAGGGCCCGGTGGATGGTGCGTACCGACTCGTCGTCGTCCACCTCGCCCCAGCCGAGCGGTTGGCTGCCGTCCCAGAGCGGACCGCCGATCGCCCAGCAGCCCATGCCGATCGCGCTGACCTCGATGCCGCTGCGACCCAGCCGTCGTGTCGTCGTCATGGGCACAGTGTTCACTTTCGAGCGGGCTCGAAGTCCAGCGCTTTTCCGGCCATCCGGGGCAGCAGCGGCGCGAGCGGCGCCACCGCGCCCGCGCGTACCGCGAAGTGGGTGACGCCCCAGCGGCGCTCGTGCCCGGCCACCGCCGCGACGATCTCGTCGGCGGTGCCGACCAGCGCGAACGGGGTGGCGAGCAGCTCGTCGACGGTGAGGTCGAGCTTCGCGGCGAGCGGCGCCGCGACCGCCTCCGCGTCGTCGGTGACCGCGACGTGCTGGACCAGCGCCTCCAGCACCGGCGGCGTTTCCCGGCTGGCGGCGCCGGCCGCGACGTGGGCGAGCTGCGCCTCGATCTGGTCGGTCCGCCACCTGACCTCGTGCCGGTGGCCGTCGGAGAGGGTACGCCCGAAGCCGGTCAGCCCCACCACGTCGGCGTGCGACCCGGCCCAGCGCAGCAGCGCCGAGTTCGCGGTGCCGACGGTGAGCGGGATCCGGTCCTGGACCGGTCGGGGCTCCTTGAGGTGGGCGGCGTACGCGGTCAGCTCCTCGGTGTCCACAGTGACCTCGTCGCCGGCCAGCAGCGCCCGTACCGCCTCGGCCACCGCGACGCAGCGGCGGACCCGGCCGGCGACGTCCGGGCGCTCGCGCCCGACGGCCCGCCACTCGGCCGGGGTGTGCCCGGCGCCGAGGCCGAGCCGGGCCCGCCCGCCGGAGACCACGTCCAGCGTGGCCACGTCGGCGGCGAGCAGGATCGGCTCCCGGACGGCGGCGTTGGAGACGTACGAGCCGAGGCCCAGTGTGCTGGTCACGGCTCCCGCGGCGGCCAGCGCGACGAACGGCGACGCGCAGTCGCCGGGGTGGTCGGCGGCGAACAGCGCGTCGAAACCGGCCGCCTCGACGGTGCGGGCCAGCTCGGTCCAGCTCGCCGCGTCGGTGGGATGGGCCTGTACGGAGAAGGTCGCCATCGCCTCAGCATCGGCGCGCGCCGCGTCGCCGGCCACCCCGCACCCGCCGATTCTGCCAACGGCCGAACCGTAAGGAAGGGCCCCTTCTTAACGTCTGAGGAGGTGAAAGGGCCCCTTCTTAACAAGACACCTCACGCCGCGTCGAGGCGGGCCAGGCCGGCGGGGAGCGCCGATCCGGCAGGTTCCACGGAAGCGGCGGGACGCTGGTTCACTCGCCTTCGTCGCGCCGGTCGTGCCAGCGGGCCCGCCAGGCCGCCTCGTGCGCCTCGTGGCTGGCGCGTTCCTCGAAGACCAGCTTCCGCAGGGCCCGCCGGCCCTCGTCGAAGACGATCACCTCGACGGCCACCATGCCGACGGTGATGGCGGTGAGTATGCCCAGCGCGGCCAGCCCGGGGACCCGCTCCGCGACCGGGATGGCCAGGCCGAGCAGCAACGCCGTCGCGACCCGGGTCCAGCTCAGCGTGCGCAGGGTACGCAGCTGGAACAGCATGTTGCCGCAGAGGTAGCAGATCACGCCGCCGAACAGCAGCGGCACGCCCGGACCGTGCGCCGGCTCGCTCGGTGGCACGTTCGGGTCGGCGATGTCGTGCACGATCGTCTCGGCGCCGAGCGCGAACAGGATGATGCCCGCGATCATCGGCAGGAACAGGTACGCGTACGCGTCCCGGGCCATCGCCACCCGGGGGCCGTCCTGCGCGACGTGCAACGCGATCCGGGCGGCCGGCCCGATCATGTCGTAGTGCGCCCACCAGAGCGCGGCGGTGAAGAAGATGCCGAGCACGGCGGCGGCCACGGCCGGCCAGGTGGGCGGCTGGCCGAGCAGATTGCTGCCGACGCCGACCGAGATCACCGATTCGCCCAGCGCGATGATCAGGATCAGGTCGTACCGCTCGGTCCAGTGTTCGGCGGACGCGACGCCCCAGCCCCAGGTGCCGGCGAGTATGCCGGTGCCGTACTGGAGCAGGATGACCACCGCCCACAGCACGTCCCGGAGCACCGCCGCGGAGAACAGGTCGTCGATCCTCGGCGGCAGCAGCGCGGCGACCAGCAGCAGCGCGGTGCTGCCGATCAGCTCCGGGGCGAACCGGAGGAGTTGCCGGCGCTCGTTCGGGCTGTCCCGGATGGCGTGCCGGTACAACAGCAGGTGGATCAACCGCAGGACGGTGTAGCTGAGCGCCGCGACCATCGGCCCGGCCGCGTTGCCGGTGGGGTCCCGGAACGCCTGCGGCAGGGACAGGGCGAACGTGAACAGCGCGGCCATGCCGATGGTCATGAGCACCGGGACGAAGCCTTCGCCGAGGCGTACCCGGGTGGCGACCACGCTGTGCACGACCCACGACCACCAGAGCACGGCGAGGACCAGCAGCGCGTGCAGCAGCGCCCCGCCGTTCACCTGCAGGGCGGTGGCCCGGGTGATGATGAAGAACGAGAAGACGAAGACCAGGTCGAAGAAGATCTCGAACCGGTCGACGCGGGCGCCGGGGGCCACCGGCACCGCCGGCCCCAGGCGTCCCCGCCAGCGGTACGAGCCCACCGGCCGAGTCTGTCAGCGCACGTCGGTCCGGGTGGCCGATTCGGTCAGCCCGGCCGGTGGCGCAGGCCGTCCATGAGCAGGTCGAGCAGGCGTCCGGCCTGGGCGCGCTGGTCCGGTTCGCCGGCCACCAGGGAGACCCCGCTGAGGCTGGCGAGCACGTCGGCGGCGGCCACGTCGGCGCGCAGGACACCGGCCGCCGCGCCGGCCGCGAGGAGTTCGCCGAGCGCGGCCAGCAGCCGGTCGCGGCTCTGCGTGTACGGGTTGGCGCCGGAGGCGATGACCAGCCGTAGCGCGTCGGCCATGCCCCGCTTGGTGGCGAGGTAGTCGACGAACCGGTCCATCCACGCCCGCAGCGCCACGTCGGCGGGCCGGGTAGCGAGCAGCGACGGCGCGGCGTCGC
Source organism: Micromonospora sp. TSRI0369 (assembly GCF_001905625.1). Lineage (NCBI taxonomy): Bacteria > Bacillati > Actinomycetota > Actinomycetes > Micromonosporales > Micromonosporaceae > Micromonospora > Micromonospora sp. TSRI0369. The sequence continues at coordinate 31,555 of NZ_LIVU01000013.1, forward strand.
AGAGCTTCTCCAGCTCGTTGCGGTACGCCGCCTCGATGAGCGCTTCCCGGCTGGGGAAGTGGCGGTAGAGCGTGCCGATGCCGACGCCGGCCTCCTTGGCGACGCGATCGAGCGTTACCTCCGCGCCCGCCTGGGAAAACGCCTGCACCGCGGCGTCCAGCAGGCGCTGCCGGTTGCGCAGCGCGTCGGCGCGCAGCGGACGGTCGGGCACGGTTCCTCCTCGGCTCGACCGGGTCGCAGGCCCGGGTCGATGGTAACCGGAGTCCCCTCCGGTTATGCTGAGCAAGTAACGGAGGATCCTCCGCTTCTGATCGTAGCGGGCGGACATCGGTCCGCGTCGCCGTCGACAAGGATGGACCATGACAACCCCGACACCAGTCACGACCCCGTTCGACTCCGAGACCACCGCCCTGGAAGTGGTCCGCGACCTGGACCTGACCGGCCGGCGGGCCGTCGTCACCGGCGGCGCCTCCGGGATCGGCGTGGAGACCGCCCGCGCGCTCGCCTCCGCCGGAGCGGACCTCACCCTCGCGGTCCGTAACACCGAGGCCGGTCAGCGCGCCGCCGCCGACATCACCGCCGCCACCGGCAACGACGGGATCCTGGTCGCCCCGCTCGACCTGGACGATCTCGCGTCGGTGGCCGCGTTCGTCCGGAACTGGGACGGCCCGCTGCACATGCTCGTCAACAACGCCGGCATCATGGCCTCCCCGGAGATGCGCACCGAGCAGGGCTGGGAGATGCAGTTCGCGACCAACCACCTCGGGCACTTCGCGCTGGCCACCGGACTGCGCCCGGCGCTCGCCGCGGCCGGGGGCGCGCGTGTCGTCTCGGTCAGTTCGGGCGCCCACCTGCGCTCACCGGTGGTGTTCTCCGACATCCACTTCCGGCAGCGGCCGTACGACCCGTGGCTGGCGTACGGGCAGTCCAAGACCGCGAACGTGCTCTTCGCGGTCGAGGCGACCCGGCGCTGGGCCGACGACGGCATCTACACCAACGCGCTGATGCCCGGCGCGATCCGGACCAACCTGCAGCGCTACATCAGCGAGGAGGAACTGGCACGGATGCGCAGCGGCAACGCGGCCGCCTTCAAGACCCCCGAGCAGGGCGCGGCGACCTCGGTGCTGGTCGCCACCTCACCGCTGCTCGACGGCGTCGGCGGCCGGTACTTCGAGGACTGCCAGGAGGCCGGACCGAACCAGCCCGGCACGCGGACCGGCTGGGCCCCGTACGCCCGGGACCCGGAGGCCGCCGAGCAGCTCTGGACGGTCTCCGAGGAGCACCTGAAGGGCTGAGGCTGCAAACGACGAAGGGGGCGCGCGGCATGTCGCCGCGCGCCCCCTCGCCGTCTCGGATCTACAGACCCAGCTCGGCCTCGAAGTTGCCGGCCTCCAGCCGCTCCTTCACCGCGGTGAGGAAGCGGGCCGCGTCGGCGCCGTCGATCAGCCGGTGGTCGTACGACATGGCCAGGTAGACCATCGACCGGATCGCGACGACCTCGCCCAGCTCCGGGTCGTTCACCACGACCGGGCGCTTCACCACAGCGCCCGTACCGAGCATCGCCGACTGCGGCGACGGCACGATCGGGGTGTCGAACAGCGCGCCCCGGCTGCCGGTGTTGGTCACCGTGAAGGTCGCCCCGGCCATCTCGTCCGGGGTGATCTTGTTGGCCCGGGTGCGCTCGGCCAGGTCGGCGATCCGCTTGGCGATGCCGCCCATGTTCAGGTCACCGGCGTTGTGGATGACCGGCACGAGCAGCCCGCGCTCGGTGTCCACGGCGATACCCAGGTGCTCCGCGGCCGGGTAGGTGATCGTCCCGCCCTCCAGGTCCATGCTGGCCTGGACGATCGGGTACGTCTGGAGCGCCTCGATCGCCGCAAGCGCGAAGAACGGCAGGAACGACAGCTTCACGCCGTGCTTGGCCTGGAACGACTCCTTCGCCCGCGCCCGCAGCTTGGCGACCCGGGTGACGTCCACCTCGACCACTGTGGTCAGCTGGGCCGTCTCGTGCAGCGACTGCTGCATCCGCTTGGCGATGGTGGCCCGGATACGCGGCAGCTTCTCGGTCGTACCCCGCTTGGCGCTCGGCTGCGGCTTGGCGGCCGGCTGGGCCGGCGCCTCCGCCTTGGCGGCCGGAGCGGCGGCCGGCGCGGGCTTGGCGGCCTTCGCCTTCTCGGCCGCTTCCAGCACGTCCTGCTTGCGGATGCGGCCACCCACACCGGTGCCCTTGACCGAGCTTAGGTCCACGCCGTGCTCGGCGGCGAGCTTGCGCACCAGCGGCGTCACGTACCCGGCGGAGTCCTCGCCGAACTCGGCCGGAACGCTCGGGCGCTGCGCGGCGGCCGGAGCGGACGGCTGCGCCGCCGCCTCGGCCTTGGCCGGCTGCGCGGCCTGCTCCGCCTCGGCGGCCGGCTCGTTGTAGGCCGCGCCCGGCGTGGGCTCCTCGACCTTCGGCTCCGGCTTGGGCTCGGGCTTCGCCTCGGCCTTGGGCTCCGGCTTGGGCTCGGGCTTCGGCTCCGCCTTCGCGGGCGCGGCGCCGGCCACCCCGACGATCGCCAGCACGGCGCCGACGTCGGCGGTCTCGTCCTCGGCGACCTTGATCTCCTGCAGCGTGCCGGCGACCGGCGACGGGATCTCGGTGTCGACCTTGTCGGTGGAGACCTCCAGCAGCGGCTCGTCCACCTCGACGGTCTCGCCGACCTGCTTGAGCCAGCGGGTGACAGTGCCCTCGGTGACGCTCTCGCCCAGGGCCGGCATGGTCACCGGCGTACCCTCGCCCGACGACGCGGCGGGCTGGGCCGGCTCCTCGACGGCCGGCTGCTCGGCCTCGGCGCCCGGCTCGGCGGCGGCCTCCTCGGCCTGCTCCGGCTCGGGGCCGGTGCCCTCGGCGGCGGCCGTCGGCTCGGTGGCCGGCTCGGCCTCCTCGGTGGGAGCCGCGCCCGCGTCCTCGCCTTCGCCGGCGATGACCGCCAGCTCGCTGCCGACCTCGGCGGTCTCGTCCTCGCCGACCACGATCCGGCTCAGCACGCCCGCCGCGGGGGACGGGATCTCGGTGTCGACCTTGTCGGTCGACACCTCGAGCAGGGGCTCGTCGACCTCGACGGTGTCACCCTCCTGCTTGAGCCAGCGCGTGACGGTGCCCTCGGTGACGCTCTCGCCGAGCCGGGGCATGGTGACCGATACCGGCATGTTCTCCAGACTCCTTCATTCCCTGGTGGGATTCTCGCCCGTCGCCGGACGCCGCGGTTGTCGTGTCAGGCGTGCGCGTGCAGCGGCTTGCCGGCCAGGGCCAGGTGCGCCTCGCCCAGAGCCTCGTTCTGCGTCGGGTGGGCGTGCACGAGCTGCGCCACCTCGGCCGGGTACGCCTCCCAGTTGTAGATGAGCTGCGCCTCGCCGATCAGCTCACCGACCCGGGCGCCGACCATGTGCACGCCGACCACCGGGCCGTCGTCCACCCGGACCAGCTTCACGTGGCCCGCGGTCTTGAGGATCTGGCTCTTGCCGTTGCCGCCCAGGTTGTAGTTGTACGTCTTGATCTTGTCGGCGCCGTACTGCTCCTTGGCCTTCGCCTCGGTCAGGCCGACCGAGGCCAGCTCCGGGTCGCAGTAGGTCACGCGCGGGATGCCGGCCTCGTCGATCACGGCCGGGCTCTTGCCGGCGATCTCCTCGGCGACGAAGATGCCCTGCTGGAAGCCGCGGTGCGCGAGCTGCAGGCCGGGCACGATGTCGCCGACCGCGTAGACGTTCGGCACGCTGGTGCGCAGCCGCTCGTCGGTCAGCACGTAGCCGCGGTCCATCTTGACGCCCTGCTCCTCGTAGCCGAGGCCGGCGGTGTTCGGGCCACGGCCCACGGCGACCAGCAGCAGCTCGGCCTCGACCGTGTCGCCGCCCTGAATGGTCAGCTTCACGCCCTTGTCGGTCTTCTCGACCTTCTCGAACGGCTTGCCGACCTTGAAGTTGATCTTCCGCTTGCGGAACGCCCGCTCCAGGGCCTTCGACGACTCCTCGTCCTCGGCGGCGACCAGGCGGGGCAGCGCCTCGACGATGGTCACGTCCACGCCGAAGGACTTCCAGACGCTCGCGAACTCGACGCCGATCACGCCGCCGCCGAGCACGATCGCCGAGGACGGCACCCGGTCCAGGGTCAGGGCGTGGTCGCTGGTGATGATCCGCTCGCCGTCGACGTCCAGGCCGGGCAGGCTCTTCGCGTACGAGCCGGAGGCCAGCACGACGTTACGGCCGGTGTAGCGCTTGCCGTCGACCTCGACGACGTTCTTGCCGACCAGCTTGCCGGCGCCCGCCACGAAGGTGATCTTCTTGCTGCTGCCGACCAGGCCCTGCAGGCCCTTGTACAGGCGGGAGATCACGCCGTCCTTGTACGAGTTGACCGCCTTCATGTCGATGCCCACCAGCTCGGCCTTCACGCCGAACTGCTCGGACTCGCGGGTCTGGTCGGCGATCTCGGCGGCGTGCAGCAGCGCCTTGGTCGGGATGCACCCGTTGTGCAGGCAGGTCCCGCCCAGCTTGCTCTTCTCGATGAGGGCGACGGAGAGGTCCAGCTGGGCGGCACGCAGCGCCGCCGCGTAGCCGCCGCTACCACCTCCGAGGATGACGATGTCGAAGGTCGTGTCGTTCGGCTCGCTCACATCCAACTCCCAGGTCGCGTCACTGCATCGGGGGTTACGGCGGAGTAACAGGCACACCCCACCTCGGTCATCTTGTCACCACCACGGACCGGGCGCGTACCGAGGTGCCCAACGACACGTCGGTGACACGTACCCTTGGCACCGTCCACGATGACGGCGCTGGGGGAGGAGTGGATTCGGTGGGGTTGTTCCGACGACGAAAGCGGGCCGCCCCGGCGAGCCGCGACCGTGCCGCCGACCGCGCCGATCTGGACCACTTGGAGAACTTCGTCCGGACCCGTAAGGGCGTCGAGGCGTACATCGAACCCCGCACGACGGTCACCGAGACCACGATCATGCTGATCGCCGACGACGGCGAGTGGACCCGGCGGCGTGTGGGCGGGCCGGACGAGGCCCGCCGCTGGGCGCACCGGATCGCCATTCCGATCTACGACGTGCGGCTGATGGGGTACCCGCAGCGCATGCGCGACTACAACGAGCGCCGCAAGCGCCGTCCCGAGCTGTTCTGAGCTACCTGAACCCAGGTGTTAAAAAGGGCCCCTTCTACAACGCCAGGCGTTAAGAAGGGGCCCTTCCTTACACGTCAGCCGTTGGTGGCGACGTCCTCGACGAGGTGCAGCAGCGTACGCACCGGCACGCCGGTGCCGCCCTTGGTCCAGTAGCCGGTCGCCTCACCCGAGTGGTAGCCCGGGCCGGCGATGTCGATGTGCGCCCACGCCACGTCGTCGGTGACGAACTCGCGCAGGAACACGCCGCCCTGGAGCATGTGCCCGGCCCGGTCCATCCCGGCGTTGACCTGCGAGATGTCCGCGACGTCCGACTCCATGCCCTTGCGCACGTCGTCCGGCAGCGGCATCGGCCAGGCCGGCTCGCCGGTCTCGTCACCTGCTACCCGCACCCGCTCGCACAGCTCGGGGGTGCCCATCACACCGGCGATCCGCTTGCCCAGCGCGATCACCTGCCCACCGGTCAGCGTCGAGGTCTCGAACAGGTAGTCCGCGCCGTCCGCGCAGGCCCGCGCCATCGCGTCGGCCAGCACCATCCGGCCCTCGGCGTCGGTGTTGAGCACCTCCACCTTCTTGCCGTTGAACATGCTGATCACGTCGCCGGGACGGTAGCTGGTGCCCGACGGCATGTTCTCCGCCATCGGCAGGTAGCCGGTGACGGTGACCGACGGCTTGAGCGCCGCGACCGCCAGCATGGCCGCGCCGACCGCCGCCGCGCCGGCCATGTCCGACTTCATCTCCCACATGCCCTGCGCCGGCTTGATCGAGATGCCGCCGGTGTCGAACGTGATGCCCTTGCCGACCAGCGCGACCCGCTTGCCGTTGCCGCCGCCTGCGGGCGTGTAGGTGATCTTCACCAGCCGGGGCGGGGCCTCGGAGCCCTGGCCGACGGCGAGGATGCCGCCGTAGCCGCCGGCCTTCAGCGCCGCCTCGTCCAGCACCTCGACCTCCAGCCCGGCCTCGCGGGCGGCGGCGGAGACGACGTCGGCGAACGCCGGGGGACGCAGCTCGTTCGGCGCGGTGTTCACCCAGTCCCGGCTGGTCCGCACCGCGCCGGCCACCGCCTGCGCCCGGGCGACCTCGGCCTGCGCGGTCGCGTCGGCCGCGTCCGGCACCGCCACCAGCACCTCGGCCACCGGCTCGCGCCGGGCCGGCTGCGGCTTGGTCTTGTAGCCGGCGAACCGGTAGCCGCCCAGCAGCGCGCCCTCGGCGACCGCGCGCAGCGCGGCCGGGGCGTCGGCGTCGTCGGGCAGCGGCAGGGCGAGGGCGACGCGCGGGGCGCCGGCCAGCGCTCGTACGGCCGCGCCGGCGGCCCGGCGCAGCGACTCCGGAGCCGGGGCGGCGCCCGAGGGCTCCGGACCGAGCCCGACGGCGACGACCAGCGGCGCGGTCACCGTGCCCAGCGTGGCCAGCTTGATCACCTCGCCCGGGCCACCTGTCGCGCCGAGCAGAGCCAGCGTCTCGGTCAGCTTTCCGTCGAACGCGGCGGCGATGCTCTCCGCGCCGCTGGCCAGCAGCAGGGCGTGGGCGGGTGCACCGCTGCCCGGCTCGGTGGTCTGGCTGTGCACGCCGATCACGATCGCGTCGACGGCGAGTTCGGCGGGGTCGGTGTCGACCAGGCTGAGGGTGGTGCGGGGCGATGTCACGAAAGCTACTCCGGGCGGGCCGGGCCGGTCGCGTCGTCGCGTACCGGCGATGAAGGTCTCTCCGGCGGCAACCTACCCGCCGGGAGGCGTGGCTGTCCCGCCGATGCGCGCCGACGGGATCCCGCCGATGCTAACCACAGTCGTCGCGGCCGGTAAGTTGCCACCCATGACCGAGGTGACCTCCGACGCCGCCGAGACCCGGCTGCGCCGTTCCCCGCTGCACGAGCGGCACACCGCGCTCGGCGCGAAGTTCGCCCCCTTCGGCGGCTGGCAGATGCCGCTGGAGTACGCCGGTGGCGGCGTGCTCAAGGAGCACACGGCCGTCCGCGAGGGCGTCGGCGTGTTCGACGTCTCGCACCTGGGCAAGATCCGGGTCACCGGGCCCGGCGCGGCGGACTTCGTCAACGCCTGCCTCACCAACGACCTCGGCCGGATCGCCCCCGGCCAGGCGCAGTACACGCTCTGCTGCGACGACGCCACCGGCGGCGTGGTGGACGACATCATCGCCTACCTGCACGCCGACGACCACGTCTTCCTGATCCCCAACGCGGCCAACACCGCCGAGGTCGCCCGGCGGCTGCGCGCCGCCGCGCCCGCCGGCGTCACCGTCACCGACGAGCACGAGGCGTACGCGGTGCTCGCGGTCCAGGGCCCGCGCTCGGCGGACCTGCTCGGCGCGCTCGGCCTGCCCACCGGGCACGACTACATGAGCTTCTCCACCGCCACGCTGGCCGGGGTGGAACTGACCGTGTGCCGCACCGGCTACACCGGCGAGCTGGGCTACGAGCTGGTCGTGGCGTCCGAGCACGCGGTCGCCGTCTGGGACGCGCTCTTCGCCGCGGCCGACGACGTACGCGCCTGCGGCCTGGCCGCCCGGGACACGCTGCGCACCGAGATGGGGTACCCGCTGCACGGGCAGGACCTCTCCCCGGAGATCACCCCGGTGCAGGGCCGCTCCGGCTGGGCGGTGGGCTGGGACAAGCCGGCGTTCTGGGGCCGCGACGCGCTGCGCGCCGAGAAGGCCGCCGGCCCGGCCCGTACGCTGCGCGGCCTCACCGCCGTCGACCGGGCCATCCCGCGCCCCGGCATGGCCGTGTACGCGGGCGACAAGCAGGTCGGCACCGTCACCAGCGGCACGTTCAGCCCGACGCTCAAGCACGGCATCGCGCTGGCGCTGGTCGACACCGACCCGAAGCTGCCCGACGGCGAGGAGCTGGAGGTGGACATCCGCGGCCGTCGTGCCCGGATGCGCCTGACCAGGCCGCCGTTCGTCCAGCCCTCGGTGCGCTGAGCCGCGCGGGTCAGTCCTCGCCGCGCTCCCCGGCGTCGAGGACTGCCTGTGTCCAACCGCCCTCCAGCACGCCGGTGCCGTCCAGCACCGCCCAGTCGACCACGTCCGACGCCTCCACCACCACGGGCGATCCGATCCGTACGTTCGGGTCGGTGTTGGCGTCGCTGGCGCTGGCCGCGACGATCCGTTCCGGCGTGTCCCACGAGGTCACCCCGGCCCAGACGTACTCGGGCCCGTCGTCGCCGGGCAGCCCGTACTTGACCACCAGCTGGCTCTCCTCGGGCAGCCGCCCGGCCAGGAAGCGGGCCCGGATGTCGCCGAGCGCGGCGCGGGCGGTCTCCACCGCGCGGCTCATCGCGTCACCGGTGCGGGTGTAGCGCACGTCCGGCTGGATGCCGTTGAACAGCGTCGCGCAGGCGGCGGCGAAGTAGCGGCCGGGCGGCCCCGGATGCCCGGGCGGCGGGTTCAGGCTCAGGAACGAGTCGGCGTCCGGGTCGGTGGCCGGGTCCAGCTCCAGCCGCAGCAGCACCGGCGCGGTCGCGCCGTGCTGCTCCGGATTGCCGTACGCCACCGCGATGTCGTGCCCGGTCACCGTGGCCAGCACCGGCAGCTGCACGAACGCCGGCACCTCCTCGCCGGCCAGCCCGTCGGTCCAGTCCCGCAGCAACCGCCGGGCCGCGCCGGTCATCACCGCGCCCCACGCCCGGGTCAGGTGGTCCGGCACGCCCTGGGCCTGCAACTCCAGCAGCCCGAACCGGCGCAGCCCCTTCGTGGTGAACCAGAGCCCGTCGGAGTCCGACGAGTAGGGCACCAGCACCCAGTCGACGAGCCGGATCCGGCCCTGCTCGTCCGGCAGCGAGCGCAGCGCCGCCGCCGGGTCGAGGAACTGGAGCCCGAAGACGTCCACCACGTCCCCGCCGACCGTCTCGGCGACCGCGGCCGCCACCGCGCGGGCGGCCCACTCGTGCGCGGGCGGCCAGCCCGGCCGGTACTCGGCCTGCACCACCACCAGATGGGTGGCGGCGGCGAGCCGGGCCAGCTGCTCCTCGGTGGCGCCGAACGCGGTGAGCAGGTCCGGCGGCAGCTCGGGGAACTCGTCGACGGTACGGGTGTCCACGGTCATCAGCGGACTGTCGAGCATCTGCCGGGCCAGCCCGTGCACCGGCTCGGCGAGCCGGCCGGCCAGCCCCTCCACGGCGGTCTTCGGGCTCACCTTCGGCAGCCCGGTGATCGGCACCAGATAGGTCGCGTCGAGCGACTCGGGCACCGGTACCGGCAGGAAGTCGTCCGTGATGAGCATGCCGTCCCCCTCGACCGCGCCGGTGCACTCGCCCCGAACGCTACCCGCCCGGGCCGGTGGCGTTCAGCCGGTCAGCACCAGTCCCAGGTAGGACAGCGTGGTGACGATCTCCACGAGCGCCCCGAGCACGTCGCCGGTGATGCCGCCGAAGCGGCGTACCAGGTGCCGGAGCAGCCCCGCCGCGACGGCGAGCGCGCCGAGCACGGCGAGCGGCCCCTGCCACGGACGGTCCGGCGCCGCGGGCACGGCCGCCAGCGCGACGGCGACCGCGCCGAGCGCCAGCGCGCCCCACCCGACCGTGCCGGCCACGAGCGCGCCCAGGCCCTCCGGCCGCGCGGCCGGCACGCCGCGCCGGCAGGCCAGGCCGACGGCGAGCCGCCCGGCCGCGGTAGCGGCGACCACGGCGGCGAACGCGGCCAGGGCGTCCCGTCCGGCCAGCTCCGCGAGCACCGCGCTCTGGAGCAGGAGTACGACCACCAGCGCGACCACCCCGAACGGGCCGACGTCCGGCTGCTTCATGATCTCCAGCGCGGCCGGACCACGCCGGTACGAGCCGAGCGCGTCCACGGTGTCGGCCAGCCCGTCCAGGTGCAGCCCCCGGGTGAGCAGCGCGCCCAGCCCGACCGTGACCACTGCGGCGACGAGCGGTGGCGCGAGCGCGCCGGTGAGCAGCAGCGCCCCGCCGAGTACGGCGCCGAGCAGCGCGCCGACCAGCGGGGCGAGCGCCATCGCGGTGCCGGCGGCGGCCCGGTCGACCCGGCCGGCGCGTACCGGGAGGGTGGTGAACGTGGTGAGCGCCAGCCGGATGCCGTCGGCGAGCCGCGCCTCAGTCGGCACGTCGGCCGGGGGAGACCGGCTCGTCGGACCCGATCGTGGTCGGTCCCGGCCCGGCCGGCTCCGGCTCGGCGAAGTCCGGCTCGTCGTCGGTACGGCCGGCGTCGCTGTCGTCGCCAGTGCCGCTGTCGCTGGTGCCGCCGGCGTCGCTGTCGTCGCCGCCGAGTGACGGGTGCACCGGCAGCGTGGCGGCGAGCGTCAGCGCGGAGCGCAGCAGCGGCAGTGCGGCCAGCGCGGTCGCCCCCTCGCCCAGGTCGAGCCGCAGGTCCACCAGCGGCGTCAGGCCGAGCACGTCGGCGGCGAGCCGCACGCCCGGACGGCCGCCGTGGTCGGGCAGCAGGCACCAGTGCCGGGCCTGGCCGGCCAGGTCCCGGCTGACCATCGCGGCGGCGGTGCCGACCGGACCGTCCAGCAGCACCGGCACCTTACGGGCGGTGGCGCCCAGCAGGACGCCGGTGGCCAGCGCGATGTCGCCGCCGCCCAGCTCGGCCAGGATGTCCTTGGCCTCGCGGGTCGAGCGGCGGGTGCGGTGCAGCGCGTCCCGTACCGCCGCGCAGCGGACCATCCAGGCGGCGTCGTCGATCTCGCCCTGCTCGGTGATCACCCGGCCGAGCACGGTGGGCGGCTCCGCGCCCGCGGTGGCCGCGAGCACCGCCGCGGCGGCGGCCTCGGCGCCCGCACCGCACGCGGCGAGCACCAGCAACTGCACCCCCGCGTCGGCGGCCTGCTCGGCGAGCCGCCAGCCGTAGCGCAGCGCCGCCTCGACCTCGTCGCCGGGCAGGGCCGGGCCGTCCTCGATCGGCGCCGACGTGGGCGCCTCGACGATTTGCAGATCGGCGCGGTTCTCGGCGGCCAGCCGGGCCAGCGCGCCCCGGCCGGCGCGGGCCTGCCGGGCCCGGCGGGCCGACTCACCGGCCGGTGCGCCGGCCGACACGCCGCCTTCGTGGTCACCCTGGATGAGCAGTACGCGCACCGAGTCCCACGGACGCGGCATCGAGGTGCCCTGGGTGGCGGCCGCGAAGCCGACCACCTGCTCCAGCACGCCGAGACCGGCGCCGGGCAGGTCGAGCGTGGCGAGCCGGTCGACCGCCTGCGGACCGGTGTAGTCGTCCGGCATCGGCAGTTCCATGCCCGGCTGGATCACCAGGCCGGTGGCGATCATCGGCAGCGCCATGGTGGGGGCGGCCCAGTCACCCGTACCGGGCGCTTCCGGCGTGGCCGGTGCCGGCACCGGGGCGGCGGCCGGGGTGAGCACCTCGGGCAGCGTCACGTCCCCGGCGCCGAGGTCGGCCGGTACGGCCTGAGCCGGCGCGGTCCGGTTCGCGGCGGCTCCGGTCGGCGCGGCCTGGTCCGGCGCGGGCCGGGGTGCCGTGGCCCAGGATGTCGCGACCTGGGGTGCCGCGTCGCGGCTCGGCTCGGCCTCGGGCGACGTGGCGGCGGGCGGCACGGCGTGGGCGGGGGCCGGAGCGGCCGGCTTGAGCCACGTGGTCTGACCGGCGACCACCAGCGCGACCGCGTCGCAGGCGTCGGCGACCGCGCGGTTGGCGGCGCCGAGCGCGTCAGTGAACGCCCGGCCGAGCGGCGTGGTGGGCACCAGGGACAGGCCCACCTCGGGGCTGACCAGCACCAGCCGGGCGGTGCTGGAGCGCACCGCCGCGGCCAGCTCGGCGATCGTGGCGGTGTCGTCGGCCGGCTGGTGGGCCGGGTCGAGCAGCACCGTCACCCAGCCGCCCAGGTCGTCCACGAGCAGCGTCTCGTTCGGCCCGGCGGCGGCGATCACCTCGACCAGTCGGCCCGGGTCCGCGGCCGTCTCCTCGGTGGTCCAGCTCCCCGGCCGGCGGGCGCGGTGCGTCGCGAGGCGGGCCGCCCACTCGGTGTCCTCGGGATCCCCGGCCGGGGCGGTCGCCACGTACCGGACCGTGGGCGCGTCGGCGACCAGCGACTCGGCGATCTCGGACTTGCCGGAGCGGATACCGCCGAGCACCAGGAGGGTGTGCCACCCGTCAACGGACATGCCCCGTACCTTAGATGCCGGCGCCCGGGCGGGGCAGTGAGAGGTGGCTCATCGCGGTCGGCGCTCGGGGGCCTCGAAGCGATAGTCGTTGGGATTCACGTCAACCGGCTTCGGATCCTCCTGCCAGGCTCCCTCGCCGGGGCGGGCGAGGAGCGCGTCGAGCAGCTCCTCCCGGTCCATCTCGTGGGCCGCCTCGATGCCGCCGCGTACCGCCATCGCCCGTACCTCCTCGGTGTCCATCTCCCGCAACGGCCGCATGGTGTCCTCCCTCGCTGACGACGTCCGGCGTGGATACCCCGCTGGTGACGGCCGAACCTTGCGGGCACCCGCGCGTCGGCCCGCGCCGGTCGAGGGGTGAAGCGTCGTGGGCGGGCGACTAGGCTTGCGGAGGTTTGGCGTCCTGCGGGACGACGGCGGCGAGGGGAGACGCGGCATGGCGTGGAGCTGGCGGTACGAGGGCACGAACGGCGACGCGGTCGACGGACCGGGTGAGTCGTTCACGAGCCAGGCGGACGCCGAGTCGTGGATCGGCCAGACCTGGCGGGAGCTCGCGGCATCCGGCGTCACCACAGTCGTGCTGGTCGAGGACGACCGGGTGGACTACCGGATGAGCCTGCAACCCCCGGCCGAATGACCGGCTACGACCGCCCGGGCGAGCCGCTGGTCCTCGGCGTGCCCCGGGCGGCGTTCCGGCCGAGCCCCATCTTCCTGGCCCTGGTCGCGCTCTTCGTCGCCAGCGGGGTGATGGCCTGGAACCGGTACGGCAACGTCCGGTTCGACGTGTTCCTCTTCGTGGTCTCCGGCTGGCTGGTCTCACTCTGCCTGCACGAGTACGCCCACGCCGTGGTCGCGTACCGGGCCGGTGACCGGGACATCGCCCACCGGGGCTACCTGACGCTCAACCCGCTGAAGTACACCAGCCCGCTGCTGTCGATCGTGCTGCCGGTGGTCGTGGTGCTGCTCGGCGGCATCGGCCTGCCCGGCGGCGCGGTCTGGGTGGACCGGCACGCCATCCCCGGCCGGCTGCGGCACACGCTCGTCAGCCTCGCCGGGCCGGCCACCAACGTGCTGTTCACGCTGGTGCTGGTGGCAGCGGTGGCGTGGGGTCCCGAGCTGGGCGGGCCGCTGGAGTTCTGGGCGGGCGTCGGGCTGCTCGCGTTCCTCCAGCTCACCGCCAGCGTGCTCAACCTGCTGCCGGTGCCGGGCCTGGACGGCGGCAACATGCTCCAGCCCTGGCTCAGCCCTGCCTACCGGCGGATGTACGACCTGTTCGCCCCGTACGGCTTCATCCTGCTCTTCGCGCTGCTGTGGAGCCCGCAGATCAACCGGGCGTTCTTCGGTGCCGTGTTCGCCGTCGGCGACGCCCTCGGGCTCCCGCGGGAGCTGTACCAGATCGGGTTCGCCCTGATCCGCTTCTGGCAGGGCTGAGCGCGGGCCGTGCGTCCCCGGGCCGGCGGTCGCGCCGGCCCGGGGAGGGGCGTCACGGACGCTGCGCCGGGCTCTCGGTCTTCGCCGGGTCCCGCTCGGTGACCGGCTCGACGATCTCGTCGATCGCCTTGAGCAGGTCGGCGTCGAGCTTCACGCCCGCCGCCTTCACGTTGTCGTTCACCTGCTCGGGCCGGGACGCGCCGACGATCGCCGAGGCGACGTTCGGGTTCTGCAGCACCCAGGCGACGGCGAGCTGCGGCATGGTCAGCCCGGCCTGCTCGGCCAGCGGCTTGAGCCGCTGCACCCGGGTGAGCACGTCGTCGTTCAGGAACCGCGCGATGAAGTTCGCGCCGGACTTCTCGTCGGTGGCGCGGGAGCCGGCGGGCGGCGGCTGGCCCGGCAGGTACTTGCCGGACAGCACGCCCTGCGCCATCGGCGACCAGACGATCTGACCGATGCCCAGCTCCTCGCTGGCCGGGATCACCTCGGTCTCGATGACCCGCCACAGCATCGAGTACTGCGGCTGGTTGGAGATCAGCGGGATGCGCAGCTCGCGGGCGAGCGCGTGCGCCTCGCGCAGCTGCGACGCCTTCCACTCGGAGACGCCGATGTAGTGCGCCTTGCCGGAGCGCACGACGTCGGCGAAGGCCTCCATCGTCTCCTCCAGCGGAGTGCTGTAGTCGTAGCGGTGGGCCTGGTAGAGGTCGACGTGGTCGGTCTGCAGGCGACGCAGCGAGCCGTCGATCGACTCCATGATGTGCTTGCGGGACAGGCCCCGGTCGTTGCGGCCCGGCCCGGTCGGCCAGTAGACCTTGGTGAAGATCTCCAGCCCTTCGCGGCGCTCACCCTTGAGCGCCCGCCCGAGCACCGACTCGGCCCGGGTGCCGGCGTACACGTCGGCGGTGTCGAACGTGGTGATGCCGCTGTCGAGGGCGGCGCGGACGCACGCGAGCGCGGCGTCCTCCTCGACCTGCGAGCCGTGGGTGATCCAGTTGCCGTACGAGATCTCGCTGACCATCAGGCCGGAGCGGCCCAGGTGACGGAATTCCATGGCCCGACCCTAGTCCTGGCCGGTCGTCCCCGCCGTGCGGCTCACCCCGGCAGCAGCGCGTCCCGCATCCGGGCGCCGAGCCACTCCCGGAAGCTCTCCTCCGTCCACCCGCACCGCTGCACCAACGCCGCGTAGTGCGCAGGGTCGTTGTAGAACCACAGCGTGTCGACCGCGCGTCCGGCGCCCGCGCCCGCCCGTAGCGGACCGTCCAGGGTGAGCAGGTGGTCGACCACCATGGTGGCGCCCGCGCGACGGTTGCGCAGCAGCGTCTCCCACAGCTCGGCCACCTCGGGCGCCTCGTCCGCCGCGCGACGCACCGCCTCGAACGCGCCGGCTGCGCGGTGACCGATCAACGAGCAGACCCCGGCGTACGCGTCGAGCACCGCACCCTGGTCGGTCGCCTCCCAGACCGGCTGGAACCACGGGCGACGCGCCACCGGCACCGGCTCGTCGTCACCGGCGAGCGCCTCGTCGAGCACCTGGTGCAGCAGCGCGGCCTTGGAGCCGAACGCGGCGAACACGGTGGGCCGGGCGACGCCGGCCGCAGCGGCCACGTCGGCCAGCGACGTCGCCGCGTAGCCGCGGGTGACGAACAGGTGGGTCGCCGCCCGCACGACCGCCTGCCGGGTACGCCGCGCGTTCTCCTCGCGCACCGTCGAGCGGTAGGGGCGGGTCGCCTTGCCGTCCTTGACTCCAGCCATGACCTCGCGATACTAACAACGTATTCAGCAGACTGCTGACTATCGAATATTGCTCTGTTCATCGAAATCGGGAGGCCGTCATGTCCATCCGCCCCTACCTGCTCGGGCCCCATGACGGCGAGGCGTACTGGTTCCTCGGCAACCTGTGCACCCTGAAGGCCGGCGGCCGGCACACCAGGGACCGGCTCACCGTCGCCGAGTTCGTGAACCCGCCCGGCTTCGCCCCGCCGCTGCACCGCCACCAGGTCGAGGACGAGATGTTCTACCTGCTCTCCGGCACCGCCCGGTTCCTCTGCGACGGCGACACGCTCACCGCCGGGCCCGGTGACTTCGTCCTGCTGCCGGTCGGGCTCGCGCACACCTTCGTGGTCGGCCCGGACGAGCCGTTGCGCGCGCTCCAGATCACCACCCCGGCCGGGTTCGAGCGGTTCGCCGCCGAGGCGGGCGTACCGGCGCCCGAACGCCGGCTGCCCGACCCCGCCCCGATCGACCCGGCCGCGCTCGGGCACGCCGCCGCCCGCAACGGCATCGAACTGCTGGGCCCCCCGCCGTCGGCGTGAGGCGCGGGTCAGAGCACCGGGCTGGCGTCGGCGAGCAGCCGGTCGATCTCCGCGACCACCGCCGCGTGGCCGGGGTGCACCGGGTCGATGAGCGGCTCGCCGCGCCGGTCCAGCGCGCCCCACCGGCCCGACTCCGTGGCGACCAGGAACGCCACCGGATGCACCACCACGGTCGGGTACGCCGGCGTGACCACCACCCGGCCGCCCCGGTCCACCACGCCCCGGCGACCGGCCAGCTCGACCACTGCCAGGCCGTCGGCGGTGAACCCGTCCACCCTCCGTCCGTCGGCCAGCGGCGTACCGAGACCGTGGTACCGGGTCGGCACCACCACCTCGCCGGTGAGGTCCACCGCGCCCCAGCCGCCGTTCTGCCGTACCGCAGCCAGGCCGCTGCGGAACGGCCTGACCTCCTCGTACCCGGGCGGGATCCGCACGATGTTCATCCGGTCGACGGCCATCCAGCGGCCCTTGCCGTCCATCGACACCCAGGACAGCCCTTCGGAGAAGGCGCCCACCGCCCGGTAGCCGTTGTTCGCCTCGATCAGCGCCACGCCGGACGTGTCGATCAGCGCCCAGCGCGACGCCTCCGGACGGCGTACCCAGGCCAGCCCTTCGTGGAACGGCTGCGCCTCGGCGTACCGGTGCGCGATCACCATCTCGCCGTCGGCGTTCGCGTACCCCCAGAGCTGCTGCTCCTCGTCGAACGTCGCCACCGGGAGACGCGGGGCGCCGAGCACCTCCTCGGGCCGGCGCGGCACGGGACCGAAACCGTCGGCGGCGGCCCGCTCCGCGACCGCGTCCAGCGCCACCTCGACGCGCGCGTTCATCGGCGCGTCCTCGCCGTGGCGCAGGTCCAGCGCCCGCTCGAAGTGCAGGCACGCCTCGGTCAGCCGGCCCTGGTCGTAGCAGCTCCGTCCGGCGTGCTCGTGCAGCAGCGCGCGCAGCGGGTCCGGCAGCTCCGGCGAGTTCGCCTCGGCGAAGAGCCGGTCGGCCTCCGCGTGGTCACCCCGCCACCGCAGCGCCTCGGCCAGACGGGCGCGGGCCAGCGCGGTACGCCGTAGCTCACCTGTCGATTCCGCGTACGTGACGGCCAGCCGCGCGTCCCCGAGCGCGTCGTCCAGGTCGCCGAGGATCCGCGACGCCACCGCCCGCAGGCTCAGCAGCCGGGCCCGGCCACGGTTGTCCAGTGTGGTGTCGAGCTTGCCGGTCAGGCCGTCCCGGATCAGCCGCAGCTGCGCCGGATCGGGCGCCTCCTCGCGCAGCGTACGCGGATCCAGCCGCCAGCCGACCGCGGCGAGGGCCTGCTCCGGGTCCGCCGGGGGCGGCGGCGGTGCCGCCGGTTCGGCGTCCGGTTCTTGTGTACGGGGAGTCGCCGCGTCGGTCGGCTCGGGTGGTGTGGGCTCGCGGTCGTGGTCCGGGTCGACGGCTGCGGCGTCGGTGTGGGCTGCGGGCTCGCCGTCGGTCGAGGGTTCGGCGGGCGCGGGGTCCGGGTCACCGGTCGAGTCGGTCGGCGTGGTCTCGTTGGCGGAGTCGTCGCCCGGCCCGGCGGAAGGCGTGTCGGCGGGCTCCTGTTGCGGCGCTGTGATGTCGGTGTGGTCGGTGTCGGCGGGCTCCGGCGGCGCGGTGTGATCACTGCCGGCCTCGGTGTCGGCGGGCTCCGGCTGCGAGGTTGTGATGACGGTGCGCTCGGCGGCGGCGCGGGTGCCGGCGGGCTCCGGTTGCGCGGCTGGGAGGTCGGTGCGGTCACTGTGGACCGGGGTGCCGACCGGCTGCGGCGCGGTGGCCCTGTCCTCGATATGAGCGGACCCGTGCGGGTCGTCGGTTGCCGTCGGTTCCCCACCGATGGCCTCTGATGCCGCTGCGCCCTGCGCGGCTACGGCGTCGACGAAGGGAGTGGTGCCGGTCGGCGCGGAATCCGATGCGGGCGCGGTCGCGCCGGGTGCCGCCGCCACAGTGACCGGCGGTTCGGCGTCGGTGACCGGCCCGCCGCTTCCGGTGTCGGCGGACATGCGATTGCCCGCGTTCTCGCCGCCGGAGGCGGGCCCGGCCGGCGTGTCCAGGCGTCCGGCCGCCGGGTCGGTGGTCGTTCCTCGCTCCGCCGGTGTGCCACCGGCTGGCACGTCGGCGGCGCTTGTGGATTCACTGGTGCTGGTGCTGGTGCTGGTGCTGGTGCTGGTGCTGGTGCTGGTGCTGGTGGCGGCCGGTGTGTCGTTGCTGGTTGCGGCGTCGGTTTTTGTGGTGACGCCCGTCCCGGGCAGCGTCGGTGTGGTGCCCACCCCGCCCGCACCCACCCCGGAGGCACGGCCCGGCATCGCGGCAGCGTCTCCCGCGGCCGCCCCTGGGCGCGGCGTCGCCGGCTCAGCCCGGTCCGCCGAAGATCTTGGTACGAAATGGCCCCCAGGGGGGCCGAAATCTTCCAAGATCTCCGGCGGTTTCGGGGCGGCGGCGGGGGTGGTGGGCTGGCTGGGGCGGAACCATGCCTCGGGGCCGGAATCCGTGGCGGGGGAGGACGGAGTCGTCGTTCCCGCATGGGGGTGCTCGGCTCGCTCCGACGGCTCGTGGGTCCGGTCGGTGGCCGGACCGGTTGCCGTCCGCCCTGTCCCGGGCGTGGGCTGGGGGCTGACGGTGGCGTCGGGCCGGTTGGGCTCAGTGGCCGACGTGGACGGAGCGCTCAGCTCGGACTCGCGACGACCAGCGTCCGCACCCGGCGTGGCTCCGGCGTCCGGTCCAGCCTCGGGCTGGCCGGTGGCGGCGGGCTCGGCGGCGGGGCGGGGCGCGATCGGGGCGGGGTGCTCCACCGAGTCGGCGGGCCTGGCCCCGGGTCCCTGCTCGACCGGCCTGGCCGGCGTGGGTACGGCTGGCCTGTCGGCGGTCTGCTGTGCGGGCCCGGAACCCGGGTAAGCGGGTGGTGCCGGGCGAGCCGTCGCGGCCTGGGCCGGGTTCACCTGGTCGGTAGAAGGCGAGCCGGGACGCTCGCCGGTCCGGTCCTGCGGTGGCGTGGGCCGAGTCGCCCTCTCGCTGCGGCCTGTTGCTCCCGCGCCACCCGGACCCTGTGCTCCGGGAGCGGACGCGCCAAAAGTGGACGCTCCCGACGTGGACGCGCTGGTCGTGGGTGCGCCGGACTTGGGCGCGCCGGACGTGGGAGCGCCAGGCGCGGGTGCGTCGGAAGCGGGGGCGTCGAACGTGAGTGCTCCAGGCGCGGGTGCGCCAGAAGCGGGGGCGCCGGACGTGGGCGCGCCGGACGCGGGCGCTCCGGATGTGGGTGCGCTGGTAGCGGACGCGCCGGACGCGGGCGCTCCGGATGTGGGTACGCCCGAAGCGGGCGTACGGGAAATGGGCGCGTCGGAAGGCGACGCGGCGGGGGCGACCGCGCCGGAAGCGGGAGTGCCCGCGGCGGGCACGCCGGCCTGCGGCTCTGGAGATGCCGGACGCGGGGTGTCGCCGGTCCGAGGCGTGGCCGGGCCTTCCCCGGAACGGCCGGGCGCGGCCGGCGGCGGAACTGGATCAGGGCGTCCCGGGGCGACCCGGGGACGGTCGTCGGGGCGGGTGTGTGCGGCCGGTTCGACAGGTCCCGTCTCCCGGCCGTCGGCGACTCGGGGCGGCGGGTGACCGGCCGGCCGCACCGGCCACTGCGCCGGCGGCGTCGACCTGCGCTCGTCCGGCGGGGCCGGCCTGCGTGCATCCTGCGACGACCGACGGTCGTCCGGCTGCGCGGGACTCCGGTCGGGCGATCCGGGCCGGGGGGCGTCCGGCCGCGTCGGCCACTGCGGGGCAGGGGCCTCGGGGCGGGCGGCAGCGTCGGGCTGCGACCGACCGGGCTCGGGGCGGGGCATGGCGGTGGGCGGCCGGGTGGCGGAGGGCTGGGAGTGCGTCTCGTCGCGGTGACCGGCGAGGTCGGACTGATTGCCCGGACCGGTCGGCCGGGTGCCTCGCGAGCCTGGGCGGACGGAACTGCCCTGCTCCGGGTGGCGTGCGTCGGGGCGGGCGGCGTCGGACGGCGGCATCGGGTACCGCTGCGGCGCCGGCCGTTCCTCCTGCGGGCGCTGCCGTTCGTCCGGCCGGCGCGTGTCCGGCTCGGGACGGGACCTCGGCTCGATGATCGGCCACTCGCCCTGGTGCGGGCGGGACCGGTCAGCCGGCGGGCGCTGACCCTGCCACCGCTGGTCGGCGGCGGGACGCGGTGCGCCATACCGGTCGGGCTCGGTCTGCGGATGCCCGTTCTCGGGCGCGCGGCGCTGGGTCTCCGGGTACGCGGCGGCCTCCCGGCCCGGCGCACGGCCATCCGCGAAGGGGCGGCCGTCCGTCGGCGAGCGGTGATCTGCCGGGGCGCGGCCGTCCACCGGCTCACGCCGCTCCGCCGGGGGACGCCTGCTCGGGTCACGCCAGCCGTCACCGTCGGTGCCGCGCCAACCGTCCCGGCCCGGCTGGCCCCACCCGGCCGCGCCCCGCTCCAGCGGCGACACGGCGTCGTCGCGCCGATCGGCCGGACGCCCGGCGCCGTGGTCGCGCCGCCCGTCGAACGGCGGCTCCCGGCGCTCGTCCGGGAAGCGGTCACGGCGTCCGTCGGGCATGGACTCGCGGCGCCCGGCGGGGGAGTGGTCCCGCCGCGCGTCGGACGCCGAGCCCCACCGCTGTTCCGACGCGGCAGGCGGGCCCTCGACCGGGGCGCGGCGTCCGTCGGCCTGGTGCGGGCGGTCGGCCCGGCGCTCGGCATGGTCCGGGAACTCGTTCGGCTCCGGCATCCAGCCCGGCTGGGACGGCCGGCGCGGTGCGGCCTCGGGACGTACCCAGCGTTGGTCGAGCCGCTGGTCGGGCGGCGTGGGCGGGCCGGGGTGCCGATCCTCCGGCCAGGGCCGCCGCCCGTCCGTGGGGTGCCCGCGACGATCGTCCGGAGGGCTGCCGGCGGGGCGCTGGCCGCCGTGACCCGCGGGCCCGACCGGGTACGCCCCGCGGGAAGCGGCCGGACCGGCCGGGCCGCCACCGCGTGGACCGCCGGACCCCGCCGGCTCGACCCCGCGCGGACCGGCGGGACGGGTCGGATACGTGCCGTGTGGACCGGCCGGGTGCGCGTCGCGTGGGCCGGCCGGACTGACGGGGTACGCGTCGCGCGGACCCGCGGGACTCACCGGATCGGCCCTGCGGGGCCCGGCCGGGCTGATCGGATGCGCGTCGCGTGGACCCGCCGGGCCGGCGGGGTGCGGGCCGTGCGGACCCGCCGGGCTGACCGGGTGCGCGTCGCGGGGGCCCGCCGGGCGGGCCGGGTGCCCGCTCCCGCCGTGCGCCGCACGGCCCGGCCGGGGACCGGCGGGACTGACCGGGTACGCGTCGCCGGACGCGGGGCTGACCGGATGGAACCCGGCGGGACTGACCGGGTGCGCGCCCGCGGGGCTGACCGGATACGGATCGGCGTCGGGCGCCGGACTGACCGGATGGAACCCGGCCGGACTGACCGGGTTCGCGCCGGCCGGGCTGACCGGGTACGGGTCGGCGTCGGGCGTGGGGCTGACCGGGCGTACCTCGGCGCGGCCGACCACGGCGCGGCGGCGCGGCGTCAGGTTCTCGATGCCGATGTCACCGGGGTAGCGCTGCCCGGGGAACTGCGGCTGCCATTCGTGGGTGGGCTCGGCGGCCCAGGCCGGTTCGGCCGGCTCGCGCCAGCTGCCCCAGCCACTCATCGGCAACCCCTCCCGCCGCTCGCGCGGGACGGCCCCGGGGCCGGCTCGCGTCGCTCGCTCACGGCGGTGTCACCTCATTGGAAATTCTCGCGCTGGGGCGCCGGACGTGCCGGTACAGTCGCCCGGTCCAGCACGTCGTGGCTGCGGAAGGAGGGTAACGGCGTGGGCTCGGTCACCGCCACTGTGGCACCACCCACCGGCGCACACGTTACCCCATGGTTTCGGACATTCGGCGCGATCGCGGCGGCGGGGTTCCGGCGGCACGCGACCTACCGTCAGGCCGCCGTGGCGGGGTTGTGCACCAACACCGTGTTCGGCTTTCTGCGCTGCTACATCTTCCTCGCCGCGACCGGCGCGGCAGGCACTGTGGCCGGGTACGACCGGGCGCAGCTCGCCACGTTCGTCTGGGCCGGTCAGGGGCTGCTGGCGGTGATCGCCATCTGGGGCTGGACCGATCTGGCCGACCGGATCCGCACCGGCGAGGTGGCCGCCGACCTGCTGCGGCCGGTGCATCCGGTGACCAGTTACCTCGCCACCGACCTGGGCCGGGCCGGGTTCGCGGCGCTGGCCCGGCTGGTGCCGCCGCTGGTGATCGGGCCGTTCTTCTTCGCCGTGTACGTGCCCCGGCACTGGGCCACGGTGCCGCTGTTCCTGCTCTCCGCGCTGCTCGCGGTGGTGGTCTGCTTCGGCTGCCGCTATCTGGTCAACGCCACCGCGTACTGGTTGCAGGACGTCCGGGGCCCGATGATCCTGTGGACGCTCGGCTCGGGCGTGCTGGCCGGGCTCTACTTCCCGCTCGGGTTCCTGCCGGGTCCGCTGGAGGCGGTCCTGCGGTACGCCACCCCGTTCCCGAGCATCCTCCAGGTGCCGCTGGACGTGCTCGTGGAGCGGGAGCCGATGTCCACCGGTCTCGCCCTGGTCGGGATGCAGGCCGGCTGGGTGGTGGTGCTGCTGGCGCTGTGCCGGCTGATCCAGCGCCGCGCCGAGCGCCGCCTGGTGGTGCAGGGTGGCTGAGGGCGGTGGCGCGCTGCGGGCGTACCGGGCGCTGCTCGGCGTGCAGGCGCGCTCGCAGGCGGCGTACCGCACCTCGTTCGTGGTGGACCTGGTCGGCAACGTGGGCGCGACGGTGTTCGACGTGGTCACTGTCCTGGTGATCTTCGGCGTGACGCGGGAGCTGGGCGGCTTCACGCTGCGCGAGACGCTCGTCGTGGTCGGCCTGTCGTCGTGCGGCTTCGCCACCGCCGACCTGCTGGTCGGCAACATCGAACGGCTTCCCCGGTACGTGCGCACCGGCCTGCTCGACGCCGTGCTGGTCCGCCCGCTCGGCGCGCTGCCGCAGCTGCTGCTGATGGACCTGCCGCTGCGCAAGCTGTCCCGGGCCGTGTTCGGGCTCGCCGTGCTGCTGTTCGCGCTCGGCTCGGCAGGGATCGACTGGACACCGGGCCGGGTGGCGCTGGCAGTCGTCGCGCCGCTGGCCGCCGTGGTCTTCTTCGCCTCGGTCTTCGTGCTGACCGCCACCGTGTCGTTCTACTGGGTCGACTCCGGCGAGCTGGCCAACTCGGTCACCTACGGCGGGCGTGACTTCACCTCGTACCCGGTCACCGTGTACGGCGGCTGGTTCCGCGCGCTGTTCGCGTACGGGATGGGGTTCGCCTTCGTCAGCTACCACCCGGCGCTGGCGTTGCTGGGCCGCGCCGATCCGCTCGGCCTGCCGCCCTGGGCGGGCTGGGCCGCGCCGGGCGTCGCGGTGGTCGCGGCGTCGTTGGCCGCCCTGGCCTGGCGCGTCGGGGTCCGCCACTACCGGAGTACGGGGTCATGAGCGTCATCGAGATGGACGGGCTGCGCAAGGAGTTCACGGTCCGGGTCCGGGCCGGGCGGTTGCGGCGGGAGAAGCGGACGGTGACCGCCGTCGACGGGGTCGACCTGCGGGTGGAGCGCGGCGAGATGCTCGGCTACATCGGCCCGAACGGCGCCGGGAAGTCGACAACGCTGAAGATGCTCACCGGCGTGCTGACGCCGTCGTCGGGCCGGGCGCGGGTGTGCGGGCTGCGCCCGGTGGCGGACCGGACGCGCCTGGCGCTGCGCATCGGCGTGGTGTTCGGGCAGCGCTCGCAGCTCTGGTGGGACCTGCCGCTGCGGGACTCGTTCGACCTGCTGCGGCACGTCTACCGGGTGCCGGCCGGCGAGCACGCGGCCCGGCTGGCCCGCTGCCGGGACCTGCTCGACCTGGACGCGTTCCTGGACACGCCGGTCCGGCAGCTCTCGCTCGGTCAGCGGATGCGCGGCGAGCTGACCGCGGCGTTGCTGCACGGCCCGGAGGTGCTGTTCCTGGACGAGCCGACGATCGGCCTGGACGTGGTGAGCAAGCAGGCGGTGCGCGGTTTCCTGGCCGAGCTGGGCCGGGCCGGCGACACCACGCTCGTGCTCACCACCCACGACCTGGCCGACATCGAGCGGCTGTGCCGGCGGCTCGTGGTGATCGACCACGGGCGGGTGGTGCACGACGGGTCGATCGCCGAGCTGCACCGCCGGTACGGCTCACGCCGGATGGTGGTCGCCGAGCTGGACGCGGCGCTGCCCGAGCCGCCGGTGCTGCCCGGCGCGCCGGTGCAGCGGGTGGAGGCGGACGGGCGGCGGCTGGTCTTCGCACTGGAACGGGCGACCGTCGCCGAGGTGGTGTCCGGGCTGGCCGGCGTGGCCACGCTGCGGGACATCTCGATCGTGGAGCCCGACATCGAGGAGGTCGTGGCCCGGCTCTACCGGGCGCCGGCCGCGGTCACGGGTGCTCCATGACGAGTACGGCGAACGTGCCGGGGGCCAGCGCCTCGTACCGGTGCGGGGTGTCACCGGGGAACGTGGCGTAGTCGCCGGGGCCCAGCTCGACCGGGTCGGTCTCGGGACCGACGCGCATCCGGCCGGCGGCCACGACGACGTGTTCGACGCTGCGCGGGGTGTGCGCCTCGGCGAGGCGTACCGCCCCGGGTTCCAGCTCCATCACGTAGACGTCCCGCCGGACGTGCGGTGACCCGGCGGCGAGCAGCGTGGCGGAGAAGTCGGCGTGCTCGGACCGGATCCGGGGGCCCTCGCCGGCCCGGACCACCCGGACGGCGGCGACCGGCGGTTCGACCAGGCGGCTGAACGGCACGTCCAGCGCCACGCCGAGCGCCCAGAGCGTCTCCACGCTGGGGTTTCCGGAGCCCGACTCCAGTTGGGACAGCGTGGACTTGGCGATGCCGGCGCGGCGGGCCAGCTCGGTGAGCGACAGGCCTGCCCGTTCGCGCTCGCGGCGCAGCGCTGCCGCGATGGTGGCGAGTGGGGGAGCGGGGTCGATCGCCATGTGTTCGCTCCAACGGTCGGTTTGTTCGGTTTGACGAACAAGCGTTCTCGCGTTCAGGATAATGGACATGCGTACGGCATACCGAACGGGCGACGCCCGGGTGCTCCGCGACGTCGCGGCCATCGGCGCGGCGATGCTCGCCGTGGGCGCGTCGTTCGGCGCCGTGGCGGTGGCCGCCGGCCTGCCCGCCTGGGCCGCACTGGCCATGTCGGCGATCGTCTACGCCGGTGGCGCCCAGTTCATGGCAGTGGGCCTCGTCGTGGCCGGCAGCCCGCTCGCGGCGGTCCTCGCCGGCCTGCTCCTCAACGCCCGGCACCTGCCGTTCGGCCTGGCCCTCGGCGGCGCGCTCGGCTCCCGGCGCTGGCAGCGGCTGCTCGGCAGCCACCTGATGACCGACGAGGCGACCGCGTTCGCGTTGGCCCGCCCGGCCGGACCGGGGCGGCGCCGGGCGTTCTGGCTCGCCGGGGTGCTGCTCTTCCTGGCCTGGAACACCGGCACCGCGCTCGGCGTGCTCGCCGGCGGCGCGGCCGGCGACCCGGCCGCGCTGGGACTCGACGCCGCCTTCCCGGCCGGGCTGGCCGCCCTGCTGCTGCCCAGCCTGCGTGACCGGGAGACGCGCCGGGTGGCGCTCCTCGGCGCCGGCCTGGCCGTGCTGGCGACCCCGCTGCTGCCGGCCGGGCTGCCGGTGCTGCTCGCGCTCGCCACGCTGGTACTGCCGATGCTGGCCCGCCGCCGCCCGCCCGCCGCGCCCGCCGTGCCGTCCGACAGGGACGCCGCGCCGAGCGGCGATCCGGTCTCCGTGCCGGACACGGCCGGACGCGGACCGGTGGACGACGCCGAGGCCCGGCGGGATGTGCGGGCGGGGGAGGTCTCGTGCTGATCGCCGTGATCCTCGCGCTGGCCGCCGGCACCTACGGCTTCCGCGTCGCCGGGGTGCTGCTACGGGACCGGCTGGACCTGCCGGAATGGGCCCGGCACCTGCTGCCGGTCGGCGCCGCCACGCTGCTGGCCGCGCTCGCCGCCACCGCGGCGCTGACCGAGGCCGGTGGCTTCGCCGGGTACGCCCGGCCCGCCGGTGTGCTGGTCGGCCTGGTGCTCGCCTGGCGCCGGGCGCCGTTCGTGCTGGTCGTGGTCGCGGCGGCCGCCACCACCGCGGTACTGCGCCTGCTCGGGGTGAACTGACCCGGCATCGGCAGGCGCGCACGAGAACGGCCCCTCACCGCCGGAGCGGGAAGGGGCCGGTTCCGGGTACGTCCGGTCAGACCTTGTCGCCGATGTTCACCCGGGGCGCGGGAGCGCGCATCCGGCGGAACGTGATCGACCGCATGATCGCGTAGAAGTAGATCGAGCCGAGCTTCTCGGTGCTCTTCGGGAAGCGCTCGCGGATCAGCCGCTTGATCTTCCGGGAGATCAGCACCGAGTCGATCAGCACGCCGAGCGCCAGCGCGCCCCACAGCAGGTTCGACAGCAGCCGCACGATCGGCGGCATGGCCTGGTTGGAACCGACCAGCACGATCAGCGCACCGCCGAAGAACCAGGTGCCGACCGTACGCCGGGAGTCGACCACGTTGCGGGCCAGCAGCCGCTCGGGGCCCCGGTCACGCGGGCCGCCCTCGCGACGGAACTCGGCGGCGGCCTCGGCGCGGGCGGCGCGGCGCTGCGCGCGGGCCTCCTCCTTGGTCAACGGCTTGGCCGGCGCGGTCGGCCGACGCCCGGCGACCGGACGCTTCGGCGTGACCTGCCCGAGTTCCTTCTTGCTGGGCGTGTAGCCCCGGGGACGGGCGGCGGAGGACTCCTCGTCGGTCGTCACAGTGGTGACGGACTCCTCGACGAGGTCGGCGGACTTGCGGCGAAACAGCGACGGCACGCGGCAAGGGTAGCCAACCGGCCGCGCCCGGTGCACATCACGGGTGCACCGGGCGCGGACGGTCGAGTGAACGGGACGGTCAGGGACGTTCGACGTGCGCGCCGAGGTCGGCCAGCTTCGCCTCGAAGTCCTCGTAGCCGCGGTTGATCAGGTCCACGCCGTACACCCGGGAGGTGCCCTCGGCGGCGAGCGCCGCGATGAGGTGGCTGAACCCGGCCCGCAGGTCCGGGATGACCAGGTCGGCCGCGTGCAGCTTGCTCGGCCCGGCGATCACCGCGGAGTGCTTGAAGTTGCGCCGGCCGAAGCGGCACGGGGTGCCGCCCAGGCAGTCCCGGTAGACCTGGATGTTGGCGCCCATCGTGTTCAGCGCCTCGGTGTAGCCCAGCCGCTGCTCGTAGACCGTCTCGTGGACGATCGACAGGCCGCGGGCCTGGGTGAGCGCGACCACCAGCGGCTGCTGCCAGTCGGTCATGAAACCCGGGTGTACGTCGGTCTCCAGCGCCACCGCGTTCAGCTCGCCGCCCGGGTGCCAGAAGCGAATGCCGCCCTCCTGGCCCGGGCTGCCGCCGCGCGGCGGGCGCAGGTCGGTGACCTCGTACTCGCCGCCGACCGAGCGGAAGATGTTCAGGAAGGTCATCATGTCGGCCTGCTGGGCGCCAAGCACCTCGACGTGCCCGCGGGTCGCCAGCGCCGCCGCCGCCCAGCTGGCCGCCTCGATCCGGTCCGGGATCGGCCGGTGGGTGTAGCCGTGCAGCTTCTTGACGCCCTGGATCTCGATCACCCGGTCGGTGTGCACCTTGATGATCGCGCCCATCTTCTGCAGCACGCAGATGAGGTCGATGATCTCCGGCTCGACCGCCGCGTTGCGCAGCTCGGTGACGCCCTCGGCCATCACCGCGGTGAGCAGCACCTGCTCGGTGGCGCCCACGCTCGGGTACGGCAGCGCGAACTTCGTGCCGTGCAGCCCGTTGGGCGCGGACAGGTGCAGGCCCTCCGGCGTCTTGTCGACCGTCGCGCCGAACTCGCGCAGCGCCTGGAGGTGGAAGTCGATCGGCCGCGGGCCGATGTGGCAGCCGCCCAGGTCGGGGATGAACGCGTGGCCGAGCCGGTGCAGCAGCGGGCCGCAGAACAGGATCGGAATCCGGCTGGAACCGGCGTGCACGTTGATCTGGTCGGTGCTGGCGCTCTCGACGTTCGAGGGGTCGAAGACCAGCTCGCCCTCCTCGTCGCCGTCGCTGACCTTGACGCCGTGCAGGCCGAGCAGACCGCGGACCACCTCGACGTCACGGATACGGGGCACGTCGAACAGCCGGCTGGGTGTGTCGCCGAGCAGGGCGGCCACCATCGCCTTGGACACCAGGTTCTTCGCGCCGCGCACGCGGATCCGCCCTTCAAGCGGAGTGCCTCCGTGTACGACCAGGACGTCGTCGGTCAACGCAACCTCCAGCGCGTTGGGTACTGCTGTGTCTAGTGATGGGTGCACGACGTTCATCGCTACCCGGAACGCGGCCATGGGAAAACGGGCCGCGTGTGTCATCGCCCCGGCAGCATAGCCCTCCGTGACGAAAATGGAATCGGTCACAACACCAGCGAGGGCACGAACCGGGTGTCCGGTGCGTTTGTGTGCCAGTGGGGTGACCGAGGGTGATCAGGCTCCCGGAAGCGCGAGCATCTGGTCCAGCGCCGACCGGGCGTGTCGGGCGGTCTCCGGATCGACTGTGATCTGGTTGACCACGCGGCCTGCGACCAGCTCCTCCAGCGCCCACACCAGGTGCGGCAGGTCGATCCGGTTCATCGTCGAGCAGTAGCAGACCGCCCGGTCGAGGAACATGATCTGCTTGTCCGGGTGGGCCAGCGCGAGCCGGCGGACCAGGTTCAGCTCCGTACCGACCGCCCACGCCGAGCCCGCCGGCGCCGCCTCGATCGTCCTGATGATGAACTCGGTCGAGCCCACCAGGTCGGCGGCGTTCACCACCTCGTGCCGGCACTCCGGGTGCACCAGCACGTTCACGCCCGGCACCCGCTCACGTACGTCGTTGACGCTGTCGAGCGTGAAGCGGCCGTGCACCGAGCAGTGACCGCGCCACAGGATCATCTTCGCGTCCCGCAGCTGCTCGGCGGTCAGCCCGCCGTTGGGCTTGTGCGGGTCGTAGAGCACGCAGTCGTCGAGCGAGAAGCCCATCTCCAGCACCGCCGTGTTGCGGCCCAGGTGCTGGTCGGGCAGGAACAGCACCTTGCTGCCCTGCTCGAACGCCCAGTCCAGCGCGCGCTTGGCGTTGGACGAGGTGCAGACCACGCCGCCGTTGCGGCCGACGAAGCCCTTGATGTCGGCCGAGGAGTTCATGTACGTCACCGGAACGGTGTCGGCCGCGACGCCCAGGTCGGTGAGCGTGTCCCACGCGGCCTCGACCTGCGACAGCACCGCCATGTCGGCCATCGAGCAGCCGGCCGCCAGGTCGGGCAGGATCACCTTCTGTGCGTCCGAGGTGAGGATGTCGGCGCTCTCGGCCATGAAGTGCACGCCGCAGAAGACGATGTACTCCGCGTCCGGCCGGGCCGCCGCCTCCCGGGCCAGCTTGAACGAGTCGCCCGTCACGTCGGCGAACTGGATCACCTCGTCGCGCTGGTAATGGTGCCCCAGCACGAACACCTTCGTGCCGAGCGCGGCCTTCGCGGCGGCGGCGCGCGCCACCAGATCGGGGTCGCTCGGCGCGGGGAGATCACCCGGACACTCCACGCCACGTTCGGTGGCGGGGTCGCTGCCGCGGCCGAGGAGCAGCAGCGCCGTGGCGGTGTTGGACGGCTCAACCCAGGTCGAAGTCACGCCCCCATGGTCCCACAGCGCGCCCGCGCCGCAGCCGCCTCGGATGTGGCCTGCCACACTGCTGCGCATGCGCGTGCTGCTCTGCCCGGACAAGTTCGCCGGCACGCTGTCGGCCCCCGAGGTGGCCGCCGCGGTGGCCGAGGGCTGGCGGGACGTCGCCCCCGGCGACGAACTGCTGGTCCGGCCGCTGGCCGACGGCGGACCGGGGTTCGTCGAGGTGCTCGCCGAGGCGCTCGGCGGACGCCGGCTGCCGGTGCCCACCGTCGACCCGCTGGGCCGCCCGGCCACCGGTGAGATCCTGCTCACCGACGACGGCACGGCGTACCTGGAGAGCGCCCAGGCGTGCGGCCTGCACCTGCTCGCCGACGCCGAACGCGACCCGAAGGCCACCACCTCGTACGGGCTGGGGCTGCTGGTCACCGCCGCGGTCGAGGCGGGCGCGCGCACAGTGGTGGTGGGGCTGGGCGGCTCGGCCACTAACGACGGCGGCGCCGGGATGCTCGTCCCGCTCGGCGTCACCCCGCTCGACGCCGCCGGCCGGGCCCTGCCGTACGGCGGCGCGGCGCTGACCGCGGTGGCCGCGCTCGACGGCGAGCCCCGGCTGCGCGGCGCGACGCTCGTCGCCGCCACCGACGTGGACAACCCGCTGCTCGGGCTGCACGGCGCGAGCAGCGTCTTCGGCCCGCAGAAGGGCGCCGACCGGGCCGACGTGCTGCTGCTGGACGCCGCGTTGCAGCGTTGGGCGGAGGTGCTGACCGAGCGGCTGCCGGGCTGCCCGCCCGGGCTGGGAGCGCTGCCCGGCGGCGGCGCGGCCGGCGGCCTCGGCGCGGCAGTGCTGGCGCTGGGCGGCCGGTGCGAATCCGGCATCGGGCTGGTCACCCGCGCGGTGCGGCTGGACGCCGCGCTCGACGCCGCCGACCTGGTGATCACCGGCGAGGGCTCGTTCGACCACCAGTCGCTGCGCGGCAAGGTGGTCGCGGGCGTGGCCGGGGCCGCCCGGGACCGGGGCGTGCCCTGCGTGGTGCTGGCGGGACGGGTGAGCACCGGACGGCGGGAGGCCGCCGCGGCGGGCGTGACCGACGCGTACAGCCTGGTGGAGCACTTCGGCGGCGAGGAGCACGGGGGAGTGGACGCGGCGATGACGCGCCCGGCCGAGGGGCTCCGCGCGCTCGGCGCGCGGCTGGCCGGGCAGTGGAGCCGCTGACCGGTTCCGCTGGTCACGCCGCCGGGTGGTGACGCCGACGGCGGCGTACGATCGAAAGACGGACCACACCGGGAATCACTGGCGGACGTGCGGCGTTGGCCAGGACGTCCGGACCTATACCGCGCAGGGAGACTTCCACGTGACCACGCCAGCGCAGACCGAGTCGACCGAGGCCAAGGCCCCCAGCACCGTCGTCCTCACCGACGTCGCGGCGCAGAAGGTCAAGGCCCTGATCGAGCAGGAGGGCCGCGACGACCTGCGGCTCCGGGTCGCCGTGCAGCCGGGTGGCTGTTCCGGCCTGCGGTACCAGCTGTTCTTCGACGAGCGTTCGCTCGACGGTGACATCGTCACCGACTTCGACGGTGTCGAGGTCGTCGTCGACCGGATGAGCGCCCCCTACCTGACCGGCGCCACCATCGACTTCGCCGACCGGATCGACGCCCAGGGCTTCACCATCGACAACCCGAACGCGGGCAACTCCTGCGCCTGCGGCGACTCCTTCAGCTGAGTCGACGCACCGACCGAAAACGGCGGGCCGTCCCCGACTGGGGCGGCCCGCCGCTTCGTCGTACCCCGTGCGTGACGTCCGGGTGTGCGCTGATCGACCGGTTGGTGACCGACCGCCGTCCGTCCGGTCCGGGGGCCGGTAGGCTGACCGCGCCGTGCTCCCGACCACGAGGGTTGACATGAAGATCGCCGTAACCGGCTCGATCGCGACCGACCACCTGATGAGCTTCCCGGGCCGGTTCGCCGACCAGCTCATCGCCGACCAGCTCGACAAGGTCTCGCTCTCCTTCCTCGTCGACGAGCTGGTCCTGCGGCGCGGCGGCACCGCCGCCAACATCGCCTTCGGCATGGCCCAGCTCGGGCTGCGCCCGGTGCTGCTCGGCGCGGTCGGCGCCGACTTCGCCGACTACCGTTCCTGGCTGGAGCGCCACGGCGTCGACTGCGACTCGGTGCACGTCAGCGAGGTGGCGCACACCGCGCGCTTCGTCTGCACCACCGACACCGACATGTGCCAGATCGCCTCCTTCTACGCCGGGGCGATGAGCGAGGCCCGCAACATCGAGCTGCAGCCGGTGGCGCAGCGCCTCGGCGGCCTCGACCTGGTGCTGGTCAGCGCCAACGACCCGGCTGCGATGATCCGCCACTCCGGCGAGTGCCGGGACCGCGGCTACGCCTTCGTCGCCGACCCGTCCCAGCAGCTCGCCCGGATGGACGGCGAGGACGTGCTCGGCCTGGTCGAGGGCGCCGACTACCTGATGACCAACGAGTACGAGAATTCGCTGCTGCAGAGCAAGGCCGGACTGACCGACGAGCAGCTGCTCGACCGGGTCAAGGTGCGGGTCACCACGCTGGGCAAGCAGGGTGTGGAGATCGCCGGCCGGGAGATCGGCACGATCCGGGTGCCGATCGCCCGGGAGATCCAGGCGGTCGACCCGACCGGCGTCGGCGACGGCTTCCGGGCCGGATTCTTCGCCGCGCTCGACTGGGGCGTCGGCCTGGAGCGCGCCGCCCAGGTCGGCTGCCTGCTCGCCACGCTCGTGCTGGAGAACTTCGGCGGCCAGGAGTACGAGGTCCGCCGCGACCTGTTCGTGAAGCGACTCGCCGAGTCGTACGGTGACGCGGCCGCCGAGGACGTCCGGCCGCACCTGCTGTGACCGGCGCGGCCGTCCCGGGGGGCGGGGTGGACCCGGAGGCGGTCCGCCCCGGCTCCGGCGGCCCGGTTCTCGTCGCCTTCGCCGGGCTGCCCGGCGTGGGCAAGACCACCCTGGCCGCCCGCGTCGGCGTCGCCCTGCGCGCCCCGGTCCTGCCGGTCGACCCGGTCGAGCGGGCCCTGCACCGCTACGGCCTCACCGGCGACGTGCCGGGCATGGCCGCGTACGGCGCGGTCGCCGGGCTGGCCGAGGTGCAGCTCGGCCTGGGGCTCAGCGTGGTGGTCGACGCGGTGAACCCGGTCGCCAGCGCCCGGGGCCTCTGGCACGACGTGGCCGAACGGGCCGGCGTGCCGCTGCGGGTGATCGAGGTGCACTGCGGCGACGAGGCGGAGCACCGCCGCCGGGTCGACGCGCGCCCGCCCGAGGACGGCACCTGGGAGCTGACGCTGCGCCGCCGCGCCGAGTACGAGCCGCTGATCGGCCCGCGCCTGGTGGTCGACACCGCCGTGGCGGCCGACCCGCTGCCGGGCATCCTCGCCTACCTCAGCTGAGCGTTGGGTGTTAAGAAGGGCCCCTTCCTCTACCCGAGGCGTTAACAAGGGGCCCTTCCTTACACCCGGACGTCGTAGGCGGGCCCCTCGTGCGCGGCGAGGAACTCGTGCCCGCGCATCCGGCACCACGCCGGGATGTCCACCGCCGCCGCCGGGTCGTCGGCCAGCACCCGCACCACCGCGCCCGCCGGCAGCCCCGGCACCAGCCGGGCGAGATTGATCACCGGCAGGGGACAGCGCTGCCCCCGGCAGTCCAGCACCTCGTCCGGCTCGCTCACAGGTCCGTCACCCCCGCCTCCGCCCGCAGGTCGGCGACGATCCCGGGCAGCTCGGTCAGGAACCGCTCGACGTCCGCCTCGGTGGTCTCCCGGTGCAGCGACACCCGCACGTTGCCGTGCGACAGCACCCCCATCGCCTCCAGCACGTGCGACGGCCGCACCGTCGACGACGTGCACGACGAGCCGGACGACACCGCGAACCCGCGCCGGTCCAGCGCGTGCAGCAGCGCCTCGCCGTCGACGTACAGGCAGGAGAACGTCACCAGGTGCGGCAACCGGTCCACCGGGTCGCCGACCACCTCCACGTCCGGCACCTCGGCCGCCACCCGCGCCCGGATCCGGTCCACCAGCGGACCCAGCCGCGCCGCCTCGGCCGCCGCGTCGGCCGCCGCCGCGCGCAGGCTCGCCGCCGCCGCCACCACCGCCGGCAGGTTCACCACCCCCGGGGTACGCCCCGACTCCCGCTCGTCGGCCGGGTACGGCGACTCCCACCGGGCGCCCTTGCGCACCACCAGCAGCCCGACGCCGGGCGGCCCGCCCCACTTGTGCGCGCTGGCGGTCAGCACCGACCAGCCCGCCGGCAGCGGCGCCCGGCCGACGAGCTGCGCCGCGTCCACGTACAGCGGCACGCCCGCCTCGGCGCACAACTCGGCAGCGGCGGGCACCGGCTGCACCGTGCCCACCTCGTGACTGGCCCCGATCAGCGCGGCCAGGGCCACGCCGGGCGCGGCCACCGCCGACGCCCAGGCGTCCAGGTCCACCCGGCCCGACCGGTTCACCGGTACGGACACCGCCGCGCCGCCGGCGGCGGTGTGCCGCTGCGCGGCGTGCAGCACCGCCGAGTGCTCGATCGCCGAGTGCACCAGCGTCGCCCCGGCCCGCCGCCGCCCGGCCAGGGCACCGAGTACGGCGGCGTGCGCTGCCGCCGTACCGCTGGGGGTGAAGGACAGCTCGTCGGCGCGGACGCCGAGCGTCTGCGCGGCGGCCTCCCGCGCGGCGTCGAGGAGCTGGCGGGCCCGGCGGGCCGCCGAGTAGAGCCGGGCCGGGTCGGCCCAGCCGTCGTCCAGGGCGGCCAGCATCGCCTGCCGCGCGACCGGATGCAGCGGAGCCGCGGTGGCGGCGTCCAGGTAGACCGGGGAGGCGCTCATGACGTTCCACGCTATCGCCCGGTTACGCCCAAGATCCCCCCGATGGGGGTGGACAGCGACCCCAAGACGGCCTGGCCGGTCATGGTCGAGTAATCTGCGACCGTCGGTGACGCCTTTGCCGTCGGTGTCAGGGAGAACAACCGCCGCGGCGCGCTAGGGAGGCAGGACCAGGTGGTCGCAAGGAGTTCGGAGGTACGGCGCTCGGCCGTACGGGACAGCGCTTCCCCGGGAGCCGGTGGACGCCGGCGGCGTGGCGCTGGTCGAATCGCCGGGCTCGGTCTCGGCGCGGCGGCGCTGCTGGTCTCGCTCACCGGCTGTGACGTCGGCAAGGCGTTCGGCGGGTTCGGCTGGCCGCAGGGCGGCATCACGCCCGAGTCGCAGCGCATGTACGACCTGTGGATCGCGTCCTGCATCGCGGCGCTGGCCGTCGGTGTGTTCGTCTGGGGCCTGATCTTCTGGTGCGTGGTCCGCTACCGCAAGCGCGGCAACGAGCTGCCGGTGCAGACCCGCTACAACCTGCCGATGGAGTTCCTCTACACCATCGCGCCGATCCTCGTGGTCTCCGTGCTCTTCTACTACACGGCGGTCGTGCAGACCGACGTGATCAAGGAGTCGAAGAACCCGGACGTCACAGTCGAGGTCGTGGCGTTCAAGTGGAACTGGCAGTTCAACTACCGCGACGGCGAGGGCCGCGACGCCAACACCGTCGCCTCGGTGCTGGGCACCAGCGAGGTCATCCCGGTGCTGGTGCTGCCCAGCGGCCGCTCGATCCGGTTCGAGGAGACCAGCCGCGACGTCATCCACTCGTTCTGGGTGCCGGAGCTGCTGTTCAAGCGCGACGTCATGCCGGGCAACGTGCGCAACACGTTCGAGGTCTCCAGCATCGACCAGGAGGGCGCGTTCGTCGGCCGCTGCGCCGAGCTGTGCGGCAGCTACCACGCCTTCATGAACTTCGAGCTGCGGGTCGTCTCGCCGGAGAAGTACGACCAGTTCCTGGCGGCCAAGAAGGCCGGCAAGTCGACCCAGGAGGCGCTCGGCGCGATCGGTGAGCCCGAGTACGCCACCGAGACGAAGCCGTTCGACACCCGGCGTGACGTGAACAACTTCAACCCGTCCGACGCCCAGGCCGGCGCGGGAAGCTGAGAGGTCCGGCATGAAGACCGAGTGGAAGATCTTCCTCACCATCGCCACGTTCCTCCTCGGCGCGGCCATCCTCTACGGCGCCTGGACGTACGCCGACAGCGACGGCCGCATCGAGTGGATCGGCACCGTGGCGCTGCTGCTCTCCTTCCTGCTCTGTGCCATGTGCGGCGGCTTCTTCTGGTTCGTCTCCCGCCGTATCGACCTGCGCCCCGAGGATCGGCCGGACGGCGAGATCGCCGACGGCGCCGGTGAGGTCGGCTTCTTCAGCCCGGGCAGCTACTGGCCGTTCGGTCTGGCGCTGGCCGCCGCGATCGCCGGTCTCGGTCTGGTGTTCTGGCAGTTCTGGCTGCTGGGACTGGGCATGGTGGCGGTGGTCTTCGCCACCTGCGGGCTGCTCTTCGAGTACTACTCCGGCACCCGCCGCACCGCCGAGCACTGACCCGAAGCACCACCGCAGGCCCGCACCCCTCCCGGGGTAGCGGGCCTGCCGCTTTCCCCCCTCCCGCCTACCCCCGCGCTGCGCGCGTTGATCATGAAGTTGACGGCATCGGCGGTCCTTTTTGTCCCCGCCAACCTCATGATCACCGCCCGTGCGGTCGGCCTGGCGCTGTCCCGCTCCGCCTCCGGCGCGCTGCCGCCCGGCGAGATCAACACCAGCTCGCCGAAGTGGTGGTGTCGCGGAGCCTCTGATGGCACCACTTCGGGGAAATGGTGTTGATCAAGGGTGATGATGCCGCCACTTCGGGGAAGTGGAGTCGATCAAGCCGGGGTGAGGGGCCTTCTGTCTGACTTATCCCTCTCGGGGCGGGGCGCTGTCGGAGATCTTGGAAGATTGGGGCCCTTCTGGCGGGCCATGAGCGCCGTTTCCTTCCAAGATCTCGTCGCGCGGCTTGGCCTGGTGGGCGAAACCGCAGTCCGTCTCCCATGGCGCGGTGCCGTCACGGGGTCACCGCCGACACTCACGCCCAAGGCCCAACGCCTGCCGTGCTCCCGGCACCCGCCCTGCCCCGTTGATCAAGGAGTTTGGGGCAATTTCGCGCACCGCCGGTGACACAAACCCCTTGATCACCGCTTCGGACGGGGGAACGCCCGCCCCTGCAGGCCACGGGGAGGTGATCAAGGAGTTTGTGTCCGCCTGGACAACCGTGGGGGACACAGACTCCTTGATCACGAGCGGCGGGCGGTTGGACTGTCGGGCGTGGCGGGGGCGGGAAGGGTGGGCGGCCGCGCCCAGCGGCGTAAGCAAGCGGCGCGGACAGGCGCGGGTGCGCGGAGAGGGTGCAGCAGGGGTGCGGCGCGGTGCGCGGAAAGTGCAGAAGGTGCACGGCGCGGAAGGCGCGCGGCACAGGAGAAGGCGTAGCGCAGGAATGGCCCGGCGCAGGAACGGCGCGGTGCGCGCGGGAACGACGCGGCGCGGGAAGAGGCGCGGTGCGGCGCGGGAAGGGCGGGAGGGGAGGGGAGGTCAGGCGGCCTGGGGGTGGGACGGGCGGCGAGGGCGGCGGCCGGACAGGCGCGTCGGGCGGAAGGTGAACGTGGCGATCACCACTGCCGCGCCGCAGCCGGTGCAGATCAGCTCCGGGCAGTCGACGCCGTGCCCGTCGCCGCAGGGCGGCGCCTCGAACAGCACGACGTCCTCGCAGGTGTCGCAGTGCAGCTCGCGGTCAGACACGGGGGCTCCTCTCGCTCCGGGCACCGGCCGGGGCGGTGGGGCGCCGGCCGGTGGACCAAAGACCGAAAACGGAAAATAACTCCCGTGTAGTTTGGCACGCCGGTACGACAACACCCGCGCCAGGCCCGCGTCAGGCGGTGCGCGCGACCGCCAGCCAGCGGTCCAGCGCGGCAGCGGCGGCGCCCGAGTCGACGGCCTCGGCGGCGCGGTCCAGGTTGGCCCGCAGCGCCTCGTGCAGATCACCGTCGAGCGGGCCCTGGGTGGACAGCGCGACAGCGGCGTTGACCAGCACCGCGTCCCGCACCGGGCCGGTCTCGCCGGCCAGCAGGCGGCGGACCACGTCGGCGTTGTAGGCCGCGTCTCCGCCGCGCAGGTCGGCGAGGGTGGCCCGGGGCACCCCGAGCTCCGCCGCGTCCAGCAGCGCCTCCGTGACGGTGCCCTGCTGCGCCACCCAGACCCGGGTGGGCGCGCCGGTGCTGAACTCGTCCAGGCCGTCCTCGCCGCGTACCACGATCGCGGAGTCGCCGCGGGCCGCGAAGACGGCCGCCATCACCGGGGCCATCCGCTTGTCGAAGCAGCCCACCGCGCCCGCGCGGGGCCGCGCCGGGTTGGTCAGCGGGCCGAGGAAGTTGAAGGCGGTGGGTACGCCGATCTCGCGCCGGACCGGGCCGGTGTGGCGCATGCCGGGGTGGAAGCGGGCGGCGAAGCAGAAGCCGATGCCGGCCTCGGTGACGCAGCGGGCCACCTGCTCGGGTGCCAGGTCCAGCGGTACGCCGAGCTCCTCCAGCACGTCCGCGGTGCCGCACGAGGAGGAGGCGGCCCGGTTGCCGTGCTTGACCACGCGGACGCCGGCCCCGGCGACCACGAGCGCCGCCATGGTGGAGATGTTCACCGTGTGCGCGAGGTCACCGCCGGTGCCGACCACGTCCAGCGCGGTCTCGCGTACCTCGTCGGGCAGCCGCACCGGCACCGCGCGGGTCAGCATGGCCTCGACCAGGCCGCCCAGCTCGGCGGGCGTCTCGCCCTTGGTGCGCAGCGCCACGGCGAACCCGGCGATCTGCGCCGGGGTGGCCGAGCCGGCCATGATCTCGCCCATCGCCCACGCGGTGTCGGCGGTGGAGAGCTCCTCGCCGCGCAGCAGCGCGTTGAGCAGAAGCGGCCAGGTCCGTTCGCCCATGACGGGCCTCCGAGCGGCGTGAGGAAAGCGGTTGGGGCGCGCCACGGCCGCGTCGCCGTGGCGCGCGAAGGCCGGGGGATCAGGCGGCGGCGGTGGTGCGGCGCAGCAGCTCCGCGACGGTGCTGCCGGCGATCACCGGGTCCAGCGGGTGGGTCAGCGTGGCGTCGACCTCGGCGTACGCGGCCAGCCAGCGGTCGGCGGCGCGGGCCAGCACCACGCAGGTCGGCGGCGCGTCGTCCCGGTCGTCCTTGATCTGGCGGGCGATGCCGATGCCGCCGCCCGGGCTCGCCTCGCCGTCGAGCAGCAGCAGGTCGATCTCGTAGTCGTCGACCAGCCGGACGCAGGCGGCGTACTCGTCGGCCTCGACGAACTCGATCTCGATGCCGGGCGCCGGCCGGGTGCCCACGGCCAGCCGCATCCGGTCGCGGACCTTCGGGTCGTCGCTGTAGAGCAGGACGGTGCAAAGACGATCGCTCATCGTGACGTGGCTCCCACCTCGTAGCTGCCCGCTGATCGTAGCGGGCGTCACGTTCGGCCTGTCGCCCCGCCCGGGCGGGCTCGGGGCGTACCCCTGCAGGGGCCTCAGGCGCTGGTTTCCGCGGCGCGCTCGCGGGCCTCCTGGCGGTCCAGTTCGCGGTCGAGCCGGCGGGCCTCGCGCTCGGACTGTCTGACCCACTGGACGACCAGGACGGCGAGCATGGTGACGCTGACGAACTCGCCGCCGGCCCAGAGGACGCCCCCGGCCACCACCTGGTCGTTCCAGGGGTCGGACCAGGACAGGTTGAGCGACGGGTACCAGTCGCCGCCGAACAGCGTGGTGCTCTGCATGATGGTGAGCCCGAGCACGGTGTGGAACGGCACCGAGAGCAGCATGAGCAGCGCGCGCGCCGGGTACGGCCAGCGTCCGGGCAGCGGGTCGAGGCCGAGCAGCGGCCAGAAGAAGACGCAGCCGGTGGCGATGAAGTGCGCGTGGACCAGCTCGTGTGCCCACTCGTGACGCAGGGTGAACTCGTAGAGGTCGGTGAAGTAGAGCGCGAACGGGTTCACCACGAAGATGGTGAACGCCACGAGCGGGAAGCTGTAGATCCGCGCGATCCGGCTGTGCACGATCGCGAGCAGGCGCTTGCGCGGGCGTACCGGCAGCGTGCGCAGCGCCAGCGTGACCGGCGCGCCGAGCGCCAGGAAGATCGGCGCGATCATCGACAGCACCATGTGCTGGACCATGTGCACCGAGAGCAGGGCGGTGTCGTACGCGCCGAGCCCGGTGAGCGTGACCAGCGCGATGCCGCCGAGGCCGGGGCCGAGGAACGACACGGTACGGATGACCGGCCAGCGGTCGCCGCGCAGCCGCAGCCGGTGCACCCCGTAGAGGTAGAGACCGGCGGCCAGCACGATGCCCAGCGTGAGCCAGCTGTCCAGCCGGGTCTCGGTGAACACCCGGGCCACGGTGAACGGCGGCGGGGCGCTCTCGCCTCCCGCCGCCAGCGTCGCCGGAAGGGCCGAGGTGACGGCGAGGATCTGATCGACGTGCAGCACGCTTTTCAGGGTAGGTCAGGCGAAGCGGACCACCACGATCGGGCCACGGAGGGGGCGGGTTTGGCACCCCGCTGATCGTCGGTCCCGGTCAGGGGCAATAATGACCGCGTGACTGCGGCCCCAGCCATTGACAAGAGCCGGATCCACTCCCTGACCCGACCCAACATGGTCAGCGTCGGGACGATCGTGTGGCTCTCCAGCGAACTCATGTTCTTCGCGGCGCTGTTCGCGATGTACTTCTCCATCCGCGCGGCTGCGCCGGAGCAGTGGGAGAAGCACACCGAGGTGCTGAACATCCCGTACGCGACCACGTTCACGGTGATCCTGGTGCTCTCCTCGATCACCTGTCAGATCGGTGTGTTCGCGGCCGAGCGCGGCGACGTCCACGCCCTGCGCCGGTGGTTCACGATCACGTTCATCATGGGTCTGATCTTCGTACTCGGTCAGCTGAACGAGTACCGGACCCTGGTGCACGAGGGCGTGAAGATCAACGAAGACGGCTACGGGTCGATGTTCTACCTCACCACCGGATTCCACGGTCTGCACGTGACCGGCGGTCTGGTCGCCTTCATCATCTTCATGATCCGCACCACCATGGGCCGGTTCACCCCCGCCCAGGCGACCTCGGCGATCGTCGTGTCCTACTACTGGCACTTCGTGGACGTCGTGTGGATCGGGCTCTACGCCATGATCTACTGGCTCCAGTGATCTTGGCGCGTCACGAACCGCGCCGCTGCTCCGTCCCCTGAGACAAGGTCCAACCGGTTAAGGACACAGGTCATGACTTCTGACAACGACCGCCGACGCGGTCTGCTCGCGCGGCTGCGCGGGCGGCCCGTAGCGCGCAGCAGGGGCCGCCGCCGGCTGGGCGCCGCGGTCCGGCTGTTCGCCGCGCTGATGCTGGCCGGCGGTGCCT
Organism: Micromonospora sp. TSRI0369; assembly: GCF_001905625.1. Classification (NCBI taxonomy): domain Bacteria; kingdom Bacillati; phylum Actinomycetota; class Actinomycetes; order Micromonosporales; family Micromonosporaceae; genus Micromonospora; species Micromonospora sp. TSRI0369. The sequence continues at coordinate 72,515 of NZ_LIVU01000013.1, forward strand.
ACACCGTCTTCGCCCCCGGCGTGCAGGCGCAGGACAACCCGCCGTTGACCGCCGCAGGCAACGAGGGTAAGGCGCTGTTCGACGTGAGCTGTGTGACCTGTCACGGTCGCAACGCCCAGGGCGTCGAGGGCCGTGGTCCGAGCCTGATCGGCGTCGGGTCCTCCTCGGTGGAGTTCCAGGTGAGCAGCGGTCGCATGCCGATGGCCCGGCAGGAGGCCCAGGCCATGCGCAAGCCGCCGCAGTTCACCGACGAGCAGGTGCGCCAGCTCGGGCAGTACATCCAGGAGCTCGGTGGCGGTCCGGAGGTGCCCAACGGCGACCTGCGTGAGGGCGCCAACCTGGCCACCGGTGGCGAGCTGTTCCGGATCAACTGCTCGCAGTGCCACGCCTTCGGCGGTGGCGGCGGCGCGCTGTCCTCCGGCAAGTACGCGCCGAGCCTCGCGCCGGCCAGCGACCGGCAGATCTACGCCGCGATGCTGAGCGGCCCGCAGAACATGCCGGTGTTCGGTGACAACCAGATCACGCCCGAGGAGAAGGCGGACATCATCGCCTACATCCAGGAGACGCTGAAGCACGACGGCGACCCGGGCGGTTTCAACCTGGGCCGGTACGGCCCGTCGACCGAGGGGATCGCGATCTTCCTGGTCGGCATCGTCGCGCTGGTCTTCGCGAGCCTGTGGATTGCGGGCAAGTCGTGACCGGACGGATCAATGGTTCCAGTGCTGTGGCGCCGACCCCCGGCGTCACCCGTAGCGAGGTGACGGCATGAGCACCCACACCGAGCACCAGGCCCAGCGTGGCCCGGAGCCGCTCGACGTGAACGACCCCCGGCTCTCCCGGTTCGAGGTCGTTCAGGAGGGCGCCCGGCGGGACGACATCGAGATCGTCCACTACGAGCCGCAGGTGGTCCCGGGCAGCAAGGCCGAGCGCCGGCTGACCCGTACCGTCGCCCTGATGTTCCTGCTGACCGGCGTCTTCGCGACCGCGTTCCTGGTGGTCTACATCTGGTGGCCGTGGCAGTGGGAGCCGGGTCGCGGCGGCGACAAGCTCTACACCCCGCTGCTCGGCGTGACGCTGGGCCTGGCGCTGCTCGGCATCGGTTTCGGCATCCTGACCTGGGGCAAGAAGCTGCTGCCCAAGGAGGTGTCGATCCAGGATCGTCACGACCAGGTCGACAACCCGGAGAGTCGCAAGATCACCGGTGAGACCATGCTCTACCTGGCCGACGAGATGGGCGTACGCCGCCGGCCGCTGCTCGGCATCTCGCTCCTCGCCGGCCTGGCGCCGGTGGGCGCGGTGGCCGCCGCGCCGCTGATCGGTGGCCTGATCGAGCAGCCGCACAAGAACAACCAGATGTTCACCACCGGCTTCCAGCCGGGCGAGGGCGGCAAGAAGATCCGGCTGATCCGTGAGGACGGCCGTCCGATCCGCCCCGCCGACGTCAGCGTCGGTGGCCAGCTCACCGTGTTCCCGGGTATCGACGGCGGCGTCAGCAACAAGCACGCCGACTCGCCCACCCTGCTCATCCACCTGCGGGAGGACGACGCGCAGAAGTCGCGCGCCGCGAACGAGCGCAAGGGCCACGGCGACTACATGTGGGGCAACTACGTCGCGTACTCCAAGATCTGTACGCACGCCGGCTGCCCGGCCAGCCTCTACGAGCAGCAGACCAACCGCCTGCTCTGCCCCTGCCACCAGTCCCAGTTCCTCATCACCGACAACGCCAAGCCGATCTTCGGCCCGGCGAACCGGCCGCTGCCGCAGCTGCCGATCGAGGTGGACGAGGAGGGCTTCTTCGTGGCGAAGTCCGACTACACCGAGACCATCGGTCCCGACTTCTGGGAGCGGCCATGAAGCGCCGAAAGTTTGATGCCGCCGCGCTGCCGGCCAAGAGCGCGCGGGCGGTGGACGACCGCTTCCAGGTGGCCACGCCCCTGCGCAAGCTGCTGAACAAGGTCTTCCCCGACCACTGGTCGTTCCTGCTGGGCGAGATCGCGCTCTTCTCGTTCATCGTCCTGCTGCTGACCGGCGTCTTCCTGACGTTCTTCTTCGAGCCGACGATGACCGAGGTCATCTACAACGGCAGCTACGCGCCGCTGCGGGGTACCCCGATGTCGGCCGCGTACGCCTCCAGCCTGGACATCTCGTTCGATGTCCGGGGTGGCCTGATCATGCGGCAGATGCACCACTGGGCGGCCCTGCTGTTCATGGCCGCGATCGTGGTGCACATGCTGCGGGTGTTCTTCACCGGCGCGTTCCGCAAGCCGCGTGAGACCAACTGGATCATCGGCTCGCTGCTGTTCTGGGTCGGCTTCCTGGCCGGCTTCACCGGTTACTCGCTGCCGGACGACGGCCTGTCCGGCACCGGTCTGCGGATCGCCTCCGCGATCATCCTGTCGATCCCGGTGATCGGTTCCTGGGTCAGCTCGTCGATCTTCGGCGGGGAGTTCCCCGGCACCATCATCATCAGCCGCTTCTTCATCGCCCACGTGCTGCTCGTCCCGGGCCTGCTGGTCGCGCTGATCAGCGTGCACCTCGGCCTGGTGTTCAAGCAGAAGCACACCCAGTGGCCCGGCCCCGGCCGGACCAACGACAACGTGGTCGGCGAGCGGATGTTCCCGCGCTACGCGCTCAAGCAGGGCGGCTTCTTCATGGTCGTCTTCGGCGTGATCGCGCTGCTGGGCGGCATGTTCCAGATCAACCCGATCTGGCTGTTCGGCCCGTACGAGGCGTGGGTGGTCTCCGCGGCCAGCCAGCCCGACTGGTACGTCATGTTCCTCGACGGCTCGACCCGACTCATGCCGGGCTGGGAGATCCACATTCCGATCGGCAACGGGTACGTGATTCCACCGTTGTTCTGGCCGACTGTGGTCCTACCCGGAATCCTGGTGGGCCTGTCGACGATGTACCCGTTCCTGGAGGCCCGCCGCCTCAAGGACTACAAGCACCACAACCTGCTCCAGCGGCCCCGGGACGTTCCGGCCCGGACCGCCGTGGGCGCCATGGCGCTGGCCTTCTACATCGTGCTGACGCTCTCCGGCGCCAACGACGTCATCGCCGACAAGTTCCACATCAGCCTGAACGCGATGACCTGGGCTGGCCGGATCGGCCTGCTGATCCTGCCGCCGCTCGCGTACTACGTCACGTACCGGATCTGCCTGGGTCTGCAGCAGCACGACCGGGAGGTGCTGGCCCACGGCGTGGAGACCGGCATCATCAAGCGGCTGCCCGACGGCCGGTTCGTCGAGGTCCACCAGCCGCTCACCTCGGCCGAGGGGCACGACGGTCACCCGCCGGCGCTGGACTACGTCGGCTGGGTGGTGCCGAAGAAGATGAACCGGCTCGGTGCCCTCGGCCCGGCGATCCGGGGCTTCTTCTACCCGATCGAGAAGCCGGCCGAGGCGCCGGTCTCGCCGGGGCACCCGCCGGTCGAGGACCGGCCGGAGCGGGAGGAGATCGGCAGCGGCGAGAGCCGTCGCTGACCTTCCCGGTACGACTGACAGTGGCGCCCGCCGGATCACCCGGCGGGCGCCACTGCCGTTTTCGCGCTTCTCGTCCGGTTGTGCCCGCCCGGTGCCCGGCGTGCGGTGCACCGGTCCCCGCCGCCCTCCGACACGGACGGGTGGAATCGCAGGAATAACCCCGGTCAGCCGGGTATCCGTGCGGTCCGACGTCTCATGGGGGAGGAAGAATGCTGGGAATCAAACGCCTGGGCCTGATGGCCGCGCTGGTGGTCGTGGGGCTGGCGCCCGCCGCCGCGGCGCAGGCCGCGGCGCAGCCGTCGACGCAGGACACGCAGTACCTGCAGGCGGTGCACCAGGTCAACCTGTTCGAGATCACCGCCGGTAACCTGGCCGAGCAAAAGGGCCAGAACCAGCAGGTCAAGGACCTGGGCAAGATGTTCGTCACGGACCACACCCAGCTGGACCAGACGGTGCAGTCGACCGCCCAGCAGCTCAACGTGCAGCTGCCGGCGGACCCGACCGCCGACCAGCAGAAGGTCCTCGACAAGTTGAACAACCTCAACGGGGCCGAGTTCGACAAGGCCTGGGTGACCGCGCAGCTCGCCGGCCACGTCCAGGCCATCCAGGCCACCCAGACCGAGATCTCGCAGGGTTCGGAGCAGTCGGTGGTGCAGATCGCGCAGGACGCGCTGCCGGTCCTGCAGGCGCACTACGACGCGCTGGTGGCCCTGGCCCAGACGCTGGGTGTCCCGGTTCCGCAGACCAGTGCCAGCGGCACGCCCAGCCCGGGCGGCACGACGTCCCCGGGTGGCACCGAGTCGCCGGCTCCGGGTGGCACCGAGACCGAGGAGCCTGCTCCGGGCACCACGGAAACTCCGGTGCCCAGCCAGAGCTGACGTACCGCACGGTCGACGGTGACCGGTCCGCCCACGAGGGCGGGCCGGTCACCGGCTCGTGTCAGTCGGCGCTCGCGAGCCCGATCGCGAACGCCTCCTCCAGGTCGTGCTGGGAGTAGGCGCGGAAGGCGATGTGCGACTCGGTGTTCAGCACGCCCGGCACCTTCGAGATGCTGCCGGCGATGACCTGCGCGATCTGCTCGAACTCCCGGACGCGGACCATGGCGATCAGGTCGACGTGCCCGGCCACCGAGTAGACCTCGCTGACGCCGGGCAGGTTGGCCAGGGTCTCGGCCACCTCGGGGATGGAGTCGGTGGCGCAGTCGATCAGCACGATCGCGGTGATCACGGGACGGTTCTCCGTTCGTCGGCGACGAGGCCCATGCTAGAGCCAGCGGCCCTCAGCGCGCCGCCGGGACGGTCAGGTCGTCCCCGGCCCGGATCACCCGGTGGAGGCGTTCCCCGGCAGCGACGCGCGCGCCCGGCCACACCACGGACCGGTCGGCGTCGCCGTGCACGCGCGCGCCCGCGCCCACCACCGAGGCCGTGACCCGGCCGGTCACGGCTGCGGACGGGTCCACCAGCCCGTCCGGGCCGGCGGCGTGCAGGTTGGCGTCCAGGTAGTCGGCCGGGGTGCCGGTGTCGTAAAACGTCCCCCGGTAGGGCACCACGGTGAGCGCGCCGGCCGCCTCCGCCGGCCGCCACACCGCCCGGACCAGGTCGCCGAACGTGGCCGGCAGGTCGCGGACCAGCCGCCAGGGCAGCAGCGAGAAACCCACGAACTCGTGGCCGTCGAAGGTCCCGGGGGCGTCCGGGTCGTCGGCGGGCCGGCCGAGCAGGCGTACGCCGTGCCCGTCCCAGCCGTCCAGCAGCGCGGCGATGTCCGGCCCGGGCGGGGCCAGGGGATCGGCCAGGTACGCGTCGGCGTTGCCGACCAGCACGCCCCGGCCGGCGATCCAGTCGCGCAGCCGGCCCACACCACCGGCGGTGCCCAGCGGGGCGTCCGGCTCGACCGACAGGTGGGCCCGGTCGCCCACCCGCGCGACGACCTGGTCACCCAGGTAGCAGGCGTTCACCGCGACCCGTTCCGGACCGGTGAGGCCGAGCCCGGCCAGCCGGGCCAGCGCCCGGTCCAGCAGCGGGACGTTGCCGACCGGGCAGAGCGCCTTCGGCACCCGCTCGGTGAGCGGGCGCAGCCGGGTGCCCTCGCCGGCGGCCAGCACCACCGCGCACACCTCGACCCCCGCCGCCGGGCCGGGGGTCACCGCGCCGGGGGCCGCCGGGTCGGGCGCGCCGGGGACCGGGGTGCTCACGCGGCCGGTGGCGCGGCCGGCGGGACCTCGCCGGCGCGCGGGCCGATGCCGTAGTAGCCCAGCAGGTTGGCGGTGGCGCGACTGAGCCGGGGCAGGTCGTCCAGCGGGTGGAAGGCGGCCTCGAAGACCTCGGCGCCGTCCACCTTCAGCTCGGTGCGCGACGCCGGCACCTCCGCCTCGAAGACCACGTCCACCCAGCCCTTGGCGTGCACCACCGCGTTCGGCGCCGCCGGGCGCAGCGCGTCCGGGGACAGGCGGACGCCGGACTCCTCGTACAGCTCCCGGGCGGCGCCGACCACCGGGGCCTCGCCGCGTTGCAGCAGCCCGGCGGGCAGCGTCCAGCTGTAGCCGGGCGGCTGGCGCAGCAGCAGGATCCGGCCCGCGCCGGTGGCCTCCGCGTCGCGGACCAGCGTGACCGCGCCGACGACGTACTTCGGCACCACCAGCCGCACCAGCCGCCGCCGCAGCGGGACCGGAAGCCGGTAGAAGATCTGGTAGCCGATGGCCCGTCCGGTGGCACGCGCGCGGGGGATCATGTCGTCCAGGCTAGTGGCCCCGGAGCGGACGCGGGCGAACCGGCTTCGCCTACTGCCGGTGGTCGACCAGGTCGATCAACTGCTCGACCACGGTGTCCGGCTCGACAACGCGGTCGAAGACCGCCACCAGCATCGTCTCCAGGTCGGGGTAGCCCAGTTCCTCGGACAGCCGCAGCAGCGGCAGGTCGCTGGCCAGTCCCCGTCTGTGCTTGCGCAGCGCCAGGCCGATGGAGGCCCGGCCGAGGCGTACCTTGTCGGCGATCGAGATGCCCGGCTCGGTGTGCTCGGCGAACCAGCGGTTGATCTGCATCTGGGCGTGCGGGGACTTGACGAAGCCCAGCCACTCCCGGCGCGGCCCGCGCGGGGCCGCGTCGGCCTCGAAGCCGCTCTCCGTGTCGCGCTCGGTGTAGATCTCCACCACGTCGCCCTCCTCCAGTTCGGAGGAGAGCGGGGCGAGCCGGCCGTTGATCCGGGCCGCCAGGCAGTGGTCACCGCGCTCGGTGCCCAGCTCGTACGCGAGGTCGACCGGGGTTGCCCCGGCCGGCAGCACCACCTGCCGCCCGTCGGCGACGACCTGGATCTGCGCCTCCGACAGGTCGCAGCGCAGCGACTCCATGAACTGGGTCGGGTCGACGGTCTCCTGCTCCCAGTCGAGCACCCGGCGCAGCCAGGCCAGCTCGTCCGCCCGGTCGACCCCCCGGCCCGCGGCCCGGGGGAAGCGGTAGTGGGCGGCCACGCCGTACTCCGCGGAGCGGTGCATCTCGTTGGTGCGGATCAGCACCTCGACAGTGCGGTCCTGCGGGCCGCAGACGCTCGTGTGCAGGGAACGGTAGAGGTTGTTCTTCGGGGAGGCGATGAAGTCCTTGAACCGGCCCGGCACCGGCCGCCAGAGCCCGTGCACGGCCCCCAGCGCGGCATAACAGTCGGTCGCCGGGCCGTCCACCACGATCGCGATACGCGGCAGGTCGTACGGAGCCGCGTGACCGCCGGCGACGGTGTCCTTCCAGATCGAGTAGAGGTGGCGGGGACGAGGGGAGACGTCGGCGTCCACCCGGTTGCGGCGCAGCGCCACCCGGGTGCGGGCCACCACGTCGGCGAGGTAGGCGTCCCAGCCGGGCCGGTCGTGCACGAAGCGGGCGAGCCGGGCGTGCTCCTCCGGCCGCAGGTGCAGCAGGACCACGTCGTCCAGTTCGCGTTTGAGCGTCTGGATGCCGAGCCGGTCGCAGAGCGGGACCAGGACCTCCTGGGTCTTGCGGGCGATCCGCTCCCGGGAGGCGGCCGAGCGGACCCCGAGCGTGCGCATGTTGTGCAGCCGGTCGGCCAGCTTGATCACCAGCACCCGGACGTCCTTGCCGGCCGCCACGATCATCTTGCGGACGGTCTCCGCCTCGGCGGCCTTGCCGTAGAACGCCTTGTCGAACTTCGTCACCCCGTCGACCAGGTGGGCGACCTCGCGGCCGAAGTCCTCCTGGAGCGCCTGGAGCGTGTAGCGGGTGTCCTCCACCGTGTCGTGCAGCAGCGCGGCGACCAGCGTGATGGTGTCCATGCCGAGGTCGGCGCAGATCTGCGCCACCGCCAGCGGGTGGGTGATGTACGGCTCGCCGCTCTTGCGGAACTGACCGCGGTGCATGTTCTCGGCGATCGTGTAGGCGCGGCGCAGCATCGAGGAGTCGGCGCTCGCGTGGATGCCCCGGTGGGCGCGGACCAGTGTGGTGACCGGGTCGCCGTCGGCGGTCGGCCAGGTGAGCAGGGAACGCAGGCGGCGGGTGAGCGGTAGTTCGCCCTGGGCTGGAAGCGCGCCACCCAGGGCGGCGCCGTGTCCGGCGTCGACGTCCACCTGGGACACCTCCTCACCCCGGCCCTCGGCCGCCGGGAACCGGCGGCCGGGAGCAGAGCCCGCGAATCGGGCAGGTCTGCACTCCTTTAACAGACTAAGGGAGTCGAGGTAGTCCGATCGGTCAGTTGGTCATGAGCGTTCGGTCGAGACTTTGTGCGATCCGCCGCTCTCCGCCTTCGCCAGCAGGTCACGGAAACGCCCCGCCCCGGCCACCGGCGAGGCCCATCCGGCGCTCGCCTCGACCAGGCGGGTCTCCGGTCGCTCCAACCAGGACAGGATCCGTTCGGTCTCCTCGGCGGTCGCGGACGGCACCGGCCCGTGCCCGGGCAGCACCGTTTCGGCGGTGGCCCGGATCGCGGCGATCGTCGGTCGCGGGTGGACACCCGGCGGGGACACCCCGGCCCCCGCCAGCCGGCCGTGCCGGACCAGCGCCAGCTCCCAGCCGCCCCGGGCCGCCGGGCGGGCGGCGGCCAGCTCGGCGATGCCGGTCAGCGCGGCCAGCCGCTGCATCCGGACCGCCGCGCGCAGCACCGCCACGAGCCGGCCGCGTACCACAGCCGCCTCCTCGTAGCGCTGGGCGGCCGACAGCACCTCGATGCGGTCGAGCAGCGCGTCCACCACGACACCGGGGTCGTCGCTGGTGGCGGTGCGGAACGGGGTCGCCGCTGCGTCGTCGTACTCCTCGGGGGTGATCCGGTGCTCGCAGGGCGCCGGGCAGCGACCCAGCTCGGCCAGCGCGCAGGCCGGCATGGTCGTGCGCCGGGACAGCCGGTGGGTGCACTGGCGCAGCGGCACCGCGTCGTGGAAACCGGCGGCGGCCAGCTCGGCCGCCTGCCGGGACCGGAACGGCCCCAGGTAGGCCGTGTCGGTCGGCGCGATGTCGCGCACGATCGACAACCGGGGGTACGCCTCGTCGGTGAGCTTCAGCCACACCTGGCGCTCCGGATACTTCGACCGGCGGTTGTACGGCGGCGCGTGCGCCGCGATCAGCCGCAGCTCGCGGACCTCCGCCTCCAGCGAGTGGGCGCACTCGATCGCCTCCACGCGCTCGGCGGCGGCGAGCATCTCGGAGATCCGGGCCCGCTTCTCCGCTGCGGTGAAGTAGCTGCGTACCCGGGTGGCGACGTCGCCGGAGGTGCCGACGTAGAGCGGCCGGTCGTCGGCGGCCCGGAAGATGTAGACGCCCGGCACCTTGGGCAGCCCGTCGGCGAGGTGCCGCTTGCGGCGCTGGGTGGGGGTGACCGCGCGGGCGAACTCGATCGCGTCGCCGACGGTGTCGACCTGGTGCCCGCCGAGCCGGCCGATCAGCCCGTGCAGCACGTCGACGGTGGCCTTGGCGTCGTCCAGCGCCCGGTGGGTGGGCTGGGTCGCGGTGCGGAAGTAGGCGGCCAGCGTGCCCAGCTTGCGGTTGGGCACCTCGTCGCGGGTGAGCACCCGCCGGGCCAGCGCGGCCGTGTCCAGCACCCGGGGGTTGGGCCAGCGGTAGCCGTGCTTCGCGCAGGCGGCCTTGAGGAACCCCACGTCGTACGGCGCGTTGTGGGCGACCAGCACGGCGTCGCTGATGAACTCCAGGAAGCTCGGCAGCACCTGCTCGATCGGCGGGGCGGGCAGCAGCATGGCCTGGGTGATGCCGGTCAGCACGGTGATGAACGGCGGGATCGGCACGCCCGGGTTGACCAGCGTGGCGAGCACGCCCAGCTCCTCGCCGCCGCGCACCTTCACCGCGCCGATCTCGGTGATCCCGCCGCCGTCGGGCGCGCCGCCCGTGGTCTCCAGGTCGACCACCACGAAGGTGGTCGCGTAGAGCGGCAGCGCCGGGTCCACAGCGCTGCCCGCCGCAGTGTCCAGGCCGGCCAGCGACTCCTGGACGTACTCCGCACGTGTCACCCGCGGGACGCTAGCGGCACGGTCCGACACTCGCGTCACTGCGGCCCCAGGAGATACCACGGGGGTACGATGAGAGATCGGCTCACTCACCGGGCGGTGGGCCCGTTCGGGGTGGGAGACTTGCCTCATGCCCCTTACCGAGCCGCACGACGACCACTCCTCCGCGGAGGAGCCGGTGGTCGGCGTGCCCGGTGCCGGTGAGGACGCGCCGATCCCGGTCGAGCCCGAGCCCACCCTGCCCGAGCCGGTCCGACAGCGGATCGTGACGCTCACCGCCGCCGTGCTGCCCGGCCTGCCCGCCGACGAGGTGCCGGTGCCGCTGCGGCGAGTAGCCAAGTTCGCCCCGAACCGCCGCGCCCGCCTCGGCGCGCCCGTGATCGCCGCCCAGCTCACCGCCGACCCGCTGTTCCGGCAGCGGATCACCGCCCGGGTGCTGGCCGACGCCGGCGACCTCGGCGCGGCGGTGGTGGAGGGCACCGCCCCGGCCGCCGCCGACCCGGTCGAGGTGGCCGCCCTGGCCTACCTGGCCCGGCCCCGCGGCTGGCGGGAACTGATCGAGGCCAGCGGCGAGGCGGTACGCGCCGAGGCCGACAGCGCGGTCGTGGCCGAACTGGTCCGCGAGGCCGAGCAGCGGGCCGCCCGTGCCGAGCACGACCGGGCGGTGGCCCGGGTGGAGGCGGAGAAGCTGCGCGACGAGCTGGCCCGGGTCCGGGAGGAGCTGGGTCAGCTCCGCGAGGAGGCGCGCCAGCTGGCCCGTACCCTGCGGGAGACCCAGTCCCGCGAGCGCAAGGCCACCGAACTGCTCGCCACCGAGCGCGGCCGGGCGGCCCGCGCGGCGGCCGACGCGGACGCCGAGCTGCGCCGCGCCCGGGCCCGGCTGGCCGAGGCGGAGGCCGCCGCCGGCGTGGCCCGGGCCAGCGCCAAGGAGGCCCGTTCGGTCGACGACGCCCGGCTGTGGCTGCTGCTGGAGACGATCGGCCAGGCGGCCGTCGGGCTGCGCCGCGAGCTGGCGCTCGACCCGGTGGACAAGCTGCCCGCCGACTTCGTCGCCGACGCGTTCGCCGACCAGCCGGGCGGCGCGGCGGCCGGCCCGGCGACCCGGGCCCGCGACACCGACGACCCGGCCCGCCTCGACCAGCTCCTCGCGCTGCCTCGGGCGCACCTGGTGGTGGACGGCTACAACGTCACCAAGCGCGGCTTCGGCGAGATGTCGCTGGAGCAGCAGCGCAAGCGGCTGATCACCGGGCTGGGCGGGATCGCCGCGCAGACCGGGGACGAGGTCACTGTGGTCTTCGACGGCGCCGAGCGGATCCACGGGCTGCCGCCCGCGCCGCGCGGCGTACGGGTGCTGTTCTCCCGCAAGGGCGAGACCGCGGACGAGCTGATCCGCCGGCTGGTCCGCGCCGAGCCGGCCGGGCGGCCGGTGGTGGTGGTCTCCTCCGACCGCGAGGTCGCCGACGGGGTACGCCGGCACGGCGCGTACCCGCTGGGCGCCGACTCGCTGCTGCGGCGCCTGGCCCGCTCCTGACCGCCATCCCTGCTTGATCGACTCCGGATCGGGGGAGTGGCGGGGTCGGGCGCGTGCTGATCGCGCCACTTCGGCGTACTGGTTGGGGTTCGCGGCGGGTGCTGCCTCGTTGTCCGGTTCTGTCGTACCCCAGCGTTAGCGTTCTGGTGACCGACGGTGGTGGTCCCTTCCCCGAGCGCCACCGGCGACCCGTCAGGAGGCGTTGATGCTGATCGACTGCGACACCTGCGGCAACCGTGGCGCCGGCTGCTCCGGCTGTCTGGTGACCGCCTTGTTCGACTCCGACCCGGCCGACCTCGGCCCGGCCGAGCACCGGGCGATCGAGGTGTTCGCACGGGCCGGATTCGAGGTGGACGTGCTGCCGTCAGCGCCTGCCGAGGCGCCGGCGCCGATGCCCCGCCGCCCCGGCCGTCGCCGCCGGGTCGCCTGACGCTGCCCGCTGCCCGCTGCCCGCCGGCTTCCGCCTGCCGCTGAAGGAGGGCCGCCAGAGACATCCGACCCTCCTTCTCGTCCCCGGCCCCGGCAAGGGCCATCGATCTTGGAGTTGTGGCGCCCAGAATGTCGCTTTGGTGAGCCTTGCTGGGCACCGCAACTCCAAGATCGGCACGCGCGGGCGGGCCGGGGCCGCCCGCGCGCGCGGGCGTGCCGGGCCGGGCGGGAGCGGGGCGGGGCGGGCACGGCGGTCCCGCTTGCGCGGCCGGGCAATAGGATGAGCGGTCACGGCGGGAGGGGGCGGCATGACGCGGACCGGGCACGACGGCGAGGTGCGGCGGTGACCCCGCGCGGGTGGGCCCTGCTGACCCTGGCCGGCCTGGCGGTGGCGCTGCTCGTGGCGGTGGCGCTGCTGGTGCCGTGGAGCCGGCCGCCCGCGCCGAGAGCCGACCAGCTCGCGGCGCTGCGGGAGTTACCGGCCGAGCAGGTGACCCGGGGCCGCGCGTTCCACGGCGCGCTGCGCCCGGCGGGCTGGTCGGCGCTGGCGGTCGGGCTGGTGGTGGCGCTGCTGCTCGGCCTCACCCCGCTGGGCGGGCGCCTTGTCGAACTGGCCGGCCGGCCCTTCGGCGGGCACTGGATCGCGCAGGCCGTGCTCGGCGGGCTGGCCGTCATGTTCCTCGCCGACCTGCTCACCCTGCCCTTCGCGGCCTGGCGGCGCACAGTGCTGGTCCGCTACGGGCTGAGCACCCAGAGCTGGGGCGGCTGGACGGTCGACCTGCTCAAGTCGTACGCGGTGAGCGCGGTGATCGGCGCGCTGGTGCTGCTCGGCTTCTACACGGTGATCCGGCTGGCCCCGCGTTGGTGGTGGGCGTTCGGCGCGGCCGGCGCGGCGGCCCTGGTGGTGGTGCTGTCGTTCGTGCTGCCGGTGCTCGTCGAGCCGGTGTTCAACCGGTTCACCCCGATGGAGCCGGGCCCGCTGCGCAGCGAGCTGACCGCGATGGCGGCCCGGGACGGCGTACCGGTGCGTGACGTGCTCGTGGCCGACGCGTCGCGGCGCACCCGCGCGGTGAACGCGTACGTCTCCGGGCTCGGGCCGACGCGGCGGGTGGTGGTCTACGACACGCTGCTGCGCGAGGCGGAGCCGGCGGAGGTGACGAGCGTGGTGGCCCACGAGTTGGGGCACGCCAAGGACCGCGACGTGTGGACCGGCACGCTGCTCGGCGCGCTCGGCGCCGCCGCGGCGGTGGTGGCGCTCTACCTGATCGGCTCCTGGACGCCGCTGCTGCGGCTCGCCGGCGTCGACTCGATCGCCCAGCCGCGGGCGTTCCCGCTGCTGATCGCGCTGGTCACGGTGGCCGGCCTGCTCACCACGCCGGTGCAGGCGCTGGTCTCCCGCCGGATCGAGGCCCGCGCCGACGCCCACGCGCTGGCGCTCACCGGCGACCCGGCGACGTTCGAGGCGATGCAGCGCCGGCTGGCCGGGGTCAACCTGGCCGACCCCGACCCGCCGCGCTGGGAGCACCTCTGGTCGGCGACCCACCCGTCCACCGTGGAGCGGATGGCCGCCGCCCGCGCCTACGCCAGGGAGTCCGGCCGATGAGCCGCACCTTGCTGATCACCAACGACTTCCCGCCGCGCCCCGGCGGCATCCAGTCGTTCGTGCACAACCTCGCGGTACGCCAGCCGCCCGGCTCGGTGGTGGTCTACGCGTCGAGCTGGCGCGGGGCGGAGAAGTTCGACGCCGACCAGCCGTTCGAGGTCGTCCGGGAACGTACCCGGGTGCTGCTGCCCACGCCGCTGATCGCCCGGCGGGCGGCGCGGCTGGCCCGCGCGTACGACTGCGACACGGTCTGGTTCGGCGCGGCGGCCCCGCTGGGGCTGCTCGCGACGGGCCTGCGGCGGCGGGCCGGGATCCGCCGGGCGGTGGCGCTGACCCACGGGCACGAGGTCGGGTGGGCGGCGCTGCCCGGCGCCCGCTCGGCGCTGCGCCGCATCGGCCGGGGCGTGGACGTGACCACCTACCTCGGCGAGTACACCCGGACGCGGCTGGCGCGCGTGCTGGACGGGCTGACCGAGCTGCGTCGGCTCGCGCCCGGCGTGGACGTGGAGACCTACCACCCGGACGTCGACGGCGCGGAGGTCCGCAAGCGGCTCGGGCTGGCCGACCGGCCGGTGGTGGTGTGCGTGTCGCGGCTGGTGCCCCGCAAGGGCCAGGACATGCTGATCCGCGCGCTGCCGGAGATCCGCCGCCGGGTGCCCGGCGCCGCGCTGCTGGTGGTCGGCGGCGGGCCGTACCGCTCGACGCTGGAGAAGCTGGCCCGGCAGGCCGGGCTGGAACACGACGTGGTGTTCACCGGCTCCGTGCCGTCGGACGCGCTGCCCGCCCACTACGCGGCCGGTGACGTCTACGCGATGCCCTGCCGCACCCGTAACCGGGGCCTGGACGTGGAGGGCCTCGGGATCGTCTACCTGGAGGCGGGTGCCACCGGGCTGCCGGTGGTGGCCGGCGACTCCGGGGGCGCGCCGGACGCGGTCCGCGACGGCGAGACCGGGTACGTGGTTTCCGGCCGGGACGTGGCCCAGCTCGCCGACCGGGTGGCCACGCTGCTCGCCGACCGGGACCTGGCCCGGCAGTTCGGCGCGGCCGGCCGGGCCTGGGTGGAGCGGGAGTGGCGCTGGGAGACGCAGGCGCAGCGGATGGCCGCGCTGCTGACCGGCTGACCGCCGCACTCGACAGCGGCTCCGGCACGGCGGCCGGTCCGCCTCAGGAGACGGCTTCGACGTGCACGGGCACCCGGCCCAGGTGCGGCGCGGCCGGGCCGGGGCGGCCGAAGTGCCAGCCCTGCCCGGCGTCGCAGCCGATCGCGCGCAGCCGGTCCGCCTGGTCGGCCGTCTCCACGCCCTCGGCGGTGACGGTCAGGTCCAGTGCGTGCGCCAGCGAGACGAGCGAGGCGAGGATCCGCTCGTCGGTGCCGCTGTCCGGCGCGCGCAGGCCGGTGACGAACTCGCCGGCCACCTTCAGCTCGTCGACCGGCAGGTCCCGCAGGTACGCGAGGTTGCAGTAGCCGGTGCCGAAGTCGTCGATGGCGACCCGGACGCCCAGGTCACCGAGCACCCGCAGCGCCCGTACCGGCTCGACCACTGTGCTCATCATGGTGCTCTCGGTGATCTCCAGTTGCAGCCGGCGCGGCGGCAGGCCGGTGCGGCCGAGCACGCCGCGTACCTCGGGCACCAGGTCGGCCCGGTGCAACTGGCGTACGGCGAGGTTGACGCTGACGAACGGCGCGTCGCCGTCGACCGCCGGCCAGGTGCCCGCCTCGCGGCACGCCTCGGCCAGCACCCAGCTGCCGAGCGGGACGATCAGCCCGGTCTCCTCGGCCAGCGGGATGAAGCTGTCCGGCCGCAGCACACCCAGCTCGGGGTGGCGCCAGCGCACCAGCGCCTCCATGCCGAGCACCCGCCCGTCGCGCAGGGACGTCAGCGGCTGGTAGTCGAGGTAGAACTCGCCCCGGTTCAGCGCGGCCGGGATCGCCGCGGACAGCGCGTACCGGGCCAGGTCGCGGCGGTTGCGGTCGGCGTCGAACAGCGACCAGCGGGCCCCGCCCGCGGCCTTGGCCCAGTGCAGCGTGCTGTCGGCCGCGCGCATCAGCTCCATCGGGGAGGTGCCGGCGACCGGGCGCTCCACGATGCCGATGCTCGCCGAGACGGTCAGCTCGTGGCCGTCGACGAGCGCCGGTTCGCGAACCGCTGCGAGCGCCGCCTCGGCGACCTTCACCGCGTCGTCGGTGCCGGTCGTGCGCTCGATCAGGATCACGAACTCGTCGCCACCGAGCCGGGCCACCAGATGCTCGCCGAGCGCCTCGTGCAGCCGCTGGGCCACCGCCACCAGCAACGAGTCGCCGACCTGGTGGCCGAGGGAGTCGTTGACGACCTTGAACCGGTCCAGGTCGAGGAAGCAGACGCCGACCCGGTCGGCGCCCCGGGTGATCGCGGCGGCCAGCCGCTCGGTGAACAGCGTGCGGTTGGGCAGGCCGGTGAGCGGGTCGTGGGTGGCCTGGTGCCGGAACCGGGCCTCGCTGTCGCGCAGCGCCCGTTCCGCGTGCGCCCGGGCGATCATGGCGGCGCGGCGGATGGACTCCTGCTCGTCGAGCGTGCGGTCGCGCAGTGCGCGGGCGTAGCCGGTGGCGACGGTGGCGAGCAGCCGCGCCATCCGGTCCTCGACGTCGTCGACGACCAGGTCGAGGTCGCGGACCAGGCGCAGCTGGATCACCTCGACGGTGCGGCCCAGCCCTTCGGCGGAGGCGATGTGCGCCTGCACCAGTTCCGCGCCGACCTGCTGGCCGATCCGCATGTCGAACGGCTCGGCCCGCAGCGCCTGGGCCAGCCGTTCGGTGAGCCGCTGCAGCATCTCCTCCAGCTGCGTCTGCGTCATCGGCAGGTAGCTGGTCCCGGAGACGGCCTTCGCCCAGGCCCGGGCGAACACGCCGGGCCGGCAGCGGGTCGCGTCGTCACCCACCGAGCCGCCCGACGCCGCCCATGAAGACCGCCCGCTCGGCGTTCTCGGCCTGGTCGGGGGAGTCCGGCCGCCACTGCGGCACCCATACGACGCCCGGGTCGACCAGCTCGAAGCCGTCGAAGAGCGCGGTCAGCTCGGCCCGGCTGCGGATCCAGAGCTGGCTGTCGGTGCGCCGGTAGACCCGCTCCGCCTCGGCCCGTTCGCCGGTGCCGGCGCGGCCGTCCTCGCTGGCCTGGGAGAGCACCAGGTGGCTGCCGGGCGCCAGCGCCGCGCGCAGCGTCCGCAGGATCTCCTCGGGGCGGTCGGTGTCCGGGATGAAGTGCAGCACCGCCACGACCATCACCGCGACCGGCTGTGTGAAGTCCAGCAGCCGGGTGACCTCCGGGTGGGCCAGGATCGCCTCCGGGTTGCGCAGGTCCTCCTGGAGCACCGTGGCGCGCTCGTTGCCGGCCAGGATCTCCTGGCTGTGCGCCACCGCCACCGGGTCCACGTCGACGTAGACGATGCGCGACTCCCTGTCGATGCCCTGGGCGATCTCGTGCACGTTGCCGACGGTGGGGATGCCGGAGCCGATGTCCAGGAACTGGCGGACGCCGGTCCCGGCGAGGTACTGCACCGCCCGGCGCAGGAACGCGCGGTTGGCCTGGGCCATCAGCGGGGCCTCCGGCACCGCCTCCACCATCGCCCGCGCGGCGGCCCGGTCGGCGGCGAAGTTGTGCGAGCCGCCGAGATAGTAGTCGTACATGCGGGCGACGCTGGGGCGTTCGATGTCGATCGTCTCGGGTGCCCAGTCCGGCCGCTGCATGTCCTGCCCCTCGGGTGTCGACGACGCGCGGCCGTCACCGCCGCGCGGATCACCCCGGGTATTCTGCCCCTCCGCCGTCGTGGTGCAAAGACCGTCGTCGCTGTGCGTCCGGCCGTTCACCGTGCGCGGTCAGCCGCACCCGTGACGCCGAAGAGGCCCGCGTCCGTGGCGGACGGGGCCTCTTCCGGCGGTGTGCCTCAGAACTTGGGCGCGTCCGGGGCCTCGAGCAGGCCCAGCCGCAGCGCGGTCATCAGCGCCTGGGCCCGGTTGGCCGCGCCCAGCTTCTCGTAGAGCTTGGAGATGTGGGTCTTGGCGGTCGACTCGCTGACGAACAGCTGCTTGGCGATGCCGGCCACGCTCATGCCGTCGGCGAGCAGCCGCAGCACCTGGCCCTCGCGGGGGGACAGCTGCGGGCCGGACGGGGCCAGCCGGCGCTTCATCGCCTCGGCCAGGTCGGCGGCGGTGAACGCGCTGGGGGAGGAGGCGGCGTGCCGGGCGGCGGCCACCACCTCGTCGGCCGGCGCGGTCTTCGGCACGAACGCGCTCGCGCCGGCCTCCAGGGCGCCGAAGAGCTGGTCGTCGCCGGCGTACATGGTCAGCACGACGATGCCCATCGACGCGCTGGACTTGCGCAGGGCGCGGGTGGCCTCCAGGCCGCTGCCGTCGGGCAGGCGAAGATCCATGATCACCACGTCGGGCTGGAGCGCGCCGGCCTGGCGCACGCCCTCCGCGGCGGTGGCGGCCTCGCCCACGACCTCGAACTGACGGTCACGCTCGAACGCGTGACGAAGACCCTTACGGATGAGGTCGTGGTCGTCGACTAGGAGAACCTTGGTACGGGTGGCCGGTGTCGGACTGCTGGTCATCCTCGGGTTACTCCCCTTCTGCTGCTGCGGCGCTGCCGCGCACCTTATCGCGCCGGGGCGACGAACCGAGCACCACGGCCACTGTCGTCCCACTGGGTTGACGTGGCCTGATCTCCAACCGGCCTCGGATACGTTCCGCCCTCTCCGCCATGATCGCAAGGCCATAGTGCCCGTCCGGGCGCTGGTCACCGATGCCGTGACCGTCATCCGACACTTCAATTCGGGTGTACGGGGGATCCACCTCGCACGTGACCCAGAGGTTCGACGCGCCGGCGTGCTTGCGGGCGTTCGTCACCGCCTCCTGCGCGATGCGCAGCAACTCGGCCTCGGTCGCGGCCGGCAGCCGCGCGGTGGACTCGTCGAGCGACAGGTGCAC
This sequence comes from Micromonospora sp. TSRI0369, assembly GCF_001905625.1. Classification (NCBI taxonomy): domain Bacteria; kingdom Bacillati; phylum Actinomycetota; class Actinomycetes; order Micromonosporales; family Micromonosporaceae; genus Micromonospora; species Micromonospora sp. TSRI0369. The sequence goes on from NZ_LIVU01000013.1 coordinate 90,971, forward strand.
CCGCAGGCCGCCGGAGGCGCCGACGGTACGGGCGTACTCGGCGATGGCGGCGGCCAGGCCGCCGTGCCGGTCCACCTCGCTGCGCAGCTCGAACAGGCTCAGCCGCAGCTCGGTGATCACCCGGGTCACCTCCTGGCGCAGCGTGCGCAGCGAGTCGGCGGTCTCCTCCGCGTCCTCGTGCACGGTGGCCAGGGCGTTGTCGATGCCGTACCCGACCATGACCAGCTCCTGGGCGACCCCGTCGTGGATCTCCCGGGCCAGCCGCTGCCGCTCCTCGTTCGTCGCCAGCGAGCGCACCTCGTCGAAGAGCAGCGCCGCCTCCAGCCGCAGCGCCGCCGGGCCGGTCAGGGCCGTCACCCGGGACACCACCGGCGGCGGGTACGCGGCGGCGGTGTCCGCCTCGATCACCACCAGGCCGACCGTGCGCACGCCGGCCACCAGCGGCACGATCAGCGCGGAGACCTCCCCGGAGCGCCGGGAGCGGCCCTGCGAGCGCGACGAGACGGTCGGCTGCTGGCTGGCCCAGGCGTCGGCGATGGCCGAGTCGGCGTCGAGCGTGGTCTCCCAGTCGACGCGGTCCGCGCCGATCTGGGCCAGCACGACCAGCCGGCCGCCGCCGCTGGCGGAGAGCACCGCGCCCCGGTCGGTCTTCGCCACCACCCGCAGTTCCTCCAGCAGGTGCTCGGAGATGCCGCCCGGGTCCAGCGTGGCGCCGGGCAGCTGCCGGGCGACCGTACGCAGCTGGGTGAGCAGCCGGGTCGCCTCGGCGTACGGCTGGGGTTTGCCCTCGCCGCGGACCCGCATCACGCGCTGGAGCGTGCCGGCGGTGTAGAGACCGAGACCGGCCAGGATCAGCCACTGGGCGCAGACCGCCAGGTAGCCGACCTGACCGAGCTGCGCGCCACCCTCGACCTGGGTGAACGCGGCGCTGGCCACGAGCGTCGCCGCCGCCACCACGAGCAGCGCGGCGCCCTCGCGGAACCGGCGGCTCAGCGCGGTCACGGTGACCGGCACGGCGAGGTACGGCAGCACCGCCGAGGCGCCCACCCCGCCGGTGACACCGGTGAGATGGGTGTCGGCGGCGACCTGGCTGGCGGCCAGCCCGAGCACCACCACCTCGGCGAACCGGCTGATCGAGGTGAGCAGCCGGTGCTGCGGGGCGAGCACGGCGGGCAGCCCCGCGACGCCCAGCAGGGCGATCCACCAGAGCTGGGCGGCGTCGCGGGTGGCGAACAGGGTCAGGGCGGCGACCAGCGCGAGGAGAACCGCGCGGGCCGCTACCGCGAGGGGCTGCGTCTGCGGCTGGCCGGATGTGGAGGCGGGCACGTGACGGATCGTAGTCAGCGTTGGTAGATCTCGGCGATCTCCGAGGCGTACGTCTTGTGCACGACCTGCCGCTTGACCTTCAGCGACGGGGTCAGCTCACCGGTGGTCTCGGTGAAGTCCTGCGGCAGGATCCGGAACACCTTGATCGCCTCGGCCTTGGAGACCGCCTGGTTGGCCTGGTCGATCGCGCCCTGGACCTCGGCGCGCAGCGCCGCGTCCTCGCGCAGCTCGGCGATGCTCGTGGTCTCCGGGCGGCCCTGCCCGGCCAGCCACTTCGGCAGCGCCTCCTCGTCGATGGTGACGAGCGCGGCGATGAACGGCTGCCGGTCGCCGACCACCACGCACTGGCTGATCAGCGGGTGCGCCCGGACCTGGTCCTCCAGCACCGCCGGGGCGACGTTCTTGCCGCCGGCGGTCACGATGATCTCCTTCTTGCGGCCGGTGATGCTCAGGTAGCCGTCGTCGTCGAGGTGCCCGAGGTCGCCGGTGCGGAACCAGCCGTCGGCGCTGATCGCCTCGGCGGTGGCCGCCTCGTTGTGCCAGTAGCCCTGGAAGACGATGTCGCCGGCGATGAGGACCTCGCCGTCGTCGTCGATGCGGATGGTGACGCCGGGCAGGGGGCGGCCGACGGTGCCGATCCGGGTGCCGGTGGGCAGGTTGGCGGCGGCGGCCGGGGAGGTCTCGGTCAGGCCGTACCCCTCGCAGATGGTCACCCCGACGCCGCGGAAGAAGTGCCCGAGCCGCGCGCCCAGCGGCGCGCCGCCGGAGATGGCGTCGCGGCACCGGCCGCCCATCGCCGCCCGCAGCTTGCGGTAGACCAGCTTGTCGAAGAGGGTGTGCTGCGCGCGCAGCGCCAGGCCCGGACCGCCCGGCAGCTCCTGCGCCTCGCTCCACGCGATGGCGACCTTCTCCGCCCGGTCGAAGATCTTGCCCTTGCCCTCGGCCTCGGCCTTCTGCCGCGCGCCGTTGTAGACCTTCTCGAAGACCCGGGGTACGGAGAGCACGAACGTCGGCTTGAAGTCCTGCAGCTCGGCGACCAGGTTCGTGGTGTCCGCGCAGTGCGCCATGGTGGCCCGGGCGTGCACCACGCCGACCTGGATGAGCCGGGCGAAGGCGTGCGCGAGCGGCAGGAACAGCAGCGTCGAGGCGCCCGGGCGGAACAGGTTCGGCAGCACCGGCACCGCGTTGGCGATGTCGGTGTAGATGTTGCGGTGGGTCAGCACGCAGCCCTTCGGCCGGCCGGTGGTGCCGCTGGTGTAGATGATCGTGGCGACGTCGCCGGACTTGAGCATGGAGCGGCGCGTCTCGACCTCGGCCGGGTCCACCGCCTCGCCGGCGGTGACGAGGTCGTCCACCGCGCCCAGCTCGATCTGCCAGACCTCGCGCAGCTCGGGCAGCCGGTCCCGGACACCGGCGACCAGGGTGGCGTGCGCGGTGCTCTCCACCACCACGGCGACGGCGCCGGAGTCGCCGAGGATCCAGGCGGCCTGCTCGGCGCTGGAGGTCTCGTAGATCGGCACGGTGACCGCGCCGGCGGCCCAGATCGCGTAGTCGAACAGGGTCCACTCGTAGCGGGTGCGGCTCATCAGGCCGACCCGGTCGCCGGGGGAGACGCCGGCCGCGATCAGGCCGCGGGCCACCGCGACCACCTCGTCGCGGAACTGCCGGCAGGTCACCTCCTCGCGCGCCGCCGTCCCCGCGCCGGGACGGACGAACTGCACGGTGTCCGGGGCGACTTCGGCGTTTTCCCAGACCGGGTCGGTCAGGTTGGCCGCGTCGCCGACGGTGACGATCGGCGGGACGGAGAACTCGCGCACCTGCACTCCCTCGTGCTCTACCGGCGGGGGCCGGCCTGGTCGGCTCTGTCGAAACCTACCCGCACACCCCGGGGGGTCGGCCAGGGAGGTTGCCCGACCGGCTGGTGGGACGCCGTCGGCGGGTGGAGCGGCGCCGGCCGGGACGCGGCCGGGTAGCCTCCCCCCATGGCGGACTCCTCCACCCAGTCGATCATCATCGGCGCGTCACCGGATCGGGTGGCGGCCGTCATCTGCGACTTCCCCAGTTACCCCGAGTGGACCGAGGCGGTCCGCGAGGCCGAGGTGATCGAGGAGTACGAGGACGGCTACGCCAGCCAGGTCCGGTTCACGCTCGACGCGGGCGTGCTGGCCGACGAGTACGTGCTGGCCTACGAGTACGCCGAGGACATCTCCCGGATCGAGTGGCACCTGGTCGCGCCGTCGAAGATGCAGCGGTCCCAGCGCGGGTCGTACGACCTGGTGGGTAACCCGGACGGGACGACCACGGTGACCTACACCCTGGAGGTGGAGCTGTCCGTGGCGATGCTCGGCATGTTCCGCCGCAAGGCCGAGAAAATGATCATGGATACGGCGTTGAAGCAGCTCAAGCGCCGGGTAGAAGCACCCGGTGCGGCGCACTGACCCGACCGTCCCGGTAGTCACGCTGGAGGAGCCGAACCATGGGCACCACTGATCCGGGTTCGGCCCGGGAAGAGGCCGAGCGCCTCGTCGCCACCCTGCTCGCCGGCGCGAAGATGGCCGCCGCGGCGCCCGGCTCCGGCGCCTGGGGTCCGCTCGGTGGGATCCTCTCCGGTGTCCTCGGTCACACCGGCTCGGACACCGGTTCCGGTCCGCGGGCGTCCGGCCCCGCCGGTTTCGCCACCGGCTCGCCGGAATGCTGTGTCTGCCCCGTCTGTCGCGGTATCGCCGCGTTGCGGGACCCGAGTCCCGAGTTCGCCGAGCGGCTCGCCACCGGCGCCGGGGACCTGGCGGCCGGGGTCGCCAGCATGCTCCGGGCGTTCACCCCGGCCGAGCCGGAGCAGCCGGCCGACACCGGCGGCGCCGCGCCGGGCGGATCGGGGGACCACGTGTGGCGCGAGGCGACCCGTACCGGGCATGATTCTCAGCCGGCACCCGAGCAGGACGTGTGGTCCGCCGCCACCCGGGGGGAGGGCGCGGCCGATGCGGGTGCCGCCGACGCCGCCGGGCCGCAGGAACCGGCGACGAGCCGGCCACCGGCCGGCCGTCCCGTGGTGCCCGCCTCGCGGGCGTCCGGCGAGGTGGGCGCGGACGCACCAGGCGACGGGGCCTGACCACCGGACATCCCGGGACCGCACGGCCGGTTCGGCCGGTTCCCGGGCAGCACAGCAGAGGGGAGTGGCAGCGGTGACGCTGACCATCGGAGTCGACGTCGGTGGCACGAAGGTGGCCGGCGGTGTCGTGGACGACGCCGGCGCGGTACTCGTGCAGACGCGACGGGACACCCCCGCCGACGACGTGGCCAAGACCCGCGACGTCATCATCGAGGTCGTCACCGAGCTGGCCGCCGGTCACGCCGTCGAGGCGGTCGGCATCGGCGCCGCCGGCTGGATCGACGCCTCCCGCTCCACCGTGCTGTTCGCCCCGAACCTGGCCTGGCGGGACGAGCCGCTGCGCACGTACGTCGGGGACGCCACCGGCCTTCCGGTGATCGTGGAGAACGACGGGAACGTGGCCGCGTGGGCGGAGTTTCGCTACGGCGCGGCCCGTGACGCCGACGACTCGATGGTCATGTTCACCATCGGCACCGGCGTCGGCGGCGGCATCGTGCTCGGCGGCGGCCTGGTCCGCGGCGCCAACGGCATCGCCGCCGAGCTGGGGCACATGCTCACCGTGCCGGACGGCCACCAGTGCGGCTGCGGCCGGCTGGGCTGCATCGAGCAGTACGCCAGCGGCAGCGCCCTGGTCCGCTTCGCCCGCGCCGCCGCCCGCCAGGAGCCGCACCGGGCCGCGGCGCTGCTGGAGCTGGCCGACGGCGAGGCCGAGTCGATCACCGGCCCGATGGTGACCGCCGCGGCCAAGGGCGGCGACCCGGTCTCCACCGAGGCGTTCGCCCAGGTCGGCCGCTGGCTCGGCACCAGCCTCGCCGACATGGCGCAGATCCTCGACCCGCAGGTGCTCGTGGTGGGCGGTGGCGTGATCGACGCCGGTGACCTGCTGCTCGGCCCGACCCGCCGGTCGTTCGCCGAGGCGCTGGCCCAGCGCAGCCGCCTGCCCGTCGCCGAGGTACGCCCGGCCGAGCTGGGCAACACCGCCGGCGTGATCGGCGCCGCCGACCTGGCCCGGCGGATCTGACATGACGGACTCGGGTGTGCCGCTGCGGGTGGTGTCGTACAACGTCCACGGACAGCGGGACGACACCGCCGCGCTGGCCGAGGTGGTCCGGGGCGCGGCCCCGGACGTGGTGATCGTCCAGGAGGGACCGCGCCGGTTCCGGTGGCGGCAGAAGTGCGCCGCGCTCGCCGAGTCGTTCGGCATGGTGGTGGCGGCCGGTGGCCTGCCGTCGCTGGGCAACGTGCTGCTGACCACCCTGCGGGTGCGGGTCACCGACACCAGCTGCCAGCGGTATCCGCTGACCCCGGGGCGGCACATGCGCGGCGCCGCGTACGCGCGGTGCCGGGTCGGCGGCGTCGACCTGCTGCTGGCCGGCTCGCACCTGTCCACCGACCCGGCCGAGCGGCCGGCGCAGGCGGCGGCGTTCAAGCGGGAGCTGGCCGCGTCCACGCTGCCCGTGGTGGCCGGCGCGGACCTCAACGAGGGCCCGGACGGGCCGGCCTGGCAGACGGTCGCCGAGGGGCTCACCGACGCGGCGCTGGCCGCCGACCGGGCCGACCGGCACACGTTCTCCTGCGCCGACCCGCGCCGCCGCCTCGACGCGCTCTTCGTCGACCCCCGGATCACGGTGGTCGACTACGACGTGGTGGACACGCCGCTGACCCGCCGCGCCAGCGACCACTTCCCGGTGCTGGTCGACCTGCTGCTGCCGACCGCCTGACCGTCCCCGGAATCGGTGGCTGGACAACGGCTGGCATTCTCGGCAGGATTTCGCGGTGTCCTCCACCGAGCTCGGCCACCCCGATCCGGACCAGACGGCCGTACCGAGCCGTGCCGAACGCCCGGTCTCCGACCGGGGTGACACGGTCTGCGTCATCGGCGCCGGCGCCAGCGGCCTGACCGCCGTCAAGAACCTCCGCGAGGCCGGCTTCGGCGTGGACTGCTACGAGCGGGAGACAGGCGTCGGCGGCGCCTGGAACTGGCGGCACGACCGCAGTCCGGTGTACGCCAGCACGCACCTGATCTCGTCCCGGCCGTTCACCCAGTTCCCCGACTTCCCGATGCCGGACGACTGGCCGGACTACCCGCACCACAGCCAGCTCCTGTCCTACTTCGAGCGGTACGCCGACCACTTCGACCTGCGCCAGCACGTCTGGTTCGGCACCGAGGTGGTACGGGTCGAGCCGGTCGAGGGGGACCGGTGGGACGTCACCACGCGCAGCACCGGCGGCTACGGTCCCGAGCGCACCTCCCGGTACGCCGCGGTGGTGCTCGCCAACGGGCACAACTGGTCGCCGAAGCTGCCCCGCTACGAGGGGCTGGAGCAGTTCCGCGGCGAGGTCATGCACGCCTCGTCCTACAAGGACCCGGCGCAGTTGCGCGGCAAGCGGGTGCTGGTGGTGGGCGCCGGCAACACCGGCTGCGACATCGCGGTCGAGGCGGCCCAGCAGGCGTCGCACTGCTGGCACTCCACCCGGCGCGGCTACTGGTACGCCCCGAAGTACGTCCTCGGCCGCCCCGCCGACCAGGTGAACGACACGCTGCTGGCGCTGCGGGTGCCGCTGCGGGTACGGCAGTGGCTCTACCACTGGACGCTGCGGCTGACCGTCGGCGACCTGACCCGGTTCGGCATGCCCAAGCCGGACCACCGCGTCTACGAGACGCACCCGATCGCCAACAGCCAGCTCGTCTACTACGTCGGGCACGGCGAGGTCACGCCGGTGCCGGACGTGGCCCGGTTCGACGACCGCGCGGTGGAGCTGACCGACGGCCGGCGCATCGACCCCGAGCTGGTCGTCTTCGCCACCGGATACCTGCCGCGCTTCGAGTTCCTCAAGGGACAGGTGCTCGGCGACGAGGACGACTCCGGGCGGCCCCGGCTGTGGCTCAACGCGTTCACCGCCGGGCATCCCACGCTCGCCGTGGTCGGCCTGGTGCAGCCGGACTCCGGCATCTTCCCCATCTCGCACTGGCAGAGCGTGCTGTTCGCCCGGCTGCTCACGCTGCGCGCCACCCGGCCGGAGCGGGCCGCCGCGTTCGACCGCAAGGTCCGCGCGGGCCTCGGCGAGCGGTACTCGGCCAAGGTCAAGGACAGCACCCGGCACTGGTTCGAGGTCGGGCACGCCGACTACCTGCGCGCGCTCCAGCGCGCGCTGCACGAGCTGGAGGACGGCAAATGACGGTCGAGCGGACGCGGGTGGTCCGGTCCTGGGAGTGGGCCCGGCCGGAGCGGCCCGCCCGCCGCGAGGTCCTCGCCGCGGTGCCGGAGCGGGAGGAGGCGAAGCCGCCGCTGCTGTTCGTGCCCGGGTTCGGCCACGGCGCGTGGGCGTTCGCCGAGCACTGGCTGGGGCACGCCGCCGGTCGCGGCTTCCCGGCGTACGCGCTGAGCCTGCGCGGGCACGGCGGCAGCGAGCCGGCGCCGGAGGCGACGCTGCGCTCGTACACCCATGACGTGACGCAGGTGGCGGCGAGCCTGCCGCGGCAGGCGGTGCTGGTGGGGCACGGCGCCGGCGCCCGGGTCGTGGCGCACGCGCTGGCCCGCTACCCGGCGCGGGCGGCGGTGCTGGTGGCGCCGGTGCTCGGCGGCTGGTCGACGTTCGGCACGGCGTTGCGGCGCAATCCGGCCGGGACCGTGCCGGCGGTCTTCGGCGCCGGGCTGCGGCTCAACCGGCGGCAGCTGTTCAGCCGGGAGCTGCCCGACGCCGACGCCCGGCGGCACCTGGCCCGGCTGGGCCGGGCCGGTCGGCGGGCGCAGTGGCAGCTGCTGACCGGCCGGGGTCCGGAGCCGGCGGTGGGCCGGCCGCCGGTGCTGGTGCTCGGCAGCCCGGACGACCGGGTCGTGCCGGCGTCCGCGCTGATCCGGGCCGCCCAGCGGTACGCCTCCGCGCCGCTGCTCTTCCCCGGCATGGGGCACGACCTGATGCTCGACGCCCGCTGGCGGGAGCCGATCGACGCGATCCTGGACTGGCTGGACAAGGACCCGGCGTCCACGGCGGGGTGAGCGCCGGGGCGCCGGCTCAGCGGGTGGCGGCGCGGCGGCCGGCGAGCGACCCGCTCTCCTCCAGCGCGCTCAGGTAGGACGCCGCCCAGGCGTGGATGTCGTTGCGCGCCAGGTGTTCGCGCATGGCGCGCATCCGGGCCGCCACGTCCTCCGGGCCGGCGCGCAGCGCGGCCAGCAGCCCCTGCTTGAGGCCGTCGAGGTCGTGCGGGTTGACCAGGTACGCCTGCTCCAGCTCGGAGGCGGCGCCGGCGAACTCGCTGAGCAGCAGCGCACCGGTGCCGTCGACCCGGGCCGCCACGTACTCCTTCGCCACCAGGTTCATCCCGTCGCGCAGCGGCGTCACCGCCATCACGTCCGCGACGCGGTAGAGCGCGACCAGCTCGGCCCGGTCGAACGGCTGGGAGAGGTAGTGGATCGCCGGCTCGCCGACCCGGCCGAACTCGCCGTTGATCCGCCCGACCTGGTGCTCCACCCGGTCCCGCAGGATCTGGTACTGCGCCACCCGGTCGCGGCTGGGCACGGCCACCTGGACCAGCACGGTGTCGCGGACCTTGATGTCGCCGCTGGCGAGCAGTTCGCGGTACGCCTTGAGCCGCTGCTCGATGCCCTTCGTGTAGTCCATCCGGTCGACGCTGAGGATCACCTGTTCCGGCTGGCCGAGGTCCTGCCGCAGCCGGCGGGCCCGTTCGGCGACCTCCGGGCGCGCCGCGAGCGCGGACATCTCGGCGGTGTCGATGGCGACCGGGAAGGCGCCGATGCGCACCACCCGGCCGTCGACGCCGATCCGCCGGTCGGTCGCGGGCAGGCCGAGCACCTTGGTGGCGAGCTGGGCGAAGTTGTGCGCGGCCTGGGCCCGCTGGAAGCCGATCAGGTCGGCGCCGAGCATGCCGCGCAGCAGTTCGGCCCGGCGCGGCAACTGCATGAACAGCTCCGGCGGCGGGAACGGCACGTGCAGGAAGAAGCCGATCCGCAGGTCCGGGCGCAGGTCGCGGAGCAGGCCGGGCACCAGTTGGAGGTGGTAGTCCTGCACCCAGACCAGGCCGCCGGGCTCGGCCGTCTCGGCCGCGGCCTCGGCGAAGCGCTGGTTGACCCGCTGGTACGCCTCCCACCACCGGCGGTGGTACTCCGGCTGCTCGACGGCGTCGTGGTAGAGCGGCCAGAGGGTGGCGTTGGCGAAGCCCTCGTAGTGGTCGCGGAAGTCCTCGGCGCTCAGCGGCACGGTGTGCATGCGGACGCCGTCCACGTCCGGCAGCGCCGGGGCGGGTCCGGTGCCGCCGGCCCAGCCGACCCAGGTGGCGGGCGTCTGCCGCAGCAGCGGGTGCAGGGCGCTCACCAGGCCGCCGGGGCTGCGGCGCCACTCGAAGGCGCCGTCGGGCGCCACACTGTCGTCGATGGGGAGGCGGTTGGCCACCACCACGAGAGGGCTCTGTCGCATCGGGCATTCCGCTCAGCAGGGGAACCGGCGACCCGGAAGAGACGCAAGCCGGACAGCCGGTGCGGGACGTGACGTTCAGCCTATTCCTACTGACTGTAAGTTACACGCTTGTTACGCCCCGGCCCAGGGCGGGCGGCGTCCCGCCATCCGGGCGGAGCCGGGCTGCGCGGCGTCAGACGACAGCGCCGTCGTCCGGGTCGTGGTCGTCCCGGTCGCCCGGGCGCAGCCGCCAGATCAGCATCACGAAACCGGCCAGGATGCCGGAGAAGCCGAGCAGCGTGACCACCGACGGGTCGACGAGCGACACCACGGTGGGGGACAGGAACAGCAGGAAGCCGAGCACGATGCAGGCCACGCCGAGCACCGCGTACTTGGAGAAGCGGGGCAGCGGGGGCGGCGGGGGCGGGGTGTAGTGCTCCTCGTCCGACGCCTCGTCGGGCAGGTTGTTGCCGAACGTGTCCAAGCCGTCCAGCAGCGAGGGCTCGTCGTGCCGGTCCCGGCTCAGCGACACGCCGGAGATGTCGGCCGCGTACGGCAGCCGGCGCACGTCGGTGGCGGTCGGGCCGGCCGGCTCCTCGGCGCGGCTGCCGGCGGCGGCGCCCGGCGCGGGCGGGTCGTCCACGTCCTCGGCCGCGGGCCAGGGGTGACTGCCGGCGCTCGGCGCGGTGTGGAACCCGGCGACGATCTTCGCCCACTCGGCCTCGATGTCCGGCTCGTCGGCGCGCGGCTGGTCGCCGCCGCCCTCGTCGGCGAGCTGGGTGAGGTAGTCCCGGGCGGTGGTCAGGTGCGACCTGTCGACGTAGAGCCGGTCGACCGGGCGGGCCGGGACGGTGGTGGTGCGGGTCACCGGGTTCAGGTCGGCCGAGGGCTGGAGGTAGGCCGCGATGCCACCGGCGGCGAGCACGTCGAGCAGGTGCTCGCCGACGCGTGGATCGACGTCGCCCGCGACCGCGTACTCGGCCGCGTCGAGCCCGTTGTCCCGCCGTCCCCGACGGGGCCCGCCCCCTGACACCGGACACCCCCTTCGCCGTTCGCTGCCCGTGCCCTGAATCGTGACACGTCCGCACCCGGTTCCGGGAGTGCGTTGTGGCGTGCCGCTCGTCGTTCGTACCCTCTTCCCGGACTCCTCCGGGCGCCACCGGCGCCTGCGGGGCCACGCGGCGGGCCGCCCGCCGCCACCGAACGGGAAGGACGCCGGTGCTGTACTGGCTGCTGAAGTACGTCATCCTCGGCCCGTTGCTGAGGCTGATCTTCCGCCCGCAGGTCGAGGGACTGGAGCACGTGCCGGAGGCCGGGCCGGTGATCCTCGCCAGCAATCACCTCTCCTTCTCGGATTCGATCTTCACTCCGCTGATCGTCAAGCGAAAAGTCACATTCATCGCCAAAGCCGAATACTTCACGGGTAGGGGCCTCAAGGGCTGGCTCACCAGGATGTTCTTCGTCGGCTCCGGCACCATCCCGGTCGACCGCTCCGGCGGCCGCGCCGCCCGGGCCGCCCTCGACACCCAGCTCTCGGTGCTGCGGGCCGGTGGCATCGCCGGCATCTACCCCGAGGGCACCCGGTCGCCGGACGGCCGGCTCTACCGGGGCAAGACCGGGGTGGCGCGGCTGGCGCTGGAGAGCGGCGCCCCGGTGGTCCCGATGGCCATGCTCAACTCCGACGCCATCCAGCCGACCGGCCAGATCATCCCCAACCTGGGCCGGGTGCGGATCCGCTTCGGGCCGCCGCTGGACTTCTCCCGCTACGCCGGGATGGCCGGCGACCGGTTCGTCGAGCGGGCGGTCACCGACGAGATCATGTACGAGCTGATGGAGCTGTCCGGCCGCGAGTACGTCGACACGTACGCCCAGAAGGCCAAGGGCGTCGCGGCACGGCAGCCGCTCGCGGCCTGACCCTCAGCCCGCCCCGGCGACCCGCAGCAGCCCGGCGGCGGAGTGCCGGCCGGCGAACGCGCGTACCCGGGCCAGAGTCGCCGCCGCGGCCGGTGGGTCCGCCTCGGTCAGCGGCACGACAGCCAGCGCGGACGCGATCATCTGGTCGGTGACGTCGGTCATCTCCGCGTACCCCTCGGCCGCGCCGGTGAGCAGCCGGCCCGCCCGCGCGGCGTCCCCGTCGCCCCGGGCCAGCGCCGCCTCGGCCGACCGCCCGGCCGCCCGCGCCCAGCGGGTCACCCGGGGCGCGTGGGCCAGCAGGTCGCGCACCAGCACCGCGGCGTCGCCGCCGAGCAGCGCCGCGACGTGGCCGATCGCCGGCACCCACTCGGCGAACGGGATCATCCGGGTCTGGCGCCAGTCCTCGTCCAGCTCGGTCAGCAGCGCCACCGCCTCGTCCCGGCGGCCCTGCACGGCGCGGCAGAGCGCGGCGTGCGCCAGCGTGGAACGCAGCACGCGTTGGAAGCCGCTGCGCCGGGCCGCGACGAGCGCCTGGTCCACCAGGTCCTCGCCGCCGCCCGGGCCGGCCAGGTCGTCGCCGAGTGCCCGGATCCAGCCGGACACGGCCACGATGTGCAGGTCCCACTCGTCGGTCGGGCGCCGCGTCGACCCCTCGGCCATCCGCAGCGCCGCCGTCCAGTCCCCGCTGTAGTACGACCGGGCCCACTGGTCGCTGAAGCTCACCGTCAGCGCGTGCTCGCCGGCCAGGTCCAGCGAGCGCTGCTCGTCGATCAGCCGGGCCGAGCCGGCCAGGTCGCCCTCCTCCTGGAGCACCCAGGCCAGGTTGTGCACCGCGCGGCGGCGGCTGGTCAGCCGCTCCACCCGGCACTCCTCGGTCACCTCGGCCAGCTCGGCGTACGCCTCCTCGGCGCCGGACTGGTAGCGGACCACGGCGAGCGTGATGCGCGCGTTCGCCCGCGCCTCGCGCAGCCCCAGCCGCTCGGCCAGCTCGGCGGCGGTGCGCGCGGCCACGCACGCCGGCTCGGTCTCCGCGTCGAGCATGTGCGCCCGGGCCAGCTCCAGCAGCACGCCGACCTTGTCCTCGCTGTCCGGCAGCGTGGCGTGCAGCCCGATCGCCTGGTCGAGGCAGCGCATCAGCTCCGAGCGGTCGGCCCGGGCGAAGGCCGCCGTGGCCAGCAGCCGCCACGCCTTCGCCGCGCCGGGCCGGTCACCCGCGTCGGCCAGCCGGCCGGCCAGCGTGGTGAGCAGCGCCGTCCCGCCGCCGTCGAGGAAGCCGTCGCGGTCCCGGTAGAACGCCAGCTCGGCCTGGAACAGCTCGAGCGCCGGGTCCGGACCGCACTCCACGCTCAACGCGCGGTCCACCAGCGTGGCAGCGGTCTCCAGCGCGTGCAGGTCGTACGCCCGGCGTGCGGCCCGGTGCAGCGCGGACCGGGTCGCGGCGGCGTGCGGGGCCTGGTCCAGGCCGACCGTACGGGCGATCTCGTGCGCCGCCCACCTGTGGTTGGCCAGCACCTCGGCCCGGTCGTGCTGCCGGCCGTCGGCGAGCTGCTCCAGCCAGTCGGCGGTGCGCTGGTGGCGGGCGACCCGCTCGGCCCGGGGCAGCCGCTGATAGCAGACGTCGCGGACCAGCACGTGCCGGAACCGGTACTCCGCCTGGCCGGGCATCGTCGAGACGGGCAGCTCGTAGACGAGGTCGCGGCGCTGGAGGTGGTGCAGCGCCCGTTCGACCCACTCCGCCGGACGGCCGAGCGCCAGCGCCACCGGCGCCGCCCAGAACTGCACGCCGACCACCGAGGCGGCCTGGAGCACCGCGCGGTCGGCCGGGTCGAGCAGGTCCAGCCGGTTGGCGATGACCGCCTGCACGGTACGCGGCATCCCGGCGCCCCCGACCGGGTCGACGAGCGCGAGCGCGGCGGTCCGCTCGGCCAGCCCGCCGTCGAGCAGCATCCGCGCGTACTCCTGGGCGTAGAGCGGGTTGCCGTCGGCGAACTCGATCAGCGGCGCCCGCGCGTCCTGCGGCAGCGTGGCCTGGCCGAGCAGCAGCGAGTAGAGCGTGTCGATGTCGCCGTCGTGCATCGGCGGCACCGAGATGGACATCGCCCCGCTGATCGTGCCGGTCCAGGCCGGGTGCTGCTCGCGCAGCTCCGGCCGGGCGGTCGCGACGACGAGCAGCGGCACGTTGCGGGCCGCCGCGCCGAGCTGCTCGACGAAGGACAGCATCGCCTCGTCGGCCCAGTGCATGTCCTCGAAGACGAGCACCGTGGGACCGGTCGCGGCCAGGGCGAGCAGGAAGCGCCGCCACGCCGCCTCGGTCTCGGCCGAGGTGAGCCGTTCGCCGGAGACGCCGACGAGCGGGCCCAGCGCCTCGGCCAGCCGTACCGCGTGCGGGTCGGCGAGGCGGCCCAGCCGCTCGCGCAGCCGGTCCCGGATGGTGGCCGGGTCGTCGGCGCCGGTCAGCCCGGTCCAGCTCCGGACGATGTCGGCCAGCGCGGCGTAGGTGACGTTCTCGCCGAACGGCGGGCACTGGCCGGTCAGCCAGGTGACCCGGGTGCCGGGCAGGCTGGCGGCGTGCCGGGCCAGCTCACGCAGCAGCCGGCTCTTGCCGACCCCGGCCGGGCCGAAGACGGTGAGCAGCTGCGAGGTGCGCTCGGTGAGCGTGCGGTGCAACGCGCTGACCAGCAGGCCCCGCTCGTGGTCCCGGTCGACCATCGGGGTCAGCTCGGCGGTCTGCCCGTCGCGCCGGGGCCGTGCCCGTACGGCCAGCCAGATCCGGCTCACAGTGGACCGGCCGCGCAACGTCACCGGCGGCTGGTCGTCGTACTCCATCTCGCGCCGGGTGGCCGCCCAGGTGCTCTCGTCCACCACCACGCCGCCGACCGGGGCGAGCCCCTGCAACCGGCTGGCGGTGTTCACCACGTCGCCGGTGACGAACGCCTGGCCGCCGTCGCGCGCCGCGGCCAGGTCGACGAGGGCCTCACCGGTGGCGATGCCGACCCGGAATCCGAGCGGTGGATGCGGTCCGGCCGGCTGCCGGGCCAGGCTGCGTTGCAGCTCCAGTCCGGCGCGTACGCAGCGCAGCGCGTCGTTGTCGGTGGCCACCGGCGCGCCGAACAGCGCCATGACGGCGTCGCCGATGTACTTCTCCACCACGCCGCCGTACTGGTGCACCAGCCGGCGCACCGTGGCGAAGTAGGCCTGTTGCAGGCCGCGAGCCTGCTCCGGGTCGGCCCGTTCGGCGTATGTCGTGAAGTCGACGATGTCGATGAAGAGCACGCTCACCTGGCGGCGGTCCTCCTGCACCGCGACCGCGTGGTCGCGCAGCGGCTGGCCGCAGTTGGTGCAGAAGTTGGCGCCGGTGTCGTTGGCGTGGCCGCAGGATGGGCAGGCCGCAGCCAGCGGACGGCCGCACCCACCGCAGAAACGGTCGTCCGGCCCGGCGGTCCGGGCGCAGTGTCCACAGGTGAGGTCGATGTCCGGCTCCGTACGCGTGAGGTCCCCAGTGTCCCGCGTGGCCGTCGCAGTCGGGTACCCGACGTGTCGGCGGGACGTCACGGCTGTTCGGCCGGGTCTAGTCTCCCCTAGCAGGAAGTCCCGTCGACAGGGAGATTGCCGTGCACGTCCGGCTGTCCGCCTCATGGACCGATCCACGGGGGACGGTGTGGGCCGTCGGTGACACGGTCGACGTGGACGCCGTAACCCTCGCCGAACTGGAGGAAAAAGGCATGGTGGAGCAGCCCGCGGGTAGCGGATCGACCGAGACCACGACCACCACGACGACCCCGCCGAAGAAGACCGACCCGTCGAAGATCGGCCCGGGCCCGAGCGCGCCCCCGGCCGACACCAAGAGCGACTGACCAGGCGTACGACGAACGCGACGGGGGCCGGCGGGACGACCGCCGGCCCCCGCCGTCGTCGTGTCAGCGGTCGTTCATGCCGGCCCGGCGGCGCAGCGCGGCCACGTCGGTGACCACGATCCGGCGTCCCTCGGTACGCAGCCAGCCGCGGCTGGCGAAGGAGCCGATGGCCTGGTTGACGCTCTGCCGCGAGCCGCCGGCCATCTCGGCGAGCTGGCTCTGGTTCAGCTCGATCGTGATCATCGGGGCCTGGCTCTCGCCGGCCAGCCGGACCAGCGTCTTGGCCACCCGGCCCGGCAGGTCGAGGAAGACGTGGTCGGCGTTCTGCTCGGTGAGCCGCCGGATCAGCTGGCCGAGCGAGCGCATCACCGCGTCCAGGATGCGCGGGTTGGAGTGCACCAGCTCCATGAAGGCGGGCCGGGACAGCGCCAGCGCGGCGCAGTCCTCGATCGCCTCGGCCGACGCCGAGCGGGTGGAGGCGTCCAACAGGGACACCTCGCCGAGCACGTCCGGGGGTCGGATCACCGACAGCACCGCGCGCTCGCCGGTCGGTGCGGTGCGGAACACCGCCACCGCGCCGCGGCGCAGCACGATCAGCGACTCACCGGGGTCGTTCTCGACGAAGAGCAGCTGGCCCTTGCGGTAGGTGCGCGGTACGGCCGCGGCGATGACCCGCTGCCGCACCTCCGGCTCCAGCCCGGCGAACATCTCCACGCCCGTGAGCGCGTCACCTGGCTCCGGCAGGCGAGACTCCACGGCCCAACCCCTCCCCGGTCAGAAGTCACAACTCGCACACCGGGTGAAGCTGTCAGTCCCGGTACGAAGCAGCTCAACCGGTTCGGCGCCCGACGGCGGTACACATCAGATCATGACGCTCTCGTCGCGTGCTGTACACCCCCGGAAACACTTCCGTGACCATGCCCGGCCGCCGCCGGCACCGCCGCCGACCTCGGTGGACGCCCCGGCGACCGGCCCGTGCCGGTGATGGGCGAGGATGAGGGCGATGGTTTACCGCTATTTCTACGACTGCGAATTCATCGAGGACGGCCGCATCGTCGACCTGGTGTCGATCGGCGTCGTCGACGAGTACGGCCGCGAGTTCTACGCGGTCTCCACCGAGTTCGACGACTCCCGGGCGGTGCCCTGGGTGCGGCGCAACGTGCTGGACAAGCTCCCCTCGCCGGCCGACCGGGCCTGGCGCTCGCGCGAGCGCATCCGCGACGACCTGCACGACTTCCTGCTGGAGCCGGTGCGGGACCGGCCGGGCGAGCAGTTGGAGCTGTGGGCCTGGTACGCCGCGTACGACCACGTCGTGCTGGCCCAGCTCTGGGGCGCGATGCCGGCGCTGCCCCGGGAGATCCCCCGGTTCACCAAGGAGCTGCGCCAGCTCTGGGACGACAGGGGCCGTCCCCGGCTGCCGGACGCCGAGGCCGACCGGCACGACGCGCTCGTTGACGCGAGGCACAACCTGGCGCGGTGGCGGGCGATGACCGCGCGGGAGGTTTGACCCGTTCCGCCCCGGGCACCGCAGCGGCATCACGCCGATCGGAGACAGGAGTGCCCATGAGCAACGAGCCGACCACCGCAGCGGACGCCCGCCGCCGGGTCACCGAGCTGATCCGGGACGCCCGGATCTGCCTGCTCACCACCACCGGCGTGGACGGGCGGCTGGTCAGCCGGCCGATGGGGCTGCAGGAGGCGGAGTTCGACGGGGATCTGTGGTTCTTCGCGTACGCCGACTCCGCCAAGATCCGGCAGATCCGGGTCAACCCCCAGGTCAACGTCGGTTTCTCCGACCAGCGCCACCACGCCTGGGTGTCGGTGGCCGGCACCGCCACCGAGGAGTGGGACGCCGGCCGGGCGAAGGAGTTGTGGAACCCGCTGCTCAAGGTGTGGTTCCCGGACGGCCTGGAGACGCCGGGGATCACGTTGATCAAGGTGCACGCCGGTTCGGCGGAGTACTGGGACTCGCCCGGCAGCACCGTGGTCAACCTGCTCGGCTTCGCCAGGGCGGCGGTGACCGGCAAGCCGCCGAAGGCGGGGGAGAACCGCGAGGTCAGCTACTGACGGGTAGGGCCGTCCGTCGTCCGGAACGGCCCGGGGTGCGGTGTCGGCGTACACCTGTGGCGACTACAGTGCGCAGTGACGGCCCGCCCCGGGCCGGCAACGGCGCCGATGGTCTGATCTGACACATATCCTGGGGCTTATCCGGGCTTCACCTGATGCTCCAGGAGGATGAGCAGATCATGCGTATCGGCGTGCTCACCGGCGGCGGCGACTGCCCAGGTCTCAACGCGGTGATTCGGGCGGTGGTCCGCAAGGGCGTCGCCACCTACGGTCACGAGTTCGTGGGCTTCCGGGACGGCTGGAAGGGCCCGCTCGAGGGCCTGACCAAGCCCCTGGGCATCCCTGAGGTGCGCGGCATCCTGCCCCGCGGCGGCACCATCCTCGGCTCGTCCCGCACCAACCCGTTCAAGATCGAGAACGGCGTGGAGCGGATCAAGGAGAACCTGGCCGCCCAGGGCGTGGACGCGCTGATCGCGATCGGCGGCGAGGACACTCTCGGCGTCGCCACCAAGCTGCACGAGCTGGGCGTCCACGTCATCGGCGTGCCCAAGACGATCGACAACGACCTGGGCGCCACCGACTACACGTTCGGCTTCGACACCGCCGTGAACATCGCGATGGAGGCGATCGACCGGCTGCACACCACAGCGGAGAGCCACCACCGCACGCTCGTGGTCGAGGTCATGGGCCGGCACGCCGGCTGGATCGCGCTGCACGCCGGCCTCGCCGGCGGCGCCAACGTGATCCTGCTGCCGGAGCGGCAGTTCGACGTCGAGCAGGTCGCCGGCTACGTCGAGAAGCGCTTCCAGCACCAGTACGCCCCGATCGTCGTGGTCGCCGAGGGCGCCCAGCCGCTGGACGGCCAGATGGTGCTGCACAACCAGGAGCTGGACGCGTTCGGCCACGTCCGCCTGGGCGGCATCGGCCAGTGGCTCGCCGAGCAGCTGGAGGCCAAGACCGGCAAGGAGGCCCGCACCGTGGTGCTCGGCCACATCCAGCGCGGCGGCACCCCGACCGCGTTCGACCGGGTGCTCGCCACCCGGCTCGGGCTGCAGGCCATCGACGCGGTGCACGAGGGCGACTGGGGCAAGATGGTCGCGATGCAGAGCACGGACATCGTCCGCGTCCCGCTGGCCGACGCCACCCGCGAGCTGAAGACCGTGCCGCTGGAGCGGTACGCCGAGGCCGAGGTCTTCTTCGGCAGCTGATCGACGGCGCACGGCGTGGCGGGCCGGTGATCCGGCCCGCCACGCCACGCCCACGCGACCCGGGAAGGGGTACGGCTGATGGCACGCGAGGTGCACACGGTCGCGGTGATCGGCGCCGGCAAGATCGGTGAGCTGATGCTCTCCGGGCTGCTGCGCTCCGGCTGGCCGGTGGAGCGGCTGCTCGCCACCGCGCGGCGCCCCGCCCGGGCGAAGGAGCTGGCCGACCGCTACGGCGTGCGGGTGGTGGACAACCTCACGGCGGTGACCGAGGCCGAGGTGCTCGCGGTGTCGGTCAAGCCGCAGGACGCCGCCGCGCTGCTGGACGAGATCGGCCCGAAGGTGCCGGCCGACAAGCTGGTCATCTCGCTCTGCGCCGGCCTGCCGACCGCGTTCTTCAACCGCCGGCTGCCCGAGGGCACCCCGGTGGTCCGGGTGATGACCAACACCCCGGCGCTGGTCGACCAGGCGATGAGCGCCATCTCGGCGGGCGCGTACGCCACCGGCGAGCACCTGGCCCTGGCCGAGGAGATGTTCTCCCCGCTCGGCTCGACCGTGCGGGTGCCCGAGTCGCAGCAGGACGCGGTCACCGCGCTCTCCGGCTCCGGTCCCGCCTACTTCTACCTGCTGGTCGAGGCGATGATCGACGCCGGCATCCTGCTCGGCCTGCCGCGCCAGGTGGCGCACGAGCTGATCGTGCAGACCGCGATCGGCTCGGCGGTGATGCTGCGCGACTCCGGCGAGCACCCGGTGAAGCTGCGCGAGGCGGTGACCTCGCCCGCCGGCACCACCATCTCGGCGATCCGCGAGCTGGAGAACCACGGCGTACGCGCGGCAATGCTGGCGGCGCTGGAGGCGGCCCGGGACCGGGCCCGGGAACTCGCCGCCCAGGCCGACTGACGCTCAGCCGGGACGCGATGCCGGTCCCTGGTGCCGCCGGAGCAGCAGCACCAGCAGGGCCAGGGCGAGCGTCCCCCACAGCGGCACCCAGCGGGGCCGGTGCTGGGCGAGCGTGCCGACCGCGCCGCCGACGCTGTAGCTGACCAGGGCGAGCAGCCCGAGCAGGGTGCCCCGCCGGGCCCGGGCCCGGCCGGCGGTGGGGCCGAGCAGCCAGCGGGCGGCCCGCTCACCGGTCTTGGTCGTGGTGTCCGACTGGTAGGTGATCGGCGTGGCGATGCCCGCGGTGCGGCTCGCCAGCGTGGTCAGGCTGCCCATGGCGGCCGCGCCGGCGGCGGCGAGCAGCACCCGGGACGCGGTGCCGTCCCGGCCGTACGCGAGCGCCAGGTTGAGCACTGTCCAGACCACCATGGTGATCTCGGTGACGGCGATGTCCACCAGCGGCGCCGCCGTCGACCCGGTGCGGCCGCGGAGCAGGCTGACCAGCCCGGCGGCGGTGGCGAACGCGACGATCGACGCCGCGGAGACGGGCCACGTGGAGTGTCCGCCGGCCGGTCCCATGCCGAGGAAGATGGCGTTTCCGGACTGGTTGGCGACGAACGCGCCGTACCGCAGGAACGCGAAGGCGTCCAGCGCGCCGGCGGTGACGACGGCGAGCACCAGCGCCGCGAGCGGGTACCGGAACTCGCGGTAGGAGTCCGCGGGGCCGTACGGCGCCGACCGGTTCACCCGTCCCCCGTCCGTGTGCAGGAGCAGCCCTGGCAGCGTCCGGGAATTTCGCTGTCGGGCCGCTGCGGCGAACCTACTATATGTCGCGTATAGAGGCTTTCGCCCGTTTCGGTGGGCGGTCGCCCGGGCGGACGCGCGGCCGATCGGCTGCCCCGCCGCACGCGGTCGGGCGTCTTCGCGCTCTTCGCCGGCCTGTGCGTGGTCGGCTTCCTGTTCGTCCGGCGCTATCTGCCGGAGACCAAGGGCCGGACGCTGGAGCAGATCCAGCAGATGTGGGTCGCCGACTACGACCGGCGCAAGCGGACGCACACCGGTTCCTGAAATCTCCCTGAAAGCCTGCGGGGCCGTCAATCCGCTCCTACGGTGACGAAATAGCTGAAACCGTACAGAAGGTGCGGACGAAGGGATCGCGAAGTGCATCTCACGCCGAAGGAATTCGACAAGCTGACGATCCACTCGTTGGCGATGGTCGCAAACGCCCGCAGGGCGCGCGGGGTCAAGCTCAACCACCCCGAGGCCGTGGCGGTGATCTGCGCCGCGGCGCTCGAAGGCGCGCGGGAGGGCAAGACCGTCGAGGAGGTCATGAACGACGCCAGCCACGTGCTCACGGCGGACGACGTGATCCCCGGCGTGGCGGACATGATCCCGATGCTCCAGGTCGAGGCGGTCTTCACCGACGGGTCACGGCTGATCACCGTCCACTCACCCATCCAGTAGAGCAGCGACCGGAGGCCACGGTCTCCGGCAGAGCGGGGGCGACATGGCGAAGCAACATCCGGGACCGAACTCCAAGCACCTTCGGCCCATCGGCGGCTACAAGCTCAGCGACCAACCTCTGGAACTCAACGCCGGGCGGCCGGTGACCGAGGTGGTCGTGCACAACACCGGTGACCGGCCCATCCAGGTCGGCTCCCACTTCCACTTCTTCGAGGCCAACCGCTTCCTGGAGTTCGACCGCCCGTCGGCGTTCGGCAAGCGGCTGAACATCCCGGCCACGACGTCGATCCGGTTCGAGCCCGGCGACCGCAAGACCGTCCAGCTCGTCCCGTACGGCGGTTCCCAGCGGGTGTACGGCTTCAACGGCCTGGTCCAGGGCTGGACCGGCGACGGGCCGATCCCCGGGTACCGGCCGGACCGGGCCGAGGCGCTCCACCAGGCCCAGACGCGCGGCTTCAAGACCATGTCGCAGCAGCAGGACCAGGGTCAGACCAAGGACCAGGCCAAGGGCAAGGGCAAGGGCCAGGACAAGAGCGGCAAGGGCGACAAGTAGCCCGGCAATCCTTCGACGCGCCAGAGCTGGAGCGAGAACGCATGAGTCAGATCTCACGGCAGGAATATGCCGGAATGTACGGCCCGACCACGGGCGACCAGATCCGGCTGGGTGACACCGACCTCTACATCGAGATCGAGAAGGACCTGCGGGTCCTCGGTGACGAGGTCATGTACGGCGGCGGCAAGACCCTGCGCGACGGCATGGGCAGCGCCAGCCAGGCCACCAGCGCCGAGGGCGTGGTGGACCTGGTGATCACCAACGTGACAATCCTCGACGCGCTGCTCGGCGTGGTCAAGGCGGACGTGGGGATCAAGGACGGAAAGATCGCCGGGATCGGCAAGGCCGGCAACCCCAACATCATGGACGGGGTGACCCCGGGCCTGGTGACCGGTCCGGGCACCGACGCGATCTCCGGCGAGCACCTGATCCTGACCGCCGGCGGCATCGACGCGCACGTCCACCTGGTCACCCCGCAGCAGGTGTACGCCGCGCTCAGCAACGGCGTCACCACCCTCTGGGGCGGCGGCACCGGGCCCAGCGACAGCACCAACGGCGTCACCATCACGCCCGGCCCGTGGAACATCCACAACATGATGCGGGCCTTCGAGAACCTGCCGATCAACATCGGCCTGCTGGGCAAGGGCAACAGCAGCGGCCGGGCGCCCCTCGTCGAGCAGATCATGGCCGGAGTGCCCAGCTTCAAGATCCACGAGGACTGGGGCGCGCCGCCCGCGGTGATCCGGTCCTGCCTGGCCGTTGCCGACGAGTACGACGTCCAGATCAGCATCCACACCGACACGCTCAACGAGAGCGGCTACATCGAGGACAGCATCGCCGCCTTCGAGGGCCGCACCATCCACACCTTCCACACCGAGGGCGCGGGCGGCGGGCACGCGCCGGACATCATCAAGGTCGCCGGCCAGATGAACGTGCTACCCGCCTCGACCACGCCCACCGTGCCGTACGGCATCAACAGCCAGTCCGAGCTGTACGACATGATCATGGTCTGTCACAACTTCAACCCGAAGGTGCCCTCGGACGTCGCCTTCGTGGAGAGCCGGATCCGCACCGAGACCATCGCCGCCGAGGACGTGCTCCTCGACGAGGGCGTCATCTCGATGATGCAGAGCGACTCGCAGGCCATGGGCCGGGTGGGGGAGACCTGGCTGCGCACCGTCCAGCTCGCCGGGCAGATGAAGAACGTCCGCGGCAAGCTGGCCGAGGACTCCGACGCCAACGACAACTTCCGCGTCCTGCGCTACGTCGCCAAGATGACCATCAACCCGGCGATCACCCAGGGCGTATCGCACGTCATCGGCTCGGTCAGCCCGGGCAAGCTCGCCGACCTCGTCCTCTGGGAGCCCGCGTTCTTCGGCACGAAGCCGAAGATGGTGCTCAAGGGCGGCATGATCGCCTGGTCCATCATGGGCGACCCGAACGCCTCGCTGCCCACCCCGCAGCCGGTCTACTACCGGCCCATGTTCGGCGCCACCGGCACCCAGGTCGCCAAGAACTGCGTGACGTTCGTGTCCCGGGCCGCGCACGAGGCGGGCGTCGCCGAGAAGCTCGGCCTGCAACGGCAGGTCATGCCGGTCTACGGCTGCCGCAACCTGACCAAGCGCGACATGGTGCGCAACGACCGTACGCCGAAGCTCGAGGTCGACCCGGAGACCTTCGCCGTGAAGATGGACGGCGTGCACGCGACAGTGCCGGCGGCCAAGAACCTTCCCCTCAGCCAGCTCTACTTCTTCAGCTGACCCGGCGCGGCGCCCGCCCCGGCCGGGCCGGCGGCGGGCCGCGTGAAAGGAGAACACATGCTCGTCGAAACGGTACTCGGCAACGTGAACGAGCCGGCCTGGACCGAGCGGCTCCGGGAGGCCAAGGTCGACGACCTGGTCCTCGACCAGTGGGACGCCCAGAAGAGCCGGCTGCGCCGGACCACGAGCCTCGGCACCGAACTGGCGCTGTCCCTGTCCCGCGGCGTACGGCTGCGCGACGGCGACGTGCTCGCCTGGGACGACGCCACGGCGACCGCTGTGGTGGCCCGGATCGCGCTCGGCGAGGTGATGGTCGTGCACCTCGACACGCTGCACGGCGAGTCGCTGGACATGGTGATCCGCTCCGCCGTCGAACTCGGCCACGCGATCGGCAACCAGCACTGGCCGGCGGTGGTGAAGGGCACCAAGATGTACGTCCCGCTGACGGTGGACCGCAAGGTCATGGACTCGGTGATGCGGACACACGCGTTCACCGGCCTCACCCACGAGTTCATCCCCGGCACCGAGATCATCGCGTACCTGGCCCCGCACGAGTCGCGGCGGCTGTTCGGCGGGGCCGACTCGACCCCGCACACGCACCTGCCCGCCGATCTGAACTGAGGGGCCGGGTGTCCACGGTGACCGAGGCCCTGAAGCTGCTCCAGTTCGGCGACTCGGTCTTCCCGGTCGGCGCGTTCTCCTTCTCCAACGGGCTGGAGACGGCTGTCGAGCAGGGCGCGGTGCACGACCGGACCACGTTGCAGGAGTTCGTGCGGACGGTCACCCGTGCCGCCGCCACCGGTGACGGCGTCGCGCTGCTCGTGGCGCACCGCGCCGCGGGCGCCGGGGACCTCGACCGGATCCGGGCGGCCGACGAGGCCGTACACCTGCGCAAGATCAACGAGGAGACGCGGACGATGACCGTCCGCATGGGGCGCAAGCTGGCCGAGGCCGCCGAACGGGTGGTGGGGGAGTCCCTGCTGCGCAAGCGCGTCGCGGAGAGCGGCGGCGGAGTCCCGGTCACCTACCCGGTCGCGCTCGGCGTGCTCTTCGCCGAACTCGGCGTGGGCGAGGCGGACGCGTTCGCCGCCCACCAGTACGGCGCGGCCTCCATGGTGCTCGGCGCGGCGGTCCGGCTGATGCGGGTGGACCACCTCGACACCCAGTCGATCCTCTTCGCGGTAAACGAGCGGGTCGGCGAGGACTACGAGGAGGTGCGCACCGCCGGGCTCGACGACATGCAGAGCTTCGCGCCGCACCTCGACGTGCTGGCCGGCGCGCACCAGCACGCACACGTACGGATGTTCATGAGCTGAGCGCTCCCGCTCACCACCTGAAGGGCTTTTCCCAAGATGAAATCAGCGAGTCGGATCGGCGTCGGCGGCCCGGTGGGCAGCGGCAAGACGGCCATCATCGAGGCCGTCGTGCCCCGCCTGGTCGAGCAGGGCCTGCGCATCCTGGTCATCACCAACGACGTGGTCACCACCGAGGACGCCAAGCACGTCCGCCGCGCCCTGACCGGCGTGCTGGTGGAGGAACGCATCGTCGGCGTGGAGACCGGCGCCTGCCCGCACACCGCCGTACGCGAGGACCCCAGCATGAACCTCGCCGCGGTGGAGGACATGGAGGCGCGGTTCCCGGACAGCGACGTCGTGCTCATCGAGAGCGGCGGGGACAACCTGACGCTCACGTTCAGCCCCGCGCTCGTCGACTACTTCATCTACGTGATCGACGTGGCGGCCGGCGACAAGATCCCGCGCAAGAACGGCCCCGGCATCTCCAAGTCCGACATCCTCGTGATCAACAAGACCGACCTGGCCCCGTACGTCGACGCCGACCTGGACGTGATGGCCCGCGACGCCGAGCTGATGCGCGGCGGCAAGCCGTTCGTCTTCACCAACTGCAAGACCGGCGAGGGCATCGACGACCTCGTGGACCTGGTCCGCCGCAACGCGCTCTTCGACGCCGAAGTGCTCGCATGACCACTCTGGACTCCGTCCGGGAACTCGCGCCGTACCAGGACCAGCCGGCGCAACTGCCGGCCGCCGCGAACGGCAAGGTCGGGATCCTCCGGCTGGGGTTCGAACGGCGCGCGGACCGGACGATCCTGCGCGACGTCTACCGGCAGTCACCGCTGCTGGTCCAGCGCGCGCTCTACTGGGACGAGGAGATGCCGGGCCTGCCCTGCGTCATGATCCTCACCACCTCCGGCGGTGTGCTCCAGGGCGACCGGCTGCGGATGGACGTCGACCTGGGGCCCGGCGCGCAGGCGCACCTGGTCACCCAGGCCGCCACCAAGATCCAGGAGATGGACGCCAACTACGGCACCCAGAGCCAGAGCTTCACCCTGGCCGAGGACGCCTACCTGGAGTTCCTGCCCGAGCCGGTGATCCCGTTCCGGCGCAGCCGGTTCGTCTCCGACACGGTGGTCCGGCTCCCGGAGACCGCGACAATGCTGTACGCCGAGGTGCTCCAGCCCGGCCGCAAGTACTACCGCGACGGCGAGATCTTCGCGTACGACCTGTTCTCCACCACGCTGCGGGCGCAGCGGCCCGACGGACGCCCGCTGTTCGTGGAGAAGTTCGTCATCACGCCGGGCCGGTTCCCGGTGACGCGGATCGGCATGATGGACCGCTTCCACGTCTTCGGCAACGTCGTGCTGCTCACCTACCCGGACCGGGCGGCAAGGGTCTTCGAGCGGACCGCGACGCCGGTGTGGGACGAGGCGACACCGCTGGCCACCGCTGTGAGCCGGCTGCCGAACGACGCCGGCCTGGTGTTCAAGGTGCTCGGGCAGGAAACCGAACCGGTCCGCGCCGCGGTACGCGCGTTCTGCACGGCCGCCCGCGAAGAGGTGACCGGCTGCACCTTCCCGCCGGTCTTCAGCTGGCGTTGACCCGGAGGACAGCGAGATGGCCGACATCGGACGTGGCTGGCACCGGCTGGCCGACCGGAACCCGGCGGTCGGGTTCGTCGACGCCTGCCTGCGCGGCGCCGCGCAGGTGGTGCTCCAGAACAATCCGCTCAGTGGCCTGCTCATCCTGATCGCGCTGGCCTGGGGCGCGTTCGAGAACGGGACGCCCCGGGTGTTCGGCGGCGGCGTGCTCGGCCTGGTCGTGGGCACCGCCACCGCGCTGGCGCTGCGGGTCGACATGTCCAGCTGGCGCAAGGGCCTGTTCGGCTTCAGCCCGCTGCTGACCGGGCTCGCGGTGCCCACGTTCCTCGACCAGCGCCCGCTGATGTGGCTCTACCTCGTGCTCGGCGCGATCGGCACGGTGGTCGTCACGCTCGCCCTCAACGCCGTGTTCAAACGCTGGAACCTGACCGCCTACACGTTCCCGTTCGTGCTCACGACCTGGTTCCTGCTGATGGCGGCGTACCAGTTCGACAGGTTCACAGTGCTCACCAAGCTGACGCCGAAGTTCCCCGGTGAGGGATCGTCGACCGGCGGCACGTTCGACTGGGACCTCATCCCGACGTTCTTCAAGGGTGTGTCCCAGGTCTACCTGATCGAGAGCTGGGTCACCGGCCTGCTCATCCTCGTCGCCCTGCTGATCAACTCCCGGTGGTCGGCGCTGTTCGCGGTGATCGGCGCCGTCGGCGCGACGCTGCTGGCGCTCTGGTTCGGCGCCGACGGCGCGTCCCTGGACAAGGGGCTGTTCGCCTTCAACGCGGTCCTGACCGCGATCGTGGTGGGCGCTGTCGCGCACCGCCCCGGCGCGCTGGTGACCGTCTACACGCTGTTCGGTATCGCGCTGACGCTGTTCGTGCAGATGGCGCTGACCACCATGCTCACGCCGCTGGGCATTCCGGTGCTCACCGGGCCGTTCAACATCGCCACCTGGCTGTTGCTGCTGCCGGACCGGCACTTCGCGCCGGTGCCCAACCACGAACGGGTCAGGGACACCGTGATGCACACCGTCCGCGACTCCGTCCACCTGCGGAAGAAGGAGGGAAACCGTGTCCGCTCCGAACGCGGGTGACACCGCCTGGGTGCTTGTCTGCGCCGGGCTCGTCCTGTTCATGACGCCGGGGCTCGCCGCGTTCTACGGCGGCATGGTCCGCACCCGCAACGTGCTGGCGATGCTGCAGCAGAACATGATCGCGCTGGGCGTGGTCAGCCTGACCTGGGTACTCGTCGGCTACACCATCGCCTTCGGCGACGACGCCGGCAGCGGACTGTTCGGCAACCTGGAACTGTTCGGGCTCACCGACCTGAAGGTGCCGCCCGCACCGAACCTGCACGTGGTCGACGGTCGGATCACCATTCCGACGCTGGCGTTCGTGCTGTTCCAGATGATGTTCGCGGTGATCACACCGGCGCTCGTCACCGGCGCCACAGCGGGCCGGCTGCGCTTCGGCGGCTGGGTGCTGTTCCTCGCGGTCTGGTCGGTGGTGGTCTACGCGCCGATCGCGCACTGGCTCTGGCACCCCGGCGGATGGCTGGCGAAGTTCGGCACCCAGGACTGGGCCGGCGGGCTCGTCGTGCACGCCAGCGCCGGCGCCGCCGTCCTCGCCGTCCTGCTCGTCGTCGGCCGGCGCCGGAACTGGCCGCACACCGCCGCGCCACCCAACTCGATCCCGCTGACCATCGTCGGCGCGGGCATCCTCTGGTTCGGCTGGTTCGGCTTCAACGGCGGCGACGGCCTCCAGGCCAACGGCCTGGCCGCCCAGGCCGTCCTCAACACGCACCTGGCCGCCGCCGCGGCCATGCTCGTCTGGCTGGCGCTGGAACGCGTCACCGACGGACACAGCACCGTCGTGGGCGCGGTCTCCGGCGCGGTGGCGGGCCTCGCGACGGTGACCCCGACCGCCGGGTACGTCAACGCGGCGTCGGCCGTCGCGATCGGCGCGCTGGCCGGCCTGGTCTGCCACTTCGCGCTGAAACTGAAGTACCTGCTGCGCCTCGACGACGCGCTCGACGTGCTCGCCGTGCACTTCGTCGGCGGCATGCTCGGCACGCTCCTGCTCGGCCTGTTCGGCAACCGCGGGGTCAACCCGCTCGGCGCCGACGGGCTGTTCCTCGGCGGCGGAGGCGGCCTGCTGTGGCGCCAACTCGTCGGCGTGGTGAGCGTTGTGGCGTTCTCCTTCGTCCTGACCTGGCTGATCGCCGCCGGAGTGCAGGCGCTCATCGGCCTGCGCGTACCGCTCGCCGACCAGGAGCGCCTGGACCAGGCACAACAGGGAGCCGACGCGTACCACCTGGGCGGGGTCACCAGCCTGACCGCGCCGGGCGCGCCCCGCCGCCGTACCGGAGCGGCGCCGGCCGGCGAACCGGCCGTGCCACCAGGCCAGCGGGTACGGGTGGTCACCGCGCTGCTGGAACCGGATCCGGCGGCGAACAGCGCCGACCTGCGCGACGCCCTGCTTGCAGCCGGCGCGATCTCGGTGATCGTCAGCGACGCCGCCGTGGCGACGACCACGCCGCAGGCGAGCCTGCTGCCGCGCGGCTACTGGCAGGACCAGCCCCTCGCCGCCCGGTTGCGGGTCACGGTGCTGGTCGGTGCGGACGGGGTGGGGGCGGTGCTGGACGAGTTGGACCGGATGGGCGCGCGGCGGAGCGACACGTTCGTGCAGGAGGCGGAACGCGTCCAATCCTGACAACGTCCTGACGCTGATGCCGGAGGAATTCGTTACATGACCTCGTTACCTGTGTAGCATTGCTCTGGTGGAGCGAGAGACGGAGGCTGATTCGTTGCCGGGATCGTTGCCGGCGACCTTCAGCTACTCCGAGGCTCTCGGTGCCGGTCTGACGCGATGGCGGCTGTACCGGCTTCGCGACGAAGGGCTGATCGAATCCCTGGGCCGCGGGCTCTACCGGCGCCACGACGCCGAGGCCGCCGACATCGATCTCATCGAACTCGCGAGCCGCGCTCCGCTTTCCACTCTGTGCCTGACCAGCGCCCTGGCTCATCACGGCCTCACCGATGAGATCCCCTCCCGCATCGACGTCGCGCTGCCGCGCGGGCGCCATCGGCCCACGACCGTCGCGCCGGTCGCCTGGCACGTGTTCGATCCGTCCACCTTCGAACTCGGACGCAGCCAACTGCCGCTCGATGCCGAGACCTCCATCGGCATCTACGGCCCCGAGCGGAGCATCGTCGACGCGTTTCGCCTCCGGCACCGGGAAGGGAGGGATCTGGCGTACACGGCTTTGCGGCGTTGGCTGGGAGGTCGCGGCGCGGCACCGGCCAACCTGCTTGCGATGGCGCGACACTTTCCCAAGGCCGAACGACCGCTTCGAGAGGCATTGGAGATCCTGCTGTGACAGTGCGCCCGACCCGGGCCAGCGTGGCCGGCCGCGCGTATCTCGACCTTCAACGGCTCGCGAGGCGCACCGGCCGTCCCACGGACGAGCTGCACCAGGTCTACGCGCTGGAGGGTTTTCTCGCCCGTCTGGCCAAGTCGCCGTACGCGAACAAGCTCGTTCTCAAGGGTGGTGTCCTGCTCGCTGCGTACGCCGCCCGCAGGCCGACCCGGGATGTCGATCTTCAAGGACGGTGGATTTCCAACGATGCCGATCACGTGCTCGACATCGTCCGTCGCATCGCCGCCCTGGACGTCGACGACGGGTTGACGCTTGACGCCGCCGGCGCGACGGCGGAAACCATCAGGGACGACGACGCCTACAGCGGTGTACGGGTCAACCTTACCGGCCGTCTCGCCGCTGCCCGCCTGGCCCTGCACATCGATGTCAATGTCGGCGACCCGATCTGGCCCGACCCGCAGCCGGTCAAACTGCCGCGCCTGCTCGACGGCGAGATCGTGGTGACCGGCTACCCGCTGCCCATGGTGTACGCGGAGAAGCTGGTGACGGCGTTGCAGCGCGGCGTGGCGAACACGCGCTGGCGAGACTTCGCCGACGTCTACTTGTTGTCCGGCGGCCACGATGTCGACGGCGACGAGATGGTCACAGCCGTGCAGCGCGTGGCCGCGTACCGAGCCGTGCCGCTCGGTTCCCTGACTCAGGTGCTCGACGGCTACGCGGCGATCGCGCAGGGGCGGTGGGCGGTCTGGCGTCGCAAGCACCGGCTCGATGATCGGCTCCCGCCGAGCTTCGACGAGGTGCTGGCCCGCACCTTTGCGCTCGCCGATCCTGTCTTCTCCGGGCGTGCCGGTGGCCGGACCTGGGTCGCATCGGCATCGGACTGGACCCGGCCGTGACAGAACCCGGGACGTCGTCGGTCTGGTGGGCGGTCGTGCCGCATACTGGCGCGGTGTTCACTCTCGCCCAGGCGCGTCACCTGGTGGCCACGTTGCGGCCGCGCGTCGACGAGCTGATCCGGCTGCGGGCCGATCTGGCCGAGCTGCGGGTCGACCTGGCCGACCACGGTATCAGCGCGCTCGGCGGGCTCGCCGAGGTGAAGGCCCTGGAGGCTCGCCTGCATCTCGTGGTGGACGAGTTCCATCAGCACGACATCGCGGTCAAGGGGATCGCCCCGGTGCTGCTCGACTTCCCCGGTGAGCGCGACGGCCGGGCGGTGCTGTGGTGCTGGCTGGAGGGGGACACCGACATCCGGTGGTACCACCGGGTCGAGTGCGGTTTCGCCGGCCGCCGCCCGGTCTGACCCCGCCCCGTGGGTGACGCTCGCCCGGGCGGCCACAGCCGGGCCTGCGTGAGCGCGCTGCTGGTCTGGTTCCGGGAGCGGGGTGCGCGCCGGGTCGATCTGCGGGCCTCGGCGGCCGGCCGTCCGCTCTACCGTGCCCTGGGTTTCCGGGAGACCGCCGACCCGGCGATGCGGCTGACCCTCCCGGCGGAATCCTTCATCCCGCCTCGGGTGACCGGCAGCGATTTGTAGCGAGTAGTCGCTATGCGCGCTGAACCGCAAATCGGTGATCTTCCATGCGCTGTGATCTTATTGATATCTATCTCTCACCACCACTTCACGCCCCCAGGAGTGCGACGTGCGGAGATCCCGTCTTGCCACCCTCGCCCTGACCCTGGCCGCCTCGGTCGGGGTCACTCTGTCTCTGGCCGCCCCCGCCCAGGCGGCCCCGTCCGACCGCTACGTCGCGCTCGGCGACTCGTACGCCTCCGGCGTCGGCGCCGACAGCTACACCTCCGAGAGCGGTAACTGTCTACGCAGCACGAACGCCTATCCGGCGCTCTACAACGCCAACATCAAACCCGCGTCGTACCGTTCGGTCGCCTGTTCCGGCGCCACCACCGCCGACGTCATCAACAGCCAGCTCTCCGCGCTCTCCTCGACCACCACGCTGGTCAGCGTGACTGTGGGCGGCAATGACGTCGGCTTCGCCAACATCATGAGCACCTGCGTGCTCCAGGGGGAGACCCAGTGCGTGGCGGCCGTGCAGTCCGCCATGAACGTGGCCCGCACCTCGATGCCCGGCCGGCTCGCCAACGTCTACAACGGCATCAAGTCCCGCTCGCCCTCGGCCCGCGTGGTGGTGGTCGGCTACCCGGTCTTCTACCAGCTCGGCACCACCTGCGTCGGACTCAGCGCCACGTCCCGGGCGAAGATCAACGAGGGCATCAACCTGCTCGACGACATCACCCGTACGGCCGCCGTCTCGGCCGGCTTCAAATTCGCCGACGTCCGCTCCATCTTCGTCGGCCACCAGCTGTGCAGCGGCGGGACCAAGTGGCTGCACGCGCTCAACGTGCTGAGCCTGAGCAAGTCGTACCACCCGACGGCGGCCGGGCAGTCCGGCGGCTACTACCCGGTCTTCCGGTCCGCCGCCGGCTGACCTCGGCCCGACCGGCCGCGCCCCGGCCCCACACGAGGCCGGGGCGCGGCCGTCGCCGAATCGGTCAGCGCGCGAACTGGTTGACCAGCTGGCTCAGGCCCCAGGCGTTCCCGGCGATGCCGCCCACCGCGCTGAGCCGGTTGACCAGCCGGTCCATCTTGACCATGACCCGCTTACGGTCCGGCCGCTCCTGCTGGATCAGATCCACGATGTCGTCGACCTCCTCCAGCGCCAGCTCCGGCTCGACCAACTGCGACCGGTTCTCCTCGACCCACTGCCGGGTCGTCCGCAACTGCTCCAGGATCTCCCGCAGTGACGCCTCGCCCATGTGGTCGACCTGATCCCCTGTGGCCTCCGGCCCGGCCGCCACCGGTCCGCTGGACGAGCACTGGATCACCACACCGTGGTTACCGTCGTACGTCACTGCTCTTCTCCTCTCGCTTGCCGCCGCTGTCGTTGCGCGGCGTCGTTGCCCCCGACGGCCGTCGGCGACCAATTCGGTGACAGATCCGTCGGCGAATCGTTCACCGCGGTAGGCCGCGTCGCGCAATTAACGGTTGTCGCTCGCGTGGCGGATCATGCGTGAGGAAAGTTGCCGATTCTGTGGCCTTCCTGGGACCGTCGACCGTGCTCGTCACGTGACCACCAATCGATGACGATGTGCCGGGGTCAGCCACGTTATGAGGTCAGGCCGGTCTCCGGAAAGTGGCCGTAGGTACCGCTCGCCCGGGTCGACGGGCCGGTCCACTCGTACGGCCGGACGGAGTTGCGACCGAACAGGACACAGTCGGGTCGCCGTCACGATTCGGCGGTGTTGTTGCGACAACGGTTTCGATTCGCGCGGGCGAATTCTTTCTCCCGGGTACGCGGGGAGTTGCCGATGTCTGTTCGTGAACGCGCGGAATGCGCGCCGGAACCCGGCACCGTCCCGGCGCGCATTCGTCAGGCCGGCAGGACCTTCTCGATCGCCGCGCGCAGCTCGGGGTCCTCGGGCGTGACCTGCGGGGCGAACCGCGCGGCCACCGTGCCGTCCGGAGCGACGAGGAACTTCTCGAAGTTCCAGCGCACGTCGCCGGTGTGCCCCTCGGCGTCCGGCGTGGACACCAGCTCCGCGTAGAGCGGGTGCCGGTCCGGCCCGTTGACGTCCACCTTCTCCGTCAGCGGGAACGTCACGCCGTAGTTGACCTGGCAGAACTCCTCGATCTCGGCGGCGCTGCCCGGCTCCTGGCCGGCGAACTGGTTGCACGGCACCCCGAGCACCGTGAGCCCGCGCCCGGCGTACGTGTCGGCGAGTTCCTGTAGGCCCGCGTACTGCGGGGTGAGGCCGCAGCGGGAGGCCACATTGACCACGAGCAGGGCACGGTCACGGTAGCGGCCGAGATCGGCCGGTCCGCCGGCGAGGGCGTCGATCTGGACGTCGAAAACGGTCATGTGACGAGGCTACGGGCCGTCGCGCGGACCGTCCCGCGCCACCCGTGAAATCGACGCATCTACATCTTGACGAAGTGGTGACGGCGTGAGTAGCGTCTCAGCAATCAATTTGGAAACTTTCCTAACTATTGGAGGGACGCCGTATGAAGAGATCGCTCCGCCGGGCCCTGTGGGCCACCGGCGCCGTGGTCGCGCTCACGGTCGCCGCGGTGCCCATGACCACCGCGTCGGCCGCCGGCAGCGTCACCGCCACGTTCGCCAAGGTGCAGGACTGGGGGACCGGCCACGAGGGCCGGGTGACAGTCACCAACGGCACCAGCTCCACCGTCAACGGCTGGCGCATCGAGTTCACGCTGCCCTCCGGCACCTCGATCAGCAGCTCCTGGGACGCCGACATCACCCGCAGCGGTGACCGCTACGTGGCGGTCAACAAGAGCTGGGCCTCGACGCTCGCCCCGGGTGCCAGCTTCAGCTGGGGCTACAACGGCACCGGCGGGTACAAGGCGCCGGTGAGCTGCACGATCAACGGCGGCTCCTGCACCGGCGGCGGCACGCCGACGACCACCGCGCCGACCACGGCGCCGCCCACGACCGCGCCGCCCACCACCGCGCCGCCGACGACCGCCCCGCCGACCACGCAGCCGCCCACCACGCCGCCGCCCGGTGGCAAGAAGGTCGTCGGCTACTTCGCCGAGTGGGGCGTCTACGCCCGCAACTACCACGTCAAGAACATCCACACCAGCGGCTCGGCCGCGAAGCTCACCCACATCCTGTACGCCTTCGGCAACACCACCGGCGGCCGGTGCAGCATCGGGGACAGCTACGCCGACTACGAGAAGGCGTACACCGCGGCGGACAGCGTCGACGGCGTGGCCGACACCTGGGACCAGCCGCTGCGCGGCAGCTTCAACCAGCTGCGCAAGCTGAAGAAGATGTACCCGAACCTGAAGGTGCTCTGGTCCTTCGGCGGCTGGACCTGGTCCGGCGGCTTCACCCAGGCGGCGCAGAACCCGGCCGCGTTCGCCGACTCCTGCTACTCACTGGTCAAGGACCCGCGCTGGGCGGACGTCTTCGACGGCATCGACGTCGACTGGGAGTACCCGAACGCCTGCGGCCTCCAGTGCGACAGCAGCGGCCCGAACGCCTTCAAGAACGTGGTCTCGGCGCTGCGGAGCAAGTTCGGCTCCAGCTTCCTGGTCACCGCGGCGATCACCGCCGACGGCAGCAACGGCGGCAAGATCGACGCCACCGACTACGCGGGTGCCGCGACGAACCTCAACTGGCTGATGCCGATGACGTACGACTACTTCGGCGCCTTCAACGCCCAGGGGCCGACCGCGCCGCACTCGCCGCTCTACTCGTACTCGGGCATCCCGCAGCAGGGCTTCTGGTCGGACGCGGCGATCCAGAAGCTGAAGTCCAAGGGCGTACCGTCCAGCAAGCTGCTGCTCGGCGTCGGCTTCTACGGACGTGGCTGGACCGGCGTGACCCAGGCCGCGCCCGGCGGCAGCGCCACCGGCGCGGCGCCGGGCACCTACGAGGCCGGCATCGAGGACTACAAGGTGCTCAAGAACAGCTGCCCGGCCACCGGCACGGTCGGCGGCACCGCGTACGCCAAGTGCGGCAGCAACTGGTGGAGCTACGACACCCCGGCGACCATCGGCGGGAAGATGAGCTACGCCAACAGCCAGGGCCTCGGTGGCGCGTTCTTCTGGGAGCTCTCCGGTGACACCAGCAACGGTGAGCTGATCGGCGCCATCAAGGGCGGTCTCGGCTGAGCCGAGGGCCGACGCACCACCCACCCGGCGGGGAGGGGCCGTACCGGCCCCTCCCCGTCCGCGTGCCGCCCTGGCCGCGCGCGCCGATCCGGGTCAGGATGGGGAGTCACCCGGCCGCGCGGGCCGGGTGTGGCACACTCGCCGCTCGACGAGTCCACGCGACGGGAGGACCGATGGATCGCAGCCACCGGGGCCGGTTCGCCGCGCTCGCCCTCGCCTTCGCGCTCACGCCGGCGCTGGCCGCCTGCGGCTCCGGCGACGAGGGCGCCGCCACCGCGCCCAGCGGCCGGGCGCCCGCCGAGGAGGCGGCGGCCAAGAGCCGGGAGCGCGTGCAGGCGTACCTCGACGCGCTCACCGCCCGCGACGCCGACGCCGGCCGCAGCCAGCTCTGCGCGCCCATGCACGCCGCCTTCGACGCCGCCGCCACCGGCCCGAACGGCGACTTCGCCGACCACTTCACGGTGCCCGACGCGACGATCACCGACGTCCGCTCCGGCCCGAACGGGCAGGAGGTCAGCGCCTCCGTCACGGTGGCCGCCGGTTCGCGCAAGGCCACCCGGGCACTGCTTTTCACGGTGACCCGTAACGGGGCGGACTGGTGCATCTCCGGCGAGGTTCCCGGCGACCGCACGGCCGACCCGTCCGAGCCGCCGCCGGCGCGCCCCTCGCCCGTCTCCTCCCAGTGACCGGAACCATGCCCCTCGGCGGCGAGTGATCGCGACGGTCGCCGTACGCTTTCCTCCATGCGCCATGAGTGGCATCAGCTGAGTCACCCCGCCGTGGGCAGCCCTGGCCTGCAGACCAGCCGCCCGACCGCCGACTCCGCCGAGGACGCAGCCCTCGGCCTCGACCGATGGCGGGAGCTGCCGCGCGCGCAGACCCCGCCGTGGGACGACCAGGCCCAGGTCGCCGAGGTCTGCCGGGTGCTGGACACGGTTCCCTCGGTGGTCGCGCCCTACGAGGTCGACCAGCTGCGGCAGCGGCTGGCCCTGGTTTGCGAGGGCAAGGCGTTCCTGCTCCAGGGCGGTGACTGCGCCGAGACGTTCGCCGACAACACCGAGAGCCACCTGCTCGCCAACGCCCGCACGCTGCTCCAGATGGCCATCGTGCTCACCTACGGCGCGTCACTGCCGGTGGTCAAGGTGGCCCGGGTGGCCGGCCAGTACACCAAGCCCCGGTCGCTGCCGACCGACGCCCGAGGTCTGCCCGCCTACCGCGGCGACATGATCAACTCGCTGGAGGCCACGCCGGAGGCGCGGGTCGCCGACCCGCAGCGCATGATCCGGGCGTACGCCAACTCGGCCGCCGCGATGAACATGCTCCGCGCGTACCTGGCCGGCGGCCTGGCCGACCTGCACGCCGTGCACGACTGGAACAAGGACTTCGTCCGGCAGTCCCCGGCCGGGGAGCGCTACGACGCGATCGCCCGCGAGATCGACCGGGCGCTGGCCCTCATCCGGGCCTGCGGGATGACAGACGACGAGGCG
Source organism: Micromonospora sp. TSRI0369 (assembly GCF_001905625.1). Taxonomy (NCBI): domain Bacteria; kingdom Bacillati; phylum Actinomycetota; class Actinomycetes; order Micromonosporales; family Micromonosporaceae; genus Micromonospora; species Micromonospora sp. TSRI0369. Next base: position 127,922 of record NZ_LIVU01000013.1, read on the forward strand.
CTGCGCACCGTCACGCTCTACTGCTCGCACGAGGCGCTGGCGCTGGAGTACGACCGGGCGCTGACCCGGATCTCCAACCACAAGGCGTACGGCCTGTCCGGGCACTTCCTCTGGATCGGCGAGCGGACCCGGCAGATCGACGGCGCGCACATCGACTTCATCTCCCGCATCGCCAACCCGATCGGGGTCAAGCTCGGCCCCACCACCACCCCGGACGAGGCGATCGAGCTCTGCGAGAAGCTCAATCCGGACAACATCCCCGGCCGGCTCACGCTGATCAGCCGGATGGGCAACCACCGGGTACGCGACGCGCTGCCGCCGATCGTGGCGAAGGTCACCGCCGCCGGCGCGAAGGTCGTCTGGCAGTGCGACCCGATGCACGGCAACACGCACGAGTCCTCGAACGGCTACAAGACCCGGCACTTCGACCGGATCGTCGACGAGGTGCTCGGCTACTTCGAGGTGCACCGCGGCCTGGACACCCACCCGGGCGGCCTGCACGTCGAGCTGACCGGCGAGGACGTCACCGAGTGCCTCGGCGGCGCCCAGGGCATCGAGGACCTCGACCTGCCCGACCGGTACGAGACCGCCTGCGACCCGCGGCTCAACACCCAGCAGTCGCTGGAGTTGGCGTTCCTGGTGGCGGAGATGCTCCGTGGGTGAACTGATCGATCTCCGGACCGACACCGTGACCCGGCCGACGCCGGGGATGCGGGAGGCGATGGCCGCCGCCGAGGTGGGCGACGACGTCTACGGCGAGGACCCCACCGTCGCCGCCCTGGAGGCGGAGGTGGCCGCGCTGTTCGGCCACGAGGCGGCGCTGTTCGCCCCGAGCGGGTCGATGGCCAACCAGCTCGCGCTCCAGTTGCACGTGCCGCCCGGCGACGAGTTGCTCTGCGACGCCGACGCGCACGTGGTCACGTACGAGGTGGGGGCCGCCGCCGCGTACGGTGGAATCTCGTCGCGGACGTGGCCGGCGGTGGGCGCGGAGCTGGACCCCGACGTGGTCGCCGCGATGATCCGGCCGGACGGCTACTTCGCGGTGCCCACGCGCGCGATCGCCGTGGAGCAGACCCACAACCGGGGCGGCGGCGGGGTGATCCCGCTGCCGACGCTGCGCCGGATGCGTGAGGTCGCCGACGAGCACGGGGTGGCGCTGCACTGCGACGGCGCCCGGATCTGGCACGCGCACGTTGCGGACGGGGTGCCGCTGGCCGAGTACGGCGTGCTGTTCGACACGCTCTCGGTCTGCCTCTCCAAGGGTCTCGGCGCGCCCGTCGGCTCGCTGGTGCTGGGCAGCGCGGAGAAGATCGCCCGCGCGCGGGTCCTGCGCAAGCGGATGGGCGGTGGCATGCGGCAGGTGGGCATCCTCGCCGCCGCCGGCCGGTACGCGCTGGCGCACCACGTCGAGCGGCTCGCCGAGGACCACGCCAAGGCGGCCCGGCTGGCCGAGGCGGTCGCCCCGCACGGGGTGCTCGCGGCGGCGGTGCGCACGAACATCGTGCCGCTGGACCTGACCAAGCACCCGCTGGACGCGCACGCGCTGGCAGCCGCCGCGCGGGCAGCCGGCCTGCTGATCTCGGTGCTCGGCCCGCGTACCGCCCGGCTGGTGACCCACCTGGACGTCACCGACGAGCAGATCGACAGCGCCGCCACCATCCTGAACACCACCCTGCGCGCCTGACCGGCCCCGCCCTTGCCGACGGTGAGGGTGACGGTGGGACCCGTCAGGGGCGGAGGCGTTTGAGGGTGGCGATGTCGGCGGCGTGGCCGACGTGCTTCTCCGTGGGGGTCTCCACCAGCACCGGCACGCCGGCCGTCGCCGGATGGCGCATCAGCTCGGCGAACGCCGGCTCGCCGATGGTGCCCTTGCCGATGTTCTCGTGCCGGTCCCGGGTGGAGCCGCACAGGTCCTTCGAGTCGTTCGCGTGCACCAGCCGCAGCCGGTCGGCGCCCACGGTGGCGACCAGCGTGTCGAGCGTGGCGGTCATGCCGCCCTCGGCGGCCAGGTCGTGCCCGGCCGCCCACGCGTGACAGGTGTCGAAGCAGACCCCCAGCATCGGGTGCCGGTCGACCGCGTCCAGGTAGGGGCCGAGGTGCTCGACCCGGGACGCCAGTGACCGGCCGCCCCCGGCGCTCGGCTCGACCAGCAGCATCGGACCGCCGGTGGCCGCGGCCTCGTCGAGCAGCGGGAGCAGCGACTCCCGGACCTGCCGCAGGGCCGCCTCGGCGTGCCCGGCGTCCACCGAGCTGCCGGCGTGGAACACCACGCCCTCGGCGCCGATCGCCCGGCCCCGCTTCAGCGCGTGCGCGAGCGTCTCCGCCGACCGGGTCACCGTCGCCGGGGTGGGGGAGCCGAGGTTGACCAGCAGCGACGCGTGGATGAACACGGGCAGGCCACGCTCGCCGCAGCCGTCGCGGAACAGCGCGTCCTGCGCCGGGTCACCGGCCGGCAGCGCCCAGCCACGCGAGTTCGAGACGTAGACCTGCACCACCTCGGACTCGGCCGCCTCCGCGTACGGCAGGGCCGCCCGCGCCAGGCCACCGGAGGTGGGGGTGTGCGACCCCACCGGCCGGCACCCGTTCGCCGCGCTCACAGGCACGTCACAGTGACCGTCGTGCCCGGCGGCACCGGCGTGTTCTCGGCCGGGTTCTGGATCCGGACGATGCCGTTCGGGTTGAGCTGCACGTTGACCGGGAAGCCCTGGCTCTCCAGCGTCTGCTTGGCCTGCTGGCAGGGCATGTCGATCACCCGGGGGACGGCCACCTGCGGCGGGCCCTTGCTGATCTCCAGCTTGACCTGGGCGCCCTTCTCCACACCGGTGCCGTCCGCCGGACTCTGGCCGAGGATCTCGTCCTTCGGCTTGTCGGAGTCCTTGACGTTCTCCACCGGCTTGAGCCCGAGCCGCGCGAGGATGGTGCGCGCTTCGGTGAGGCTCTTGCCGACCAGGTCGGGCACGGTCACCGGGGCGCGGCCCTTGCTGAGGATCAGCGTCACCTTGGCCCCGGGCTTGACCACCGTCCCCACCTTCGGGTCGGTCGCCAGCACGACACCCGCCGGCAGCGCGTCGTCGTAGCGGGAACTGCCCTTGGCCGCGACCAGATTGAGACCCTCCAGCTCGACCTGGGCCAGCGCGAAGTCCTTACCCACCACGTCCGGCACCGGCAGGCGCTCCGGGCCGAGCGACAGGGTCAGCGTGATCGTGCCGCCCTTGACGATCCGGGCGGCCGAGCCCGGCGCCTGGCCGAGCACGGTGTCCTTCGGGACGTTCTCGTCGTACCGGGGGTCGGCGTAGCGCAGCGTGAAACCACCGCGCTGGGCCTGCGCCTCGGCCTCGGCCTTGGTGAGGCTCACCATCTGCGGCGCGACCGTGTAGCGGCCCACGCCGAACCACCAGCCGCCGACGGCGGCGACCAGGCCGAGCACCACGACCGCCGCGGCGACGGCCAGCCGGCCGCGCGGCGAGCCCATGATCCGGGTACGCAGGGCGGCGAAGCGGGCGCCCACCCCCTCCGGGTCGGCGGCGCGGCGGCGATGCGGGCGCTGCGTGGCGGCGCCCTCGGGCAGCCGGGCCCACGCCGGGCGCTCGATCGGCTGGAGCGCGGCCACCACCTGCGTCGGCTGGCTCAGCACCGCCGTGTCGTCGCTGAGCTGGCGCAGCACAGCGGTGTGCGCGTGCGGGTTGCCCAGCTCCTCGCGGGCCGCCTGCACCTCGGTCAGCAGCGCCGCGGCGTCGGCCGGACGGGCGGCCGGGTCCCGCCGGGTGGCCCGGGCGACGAGCGCGTCGACAGCCGGCGGCAGCGCCGGAACCAGCGTCGACGGGGGAGGCACGTCCCGGTCGACGTGCTGCCAGGCGACCTCCACCGGGCGGTCGCCGTCGTAGGGCACCCGGCCGGTGAGCATCTCGAACAGCACGATGCCGGCCGAGTAGACGTCGGTGCGCGGGTCGGCGTGGCCCTGGGTGACCAGTTCCGGCGCCACGTACGCCACCGTCGCCATGAGCTGGTTGCCGTTCTCGTCCTCCGCGCTCGCCTCGACGGCCCGGGCCAGCCCGAAGTCGGCCACCTTGACCACGCTGTCGACCAGGTCGCGGCTGCCGCCGGCGGGCACCTCGGCGACCAGCACGTTCTCCGGCTTGACGTCCCGGTGCACCAGACCGGCCCGGTGCGCGGCGGCGAGCGCGGCGAGCACCTGCTCGGTGATCGCGAGCGCCTCGTCCGGATTCAGCCGGCGGCGCTCGGCGAGCACGTCACGCAGCGTGCGGCCGCGCACGTACTCCATCACCAGGTACGGCAGGCCGGCGTGGATGCCCTGGTCGTAGACCGCCACCACGTTCGGGTGGGTGAGCCGGGCGATCGTCTTCGCCTCGTCGGTGAACCGCTCGACGAAGCCGGCCATCCGGGCCCGGGCCTGTGGCGCTTGGGTCGGGTGAATGATCTTGACCGCCACCGTGCGCTCCAGGCGCTCGTCGGTGGCGGTGTACACGGTCGCCATGCCACCACGGGCGACGCGCCCGCGAATGCGGTAGCGCCCCTCGATCAGCGAGCCCAGCAACGTGTCGGCGACCTGTGTGTCCATCGGCAGGCAGTCTATGTGTCGGAAGGGTGAACGTAGAACAGGATGCTACCGCCGGGTTGGGACACCGGTGGCCCGGCGCGCTCGCGGGCCGGTCCGGGGGTGCCGTGCACCGGATCCGGCGGGCACGTGGCAGGGTGGTCAGGTGACCGATTCCGTACCCGCCGAGACCGGCGCCGACCTGGCCGGACCGGCCGACCCGGCCGGCTGGCTGACGCTGCCCGACGTGGCCGAGCGCCTGGACCTGTCGATCAGCAAGGTGCACCAGATGATCCGCGACCGCGAACTGCTCGCGGTGCGCCGTGACGGCGTCCGCCGCGTCCCGGCCGACCTGGTGGCCAACCGCACCGTGCTCAAGCACCTGCCCGGCGTGCTCAACCTGCTCGACGACGCCGGGTACGACGACGAGGAGGCGCTGCGCTGGCTCTACCGGGAGGACCCGTCGCTTCCCGGCACCCCGGCTGTCGCGCTCGGCGGCGACCTGGCCCGCGAGGTCAAACGCCGAGCCCAGGCCGTGGCCTTCTAGCCCCACCCCGCACCCACCCGGCCCCCGGCCCTCCCGTCCTCGTTGATCATGAAGTTGGCGGCGAAGTCGATCTGGCGGTTTCTAGGCTTCAGTGCAACTGATCTTGGTTGGGCTGGGGGTGCGGGTGGCGAGGCCGGGTGTGTTGACGTTCGGGCATCGGC
>NZ_LIVU01000014.1:0-120220 GCF_001905625.1 Micromonospora sp. TSRI0369
TGTGCGGCATCACCTGGACCCGACCGTCGGTCGACTCCGCGCCGCACAGAACCAGGTCGGCGTTCAACTGACCGAGAGCGGCGGCGAGCACCTTCGAGGTGGCCACCGCGCAGGAACCGTGCAGAGCGTCGTCCACCACGTGCACGGCCTTGTCCGGGCCCATCGACAGCGCCTTACGGATCGACTCGGTCGCCCGGTCCGGACCCATCGTCAGGATCGTGACCTCACCACCGTGCGCTTCCTTGATCTTCAACGCCTCTTCGATGGCGTACTCGTCCATCTCATTGATGACGTTGTTCGCCGAACCGCGGTCGACGGTGTTGTCGTCAGCACGCAGGCTGCGGTCCGCGCCCGAATCAGGCACCTGCTTGACGAGTACGACGATATTCATCGCTTCGATCACCCTTCCTGTCTCGCGGCGTCACGCATGCTCCGGGCGTCCTGGCCACCGAGGGAGTCACTGCCCACCTCGGCGTTGTGCGCGTGGGCCACGTGGTGCAGCCCGAACACCGAATCCATTCCATCCCGCAGGCCCATGAGGTCTTCGGCCTGGTTGACCGCCTTCTTGGTCAGCGCGAGACCCAGGCGCGGCATCTGCGCGATGCGTGCGGCGAGCCCCATGACCTCCGCCTCGAGCTCGTCTCTGGCGACCACCCGGTTGACCATGCCCAGCTCGGCGGCGCGCGCCGCCGGCATCCGGTCGCCGGTGAAGAGGAACTCCTTGGCGAAGCGCGGACCGAGCACCCACGGGTGGGCGAAGTACTCGACGCCGGGGATCCCCATACGGACGACCGGATCGGCGAAGAACGCGTCGTCCGAGGCGACGATCAGGTCGCAGGACCAGGCGAGCATGAGGCCCCCGGCGATACACGCTCCCTGCACCATCGCGATCATCGGCTTGGGCAGCTCACGCCAGCGGCGGCACATCCCGAGGTACACCTCGGACTCCCGGGCGAACCGGCTGTCGGCTCCGGCCTTGCCCACATGGTCCCACCACAGGCCGGCACGCCTGTCGAACGACGAGTCGATGTCCCGGCCCGGCGTGCCGATGTCGTGGCCGGCCGAGAAGTGCTTCCCCGCCCCCGCCAGGACGACGACCTTCACCTCGTCGTCCGCGGCCGCGCGGTAGAACGCGTCGTCGAGCGCGTAGGTCATCGCCGAATTCTGCGCGTTGCGGTACTCCGGCCGGTTCATCGTCACGACGGCCACCGGCCCCCGCGTCTCGTACCGGACGACCTCCGCCGCCCCCTGCGGGTCCACGCCGCTGGTCTCGCTCATCTGGATCTCCTTCTCACGGGTCGGGTGTACGTCGTGCGGGGCCGGCGGTCAGGACGCGGGGCGCACGCCGGTCAGGCCGACACCGAGGTCGTCCAGCAGCGCCGCCCGATGCCAGGCGGCGCTGCCCCACGACGACTCCAGAGCCCACGACCGCTTGAGGAACAGGTGCAGGTCGTACTCCGTCGTGTAACCGATCGCGCCGTGACACTGCAGAGCGGCCCGGCCCACGACGTGCGCCGCCTCGGACGCCAGCGCCTTGGCCGTCGCCAGGGAACGCAGTCGGCCCGGGACGCCCGCGGCCAGCTCGAACCCGGCCGTCGCCACCACCGGCGCGGCGAACTCCAGGTGCAGCAGTGCCGTGGCCAGGTGGTGCTTGACCGCTTGGAAGCTGCCGATCGGCACCCCGAACTGCTCCCTGGTGCGGACGTGCTCGACAGTGAGTTCGAGCATCCGTCGGGACAGCCCGATGAGTTCGGCCGAGGTCGCCAGCACCCCCCGCTCCCAGACCAGCCGCACCACCTGCGGGTCGTCCACTGTCGCCACGAGCCGCGCGCCGGCGTACCCGGTCAGGTCCAGCGCGACATCCACCGACGGCGACGTCGAGGCCGCCGCGTCGGACACGTCGAGAATCTCGACGGGCCCCGTACCACCGAAGCCGCCACGCAGCACCAGGTCGACACCGGAACCGAACGCGACATGCCCGGTCACCGCAAGGTCGGCGCCGACCGTGAGCACCCCCTCGACGAGCTTCGCCAGCAGGTCCGGAGCGCCCGAGGAGAGCACCGCCGGAGCGACCGCGAGGGTCGCCGTGAGCGGCAGCGGGGCGGCGGCGTACCCGATCTGCTCGAAGACCGACACGAGGTGGTTCTCGTCCAGGCCCAGCCCGCCGTCGTTCTCGGCCACGAGCAGCCCCGCCACACCGAGACCGGCCAGGCTCTCGGCCAGTGCGGCCACCCGCGCCGATCCGGCTCCGGCGCGTACCGTCTGCGGCGGGCACCGGTCGGTGAGCACCTGACGGACGACCGCCTCCAGCTCCCGCTGCTCGTCACTCGGAGCGAAACGCACGCCTGATCACCTCCTCGGCAGACCGAGCAGGCGCTCGGCGATGATGTTGCGCTGGATCTCGTTGGTGCCCGCGTAGATCGGACCCGACAGCGAGAACTGGTAGCCACGGGTCCACGGGCCGTCGACGAGCGCGTCCGGGCCGAGCAGTTCCAGCGCCGTCTCGTGCAACGCGATGTCCAGCTCGGACCAGAAGACCTTGTTGAGGCTGGAACGCGCGCCGGCCGGACGGCCCTCGACGATGTCGGTGACCTGAGCCAGCGTGAACTGCTGGTAGGCGTGCGCCTGCATCCACGTGCGTGCCACCCGGTCGCGGAGCAGGTCGGTCGCCGCCTCGCCCTGCTCGCCCGCGAGCGCCACGAGCGCGGCCGCCGCCTTGAGGAAACGCCCCGGTGAGCGCAGCGTCAGTCCCCGCTCCGAGCCGGTCGTCGACATCGCGACCGACCAGCCCTGGTCGACGCCGCCGAGGACCGCCGAGTCCGGTACGAACGCGTCGGCGAAGAACACGTCGGCGAAGCCCTCGTCACCGTCGAGCCGGTCGAACCCGCGCACCGTCACGCCCGGGGTGTCCAGCGGCACGAGGAAGTACGTCAGTCCCCGGTGCCGCTGCGCCTGCGGATCGGTGCGGAACAGCCCGAACAGGTGGGTGCAGAACGCGCCCCGGGTCGACCAGGTCTTCTGCCCGCTCAGGCGCCACCCGCCGGCCTGCTCGTCCCGTACCGCCCGGGAGCTGATCCCCGCCAGGTCGCTGCCCGCGCCCGGCTCCGACCAGCCCTGGGCCCACAGGTCCTGTGCCGCCGCCATCCGGGGCAGCAGCTCGTCCTGCTGCTGCTTCGTGCCGAACTCGAAGATCGTCGGGGCCAGCAGGAAGATGCCGTTCTGCGTCACCCGCTGCGGCGCGCCGGCCCGGTAGTACTCCTCCTCGAAGATGAGCCACTGCCATATCGAGGCCGCACGGCCGCCGTACTCCTGCGGCCACGACACGACCGACCACCGGTCCGCGTGCAGTGCCCGCTCCCACTCCAGGTGGGCGGCGAAGCCCGCCGCGGTGTCCCCGGAGGGCAGCGGCTGCCGCGGCACGTTCACGGCGAGCCAGTCGCGGGCCTCCGCACGGAACTGCTCGTCCTGCGCCGACCAGGTCAGATCCATCTCAGTCCCGTCCCGTCCCGGCGGAAACCGTCGGCGGCGTGTCGCGGTAGCGACGTAGTTGCGTACGCGCCACAGTGCGCAGGTGCACCTCGTCCGGGCCGTCGGCGATGCCGAGGATGCGGGCGCTCGCCCACATCCGGGCGATCGGGAAGTCGTCGGTGACCCCACCGCCGCCGTGCGCCTGGATCGAACGGTCCAGCACGTTGCGGGCGACCCGGGGCGCGACGACCTTGATCGCGGCGATCTCGGTCGCGGCGCCCTGGATGCCGACCTGGTCGATGAGCCACGCCGCCTTGAGCACGAGCAGGCGGGCCTGCTCGATCTCCATGCGGGACTCGGCGATCCAGTTCCGCACCACGCCCTGGTCGGAGATCGGACCGCCGAACGCCTCGCGGACCATCGTCCGGCGCACCATCAGCTCGAGGCCCCGCTCGGCCATGCCGACGCAGCGCATCGCGTGGTGGATGCGGCCCGGGCCGAGGCGGGCCTGGGCGATCGCGAAACCCTCGCCCTCGGCGCCGAGCAGGTTCGTCACCGGCACCCGTACGTCGTCGAACCGGATCTCGCAGTGGCCGTGCTGGTCGTGGTAACCGAAGATCGGCAGCGAACGCAGAATCGTCACCCCGGGGGTGTCGACCGGCACGAGGATCATGGACTGCTGCCGGTAGACGGCCGCCTGCGGGTCCGTCTTGCCCATCAGCACGAGGACGGCGCAGCGCGGGTCCGCGGCACCGGTCGTCCACCACTTGCGTCCGTTGATGACGTACTCGTCGCCGTCACGCACGATCGAGGTGGCGATGTTGCGTGCGTCGGAGGAGGCCACGTCCGGCTCGGTCATCGAGAAGCCGGAGCGCATCGTGCCCTCGAGCAACGGGGTCAGCCACCGCTGCTTCTGCTCGGGCGTGCCGAACATGTGCAGCAGCTCCATGTTGCCGGTGTCCGGCGCGGCACAGTTGATCGCCTCGGGGGCGAGGTAGGGCGAGCGGCCGGTCTCCTCGGCCAGGTAGGCGTACTCGACGTTGGTGAGGCCCGACAGGTCAGGCAGGAAGAGGTTCCACAGCCCCAGCCTGCGCGCCGTCGCCTTCAGCTCCTCGACGACCGGCGGCAGGACGTGGGACACCCCGCCGTTCTCGCGGGCCGCGGCGGCGAGTTCGGTGGCGTACACCTTCTCGGCGGGGTAGACGTGCTCGGCCATGAACGTGCGCAACGTCGCGAGCAGCTCACTCGCGCGCGGGCCGGGGCCGAGGTCCATCCGGGTCAGGTCGGTCGCGTCAGCCACCGTCACTCCTTGCCTGTGCTCGTGCGGAGAGCGATCTTGCCGCGAGCGCCACGGTTCAGCACCGTGCCGAGCGCGCGGGCGGCCTCCTCCAGCGGGAAGACCTCGCTGACGTGCGGCCTCAGCCGGCCGGCGGCGATCCACTCCAGCACCGTCGTCATGTTGGCGGCGTTCGCCGCCGGGTCGCGCCTGGCCCAGGCGCCCCAGAGGACCCCCAGCACCGCGCCCTCGGTGAGCAGCAGCCGGTTGAGCTTGACCTGCGGGATCGCGCCCGCCGCGTAGCCGACGGTGAGGAACCTCCCGGCCCACGCGAGGGCACGCAGCGCCGCGGCGGCGGCGTCGCCACCGACCGGGTCGTAGACGACGTCGGCGCCGACGCCGGTCAGCGCGCGCACCGTCGCCGTCAGGTCGTCGTAGCCGATGGCGTGGTCGGCCCCGTGCGCCAGGCACAGCTCACGCTTGTCCTCGCTCGACGCGGCAGCGATCACCGTCGCGCCGAGGGCCTTGCCGATCTGCACGGCGGTGAGGCCGACGCCGCCGGAGGCGCCGAGCACGAGCAGCGTCTCGCCGGCGGCGAGGCCGGCCCGGTCGACGAGGCCGTGGTAGGACGTGCCGTAGACGACGGGGATCGTGCTGGCCTCGACGAGGTCGACGCCCTCGGGCAACGGGTGGACCATGCGGGCGTCGACCAGCACCTGGGTGGCGTAGCCGCCGATGCCGCAGAAGCCGACGACGCGGGTGCCGACCGGTGGGCCGGTCACCCCGTCGCCGAGCGCCGCGACCGTGCCGGCGACCTCGCAGCCCGGCACGAACGGCAGCTCCGGCTTGGTCTGGTAGGTGCCGGCGACGATGAGGCCGTCGGGAAAGTTCACCCCGGCGCCGACGACGTCGACGAGTACCTGCCCCGGTCCGGGCTGCGGCTGCGGCCCGTCCGCGACCGTGAGCACCTCGGGTCCCCCGAGCTCGCGGACCACCATCGACCGCACGGCTCAGCCCTCGCTGCCCGGGCGCGCCGCCTTGTCGGTGCCGGCGAACTCGTCGCGGATCCGGTCGGCGACCCCGCTGAGGTTGAGCTCGAAGGTGAAGCCCTGCTCGAAGCGGTAGCTGCGGTTGACGTCCCACAGGTCGATGCCGTTGAGCGAGGCCTTGGCGGCCCGGATCACGGTGGGGTCCTTCTCGGCGATGCTGGTCGCGACGGCGAGCGCCGTCGCACGCAACTGCTCCCGGGGTACGACACTGTGCACCGAGCCGTACGCGTGCAGCTCCTGGGCGGTGGCGGTGGCCGAGGTGTAGACCATGGCGCGCATCCGGTGCTGCGGCACCATCCGGGACAGGTGGGTGGCCGCGCCGAGGGCGCCGCGGTCGACCTCGGGCAGGCCGAAGGTGGCGTCGTCGGAGGCGACGATGACGTCGGAGTTGCCGACCAGGCCGATGCCGCCGCCGAGGCAGAAGCCGTGGACGGCGGTGACGACCGGGACGGGGCACTCGTAGACGGCCTTGAACGCGGCGAAGCAGCCGCGGTTGGCGCCGAGCAGCGCGGTGAAGCCGTCGGTGTGCTGCATCTCCTTGATGTCGACGCCGGCGTTGAAGCCGCGGCCCTCGGCGCGCAGCAGGACGACACGCACCGACTCGTCGGCGCCGGCGGCGTCGAGGGCGGCGGCGAGCGCGAACCAGCCGGCCACCGGCAGCGCGTTGACCGGCGGGTTGTCCACGACGATCTCGGCGATCCCGTCGGGGTGCACCGTCGTCGTCACCGACGCGTGGCTCGTGGGACTCATGCCTGCTCCTCGGTGGTCTCGGGCCGCTCGCCGGCCTCGGGTGTCGCGTCCCCGGCGGCGGCGTCGAGGGGCAGCACGAACGTCGCCCACGCGGTGACGGCCGTGTCGCCGGTCTGCCGCCGGCAGGTCAGCTCGATGTCGACGCGGCCCTCACGGCCGTCCGCACTTTCGAGCACGTAGGTGCGCAGCGGAACGCCTTCGAGGGTGAGGACGTCGCCGGGCCACACCTGGGCCAGGAACCGGATGCGGAAGTCCCGCACGTTGGGGCCGCCGAGCCAGTCGGTGGCGTAGGTGCCGAGCAGGCTGGCCTGCCACATGCCCACCGAGAACGGGCTCGGGAACCCTGCCGCCCTGGCGAAGACCTCGTCGTGGTGGATCGGGTTCATGTCGCCCGAGGCGCCCTGGTAGCGGACGAAGTCGGTGCGGGTCACCGGGCCGTAGCCGCGCGCCGGAGGCGTCGCCGGAACGGGCAGGACGACCTCTGTCGTACGGGGCCGGGCGGTGGCCGTCGTGTCGCTCATGCGGACGCTCCGTCCCCGGTGACCGGCGGGCGGGCCGTCTCGACACCGGTGAGCTTGGCGCGGGCGACGAGACGCCCGGTCTCGTCGTGGAAGTCGGTGTACATCACGGCGAAGGTCATCTCACCGCCGCGACGCCCCACCTTGGTGTAGATCTCGCCGATGCGCGACTGGCAGGTGAGCCTGGTGCCGGCGCGGGGCGGCTCGCCGAAGAAGGTGTACTGCTGCTCGGCGTGCAGGCCGCGCTGCTGGTCGAGCTCGACCGCGGACCACGGGTTGGAGTCCTCGCCCTGCCAGAAGAAGGTCGTCGTGAGGAACGTCGGCTGGACGACCGGGTTCTCCTCCCGCAGGTAGGCCGCGTCAGCCGCTCCGGTGGCCAGCGCGAACTCGCGGATCTTGCCGCGCTCGACGTCGAGCCGGAAGGGGGCGCCGGTGACGCCCTGCGCGTCGGGGTTTGCCACGACGAGCTCCTTTCGTTGGTCCGCTGCGAGCCGGCACGCAGCGGGTGGTCACGGGTGCTGGCTCGAGACGGACACGACCTCGCCTGTCATGTACGACGAGTAGTCACTGGCGAGGAAGACGATGACGTTGGCGATCTCCCAGGGGGCCGCGGCCCGGCCGAACGCCTCCTGGTCCGAGAGCTGGGCGAGCAGCTCGTCGCTTGTCACCTTGGCCAGATGGGCGTGCATCGCGATGCTCGGGGACACCGCGTTGACCCGGATGCCGTGCTCGGCGACGTCGAGGGCCGCGCAGCGGGTCAGCGCCATGACTCCGGCCTTGGCCGCGGCGTAGTGCGCCTGCCCCTTCTGCGCGCGCCAGCCGATGACGGAGGCGTTGTTGACGATGACCCCCTTGCCGGCCGGGATCATGTGCCGCAGCACCGACCGGGTCGCCTTGAACGTCGAGGTCAGGGTCACCGACAGGACGGAGTCCCATTGTTCGTCGGTCATGTCCTGCACCGCCGCGGTGCCGCCGAGGCCGGCGTTGTTGACGAGCACGTCGATGCCGCCGAACTCGGCGGCGACGGTGTCCATGAGGTGGTCGAGCTGCGCCTGGTCGGTGACGTCGCAGGGCACCGCCAGCGGCCGGATCCCGGTGCGACGCTCGATCTCGTCGGCGGACGCGGCGAGGCGGCGCTCGTGGCGGTCGCTGATGGCGACACGCGCGCCTTCCTCCGCGGCGCGGCGCGCCGTCGAGAAGCCGATGCCGGTGCCGGCCGCGGCGGTGACGAGCACCGAGCGCCCGGAGAGCAGCCCGTGGGCGGGGCCGGCCCAGTCGGCGACGTCGGTGTGACCGGTGTCAGACACGGGCGGCCATCTCCTTCGCGATCTCCTCGACGGTCCAGCGGGCGCCCTTGTCGATGGTCCAGTCGTAGCTCCACGGCGCGCAGCGACGGATCTCGCCGCCCTTGGCGTAGTACACCTCGCCGGTCACCGGCACGTCGGCGGTGAGCAGCCAGGCGACGAGCGGGGAGACGTTGCCCGGGTGGTAGACGTCGAACGCGGCGGGGTCGGCCGGTGCGGCGACCATCTCGCCGATGCCGGGCAGGTCCTGGGTCATCCGGGTACGCGCGACCGGGACGATCGCGTTGACGCGTACGCCGTAGCGGCCGATCTCCTGGGCGAGGATGACGGTGAGGGCGGCGATGGCGGCCTTGCCCGCGCCGTAGTTCGTCTGCCCGACGGCGCCGATGATGCCGGAGGTCGAGGAGACGTTGACGATCGAGGCGACCGGTTGGTTGCCGGCCTTGGACTCGGTGCGCCAGTGGTCGGCGAACACCCGGCACGGCGCGAACGTCGAGCGCAGCTGGCCACGGATCACCGCGTCCCAGTCGTCCTCGCTCATGTTGACGAACATCCGGTCCCGCAGGATGCCGGCGTTGTTGACGAGGCCGTCGACGCGTCCGTAGGTGTCGCGGGCGAGCGCGAGCAGCTCGCGGGCGCCCTCGGTGGTGGCGACGTCCGCGGTGCTGGCCACGGCCCGCCCGCCGGCGTTCGTGATCTCGGCGGCGACGGCCTCGACGACCGAGGGGTCGCTGCCGGTGCCGTCGGCGGCGGCGCCGGTGTCGGCGACGACGACCGAGGCGCCTTCGGCGGCGGCGAGCAGGGCGTGCTCACGGCCGAGGCCGCGGCCGGCACCGGTGACGACGACGACGCGTCCCTGCAGTGCTCCCATGACTAGTCCTCCTTGTGCCCGGCCGGGGTCGACGCGTCCGGCGCGGGCACGCCGAGTCGGTCGAGCGTCCGGGTGGCCTCGTCGATGATGCGGTCGATGAGCTCGGCGACGCTCGGGACGTCGTCGATCAGTCCGACGACCTGGCCGGTGGCCATGACGCCGAGGTCGGTCCTGCCCTCCAGCAGGGCCGACCGGTAGAGCATCGGAGCGTTGGCCGCCATGACGACCTGGCTCCACGTCAGGTCGTGGGCCTTGCGCATGGCCAGGCCCTCGCGGACCATGTCGCCCCACGGCGTGCCGGACAGCTTCTGGAAGGCGAACGCGTTGCGTACGGCCCGCAGCAGCCGGCCGGCGGCGGAGGTGCGCTCCAGCTCCTCGATCGTGCCGGCGCGCAGCACGCGCTGCGGAACGCCGTCGACCTGCAGGGTCAGCACGGTGTCGTTGACCGTCCTGGACAGGTAGACGTCCTTGACCGACGGCTGGACCGGCGAGTCGCTGGTGAGCAGGAAGCGGGTGCCCATGGCGATGCCCTCGGCGCCGTAGGCGAGCGCGGCGACGAGGCCGCGGCCGTCGAAGAAGCCACCGGCGCCGATGACCGGGATGTCGACGGCGTCGACGACCTGGGGCAGCAGCAGGCTGGTGGGCACCGCGCCGGTGTGGCCGCCGCCCTCGCCACCCTGCACGATGACGGCGTCGGCACCCCACGCGGCGACCTTCTCGGCGTGGCGGCGCGCGCCGATCGACGGAACGACGACGAGGCCAGCGTCCTTGCACCTGGCGATGAGTTCCTGCTTGGGGGCCAGGGCGAAGGAGGCGACCTTGACGCCGGCCGAGATGAGCAGGTCGATGCGCTTGACGACGTCCGGCTGGTCGGCACGGATGTTGACGCCGAACGGCGCGTCCGTGCCGGCCTGGATCTGCTCGACGGCCTCCACGAGTTCGTCGTAGGAGAGCAGGCCGGCCGCGAGGATGCCCAGTCCACCGGCGTTGGCCGTCGCGGTGGTCAGGCGCACGTCGGAGACGTAGCCCATGCCGGTCTGGACGATCGGGTACCGCACCCCGAACAGGTCGGTCGCCCGGGTACGCAGTGTCGGGGGCAGCCCGCGGCCCTGGCTCATGCCGGGATCTCGCGGTCGCGCAGCGAGCGGGGGTCGATGACCTCGCGGATGAGGCGCAGTTCCTCGGCGCTCGGCTCGCGGGTGGGCGCGACCTCACCCTCGACGTGCACGGCACAGCCGGTGGCGGCGTGGAACTCGTCGAGCGTGACGCCGGGGTGCAGGCTGATAAGCCGCATCGTGCCGTCGGGGCCGCCGAAGTCGAGGACCGCGAGGTTGGTGACGACGCGGCGCAGATCGTGGTGCGCGCTCCCGGCCGGGCCGGCGGCGCGGGCGCTGTCGGTGCCGACGCCGGAGATCATGTCGACGGCCCGGACGAAGCTGCGCGTGGAGTGGTTGGGCACCCAGTAGCTGGTCGGGTGGTAGATGCTGTTGCCGGGGGCGCCGCGCACTCCGAGCAGCTGGACCTTGGGCCGGGCGTAGTCGCCGATGGCCGAGATGTTGGTGTTGCCGTGCCCGTCGATCTGGACCGGGATCATCATGACGTGCCGCTTGCCGTGCCAGACGAGGTCGAAGATCGTGCGGAACGGGCTCCAGCCCTCGATGACGACGCCCTCGGTGGCGTGCGGGTCCGCGCCGATCTCCCAGGAGCCGGTGACGAAGTGGGCCTCACCGTCGGTGAGCAGCAGGTCGGGGGCGACGGTGAGCCGGGCGAGGCGGACGCCGATGGCCGGGATCGTGCCGAAGGCGCTGGCGATGGACTCGCCGTCGCCGGCGAACGTGTCCGCCACGGCGACCGCGCAGTACTCGGCACGGGTCACCGGCGCGTCGGCAGTGGTGGCGCTGCCCGTGGGCTGCTCGGTGGCGGCGCTGCTCATGCGACCTCCTCGGCTCGGGCGGCGACGGCCGCCTGGTAGTCATCTTCGGTGCCGGACAGGTACCGCTTCTCGAAACTGGCCCAGGCCTGCGGGTCGCCGGCGGCCTTGACGTACTCACGCTGGAAGGCCTCGTCGCGCTCGTAGTCGGGGGCGCAGGAGGTGAAGTGCGCGCCGTTCGGGGTCTCGACAACGCCGGCGACGAGCTGGCGGTTGATCTTGATCGTCGCCGAGTGCCCGGCGGCACTCAGCTCGGCCGTGGGCACGATCCGCTCGCAGGACATGAAGGCCTGGTCGGCGGCGAGGCAGTAGAGGTCGTCGAAGTACGGGTCGGGCCCGAGGAACTGGCCGTTGCCCTGGGCGTCGGCGCGGTTCATGTGCACGAGGGCCGCGTCGAGGCGCAGCGGCGGCATCGCCACGAGCTGCTCGGTGCCGTACGGGTCCTGGACGAGTTTGAGGTCGGGGTTGTGCTTCAGGACGTCCGACCCGAGCCCGGCGCGGGTCGGCAGGAAGGGCAGGCGGATGCCGGCGGCGTACAGCCCCCACTGGAGCATGCCCTCGTCGTACTCGGCGATCTCGACGGCGCCCTTCTGCCGCGCGGCGCGGAAGTGCGGGTCGAGGGCGATGCTGTCGAGGGAGACGAAACCGAAGACGACCTTCTTGACCTTGCCCGCGGCGCAGAGCAGGCCGACGTCCGGCCCGCCGTAGCTGACGACGGTCAGGTCCTTGAGGTCGGAACGCAGGATCTCGCGCACGAGGGCCATGGGCTTGCGGCGTGAGCCCCAGCCCCCGATGCCGATGATCATCCCGGATTCGAGCCGCGACACGACGTCGCGGGCTGTCAGAGTCTTGTCGGCCATGTGTCCCTCATCATTGCGTCTGTCGGAGCACTGCCCGACGGGTGGTGAGCAGCGCGAAGGGCGAGTCGCGTGCCGGGCCTCCACGGCCGGCTCGCCATGTAGCAAGCGCTTGGTTGGTACCCTAACAGCCCCAGGGGGAGGGTCAAGACCCTGTTGCGAAGGAGGACGAAAGATGGAAACCGTGGTGCGCGAGCGCGTCGGCGCGGTGGGAGTCATCAGGATCAATCGGCCGCAGGTACGCAACGCCCTCGATCCCGACACCCTCCTGGCGATGACCGACGCCCTGCTCGGGTACGACGCGGACGCGGGCGTACGCGCCGTCGTGCTGACCGGCACCGGCGAGTTGTCCTTCAGCGCGGGGATGGACCTGCGCGCCGCGGCCGAGGGGCACCTGGTCGACGTGGCCCGCAGCCCGCTGACGCTGCTGCGCGGCGGCTACCGCAAGCCGGTCATCGCCGCGGTCAACGGACCCGCCGTCGGCGGCGGCTTCGAACTCGCCCTCGCCTGCGACCTCGTCGTCGCGGCCGAGCACGCCTACTTCGCGCTGCCCGAGGTGGGGCGCGGTATCGCCGCCACCGAGGGCGGCACCGACCTGCCCCGTCGCGTGCCGGTCGCCGTAGCCCTGGAACTCGGGCTGACTGCCGAACCGCTTCCCGCGGCCCGGGCCCACGAGCTGGGCCTGGTCAACGCCGTGGTCCCCGCCGAGGAGGTCCTTGCGCGCGCGCTCCAGCTGGGCGCCCGGATCGCGACCCACTCCCCCGCGGCGGTGCGGGCGACCAAGCGGCTCATGCACCTGAGCCTGGACCCCCGCGTGGGCGATCTCGGTGCGGTCAACCGGCTCGCGACCCTCGAACTGCTCGCCGGACCGGATGCCGCCGAGGGCGCGGCCGCGTTCGTCGCCAAGCGCGCGCCACGATGGGCGGACGCGCCCTGAGCGCTCAGGGACGCGCCACCGCGATCTGCTCGCGCGTCCACGCGATCGAGCGGGTCACCGCCGACTCGGCGCCCTCGGCCTCGATGGCGGGGCCGATCAACTCGACGTCGACGATGCCGGTGTAGCCGGCCCGCAGCACGCTCGCCAACAGACCGGCCATCGGCAGATCACCGTCCCCGGGCACCCACCGGTTCGGGAAGGTCGAGGTGCCGACCCGGAAGTCGGACACCTGCAGCAACTCGACCTGACCGACCCGGTCGCGGATGAGGCCGGTCAGGCCCCGCTCCTGCCAGCAGCAGTAGAGGTCGAGGCAGATGCCGATGCCGCAGAGGTCGGCCAGGGCGAGCGCGTCGCGCGCGGTGTGGGTGAAGCTGAGGTCGCACTTGACCGGCAGGGTGTTCTCCACACCCAGGCGCACCCCGTGCTCGGGGGCGGTGGCCACGACCGGAGCGATCCGCTCGGCGAACCGGCCGGCCGCCTCCTCCCACGTCAGGTGCGCCGAGGGGCCCGAGGTGAGGTAGACGAGGTCGGCCCCGAGCCGACCGGCGTCGACGACGCCGTCCTGCAACGCCGCGACCTGCTGCGCCCAGCCCGACTCGTCGTCCGGGTGGGCGGTGAAGCTGTGCACGAGGTAGCCGAGCCGTACCTCGTGCCGGGCGAACAGGTCTCCGAGAGCCGCCACGCCGAAGGAGGCGGCCTTGCTGCGCTGCAGGCCGACGAGGTCGGTGCCGGTACGCTGGTACATCGCGATCTCCTCGGGAAGGTCCCAGGACATCGCGGCCATTCCGCTGACGCAGACCGGGTTGGTCGTGACGGACATCGGGCTCCTGTCGGCTCGGCGGTCGTCCGGGTGCGGGACGTCGGGTCGGTCTCGGATGGCGGGTCAGTCGAGGTATTCGACGCGCGCCCGGCGCATCCCGAGGGGTGCCAGGTGCGGCAGCAGCCGCGCCGTGACGGCCTCGGCGATGCGCTCCGGGGTCCACGCCGTGTGCCGCAGCACGGGCTCGGCGAGCGCCGGGTGGGTCGTCAGCATGAGTTCGGAACCGTAGGAGCGCAGCACCTGGCCGGTCAGCCCGACGCTGAGGTCGGAGAGCAGGTAGAGCAGCAGCGGCACGTTGGCCTCGGGCGCAATGCCCGCGTTCTGCCCGCTCGGTGCGCCGCGGAACTGCTCGAGCACCTCGGCCATCCGGGTCTGCGCGTTCGGGGAGATCGCGTTGACGCGGATTCCGACGTCGGCGAGTTCGGCCGCCCACGCGTAGGTGAGCGTGGCGATCGCGGCCTTCGTCGCCCCGTACACGGCCGTCTCGGCACGGCCCATCTGCTCGCCCGAGGTGACGTTGACCAGGACCCCGTGACCCTGGGTACGCATCGCCGCGATGGCGGCGTCTCCCCAGGCGACGGCGCCGAGCACGTTTACCTCGAGCATCCGGCGCACCGTGGCCTCGGACTCGGCGCCGGCGCGGGCCATGGCGAAGACGCCGGCGTTGTTGACGAGGCCGTCGAGCCTGCCGTGCTCGGCGAGGCAGTCACGCACGAGGTCGTGGGCACCCGCCCAGTCCGCGACGTCGGCGACCCGGATCGAGCCCTGGCCGTCAGCCGCGGCGAGCTGCCCGCCGAGCCGCTGGAGTCCGTCCGCGTCGACGTCGACGGCGACCACGTGGGCCCCGGCCGCGGCGATGCCGCGCGCGTATGCCGCTCCCAACCCGTTGGCGGCGCCGGTGACGAGGACGACGCGACCGGCGAGCAGGCCGGTAGACCTGGTGGCGGGCGGACGCCCGGACGGGACGGTGGGGACCGGATCGGACATCGGGCAGCCCCTCTCGGCTGATCGGGATCCGCAGCGCGGGCTACCGAACGAGCGCTTGGTTGGCTGGACCATAGGCGTTGCGAGGACCCCGGTCAAGGAGGGCTGCCCTTATCATGCTGAAGGCATCGAAGTGATATAAAGCAAGCGCTTGACCAACACATATGCTCGAGGAACCGGGAGCACCCCCATGTCGACGACCCAGGACCGGCGCTCGGTCATCCTCGACAACGCCGCGCACCTTTTCGCGGCCAAAGGAATCGATGCCACGACCGTCCGCGAGATCGCCGACTCGGTCGGCATCCTCTCGGGCAGCCTCTACCACCACTTCAAGTCCAAGGACGAGATGGTCAACGCGATCATCTCGGACTATCTGACCGACCTGACCTACCGCTACGCCCAGGTGCTGGAGTCCGAGGAGAAGCCGGCGATCCAGTTGCGCAAGCTCGTCACGAGCTCGCTGGCCAACATCGAGGCCCACCCGCACGCGACCGAGATATACCAGAACTCCAGCAACTACCTGCCCAAGATCGACGGCTATGAGCACATCCGCGACGCGGCCACCACGATCCAGCGGGCCTGGATCCAGGTGCTCGAGGCGGGAATCGCCACTGGCGACTTCCGCAACGACATCCCGGTACGCGTGCTGCACGGCATGCTGCGTGACTCGCTGTGGCTCTCGGTCCGCTGGTTCAAGCCGACCCCGTCGTACTCCATGGCGAAATTCGCCGACGACTTCGTCTCGGTGTTCCTCGACGGAATTCTCGCGAGCGACTGAGCGCTCGGACAACCAAGCGCTTGCTAGGGTAGCTTCCGAAGAGGAGGCGCACCCATGACGGCAGCAGGTCACGCCCGGACAGGCCCGGCCCCGATCGACACCACCCGGCACGCCGGGCTCCCGGCGGGGGTCGACGCCTGGCTCGGCCGGGCGGTGCCCGAGTTGCAGGGAAACCTCCGACACGAGGTCATCGCTGGCGGGCGCTCCAACCTGACCTACCGGACCACCGACGCGGCCGGCCACGTCGTCGTGCTGCGCCGTCCACCGCTCGGAAACCACCCGGCCACCGCACACGACGTACTGCGCGAGGCGCGGATCCTGCGCGGTCTGCACGGCCACCTCCCGGTGCCGCGAGTGCTCGCCGTCGAGGAGACGGGCGAGGTGGCCGGCGCCCCTCTCGTCGTACTCGAGCACCTCGACGGCGTGATCCTGCGCAATCCCGCCGACGTCGGGCGGCTCACCACCGAGGCCGACCGCGCGCTCATCGGCCCCACGCTCGTCGACGCTCTCGTGGCCCTGCACCGACTCGCCCCGGAGGTCATCGGGCTGGGGGGTCTGGCCGGTCGCCGTGACTACCTCACCCGGCAGCTCGGGCGCTGGCACGAGAACTGGCGCCGGAGCAGGATCCGCGACCTGCCCGATTTGCAGACCGCGCACGAGCACCTCGTGGCCGCGGCGCCCGAGCAGTCCCGCTCGGGGATCGTGCACGGCGACTTCCGCCTCGACAACTGCATGCTCGACTCTCGATGGCGGGTTCAGGGCGTGCTCGACTGGGAGCTGACCACGATCGGAGACCCGCTGGCCGACGTCGGTCAACTGCTCGTCTACTGGGCGCAGGCCGACGACCCGGCCCGCGCGCTGCATGACCCGGCCACGGTCCTGCCCGGCTTCTCGACCCGGGACGAACTGCTCTCCCGGTACTGCCTCGCCACCGGCACCGACCCGGCGCGGATCGACTACTTCGTCGCCTACAACTGGTGGAAGACCGCGTGCATCGTCGAGGGCGTGTACACCAGGATCGCGCAGGGCGCGATGAGCGGTGGCGACCGCACGGCGGCCTCGTTCGCCGAGCAGTCGGCCGCTGTTGCCGGCCGGGCGGCGGCCCTCGCGGCGGCGCTGCGCCAGCGCTGATCCTCGCCCGACCGCGCACGCACCCGGCGTGGTGGCATGAGCCGGGTGTCGAAGTCCCCGGTCGGCCGGGGACTTCGACACACCTGGTCTAGGAGAGCCGCTCGATGACCATCGCCATGCCCTGGCCACCGGCGGTGCACATCGTCTCGAGACCGAACTGGCCGTCCCGGGCCCGCAGCCCGTTGATGAGCGTCGTCGTCATCCGCGCTCCGGTCTGACCGAACGGGTGGCCCAGGGCGATCGCGCCGCCGTGGACGTTGACCCGCTCGGGGTTGGCCTTGAGGTCCGAGATGGAGGGGACGACCTGAGCGGCGAATGCCTCGTTGAGCTCGACGAGATCGATGTCGGCCATCGAGAGCCCGGCCAGCGCGAGGGCCCGCCTCGACGCCTCGACCGGGCCGAGACCCATGATCTCCGGCGAGATCGCCGAGACACCAGTGGACAGGATCCGGGCCAGCGGCGTCACGCCGAGTTCGGCGGCCTTACGGCTGGACATGATGATGAGGGCGGCCGCGCCGTCGTTGAGCGGGCAGCAGTTGCCCGCGGTCACCGTACCGTCGGGCCGGAAGGCCGGTTTGAGGCCGGACAGCGAGTCGGCCGTCACTCCGGCGCGAGGGCTGTCGTCGGTGGCCACGACGGTGCCGTCGGCGAGGGTCACCGGCGTGATGTCGGTGGCGAAGAAGCCCGACTCGATCGCGGCCTGGGCCCGCTGCTGGCTCGTGGCGGCCCACTCGTCCTGCTCGGCGCGGCTCACACCGCGGTGGCTCGCGACGTTCTCGGCGGTCTCGCCCATCGCGATGTAGACGTCGGGCAGTTCATTCGCGTCGCGTGGGTCGGTCCACGGGCCGGCGCCACCCCGTCCGCGGGCGGCGGTGCGCTCCCCCGCCGCGGCGAAGATCGGGTTCTTCGTGTCCGGCATGCCGTCGGACTTGCCGGCGGCGAAGCGCGAGACGGCCTCGACCCCGGCGGAGACGAGCACGTCCGCCTCACCGGAGCGGATGGCGTGCAGCGCCATCCTGGTCGTCTGCAAGCTGGATGCGCAGTACCGCTGCACTGTCGTCCCGGGGACCCGGTCGAGCCCGAGCTCGACCGCGACGACGCGCCCGAGGCCCCAGCCCTGCTCGCCGGCCGGCTGCGCGCAGCCGAGCATGAGATCGTCGATCTGGGTCGGGTCGAGCGCCGGCACCTGGGCCAGGGCCGCCTGGATCATCTGGGTGGCCAGGTCGTCGGCCCGCATCGAGGCCAACGACCCCTTGAAGGCCCGGCCGATCGGCGAGCGCGCCGCGGCGACGATGACTGCGTCCTGCATGGTGTCCTCCGGTTCTCGGGCTGGCGCCCGTGACGGCGGTGCCGTCGGTGTCAGGTCTGGTCGGGGGGTCGGGCCTGCCGGCGGGCAGGGCACCGGGGCCGGTGCGTCCGCACGAAACGCAACGCCGGGCTCACCTGGTGAGCTTGAACTTCTGGATCTTTCCGCTCGCGGTTCGTGGCAGCGTCGGAACCACTGTGAAGCTGCGCGGGCGCTTGAAGTTGGCCAGCCGCTCCCGGCACCACGCATCGAGCTCGTCGACGAGCGCCGACTCGTCCCCGCTCCAGGCGGGAACGGTCTGCACGAAGGCGCTGCCGACCTCGCCCATCCGCGCGTCCGGGACCCCGACGACTGCGACGTCGAAGACGGCGGGATGTTCGGACAGCACACGCTCGACCTCGGCGGGGTAGACGTTGAAGCCCCCGACCATGTAGACGTCCTTGATCCGGTCGGTGATGCGCAGATAGCCGTCCTCGTCGACCCAGCCGACGTCACCGGTGTGCAGCCAGCCGTCCTCGTCGATGGCCTGCGCCGTGGCGTCCGGGTCCTCGAAGTAGCCCGCCATCACGTTGTAGCCCCGCACGAGCACCTCGCCCGACTCCCCGGCCGGCAGCGCCTGTCCGTCGAGGCCGGCGATTCGCAACTCGGTGCCCGGGATCGCCCGCCCGCAGCTGGTCGAGATCCGCTCGAGGCCGGCGTCGGGCGGGCACACGGTTGCGGTGCCGCACGTCTCGGTCAGGCCGTAGGCGGTGATGACGTCGCGGAAGCCGAGTTCCTCGCGCATCCGGCGCAGCAGCGGCACCGGCACGATCGTGGCGCCGGTGACGGCCAGGCGTACCGAGCTGAGGTCGTACCGGCCGAGTTCGGGGTGTTCGAGCAGGGACGTGTAGACGGTGGGCGCGCCGGGGAAGACCGTGACCCGTTCCTGCTCGATGAGACGCAGCACGGTCTCGACGGCGAACACCGCGACCGGGATGATCGTGGCGCGCATGAGGAGGCAGGCCAGGATGCCGGCCCGGTAGCCGAAGCTGTGGAAGAACGGGTTGACCATGAGATAGCGGTCGCCTCGCCGCAGCCCGACGAGGCGGGCCCACTCCCTGTCGACGCGAAGGTTCGAGGCGTGCGAGACCATCGCGCCCTTGGGGTAGCCGGTGGTGCCCGAGGTGAACAGGATGTCGGCCACGCTCTCCGGGGAAAGGGCGGCGATCCGTTCGTCGACGACCCCGGGCTCGACCTGGTCGGCCAGCGCGGTGAAGGCCGCCAGGGACCACACGCCGTCATCGGTCTGCTCGACGCCGGTGGCGGACAGGTCGACGACGGTACGCACCGAGGGCAGCAGCGGCACCGGGCGGCCGGCGGCCGGCGGCGGCCCGTCGCCGCGCAGCGCGGCCAGGTAGTGGGCGTCCAGGAAGGCGTCGTCGAGGACGACCATCGTGGCCCGGACCTTGGCGATGACGGACCGCGCCTCCGCACCGCGGAAGCGGGTGTTGACGGGGCACAGCACGCCCCCCGCCGCCAGCACGCCGAGGGCGCTGACGACCCAGTCGGCGCTGTTCGGGGCCCAGACGATGACGCGGTCCCCTGGCTCGAGACCGTGCGCGACAGCGGCCCGCGCGAACCTGTTGACGGCGGCGTCGAGCTCGGCGAAGGTCATCCGCACGTCCCCGTCAACGAGCGCCTCGACTTCGGCGGCGTCCTGCGCGGCCTGCCGCAGCAGGGCGGGGATCGTGGTCAACACGTCACTCACGCACATCTCCTCACGCGGAGCCGGTCACTTGTCGGAAACGAAGCACAGACTACCAACCAAGCGCTTGCTAGACTAGCGTTGGCGACGGCGGCGACCAGCGTCAGCGAGCCACGCCGACTCAACCGATCCGACCTCCGGCACCGACCGGTGAGGCATGTGAAGGAAGGAAACCCGGTGGCAGAGGCATACATCGTGGACGCCGTCCGCACCCCCGTCACGCGACGCGGCGGCGCGCTCGCCGACATCCACTCCGCCGACCTGGGCGCCGCCGCGCTCACCAGCCTCATGAGTTCCTCGGGGGTCGATCCCGACGCCGTCGAGGACGTCGTGTTCGGCTGCGTCGACACCATCGGCTCCCAGGCCGGGGACATCGCCCGCACCGCCTGGCTCGCCGCCGGGCTCCCGCAGCACGTACCCGGCGTCACAGTGGACCGGCAGTGCGGCTCGAGCCAACAGGCGGTGCACTTCGCAGCCCAGGCCGTCATGGCCGGAGTCAACGACGTCGTCGTCGCCGGGGGCGTGCAGAACATGAGCGCCATCCCCATCTCGGCCGCGATGCTCACCGGTCAGCAGTACGGCTTCTCCGACCCCTTCTCCGGGTCCGTCGGCTGGCGCAAGCGCTACGGCGACGAGCAGATCTCGCAGTTCCGCTCAGCCGAGATGATCGCCGAGAAGTGGGGCGTGAGCCGGAAGGACATGGAGCGCTTCGCCCTGCGTAGCCACGAGCGGGCCCTGCGGGCCATCGCCGAGGGCCGCTTCAGCCGCGAGATCCGCGCCGTCGGCGAGGTCGACACCG
This sequence comes from Micromonospora sp. TSRI0369, assembly GCF_001905625.1. Taxonomy (NCBI): domain Bacteria; kingdom Bacillati; phylum Actinomycetota; class Actinomycetes; order Micromonosporales; family Micromonosporaceae; genus Micromonospora; species Micromonospora sp. TSRI0369. The sequence continues at coordinate 20,523 of NZ_LIVU01000014.1, forward strand.
ACACCTGTCCGCGCGCCGACACGAGCCTGGAGAAGATGGCCGGCCTCGACCCGCTGACCCCGGGCGGCCGGGTCACCGCCGCCGTGGCGAGCCAGATCTGCGACGGCGCGGCGGCGCTGCTCGTCATGAGCGAGCGGGCAGTGGCCGAGCACGGGGTGACCCCGCGCGCCCGGATCCACCACCTGTCGGTACGCGCCGACGACCCGGTGCTGATGCTCACCGCCCCGATCCCCGCCACCGCCCACGCGCTCGAGCGCACCGGGCTGTCGATCGACGACATCGATCTGTTCGAGATCAACGAGGCGTTCGCCTCGGTCGTGCTCGCCTGGCTCAAGGAGACGAGGGCCGACCCGGAGCGGGTCAACGTCAACGGCGGCGCGATCGCCCTGGGCCACCCGCTCGGCGCCACCGGCGCCCGGCTGATGACCACCCTGTTGCACGAGCTCGAGCGCACCGGCGGCCGCTACGGCCTGCAGGTGATGTGTGAGGGCGGCGGCCAGGCCAACGTCACGATCATCGAGAGGCTCTGATGACCCACTCCCCCACGACGCCCGGCGGCGTCGACCTGACCGGCCAGGTCGCCGTCGTCACCGGAGGCACCCGTGGTATCGGCGCCGAGATCACCCGCGCCTTCCTCAAGGCCGGGGCGCGGGTGCTCGTGTGCGGCCGCAGCGAGCCCGAGCAACTGCCCGAGATTGACGGACGCACCCCCGTCTTCGTCCAGTCGGACGTCCGCGATCCGGAGCAGGCCAAAGCCCTCGTCGCCGCGGCGGTGGACCGGTTCGGCCAGCTCGACATCCTGGTCAACAACGCCGGTGGCGCACCGAGCGCCGACACCGCCACGGTGTCTCCCCGCTTCGTCTCGGCGGTCGTCACGCTCAACCTGCTCGCCCCGTTCTACGTCGCGCAGCAGGCCAACGAGGTCATGCAGCGTCAGGGCAGCGGGACAATCATCAACATCGGCTCGGTCGCCGGAGCCAACCCGGCCCCGGACACCGCCGCGTACGCCGCGGCCAAGGCGGGCCTGACGATGCTGACCCGGTGCCTCGGGCTTGACTTCGCACCCGCCGTACGGGTCAACCAGGTGACTGTGGGGCTCGTACAGACCGAGCTCTCGCATCTCTACTACGGCGACGAGGCGGGGCAGGATCGTGTGGCGCGGACGATCCCCATGGGTCGGATGGCCACCCCGGCCGACATCGCCGCGGCCTGCCTGTTGCTCGTCTCGCCGCTGTCCGGTTACGTCACCGGCACGGAGATCGTCATCGACGGTGGTGGGGAGATCCCGTCGCGGCATCTGGCCGCCCAGCCGCCCGGCACCGGTCCGCTCGGCTGAGCGCCGCGGCGCACGTACGACGGAGGGCCGCACCGGTTCGGTGCGGCCCTCCGTCCCTGCCTGCCGTGGAGTTCGGCGGCTCGCTCAGAGGCCGGCGAGCGCTGCCACCTCGGCGCGAACCGCCGTCGGAGAACCGGCCAGCAGCTGGGCCGACTTTCCGCGCTTGAAGAACAGGTGCGCGTGGTGCTCGAAGGTGAACCCGATACCGCCGTGCAACTGGATCGCCTCGGCCGCGACGGTCATCAGCGTGTCGGCGCACACGAGCTTGGCCAGTGCCGCGTCGTGCGAGCGGGTGGCGGCACCGGTGCGTAGCGTCGTGACGAGGTGGTCGGCAGTGGCCCGCGCTCCGGCGACCGCGACGGCGAGGTCGGCGCAGCGGTGCTTGAGTGCCTGGAACGACCCGATCGGGCGGCCGAACTGCTCCCGGACCTTGAGGTAGTCGACGGTGATGTCGAGGCAGGCGCGGGCGGCGGCCGCCGATTCCAGCGCGAGCATGGCGCGTACGTGATCCAGCAGCACCCGGGCACCCTCGGCGCCGGGGGCGTCGACCCGGCTGGCGGCGGCCCCGCGCAGGTGCACGGTGCTCAGCCGCCGGGTCTGGTCGAGCGTCATGTGCGTCCGCACGTCCACCCCGTCGGCGGCCCGGTCCACGGCGTAGACGCCGAGCTCACCACCGGGGTTCCGGGCGGTGACGAGAACGACCCGGGCGGCTTCGGCCCCGGCGACGAGCGTCTTCGTCCCGGTCAGCGCCCACTCGTCCCCGGCGCCGGTGGCCCGGGTGGCGGTCTGTTCGAGATCCCAGCCCGCGCCGTCCTCGGCGAGCGCAACGGCCAGGGTCAGCTGCTCGTCCACGACGCGTGCCAGCAGAGGCTCGGCGCTCGGGCCGAGGGCGCGGGCGGCGAGGATCGCGGTGAGGCTCGTCGCGAGCGCGCCCGGCACGAGCCGGGCCCCGAGCTCCTCGATGACGGCTGTCGCGGCGGGCACGTCGAGGCCGAGCCCGCCGAGGTGCTCCGGTACGACGAGGCCGAGCAGGCCCAGCTCGGCCGTGAGCAACTCGTGCAGCAGCGGGTCGTAGCCCTTCTCCCCGACCATGACCTCGTGGGTTCGGCGCAGGTCGGCCTGCCCGTCGAGCACCTCGGCCACGGAGGCACGGATCTGGGCGAGATCCTCGGCCGCCTCCGTGTGCGACGTCTCGGCCACGGCACGAGGGTCGGCGTGCGATCCGGTCATCGTCTCCACCTCATCGGGGCAGGCCGAGCAGGCGCTCGGCGATGATGTTGCGCTGGATCTCGTTGGAGCCGCCGTAGATCGTGTTGGCGCGGCTGAAGAGGAAGTGGGTCTGGGCGTCGTCCAGCTCGTACCCGGGCCCGGTGAGCAGCGCCCCGGCCCCCTCGACGTCGACCGCGAGCTCACCCAGCGAACGGTTCCACGTGGCCCACTGGAGCTTGGAGATCGACGCCTCCAGCCCGGACAGCCCCTCACCGGCGGACGCGAGCAGCCGCACCGCCGAGTGCCGCATCACCTCAAGCCCGATGTAGGCGTCGACGAGGCGGTCACGCAGCGCCGGCTCCTGCCAGGCGCCGTTGGAGTGGGCCCGGGCGATGACGGCGTCGAGGCGCCGGCGGAAGCCGATCTGCTGGCCGAGGGTGGACACGCCGCGCTCGAAGCCCAGGGTGCCCATGGCGACCTTCCAGCCCTCGCCCTCGGCGCCGACGCGGTGCTCGACGGCAGCGACCGCCTCGTCGAAGAAGACCTCGTTGAACTCGCTCGTGCCGGTCAGCTGGGTGATCGGGCGCACCGTCACGCCGGGCTGATTCATCGGCACCAGCAGGTAGGAAAGCCCCGCGTGGCGGGTCGAGCCGGGATCGGTGCGGCACAGCACGAAGCACCAGTCGGCCAGGTGCGCGAGCGAGGTCCACACCTTCTGCCCGCTGATGACGTAGTGGTCGCCCCGGCGCTCGGCGCGGGTGCGCACCCCGGCGAGGTCCGAGCCCGCGCCGGGCTCGGAGTAGCCCTGGCACCAGATGTCCTCGCCGCTGGTGATGCGGGGCAGGAAGCGCGCCTTCTGCTCCGGCGTGCCGAATGCGAGCAGGGTCGGGCCGAGCAGCTGCTCGGACATGTGCCCGAGCCGGCCGGGTGCGCCGGCGCGGGCGTACTCCTCGTGAAAGATGACCTGCTGGGCGAGGGTCGCGGGGCGACCGCCGTACTCGGTGGGCCAGGAGAGGCCGATCCAGCCGGCCCGGCCCAGGTGGCGCTCCCACTCGCGGCGCAGCTCGTGCGCCTCGTGCTCGCGTCCCTCGCCGCCGGTGCCGACCGCCTCGGCGAACGGCCCGGTGAGGGCCTCCTGGAGCCAGCCGCGGATCTCGGCCCGGAACTGCTCGTCGCTCACCGGCGCACCGGTGGCCCGTGCTGCGTCAGCACCCATGTCAGGCACCGTAGACGGGGGTCGGCGGCTCGGAGCGGGCGATGAGGTCGGCGACCACGTCGGTGAGCTCCTCCGGCTCCCACCGCGCGCCCTTGCTGGCGGCCGCCCCGTGGCGCCAGCCGTCGGCGAGCGATACCTCGCCGCCGGCGACCTCGAAGACGGCGCCGCTGACGGCCTGCGCGGCGTCGGAGCCGAGCCAGACCACGAGCGGGGAGACGTTGGCCGGGTCCATCGCGTCGAAGCCCGTCTCGGGGGCGGCCATCGCCTCGGCGAAGACGCCCTCGGTCATCGGGGTACGGGCCGAGGGGGCGATCGCGTTGACGACGATGCCGTAGCGGGCCCACTCGGCGGCGGCGATCTGGGTCAGGGCGGCGATCCCGGCCTTGGCGGCGCCGTAGTTGCCCTGTCCGACGCTGCCCATGAGCCCTGCGCCGGAGGAGGTGTTGACGACGCGCGCGGCGATCCGGCGGCCGGCCTTGGCCGCGTCCCGCCAGTAGGCGGCGGCGTGGCGCATCGGGACGAAGTGTCCCTTGAGGTCGACCCGCAGGACGAGGTCCCACTCCTGCTCGCTCATGTTGACCAGCATCCGGTCGCGGTTGATGCCGGCGTTGTTGACGAGGGTGTGCAGCCCGCCGAAGGTCTCGACCGTCTCGCGTACGAGCCGCTCACCGTAGGCCCAGTCGCTGACGTCACCGGTGCTGACGACCGCGTGACCGCCCAGTGCGCGGATCTCGTCGACGACGGCCTGGGCCGCCTCCCGGCTGCTCTCGATGTCGTTGACGACGACCTCGGCGCCCTGCCGGGCGAACTCGAGGGCGTGGACCCGGCCCAGCCCCTGTCCGGCTCCGGTCACGATCACCGTTCGTCCTGCGCAGAAGCCGCTCACGGCACGCCCTTTCACTCGAGGTACGGGAAGAAAACCACACCCGACACTAGCGATGCAAGCAAGCGCTTGGTAGGGTCCCGGAAACGACAGAAGGATGGCGAAAGACGTGAAAATGTTCTCGGCCCTGCAATTCCGAGACTTCCGCTTCGTACTCCTGACCCTGGTCTTGTCCCAGGCCGGCTACTGGGGCTGCAACATCGCCTTCCAGTCGGTGCTCATCGAGAGCGACGCCACCCCGGCGACGATGGGGGCGCTCTTCTTCTGCCTGCTCGTGCCGTTCACGCTCTTCTCCATCCCGGCCGGGGTGCTGGCCGACGCCGTCGACCGGCGCCGCCTGCAGATCGGCGTGCTCCTGGCGACCACCGTCCTGGCCGGAGTCTGTGCGGCGACGATCGCGGCCAGCATCGTCGCCCTGCCCGTGATGCTCGGGCTCGCCTTCCTCGCCGGCACCGGAATCAGCTTCCTGTCCCCCGTGACCCAGGCACTCGTGGCCAACACCGTCCCGGCCGAGGCGCTCGGCCACGCCGTACCGATCCAGGCTGCCGGGCTCAACCTCGCCCGCTCGATCGGCCCCGCGGTCGCCGGGCTGATCCTCGTGGCCTGGGGACCGCTGGGCACGTTCGTGATGTACGCGACGCTCACTCTCGCCGCGGCCGCCGCCGCGTTAGCGGTCCGCACCCGGCGCATCCCGCCGGCCGTCCGGGTGGCCCGGGAGAGCCTGGCCACCCAGGTACGCGCCGGGATCCGGCACGCCCGCGAGCGTCCCCCGGCCGCGCTCTGCCTCGTCATCGTCGCGGTCAACGCGTTCTTCGGGTGCGCCTTCACCACCCAGCTCCCCGTCCGGGCGGCCGCGACCACTGACAACCCGGACCCGGTCTTCCCCGTGCTCGTGGCGCTGACCGGGCTGGGCTCGCTCCTCGGGATCCTCGTCGTGGCCCGCCTCTCCGAGCGCATCGCCACCGTGTGGCACGCCGCTGTCACCCTCGTTCTGCTCGGCCTGAGCAACGCCCTGCTCGGCGCCGCCACGACGGTGCCCGTGCTCGCGGCGGCCGCGCTGCTGTGCGGCACGTTCAGCATCGGCGCCATGGTGACCCTGCAGACGGTGGTCCAGAAGGTCGTCGACGACGCGCAGCGCGGCCGGGTGATGAGCCTCTACTTCCTCGGCTGGGGTGGCATGCCGTTCGGCGCCCTCCTGCTCGGCGGGCTGAGCACGTGGCTCGGCTCCACGACCGCGTTCCTGCTGTACGCCGCCGCATGCCTGGCCACGGCCGCCACCGTGCTCCTGTGGTTGCGCCGCGGACGCGCCGACCCCCTCCCCGCGACCTGACCTCCCCCGGCCCTCCCACCTCCTCAGGAGTTGTCGTGACCGACCAGTCCTCCCCGACCGCGCCCACGGCGCCACTGCCCGTGCCCGCCGACTTCGTCCACCGCGCCGGTGTCGCGCTCGTCACCGGCGGCACCGGCGGCCTCGGCCGGATCATCGCCCGCGAACTGGCGCGCCGGGGGTCCGCGGTGGCGATCACCTACCGCAGCGACGCCGACGCCGCCCGGCAGGTGCTCGACGAACTGCCGTCCGTCGCGTCCGGCACGCACTCGGCGCACCACCTCGATCTCACCGACGCCGAGGCCACCGCCGCGCTCGTGGCGGACCTCACCGGAAGCCGCGGACCGCTGCACACGATCGTGCACGCGGCCGGGCCGCACGTGCCGATGCGGCACCTGTCCACAGTGCGTCCCGAGCAGTTCGCCACGCAGGTCGCAAACGACACGACGGCCTTCTTCACGCTGGTCTCGGCCTGCCTTTCGGCGCTGCGTCAGAGCCGTGGCAACGTCGTGGCGATCACGACCGCGGCGACGACGCGCTATCCCGCCCGGGACGGCCTCTCCGCCGCGCCGAAGGCGGCGGTCGAGGCGCTCGTACGGGCCTTCGCCAACGAGGAGGGCCGCTTCGGCATCCGGTTCAACTGCGTCGGGCCGGGCATGCTCACCGACGGGATGGCCGAGCGGCTGATCTCCTCGGGGGACCTCGACGAACGCGCCCTGGCCGTCGCCCGCTCCTCGACTCCGCTGCGGCGGTTCGGCAGCGCCCTCGACATCGCCGAGGCCGCCTGCTTCCTGGCCAGCGACCGGGCCGGCTTCATCACCGGGCAGAAGCTCGACGTCGACGGAGGCTTCGGTGTCTGAACCGTCGCGGTCCCTCCCGGCCGAGCTGGACGCGCTGCTCGCCGAGCGGGCCGTCGAGCGGGCCCTGCTGCGCTACGCGCGCGGGATCGACCGGATGGACCGGGACCTGGCCGCGAGCGCCTTCCACCCGGACGCCCGGATCACCCTCGGCGGGACCACTGCCGAACGGGACACGACGCTGGACATGGTCTTCGCGCTCGTGGCGCGGCGCACCATGACGATGCACTACCTGACGAACATCCTGGTCGAACTCGACCCGGCCGACCCGGACCGCGCCCGGGCCGAGACGTACGGCATCGCGTTCCAGCGCAGCACGTCCGAGCCGCCACGCGGCAACATCATCAGCGGATTCCGCTACGTCGACCTCGTCACCCGGCGCGCGGGCGAGTGGCGGGTGCAGGAACGTCTCACCGTCTCGGAGTGGCAACGGGTCGACGACCTCGCCGGCCAGTGGCCGATCCCCGAGGCGTCGCTGCGGGGAGCCCGCGACGCCTCCGACCCGATCAACCGCCCGTGGCCGCCCGACGGCCCGGCTGCGGGCGGGCCGGACCCGGACAGCGATCCCGGGCACTCTCATGAGTGACCCGCGGACTCCGGCACACGAGGCGCACGAGGCGGGCGACCGGAACCCGGCGGCCGACACCGGTGCGCCACGGCTCGGCTTCCGCACGGGCGACGTCGTCGTCGTGACCGGGGCCGGCAGCGGGATCGGAGCGGCGACCGCGGCGGCCGCCGCGGCCCAGGGGCTCGTGGTGTCCGCGTGGGACCTCGACGCCGCGGCCCTCACGGCGGTGAGCGCCGCCGTCCGCGCGACGGGCGGGGTGGTCGACCCCCACGTGGTCGACGTCGCCGACGCCTCGGCCGTGCGCACGGCCCTCGCCAGGGCCCGCTCGGCGTACGGGCCGGTGCGCCACCTCGTCAACAACGCCGGCCCGTCCTCGGCGACCGAGCTCGACTTCGACCACGCCGTGCGGCTGTGTGTCGGCAGCGTGCGGTCGGTGACCCAGGTCTGGCTCGAACAGGCCCCGCCCGGGGCGACCCTCGTGAACACCGCCTCGGTCGCCGGCACCGTCGTGGGCACCGCCTCGGACTGGTACAGCGCGGCGAAGGCCGCGATCGTCGGCTACACCCGGCACCTGGCCGCGCACCGGGCCGACGCCGTACGGGCCAACGCGGTCGCCCCCGGCATGGTGGACACTCCGAGGCTGCAGGGCTTCGCCGGGTCCCCGACGGGGCAGTCCGTGCTGGCCCGGGTGCCGAGCCACCGGATGGCCACGCCGGACGAGATCGCCTGGCCGATCCTCTTCCTGCTCTCGCCGCTGGCCTCGTACGTCAACGGGGCGTTGCTCGTCGTCGACGGCGGGTGGACCGTCACGCAGTGAGCGCGGGCGGTCAGCTCCGGTCGGGGCCCGGCTCGCCGAGCATCGCCCGCGTCGCGCCATGGTTGCCGGCGACGAGGGCGGCCCGGTCCGGGCCGGAGCGCCGCGCGGCGACCTCGGCCTGCTGGCGCACCACGTGCACCGGGCCGGAGCCCAGGGCCGTCAGCCCCTGGGCGGCGACGTCGGCCGGGTCGGCCGCGCCGGTCAGGTCGAGGCCGGCACGCGCCATGGCGGGGGTGGCCGTGAGCCCCAGCACCAGGTGCAGCACGTCGACACCGACCTGCCCCAGCTCGAGCCACAGGCCCTCGGTGAAGATCCGGGTGAAGGCCTTGGCGGCGGCGTAGACGCCGATGTCGGCGTGGCCGAGGTAGCCGGCCGAGGAGCCGACGACGAGGATGCCGCCGCGGCCGCGTGCGGCGAACCGGGCGCCGAACTCCCGGCAGAGCTCCAGCGGGCGGGTGATGTTGAGATCGATGACGGCCTGGACCCGGGCGAGGTCCGCCTCGACGAAGCGGCTACGGTAGGTGTTCGCGCCGGCGTTGAGGACGAGCAGGCCGAGGTCGACGTCGGCGACGGCCTCGACGATCCGGGCGGTCGCGTCGGCGTCGAGCAGGTCCAGGGCGAGCACGCGGCACGGGACCCCGTGCGCCCGGACCCGGTCGGCGGCCTCCCCGAGGGGCACCGGCTTGCGGGCGACGAGCACGACGCCGAGGCCGGCCCGGGCCAGCTGCTCGGCGAACGCGGCGCCGACCCCCTCGGAACCGCCGACGACCAGGGCCCAGGGCCCGTAGCGCTCGACCATGCCGGTCCCGCCCATGGCCTCGCTCATGCCCCGCTGTCCGTCACCGTGGCGGGCTCGTCGAACCAGTCCCACTCCCAGGGTGTGATGGTGGCCAGGGGCCCGGTGAACAGCGGAGTGGCCGTGCCGGCGAGCGCCGCTGGCGGGGCCGCCGGCGGATCCGCGGCCAGCGCCCGCGCGAACTCGACCGGGTCGGCTTCGAGGTAGGTGAGCCGGATCCGCACGACGGGTCCGTCGGGACGGCTGCGGCTCGGGGCGCTGCGGAAGGTCCACACACCGGCGACGCCGTCGCGCGCGAGCAGGTCGGGCACCTGGGTCTCGTGCTCGAACCGGGACAGGTCGGCCACGTCCGGACGCAGGGACGTCTCGACCCGGCTCACCTCGACGTACACCCCGCGGTGGGGCCGGAACGGCAACGCGGCGAGGGTGACGAGGGCCCGGGGGGCGACGTGGCCCTGGACGGGCCGGAACATCCGGGTCATCGGCCGTTCGGTCCAGGCCAGCTCCGGACGCCGGCCCTGGTGGATCGCCCGGTCGCCGAGGTCCGTCCACTCGGAGACCGCGTCCGCGGCCGGCTCGGCGAACCAGTACATCGCCATGTACTGGCTGCCGGCGAGGGCGGGATCGGGGTAGCTGCCGAGCCGCTCGCACGCGGGGGTACGCACCCAGCGGTCGCCGTGCACGACGCCGGGCAGGGCGAGGTTCTCGGGGCGGTGGTCGAGTTGATGCCACGCGTTGTAGTCGCGGTGGCGGGCGGGGTCGGTCACCTTCGGGAACGAGAAGAAGGCTCGGGTGGCTGTCGCTGGGGTGCTCGGGAGCATCTCGGCCCTTCTCGCGGGTCGGGGCGCTGGTGACGCACGATCGGTCCGGTGTCGCCGCCGGGCGCGGCCGGTGTTCTGGCTCTTGACCCTAGGGCAGCGCCCCTCATATGGTCAAGCAAGCGCTTGGTTGACACCGTTGTCCGCAAGAGGAGCCCCATGACCGGCAGTGACGCGGATTTCCGCGCCCGACTCGACGCTCTGATCGGCCTCACCGACCCGCCACGCCGGGCCAAGGACGCGATCACCGAAGCAGCCATCCGCATCTGGTGCGACGCCGTCGGCGACGAGAACCCCGCGTACCAGGACCCCCAGTGGGCCGCCGGCTCCGTCTGGGGCGGCATCGTGGCCCCGGCGACCTCGCTGAACATGTGGACCCTGCCGGGCAACAGGCGTCGTCACCGCCACGCCGAGAGCCTCGACCGGGTCAACGAGGTGCTCGCCACGCGCGGGTTCACCTCGGTGGCCGCGGTGCAGACGGAGCACACCTACGTACGCCCGCTGCGCCCCGGCGACCACCTGGAGCAGTTCCCCTCCATCGGCGCGGTCTCCCCCGAGAAGTCCACCCGGCTCGGCCGGGGCCACTTCGTCGACCTCGTCAGCGACTACCGCACCGTCGAGGGCGAGCCGGTCGGGCGCGTCGTCCTGCGGATGCTGCGCTGGAACCCGGCGACCCGGACCGAGGTCCCGGCGACGCCCGGGGACCGCCTCGCCCGCCCCGTCCGCCCGGTCGCCGCCGCCCCGATCGACCTGCCGCCCGCCGGCACCACCGGCACCCTGACCGCGCATCTGCAACCCGGCTACGCCGCCGACCCTCTCGACGAGCGGCCCTACCTCGTCGGCAGCGCCGAACTCGCCGACGGGACCCGCTTCAGCGCAGATGTCGCGTACCTGCGCCCCGACCTCGTGCACGACGGCATGCCGGTCGTCGTGGCGCACCGACGCACCCGCGACGGCCAGATCCTGCCGGTGCTCACCGCCCCCCGGCCCGAACGCCGCACGAGCACCCGCACCGCGGCCGAGGTGAGCGTCGGGCAACGCCTCGCCCCCTGGCCGGTCCCCGTCACCCAGCTGTCCATCGCGGCGCTGGCGACCGCGACCTTCGACTTCAACGACGTGCACCTCGACCGCGACGCGGCCCACGAACGAGGCGCCCGTGACGTCTACATGAACATCCTCGGCTCCAGTGCCCTGGTCAACTGCTACCTCACCGACTGGGCCGGACCGGAGGCTCGCGTCGTCGACTTCCGCACCCGCCTCGCCGCGCAGAACCACCCCGGTGACACCTGCACGCTCGACGGCGTCGTCACCGGCCTGCAGCCGGCGGACGGGGGCACGCACGTCACCGTCGACGTCCGCGGCACCAACAGCCTCGGCGACCACGTCATCGCCTCCGCCACCATCGCCCTGCCCTGAGAGGAATCGCGTGCTCGCCAGCTACGTCGTCGACTCCGGCTCGCCCGACAGCCTGCGCCTCGGCCAACTGAAGGACCCGACGCCCGGCCCCGGTCACGTGCTCGTGCGGGTCCAGGCAGCCAGCCTGGACCGGGTCGACACCTACATCCGTCGCGGCACCCACGGGATGGCGGTCACCGGCCCGACGATCCTCGGCCGGGACGTCGCCGGCACCGTCGTGCGGACCGGTCCCGGCGTCACCGGATTCGCCGACGGCGACGCGGTCGTCGGCCTGACCACCGGCACCCACGCCGAGTACGCCGTCGTCCCGGCCACGCACTGCTTCCCGCGACCGGCCGCGCTCGACGCCGTCCACGCCGCGGCGGTGCCCACCGCCGGACGCACCGCCTACGACGCGGTCGTCAACCTCGCCGGCGTACGCCCCGGCGACCGGGTCCTCGTCGTCGCCGCCGCGGGCGCCGTCGGCACCTTCGCCGTCCAGTACGCCCACCACCTGGGCGCGCGCGTCTTCGGCACCAGCGCCCCGGCGAAGGCCGACGCGGTACGCGCCCTCGGCGCTCTCGACGTCGTGGACCACTACCGCCCCGATGTCGTGGAGTCCCTGCGTGCCGTCCTGCCCGGCGGCGAGGTGGACGTCATCGTCGAGTCGGTCGGCGGCACCCTCTGGTCCGACGTGCTCAAGGTCCTCGCCCCCGGCGGTCGGCTGGTCACCTGCGGCGTCACCGCCGACAGCCACGCCCACCTGCACCTGGGTCGCCTCATGGTCAAGGGCTGGACGCTGCGCGGCATCGGCCGGCCCGGGCCCGGGGCGGTGGCCGGCCAGCTACGCGAGGCGCTCACCCTCTCGGCCGTCACCGCCGCCCCCGCGATCGCCGCGACGTACCCGCTCGAGCAGGCCACTGTCGCGCACGACCGGCTGGAGGCGTCCGAGTTCGTCGGGCGGATCGTCCTCACCACGGGCTGAGCCGCTCAAGCGAGCGGCTCCCCCGAGACGGCGCTCAGGACGACGAGCGGGATCTGCCGGCCGAAGCCCGCCGCCCGTTCGGCGTAGCGTCCCACGTTCGGCTTGCGCGCCACGACGTGCGCGAACAGCTCCGGATCGCGCTCGCCGTCGGTCACCCGCGCCCGCACCGGGACCGTCCTGCGCCGCAGGACGATCCAGCAGAGTTCGTGATGACGCGCGTTGACCACCCAGGCCGGGTCCTTGGGGCCGCCGCCCTTGGAGCCGACGACCACCAGATCCTTCCCGTACGGCACGTAGGGCAGCGCCGCGTCGCGCAGCTCCCCGGAACGACGGCCCACAGTCGTCAGCAGCAGCGTGGGGTGGTACGGAAACCTGCCCGCCAGCGCGTACTGCAACGACACGAGCGAGAACCCGGTCCGTCGCACGAGAAACCGGTCGAACGCCATCCCGCGCGGCCCGCGGATGACGATCAGCCACGACCGACCGTACGAGGCGAACGACCTCGTGTCCGCGCCGATCCGGTCCCGTCGGCTCATCGCGCCCGCGCCAGCAGCGGTGACAGCGTCTCGGCGACGTCGGCGACCTCGTCGATGCCGCGAACCACCTCGACGAGGCGCTCCTGCGCGCCCGCGTCGAGGATCCCGTCGCAGAACGAGGCCAGCTTGGCGGCCACGAAGTCCCAGTCCGCCCGCGTCGTGTCGTCCCACGGGTCGCCCTGGGCGAAGTCCGACTCGACGACGTACTCCCGGCCACCGGCCCGGATCGTCAGCGCGCCGCGCGTCCGGCGGATCTGGCCGCCCGGGTGTTCCCTGAGGTCGGCCTCCCACTCCGCGTCGAGCACCGGGTCGGGCGCCGTGGTGATCCGGCGCGCCAGGTCCCACACCGCCGGGTCGGCCAGCCGCTCCGGGTCGTACCACTGCGGACCCGGGGCGTGCCCGAGCAACGCCAGCGCCGCGGCGTACGGCATGTTGAAGGCGCCGTCCAGCGGCGCGACGACGGTGTCCGGGATCCGCGGGGCCGGCTCCCGGAACTGCAACGTCCGGTAGGCCGCCGGGCTGAGCCGGATCTCCATGGACTCGATCTGCGACACCGGCACCCCGTGGGTGCTCGGGAACGCGCGGATCGCGTCGAGCGCCGCGTGGGTGAAACGGCACGTCGGGTACGGCTTGAGCGACGTCTCGCTGATCCACCACTTCGATCCCAGGCCGGCGACCATCTCGTGCCGCTCGCCGCCGAGGAAGCCCATCGCCTCGATGAAGCCCGGGGTGCGGTCCAGCACGTCCAGGTCGCCGGTGTAGCCCTCCTCGGCCAGCGCCGCGCCGAGCATCCCGGCGTGCGCGATCGCGCCGTACGGGCCGTACTTGAACGCGTTGAACGAGCGCCGCTCGGCCATGTAGGAGTTCTTCGCCGGCGGGGCCAGCCAGGCCACCAGGCCGAGCGCGTGGGCCAGCCGCTCCGGCTCCCAGCTGCCGACGACAGCGCACGCCGCGGCCGCGCCCATCGAGGCGTACCCGTGCGACGACAGCGGCGACCAGCGGAACTGGCCGTCCTCGAAGGCCATGAGCGAGGTCGACAGGTTCAGCCGCGCGTTGATCTCGAAGGCGATGATGCTCGCGCGCAGCAGGCTCGCCCCGTCGGCGTGCAGCCGCTCGGCCTCCGCCAGCCCGGCCGCGACGCCGAACACCGCGAAGTGCGCCGAGTTGAAGAAGGTGTCGTCCGCGTCCAGCGCGTTCATCATGTCCGCGTTGGCGTGCGCGGCGTTGATCGCCGCGACCCGCTGCCCCAGCCCGAAGACCGTCGCCTCGGCCGGGCCGCCGAACCGGGCGGCGACCTGCTGGACCATGCGGCTGCGCCGCAGCCGCACCGCAGCCAGCCCGCAGACGAGCGAGTCGAGCAGGACGAGCTTGCCGTAGTCACGTACCGAGTCGGGGATCTCCTCGTCGCGCGTCGTCGCGAACTGCGCCAGCAGCTGCGTCCGGGTCGGTCCCGTCGTACCGGTCACCGCTCAGCCCACCTTTCCCGGCGCGACGAGCCGGTTGCCGTGCGCGTCGCGCGGCAGCGGCACGGGGATCGCCGCGAGCAGCTTCTTCGTGTACTCCTGCCGCGGGTTGGCGAAGATCTGGTCGGTCGTGTCCGTCTCCACGACCTCACCGGAGGCCATCACCATGACCCGGTCGGCGATGACCTCGACGAGAGCCAGGTCGTGACAGACGAACAGGTACGCCAGGCCCAGCTCCTCCTGCAGGTCCCGGAGCAGGTTGAGCACCTGCGCCCGCACCGACACGTCAAGCGCCGCGACCGGCTCGTCGCACACGATGAGGCTCGGCTTCATCGTCAGCGCCCGGGCGATCGCGACGCGCTGCAGCTGACCGCCGGACAGCTCGGCCGGATAGCGCTCCAGGTAGCGCGAACCGATGCCGACCTTGTCGAGCAGCTCGACGGCCTCCTTCTCCCGCGTGGCCCGGCCCTTGTCGGTGTGCACGAGGAGCGGCTCGGCGACCGCGTCCTTGATCGTCATCCGCGGGTCGAGCGAGCTGTACGGGTCCTGGAAGATCATCTGCATCCGCTGGCGCAGCGCGCGCAGCTGCTTCGGCTTCGTGGCCAGCACGTCGATCCCGTCGAAGGTCACCGAGCCGGAGTTCGGCTCGATGAGGCGCAGCACCATGCGCCCGACAGTCGACTTGCCCGCGCCGGACTCGCCGACGACCGCGAGGCACTCACCGCGCTCCAGGGTGAAGCTCACCCCCTTGACGGCGTGCACCGTTTTCGTACGCCGGCCGAGCCAGTCCCGACCGGAACTGAACGACTTCGTGAGGTTCTCGACTTCGAGCAGGCTCATCAGACCGTCACTCCATCCAGGGAGAGCTCCGCGGCCCGCACGCACCGCGCGTGGTGCTCGGCGGGGCCGTCGAGCCGGACCAGGCCGGGGTGGGCCACGTCGCACCGCCCCGGCACGGCGAACTCGCACCGGCTGGTGAACCGGCACCCGTGCGGCCAGGCGCCCGGGGCCGGGATGCCACCGGGGATCGCGCGCAGCCGCCGGTCGGTGCTCAGGCCCGGCTTCGGGATCGAGCCGATCAGGCCGGACGTGTAGGGGTGCCGCGGGTTGAAGAACAGCTGCTCCGAGGGCGCGTTCTCGGCCACCTCGCCGGCGTACATGACCACGACCTCCCGGCACAGCTCGGCCACCACCGCGAGGTCGTGGCTGACGAACAGAAGCGCCACCCCGGTCTGCTCCTGCAGGTCGCGCAGCAGCTCGAGGATCCGTTCCTGCACCGTCACGTCGAGTGCCGTCGTCGGCTCGTCGGCGATGAGCAGGCGCGGGTTGCACGCCATGACCATCGCGATCATGACGCGCTGGCACATGCCGCCGGAGAACGCGTGCGGGTAGTCGTCGACCCGCTGCGCCGCCCGTGGGATCTGCACCATCTCGAGCATCTCGACGGCGCGGGCCCGGGCCTGCCGGCGGCTCATGCCCAGGTGCTTGCGCACCGACTCCGCGATCTGGTCCCCGACTGTGTATGCCGGGTTCAGGCTGCGGATCGGCTGCTGGAAGATCATGCCCATGCCCGGCCCGCGCAGGTCCCGCCACTGCTTCTGGGTGCCCGCGGTGAGGTCAACGCCGTCGAAGACGATCCGGCCCGAGGCGATCCGCCCTCCGGTCGCCCCGGTCAGGCCCATCACCGCGATGGAGGTCACCGTCTTGCCCGACCCGGACTCGCCGACCAGGGCCATCGACCCGCCCGGCTTGAGCGAGAACGAGACGTCCTGGACTGTCGTCTGCCACCCACCCGAGGGCGAGGGGAACTCGACGTTGAGGTTCTCCACGCGCAGCAGGTCCGCCGCACCGCCGGTGGCGTCGGTCCTGGTGCCGGCCGTCCCGCCGGACGCCGTTTCACGTGCCATGTCAGCTCCTGGTGGTTGCCGGGCGGTCAATTGCCCGAGCGGGTGCGAACGAGGGCGCGGCGGACGCCGTCACCGACGTAGGTGAAGGCGAGGACGGCGAGGAAGATCATCACGCCGGGCGGCCACACGAGGTACGGCGCGAGGCGCATGTTCGACGAGGCCGTCGAGAGCATCGAGCCCCAACTGGCCGCGGGGGCCTGGACGCCCAGCCCGAGGAAGCTCAGGCTCGCCTCGGCCGCGACGGCGGTACCCAGCGACACCGAGATGACGAGGATGATCGGCGGCAGCACGTTGGGCAGCACGTGCCGCACCGCGGTACGCACGGTGCTGCAACCCAGGGCGATCGAGGCCTCGATGTACGTCTCGTGCCGCACGTCCATCGTGCCGGCGCGGGCCACCCGGAAGAAGCGCGGGGCCATGACCAGACCGATGGCGAGCATCGCGTTGGTGATGCCGGCGCCGAGGACCGCGACGATGGTGATGGCCAGCACGAGCGACGGGGCGCTCATGAGCGCGTCCATGACGCGGGTCAGGATCGCGTCGACCCAGCCGCCGCGGTAGCCCGCGATCATGCCGAACGGCAGACCGAGCACGAGCGCGACGGCCGCGGCCTGCAGCGCCGCCCACAGCGAGACCCGCGCCCCGAAGATGAGCCGGCTCAGCACGTCCCGGCCGTAGTCGTCGGTCCCCAGCCAGTGCTCGGCGTTCGGCGGCCTGAGCCGCAGCAACAGGTTCTGCACGTCGGGGTCGTACGGCGCCAGGGCCGGGGCGAAGATCGCGATGAAGGTCAGCACGAGCAGGAAGACGCCGGCCACGATCGTCGCGGGGCGACGCACGATGCTCTTGAGGATGCCGGGGGCGGCGACCGGCTCCGGGTCGCCCGTGCCGATGGCCGCCGCCGGCACCTCGGCGCGGACGGTCTCGGCGAGACCGCCGGAGTCGTGCGAGTCGTTACCCGGCGCCGGAGCCGAGGGGGTCTGGTTGGCGCTCATGACCGCACCTTCGGGTTGAAGTAGCCGTAGGAGATGTCGACGATGAGGTTGACCAGCACGACGACAGTCGTGCTGAACAGGACGAAGCCGAGCAGCACCGGGATGTCACGCCCCTGCACCGCCTCGATGGCGGTACGACCGAGGCCCGGCATGTTGTAGATCATCTCGATGGTCACCGATCCGGCGAGGACCTCCGCGACGCGGAAGCCGAGGACGGTGACGACGGGGATGCACGCGTTCTTCAGGGAGTGCTTGAACACGACGCTGGAGCGCGACAGTCCCTTGGCCTCGGCGTTGAGGACGTAGTCGGTCTTCATGACCTGCCCGAGCGCCGAGCGCAGTTGCAGGGTCACCTCGGCGGCGGGAAGCAGACCGAGGGCGATGCCCGGCAGGACGAGGTGCGAGAGCCACGGCCAGAAGCCGTCGGCCAGCGGTTGGTAGCCGAACGCCGGAAACATCTGCAGCCCCACCGCGAAGACCGAGGCGAGCACGAGGCCGAACCAGAAGCCCGGGATGGCGATCGCGATCGAGGCGAGCCCGTTGACGATCCGGTCGACGATGCCGCCGGAGCGCAGCGTGGCCACGAGGGCGAGGGTGGCCCCGAGCACGACGGCGAAGATCATCGCGACGAGCACCAGCGACATCGTCGTGGCCATTCGCCGCGTCAGCAGCTCGATGACGGTCTGGTCGGAGAGGAAGGACGTGCCGAGGTCGCCGCGGAGGACGTCGCCGACCCACATGGCGTATCGCACCAGGACCGGAGCGTTGAGGTTGAGCTCCTCGCGGATCGCCTCGACACGGTCCGGGGTCGGCTCGTCACCGGCCAGCACGACGGCCGGGTCGCCCGGGGCGAGCTCGATCAGGGCGAAGACGAGCAGCGGGACGACGAACAGCAGGGGTATTGCCGCGAGTAAGCGCCTGCTGGCGTAGCGGATCATGTCCTACCTCGACTCTGAGCGGGTACCTGGGACTGCGCCTCGCACGGCCTGGTGCCGGCAAGGCCGGTGGTGTCGCCGCCGGCCCCCGCCGCAGCGGGCGGGTCCGGCGGCGACGCCACCGGTGGTCAGGAGCGACCGGTTACTTCTTGACGGCGATGTGGCGCAGGTCCCAGATGCCGATGTTCGACATCGGGATGTTGTCGGTGCCGACGATGTTCGCCTTCGAGACGTTCGCGTTGGTCTGGTTGCACAGCGGCAGGAACCAGGCCTGCTCGAGCGTCGTCTTCCAGATGTCCTGGTAGAGCGGGGCGCGCTTGTCCATCGACAGCGTGGGGTTGGCGGCCTCGGCCGCCTTGCCCGCGATGAGCGAGGGGTCCGCGGCGAGCTTGTACGTGTTCAGCAGGTAGGTGTTCACCGTCGCCGCCGGGTCGGCCTTCGGGCTCCACGACGTGCCGACCATCAGCTCGAAGTCGCCGGCGATGAAGCGCGGCTCGTTCTCGGTGTTGGGCACGGGGTTGAGCGTCGCGTCGACGCCGACGGCCCGCAGGGACGCCTGCACGACGTTGGCCGGCTGCTCGGCGTTCGTGCCCGCGGCGAAGGTGACGGACACCTTCGCGCCGCCGGCCTGCTGCACGAGGGCCTTGGCCTTGTCCACGCTGAACTCGTACGGGTAGGTGTAGTTCGGGATGCGGCTCGGGTCCGTCTCGGGCACGACCTGGCGGGTCGGCGTGCAGTAGCCGCTGAAGAGCGCGCTGATCGCCTCCGGGTCGACCGCGTGGGCGATCGCCTGGCGGACCTCGGGCTTGGCGACATCGCCCTTGTTGGCGCGCATGTAGACGCCGACGACGTTCTTGAACTTCACCTGGTTCTGCTGGAGACCGCTGCCCGGGGTGACGATCTTCTCCACCGTGGCGATCTCGCCGGCCGAGCTGAGCGGGGCCAGGTCGACCTGGCCGCTCTGCAGGCCGTTGAGGCGTGCGGCGGCGTCGGGCACGCGCTGCAGCTCGATGCCGCCGAGACGGCCGACGTTCGGGTCCCAGTAGTTGTCGGCCCGCTTGAGGACGAGCTTCTCCTGGGGGACGAGCTGGGTGGCGATGTACGGGCCGGAGCCGGCGGTCCCGGGATTGTTCTTGAGGTCGGCGCCGTCCTTGATCGCCTTCGGGCTGACCATCATGCCGGCCGTGCCGGTGAACGACGCGGGCAACTGGACGCCCTTGCCCTTGACCAGCTTGAGCCGCGCGGTCGTCGCGTCGACGACCTCGACCGACTCGATGTCGGCGAGGTCGCTCTTGAGGGTCGAGCCCTCGAGGGTCTTGCCGCGCTCGATGTTGGCCTTGACGGCCTCGGCGTCGAACGGCGTGCCGTCGTGGAACTTCACGTCGTCCCGGAGCTTGAGTTCCAGGACGCCGCCGTCCTCGACGAAGTTCCACTCCTTGGCCAGGCCCGGGACGATCTTGTCGTCCTTGTCCAGCATGGTCAGCCGGTCCCACACGAGGAACAGGTAGCCCCAGGCGCCGTAGCTCGTCTGCAGGGCCGGGTCGAGGTCACGCAACGGACCCGCCGACGCGAACTTGAGCACGGCCGACGTGTCGATCTCGCCCTGCGCGGCGCTGCTGCCGCCGCCGGAGTTGTCCGACGAGCTGCAGCCGGCCATGGCGAGAGCCCCGATGCTGATCAACGCGACCACACGTTTGCGGGCCGTTATGTTGACGCCCATTCTCATCCTTCCCAAACAAGAGCCGAGTCGTTCCGGCTGATAAGAGGTGGTGTTGTCCCGTCCGGCGGCTGCCGGGCGGGATCCGTGGGTCGCTGACGGCCTTCAGATCTGTGGTGGTGGCCGGCGTCTCAGCCCTCCGCGGAGAGGATCAGTGCACTGGTGGGAACGCCGACGCCGGCCGTCACCAGGACGTTGCGTACGCCGTCGGGCTGGTTGGTCGAGGTCCCCCGGACGAGGCGGACGCCCTCCGCGACACCGTTCGTGCCGTGCAGGTACGCCTCGCCGATCTGGCCGCCGTGGGTGTTCGTCGGCAGCGAGCCGGTGACCTCCAGGTTGCCGTCGGCGATGAAGTCCCTGGCCTCGCCGCGACCGCAGAAGCCGTACTCCTCGAGCTGGTTGAGCACGTACGGCGTGAAGTGGTCGTAGAGGATCGCCGCGTCCATGTCGGCGGGACCGAGCCCCGACTGGGCCCACAACTGCCGGGCGCAGAGCTCGACCTCGGGGATCCGGGTCAGGTCCTCGCGGTAGTAGCTGACCATCTGGTACTGGTCCGGTCCCAGGCCCTGGGCCGCCCCCCGGATGTAGACCGGGGTGACGGGCAGGTCCTTGGCGCGCTCGGCGCTGACGACGACCATCGCCTGGCCGCCGTCGGTCTCCTGGCAGCAGTCGAACAGGTGCAGCGGTTCGGCGATCCAGCGGGAAGCCTGGTGTTCCTCGAGCGTGAGCGGCTTGCCGTAGAACCACGCCTTGGGGTTGTTCGCGGCGTGCTTGCGGGCGAGCACCGCCACCCGGCCGTAGTCCTCGCTGGTCGCGCCGTACCTGTGCATGTAGCGACGGGCGAACATCGCGGTGTGCTGGGCCGGGGTGAGCAGGCCGTACGGGTTGACCCAGGAACGGTACTCGTTGTCCGAGGTGGCCTGGGTCTTCGCCGGCGGAGGCCCCTGCCCGAAGCGAACGCCGGAGCGCTCGTTGAAGGCGCGGTACGCCACGACGACGTCGGCGATCCCGCTCGCGACGGCCATGGCGGCCTGCTGGACGGGGGCGCAGGCGCCGCCGCCCCCGTAGGGGATCCGGGAGAAGAACTTCAGCTCGGGGATGCCCAGGCTGCGGGCGACCATGTTCTCCGGGTTGGTCTCCATGGTGAAGGTCGTCATGCCGTCGACATCGGCGGGGCTCAGGCCCGCGTCGGCCAGGGCGGCCGTGACGGCCTCGACGGCCAGTTGCAGCTCGCTGCGGCCGGAGTCCTTCGAGAACTCCGTCGCGCCGATGCCGACGACCGCGGTGCGACCCGACAGGAAGTTGGACGTCACGTCACTGCTCCGATCCACGGGGCAGGCGCACTGTCACCTCGGAGATGGCGTGCCCACCCTTGCTGTTCATGCCACGCACCGCGACGCGCACGGTGTCCTCCTCAACGCCGACGACCTCGCCGGTCAGCCGCATCACGTCACCCGGGAAGTTCGGCACCCCGAGGCGGGTGCTCAGGCGCACCATGCGCGCGGCGGGGCCGGCCCAGTCGGTGACGTAGCGGCCGACGAGCCCGTTGGTGTGGTTGATGCTCATGTACGTGTCGGGAGTGCCGCGACGCTCGGCCTGGGCCGGGTCGTGGTGCACGTCCTCGTAGTCGCGGGTCGCGAGGGCGCCAGCGACGATGACGGTCCGGGTCAGCGGGATCTCGAGCTCCGGCAGCGTGTCGCCGAGGCTCACCTGCTCGATGGTGATCTGCGTGCCGCTCACAGCTGCTCCCCCTCGCCGACGAGGTCCGCGAGCTGCTGCAGATGCCAGGCCCCCGAGCCGGCGGTGTTGGCCAGCTGCGTGGTCCAGAGCATGTAGCGGTGGACCGGATAGGTGACGTCGGCGCCCATGCCGCCGTGCACGTGCTGCACGGTGCGCGCGACGCGGTCGCCCGCCTCGGCGGCCCAGTACTTCGCGACGTGCGCTGCCGCACGGGACGGCCGCCCGGTGGTCTCGCGCCAGAGCGCGTTGAGGTAGGTGACCTCCATCGCCTCGGTGTCGATGTGGCAGTCGGCGAGCTGGTGTGCGACGGCCTGGAAGGTCGCGATCGGCACACCGAACTGCTCACGGCCCGAGGTGTAGTCGGCGGCCTGGCGTACGGCGGCCTGGCTGATGCCGCTCTGCAGAGCCGCCACGGCGGTCCAGACCTGGCGCAGCAGCCAGTCGAGCCGGTCCTCCGCGGGGCCCTCGGCGAGCAGCCCCGCGGCGGCGCCGTCGAAGCGCACGTCGGAGGCGAGTCCACGGTCGGTGCGCTCGAAGGTGTCCCGGCGTACCCCGGCACCGGCGGTCGGCACGAGGTAGAGCCCGACCGCGCCCGCCTCGTCGGTGGCCGGGACGACGATCGCGTCGGCGAGGTGCGCCGAACGGACGCCGACCGCGGTGCCGCTCAGGGTGACCCCGTCACCGCCGGGCTCGGCGCCGGACCGCGCGCGAACGCGGGCGCCGTACGGCCGGGCGTCGGTCAGGTCGTCGACGGCGACGGTGAGGACCGCGTCCCCGGCGGCGACGCGGGGCAGCCACTCGGCCTGCTGCTTGGCGTTGCCGTAGCGCAGCAGCGGCAGGACGCCGCCGACGAGGGTCTCCCACAGCGGGACGGTGCCCAGCGTGCGGCCCTGTTCGACGAAGACCCCGGCGATCTCCCACAGGCCCAGCCCGGCGCCGCCGTGCTCCTCGGGTACGGGCAGTCCGAGGATGCCGGACTCGGCCAGGTCGCGGTACAGGGCGCGGTCGAAGCGGTCCGGGCCGGCCTCGATGTCGAAGAGCCGCTGCGGGTCGCCGTTGCGCGAGAACACGTCGCGCGCCAGGTCGTTGACAGTGACCTGCTCCTCGGCGAGCTGGAAGTCCATCAGTTCCCTTCCTCTTGTGTGGGCTCCGATGCGGAGGTCGCGGCCCGGAAACGCGGCAGCGTGAGGTTCTCGTCGTAGTCGAGCCAGTCGACCTGCACGGGCATGCCGATCTCGACCTCCTCGGCGTCCCCGGCGAAGTCGGCGACCAGACGGGTGCCCTCTTCGAGATCGACGAGCACGACGGTGAGCGGGTAGTCGTACCCGGGGGCCTTCGGGTGGTGGCTGACGACGTAGCTGTGCACAGTGCCCCGGCCGCTCGCCTCGACCTCGTGCCACGCGTACGAGTGGCAGGAGGGGCAGATCGGGCCGGGCGGGTGGCGCAGCGTGCCGCAGTCGGTGCAGGCCTGGATGACGAGGCGGCGCTGCGCGGCGGCGGCGAACCAGAACGCGTTGTCGCGCAGGATGAACGGCTTGTGCCGCAGCGCCGGGTCGGCGGCGGCCGGCGCCGCGGGCTTGGCACGGGACGGGTCGAAGCGCAGGATGCGGAAGCGCTGGCGAGCCACGACCTCGTCGTTCTGGTCGGTGTAGGTGCGCAGCGTCGTGATGAAGTGGCCGGTGCCCAGCCCCGTGGTCTTGCGCGGGGAGACGTCCTCGATGACAGTCGTCATCTTGATCTCGTCGCCCAGGCGCAGCTCGCGCACGTACTCGTGCTCGTCGTTGGTCGCGACGACCCCGACGAAGCCGGCGTCGGCGAGGAGCGCGAGCAGCCGGGCCATCGGGGTGTCCGGCGCGGCGCCCGCGGCGGCGGCCGTGTGGGCCTTGTAGCCGACCATGAGCCAGGTGGACAGCATCGGCGGCGGGGCGATGACACCCTCGCGGCCGGTGTCACGCGCGGCCTGGTCGTCGACGTAGACGGGGTTCTCGTCGCCCATCGCCTCGACGAAGTGGCGGATCATCGCCTGGTTGACGGCGTCCTGGGCGTAGCGGGTGGGCGTGGCCTCGAGGCCGACGAACTCGCGCAGGCGGGCGAGGAAGGCGTCCTGGTCGGTGGCGTCGAGGGCGGGGGCCTGCGTCGTGGTGCTCATGCGGAACGTCCCTTCCTCGGCATGCCGAGACCGGCGACCGCGATCATGTCGCGCAGCACCTCGTTGGTGCCGCCGCCGAAGGTGTTGATGTAGGAGCCGCGGGTGTACGCCTCCAGCTGCCCGCCGAGGACGGCGTCCGGCGCGCCGGGCCGCCGGGTCGCGCGGGGCCCGACGACGGAGACGAGGTTGCGGCAGACCCGGTCGTGGGTCTCCGTGCCGTAGACCTTGGCGACCGACGCGGCGGCGGGCGCCGGGTTCTGGCCCTCCCCCACTACGGCGATCTTCCAGTTGAGCAGGCGCATCGCGGTCAGCTCGGCGTAGTCGCGGGCCAGCTCCGTGCGTACCCACGGCTTGTCGAGGACGCGGTTGCCGTCGGCGTCGGGCTCGGCGGCCCACGCGGCGACGTCGGTCCACAGCTGCTCGGTGCGCCCGCCCATCGCGGCCAGGCCCACCCGCTCGTGACCGAGCTGGCCGGTGATGAGGCGCCAGCCGCCGTTGACCTCGCCGACGAGCGCCTCGGGGCCGACGCGTACGTCCTCGTAGTAGGAGGCGTTGGTGTGGGTGATGCCGCTGGTGGCGATCGGCGTGCAGCTGAAGCCCGGGTCCGACGTCGGCACGATGAGGATGGTGATGCCCTTGTGCTTCGGGGCGGCGGGGTCGGTGCGCACGGCCATCCAGACGAAGTCGGCCTGGCTGACACCGCTGGTGAACACCTTCTGGCCGTTGACGACCCAGCCACCGTCGGGCGTGGCCTCGGCCCTGGCGCTCAGCGAGGCGAGGTCGGTGCCGGAGCCCGGCTCGCTGTAGCCGATGGCGAAGATGACGTCGCCGGTCAGCATGCCCGGCAGGTAGGTGCGCTTCTGCTCCTCGGTGCCGTAGCGCATCAGCATCGGGCCGATGTTGTTGATGGTGACGAAGGGGAACGGCGCCTGGGCCCGGTTGATCTCGTCGAAGAGGATGTACTGGTCGATCGCCGGGCGGCCCTGGCCGCCGTACTCCGTGGGCCAGCCGAGTCCGAGCAGGCCGTCCTTGCCGATCTGACGGATGATCTCGCGGTAGGCCGGGCGGTCCTCGTTGGTGCCGCCGAGCGCCTCGCGGACCTCAGGCGTGAGCAGGCGCGCGAAGTAGGCTCGCAGCTCCCTGCTCAGCTCTCGCTGCTCGGGGGTGTACTCCAGGTACATGGATGTTCCTCATTCTCGGGGCGTGGGCGCCAGTCGGTGTGCCGGGCGGACCGGCAGGTCAGGTGGCCGGCAGGAGCGCGGCACGTCCGTTGTCGGCGAACTGCTTCTCGAGGTCCCGGACGTCCGCCTCGGTCAGCGGGCGGTACGCGGTGGACGCGCCGTCGCGGACGTAGACGGGGTCGGTCGTGATCCAGGCGGTACGGCGCAGGACCTGCTTGGCGACCTTGCCGTTGCCCGTGCTGGGGATCTGGTCGACGATCCGCACGAAGCGGGGCCGCCACTTGGTGCCGAGGTCGGCCTGCTCGTCGAGGAAGGCGGTGAACGCCTCCGGGTCGAAGGTGGCGCCGCCACGCAGTTGCATCGCGCACATGACCTGGTCGCCGGTACGCGGGTCGGGCACGGCGAAGACGGGGGCGACCGCCACCCGGTCCCAGCGCTCGATGATCCGCTCGGCGGGCCCGGCCGCGAAGTTCTCGCTGTCGACGCGGATCCAGTCCGAGGAGCGGCCGGCGAAGTAGAAGTAGCCGTCGGCGTCGCGGTAGGCCAGGTCGCCGGACCAGAAGTCCTCGCCGCGGATCCGCTCGGCGGCGGCCTCGGGGTTCTTGTAGTAGCCCTCGAACCGGGCAGCCATGCCGACGCCGACGAGCTGGCCGATGGCCTCGTCGGCGTTGAGGAGCCGCCCGGTCCCGTCGAGCACGGCCGGGGGGCACTCCAGCCCGGTCTCCTCGTTCATGACCTTGATCTCGGCGCCGGCGACGGCCACGCCGAGCGCCTCGGCCGGCGTCTCGGGGGTGCGGTTGATCCGCATGACGCCCTCGCTGGAGCCGTAGCCCTCGGAGATGACGACACCGAAGCGCTCGGCGAAGCGGGCGATGTCGGCGGCCGAGGCCTCGGTGCCGACGGCGCGCCGCAGCGTGCTCGTCGCGTCGCGAGGGTCGACCGGCTGGGCCAGGATGTAGGCGAGGGCCCGGCCGACGTAGTTGAAGTTGGTGACGCCGTGCTCGTGCACGTCGCGTACGAAGCCGGACGCGGAGAACTTGCGAACCATGCAGATGGTCGCGCCGCAGACCATGGCGGGGCCGAGGTTGAGCATGACGGCGTTGCCGTGGAACAGCGGCATCGACATGTAGCTGATCGAGTCGCGGGTCAGCTCGGTGCGGGTCAGCAGCGCCTCGGAGACCGCGGCGAGGCGCCCGTGGGAGCAGATGACCGCCTTGGGTGCCCCGGTCGAGCCCGAGGAGAACATGAGCAGCAGGTTGGCGCGCGGGTCGACCTCGTCGGTGGGTACCGGCACGCCGGCGTGCCGGGCCAGCCAGGCGGCGTACTCCGGGGAGTCGATGTTGCGCACCTGCCCGGCGGGGATGCCCAGGTCGAGCCCGTCGACGAGGCCGGCGAGGCGGTCCTCGGTGAGGAGCAGGTCGGTGTCGGTGTGCCGCACGTCGTGGGCCAGCTCGGCGCCACGCCGGGTCGGGTTGATCCCGACCACTGTGGCGCCGGCCAGCGCGGCAGCACAGATCCAGTACACGTAGTCGGGGGTGTTCTCCAGGAGCACCCCGATGTGCAGTGGCCTGCCCTCGGGCCGGGGCACGTCGTTCAGGGCGGCAGCCCGGTCGGCGGCTTCCTGCACGATCCGGCCCCAGGTGATGGTGCGGCCTTCGAAGAGCAGGCCGGGATGGTCGTCACCCGTGCGGGCGCGCACGATGTCGGCGAAGACGGCGGGTCCCGAGTTCCGGGCCACCGGGGCCTGTGTCGTCATTGACGTTTGCTCCGTCTCGTCCGTCGGCGAATGCGAGGCAGCAATCAAGCAAGCGCTTGGTCGAAGCGTAGAGTGAGGCTTGCCGCAGGTCAAGACCTTGACAACGCTTCCCACGGGCTGCTCGCGGCGAGCGCCGAGCGCACCCGGTCGGTGTCCTCACCACGGCGCCGCGGGGCCCGCGGGACGCCCGCGGGCGTACGCGAGAATCGGGGCGTGGGGGCCGGCTGAGCGACCCCCTCGACCTCGACGACGCCGCCCCGGGCACGCACCTGCGGGTGCTCGGCCGACTCGGCGATGTCCAGCACCGGGTGCACGCACGCGTCCACGCTCTCGAAGACGCTGGTCCACTCCTGCCGGGTGCGTCCGGCGAAGACCGACGCGATCCGCTCGGCCCAGCCGGCCCACCCCGACTCGTCGAACTGCCCCGGCCCGTCCTCCGGATCGAGGCCGAGGGTTCGCAGGAACGCGCGGTAGAACTTCGCCTCGATGGCCGCCACGGACATGAACTTGTCGTCGGCGGTGCGGTACACCCGGTAGAAGTGCGCCCCGCCGTCGAGGTAGTTCGTGCCACGGGTGAGGTTCCAGGCGCCCCGCGCGAGCATCGAGTGGATGACGACGGTGAGCAGCGCGCTGCCCTCGAGCATCGAGGCGTCCACGACCTGCCCACGCCCGGAGGAGACACGCTCCTGCAGTGCGGCCAGCACGCCGAAGGCCAGCATCATGCCGCCGCCGGCGAAGTCGGCCAGATACATCGGCGGCACGACGGGGCCGGAATCGGGCAGGCCGATCGTGTCGAGCACCCCGGAGACGGCGATGTAGTTGAGGTCGTGCCCGGCGGCCGCGGCGAGGGGGCCGTCCTGGCCCCAGCCGGTCATCCGCGCCACGACCAGGCGCGGGTACCGCTCGGTGAGTTCGGCCGGGGCCAGGCCGAGACGTTCGAGCACCCCGGGCCGGAACGGGTCGAGCAGCACGTCCGCGTCGGCGAGCAGCCGGTGCACGAGCGCCCGGTCGGCCTCGGACTTCAGGTCGAGCGTGACCGTCGTACGGCCCCTGTCGATCGCGTTGACCTGCGCGCGCTCGCGCCGGTCGGGCTCACCCGGCGGGTCGACCCGTACCACCTGGGCACCCAGGTCGGCGAGCATCATCGTCGCGAACGGCACCGGCCCCTGCCCACCGAGTTCGAGCAGGCGCAGGCCGGCCAGCGGTCCCTCGAACCGCCGGCCGGAGGCGGCGCTCACGCCTGTTCCCTGGTGCCGGCCGGGACCGGGAGGCCGGTCACGGCACGGGGGTCCGTGCTCCACGTCCGCGCGGTCACGCCCTCCTCGCGCAGGACCCGCTTGAGGACCCGCCCGACGGCGTTCTTGGGCAGTTCGGTGCGGACCTCGATGTGGGAGGGGACGGCGTACCGCGGGATCCGCGGGTGCAGCCACTCGAAGAGCTCGGCGGGGTCGATCTCCGCACCGGGCGCGGGCACGACAGTGACCTTGAGGTCGTCCTCGGCCAGCGGGGAGGGGACCGCGTGGACGGCGACCTCGCCGACGGCCGGGTGCGTCGCGACGATGCCCTCGATCTCGAAGCTGGAGATGTTCTCGCCGCCGCGGCGCAGGTAGTCCTTGCCACGGTCGACGAAGTAGAGGTAGCCGTCCTCGTCGAGACGGCCGTAGTCACCGCAGTGGAACCACAGGCCCCGGAAGACCTCCAGCGTCTTCTCCGGCTCACGCCAGTAGCCGTTGAACATGATCGCCGGACGGTTGGGACGGGCGACGATCTCGCCGACCTCGCCGACGGGCAGCGGGTTGTCGTGCTCGTCGACGATGCGCACCTCGAACGAGTCGTTGATCTTGCCCGCGCTCCCGGCGCGGTAACCCCCGGGTGGGGTGAGGGTGATCAGGCAGGCCTCGGTCAGGCCGTAGGCGCCCGAGCCGACCCGTTCGACGCCGAAGCGCTCCGTCCAGCGAGCGGCGAGCTCGGCGGTGACCGGCGAGCCGGACACGACGCGCAGCCGGCCGAAGGCCTCGCGGGCGGCCTCGGAGTCGGGAGCGCCGGCGATCATCGGCAGCATCGAGCCCATGAGCGCGGCCATTGTCGCGCGGCTGCGCAGGATCTCGTCCCAGAAGCCCCGGACCGAGAAGCGCGACGCGAGGTCGATGGCCGAGCCGAGCTGGAGCGAACCCATGACGTGCCCGACGGCGGCCATGTGGAACAGCGGCATCGCCGTCCACAGGACGTCGCCGGAGTGGCGTTCGAGGTTCTCGTGCATCTGGCGGGCCATGTTCGCCACGTAGCCGTGGCTGACCATGCACGCCTTGGACGGCCCGGTCGTGCCGGCCGTGTAGATGAGGTGGCTGGTGGCGTACGCGTCGAGGTCCGGGGTGGTCGTCACCGCCGATCCCTCAGCGACGGCGGCGTCGAAGTCGACGACCTCGGTGGCCCAGGCGGGCGCCGGGCCCGAGGCGGGCCGGATGGGGGCGCCGACGAGGACCGGCACCCGTAGCTCCGTGCCGATGAGGGCGTCGTCCAGGACGGGCACGAACTCGTCCTCGACGATCATCGCGACCGGGTCGGCGTCGAGCACCTGGTGGGCCAGTACGGGGCCGCGGTTGCTCGTGTTCAGCGGGACGACGAAACCGCCACAGAGCGTCGTCGCCCACCAGGAGAGCAGGGCCAGGCGGCCGTTGCGGGCGAGGACGACGACCCGGTCGCCGGGAGCGACGCGGTCGGCGAGGAACCCGGCGAGGCGACGCGACGCGGCATCGAGGTCGGCCACTGTGAACGGGGCGCCGGCGAGGGTGAGGGTGAGGTCCGGCTGCTCGTCGAGCAGGCGGGACAGGGCGGGCAGGAGCGGGGTGGCTGCGGTGGGACGGTTCACTGGCTCTGGCTACCTTTCTTCGGGTCGGCCGCTCGCGGTGGCGGACGGCGGGGACCTGACGCTCAGCCCTTCGTCATCGCCACGGTCCGCAGGTCGAACAGGCCGAGGTTGGTCCACGGCAGCTGCTCGGCCCCGACGACCTTCGGGGAGGCGATGGTGGCGCTGGTGAGATTGCAGATCGGGATGAACCACGCCTCGGTGAACAGCCGCTCCCACAGCTGGTGGTACTGCTTGGCACGCTCCTCGGCGCTGGAGCGGGGGTCGGCGGCCTTGGCCGCGATCGGGCCGATGACCTCGGGGTCGGTGGCGAGCTTGTAGTTGCCGATCAGGTAGTTGTCGACAGTGCCCGCCGGGTCGAGACGCGGGTTGAAGGTGTTGGACACCTCGAGCTCGAAGTCGCCGGCGATGAAGCGGGCCTCGGTCTCGGAGTTCGGCGTCGGGTTGAGCTTCGCGTCGATGCCGGCCTGGGACATGGCGGCCTGGATGGCGGTGGCGGGCTGCTCGGTGTTGGTGCCGGCGGAGAAGCTGATCGTCACCTTGGCCCCGCCGACCTCGGCGATCAGCGCCTTGGCCTTGGCCAGGTCGAACTCGTACGGGTAGGTCGCCGCCGGGTCCTCCCACGGGCTGTTCGGGTAGATGCTGCGGGTGGGCGTGCAGGTGTCGGCGAAGAGCGCGCGGATGGCGGCCGGGTCGACCGAGCGCGCGATGGCCTCACGGACCCGCTTGTCCTTCAGGTCGCCCATGTTGGCGCGCAGCAGGATGCCGAGGACGTTGCGGAACGGGCGGGTGGTCACCTTGAGCTGGCCGGTCTCGCCGAGCTGGCGGGCCTGGGTGATCTCGTTGGCCGAGGAGACGAAGCTGAGGTCGGTCTGACCGCTGATGACGCCGTTGAGCCGGGTGGCGCCCTCGGGGACCCGGGTGATCTCCATCCCGGCGAGGCGTCCGGCGTTGGGGTCCCAGTAGGTGCCCTCGGCGCGCTTGACGACGTACTTCTCGTTGGGGACGAACTCGGTGGCGACGTACGGGCCCGAGCCGGCGTTGCCGGGGGCGCGCTTGAGGTCGACGCCGTCGGCGATCGCCTTGGGCGAGACCATCATCCCGGCGGCGGTGGCCAGGGCCGAGGGGAGCACGGCGCCGGTGCCCGGCTTGAGGTCGAGGCGCACGGTGTGCGCGTCGACGACTGTGACGCCGGTGATGCTGGCGAGGTCCTGCTTGATGGTGCTCGTGGGCAGCGTCTGGCCGCGCTCGATGTTGACCTTGACGGCGTTGGCGTCGAACGGCGTCCCGTCGTGGAACTTGACGTCGTCGCGCAGGGCGAGTTCGAGGTAGGAGCCGTCCTGGGCGTAGGTCCACTTCTTGGCCAGGCCGGGGACGACCTGGTCGGTGGAGTCGACCATGGTGAGCCGGTCGTAGATCAGCGTCAGGTAGGGGTAGCCGCCGGGGGCCGGCTGCGCCGGGTCGAGGTTCTGGAACGGCGACGAGGCGCTCACCCGCAGGACGGCGTTGGGGTCGATCTCACCCGTGGTGGCACCGGGGTCGCTGGTCGGGGTGGCGGAGCAGGCTCCGACGACGAGGGTGGCGGCGAGCAGGCTTGCGGCGACGGCGAGGCGTCGGCGGCGCGGGAGGCGAGACACAGTGTTCCTTTCCTGACCTTCGGCCCGGGAGCGGGAGCGGCTCCGCGGGTCACCGGCGGGTTCCCGGGGGGCCCCGGAGGGCGCCGGGTGCCGCCGAGGTCGTTCGGCGGCGGCCGTGCGGGCGCGACGGTCATGGAGGTGATGGGTGGCGGCGCTGATGTGGAGCGCCTGCCCGGAACTGATCGGCATCCGCGCCCCGAGGCTGGCGGTGTTGCGGCCGATCGCGATCCAAACAAGCGCTCGATTGGGAACCGTAGGGGCAGCGTGCGGGCACGTCAATAGCCGAACGGCGGCATGATCGACAAGGGGCGGCACGCCGCGCGCAACCGTTGCCAGCTCGCGATCAGGTCGCTAAGGTGCGCATCAAGCAAGCGCTTGATTGCTTGATGTCGGCCAAAGGAGCCCGCACTGTGGAAGCCCCCCTCGCCACGGCACAGCCCCGCGACACCGGCATCGACGCGGTCGCCTCGGCCACCCGCCGGCTCATCGACGCGATCACGCGTGCGGGCGGAGCCGTCGACGCCGACGCCAACCGGATCGTGGCCGACCTCGACGCGCTCACCGCCCGGATCGACGCCCACGCCCCGGACCTCTCCGAGCGGATCGCGACGATGTGGCGCCAGCCCGGCCCGGGCCGCTTCGACCCCGCCGGCGGCACCGAGAACCCGCTGTCGCCGCCGGTGGCCCTCTGGGTCGAACCGGACGGCTCACTACGCGGAGAAGTCACCCTGAGGCTTGCCTTTCAGGGGCCACCCGGGCACGTGCACGGCGGCACCTCGGCCATGCTCATGGACCACGCCCTCGGCATCGCCAACGCCCGCGCCGGATACGCCGCGGTGACCGTCGGGCTCGACATCTCCTTCCGCGCGGCCATCCCGATCGGCTCGACGATCACGATCCTGGCCCGGCACGACGGGCGCGACGGGCGGAAGGTGCGCAGCTCCGGCGAGCTGCGCGTCGGGGACCTGACATGCGTCACGGCCACGGGCACCTTCGTCCTCATGGACGACCCGTCGACAAAGGAGAAGTTCCGCCGACCGTCGAGGGAGCAGGCATGAGCACCGATCCCCACCCGGGCACCGCCGCACCCGGCCCGCTCGCCGGCCGCGGCGCGCTCGTCATCGGCGGAGGCGGCGGCTTCGGCCGCGCCATCGCCGCCGCGCTGGCCGCCGACGGCGCCGCCGTGACGATCATGGGACGGACCGAGGCGACGCTGCGGGCGGCGGCCGGGACGATCGCCGCAGCCACCCCCGGAGCACCACCGGTACGGATCAGTGCCGGCGACTCCACCCAGGAGCAGGACGTCGCCGTCGCGGTACGCGCCGCCGACGAGACCCCGCTCGCGGCCGTCGTCACCACTGTCGGCGGCGGCACCTTCCGTCCCGTGCTCGCCCTCGACGCCGAGACCCTCGAATACGACTTCCGGCGCAACGTCACCACGGCGTTGCACGCGATCCGGCACGGCGGACAGGCCCTGGCCGCGCACGGTGGGGGCGCGATCGTGTGCACCTCGTCGAGCGCGGGCGGGCACTCGTTCCCGTTCATGCCGTCGTACTCGGTGAGCAAGGCCGCACTCGAGGCACTCGTCCGGGTCGCCGCCGACGAACTCGGCCACCTCGCGGTACGGGTCAACGTCGTACGCCCCGGCATCGTCGCCACCGACGGGGCCAACCCGGGCCTGCTGCTG
The DNA here is from genome assembly GCF_001905625.1 of Micromonospora sp. TSRI0369. Lineage (NCBI taxonomy): Bacteria > Bacillati > Actinomycetota > Actinomycetes > Micromonosporales > Micromonosporaceae > Micromonospora > Micromonospora sp. TSRI0369. The sequence continues at coordinate 53,296 of NZ_LIVU01000014.1, forward strand.
GCCGACCCCGAGCTGGCCGCCGCGACAGTCGCCGAGAAGCCCCTGTCGCGGATCGGGCGCGCCGAGGACGTCGCCGCCGCGGTCCGCTTCCTGTGCGGTCCCGGCTCCTCATGGATCACCGGCGCCTGCCTGCCCGTCGAGGGCGGGGCCCACCTGCGGCGCGCGCCCCGGCTGGAGAAACTCGCCCGGATCGTCAACGGCGACGACGTCGTCGACGCCACCCTGGCGGGCCGCATCCCGTGACGACACCACAGACACCCGCCGCCCGGATGGAGCTGACCACGACGCTGCCGCCGACGACGGCGCTGCGCGAGGTGCCCGCGGTAGTGGCACGCATCGAACGGCTCGGCTTCGACACCGTGCACATCCCCGAGACGACGCACGACTCCCTGGCGGTCGCGCTGCTCGCGGCCGAGCACACCAGCCGGATCACCGTACGCACCAGCATGACGCTGGCCTTCCCCCGCAGCCCGATGGTGACCGCGTACGCCGCGTGGGACCTCGCGCGGTTCTCCGAGGGCCGCTTCCAGCTCGGTCTGGCCACCCAGGTTCGCGGCAACATCGTCGGCCGCTTCTCGGTGCCGTGGGAGCGGCCGGTCGAGAACCTGCGCGACTACCTCGCCTCGATCCGGGCGATCTTCGCCGCGTTCAGCACCGGCGAACCCCTGGAGCACGAGGGCAGCCACTACCGCTTCACCCGGCTCCAGCCGTACTTCAATCCCGGCCCGCTGTCGACCGCCGCCCCGGCGCTCTACACCGGCGGGGTCAACCGACGCGTCTGCGAGGTGGCCGGCGAGCTCGCCGACGGCTTCGTCACCCACGCGACGAACTCACACCCGAGTCACCTGCGCACGGTCGTGCTCCCCGCGCTGCGCGCCGGGGCCGAGCGGGCCGGACGCGCGGGTATCCCCCGGGTCGTCGTGGTGTCCAAGTCGATCACCGGTCCGACGCCGGCCGCACTCGCCGCGAGCCGCGACTCCGCCCGCCAGGAGCTGGCGTTCCTCTTCTCCACTCCCGCCTACCGCACCACCCTGGACCGGCTCGGCCTGGGCCGGGTCGGCGAACGGCTCGCCGCGATGGCCGCCTCCGGACGCTGGACCGGACTCGCCACCGTCCTCGACGACGAGACCCTGGCCGCCCTCATCCCGCACGGCACCTACGCCGAGCTGCCGGACGTACTCGGGCAGGCGTACGGCGGCATCGCCGACGGGCTCGGGCTCGGGCTCCCGCTCGACCCGGACGACGACGAGGACTTCGGCGCGTTGCTCGAACGCCTCCGGCTCATCCCGACCAGTGCCGCGGCCACCATCCCGCCCGCGAACGCCGGCCCCACCAGCGCGACGCGCGGCGTCGCCGGATCGGAGACCCTGTCATGACCGCACGCATCGGGCTGCTCACCCCGGTCGTCGTCCAGCATCCGCGCACCGCGGCCGCCTGGGAACGGGACGTCCTGTCCGGCCCCGACGTCGGCGGCGCGCTGCTGGCCGTCGCCCGCGCCGCCGACGACCTGGGCTACCACCACCTGACATGCAGCGAGCACGTCGCCGTGCCCGCCCCGATCGCCGCCGAGCGGGGCGCGACGTACTTCGACCCCGTGGCCACGCTGTCGTTCCTCGCCTCGGCGACGCGCCGCGTCCGGCTCGCGACGAACGTCGTCGTCATCGGCTACCACCATCCGCTCGCCCTCGCCAAGACCTACGGCACCCTCGACCTGCTCAGCGGCGGCCGCGTCGTCCTCGGGATCGGGGTCGGCAGCCTCGAAGAGGAGTTCGACCTGCTCGGCGCCGAGTTCGCCGAGCGCGGCGCGATCGCGGACGAGGCGATCACCGCCCTGCGCGCGGCGTGGGGCAGGGCCGTGCCGCACCACGAGGGGGCCCGGTTCACGTTCACCGATTTCGTCGTCGAACCGCACGCGCCGCGCACCACGGTGCCGGTGTGGATCGGCGGGCGCACCCGCCGCTCGCTGCGCCGCGCCGTGGCGTACGGCACCGGGTGGGCGCCGTTCGGCCTCGGACCGCGGGAGCTGACCCGCATCTGGGACTCCGTGGAACGCCCGGACGGCTTCGACCTCGTGCTGCAGATTCCGCCGCTGGACCCGCTCGGCGACCCGGACGGCTCCCGCGCGCACCTGCGCACGGCCGACGCCGTCGGGGCGACCGCTGTCAACGCGAGCCTCGTCGCCACCTCGGCCGCCCACCACCTCGAGCAGATGGCAGCGCTGCGCGAGCTCGCCCCGGAACGCTTCGAGGCGAACCCGTCCACGACCTGACCGGCCGTCGACCGGCCCGGCCGGCGAGGCCCGATCGAAAGGAACCCACCATGAGCGACTCGCAGCCCGACCGGCTCGCCCTGCTCGAGGCACGCCTCGAACAGGCCGAACGGCGCCTCGCCACAGCCGAGGACCAGCTCGCCCTCTGGCGGATCGTGGCCAGCTACGGCCCCGCCGTGGACAGCGGCTCGGCCGAGATCACCGCCCAGTTGTGGACCGAGGACGGCGTGTACGACACCTTCCCGGTCGTGCTCAACGGCCGGGACGCGCTGCGCGGCATGGTCAACGGTGAGCGGCACCAGGCCCTGATCAACAACGGCGCCGCCCACCTCATGGGGCTGCCGCACATCGTCGTCGACGGCGACCGGGCCGTCGTGACGAACTACTCGCAGCTCGTGCTCAGCGCTCCCGACCAGAACGGCTACCGGATCTGGCGTACCGGGTCCAACCGGTGGGAGTTCACCCGCACCGACGAGGGCTGGAAGGTGACCCACCGCTGGAACCGCCAGCTCGACGGCACCGACGAGGGCCGCGACCTCCTCGCCCGCGCCGTCGAATCCGAGGCCTGAGGCCGTGCGCATCGGCCTCAGCTCCCCGGTCCTGGCCGACTCCGGGCCCCGGCCCCCGTGGGAGGCCGAGGCCGGGGTCGCCGAGTTGCGCACCGTCTTCACGACCGCCGACCGGCTCGGGTACGAGTTCTTCACCTGCCCGGAGCACGTCAGCGTGTCACCGGGGCTGGCCCGGGGTGAACGCTTCTACGACCCGGTCGCGACGTTCTCGTACCTCGCGGCGATCACCGAGCGGATCCGCTTCCTGCCGTACGTGCTCGTGCTCGGGCTGCACCATCCGCTCGAGTTGGCCAAGCGGTACGGCACCCTCGACCACCTCAGCGGCGGACGGGTCGTCCTCGGAGTCGGCGTCGGCAACCTCGAGGAGGAGTTCGCGCTGCTCGGGCGTCCGTTCGCCGACCGGGGGCCACGGGCCGACGACGCCCTGCGGGCCCTGCGGGCATCCCTGTCGGTACGGCTCGCGACCTACCACGGGGAGTACTACCACTTCACCGAGCAGGTGATCAGCCCGCACGCGGTTCAGGAGAAGGTCCCTATCTGGGTCGGTGGCCACAGCAGGCGTGCCCTCCGGCGCGCGGTCACCCTGGGCGACGGGTGGGCGCCGGCCCCCGTCACGTATCGCGGGCCGGACCTGGAGACCCTGCCGCGGATGCTCACCGAGCACGACCTGCCGGACGGGTTCGACGTCGTCATCACGCCTCCGGCCCGCCTCGACCCGACGGGCGCCCCCGAGGCCGCGCTCGACCTCGTCGGCCGGATCGGCGAGGCGGGGGCCACCGCGGTCAACCTCGTCGTACGGCACCGTGACCTGGCCGAGTACCTCGACCAGCTCGCGGCGGCAGCCGAGCTCTTCCGTCTCGACCGCCGCGACTGAGCACGGCCGTGGACGCCGGGATCCGGCGTCCACGGTCAGGCCTCGTTCGGCATGTTCGACCAGCCCTTGCGGTCGGTACGCGCGTACCAGCCCGAGGCGGCCAGAGTCCCTCCGTCGACGGGGATCGTGTGCCCGGTGACGAAGCGGGCGTCGTCGCTGGCGAGGAACTCGACGACGGCGGCGTAGTCGTCGGGCTCGCCGAAGCGCCCGACGGGGATCCACGTACGAATCAGCTCCGGGTCGCGTCCGCGCAGCATCGCCGCGGCCGGCGTCTGGGGCGTGTCGGCGAGGTCGGGCGCGATCGCGTTGACCCGCACCCCGTGGCCGGCGACCTCGACGGCGAGGCTCTTGGTGAAGGCGCTGACCCCGGCGTTGTAGGCGGAGTACGGGGCGCACGCCGGGATTCCCCGGAAGGCCTCGACTGTCGAGTTGTTGACGATGGCGCCACGGCCTCGATCGACCATGCCGGGCAGCAGCGCATGGGTCATCGCGAGCACGTGCCACAGGTTGATCTCGTAGAGCGCCTGCCACTGCTGCGGGGTCGAGTGCAGGAAGGTCCTGGAGGCCGGGCGGAAGTCACCGACGTTGTTGACGAGCACGTCGACCCGTCCCGAGTCGACGGCCGCCGCGGCGGCGACCGCGTCGGCGACACCGTCGGCGGTGCGTACGTCGGCGAGGACGACCTCGACCTCGCCGCCGGCGCTCCGGATGTCCGCGGCGGTGCCGGCGGCGGCCTCCCCGTCGATGTCGACGAGGACGACGTGGGCGCCAGCGGCGGCGAGACGGCGGGAGATGCCGCCGCCGATCCCGAGGGCGCCGCCGGTGACGACAGCGATCTGGCCCTCGAGCCTGCGGGTGGCGCTCATCTGCCGGTTCCTTCCTCGTCGGCCCTGGTCACGGAGACGCGGTGGCGTTCGATCCAGTTGATGGTCACCGCGCGACGTGTGAAGGCCCATCCTTCGGCGGTACGCGCGTACTCGTCGTCGTAGTGCAGGAACCAGACGAGGTCCGAGGGCCCGTCGCGACCGGGGACCAGGTGGTGGGCCGTGCCGCGGACCCGGCCACGGGCCCCGGTCGGCGTCGGCACGTAGCGCGTCCCGGCTACGACGTGAGTGGTCGCCAGGGTGCCGGCGAGTGCCCCGAGCGCGGCCACGACAGCGGAGCGGCCGACGTGGGACACGTGCGGGTCGAGGTGCGCGGGCGGCTCGGGAACCACGAGGACGCCGTCCGGGACGAACAGCGCGCCGATCGCCGCCGCGTCACGGTCGTCGGCGGCCGCGGCATACGTCTCGGAGAGTGCGCGCAGCGCGGTGAGGTCGGCCGCGTCGAGGCCGGTCACGCCGCGCGAGCGGTCGCCGCGCGTACGACCTGGACGAGCTCGGCGACCGCCCGCTCGCAGTCACCGCGGGTGTAGCCGAGCAGTGCGGTCTCGGCCGGATCCGGTTCATAGGCGAGGACGTTCCCGCGGCCCTGGACGATCATCGAGTCGGGCATGAAGGGGTGCGGCTCGTCGAGCTCGGCGATGGTGCGGTTGCCCCCGGCCGCGTCGACGAGCAACTGGAAGAACTGCGTGAACGTGAGGTTGGCGTCACCGACGAGGTAGGCCGCGCCCGCCGCGCCACGGTCGAGCGCGCCGCCGATCGCCTCGGCCAGGGACCGGGCCGACATGTAGTTCGTGCCGCCGGCCGGCGCGTGGTCGGGGATCTGCGGCTCGTTGCCGGCCGCCCAGGACACCATGCGGCGGTAGCGCTTTGCCGTGACGCCGGGGATGGCACCGATGATCGACGGCGGGTTGAGAGTGCAGACAGTGAAGGAGTCGTCAGCCAGCGCCCGGGCACCCTCGTCGGCGTCGCGGCGGGCGGCGACGTAGGCGCTAGAGTCGGCCAGGTCGGGTCGCAGGTGGTGGTAGTAGCTGCCGACCTGGACGAAACGGGAGACGTCTGCGCTCTTGGCGAGGGCGGCGAAGGCCGGCACCCCCGCGCTCTGAGTCTCCTTCCAGAACGTGGCCTCGTCCGCGTCGCGGGGCAGGTGGCGTACGTCCTGCCCGGCGGCGAAGACGACCGCGTCGAAGGGGGCCAGGTCCTGGCGGGTGAAGGTCTGGCGGGTGTAGTCCCCGCGGAGGACGGGCAGGCCGGCGACGGGTGAGTCCGCGTCGACCGTCCCTCGGGCGGCGACGGTGACGTTGTCTCCCCGGTCGCGCAGGTGAAGGGCGGTGTGGACCCCGATCATGCCGGTTCCACCGACCACGAGTACCTCCATCGCGAGGTCTCCTTGCGTAGTGAGGCGACTCCCCCGGCGTGAGTCTGGGAGCCGGCATGACTTCCGAATCAACCAACCAAGCGATTGGTAGGTTAGCACGAGAGGAGGTGATCGGGACCCGAAGGCGCCCTGCCCGCCGACAGCGCCACCGCTATTGCGCGGCAGGAGCGGAGCGACTGACCTCGGCCGTCGACTCCGAGAACTCGTCGGGGACGCTCCCTTGAGCACAGACCGCGCCGGATGCGAGCGGTTCCCAGCGCGCAGTCGTCCGGACTTTAGATAGCGCAAGGCCAGCGTCCTGGACCGGCGGTCAAGGAGCGCTACCGGACGGCGGGCGTCAGGGGCAACGTGTTTCCTCGCCAGGCGAAGCCGCGCCGGTCATCGTGCTCATTCGGGCCGGTGACCGGCTCACGGGACGCAAGGGTGTTGCCCTGCCAGCGTCGGGGTTGCTGAGGACCTCCAGTGTGTGGCGCTCCGTCACTCGACAGGTTGGCTATCCGCAACCCAACCGGCGAGCTGCTGGCTGGTCTCGTCTCCGAGCCTCGCCGCCGCTCGGACCGCCAATGCGAGCAGCTCCACGCGCTCTGCCTCGGTGACCCGCAACTCCGGTCGCGGGGAACGGCGCCAGGTCGTGCTCGCCGCGTCCCTGGCGAGGCGGATCGCATCGGCCTTGCCCCGTTCGGCCAGGCGCTTATCCATGTCAGCGACCAGGATCAACGCCGCCTGCAGCTCCACGCCGGCGCCACGACCGCGCAGGAGTTTGTAGCCGGCGCGCCGCAGTTCCACCCGGCCGTCGCGGAGCAGCTCCCACGGCAGGGCCGGCGGCAGCGCGCCGGCAACCGGGCGCAGCGCCAGCGCCACCTCCCGCACCACCGCCGGTGACGGATCCCGCACCAGCGGCACCAGCTCCCCCACCACGACCGCGTCCAACAGCCGCAGACTTCGTACTGCTTGGGCCCGGACCTTCGGCTTCTCGTGGCCGAGCAGTCGAAGCAGCAGCGGGGCGTCCGCCACCGAGCCGGTCTCGGCCAGCCCGGCGATGGCACCGGCTTCGGGCTCATCGGCGTCGGCGCCCGCGCGGTAGTGCTCCCGCGCATCCCTACCCAGTCGGCGGGCCGCGTCGCGGGCCACGGCCCGCACCAACGGCGCCTCGTCGTCCAGGTGTCCGGCGACGTCGGCGTCCTGACCGGCCCGAACCAGCCCGGTCAACGCCACCACCCGCACCTCCGCCCGAGCCGAGCGAGCCAGCCGACGCAGGAGATCATGCCGGCGGGTCCAGACCGCGTCGCGGCACGCCGCCTCCGCCGCCCGCGCTCGCACCCGCACGTCCGGATCCGACTCGGCCACGGTCACCAGATCCGGCGTACGCAGCCCACCGCGCGCCAGCACGGTGTCGAAGACGAACCGCCGCTCCCGGCCGCCAGCCGAGGCGAACAGGCCGCGCCACAACTGCTCCGGCGCCACCAGCACCGCCACCCGCACCTGAGCGACCGCGAAGCCGGCGCGAGCCCGCGCCTCAAGGCGCAGCGCCATCGGCAGGACAGCAGGCAGGTAGACATCAGCATCGTCAGCGAGCAACACCGCGAGCCCGGCCCGCGCCCGATCCCGCACCGGGGCCACCCAGTCGGCGGTACGCACCACCAGAAACGGCATCACCTCCGCGTACGGGCGGGCGATCATCGCCGCGACCCCACGCTCCCGGACCCGCCCATCGCCATGCATGCTCGCCAGCGCTGTCGCCACCGGCCCCGACGGCATCGCAGAAGACCGTCCCGCGACCCGCCGCCATGCGGGTTCCCGGTGCCGGCCGTACCACGGCGCCGACCGCGCGTGCTCGTCGAGCCGAACCACCAGCCCCGGCACAGCCGTCACCAGCACCAACGCCGACCGCGCCGCCACCTCGTCGCCATGAGCAGCGACCTCAAGCAGCACGTCGACCAACCGGTCCAACGCCTCCCATCGACCGGCCCGGGCGTCCTCGACCGCAACTCGGACCACCGAAAGCAGCCCGTCCTCCTCCACCGGCGAAGCCGGGAGGGCCTGCCCGTCACGTCTGCCCCAGATCACCGCGACATCCTGCCTCGCCACCCATGGCGATCGAACCCGGTTTTCCGGGCCGACGGCAAGCCTGAGCAGTTCCACCCAGCCCTGAACCTCCCGTCTCGTGCCACTCGACATCGACGGCGAGCTGCACCTACGGGCTCGGCGACCCACCCAGCCCGCTCTCACCCGCGTCGCGCAACTACGAGACCGCCCATTCAAGGAGCGCCACGACGACCAATGGCTGCTCTCCGGCCGACTACCCGGCAGCCCGTCGACTACAACCCTCTGCGCCACTCGGCCGGCCTGCTCGGCCGACCGCAGGGGCAGGTCACCGCGTTCAAGGTCCTGCTGCGGTGCGACCGCGTCGAAGAGGCAGTGCAACTGCGACAGGACTCTGAGCGGACTCAAACTGCCCGCACTCGCGTCATCCACTGCTTGCGGCCATGAGCGGACGTTGACTTGATCGGGTGGGCAGGGCGGCTGTCAGCAAATCGTTCGGCGCTACCGGCCTACCGCTGGTTGCCGTTCATGAGTGACAGCGGCCAATACGATGAAGGAATGACCGAGTCCTCGCGCCCTGCGAAGAAGCCGTGGTTGCCGCCCCGTTGGTTCATTCGGCTGTTCTGGTCGGCTCATCGGGGCGTGTTCCGGCGTTCCGGCGGCCGGGTCGGACTGTCGCGTCCGCGCGGCAACCGGTACGGGATGCTGCGCCTGACCACCGTCGGGCGTCGCACGGGCCAGCAGCGCAGTGTGATCCTCGGTTACTTCGAGGACGACGGGAATCTGGTCTCGCTGGCCATGAACGGGTGGGGGGAGCCCGAGCCGGCCTGGTGGCTCAATCTGCAGGCGCACCCGGACGCGACCGTTGACTTGGTCGACGGGCCGCGGCCGGTGCGTGGGCATGCTGCGACGGGCGACGAACGGTCGCGGCTGTGGGCCCGCTGGCGTGAGATCGACAAGAACCTGGATGGCTACGCTGCGCGGCGGTCATCCGAAACCGCGGTGGTGGTCCTGGTGCCCCGGCCCCGGCACGTCTGAGGCATCGCGGGGCACCTCCTGAGCGACTGTCTTCGCTGGTCACGCGATCGGTACGGCGTCGCGGCGTTCTGCGGGCGCCTGGCCGGTGGTGAGCGGGTGGGAGCGGCCGATGTAGCGCAGTCGTCCCCGCGGATCGAGGCGGCCGAGTAGCACGCTCGTACCGGCCGGCCAGCCGCTTGGTGACCACGCCTTCGATGCCCGCGGCGACGGTCCAGTGCAGCAGCCAGTCCGACACCTGCCGCATGTCGGCCGTCTGCGGCGTCAGGGTCAGCTGCGCCGGCGCGACGGCGAGCAGCTGCTGCAGCCGGGCCCGACGCTGCGACAGGGCTGTTCGGGCTCACGCTGCTGCTTACCGACGGGTGGGCGACTCCGTGGTACTGAGCGACGTCGGTGCCGTCCCGCTCTGGATCGTGCTGCTGCTCGCGGTGGCTCGAATGACCCGGGGCCAGGTCCATGCGGCGCGCAGGATGAAGGCCAGGAGCAGCAGCTCGAACCCGATGGAGAAGCCGTAGAAGTAGAGGTAGGTCCAGGACTCGCCGTCCGCGTTGTACGCCGTGACGGGGATGTAGAGCGTTGCCAAGACGAGGTTGATGGCGCGGTTGACGCGGGCGGGGAGTGTCGCGGAGAGCACGATCATGAGGATCGGGATGGCCATGAGTGTGAGCGCGAGGGCGACGAAGGTCGGGCCGGTGTCGAACTCGTGCACGGTGCCGGCCAGGATGTCGTTGATGAAGCCGGGCTTGTACAGGGCGAGGTAGTCGACGTAGATGTAGAGGAACATGAAGCTGGCCCATGCCGCGGCGAGCTTCGCCTGGACCGGGATGTGCGCTTCCTGGAACGCACCGGCTGGTCTGTCGGTTCTGGTCATCACGTCTCCTGTTTGCTGGCGTCAGCCGGGTCGGCTCACTCGATGTCTCCACCATGACCAGCGTTGGCGGGCGCCACATCCGCTTGCGGGCTCGGGCTGTCCCGGCCCCGGGCGCGGGACACTCGCCGTACTTTCGGCTGATCCGCCCGAGGGGCGGCCCCCTTACCTTCTCCGGAAGGGGGGAAGCATGCTTGCTGGGATCTGGGCTGAGCCTCGCCCCACAGGTCCGCCGGTGCGGGTGTGGCGGGACTGGGCGCTGTCCTCGGCTCTTGTCGTGATCTCGGTCGTCGAGATGCTGCTGCGCGACGACAGGGCATGGGCGCCGCTGCTGGTCGGTGTCAGCGTCGTGGTCGCGGCGTGCCTGCTGTATCGACGCACGCGACCGCTGGCCGCGGTAACCGTTGCCTTCGGGGCCGTTCTCGTCTTCGACGTCGCGAGGATCGCGGTCATTGACGCCACCGGCCTGCTGGGCATCGCAGGGCTGCTCGTGTTGCCCTACGCCCTGCTGCGCTGGGGGGCAGGCCGCGAGGTTGCCCTCGGACTCGGCATCATCCTCATCTGGCTACCCGTCACCCTCGTCGCGGAGTCGACCTCACCCGCGGAGAAGGTCGCCGGTTACGGCTTCTTCCTGTGCTCGGCCGCGCTCGGAGCGGCAGTGCGCTACCGCACCAGAAGCCACGACCGCGACGTCGAGCAGGTCCGGCTCCACCAGCGCAACGAGCTCGCCCGCGAGCTGCACGACACGGTCGGCCATCACGTCTCGGCCATCGCCGTCCAGGCACAGGCAGGTCGCGCGCTGGCCGCCGCAGATCCGGAGCGCGCGCTGGCCACCCTGGTCACCATCGAGGAAGAGGCGTCCCGGACGCTCAGGGAGATGCGAGCCCTCGTGGGCGTGCTGCGCGACGGTACGGACGCCGATCTCGCCCCTCGGCGAGGAGTGGTGGACATCGAACGACTCGCTCGTCCCGGCGGCGAGGTGCTGGGCGTCCGCGTGCAGGTCTCCGGTGACGCCGAGGCCGTTGAGCCGGCAGTCGGCACCGCCCTCTACCTGATCGCCGCCGAGGCGGTCACCAACGCGACCCGCCACGCCCGCGGCGCCACCGGAGTCACCGTCGACGTCACCGCATCCCGCGACCAGGTGCACCTGCGGGTGCGCGATGACGGCGAGGCGACCACGACGAGTTCCCCGCACGCCGGCTACGGGCTGCGCGGCATGGCCGAGCGGGCGAGCCTGCTCGGCGGCACCCTCCGGGCGGGACCTGCCCCGGACGGCGGCTGGAGCGTCGACGCCTCGCTTCCTCGGACAGCGCGCGCGTCATGACCATCCGCGTGCTGGTCGCCGACGACCAGGACATCGTCAGGGCAGGGCTCTGCATGATCCTGGACGCCCAACCGGGCATCGCCGTCGTCGGCGACGCCGCCGACGGCCGCCGGGCGATCTCCATGGCCCGTTCGCTGCGTCCCGATGTGTGCCTGCTGGACATCCGCATGCCCGAGGTCGACGGAATCGAAGCCACCCGCCAGCTCGCCGGGGCCGACGTCGCCGATCCTCTGGCCGTCGTCGTCATCACCACCTTCGACCTCGACGAGTACGTCTACGGCGCGCTCAAGGCAGGCGCCCGAGGCTTCCTCCTCAAGGACGCCGGCGCCGAGATGCTCACCCAGGCCGTCCATGCCGCGGCCCGCGGCGACGCCCTGATCGCACCGAACATCACCGCGAGGCTCCTGTCCTCCTTCGCGAACAGCCGCCCGCGCTCGGCGCCACCTGAGCCTGTCGAGCCGCTGACCGCTCGCGAGGAACAGGTCCTGCTGGCTGCCGCTCGCGGCCGGACCAACAGCGAGATCGGCGATGAGCTGTCCATCAGCCTCAGCACCGTCAAGACCCACATCGCCGCCCTGATGCGCAAGCTCAACGCCCGCAACCGCGTCGAGATCGTGATGTGGGCCTACGAGACACGCCGCGTCGGCACCTGATCGGCGCCCGCATACGCGAGTCGCGGAAACAGGAGCGCCGAGGGCCCGACAAGACGAGAGATTCACCTCGGGCGGTTTCACGTGCCGGCTATCAATACGGAGGCCACCGCGATCGACGCACAGTTCGCTGGTCTCGTGATCGACCCAGTAGGTCTGTCCGGCGCCGATGAAGGGGGGCTGTCGCAGGTAGAGCCAGTGACTCCTGTAGCGCCATCGCGCCGCACCTGCTCCGTGACACGTTCGAATGCCGCCACCGCGATCCAAACTACGATCGTGATGACCACGGCATGAGCGGATCGCGGCAATGATGATGAGTTCGGTTCGGTCGGAAGCGGGTGATGATGAGGCAGCCAACGTTGTTCCTGACCGTCGGACTCCCATGCACCGGGAAGACCACTGCCGCTCGGTGCATCGAGATCGAGCGGGAAGCACTTCGTCTCACGAAGGACGAGTGGGTCAAGGCTCTCTACGGGCACGAAAACCCGCCATCAGCTGGGGCCGTGATCGAAGGACGGCTCATCCAGATCGGGCTGCGCGCCCTTGAACTGGGCAACAACGTCGTCATCGACTACGGCCTCTGGAGCCGGGACGAGCGCTCCGCTCTACGCCAGGCAGCAGCAGACCTCGGCGCGGCCGTGGAGATGCGCTACTTCGAACTCACCCCGGCCGAGCAGCGAAGACGACTTGATCAGCGGCAAGCCGAAGCGCCAGACACGACTTGGCCCATGTCCGACGACGAACTCGCCCAGTGGGCTGGCAACATCGAGGTCCCCACGCGAGGCGAACTCGACGGCAGCGAACCCATTGATGACCCCCCGGCTGGATTCGCGGCATGGGATGAGTGGCGCGGATACCGCTGGCCACCCTCGGTCTACTGACACATGCCGCTCGCAGCGCCGCTGGACGAGCCGCTCGGCGGGCGGGCCGGCCCGATGCTTTCCGGCTGCTGGGAACCTCCGCGCTACGGGTGGGCGCTACGCCTGAGGGGTCCAAGTCTGATAGGGCCAGGTGCCGGCGGCACGGGCCCGGTCCACCAGCTCGGGCGCCCGGGTGGTGACCTCGATGGCAAGCTGTCCTGCGTATCCGGCCATCGCTTCCGGGTACGTCCGTAAGGCAACCAGCAGCCGCCCAACTGCGCTGAGACGTTCGACGGCGATTCGCCAGTCCTGACGGTCGACGGCGAGGGCGGCGGTGAGCAGCAGTGTGTTCGCGTACTCCCAGGCTGCGCGCTGGTCCAGCGCGGCCAGCTCATGACGGATGGCGTAGGCATGTTCGGCCAAGGGCGCCGCCGTCGCTGTCTGCCGGCGTTCGAGCAGCGCGGCGGCGAGATTGTGCAGGGCCGTGCCGAGGATTCGACGCAGCCGTGGGTAGGCCGCGTCCGCGTCCGCGCAGCGGTCGATGACCTCGGACAGCAGCATGATCTGGTCTTCGTGACGTCCGGTGGCTTCCGCGACCACGGCGGCGTCGACCATGTGGGTGACCGCGTCGGCCAGCGCCTCCCGCTCGGTGGCGGTCCCGCGTAGCAGGCCCTCGTGCCGCCGGACGGCAACGACCACGGACAGCCAGGCAAGGTCCCAGGCGTCGTCGCAGTGGCCGATCCGGTGCCGGAGCATCGCCCGCTGGTAGAGGGCGGCGGACCAGAGGCGCCGGACGTCCCGCCTTGCCGGGTCCGACGTCGCCCCGTCGTACAGGCTCAACTCGTCGGCGAGCTCGGCGAGGACGCGGTCGGCCTCGATGATCTGGTCCGCGTCGGCCAGAGAGATTCCTTGATCGAGCCGGGCGGCACAATCGGCGATCACCGACGGGTCAGCGGGCGGGCGGTTGCCGGGTGCGGGGCCGGTCACCCGCGACTCCGCCGCCAGCCGCGCCGCGAACCCGCCGGCGGTAACGCCGGATGGTGAGGGCTGGGCCAGCAGATCCAGGTAGGAGCGGCGTATCCGCCATGCGCCCGAGTCGGGCACCACCAGGTTTTCCGGCGCGGCTTGTTGCAGCTGCGCCAGCGACGCCTCGGTCCGCTCTAGTCGCTTCTGTGCTCCGGAGCCCTGGAACATCTGTTCCAGCGAGTACTGTTCGGTCAGCGCCACCCGCGTCAGGTCCGGCCGCCCCAGACTGCTGGCTACCCGCGCGAAGATTCCGAGGGCGTCCGCCAGGTCGATCACGGCGGCCGCCTCGCCGGTGTCGCGGGCGAGCCCACGCTGGAGGTCGACCATCTCGGCGGCTAACGGTCCCAGGACGGAGGGGTCCGTCTCGAGTCGCAGGGTGACCAGCCCAGTCAGTGCCGCAGTCCGAGCGCGGCGGGCGTCGAGGCCGTCGGCGGGCCGGGGCGCGACCAACCGCCACACCCGTTCGACGACATCGCGGCCGCGATCGACGAGCCCGCTGCCGGCCAGGATCTGGCCTGCCTGCACGGTGCGGACCACGGCGTCGGCATGCCAGTCCGGATCGGAGAGCAGATCGCCGGCGAGCGCGATGACCTCCTCGGCCTGTTCCCGCAGCTCAGTGACGTCACTGCCATCGGCGAGCCGTTCCTGAGAGAGGTTCAGGGTGGCGCGGCCGAGAGCATGCAGCAGACGCCCCGGATCGCCGAGACTGCGGGCAGCGGCAACGGCCCGCTCAACGGCCGCCCGGGTGCCCGGGCCGAGACCGGCCCGCGCGGTGATCTCGTCGGCGGCGCTGAGCAGGCGGTCGACCTCGGCAGGTGTGCTCATCACACCTCCAGTGCTGTACGACGAGTTGCCCTGACCAGCTGCGAAAAGCGCCATTCCCCCGAATCGGTGCCCGCACCAAGCACCGCGAGCAGCAGTCGACCGATCATGAAACCCGAGGCGCCCGCCCCGGCGAGGCACGCCCCGTGCAACAGCCGCGAGCCAGCACGTCGCGATCCGCTCTCATCCAACAGTGATGTGACACGCCGTGCGGGCATGTCGCACTTCTACCAGCAGCCAGAGGAAAGTTAAAGAAGGTCGATTCGGTCTTGCGGATGCCATGAAGTTCTGCGAAGACGCCGATATAACGACATTCGACGCAATCGCAACGCCCATCCGCGCGTATAAGGCGTTCATCCCGCGCCGTCGGCGCGTACCTCAGGCAACAATTCGAGCGGCGCTGTCCCGATCCTTTAAGGCTGCACTGAAAGGAATTGCCGCGGCGCGTCGACGGAATTCACGATGCCTGTCGTACGCATGTGCACTGCGGGCGAAGGGAAGGAATCGTGCATACCGATCGTCCTGACGTCGAGACGCCAGCAGTCGGTGGCCTCGACCGGCGAACCCTCCTCGGCGCGCTCGGCGCCGGTATTGGGGCGGCAACCGTCCTGGCCACGCCACGACCCGCACGGGCTGGCGCCCCGACGTCCGACCGCGCCCCGGCTCCCCGGACGTTGGCGACAAGACCGTTGCGGAGCGGGATCGTTCGGCCTGGATTCGACGCCCAGGTCGTTGCCCTGCGGTCGCCGGCCGGCTCGGCCCCGGCACGGTGGCGCTCCGCCGACCGGTCGGGGGCGTGGAGCCGGTGGGCCCCGGCGCCCGGCGGCTGCACGGCCGGCGCGGGCGACGCCGCACCCGCGACCGAGCAACTGGCCTTCGTCACCGTACCCAACGCTCCGGCCGTCGACCTCGACCTGCCGCCCGGCAGCCGGGCGGTCGTCCTCAACGGCACCGACGGCCCGGCCCTGCGGCCCGCGTCCGCCGAGGTGTCAGAACGCTCCCGGCTGGCGGGGCTGCCCTTCCTGAGCCGTGCCGCCTGGGGCGCCGACGAGTCCCTGCGGTTCGACGCCGCCGGCGTGGAAAAGTACCCACCCACGTTCTGGCCGGTGCAGACGTTCACCGTTCACCACACCGCCACCGGCAACGACGATCCTGATCCGGCCGCGCGGATGCGCGCCATCTACCGCTACCAGGCGATCGACCTTGGCTACGGCGACTTCGGCTACCACTTCCTCGTCGACGAGGCAGGCCGGGTCTACGAGGGCCGGCGCTCCGGCGGGGACGTGCTGCCCGGTTTCGACCCGGCCGGTTGGATGGTGAACGGCTCGCACGTGGGCGGCTACAACGCGGGGAACGTGGGTGTCGTCCTGCTCGGGACCTTCGTGGCGCGCGAACCGACGGCGGCTGCGCGGCGCAGCCTCACCCTGTTGCTCGCCGCCCTGACCGGTTGGTGCCACGTCGATCCACTGGCCAGCGTGACCTACGTCAATCCGATAAGCGGCCTCCGCCGCAGCGTACCCGCGATCGCGGGGCATCAAGACTGGGGGCCGACGGAGTGCCCGGGCGGGGTGCTCAGCGGGATGCTGGGCGACCTGCGCCAGGAGATCGCGGCCGTGCTGGCCGACCCGCGTCGCTCCGCGTTCGTCGGTTGACGGCGGTGGCAGCGACCGCCGTGCGGCAACGCCGGCGAACCGGAGACGCGCCCGAGGTGACGTTTCGTGGCACGGTAACGGCACAATCACCTCGAAGGTAACGAAGCGCGAATCACACCTGCGTACGATAGTGGCGCGCTCCGATATTCCAAGGCTAGACTGCCGCGAGCTCACGGCATTTACATGCGTCTTCGGGAGCCTCGTTGCGCATCTATTTCACGGCGGAGGATATCGGGCGGGTCCGCGTGGCCGCAGCACCCGATCCGATGTGGGAGACGGTCTTCAGCGTGTTCCGCCTCGACCGCCCGGGGCCGGCGGCGATCTTCGGGCGGTGGCGCCGGCGGGCCGTGCCAGCCATGCGACCCGCCGATCTGGAAATGCTCCGGCCCTTGGTGAACGGTGCCTATTATCCGGATTTCCTGACCCCGGCCGAGGGTGGGCTCGGTCTGCCGCACGCGATCGAGGCCCTGCTACGCACTCCGACGGCCCGGCTCCGCGCCGAAATGGAGCAGCTCGCCCGCCTCGGTGGGCCACTGCCGTCCTGGATGCGGCGCCTCGCCGACGGCGACGGCGACGTGCTGGGCCGCCTGGCCGGCGCGATGCGGTCACAGTTCGCGGTCGCGGTCGCCCCGTTCTGGGCGGAGGCACGGGCGCACGTGGACGCCGACCGGGCACGGCGGGCGCGGGTGCTGCTGGAGCACGGCGGTGAGGGGCTGCTGAAGAGCTTCCGGCCGATGATGCGCTGGGAGCCTCCGGCGTTCGTGGTCGATGTGCCGTCCACCCAGTCGATCCATCTCAACGGCCGCGGGCTGCTGCTCGTGCCGTCCTACCTGTCCTGGAAGACTCCCGACACGCTGCGGGACCCGACCCTCACGCCGGTGCTGGTGTATCCGGTCGAACACGACCTGACCCGGCACCTGGACGCGACGCGGCCTTCCGGGCCGGGCGCCCTCGCCGCCCTCATCGGACCGACCCGGGCGGACGTGCTGGAGGCAATAGGCGATGGCCAGACCACCTCGGAGCTGGCCGGACGCGTCGGAGTGAGCGCGGCGTCGATCAGCCAGCACACCGCCGTGCTGCGCGACGCCCGGCTGATCAGGACCACCCGCATCGGCAAGGCGGTGCTGCACACGATCACCCCACTCGGCGCGGCGATGCTCGACGACACCCCGCGTCGAAGCGCGCCGATCGACGTCGCCGCGGGTCCTGCGGCGTAGGCTCCGCCCCCGCCGGTCACCGGGCGTGGACGTCCGTCGTCGGACGGTGCCGGTGCCGCAGTTACTCGAGAATGCAATTAACCTTGCCGCCTTATGCATCCGAGACTCGCCGCGCATACCTTTCGCGCTCGGGTTAAAGGTGTGGTCTGCCGTCGGCATGCAGCCAGAACATGGTCCCTCCATTGTTTGCACTGCACCCGTAAATGGACGGAGACCCGTGAAGATAGGAACGTTATTGACGCCTGGCAAGGCGGTGGGGGCCGCCGTGGCCGCCGTTGCGCTGCTTTCCGGCCCGGCACTGTCGGCAGTGGCCCGGGCCGAACCGGCGGCGACCCAGCAATCCGCGCCGGCGGCACCGGCGGCCCCGGCCGGGCCTGCCGATCGCGTCGCACCCGGCGACCGGGACAGAGTCCTGCCGAAGGGGTGGCGCGGCTCCGCGGACCGGATCTGGACGACCTCCGGCGACGCCAACGGCTTCCACATTCTCACCGCCACGGCGGCCACCGGCTACACCTGGGAGACCGCGGCCAGCCTCGCCGAGCCGGGCTTCGACGTCGACCTGTGGATCGGCAACGCCTGCGTGACCGGCTCGGGTCGCCGGCTGGTCGTGGTGTACGCACCCCGCACCTTCACCAACAAGGCGGAGCTGTTCGACCGCGGCGGGTTCACCGCGGTCGTCGACCTGAAGACGCGCCAGGTGACCAAGCTGCCGGTGCAGTCGTCGCTCGCCTACTTCAACCCCGGTTGTGGCGCGGGCGAGCAGGCGGTGCTCTCCCAGCTCGGCGGTGAGAACCGCGAGGACCCGACGTCCACCGCGCCGCGGAGCCGGCTGTTCACCGTGGATGCAGCGGCACGCACGCTGTCCAAGCCGATCCTGCTGAATACCGAGCTGAGCTCCCCCGTACCGGTCAAGGACGGCATCGTCGCGGCGGCCGCCGGCGGGCTGGTCTCGGTGGCGAGGACCGGCAAGGTGACCCGGTCCGTCGCGGCGACCGGGGTGCCGTTCCGGCTGGCGCCCGACGCAGCCGGCGGCGTCATCTTCATGGACTCCGACGGCCAGCAGACCCGGGTGAAGCGGGCGGTCGGCCGGTCCGTGCGGGAGCTCGCGCGCGGCCGCTCTGCCGATGTCGGCCTGGCCCGCGGTGACGGCGGCCGGACCTTCATCACCGGGCGGCCGGCGCACATCTCCGCGCTGCCCGCCGCCGTGCGCCGGATCGCCGTTCCGCGCGACAGTGACCTGTCCACCCGCGGCGAACTGGCGCTCACCCAGGTCAAGGCGGCCGGCGGGGGCGACCCGCGAACCCAGGGCGGCGACCCGAGCGTGGCCCGCACCGTCGCCGTCACGGCGACGGTGACCAGGACCGGCAAGTCGCTCATCTTCGAGGTGAGCCCCGAGGTGGCCGGACCCGAGGCGATCGCCGGCCGAACCACCCATCCGAAACTCGGCGCCGCAGCCACGGCCACCACGCCCCGCTCCCGGATCGCGGCCGACGCCTCGGCCGAACCGGTCGAGGCGGACCGCTACTGCTCGGTGCCGCGCAACGACCCGGCGAACCAGACCGTGCAGCCGAAGCCGCGCAACGTCGAGTGGGCGGTCGACCAGGCGGTCTTCGGCCGGCTCAATGACGCGGCCTCGCGCCCGGCGAACTGGAAGGGCTACGGCATGCCGGCGTACGAGCCGCAGACGCTGTTCCCGGCGCCACCACTGGCCGGCGGCGGCCGGGTGCCGGCGCAGATCATGCTGGGCATCATCACCCAGGAATCCAACATGTGGCAGGCGTCGAAGTTCGCGCTGCCCGGCGTGCCGGCGAACCCGTTGATGGGCAACTACTACGGGCGCGACATCTACAACGCCACCTCGCTGGACGACTGGGACATCGACTGGACGAAGGCCGACTGCGGCTACGGGCTCACCCAGGCGACCGACGGCATGCGCCTGGCGGGCCACGAGAAGACCGACGCCAACGGCAACAAGGTCGAGGTCTCGCTGCCGTTCCAGACCCAGCGGGCGGTCGCGCTCGACTTCACTGCGAACATCGCGTACGGGTTGAAGATCTTGCAGGAGAAGTGGAACCAGACCTACGCGGCAGGGCTGCGGGTGCACAACGCCGATCCGTCCGCGCTGGAGAACTGGTTCTACGCGGTGTGGGCGTACAACTCGGGCTTCTACCCGAAGAGGAACGAGACCGACCCGTGGGGTGTCGGGTGGCTCAACAACCCGATCAACCCCAGGTACGACCCGCTCCGGCACCCGTTCATGACCTCGTACGACGACGCTCGCACGCCGCAGAACTGGCCGTACCCGGAGAAGGTGCTCGGCTGGGCCGGCAACCCGATCTCCGCGACCGAGTCGCCGGGCGTCGAGCGGCCCGGCTTCAACTACGCCTGGTGGAACCTGAGCGAGGACAAGCCCAAGGTCAAGCCCCCGCTGAAGACCTTCTGTGACAGCACCAACCAATGCGATCCGTACGCCTCCGTGCAGCCGAACGATCCGGACGTCAGCAGCGAGAAGCCCGGTCCGTGTCTGCACAAGAACACCACGGGCCTGTACGACCTGAGGTGCTGGGCCCACTCCGCGGTCGGGTGGAAGGCGCCGCCGGGAGTCGTCTGCGACACCTGCGGCCACGAGCAGATCCGGTTCGACCCGGGCTACCCGTGGTGCACGACAGCCGGCCAGACGGCCTGCGAGAGCGACGGCATCAGCTACCCGCCGCACTGCCAGGACAGCGGCGGTGACCTCGCCGCCGGCGCCAAGGTGGTCGACAACGTTCCGCTCGGCTCGCCCTCGCCGCGGTCATGCCCCAGACAGCTGCAGAACCAGGGTACGTTCCAGCTCTCCTTCACGGGGGTAGCCAACGGCACCTACCCGTCCAAGATCGATTTCCACCAGGTCGGCGGCGGTTACGGCGGCCACTACTGGCGGGCCAGCACCCGGACCCAGGCGGCCCAGGGCGGAAACCTCAAGGTCACTGGCACCTGGCGGCTCAACGACACCGGCACCGGCTGGCGGCGGGTCCAGGTGTTCGTGCCCGAGTTCGGCGCCTGGACACAACAGGCGAAGTACACGATCGATCTGGGCAACGGCGAAACCCGGTACCGGGTGATCAACCAGACCTGGCAGCAGAACAAGTGGGTCGACCTGGGCACCTTCAACTTCCGGGGCCAGCCGTCGGTCTCGCTGACCACCGTGGCCAAGGACGGCACCGGAGACGACAGCATCATCTTCGACGCGGTGGCGTTCAGCTGGCCCAGCCCGTCGCCCCCCGGCGTGCCCGAAGAGGTCGGCGGCATGCCCCGATACGTCGCGCTGGGCGACTCCTACTCGTCGGGCGAGGGCGTGGCGCCGTACGACCGCAACAGCGACCTCAGGCGAACCAACGGCACGAAGGGCTCCAACGTCGACGCCTGCCACCGGTCGACGGCCGGCGCGTACCCCCGCCTGGTGCATGATCCCGGCCGCGACTCCGTCCGGGACTTCCCGAACGACCACTACACCATCGAACAGATGTCGACGAAGTACAGCTGGGGCAGCTTCGGCTTCCTCGCCTGCTCGGGCGCGACGACCACGGCCGTCACCCGCGACGCGGTCAACGTTCCGCCGGCCGCATCCGACACGGCGGGACACACCGACTGGGGACAGGCGGTCGACCGCTGGGGCGAGCTGACCCAGGTGGAGCAGGGCTGGCTGGACCCGGAGACCACGCACGTGTCGATCTCGATCGGCGGCAACGACGCCCGGTTCTCCGACGTGCTCACCGGGTGCATCGCCACTCTCAACGACTGCTCTGGGCCGAACTACCGGCTGACCCGGTCGAACGGCGTCGTCGACCCCGAACCACTGCGCGACTACCAAACAAAAATCATTCGGGACTGGCTGCCGGCAAAGCTGAAGGCCACCTACCGGGCGATCCACACTGCCGCCCCGAACGCCCAGATCTTCGTCGTGGGCTACCCGCAGATGTTCCCCAACGAGGAAGGCAACAACGCCTGCTACAACATCAGCTCGCAGGCCCGGCTGTTCCTCAACGCGATGGCCGGTCGCATCTCCATCGCCATCGCGCGGGTCGTCGACGACCTGCGCGCCGAGGGCGTGGACATCCGCTACATCCACACCACTGCGGCGATCAGCGTCGGCAACAGCGGACAGAAGAAGTGGGCGTGCGGTGGCGACGACGGCTACCGGTGGCTGAACGCGGTCACCTCGACGTCCACCGACGGCAGCGGGGAGAAGACGCCGGGCACCGGCACCTTCCACCCGACCGCCCGCGGCCAGCAGGGCTTCGCCGACCTGCTCACCGCGGCCTTCGCGGACGCCCGGCGCCCGCGGGCGGACGACGTGGCGGCGATCAAGAAACGCATCCTCGACTATTCGGCGAAGCGCGCGCCGACCGACGACAAGGGCAGGTGGATCGTCACCGACCAACAGGCGAAACTCGCCGCCGAACGCTGCCTCGACCTGACCCGGCGCGGCGGGATCGTCGGCAACCCCTGCCTGTCCAAACCGATCTTGTTCCCCACCGCCTTCGACGCCCGCGGAGCCGCCCGCAACGACGACGCCGCGATCGACGCCAACCCGCCCTGGGTGCAGCTGCGCTACGTCAACAGCTCGACGGAGAAGCCCAAGGTGCTCAAGTCCCGCAGCTGGTTCATGAACGCACCGTACGGCCAGACCTCCTGCCCGACGACGCGGCCCGAAGACCAGTGCGACGAATATCCGTTCTACACCTCCGAGGAGGGTGGCGCCTGGGACTTCTTCACCGGCGGGGAGAATTCTCCGCTGAGCACCCGGCTGCTGATGATCCCCGCGACCGAGAACCGGGCGGAGGGCAGCATGGTCGGTGCGATGTACAGCCACCAGGACTGCCGGATGCAGACCGGCACCTACGAAGACATCATCGGTAGCCCTGGCTATCAGAACCAGTTGCTGACCAGCGGCACGGAATATCTGACCGTACCGCTGACCGACGAAGCGGCGTTCGTGGGCCAGAAGACCATGTACGTCTGCTGAACCGAGGCCCCGGCCGCCGTCAGGTGGCCGGGGCTCATCCCACCGGCTCATCCGTCAGCACCGTCTTGGCCCGCACACCATTGCGGGAGCTTCCACCGTTCTCACCCGCCGGGCCGCCCTTGCCATAGCCCTGGTGATCAATGATCACGCCCTCGAGCGCCGATTCCAGGACCCGCTTCGTGAGCTGCCATCAAGTCGTGCATCCGCGGCGGTCATCATCGCGCGCGAGGATCTATCGGTTGGCGCCAGCGGCCGCACCGTCGCCCGGCACATCGGCATCGGCATCGGCATCGGCTCATCCGCCCTCGCAACTCCGAATCCTCGGCAAGGGCACCGGCAGCCTCGGTCCACCCAAGCCGGGTGAACCCAGAACGACACGCGGTACGGACGGCCTGAGGGCCGGTCTCGGCGACGAGCAAGGTGCGCGGGATCCCCACCGCATTCCTACGCGTACGCATATTCAAGCTCGTTGCCGGCTCGCTTCGATCGTCGAGTCCGTCGGTGCGATCGTCGTGACCCGACGGCCGTGCCGGTCACACCTTGAAGGCAAGCCTGAAACGTCTGGCCGGCGCCTGCCGGGCCGTCTCAGGATGGCGTCATACGCGGTGCCGAGGCCCGCACCGCCCCGACCCGAGATGGAGTGCCGAAGATGCGCACCCGAAAGGTTTTCAAAGCCATCGCCGCCTGCCTCGTCGTGTTGGCGACCGTGTTCGCCATGCCCACGCCCGCCAGCGCAGCGGTCAACACGTACATCAGCGTGCTGCCGCAGGGCAGCCCCAAGATGGTGCTCGACGTGCTGAACGGCAATGCCGCGAACGGGACCCCGGTCCAGTTGTGGCGACTGAACTACAACACCCAGCAGTACTGGACCATCCACCACGTCGGCTACTACAACGGCTTCGATGTCTACGAGTTCCACAGCAACATCGCCGACAAATGCCTCGACATGGCCGTCGACGGCACCGTGGGCAATGGCACCCGCGTGCAGACTTGGTCGTGCAGCCACGCGTCCAACCAGAGGTGGTACGCGGAGCCCGTCCAGGACAACGCGAACTGGCGTCCGCTCCACAACATGCGGAACAAGGAGCTGTGCCTCGACGTCCTCAACGCTCAGTACAGCGACGGCGCGAGGCTGCAGGTCTTCACGTGCAACAACAAATGGAACCAGCGCTTCAACGTCTACTGACGTGAGCCACTCCACACGAGGCAGGCCCCGAGGCGCATCAGCGGCCTCGGGCCTGTCTCGCTAACGGCACCCCTCTGTGTCTCCTGGATCTTGACGGATGGAAACGAGAGTGAGGTTGAGTAGTTCCAGGCCGGTGACGGGCTGGAAGCCGATGTCGGTGTAGAGCGTCAGGGCGGGAATGTTGTCGGTCTCGGTCTGGAGTGAAACGCGATGCGCGCCAGCGGCACGGGCGTCGCGGATGACGTGCTGGAGCAGGGCGTTCGCGATACCGCTACGGCGATGGAGCGGGGCCACGTAGAGATCGCGGATCGACCATGCGGTGCCCAGCATGAGCGATGCCGGCGTGATCGTGACCGTGATGAAGCCGCAGACCTGATCAGCTCGGATGGCGGCAGCGACGGAGATCCGGTGTTGTGCGATCTGGTCGTGCAGCCAGGAGCGGGTGAGCCCTGGGGTTGACGGTTGGCCGTAGTGCGCCCGGTAGTCGTCGAACAGAGCAGCCACCTGATCGAACGCCGGATGGGCGAGGGCTATCGGCACGATCGTCGTCATGTCGTCAGTGTGGTCGACGGTCAAGCCAGTGTGTCTGTTGATGCCGGACCACATTGGCGAGCGTGCGTCGATGCGGTCGATTGCGGCCGTGAACCTCGAAGTGAGCCGCTGTTATCGGCCGACCCAGGTGGCGACGCACGCCTCGTTGCCCTCGGCGTCGGCCAAGACCCACCACTTTGGTGCGTGCGTGTCGGAAACCAGCTGGCCACCCGCAGCCAATGCGGCGGCGATGCGGGCCTCGGCCTGATCATGTGGGACGGCGACATCAAGGTGCATGCGGTTGCGTTGTGGACGCCGAGCATCCATCGGCTGCACCCCGAAGCCCGGACCCCGGCGCGCCGGGTCGGCCAGATAGTCGTCACCGATCTGGCGGTAACCCAGCAGCGCCCGCCAGAACGGCAGCACCTCCGCGCCCACCAGGGCATCGAGGGTGACGTTGATGAGCTGCACGGCGGTCGGGTCGGCGGGGATGCCGAGCTCCCTGGCGGCAGCCGAGATCCGGCGGGCCAGCGCAACGTCGCGCGACATCAGGGACACCGTTACGCCGACGTGACGCAGATCGATGTTGACGTACTGCTGCTCCGCGCCACCGACCAGCCCGCCGACCTCATCGACGAACGCTATGCCCTTGGCCAGCGAGCCGGTGCGGAAATACGCCGAGACCACGTGGTAGAGGCAGCGCCAGTCCTCGACACCGTCGGCCGCGTGGAACTGCCCTGCCGTGATCCGCACCGTCATGCCGGCGAACCTAGCAGCGGCTCCGCGACGCAGCGCACCACGGCTCTCGCACTCACTGGTCGGCGGTGCACTCTCATGCCGCAAGGACACCACGCCGACCGCGAAGCAGGAATGGTCCCAGGGCCCGCCACCACGAGCGACTCTGCCGATGACAGCCCGACGGACTGAGGTGTTTACTTGACGGGCACGACGGTGAGGTCGTGCACCTTGCCTCACCGCAGGCCGAGGGTTGATGTCTGTGGCGGGATGATCTTGCCGTCATTGGTGACCGTTGACATGACGACGATCCTCGTACCAATCGAGGGGCTGACAGTGTTAGCCGACCGGAAGGTCGGCCCAGTGGCTGTTCGTCCTGCTGCCGAGGCGTTGAGTGACGCACGACAAGGGCGAGCGTTGGGCAACGTCGAGTGGTTCGACGAGCTTGGCGCCGGGCAGGGACCTAGCGCCTTCGCCGCGGCCGACCTCGACGCAGCGATCGATCTCGTCGCCCAAGCGGTCGCCATCAGAGATGATCTGCAACTGGCACCCAGGTAGCGAACGGCAACCGGGCTGACGGATGTCGTTGGATTCGGGTCGTGTGTCAGGGGCGACGGCGCAGTGAGCGGAGCGCGGGAACCGCGTCGGTGGCGGCGAGCGCCCAGAGTACGAGCAGCGGCTGGAAGAGCAGGCGGACCGCCCGTGCCGCGTCGGTATCCAGGCCGAATCCGTCACGCCCTTCGGTGAACTGAGCGATGTTGCCCGGGAAGACCGCGACGAAGAAGGCCGCTACAACCGCTCCGGTGAGGCCGCGTACAGGCTGTCTCCAAGCCGCGAGCAGTGCCAGCCCGAGACAGATCTCGACCACTCCGGAGGCGACGACGACGAGATCGGCGTCGAGCGGGAGCCAGGAGGGCACCTGCGCCAGGAACTCCTGGCGCGCGACTGTCAGGTGGGCGATGCCGGCAACGAGCAGCATCGCGCCCAACGCGACCTGGCCGACCGCGCCCGTCAACCGTCGGGCGAACGTGGAGGTCATGGTGTCTCTCCCGTGGCGTGAACGAGGGACGGACGGCCGCTGCGAGGGCGCTCCCACCACCCTAAGGACAGAAGGGGCAGTCCGGCCCTAGGTCGGGTACCGCCTCGGTCTGTCGACTGAGCTGTGGGGAGCCTCCGCCAAGGTGACCGCCACCGCCCCCGACCGCGGCCACGGTCAGTTCCAGCGACGGACGGAACGGCCGATGGGCTGCTGTCAACGCCGCCCCAACCCTAGCCTTTCAGGCGGAGCCGACAGGCGGTCTAGCATCGAGCGGTGCGGCCGCTGGCCCGCGGACCGCGCTGGATGGTCAATCCGTCCACCGTGTTCCGGCTGAAACTGGACCACCTTGGTTTGGTTGATCTTTAGTCGTTGGTCTTGGTGGCTGCGGGGACGCGGCCGAGGTCGCGGTCTCTGAGTCGGTAGGTCACGATGACGACGACACCAGTACCGCGCCAAGACGGCCCACTACCAGCGAAGACTTCAGCACCAGAACGCCTGACCCCGTGGTCGAGTTGCGATGATTTGCGGTCAACCGCGCGGCGCTCGGTCCGCAGGAGCGTCGCGACGCTGAGCTGCACGGCTCGGCGGCACGGGGATGGTGGCGTCAGTACGAGTCGTGGCCGCCGCAGTCGCAGCCGCAGCCTTGGATTTGCGGCGGTGGAGCGTGAGCGTCATGACCAGCACGACCAGCGCTCCGACGATCAGCCCGAGGACCGCGCTGGCCACCGTGTTGACGAGCCAGCCGACGAGCCCGCCGAGAACACCCGTGGCGTCGTGGGCGGCGACCTCCACGTGGTGCACGGCCTCGTACAGGAAGTGCAGGTTCAGCTCGTTCGTGCCCAGCAGCAGGATGTGCCCGCCCACCCACAGCATCGCCGCGGTGCCGACTACCGTCAGCACGGTGAGGACTACCGGCATCGCCCTCACCAGACCGCGGCCGAACGTGGCGACGGCGCCGGAACGTTGCGACAGGCGCAGCCCGGCGTCGTCCATCTTTACGATCAGGGCCACCACGCCGTACACCAGGACGGTTATGACGACGGCGACGACAGCCAGGATCGCCAGGCGGGACCAGAACGCCTCATCGATCACCTCGTTGAGGGTGATGACCATGATCTCCGCCGAGAGGATCAGGTCGGTTCGTACCGCCCCGGACACCAGTGTCGCCTCGTCCTGCACCTCTTCCTCGCCCGCGCCGGAGGCATCGTGATGGGCGATCTTGGCCCACACCTTCTCCGCGCCTTCGTAACAGAGGTAGGCGCCGCCGAGCATGAGGATCGGAGTGAGCAGCCAGGGCACGAACTGACTGAGCAGCAGCACCGCCGGCAGGATGATGAAGAACTTGTTGCGCAGCGACCCCACGGCAATGCGCTTGATAATCGGCACCTCGCGCTCGGCCGCCAGGTTCCGCACGTACTGCGGCGTGACGGCCGCATCGTCGACGACGACCCCCGCAGCCTTGGCGCCGGCCTTCGCGGCGCCCGCCCCGATGTCATCGATCGACGCGGCGGCGGCTCGGGCCAGCACCGCCACGTCATCCAGCAGGGCTACGAGTCCACTGGCCAAGGGAGGGTCCTTCCGGGGTTGCGCAGAGTTCGAACTGGCCCATTCTCGCTCAGGTCCCTGTGCGCGGCACGCCACCACCCGGTCGTATATCGGGCGAGAGCTGAGGTGAGCGGCTGTCGCGCTCAGCCGACGACCCGCCACCACCGCGCCCGGGTCACCACCTGGCGCCAGCTCAGGCCGAACCCGTCCGCCGCAGTCACCGTTAGCCAGGGTCGGCGTAGATGCGTTTCGGTCGCTGTCTGGGTCTGCCGCGGACGCCTTTGATCGGCGGGATCTTGTCGACCAGGGGCAGTAGTTGGGTAACGTCGTGGAGGTTGCCGCCGGTCAGGGACGCGGCGAGTGGGATGCCGCCCCGTCGGTGATGACGTGGTGTTTCGAGCCTGGCTTGCGGCGGTCGACGGGGCTCGGACCTGTTTTGGCCGCCCTCGGCAGACAGCGACTGAAGCGACAATCCAGCTGCTGAGAAGCCTCGCGGCCTGGCGACACGGTTCCTTCAACGTGATACGCGCGCTAGCTCGGCAAGAACGAGCTCCCAGCTCCATCTCCGTCCTCTAGCTGGTGGAGCGCTCACGGAAGGGCCTTCGGCCGGGTATCGATGGTGCGGCTGCGTCGAGAACGGTGACGGTTGGCCGTTGTCTTGCGGTCGGGGGCGGCAGGGTCAGCGGCGGCCGTTTTCGATGCGGTGGCGGGCGCGGGAGCGAGCGGCGGCTGCCGGGGTCGAGCCGGTGGCGCGGGCGGTGTGCAGGATGTCAGTGAGGGTGTCGGCGATGCCGTGGACCCGGGCGGTGGCCTGGGCGGACGTTTCCCGGTGTAGCTCGACGGCGGTGGCGTGGATGATGCCGCCTGCGCTGACGATGATGTCCGGTGCCCAGAGGATGCCGTGCTGGTGCAGCAGGTCGGCGGTGGCCGGGGTGTCGAGTTGGTTGTTGGCCGGGCCGGCGATCGCGGCGCAGCGCAGTGTCGGCACTGTGTGCGGGGTGAGCAGACCGCCGAGGGCGGCGGGGACGAGCACGTCCACGTCGGCGGTCAGGCAGTCCTGCGGGCTGGTCCAGGCGGCACCCGCGGTGTCGGCGAGCATTCGTCTGCCCTCGTCGATGTCGGCGGCCACCAGGGTCGCGCCGGCGTCGGCGAGCATGCGCAGTACGTGCCCGCCGACGCGGCCGAGGCCGAGCACGGCGAAGCTGCGCGCGGACAGATCGGCTGACCCGAATCGCTCGGCGCACAGGGCATGCAGCGCGGCGAGGACGCCGACGGCGGTGTGTCCGGAGGAGTCGCCGCTGCCACCTGCGTGCACCGGTCGGCAGAACGCATGCGGGGTCCGCTCGGCGATCGTGACCATGTCGTCCGGTCCGGTTCCCACGTCCGGTCCGGTGGCATAGGCGCCGTCCAGCCCGGCGATCGCGTCGCCCGCGTCGCGCAGCACCGCCCGACGGGCGGCCGTGTCGAGTGTCCTGCCCGGGGGCAGGGCGACGACGGTCTTGCCGCCGCCGTTGGGCAGCCCAGCCAGCGCGCATTTGTCCGACATCGCGGCTGACAGCCGCAGCGCGTCGGTGAGCCCGTCACGCCAGTGCGGGTAGTGCGCGAGCCGGCAGCCGCCGATGGCCTGACCGAGCGCGGTGGAGTGCACCGCGACAACGATCGGCAGGCCGGACCGTATGCCCCGCCTGATGACGACGTGTTCGTGCATCGACTCGGTGTCGAGGTGGGTCGCGACCATGATGGCTCCTGTCGTGCGCTCGCCGGAACGGGATCGACAGTAGGCAGGTGGTTGGCGCCGACCAGCTTGAAGCGAACATCGTTCGGAGAAGATGACAAGATCCCGGTCGTGGACGAACTTGATACGGCGATCATCGAGCACCTGCAGACACATGCGCGGCAGACCAACCGCGAACTGGCCCGCGCGGTCGGCCTGGCGCCGTCCACCTGCCTGGAACGCGTGCGCGCACTGCGGGAACGCGGCGTGATCACCGGCTATCACGCCGAGATCAGCCTGGCCGCTCTCAACCGCGGCGTCCAAGCATTGCTGCACGTGCAGGTCCGGCCCCTGAGCCGCACCGTCATCGACGGCTTCAAGAAATATGCGATGGAGCTGCCCGAGGTGCTGTCGGTGTACGTCGTGGCCGGCGGCGACGACTTCCTCGTCCACGTCGCCGTACCCAGCGTCGACAGCCTGCACTCCTTCCTCATGGACAAGTTCAGCGGACGCCGCGAGATCGTCGGGTTCCGCAGCTCCGTCATCTACCAACACGCCCGAAAGCAGGTCATCGAACCACTCGACCCGTAACGCACGGCCACGGAGTTGGGGACAGCGCGCACATCTACCGCCAATCAGGCGCGGTGCGGTCGCCAGGACCGCTTGATCAGGTGCGCGCTCATGCCGCTGACACGGCGCGGCGATCGTGGGCGTGCTCCCCGGCGGGAGCCAGGCGCTGGCGCCAACCGTGGCACCGGGCTGGCAGCCCTCGACCGGTGGGCGGTCCGGTGCGAGCCCGGTTGGGGAGAGCAGATTGGGTGCAGCTCGGCGAAGTGGTCAACGCGCCCGCTGAGGGCATTTCTCGCGTACCTCGTTCTGCGTCCATCGTGGACGGCGATGGGTGCAGGTGACCTCGACGGCCTTCCAGGGGTGGGCCCACTGTTCGGGGGGTCGCACTCGGCGGCGGAAAGGGTCATCGACACCCTCGGCCCCACTGCTGGCTCTGGTGCCGGCGCTTCGGCGGCGGATCGACCAGATCACCGTCGCCGACGGCACCTATATATGCAGGCACGGGACTCAATCGGTCACGAAGCGTAGAGGACTATCGTGATCAATGGGCCCGTGCCCGCTTGCCGCCTCGGGGGTCCCCTCCGTCCAGACGCCATACCTATTGCCGGTCGCTCTAGCTCAAGCTTCCGGTGCAGGTAGCGGTGGCGCCGGTGCCGTTTCCGGTGCCCTGGAATCCGAAACTGGTGGTCTGGCCTGCGGCCAGCCGTCCGTTGTAGCTCTGGTTCGCGACGGTGATGGTCCCGCTGGTACCGCTATTGACACCGTTCCAGAGCGAGGTAATCGAGGCACCGCCCGGCAGGTTGAGGGTGACCCGCCAGCCGGTGAGCGGGGTGGCTCCTGCCGTGATGTTGACGTTGGCGACGAACGCACCGTTCCACTGGTCCTGCACGGAGTAGACGGCGGTGCAGGAGGGGCTCCCACCGGGGGGCGGGGTGGTCGGAGGCGGGGTGGTCGGAGGCGGGGTGGTGGGCGGTGGCGTCGTCGGCGGCGGCGTGGTGGGGGGAGGCGTCGTCGGCGGCGGCGTGGTGGGCGGTGGTGTGGTGCCGCCATCGAGGGTCAGCTTCCAGCCTTCGAACATGCCTTCATAGTTGGCGACGTTCTCGACCCGCAGTTTCCAGGTGCCAGCTGTGGGCCTGCTCGACAGGTCGGTGATGAAGGTTTCGCGGACGTTTGCTCGGTACGACCCCACGTAGGCATCCTTGAGCAGGATTGCCTGCCCGTCCGGCGCGATGAGGGAGACTCGAAGGTCTCGGCCGTACTGGTGACGGATGTTGGGCTCGATGTAGCTCTTGGTCGACGGCGCCAGGCCGCAGTCGGCCACGCTGATTGACGATTCGACCGTGCCGCCGGCCGGTATCCGCAGGTTGGTGGTGGTGCGGCCACCGCATGCTGGTGCCGGCAGGTCGGCGCCCGCGAGGTTGATGCGCCACGAGTCGAGGAACCCGGTGCCCGAGTGCAGGAGGTCGTTGAGCCACAGCGTCCAGGTGCCGTTCGCGGTCTCGGACGACAGGTCGTGGGTGAAGGTGTAGTCGATGTCCTCGCTGTGGCCGCCGGTGCGGTCCAGCAGGTAGTACCAGGTGCCGTCGGGTGAGAGCAGCCGTATGTCGAGGTCACCGATGCCAGAATGGTCGATGTGCAGTTCGATGGTGCTGTTGCGAGCGGCGGCGCCGGGGCAATCGGTGATCGCGATGGGGACCAGGGCGCTCGTGCTCTGGGTGATCGCCGTGTCTGTGCCGTTCGAGCCGACGCAGCCGGCCGGGTCGTTGACGTGTAGCTGGAATGCCGTCGCGCGGGTTGCACCGGTCCCGGTGCCGATCACCGTGATGGTGTAGTCGCCGGCCATGGTTGTCGACGCTGTGTTGATGGTCAGGGTGGTGCTGCCATTGGAGGGAACGCTCGCGGGCTGGAATGTGGCGTCGGCGCCTCCGGGTAGGCCGCGGGCCACCAGGGAGACCGGTTGGGCCGCACCGTTTGTGACGGTCGCGGTGATCGTGGTGGAGATGGTGCCGCCGGCAGTGACGGTGCCGCTGGCGGGGGTAGCGGTCAGTGCGAAGTCGTTGGCCGGGGTAATGGCGCTGACGTAGAGCAGCCGGTTCGGCGAGCCGACACCCGGATTGGTCACCACGCCGGGAGTGGTGTCGGCCAGAAGTGCCTGGGTCACCTGCGCCGGGGTGTAGGTGGGGTTGTCGGCCAGGATCAACGCCGCCGCCCCGGTGACGTGCGGGGTGGCCATCGAGGTTCCGGAGGCGGTGCGGGTTGCGGTGCTGCTGCCGATGTAGGCCGAGGTGATCTCGGCGCCCGGCGCGAACAGGTCCACGCACGTACCGATGTTCGAAAACGATGCGCGGGCGTCGGTGGCGTCGGTGGCGGCGACGGTGATCGCCTCCGGGACGGAGGCCGGGCTGTAGGAACACGCGTCGGCGCCACTCTCGTTGCCCGCAGCCGCCACGTAGGTGACGCCGTCTGCGATCGACCGTCGCACGGCGTCGACCATGGGCGCGTACGGCGGGCCGCCGAGGCTCATGTTCGCCACGGCCAACTCACCCGGATCATGGTCGCCGGTCACCCAGTCGACCCCGGCAAGAACGTTCGACGTGGTGCCGCGGCCGTCGCAGTTGAAGACGCGTACGGCCACCAACTGCACGTTCTTGGCCACCCCGTAGGTGGTGCCGCCGACCGTGCCGGCCACGTGGGTACCGTGCCCCATACAGTCGGTGGCGTCGGCATCGTTGTCGATGAAGTCCCAGCCGGACACCGCCCGCCCGGCGAACTCGGTGTGGGTCAGGTTGATCCCGGAGTCGATGACATACGCACGCACGCCCGGCGACACGCGAGGATAGGTGAATGAGTTGTCCAACGGCAACGCGCGCTGGTCGATCCGGTCCAGGCCCCAGGACGGCGTCGGGCTCTGCACGCCTGCCACGGACACCGTGTGGTTCTGCGTAACGGAGGCGACGGCCGGATGGGCGGCGAGGCGGCGGGCGCCGCGCTCGGAGAGTCGGGCCTCGAAGCCTCGCAGGGCGTGCCGGTAGACCGGGCCGACGCCGCCGCCCTGCTGTGCGGTGAGGTCACGGGCAGTGGTGTCCACGGCGGTGGCTCTGACGGCGGAGTCCCGCAACACGACGATGTAGGAGCCAGCCACGGCGGTCGGGCCGCCCGCGGCGAGGATGTCACCTTCGGCTGGGGCGGCCGTCGCGGACACGGTGCTCGCGGCAAGAGCCAGCACGGTTGCTGCGGCCGCGATGCCGGACCGGAGCAGGGCGGGCCTGCGTGGTCCCGTCGGTGTCATGACTACCTCCCAGTCGAAAGCGACGCGCCCGGGGACCGGCCGGCCCTGCCGAGCACGTCATCCAACAGGGTGGGCGGATCTCCGGGCAGCCGTACCGCCACATCATGAACGCACGACCACTCCCAATGCCAGAGATGAACGTCGAATTTTTGACTCAGCAATAAAAATCTCGGCGCGTCGCAAGGCCGAGGCGGCTCGCCTCAAACCGAAGGGCAGCAAGGTCGCTCTCGGCCCGCTCAACCCCGGGGAGGACGGCCGGCAAACCCGCGACCGGCGGAGCAAACCCGATGGCGCGTGACCATACGGTTCTGGCACCCTGCCGAACATGCCCGACACCACCTCCTCGCCGCGCAGCCTGCCCGAGCTGCGGGCGGGCGGGTCAAGTACCTGTTCTTCTGGGGGCACCAGCTCGGCGACGAAGCGATCACCGCGCAATGCTCACGGCGCCGCACCCGGGCGCGGTTAAGGCCTGGGCCGGCAGGTCCGCGACTTCGACCAGGCCGCCTGGGATGCGTACCGCTTCGACCTGGTCGCCGCCGGCATCGTGGCCAAGTTCAGCCAGCACCCTGACCTCGGGCGGTACCTGTCTCGTACGGGCAATCGGGTACTGGTGGAAGCCAGCCCGAAGGATCGGGTCTGGGGCATCGGTCTTTCCGCGACGGACCCACGCGCCCACGATCCGGCCCAATGGCGCGGCCGCAGCCTCCTCGGGTTCGCGCTGATGCACGCCCGCGCGCAGCTCGCCACCGCATGAACCTCAACATCCGTGTACATCAGGGACGGCTCGGCGCCGATCAGTACCGCGTCGTCCGCCCGGCCGAACCGGTGACCGGCGCGGTGCTGGTCGACAACAACCCCTGGTTCGTCCTGGAACTCAACGCCGAGGCCGCGTTCACCATCACGGGCCTGTGGATGCTGGCAGCCCGATCACGCCACACACTGATCCACCTACCGCTACGGGGCAAGCCGCCGCCGGAGCCCTCCCTCGCCACCGTGACCGTCGGTGAGCTCGATCTGGTACTCAGTCACCACGACCTGCAGTTCGCCCCGAACCGGTGGAAGCAGCTACGTCACCGCCTGGGAGCCGGGGCTCCGCACACCATTTCCTGGAACCCGAACGACGTTCCCGCCTGGGACGAGGTCCACGAACTCAATCGCCAAGCCCGTCGGCGTTCCTGTCACAGGGACAGGTTCCACCAACGCCTGCACGCTCACACCCTGTTCATGGCCGGCAACGCGGTCGCGTTCCGGCGCACAGCCCGGTACGTCCTCGACATGGCGCTCCGGCGGCCCGACCCCAGCTATCCCGGCACCTACCACTCTGCGACAGTGCACCCCGCGGACGGGCACTTCACCACCCACAGGCAAGGCATCTACCTCGTCAGGTGGCAATAACGGGCCGCCGTCCGGGTCGTGCAGAAGGTGGATGCGGTGTCCGAGCAGGTCCGGGCTGTGCGCGAGGCCGAGGAGGCCCCGGCGCCAGCGGCTTGAGCCGGCCCGCGGCGCGCAGACCCAGCTCGACCGGCTGAGCGACGACGTTCGCGCCTGGCTGCTGGCCAAGCGCTTCGGGATTGTCTTCGAGCTGGCCGAGGAAGCGCAGTCGCGTGGCTGGATCATCCGTACGCCTGCGGCGAACGGCCGGCGCAGCCACGTCGCGGTCCTCGCCGTCGACGGCGAGTTGCAGGCCCGGCATGTGCAGCGGGCGCTGCGGATCCTGTCCGACGGTCGGGCCGACGCCGCCTGGACGGTGGCCGCCAACAAAATCGTTGCGCGGGCGCATCAGGCTGCCGGCGACATGAACCGCTATCTGTTCTGGAAGCAGCGGGCATTCGATCTTCAGCAGGCCGGCGACGCCGGCGAACCGGATGCGCTCCGATCCGACGCCGGGCGGTGCACGGATGAGCGGTACAGGAGGCGTCCGTTCGCGGCGCCGCGGCACTGGGCTGCGTTCGCCGTCCACGGCGCGGGCTGATTGCCGCCGGGCTGGTTGTCGGAGCGTCCGGGCCAGCGAGAACAGTGGCGGCCGGATCGGGCCGACCTCGACACCGTGTCGATCGGCGCGTAGGCGGACGGATTCGATGTGGGCCCGACGCCGAATCAGGGCGTGGGTCGACAGCGGCTACAACACCGGGTCCGGGCGCACGGCGCCCGGCTCGGCATCGACGTCGAGGTGGTGCCCCGCCCGGCAGAGAAGGGCTTGCACGTTCAGCCACGCCGGTGGGTCGTGGAACGAACCTTCGGCTGGCCGGCGCGATCAACGCCCACCGCTCATCCGATAAATCCGACCGATATCCACGCCGCTTCACACGCACGGCGTGATCAACGAACCGAAGCCATCGACGCCACGGCCGAACATGAATCAACCACTACACGGATCAGATGCCCTCTAAAAGGGGCGCCACTCCCACGATCGCGTGCGAGTGACGCGTAGCGGACGGCGAGGCTGTCGGATTCGTGACGGCGCCCTGGCGGAGCGGTGGGACGCG
The DNA here is from genome assembly GCF_001905625.1 of Micromonospora sp. TSRI0369. NCBI lineage: Bacteria > Bacillati > Actinomycetota > Actinomycetes > Micromonosporales > Micromonosporaceae > Micromonospora > Micromonospora sp. TSRI0369. The sequence goes on from NZ_LIVU01000014.1 coordinate 88,867, forward strand.
CCTACGCTGAGCGCACGTTTCGTCCGGCGACGCTCCGGAAGGAGCCGTTTCATGCCATCGATCCTCGCCACCGCTTTCCTCGCGGCCGCCTTGACGGCCGCGCCCACCGTCGCCGCGTCTGCCGCGCCCGGCGCTTTGGCTGGCTATCGCATGGTGGACCTCGGCACCCTCGGCGGCGACAGCAGCTACGCCAGCGCAATGAACAACCGCGGCGACGTGGTCGGCCGTGCCCAGGCCGCCGACGGCACCTACCGCGGGTTCCTCTGGCGCCACGGCCGGATGATCGATCTCGGCGCCTTCGACCCGATCGACGTCAACGACCGCGGCCAGGTCGTCGGCACCCGCGGCGACGGCTCCGGCGGGTACGTCTGGCACCGCGGTGTCCTGCGGCCGCTGGGCGTCCCGTCCACCCTGCCCGTGGCGATCAACAACCGCGGCCAGGTCCTCGGCCGCACCGACGCAGGTCCCGTCCTGTGGACGAACGGCCGTGCCCGGCCCTTGGCCCTCGGCGAAGCGTCCGACGTCAACGACCGCGGCCAGGTCTCCGGCGGGGTGTACGTGCCGGGCGGCTTCCACGCCGCCCTGTGGCACAGTGGCCGGGTCACCGACCTCGGCGCCGGCCCCTTCGACCGCAGCAACACGTACGCCCTCAACGACCGCGGCTGGGTGATCGGCTGGCAGTTCTCGGCCGAGCAGTTCGAGCGCGGCATCCTCTGGCGGCACGGCCGCGCTCTGGACGTCGGCACCCTCGGCGGTAGCTTCACCCAACTGCGGGCGATCAACAACCGCGGCGAGATCCTGGCCAACTCCCAGGCCACCGACAGAAGCGCCCGCCCGGCGCTGTGGCGGCGCGGCGTCCTGCACGACCTCAGCCTCGCCGGGGTCAGCACGGACGGCGAGGTCGTCGACCTTGATGACCGCGGCCGCATCGCCGCGACGATCCGCCCGGTCTGGGGTGTCAGCCGCGCGGTCGTCTACCACCCGCGCTGACGGGGCCGGTCCCGGGCGTCGACCGGTCGCGGTCGCCCGCCCGGATCAGACCCGGACGGCCTCCCACCCCGGCTCGGCGGCCAGGCGTCGGATCATCGTCAGAAGAGAACGATGCACACCGATGACGAACTTGGCTGCCGCACCGCGTAAACGGGGGGTTTTCGGGGGGCGGTTCAAATCTCCATCGAAGAAAATCAAAGCCCTGACCAGCTTTCCCGCTGGTCAGGGCTTTTTCTTTGTCGGGACGGCCGGATTCGAACCGACGACCCCTTGACCCCCAGTCAAGTGCGCTACCAAGCTGCGCCACGTCCCGATGCCCCCGCCAGGTCTCCCCCGCGGCAGCCGGTACAGCTTAGCGCAGGATCTTCGCACCGTGCGCAGAGGCCCCTCCCGCGCCGCACGCCACACCCCCTAGAGCATCCTAGGAGGGTGGCGTGCGGCAGAGCAGGGAGCGGGTCAGCCGTGGGCCTTGCCCCGGCCGCCGGGGCCGAGCTTCTTGCGCGGGCGTACCGAGATCTCGATCGGGCTGCCCTCGAAGCCGAACTCCTCGCGGAGCTTGCGCTCGACGAAGCGCTGATACCCCGCGTCGAGCGGGCCGGTGGTGAACAGCACGAACCGCGGCGGCGCCGCCCCGGCCTGGGTGGCGAAGAGGATGCGCGGGGCGCGTCCGCCGCGTACCGGGTGCGGGGTGGCCTGGACCAGCGCGGTGAGCCACTGGTTGAGCTGCGCGGTCGGGATGCGCGTCTCCCAGCTGGCGAGCGCCTTGCGCAGCGCGGGTGCGAGCTTGTCGACCGCGCGGCCGGTCTTGGCGGACAGGTTCAGCCGGATCGCCCAGGGGATGCGCCGCAGCTCGCGGTCGATCTCCTTGTCCAGGTAGTAGCGGCGGTCGCCGTCGACCAGGTCCCACTTGTTGAACGCGATGACAAGCGCCCGTCCGGACTCGACCACCATCGTGAGGATCCGCTGGTCCTGCTCGCTGATCACCTCGCTGGAGTCGATCAGCACCACGGCGACCTCGGCCGCCTCGATCGCCGAGGCGGTACGCAGGCTGGCGTAGTACTCGGTGCCGCTGGCCTTGCCGACGCGCTTGCGCAGACCGGCCGTGTCGACCAGCTGCCAGGTCTCGCCGCCGATCTCCACCAGGCTGTCGACGGGGTCCACTGTGGTGCCGGCCACCGAGTCGACCACCGCCCGCTCCTCACCGGAGAAGCGGTTGAGCAGGCTGGACTTGCCGACGTTGGGGCGGCCCACCAGTGCCACCCGGCGCGGGCCGCGCGGGCGGTTCTCCACGATCGCCGGCGCCTCGGGCAGCGCGTCCAGGATGGCGTCGAGCAGGTCGCCGGAACCGCGGCCGTGCAGCGCGGAGATCGGGAACGGCTCACCGAGGCCGAGCGACCACAGCGAGGTCGCCTCCATCTCGATGGTGGTGTTGTCGGCCTTGTTGGCGATGAGGATCACCGGCTTGGCGCTGCGGCGCAGCATCTTCACCGCGGCCTCGTCCACGTCGGTGGCGCCGACCATGGCGTCCACCACGAACAGCACCACGTCGGCGGTCGCCACCGCGGTCTCGGCCTGGGCGGCGATGGCCGCGGCCCGGTCCTTGGCGTCGGGCTCCCAGCCGCCGGTGTCCACCACTGTGAACGCCCGGCCGTTCCACTGCGCGTCGTAGGGCACGCGGTCCCGGGTCACCCCGGGGATGTCCTCCACGACCGCCTGCCGGCGGCCGATGATGCGGTTGACGAGCGTGGACTTGCCGACGTTGGGGCGGCCGACCACCGCTACGACGGGCTGCGGGCCGGTCGGCTCACCGGAGTCGACCTCCGGCTCGCGCAGCTCCACCCAGCCTTCGAAATCCTCGCTCACGCGGCACCCCGCTCCGTGAGCATCTCGCGCAGGCGCGCCACTACCTCGTCGATGCCCAGCTCGGTGGTGTCCAGCACCACAGCGTCGGGGGCCTGCTGCAGCGGGTTGACCTTGCGGGTCGAGTCGAGGCGGTCCCGGCGGGCCAGGTCCGCGGCGGTCGCCGCGACGTCGGCGGCGTCCTCCGCGCTGCGCCGCTTCGCGCGCGCCGCCTCGGAGGCGGTCAGGTACACCTTCAGCTCCGCGTCCGGCGCGACCACCGAGCCGATGTCCCGGCCTTCGACCACGATCCGGCCCGCGTCGGCGATCACCCGCCGCTGCCGGTCCACCAGCAGCTCGCGTACGGCGGCGACGGCGGCAACCGCTGACACCGCGGCGGTCACCTCGGCGCCGCGGATGGCGGTGGACACGTCGGTGCCGTCGACTGTCACGGCGTACCCCTGGGGGTCGGTGCCGATGCGCAGGTCGGCCTCGGCGGCGACCTTTGCCACCGACTCGGCGTCGGTGAGTTCCACGCCGGAGCGCAGGACCGCCCAGGTCAGCGCCCGGTACATGGCGCCGGTGTCGAGGTAGCGGGCGCCGAGGCCCGCCGCCAGCCGCCGCGACACGGTGGACTTCCCCGAACCGGACGGCCCGTCCACAGCGACCACGCATCGCCCGGCCGGTACGTTCTCCTCCACCGTTGTCCTCCTCAGCCCGTACCTCGCGGGTCGCCCGGATTCCCGGACGCCGTTGAGCGGATGGTTCTGTCGTCAATCATGCCCGCGCCGCGCGGGCGTCCCGCCGGGCGGCACGCGCCGGCCCGCGGACCGCGTCGAAGCCTACCGGGAGCCGTACCCCGATCGTCGGGGTCAGTCACCCACGGCCTTGAACAGGGCGGCGACCTCCGCGTTGGTGAGCCGCCGCAGCCGCCCGGTGCGCAGGTCGCCGAGCTTGATCGGACCGATCGACGTACGGATCAGACGGGACACCGGGTGTCCCACCTCGGCCATCAGGCGCCGGACGATGTGTTTGCGACCCTCGTGCAGGGTCAGCTCCACCTGGGCGGTTTTGCCGAGCGTGTCGACCAGCCTGAACCCGTCGACCTTCACCGGCCCGTCCTCCAGCTCGACGCCGGCGGTCAGCCGCTTGCCCAGGTTGCGCGGGATCGGCCCGGCCACCTCGGCGAGGTAGGTCTTGAGTACCTCGTACGACGGGTGCATGAGCTTGTGGGCGAGGGTGCCGTCGTTGGTGAGCAGGAGCAGGCCCTCGCTGTCGGCGTCCAGTCGCCCGACGTGGTAGACCCGCTGCTCCAGCCGCGCGCCGATGAAGTCGGCGAGCTCGGTGCGGCCCTTCTCGTCAGCCATGGTGGTGACCACACCGCGCGGCTTGTTCATCGCCACGTAGACCAGGCGGACGTCGGCCTGCAGCCGCTCCCCGTCGACGACGATCACGTCGCGGGCCGGGTCGGCCTTGTCGCCGAGCTGCGCCACCCGCCCGTTCACTGTCACCCGCCGCCGGAAGATCAGGTCTTCACAGGCGCGCCGGGAACCCACCCCCGCGGCGGCGAGCACCTTCTGCAGGCGCTCGGCGCCCTCGTACACGGGGGCGTCGGGCTTCGGGGCACGGTCATCGCGTCGCATCGGCAAGCTCTTCTACGTCGTCGGGAAGGAACGGGGCCAGGGGCGGCAGGTCGTCCACCGAGTTGAGCCCCAGCTTCTCCAGGAACATGGTGGTGGTCCGGTAGAGGTAGGCGCCGCTGTCCGCTTCGGTGCCGCACTCCTCGACCAGGCCGCGACCCACCAGGGTACGGAGCACCCCGTCGCAGTTGACACCCCGGATGGCCGAGATGCGCGAACGGGTCACCGGCTGCCGGTAGGCGACCACGGCGAGCGTCTCCAGCGCGGCCTGGGTCAGCCGCACGGACTGCCCGTCCAGCACAAACCGCTCGACGTAGGTGGCGTATTCCGGCCGGGTGTAGAGACGCCAGCCACCCGCCGCCCGGCGCAGGTCGAACCCGTGCCCGGCAGCGGTGTACCCGGCGGCGATCTCGTCGAGCATCGCGCCGATCCGCTCCGGGGCCTGTTCCAGAACCTCGGCCAGCGTCAGCTCGCTGACCGGCTGGTCCACCACCAGCAGGATCGCCTCCAGGGCGCCGCGCAGCTCCGCGTCGTCCAGGACGGGCGCGGGCGGCGGTTCCGGCGCGGCCCGCCGACGTCCCCGTTTCTGGGGTACGCCGCCCGCCGCTCCCCCGCTCGCCCGGTCCCCCGGTTCCTGCGCGGTTGCGTCGGCGTCCCGCCCCGCGTCCACGTCCCGCCCAGCGGTGTTGTCGGCGTCTCGCCGGCCGTCGTCGTCGTGCCCGCCGTCGCCGTGCCCAGCGTCGCCGAAGGCGGCCGGATCGATGCCGGCGTCGACCGACGGCTCGATGCGCTCGTCAGCGTCGGCAGTCGAGCTTCCACCCGAGATCTTGGTACGGAGGCGCCCTTCAAGGGGCGCTTCCGTACCAAGATCCGCCGTGGTTTCGGCGATCTTGGAAGAATCTGGCCCCTCCAGGGGCCCTTGGCTTCCAAGATCTGTGGACGGCTCGGGCGCCGAGTCGGCGGTTTCTGCCGAATCACGGCTGTCCGGATCGGGTTTGGGCGCGGACGGGCGCTGCCACGGGGGGATCCAGGCGGCAGCCTGGTCGGCCAGCGAGTCGCGGCGTTCCTCGTCGCTCATCCGTTCACTCCTGCGTCGGTGCGGGCTCGTCCGCGGGCTCGGTGGGCACGGCGGCGTCAGCGAATGCGGCACTGTCAGCCGATGCGCCGTCGCCGGACCCAGCGACAGGACCGGATGCGGCAGCGTCAGCCGAGGTGCCGCCACCGGGCACGGCGACAGCGCCCGATGGGGCGCCGTCGGGCACCCCGGCCGCGTCGGGCACCCCGGCCGCGTCGAGGACCCCGGCGCCCTCCGGCGACCCGGCGGCGGGGGTGGGCTCGGGGTTGCCGGCGTACTCGTCGACTGTCAGCTCGGCCTCGCCGTCGGCCGGGCCGGTCCACCGAACGGTCAGCTCCTCAAGCGCCTGCTCCTGCACGAACGCCACCAGACCCTGCCGGTACAGCTCGAGCAGCGCCAGGAACCGGGCCACCACCTCGAGTGTCATCTCGCAGTCGGCGCAGAGCAGCGAGAACGTGGCGATTCCGGCGCGGCGCAGCCGGTCGGCGATGATGCCGGCGTGTTCGCGGACGCTGACCCGGACCATGTGCACGTGCGCGATGGACACCTCGGGCACCGGTTTCGGACTCATCGCCTTGACCGCGAGCTTGCGCAGCCGCTCGGGACCGATGCCGAGCACCAGGTCGGGCAGCGCCTCCGCGTACCGGGGTTCGAGCGTCACCGCCCTCGGGTAGCGCCGGCCGCCGACCGCCTCCAGCTCGGCGATGTGCGCGGCGGCCTCCTTGTACGCCTTGTACTGCAACAGCCGCGCGAACAGCAGGTCCCGCGCCTCCAGCAGCGCCAAGTCCTCCTCGTCCTCGACCTCGGCCGAGGGCAGCAGCCGGGCCGCCTTGAGGTCGAGCAGGGTGGCGGCGACGAGCAGGAACTCGCTGGTCTCGTCCAGGTCCCACTGGTCGCCCATCGCCCGCAGGTACGCGATGAACTCGTCGGTGACCTTGTGCAGCGCGACCTCGGTGACGTCCAGCTTGTGCTTGCTGATCAGCTGGAGCAGCAGGTCGAACGGGCCGGTGAAGTTGTCCAGCCGGACGGTGAAGCCGTTGGTGACCGGGTCGGCGCCGTCGACCTGCGCGGCTACGGCAGGGTCGCCGGCGCCGTGTGGCGGGTCGAGGGGCGGGGCGGTCACCGGGAAACCGTAGACGACGCGGCGGGCGGCCGGCGTGCGCCCTACCGGTCCGCCTGGGCGGCGATGACCTCCCGGGCCAGCTGCCGGTAGTTGCGCGCGCCGGAGGAGGCCGGGTCGAGGGTGGTGATCGGGGCGCCGGCCACCGTGGACTCGGGGAACTTCACCGTCTTGGTGATGACGGTCTGGTAGACCTTGTCGCCGAACGCCTCGACCACCCGCTGCAGCACCTGGCGGCAGTGGGTGGTGCGGCTGTCGTACATGGTGGCGAGGATGCCTTCGAGTTCCAGGTCGAAGTTGAGCCGCTCGCGCACCTTGTCGATGGTGTCGAGCAGCAGCGCCACGCCGCGCAGGCTGAAGAACTCGCACTCCAGCGGGATGAGCACGCCGTGCGCGACGGTGAGCGCGTTGATCGCCAGCAGGCCCAGTGAGGGCTGGCAGTCGATCAGGATGAAGTCGTACTCCTTGCGGATGGTGCGCAGCACCCGCGCCAGGGCCATCTCCCGGGCGACCTCGTTCACGAGCTGGATCTCGGCGGCGGAGAGGTCGATGTTGGCGGGTAGCAGGTGCAGCCCGGCCACGTCGGTCTTGATCAGGACGTCCTCGGCGGTGACGTCGTCCTGCATGAGCAGGTTGTAGACCGACAGGTCCAGGTTGTGCGGGTTGACGCCCAGCCCGACCGAGAGGGCGCCCTGCGGGTCGAAGTCGACGAGCAGCACCTTGCGGCCGTACTCGGCCAGGGCCGCGCCCAGGTTGATGGTCGTCGTGGTCTTGCCGACGCCGCCCTTCTGGTTGGCCATCGCGATGATCCGCGCCGGGCCGTGCCGGTCGGTCGGCATGGGTTCGGGGATCGGCTTGCGCATGGTGTAGGCGGCCGGGTCGGCGGGGCCGAGATCGGCGCCCAGCGTCGCCTGCTGCTCACGGAGCTCCGACGTCCAGGTCTCGGCACGGTCACCGTTTCCTGCCATGTCCTCGTTGCCCCCTCCCGACGACCACCCGGCGTCGGAGCCGTCCGACGTCCCTCGCGGCGCCGCTGCGCACCCCCGGTCCGTCGTACCTGGAGGCCCGCGCCGATGCCGACTGTACGCCACCGGCCAGCAGCACGTTCGGTAGCGGGTCGGCGTGTCGGCCGCCCGTCAGCCGCGGGCGCGGCCCGATCACAGACCCGGGGGCCGCGAGCCCGGCGCGCTCAGCGGGCGCGGGGGTGGGCGGTGGCGTACACCTCGCGCAGCCGTTCCACAGTCACCAGCGTGTAGACCTGGGTGGTGGTCACCGAGGCGTGGCCGAGCAGCTCCTGCACGACGCGCACGTCCGCGCCGCCGTCGAGCAGGTGCGTGGCGTACGAGTGGCGCAGCGTGTGCGGGGAGATCGCGTCCGGGCCGTCGACCGGCAGGCCGGCCCGGCCGGCGGCGGCGCGCAGCACAGCCCAGGCGCCCTGCCGGGTGAGCGGGCCGCCGCGGGCGTTGACGAACACCGCGTGGGTGCCGCGTCCGGCAGCGAGCAGCGCCGGACGGCCCCGGACCAGCCAGGCGCGCAACGCGTCGGCCGCGTACCCGCCGACCGGGACCAGCCGGGTCCGGCCGCCCTTGCCGCGCAGCAGCACGGCGCCGGCGTCGAGGTCCAGGTCGTCGACGGCGGCGCCGACCGCCTCGGAGATGCGCGCGCCGGTGCCGTACAGGAATTCCAGCAGCGCGCGGTCACGCAGCGCGCGGGCGGCGGCGTCGCCGGTGGCGCCGGGCAGGTCGGCGGCCTCCAGCAGCCGCAGGACCGCGTCCACGGGCAGCGCCCGGGGCAGCCGGCGCGGCGGCGCGGGCGGGCGGACGTCGCGGCTGGGGTCGGCGGCGGTGAGCCCTTCGCGCAGCGCGAAGCGGTGCAGGCCGCGTACCGCGCTGGCGGCGCGGGCGGCGGAGGAGACGGCGAGCGGCGGGTGGTCGTCGTCGCCGGCGCGCAGCCGGGCCAGGTGGGCCTCGACCTGCGCGGGCCCGGCGGCGGCCAGGTCGTCCACCCCGGCCGCGGCCAGCGTGGCCAGGTAGCGGTCCAGGTCCCGGCGGTACGAGGCGAGCGTGTTCGCGGACAGCCCACGCTCGACGGTGAGGTGGTCCAGGTACGTGCGGACCGCGCGGCGCAGGGCCGGCGCGGGTTCCGCGCCGGCCCTGCGCACCACGGTGTCGGTCAGTTCAGCACCTCGTCCAGCGGCAGCACGTCCATGCCGTGCGCCTCGGCGACCGGGCCGTAGACGACCTTGCCGGCGTGGGTGTTGAGGCCCAGCGCCAGCGCCGGGTCGTTGCGCAGCGCCTGCTGCCAGCCCTGGTTGGCCAGTTCGAGGGCGTACGGCAGGGTGACGTTCGTCAGCGCGTAGGTGCTGGTGTTCGGCACCGCGCCGGGCATGTTCGCCACGCAGTAGAAGATCGAGTCGTGCACCTTGTAGACCGGGTCGGCGTGCGTGGTCGGGCGCGAGTCCTCGAAGCAGCCGCCCTGGTCGATGGCGATGTCGACGAGCACGCTGCCCGGCTTCATCCGGGAGACCAGCTCGTTGGAGATGAGCTTCGGGGCCTTCGCGCCGGGCACCAGCACCGCGCCGATGACCAGGTCCGCGTCGAGCACGGCCCGCTCGATCTCGTACGCGTTGGAGGCGACGGTCTGCAGGTGGCCCCGGTAGATGGCGTCGGCGGAGCGCAGCCGGGCCACGTTCTTGTCCAGCAGCAGCACCTCGGACTGCAGGCCCAGCGCGATGGCGGCGGCGTTGAGGCCGGACACGCCCGCGCCGATGACAACGGTCTTGGCGGCGTACACGCCGGAGACGCCGCCGGGCAGCACGCCCCGCCCGCCGCCGGTGCGCATCATGTAGAAGGCGCCCACCTGGGGTGCGAGCCGGCCGGCCACCTCGGACATCGGGGCGAGCAGCGGCAGCGACCGGTCGGGCAGCTCGACGGTCTCGTACGCGATGCCGGTGACCTTGCGGTCGACCAGCGCGTCGGTGCACTCGCGGGAGGCGGCCAGGTGCAGGTACGTGAAGAGCACCTGTCCCTCGTGCATCCGGTGGTACTCCTCGGCGATCGGCTCCTTGACCTTGAGGACCAGCTCGGCGGTGTCCCACACCTCGTCGGCGGTGGCCAGGATCTTCGCGCCGGCGGCGGCGAACTCGTCGTCGGTGATGCTGGAGCCGACGCCGGCGCCGGCCTCGACGAAGACCTCGTGGCCGTGGCGGGTGAACTCGTTGACGCCCGCGGGCGTGATCGCCACCCGGTACTCGTGGTTCTTGACCTCGCGGGGGATTCCGACCTTCACGATGCAGACACCTTCCTCCGGGGCTGCTCACCCCCGACTGCGCGGCGCCGCGCCGGCTCCGTTGCCGGCGCGGTACACCGGTCCCGCCGGCGGCAGTCTAGAGCCGTGGGAAGCCCACGGACGGCGACACTGTGACATCCGGTGCCCGCTGGTGCTGACGGTGTGTCAGGCGTGGGCCAGGCTGGCCGGTGGAGACGTCATCAGCCGACAGGACAGAGTTCGGTAAATATCCTTCCACGAACGGAGTGCCGGGGCCGACAGGACGCGAGTCGATCACTATTGTGTCCGCTCATGACCACTCCTTACCAGCAGTACCCGCAGGGCGTCTCGGACAAGAGCAAGGTCGTCGCGGGTGTGCTCCAGATCCTCCTCGGCGGCTTCGGCATCGGCCGGTTCTACATGGGCGACACCAAGACCGGTGTCATCCAGCTCATCGTCACGCTCGTGACGTGCGGTATCGGCGCGATCTGGGGCCTCGTCGACGGCATCCTGATCCTCGTCAACGGCGGTGTCGACGGGCAGGGCCGCCCGCTGCGCGACTGACCACCGGAACGGAAAGGGGCCGCCCGGCGCACAGCGCCGCGCGGCCCCTTCGTCGTCGGTTCCCGATCAGCGCGGCAGCGGCGCCTCCGGCCGGCGCAGCTCGGTGAAGCCGGTCTCGCGGGCGCGGGCCGCGGCGAGCAGCCCGGCCACGCAGGACGCGTTGGTGATCTCGCCGGCCAGCACCATCCGCACCGCCTCGGCCAGGTCGACGCGGACCACCTGGAGGTCGGCCTCCTCGTCGTGCCGGTCGTGCCGCTGCTCCGCCGGCACCTCGGCCAGCTCACGGGCCAGGAACACCCGGACCACCTCGTCGGCGAAGCCGGGCGAGCTGTGCAGGTCCACGAGGACGTCCACGCGCCCGGCGGTCAGGTCCGCCTCCTCGGCCAGCTCCCGCAGCGCCGCGGCGGCCAGGTCCTCGCCGCCGACGTCCATCAGCCCGGCGGGCAGCTCCCACAGGTGCCGGCCGACCGGGTGCCGGTACTGGCGGATCAGCACCACCTGACCGGCGTCGTCGAGCGCCACCACGGCGACCGCGCCGACGTGCCGCACGTAGTCCCGGGTCGCCTCGCCGCCACCGGGCATGGTGACGTCGTCGCTGACCACGGAGAAGATCCGGCCGGACCAGATCTGGCGGCGCGCGGTCACCTCGTACCGGTGCTCGACGCCGCTCACTTGGCCGAGGCCTTCGCGCCACCGCCGCGGCTGGCCTTCTTCGACGCGCCGTCCAGGTCCACCGGCAGCTGGTCGGCCTGCGAGTACGCCACGGCGGCACCGACGAACGCGGCGAACAGCGGGTGCGGGCGGGTGGGGCGGCTCTTGAGCTCCGGGTGCGCCTGGGTGGCCACGAAGAACGGGTGCAGGTTGCGGTCCAGCTCGACGAACTCCACGAGCCGCCCGTCCGGCGAGGTGCCGGAGATGGTCAGCCCGGCCTTGGTGAGCTGGTCGCGGTAGGCGTTGTTCACCTCGTACCGGTGGCGGTGCCGCTCGCTGACCTCGGTGCTGCCGTACGCCTCGGCGACGATCGACCCCTCGGCCAGCTTCGCCGGGTACGCCCCGAGCCGCATGGTGCCGCCCAGGTCGCCGCGGCCGGCCACGATGTCCTCCTGGTCGGCCATGGTGGCGATGACCGGGTGCACCGCCTCCTCGTCGAACTCCAGGGAGTTCGCCCCGTCGAGGTTGGCCAGGTGGCGGGCCACCTCGATGGTCATGCACTGCAGGCCGAGGCAGAGGCCGAGCAGCGGGATGCCGTTCTCCCGCGCGTACCGGGCGGTGCCGACCTTGCCCTCGATGCCGCGGACGCCGAAGCCGCCGGGAATCACGATGCCGTCGACGCCGGACAGCGCGGCGGCCGCGCCGGCCGCTGTGACGCAGTCGTCGCTCGGCACCCACTTGAGCTTCACCCGGGCGCGGTGGCCGAACCCGGCCGCGCGGACCGCCTCGCTGACCGACAGGTACGCGTCGGGCAGGTCGACGTACTTGCCGACGAGCGCGACGGTGATCGTGTGCCGCGGCTGGTGCACCCGCTCCAGCAGGTCGTCCCAGCGGGTCCAGTCGACGTCGCGGAACGACAGGCCGAGCCGGCGCACCACGTACGCGTCGAGGCCCTCGCGGTGCAGCACCTTCGGGATGTCGTAGATGCTCGGCGCGTCCGGGGCGGCGGTGACCGCCTCCCGGTCGACGTCGCAGTACAGCGACAGCTTCTCCTTGACCTTGTCCGGGATCTCCCGGTCGCAGCGCAGCACCAGCGCGTCGGGCTGGATGCCGATGCTGCGCAGTTGCGCCACCGAGTGCTGGGTCGGCTTGGTCTTCAGCTCGCCCGACGGCGCCAGGTACGGCACCAGCGACACGTGCAGGTAGAAGCAGTTGTCCCGGCCCAGGTCGTGGCGGATCTGCCGGATCGACTCCAGGAACGGCAACGACTCGATGTCGCCGACCGTGCCGCCGACCTCGGTGATCACCACGTCGGGCACCTGGCCGTCGGCGTCCGGATCGGCCATGCCGCGGATGCGGGCCTTGATCTCGTTGGTGATGTGCGGGATGACCTGCACCGTGTCGCCGAGGTACTCCCCGCGCCGCTCCTTGGCGATCACCGCCGAGTAGATCTGCCCGGTGGTGACGTTCGCCTTGCCGGAGAGGTCCCGGTCGAGGAACCGCTCGTAGTGGCCGACGTCGAGGTCGGTCTCGGCGCCGTCCTCGGTGATGAAGACCTCGCCGTGCTGGAACGGGTTCATCGTGCCGGGGTCGACGTTCAGGTACGGGTCGAGCTTCTGCATCACCACGCGCAGTCCGCGCGCGGTCAGCAGACTGCCGAGGCTGGAGGCGGTGAGGCCCTTACCCAGCGAGGAGGCGACGCCCCCGGTGACGAAAATGTGCCTGGTCGTCCGTGCTGTAGGGGCCAAGGCCTGCTCCCGTGTCGTCCGTAGCGGTCGTGCGAACCGCCGTGCCGATCAGACAAGTGATCACGCGATCCACGGGATTCCACGGTAACACCATCCGGACCGTGAGCCGGCGTCGCACCCGCTGTCGGCGCACGTGAGGCCGGTGCCGGCCCTCCCCCGGCGCTCTTCCGGGCCGGGTCCGGCACGGTCCGGCACGGTCCGGCACGGTCCGACCCCGGTCCGGCACGGTCCGACCCCGGTCCGGCACGGTCCGACCCCGGTCCGGCCTCTTGATCGACACCACCTCGCCGAGGTGGTGCCTTCCTCCGGGCCTCGACCCCGCCACCTCCCCGACCTGGCGAGGGCGGAGCGAGGGCGGAGCGGGGCGGGGGCGGCACACCTACCGGGCGGCACGCGCGGGCCGGGTCAGCCGGCGGGGATCTCCGAGGACGCCGGGGTCGGCTGTGCGGGGACCCGCGCCCCGGCGGCGGGCGGCCCGTTCGGCGCCTCGCTGCCGTCAGGGCCCTGCCGATCCGGTCCGGCCGGCTCCCCGGTCTCCCCCGGCTCGCCCGCTCCGCCGCCGACTGGGCCGTCGCCCGCCGACCGGCCGCTACCCGCGCCGTCGCCAGCCAGCCCGTCGCGCCGGGAACGACCACCACCCGCACCGCCACCGGCCAGCCCGGCACCGGCCGACCCACCACCACCCGAACCGTCACCGGCCGGCAGATCACCGTCCGCCGCCGGCCCGTCGGCAGCCGCGCCACCCCGGGAGGAGCCGTCCGGGCCGCCCCGTGGGACCGTGCCCGTCTCGCCGCCGGGACGGCCGCTGTCGGGCAACGTACGGTCGGTGGAGTGGTCGAGCACCCGCAGGGCCGACAGCGCCGCCATGGGCACCACGAGCGCCGCCGCCGCACCGGCCACGTCCAGCGCCGAGCCGCCCAGCACGCCGCCCAGCCCGACGGCCACGGCGGTGCCGGCCATCGCCGCCCGGATCGCCGGGTAGATGCCGAACAGCCGCATCAGGCCGCCCCACGGCTGGAGCAACGCCAGCCAGACCAGCGCCGCCCCGGCCAGGGCCAGCACGGTGAGCGGGCTGTTCACCAGCGTCTGGATGTTGGAGTCGCCGGAGCGGTGCACGGTGAGCCCGCCGGTGCCGTCGCCGAGCGCGGCCAGGAACCGGCCCAGGCTCCCCCGCTCCTCGGCGGGTCGGCCCAGGTCGACCAGGGCGAAGCCGATGGTGACCGCGAGCGCGGCCATGGTGGCCCAGGCCAGCCGGCTCACGGTGAGCCAGCCGCCGGTGCAGATGGCGGCCGCCACGCTGACCCCGGCGGTGAGCGCGATCGCGCCGATCGAGTCGGCGCCCAGGTACGGGCTGCCCACTATCACCACGGCCAGTCCGCCGACGGCGACCATCACCATCGGCCGCCAGCCCTTGCGGAACCGCTGGGCGAGCCAGCCGCCGCACAGCAGTGACCCGGCGACGAACACGCCCAGCCCGACGGTGCCCAGCCCGGCGTACCGGCCGCCCTCCAGCGCGGAGTAGCCGACCACGCCGTTGAGCTGCAACCGGGAGCCGGTGAGCACGTCCACGCCGACCACGAGCGCGGCCAGCCCGGCGACCGCGCCGAGCGGGCCGAGCGTCCGCTCGTGCCCGGGGCTGAACCGGACCAGGGCGGTGCCGCCGACGACGAGCAGCGCGGTCACCGAGGCGTACCACAGGCCGGCGTGGCTGCCGCGCCACCAGGGCACGGCGTCGGCCAGCAGCGCCGCGGGCACGGCGAGGGCGGCGGCGATCAGCAGCAGCTCCACCACCGCCACGACGCGCCGGGACACCGGTTCGGGGCCGTGCGGTCCGGCGTGCCGGCGGGCCCGGCGCAGCAGCGGCAGCACCGCCACCGCGAGGGCCAGCTGGGCGGCGGCGAGCAGGGTGAAGAACCAGCCGGCGACGCGCCGTTGGGCGGCGGCCTCCCGGTCCGCGTCGGCCGGCGCCTCGATCGCGGCCCGCAGGTTGTCCGGCCGGTCGTCGACTGTGACAGCGGGCCGGCCGACGAAGGCCCGATCCGGGGCGGGGCGGTCGAGCACGGCGAGCACCGTCGGGGCCAGGTCGACGAGTTGCAGATAGCCGGAGCGGGCGGTGCTCGGCGAGGTCAGCCAGCCACCGTCCCAGCCGGGGCCGTCGGCGATCGCGACGTGCAGCCGCGCCGGGGACTCGGTGTCCGAGACGCCCGCTACCAGCACCAGCGAGCGCGACGGACGGGCGGCGAGCACCCGGGCCAGCCGGGCGTCGGCCTGCCGCGCCTGAGCCGCCCGTACGGCCGGGTCGTCGTCGTCGACGGTGCCGACGTCGACGATGCTCAGCACGCAGGAGCCGAGCAGGTCCGCCGGGTTCTCGGGAAGCGTGGGCGCGTACCTGTCGACCCGGCCGAACGGACGGGCGGCGGCCACCGCGGCGCCCGGCCCCACCGCAACCGAGCAACGCACCGACTCGGCCAGCGCGCCGGGCTTGGCGCCCCAGGCGAGCTGTTCCTGGTTGTGCGCCACGACGCTCGGCTGGTCGGGCAGGTTCGCGCCGATGCCGTCGGGCCGTTCCACAGTGACGCCGGCGGCCGGGCAGCCACCGCCCGGACGGGCGCCGGGCGAGGCGGCGAAGTTCCCGGCGCCGAGGGTGAGCCAGCCGTCGACCGGGCAGGTTGGCCGGTGCGCGGAACGCACCGACAGGGAGCCGATCGCGCCCCGCTCGGCCATCCGCCACAGCGTCGGCGTGTTCTCCGGGTCGACGTCGTCCCAGCGCAGGCCGGCCGCGCCGACGAGCACCACGAAGTCGGCGCCGGGCCGGTGCGCGCCGTCGTCCGGCCGGGCGGCCAGCGCGGTGATGCCCAGCGCCACCACGACCAGGGTCAGCAGGACCGGGGTCAGTCGGCGCAGCATCAGCGGTTCCCGGCGGAGTGCTGGGGTGTCAGCTCGGCGTAGAGGTCGGCGAGGGCGGCCACGGTGTCCGCCTCGGTGGGCCAGGTCGCGGCGCGGGCGGTGCCCCGGCGGCCCAGCTCGGCCCGGCGGCCCGGGTCGTCGAGCAGGTCGCGCACGGCCGCGTCGACGGCGTCCACGTCCCCGGGCGGCACCAGTACGGCCCCGTCGCCGACCAGCTCCGGCAGCCCGCCGACGGCGGTCGCGACGAGCGGTACGCCGGCGCGCAGCGCTTCCTGCGCGAACAGCTGGCGGGCCTCCCAGTCGCTGGTCACCACCGCGAGGTCGGCGCCGGCCAGCAGGTCCGCCACGTCGGTGCGGTGCCCGAGCAGCGTGACGGGCGCGCGGGCGGCCGAGATCCGGGCGGCCAGCGGCAGGTACGCGGGTCCGCTGCCGGCGATCACCACGGCCGGGGCGGGGGTACGGGTTCGCCAGCGGGCGGCGGCGTCGATCAGCACGTCGTACCGCTTCTGCGGGTGCAGCCGGCCCACCGAGAGGATCAGCGGACGGTCGGCGGTGACGCCGAACTCGGCGCGGACGGCGGCGCGGCGGCGGCGCGGCGCGGGCAGGGTGGGCGCGGCGACCGGGGCCAGGCGCGCGTCGGCGGCGCCCAGCGCGGCGGCGCGCTCGACCAGATCGGCGGAGGCGCCCAGGGCGACCCGGGCGGCGCGGGCGACGATCCGCTCGACCAGCCGGGACGCCACGCCGCGCAGCCCGGTGGCGAGGACCGCGTTGTGCCAGGTGACGACGAGCGGTGCGGTGGGTCGGGCGAGCGCGGCGACCAGACCGGCGCGCAGCCCGTGCGCGTGCACCACGTCGACGGGTGTGTCCGCGAGCGCCCGGCGCAGCGCGGTGACCGCGCGCGCGTCGCCCGGCGCGGGACTGGCCGGGATCTCCACGGGGGTGAACCGGGCGCTGGCGCCGGTGAAGCCGAACTGCTCCTCGGTGGCGGCCGGGCCGCACACCAGCACCGACGCTCCGGCCTCGGTGAGTCCTCCGACGATCGAGCGCACGTGCTGCCCGACCCCGCCGGTGCTGGAGGCCAGCACCAGGGCCACCGACCCGGGCCAGCGCGGTGCGGGCGAGGCGTCCGTCATGGGGAAACGGTCTCCTTTCCGTCGCCCCGCTCGCCGGGGTGCTGCTGCGCAGGCGGGCCGTCGTCCCCGCCGGACGGGCGTCGCCGGCCCAGCCGGCGGGTCACGGCCGCGAGCAGCGGCCGCAGGTCGCGGGCGTCGGTCAGCCAGGCGACGGCGAGGAACAGGACACCGACCACGACCCCGGACAGCATGCCCTGCGCGAGGGCCTGCGGTGTCGTCGGGGTGCCGTCACCGAGCGCGGCGAGTCCCGCCGCGACGGCTGCCCCGCCCGCTCCGGCGACCACTGCGGCGAGCAGCCCGGCGGCGCCGGCCCGGCCGATCCCGGCGAGCGCCTCGGCGCCGGCGGCACGCCGGACGGCGGCGATCAGCAACGCGCCGAGCAGCACCATGCCGGCGGAGGTCGCCAGCGTCACCGCGAGGACCCGGTCGGCCAGCGGCAGCGCCTGGGCGAACAGGACGGCGAACGCGGGCACGCTGAGCCAGCCGAGCGCGGTGGCGATGGTGGCCGCGCGGGTCTCGCCGCGCGCGTACAGGGCGCGGGTCAGCACCGCGAACAGGCCGTAGCCGAGCAGGCCGGGCGCGAATCCGGCGATCCCGGCGGCGGCGGTGCGCGCGTCGAGCGGGTCGGCGAAGAAGAAGTGCCCGACCGGGATCGCGGTGCCGACGAGCGCGGCGGCGCCGAGCAGGCTGAACAGCACCACGCCGCGTACCGCCGGGGCGAGCGTCTCCCGGTAGGCCCGTTCGTCGCCGCCGGCCCGGGCCGCCACGAGCGTCGGGTACGCGGCCACCGCCAGCGGCACCGCCAGCACCGCCCAGGGCAGGAAGTAGACGGTCTGGGCCAGGTTGTAGACGCCGACGTCGGCGGTCCGGCCGTAGGTGACCTGGTTGAGCGCGACGACCAGGGCGATCTGCTGGGCGGCGACGGTGACCACCCCGGCGACGGCCAGGCCGCCGACCCGGGCCCGGGCGTCGGCCGGGAACCGGTAGCCCGGCCGGATCCGCAGCCTCAGCCGGCGCAGCGGGATCAGCAGCGACAGCGAGAGCACCACCACGCCGAGCGTGGTGCCGGCGGACAGCAGCAGCTCACCGCCGCGCCCGGCCTCGCC
Source organism: Micromonospora sp. TSRI0369 (assembly GCF_001905625.1). Lineage (NCBI taxonomy): Bacteria > Bacillati > Actinomycetota > Actinomycetes > Micromonosporales > Micromonosporaceae > Micromonospora > Micromonospora sp. TSRI0369. The sequence continues at coordinate 106,907 of NZ_LIVU01000014.1, forward strand.
GATCGTGGCCAGCCGCCCCTCGGTCGCGGTGAAGGCGAGGTAGACGCCGATGACGGTGATGCTCGACAGCAGCGGCGCGATGACCGGCCAGGCGAACCGGCGGTGCGCCTGGAGCACCCCGGTGAGCACGATGCCCACGCCGTAGAGCGGCAGCTGCGGCGCGAAGACGCGCAGCATCCGGGCCCCGGACGCCTGCTGCGCCTCAGTGAGGCCGTCGCCGATCAGGCCCGGCAGCGGGTCGGCGAAGACCGCCACCAGCACCGCCAGCGGAATCAGCAGCGTCAGCGTCCAGGTCAGCAGCGCGCCGGTGGTGGCGGCCACCGCGCGCCGGTCACCCGCCTCGACGGCGCCGGCCAGCAGCGGTACGACGAGACTGGCGAGCGCCCCGCCCGCGACGATCTCGAAGATGAAGTTCGGGACGTAGTTCGCCACCAGGTAGGCGCCGCCGAGGTCGCTGGTGGACAGCGTCCAGGTGAACACGGCGGTACGGCCGAAGCCGGCGAGGCGGCTGACCACGGTGAGGACGGCGATGAGGGCGGCCGCCCCGGCGACGCGGCCGGCGGCGGCGAGAGGTGCCGGTTTCGTCACGTCAGTCGGGCAGCCGGCCCAGCTCGTCGAGGTGCCGCAGCCCCGGCGTGGACGCGATGACCTGGGTGAAGCTGACCTTCTCGCTGGCGGCGGTGAGCGCGGCGAGCACGGCCAGCACGCCGGCCCGGCCCAGCGGCCCGGTACGCGCGGCGATGCTCACCCCGAGCAGCGCGCCGAGCGCGTTGGCGCCGCTGTCCCCGACCATCACCCGTTCGCCGAGGTCGTCCCCGACCAGCGCGGCCGACGCGCCGACCGCGCCCGCCGCGATGCCGCCGTACGGGCCGGTGGTCAGTGGCACGCCGAGCAGCATGCCGGACTTCAGCGCCCGGCCGGGCCGCAGGTCGAGCAGGTTGACCAGGTTCGCGGTGCCGGCCACCACGCCGGCGCCGAGCAGCACGTCGAGCCCTCGGCCGAACGCTCCGGCGCGCTGGCGGCGCGGGTGTGCGGCGACCCGCCGGTCCGCGGCGAGCAGCGCCGCGGCGCCGAGCCCAGCCACGCCCACCCCGGCGACCTTGACCATCCCGGCGGTGACCTGCCCCTCGCGCAGCGCGGCGAGGTGCCCGGCGAAGCCCTTGGCCGCCTTCTGTTCGGGGCGTGCGCCGACCACGTCGTCGTAGAGGCCGACAGCGCCCGCCCCGAGCCCGGCGACGAGCGCGGCGGCTCCGGCCGGGGCGCTGCCGGCGCCCAGCGCGCCCCCGGTCGCCGCGCCCACTGCGAGGGCCGGTCCGGCGGCCAGGGTCACCGTGCGGCCCCGGTAGTTGGTGCGCTCCAGCGCCGGCCCGCCCGGCGACGTGCGCGTCTGGCGCAGCGCGTAGCGGGCGGCCAGCACCCCCGCGCCCACGGCGAGCAGCCGACCCAGTCTCACGGGACCTCCTCGATCCGGACTTCGAACGCGACGCGGCACGGACCGGGCGGCCCGCAGCGGTCACCGGGGCAGTGTAGGCACCCGGGCCGCGGCGTTGTCGCCCACGCCGTACTGGCCGGTCTTCTTCTCGGTGAGCTGCTGCGCAAGGGCGAGGCTGGTGACCAGCTGGCCCTGCACGGTGTTGGCGTTGTCGACGGTGGAGATGGTCTGCGCCAGCACCGGGTCGCCCCGCACCACGGAGACCAGGTTCCCCCCGGTCGAGCCCATGCCGGCGACCACCAGCGCCCCGGCCTGGTCGAACTGCTCGGCGATCTTCACCACCGACTCGTCCTTCTTCGCCGAGTCCTTGTCCACGTACGGCTGGCCGGTGACCATCACCACCGCCTCGGCGGCGGTGGAGATCTTGTCCGCCGGGGTGAGGTAGCCGGCGGTGGCGTAGTGCTCCAGCACGGTGCGCCGGTCGGCCTCGCTGACCGCCGGGCTGCCCGCGGGGCGGTCCACCAGGACGTTCGCCAGCAGCGCGCTGGAAGTCTCCACGCCGTGCCCGTTGCCGGGCAGGTTGGCGGTGGGGGCGCTGTTCGGCCTGGCGGCGGTGACGGCCAGCTCCAGCAGGTTGTTGTTGCTGTCCGGGTTGACGAACTTGTCCTGGACGTCGATGCGGCCGGTGACGTCGGCCCCGGCGGTCTGGAGCATCTTCGTCACCCCCTCGGCCTGGTCGCGGCCGCTGGGCAGGGTGAGCACCAGCACCCGGCGGCCGGTCAGCTTGCCGGGCAGGACCAGCTGGGCCATCTCGGCGGCGAAGTCCTCCTCGGTCTCCAGCTGCTTCTGCATGCTGTTGACTGTCTGGCGCATCAGCGAGTTGTCCTTGCGCAGACCGTTGACGTTCTCCCGCAGCGAGTCGGCGACCGGCCCGTTGAGCGCGGCGGTGCCGACCACCAGGCCGATCGCCAGCGCCAGGAAGACCGCGGTCAGGGACACCACGTGGTAGCGAAAGTTGATCACGCTTGCAGCCTCTTGATCGTCGGGGGAGCTAGAAGAGCTGGCCGAGCTGGAACACGAAATTGTCCCACCATTCGGAGACCACGCCCAAATACGCCTTCCCGACGGTGGAGACCGCCACCGCGGAGGCCATCGCGGCCACCGCCGACAGGACCAGCAGCAGCAGCGACGACCCGGAGATGCTCTGCCGGTAGAGCCGGCTGACGCCCTTGGCGTCGACCAGCTTGCCGCCCACCTTCAGGCGGGTCAGGAACGTCGACGCCATGCCGCCGCGGCCCTTGTCCAGGAACTCCACCAGGGTGGCGTGGGTGCCGACGGCAACCAGGAGCGAGGCGCCCTTCTCGTCGGCCAGCAGCATGGCGAGGTCCTCGCTGGTGGCCGCCGCCGGGAAGGTGATGGCCGGTACGCCGAGGCCGTTGACCCGGGCCAGACCCGGGGCCCGCCCGTCCGGGTAGGCGTGCACGATCACCTCGGCGCCGCAGCGCAGCACGTCGTCGGTGACCGAGTCCATGTCCCCGATGATCATGTCCGGGGTGTAGCCCGCCTCGACGAGCGCGTCCGCCCCGCCGTCGACGCCGATCAGCACCGGCTTGAACTCCCGGATGTACGGGCGCAGCACGTCCAGGTCGGCCTTGTAGTCGTAGCCGCGCACCACGATCAGGCAGTGCCGGCCCTGGATCTGGGTCTGGATCTCCGGTACGCCGACGCCGTCGAGCAGCAGGTCACGTTCCTGGCGCAGGTAGTCCATCGTGTTGGCGGCGAACGCCTCCAACTGCACCGACAGGCCCTCCCGGGCGTCGGCCATCGACTTGGCCACGGTCTCGGCGTCCTGCAGCGTGCCGTGCGCGACCGGCTCGTCGCCCGCGAAGACCGTGTTGCCCTCGATGCGGACCCGGTCGCCCTCACGGACCTGCTCGAAGACGCTCTCGCCGAGGTCGTCCAGCAGCGGGATGCCCGCGGAGATCAGCACCTCCGGGCCGAGGTTGGGATAGCGCCCGGAGACCGACGGCTTGGCGTTGAGCACCGCCGCCACGCCCACCGCGACGAGCGAGTCGGCCGCCACCCGGTCCAGGTCGACGTGGTCGATGACCGCGATGTCGCCGGGGCGCAGCCGCCCGACCAGCCGTTTCGTCCGGCGGTCGAGGCGCGCGGTGCCGACGATGGAGCCCGGCTCCGGGTTCCGGCTCCGGCGCAGTATGGGTAGACGCATCGTGACCATCCTGGCATGTGAGGCAGGTTTTGCTGTCGCGACATGCCTGAGCAGGGCCGCCTACCCAGGGAAGCACACCGGAACCCGCCCCGGTGTGCTTGCGCTCACAATCGGGGTATCACGGACGCCTTTCCTTGGCCGCCACGGCCAGGAGCTCCTCGGCATGGGCGATACCCAGATCCGAGTCCGGCAAACCGGCGAGCATCCGGGCCAGCTCCCGGGCGCGCTCGGTGTCCTCCACCACGCGCACCCCGCTCGTGGTGACCGCTCCCCCGGTGTCCTTGGCCACCACCAGGTGCCGGTCGGCGAACGCGGCGACCTGCGGCAGGTGGGTGACCACGAGCACCTGGTGGCTGCGGGCCAGCCGGGCCAGCCGGCGGCCGATCTCCACCGCGGCCTGGCCGCCGACACCCGCGTCGACCTCGTCGAACACCAGCGTGGGCGGGCCGCCGGAACCGGCGAAGACCACCTCGATGGCGAGCATCACCCGGGACAGCTCGCCACCGGAGGCGCCCTTCTGCAGCGGCAGCGCCGGCGCGCCAGGGTGGGCCAGCAACCGCAGCTCCACCTCGTCGGCGCCGTCCGCGCCGACACCGGTCTCGACACCGTTGACCGGCAGGCTCGGCTCGGACCGGCCCGCCGGGCGGGGCAGCACCGCCACCTCGATCCGGGCGTGCGGCATGGCCAGCCCGGCCAGCTCGACAGTCACCTGCTCGGCGAAGCGGACCGCGGCCTCCCGCCGGGACGCCGACACCCGGCCGGCGAGGTCGGCCACCTCACCGGCGAGGCGGGTCGCCTCGCGGTCCAGCTCGTCCAGCAGTTCGTCGGAGGTGTCCAGATCGGACAGCCGGGTCCGGGCCCGCTCGGCCCAGGCGACCACGCCGTCGACGTCGTCGGCGTACTTGCGGGTGAGCCCGCGCAACGCGGCCCGCCGCTCGTAGACGGTCTGCAGGCGGGCCGGGTCGGCGTCCAGCGCGGCCAGGTAGGTGGACAGCTCCGCGGCCACGTCGGTGACCAGCGTGGCGGCCTCCTCCAGCCGGGCCGCCAGCTCGCCCAGCGCCGGGTCGGTGCCGGCCTGCGCCTCCAGCGTGCGCCGCGCGGTGCCGAGCAGCGTCGCCGCGTCCGGCGTCTCGTCGGCCGCCTCGACGCCGCCGGCCACGCACTGCTGCGCGACCTGCGCCGCGGTACGCAGCCCTTCGGCGTGCTCCAGCCGCTGCGCCTCCGCCTTCAGCTCGTCGTCCTCCCCCGGCTGGGGGTCGACCCGGGTGATCTCGTCCAGGCCCAGCCGCAGCAGATCGGCCTCCTGGTTGCGCTCGCGCGCGTTGCGCCGCCGGTCGGCCAGGTCGTCGACGACGGTGCGCCACCGGGCGTACGTCTCGCGCAGCGCGTCGAGCAGCTTCTCGTGCTCCGGGCCGGCGAACCGGTCGAGCGAGGCCCGCTGCTCGGCCGGGCGCAGCAGCCGCAGCTGGTCGGACTGGCCGTGCACGGCCAGCGCCTGCTCGCCGACCTCGCCGAGCGTGGACACCGGCATGGCCCGGCCGCCCAGGTGCGCACGGGAGCGCCCCTCGATGGTCACGGTGCGGCTGAGCAGCAGCGAGCCGTCCTCGTCGGGCTCACCACCGGCGTCGACGATGCGGGCGTGCACCGACTCGGCCACCCGCCCGCCCAGGCGCAGCCGGCCCTCCACCACCGCGCGGCCCGGCTGGGCGCGCACCCGGCCGGCGTCGGCGCGGCCGCCGAAGAGCAGGCCGAGGCCGGTCACCACCATGGTCTTCCCGGCGCCGGTCTCGCCGGTGATGACGTTCATCCCCGCGGCCAGCGGCAGCGTGGTGTCCTCGATGACGCCCAGTCCGGTGATGCGCAGCTCTTCCAGCACAGCACCCGACAGTAGCCCCGCCGTGTGACAGTTGACCAGCCGGCAGGTCGAGCCGCGGGCATCCGTACGGTTCAGCCCCGTGCTGGAGGCCTGACCCGGACGAGGAGGAGCTCTACCGCTGCCTGGTACGCGCGGACACGGCCCGGGTCGGTGAGCCCGCGCAGCGGCTGGGCCGCCGACTGGCCGTGGTGGACGGTCGCACCGCGATCTGCCCGCTGGTGCCCGACCACGGCGGCTGGCCGACCTGACGGCCGCCGCACCGGCGACATGTCGCCGGGTGGACACGAGCACAGCGCGGTGGAGGGCCGGGACGCCGGAGATCGCGTCGCCCAGCTCGCGCGCCGCCGCTTCCTCCGGCGGCGGCTCCGCGACCTGTCCGCCCGACGGGGTCGACACCCGATCGGACGCGGCGCGCCGGTCCGCCCGCCGCGGCCGGCTTCGACGCTCCGGCGTCCCGACCGTCGCGGCCCCGACCACCCCCTGGCCGAGCCCGCGACATCCGGGCCACGCATCCGGAAGCGGCGGGCCTCACCGCCGCGCCCGGACTCACCTCATCGCGGCCCGTACGCCCACCGTAACGCGCGCGGCGGCCCGGACCGGTGGTCCGAACGGAGGTTTCCGCTGATCCGTCGGTCAGCGACGGTTGCCCCGCCAGCCCTGGACGGGCAGGTCGAACTTGGCCACCAGCCGGTCGGTGAACGGGCGCGCCCGCAACCGCACGATGCGCACCGGCAACGTGCCCCGGCGTACCGTGACCCGGGCGCCGGGCGGCAGGTCGTAGACGCGCCGGCCGTCGCAGCAGAGCACGGCCAGGGTGGTGAACGGGTCGACGGTGATGACGAACGTCGACGTCGGCGCGGTCACCAGCGGGCGGCTGAACAGCGCGTGCGCGCTGATCGGCACCAGCAGCAGCGCCTCCACCTCGGGCCAGACCACCGGCCCGCCGCCGGAGAACGCGTACGCCGTCGAGCCGGTCGGGGTCGCGCAGATCACGCCGTCGCAGCCGTACCGGGACAGCGGCCGGCCGTCCACGTCGACGAGCAGCTCCAGCATCTGGGCGCGCTCGCCCTTTTCCACGCTGATTTCGTTCAGCGCCCACGACTCGATGGTCGGCCCGCCCTCGAACTCGGCGGTGACGTCCAGCGTGAGCCGTTCGTCCACGCTGTAGTTGCGCTCGACCACGTCCCGTACCGCGGTGTCCAGGTCGTCGATCTCCGCCTCGGCGAGGAAGCCGACCTTGCCGAGATTGATGCCCAGCAACGGGACCTTCGTCGGACGGGCCAGCTCGGCCGCGCGCAGGAACGTGCCGTCCCCGCCGAGCGCGAACACGATCTCGGCGCCCTCGGCCGCCTCCGGACCGGTCACCGGCACCACTCCGGGCAGGTCCAGGTCGTCGGCCTCCTCGGCCACCACCCGCACCTCGAAACCGGCGGCGATCAGGTCGGCGGCCACCGCGCGGGCGTGCTCGGTGCTGCGTCGACGGCCGGTGTGCGTCACCAGCAGCGCGGTGCGGCTCACCCGGACACCTCCTCGGTCGTGGCCGCCGTGGTGGCGGCGCCCTGCGGGCCGGCGGCCACCACCGCGCGGACCCGCTCCGGGTCCGCGGCGGGCGCGTCCCCGCGCAACCATACGAAGAACTCGACGTTGCCGCTCGGCCCGGGCAGCGGGCTGGCCGCCACACCGGCGAGCCCGAGGCCGAGCCCGGCGGCCGCCGCGGCCACGTCCAGCACCGCCTCCGCGCGCAGCGCCGGATCGCGGACGACGCCGCCGGCGCCGACCCGTTCCTTGCCGACCTCGAATTGCGGCTTGACCATCAGCGCCAGGTCGCCGCCGGGGCCGGTGCACGCGGCCAGCGCGGGCAGCACCAGACGCAGTGAGATGAACGACAGGTCGGCCACCGTCAGGTCGACCGGGCCGCCGATCGCCTCCGGCGTGAGCGTACGCACGTTCGTGCGCTCGAACACCCGGACCCGCTCGTCGGTGCGCAGCGACCAGGCGAGCTGCCCGTAGCCGACGTCCACGGCGACCACCTCGGCGGCGCCGCCGCGCAGCAGCACGTCGGTGAAACCGCCAGTCGACGCGCCCGCGTCCAGGCAGCGCCGGCCGGTGACGGTCAGCCCGCCGGGGGCGAACGCGGCGAGCGCGCCGGCCAGCTTGTGGCCGCCCCGGGAGACGTACTCCTGCGCCGGATCCTCGCCGGTGACCAGCAGCGGGTCGGCCGGGTCGACCATCGCCGCGGCCTTTCGCGCCGGCACTCCGCGCAGCTGGACGCGACCGGCCTCCACGAGCGCGGCGGCCTGCTCCCGGGAACGGGCCAGGCCACGCCGGACCAGTTCGGCGTCCAGCCGGGTACGACGAGCCATCAGGTGTGTCTCCGCCTCTGCTCAGGCCTGGTCGATGGTGGCGAGGGTCTCGCGCAGCGTCTCGTACGCCGCCTCGTACTGGGCGATCTGGTCGGCCGGGGCGAGCGCCTCGGCGTTGGCCATGCCGAGCACGGCGGCGTCCACCGCCGGATGCCGCGCCTCGCCGACCTCCTCGACCGGCGCGGGGCGTACCCCAGGGGGCGGTCCGGGCCGCGGGCCCGGCGGCGGACCGGGCCGGGGCGCGGTCACGAGCCGTCCGCCCGGCGCCCGGTGGCCTTCTTCGCCGGCCGGGCGGGCGCGGCGGGCGAGCCGTCGGCAGGGGTACGGGCCATGGTGGCGGGCGGCTTCTTCGCGATCGCCTTCTTGGCCACCGTCTTCTTCGCCACCGCCTTCGTCTGCGTCGTCGCCGGGGTCCCGGCGGCGGCCTTCGGCTGCCCGGCCCCGGACGGCGCTGCCGGTGACGGCTCGGCGCTGGACGGCTCGGCGCTGGACGGCTCGGTCTGCGGCGCGGCCGCGCCGGACGGCGCCGCGGCGGCCCCGGTCGGGGCGGCGGGCTCGGACGCTCCGGCGGGCGACGTCTCACCGGGCCCGAGGTTGCCGCGCGCCTCGCGCAACTGCCGCTCCAGGTCGTGCACCCGGCGGGTCAGCTCGGCGACCTCGTCGGCGGTGGCCAGCCCGACCGCGCCCAGCGCCCGGTCCACCTCGAAGCGGACGAGCTTCGTCAGCGACTCCCGGTTCGCCAGGCCGGTGGCGACCAGTTCCTCGGCGAGCGTCTGGATCTGGGCGGCGGTCGCGCCACCCTGGCCGACGACGCGCATGACCGCGTCCTGTGCCTTCTTCCGGGGCGCCTCCGTCAGGCCCATGGCCAGCTCGAGGTAGGCGCGCCACGCGTCCTGCATGCCTGAGTCCTTCCGCGGGGCGAGGTGTGCAGGTGCCACGCTACCGGGCACCCCGGACGCCCCATTGCGGTACGGTGCCGGGAAACGGCGTGGTTCGTGGTGAGGAGACGATGTGGCCAGCGTGGACGAGTGCCGGCAGGCGTTGCACGACCTGGCCGCGCGGCTGGACCGCAACGCCGAGGCGCAGGGACGCATCGACCTCGACCGCACCCTGGCCTGCCGGATCACCGATCTCGACACGGCTTTTCACGGGCGGCTGGAGGGCGGACGGCTGGTCGACCTGGCCGACGGCGACGACCCGAAGGCGAAGATCGCCCTGAGCGCGGGCAGCGACGACCTGGTCGCGCTGGTGCACGGCCGGCTCGACGTCATGTCGGCGGTCGCCTCCCGGCGGGTCTCGATCAAGGCGAACCCGTTCGACCTGATGAAGCTCCGCAAGCTGCTCTAGTCGATCCGCCCCGCAGGCCGCCCGCCGCTCAGCCGTCGGGCCGGTTCGCCGCTCAGCCGTCGAGGCCGAACGCGGCGAGCGCCTCCGCCGCCGCCGGGGACTGCGCCCGCACGCGCGGCCCGGCCGACGCCGACCAGGCCACCGCGCAGAGCGCCGCGAGGGCCTCCAGCGGCGGTCCCGCGCCGTCGAGCACGAGGTCCGCGCCGGTCTCCGTCACCGACCAGCCGCCGGTGGTCGCCCGGCCCGGCACCGCCACCACCGCGGCCGGGTCGAACAGCCCCGCCAGGTCGAACGAGACGTACGTGGGGCGGCGCTCCTCGGGCGAGGCCAGCAGCTCGGCGGCGTCGCTGACCCCGGTGAGCACCAGCAGGCTGTCCAGCCCGGCCCGGCGCGCGCCCTCGATGTCGGTGTCCAGCCGGTCCCCCACCACCAGCGTGCGCCCGGTCCCGGCCCGGCGCGCGGCGGTGGCGAACAGCGCCGGCTCCGGCTTGCCCACCACCACGTCGGGGTCACGACCTAACGCGGTACGCAGCACCGCGACCAGTGAGCCGTTGCCCGGCAGCGGGCCGCGCGGGCTGGGCAGGGTGCGGTCGGTGTTGGTGGCGTACCAGGGCGCGCCCGCGCGTACCGCCAGGGACGCCTCGGCCAGGTCGGACCAGCCGACCTGCGGACCGTAGCCCTGGGCCACGGCGGCGGGCTCCTCGTCGGCGGTGGACACCGGCCGCAGGCCCACCGCGCGCAGCTCGGCCCGCAGCGCCTCCGCGCCGACCACGAGCACCGGCGCGCCCTCGGGCAGCCGGTCCCGGAGCAGCTCGGCCGTGGCCGCCGCGGAGGTGAGCACCTCCGCCGGCTGCGCCGGGACGCCCATGCCGGTGAGCAGGTCCGCCACCTCGCTGGAGCGCCGGGAGGCGTTGTTCGTCGCGTACGCGACGGAGCGCCCCTCGGCGTGCAGCCGGCCGACCGCCTCGACCGCGCCGGGGATGGGCCGGTCGATCAGGTAGATGACGCCGTCCAGGTCGAAGACGACAAGCGAGTACGCGTCGACCAGCCGGCCGCCCGCACCGGCGCGGCCGGGTCGCCCCTGGTCCGCGCCGGTAGCGGTGTCCCCGCCGTACCCGGTCACCGGCGCTCCGCCGCCTCGCCCTCGCCGGCCGCGGCGTCGCCCGGCGCGGGCCGGTCGGCGTCGGCCTTGTCCGCCGTGGTGTCGTCGGCGTCCGGAGCGGTGGTGGTCGGCTCGTCGGCCGCCGCGACGAAGGTCGGGGTGGTGGCGGTGCTGGTGGCGAGGGAGCCGGCCTCGGTGTCGGTCAGCTCGTCGTCGTCCAGATCGCCGGCGTCACGGTCCCGGTAGCCGGCCCGTGCCGCGTCCCCGCCGGCACCCGACGTGACGTCGTCGCCACCGCTCAGACGCGCGTCATCCTCGCGGTCGTCGTCATCGTCGTCGTCATCGTCGTCATCGTCGTCATCGTCATCGTCATCGTCATCGTCATCGTCATCGTCATCGTCGAGGTCGTCCTCGTCGTCGTCGAGGTCGTCGTCGCGGGTGCCCTCGGCCGAGGGCTCGGACGCGTCCGCGTCGTCCTCCGGCTCGTCGTCGCCCTCGATGACCACGCCGTCCAGCTCCAGCAGCCGCTCGGCGGCGTCGGTCTCCCCCTCGGAGTCGACGTCGGCAGCCCGGGAGAACCACTCCCGCGCCTCCTCGCGCCGGTCCACCGCCAGCAGGGCGTCCGCGTACGCGTAGCGCAGTCGCGCGGCCCACGGCTCGGCCGAGTCGCCGGTCAGTTCGCGGACCTGCAGCATCGCCACGGCCGCGTCCTTCTGCCCGAGGTCGCCGCGCGCGCCGGCGGCCACGATGAGCAGCTCGATCGCGACGGCCTGGTCGAGCTTGTCCCGGTCGGCCCCGCGGAACAGGTCGATCGCCCGCTCCGGCCGGCCCAGGGCCCGCTCGCAGTCGGCCAGTACGGCCAGGTGGCTCTGCAGGCCGCTCATCCGGTGGTACGTCCGCAGCTCGGCGATGGCCGTCTGCCACTCACCCGCGTGGTACGCGGCAAGCCCGACGGCCTCCCGCACCGCGGCGATCCGCGAGGCGAGCCGGCGGGCCGCCATGGCGTGCGCCAGCGCCAGCGCCGGGTCCTCGTCGATCAGCAGCCCGGTCGCGACCAGGTGCCGGGCGACAGTCTCCGCGACCGGCTTGGCGAGGGAGAGCAGCTCCGCCCGGACGGGCGAGTCGAGGTCGCTCGCGACGACCTCGTCCGGCAGCTCCGGCGCCTCACCGGTACGCCCCTCGCCACGCTCGTCCCGGCGCTCCCGCTGCGGACCGTAGTTGCCACGGCGGTCGTCGCCACCCGGCCGGTCACCGTAGCCACGGCGCTCACCGTCCCGCTCACCCCGGAAACCGCCCGGCCCCCGGTCGTCGCGCTGGAAGCCACGGTCGCGGTCACCGCCCCGGGAACCGCCCTCGCGGCGGTCGCCACCGGCGTAGCTCTCCCGGCGGTCGCCGCCCTGGTAGCCACCTTCGCGACGGTCACCACCACGGAAACTGCCCTCGCGGGCGCCGCCTTCACGACGGTCACCACCGCGGAAACCACCGTCACGGTCGCCACCGCGGAAACCGCCCTCACGGCGCTCGCCACCGCGGAAACCGCCCTCACGGCGCTCGCCACCGCGGAAACCGCCCTCACGACGGTCCCCGCCACCTTCACGACGGTCCCCACCACGGAAACCGCCCTCGCGGTCACCGCCCCGGAAGCCGCCCTCGCGACGCTCACCGCCACGGAAACCGCCCTCGCGGGCGCCACCCTCACGGCGGTCACCACCACGGAAACCACCGTCGCGCCGGTCGCCACCGCCGAAGCCGCCTTCACGGCGCTCCCCGCCGCGGAAGCCACCCTCACGGTCGCCACCACGGAAACCGCCCTCACGGCGCTCGCCACTGCGGAAGCCACCCTCACGACGGTCACCACCGGCGAAGCCACCTTCACGGCGCTCGCCGCTGCGGAAGCCACCCTCGCGGCGCTCTCCGCCCTCACGGCGGTCGCCCCGGAAGCCGCCCTCACGGCGGTCACCACCGGCGAAGCCTTCACGGCGGTCACCGCCGCGGAAGCCGCCGTCGCGGCTGCCTCCCTCACGACGGTCGCCACCGCGGAAGCCGCCCTCGCGACGCTCACCGCCACGGAAGCCACCGTCACGGTCGCCGCCCCGGAACCCGCCTTCGCGACGGTCGCCGCCCGGGCGGCTTCCACTCCGGAACCCACCCTCACGGTCACCACCACGGAAACCGCCCTCACGACGGTCACCACCGCCGAAGCCGCCCTCGCGACGCTCACCGCCACGGAAGCCACCTTCACGACGGTCACCGCCGCCGGAGCCGCCCTCGCGGCGGTCACCACCGCGGAAGCCACCGTCACGGTCGCCGCCCCGGAACCCGCCTTCGCGACGGTCGCCGCCCGGGCGGCTTCCACTCCGGAACCCACCCTCACGGTCACCGCCACGGAACCCGCCCTCACGGCGGTCGCCGCCACGGAAGCCACCTTCACGACGGTCACCGCCGCCGGAGCCACCTTCACGGCGGTCGCCACCGCGGAAGCCGCCCTCGCGGCTGCCTCCCTCACGACGGTCGCCACCACGGAAGCCGCCCTCGCGACGCTCACCGCCACGGAAGCCACCGTCACGGTCGCCACCACGGAAACCGCCCTCGCGACGGTCGCCGCCCGGGCGGTTCCCACTCCGGAACCCACCCTCACGGTCACCGCCACGGAACCCGCCCTCACGGCGGTCACCGCTCCGGGCACCACTGTCACGGTCGCCACCACGGAAGCCGCCCGGGCGGTCGTCGCGGCCGCCCCGGTACGAGGGACGGTCATCGCGACGGCCGTCGCGGCCGGCGTCACCACGCCCCTGGCCACGGTCTGCGCGATCCTCGTAACGACGGGGGCGGTCCCCGCCCTGGGGTCCTGAACTCACAGGTACATCCTTCCTGATGGCGTTTCCGCCGAGAACGCTAACGCAGTCAAGGGCCGCCCCTGCTGGGGCGGCCCTTGACTGGAAGTTTGTCCGGCGGTGTCCTACT
>NZ_LIVU01000015.1:0-95481 GCF_001905625.1 Micromonospora sp. TSRI0369
CGAGCAGGGAGGTCATGGTCGCTCCGTGAGTTGTCCGGTGTGGCCGCGATGCCAGCGCAACGCGCGTCGCTCGACGAGCTCGAAGAGTTTGGCGAGCCCGAACCCGAGCAGGCCGATCAGCAGCACCCCGCTCCACATCTGCGGGATGGCCCAAACCCCACACCGCACCACCGTCCAGGTCGGTCAGAGGCTCGGAGTCGTCCACGGAGACGGCACCGCTGGTCAACCACCACAGCCGACCCTCGACCTCAGTGACTGCAAGCGCCTGCGCGACCGCCAGTGCCTCGACGACACCGGCGCCGGCCAGCGACATCAGCGAGATCATCCCGGCGACCCGTCCTGCGGCCGCCGAGGCGGCGGACAGCCGGCGCGCGATCTCGTCCCGGTCCAGCGCGCCCAGCACTACCGGCACCACCTCGGCGCCCCGCTCCGCCAGCCCGGCCAGCAACGGGTGGTCCTCCTGGCCGGGGACCATCAGCACCAGCCAGGAGCCGGTCAGGTTCTCGTTCCCGGTCACGTCCTGGCGCCGCCACACCACGCGGTAGCGCCAGGAGTCCACCGTCGACCGCTGCTGTGCGGCCCGCCGCCACTGCGCGAGCTTCGGCAGGACCGCGCTGAACGGTTCGTCCGCGCCGACACCCAGCTCGCCGCCGACCAGGTCGGGGTCGCCGGACTCCACGGCCGCCCAGAACCGCCCGTCGAGAGCTTCGCCGTGCACGTCCCGGCGGGCCGCGGGCGCCGCCTCGGGCCAGTACCAGGTGTGGTCGAAGGCGTACGTGGGCAGGCCGACCACGCCCGGCCGGGCACCGGTCTGACCGTGGTAGGCAGCCCAGTCCACCGGCACACCCGCCACCCACAACTGCCCCAACGCCGCCGTCAACACGCCGACCTCCGGCTGATCCCGCCGCGACACCGCGACACACCGCACCCCGGCATCCGCGACGATCTCCGCCACCATCGCCGTCAACGTCGCGTCCGGGCCGATCTCCAGGAACGTGTCCACCCCCTGCCCCCGCAGAGCAGCCACCCCGTCGGCGAACCGCACGGGCTGCCGCACATGCCGCACCCAGTACTCCGGGTCAACCAACTCCAGCAGCTCCGCGACCGCGCCGGTCACGTTCGACACGATCGGGATCCTCGGCACCCGCCAGTCGAGCCCCGCCACCACCGACGCGAACTCCTCCAACATCGGATCCATCAACCGCGAATGGAACGCGTGACTGACCGCCAGTTCCTTGACCCGCCAACCCCGCTCACGGCAGGCCCCCACCACCACCGCAACCTCACCCACGGCACCCGACACCACCACCGACGCCGGCCCATTCACCGCCGCCACGTCCGCTCCGGCACCCGCAGCGTCGATGACCTCCCGCACATCAGCCTCAGACGCACCCACCGCCGCCATCACCCCACCCGACGGCAACGCCTGCATCAACCGACCCCGCGCCGCCACCAGGGAACAGGCGTCCGCCAACGACAACATCCCCGCCACGTACGCCGCCGTCACCTCACCGATCGAATGACCCGCCAGGAAATCCGCCCGCACCCCCCACGACGCGAGCAACTCCCACAACGCCACCTCCACCGCGAACAGACCAGCCTGGGCAAAGACCGTCTGATCCACCAGGGCAGCCTCATCCGACCCCGCCCGCGCGAACACCACACCCCGCAACTCACGCGGCAACAAACCATCGAACCGGACGCACACCTCGTCCAACGACGCCGCGAACACCGGAAACGCCTCGTACAGCTCCCGGCCCATACCCGCACGCTGCGAACCCTGACCCGTGAACAACACCGCCCGACGACCCGCCGACACCACACCCGACAACCGACCCTCGGCCACCGCCGACAGACCAGCAACCAACTCGTCCACCGACGAACCCCACACCACCGCCCGATGCTCCAACGCAGCCCGCGACGTCACCAACGACCACGACACATCCACCGGCGACAGACCACGACCACGCACGAACGACGCCAACCGCGCCGCCTGACCCGCCAGACCCCGCTCCGAACGCCCCGACACCACCCACGGCACCGGCAAAGCCACCGAAGCACCCCCGGCAGACGCCGGGGCAGACTCCGGCTCCGCCGCGACCTCGGGGACGGCCTCGGGCTCCGGCTGCTCCAAAATCACGTGCGCGTTCGTGCCCGAGATGCCGAACGACGACACACCCGCACGCCGGGGACGCTCCACGCCCGGCCACTCACGCGAGGCCGTCACCAACTCCACCGCACCCGACGTCCAATCCACATGCGACGACGGCACATCCACATGCAACGACGCCGGCACGGTCCCGTACCGCATCGCCAAGACCATCTTGATGACGCCCGCCACCCCCGCGGCGGCCTGCGTGTGACCGATGTTCGACTTCACCGAGCCGAGCAACAGCGGCACATCCCGGCCCTGCCCGTACGTCGCCAGCAAAGCCTGCGCCTCGATCGGATCACCCAACGACGTACCCGTACCGTGCGCCTCCACCACATCCACATCACCCACGCCCAGCCCCGCACTCGCGAGGGCCTGCCGAATCACCCGCTGCTGCGACGGACCATTCGGCGCCGTCAAACCGTTCGACGCACCGTCCTGATTCACCGCCGAACCCCGCACCACCGCCAGAACCCGACGACCGTCACGTTGCGCATCCGACAACCGCTGCACCACCAGCACCCCGACACCCTCGCCCCACGCGGTGCCGTCCGCAGACTCGGCGAAGGCCTTGCAGCGGCCGTCCGCCGACAGCCCACCCTGGCGGGAGAACTCGATGAAGGCGCCCGGGGTGGACATCACCGTGACGCCGCCGGCCAGCGCGAGGTCGCACTCGCCGGACCGCAGCGCCTGCGCCGCCAGATGCAACGCCACCAGCGACGACGAACACGCCGTGTCCACAGTCACCGCCGGGCCCTCGAAACCGAACGAGTACGCCACCCGACCCGACAACACGCTCGCGGAGGCACCCGTCGCGCCGTACCCGGCGAGCGACTCACCGGCCTCGCGTACGACGGTCTCGTAGTCCTGGCCGTTGGTGCCGGCGAACACCCCGACGCGGCTGCCGCGCAGCGCGAGGGGTTCGATCCGGGCGTCTTCGAACGCCTCCCAGGAGACCTCCAGCAGCAGCCGCTGCTGCGGGTCCATGGCGAGCGCCTCCCGCGGCGAGATGCCGAAGAACTCCGCGTCGAAGCCGCCCGCGTCGGCCAGGAAGGCCCCGCGCGAGACGTAGGAGTCGGTGCCGGTCAGCGATTCCAGGTCCCAGTGCCGGTTGGCCGGGAAGTCCGACATCGCGTCGGCACCGGCCGTCAGCAGGTCCCAGAGCCCCTCCGGGGACTCGGCTCCGGCCGGGAAACGGCAGCCCATGCCGACGATGACGATCGGGTCGTCGCCCACGACGGGGCCGGTGGCGGCGGGGACGGGCAGCGCCTGCCCGCCGAGCAGCTCGGCGTGGATGTGGCCGGCCAGAGCCGCCGAGTTCGGGTAGTCGAAGGCGAGCGTGGTCGGCAGCGCGAGGCCGGTCGCCGCGTCGAGCCGGTTGCGCAGCTCGACAGCTGCCAGCGAGGTGAAGCCGAGATCCTGGAACGCCCGGTCCGGCGCCACCCGCTCGACGGACTCGTGGCCGAGCACGGCGGCGACCTCGGCGCGTACCAGCTCACCGAGGACGCGCAACTGCTCCGTGCCGGGCAGTCCCGACAGGCGCAGGCGCAGGTCGGCCGCCGGCACTGGGGCGTCGGCGGGCACCGCCGCGCCGGCCTCGGCCAGCAGGTCGCGGACCAGCGGGTGGGCGCGCCGCGGACCGGTGGCGGCCACCCGGGCCCAGTCGATGTCGGCCACGACGAGGTACGTCTCGTCGCGGTCCAGCGCCCGGCTGAAGGCGCGCACGGCTGTCTCCGGCGCCATCGCGCCGAAACCGGTACGGCTGAGCCGCTGTTCGAAGTCGCCCGCGCTCACCCCGCCGTCGGCCCACAGGCCCCAGGCGAGCGAGGTGCCCGGCAGCCCCTCGGCGCGGCGGCGCTGCGCCAGGGCGTCGAGGAACGCGTTGCCGGGCGCGTACGTGGCCTGGCCGGCGGCGCCCATGAGGCCGGCGAGGGAGGAGAAGAGGACGAAGGCGGAGAGGTCGCTGCCCCGGGTCAGCTCGTCCAGGTTGCGCGCGGCGTCGACCTTCGCCCGCAGGGCGGTGGCCAGCTGGTCGACACTCACGGAGTCGACGACGTTGTCGTCGAGGGCGGCGGCGGTGTGCACGACCGCGCTCAGCGGAAGCTCGGCGGGGACCGAGTCGAGCAGCGTCGCGAGCGCGGCCCGGTCGGCCACGTCGCAGGACGCGAGGGTGACCCGGGTGCCGAGCCCGGCGAGTTCCTCGGCGAGGGCGGTCGCGCCGGGCGCCTCGCCACCCCGCCGGCTGACCAGGAGGAGGTGTTCGGCTCCTTCGGCGGCCAGCGCGCGGGCGACGTGTCCCCCGAGTGCCCCGGTGCCGCCGGTGATCAGCACCGTGCCGCGCGGCGTCCAGGAACCGCGCGCACCGGTGTCGCCGTACGTCGCACGAACGAGCCGGCGGGCGTGGCCGCCGGTGCCGCGCAGGGCGATCTCGTCCTCCCGGCCGGTGCCGGCGATCAGCGTCCGGAGCATCCGCACGACGCTCTGGTCGGGCTGCTCGGGGAGGTCGACGAGCCCGCCCCACCGGTGCGGGTGCTCGGCGCGCAGCACGCTGCCGAACCCCCACGCCATGGCCTGCACGGGGTCGACGTGCCGGTCGCGGGATCCGACGGAGACCGCGCCGCGGGTGGCGATCCAGAGCCGGGCGGTGATCCCGGCGTCGCCGAGGGCCTGCGCGAGCGCGACCGTGGCGGCGAGGCCCGTCGGCACGGAGGCGGCCCCGGCGTATGGCCGGGTGTCGAGGGCCAGCAGGGAGAGTACGGGCAGCACGTCCCCGTCGCGGCCGGTCGACGCCTCGGCGAGGTCGTGGGCGAGGCGCTTGCGGTCGCACGTGGCGTCGACCTCGACGATCCGCCCGCCGGCGGCGCCGAGGGCGGCGGCCCAGTCCGTCACGGCCGCGTCGGCGTCGGCCGGTACGACGAGCAGGAAGTCGGTCGCCTCGGCGCGGGCGGCGTCGTCCGTGAGCGGCTGCCAGGCCACCCGGTAGCGCCAGGAGTCGAGGGCCGCCTCGGCGTCCCGGCGGCGTCGCCAGGTGGACAGCGCCGGCAGCACGTCCGCGAGGGGGGCGTCGGCGTCGACAGCCAGGCTCTCGGCGAGGGTCGTCAGGTCCTCCGCCTCGATCGCCCGCCAGAAGTCCTCGTCGGCGGTGGTACGCCGGGCTGCGGGGGGACGGTAGGACCGCGTCGCGGCATTGATCCAGTAACGTCGATGGTCGAAGGCGTACGTGGGCAGGTCGACCACGCCCGGCCGGGTGCCGGCCTGGCCGTGGTACGCCGCCCAGTCGACCGGCACACCCGCCACCCACAACCGTCCCAACGCCGCCGTCACCGCAGCGAGCTCCGACTGGTCCCGCCGCGACCCCGCGACACACCGCACCCCGGCATCAGCGACGATCTCCGCCACCATCGCCGTCAACGTCGCATCCGGCCCCACCTCCAGGAACGTGTCCACCCCCAGCGCCCGCAACGCCACCACACCGTCGGCGAAGCGCACCGGCTGCCGCACGTGCCGCACCCAGTACTCCGGGTCGACCAACTCCAGCGGCTCCGCGACCGCGCCGGTCACGTTCGACACGATCGGGATCCTCGGCACCCGCCAGTCGAGCCCCGCCACCACCGACGCGAACTCCTCCAGCATCGGATCCATCAACCGCGAGTGGAACGCGTGACTGACCGCCAGTTCCTTGACCCGCCAACCCCGCTCACGGCAGGCCGCCACCACCGAAGCAACCTCATCGGCGGCACCCGACACCACCACCGACGCCGGACCGTTCACCGCCGCCACGTCCACCGCCGCACCGGTCACGCCGATCAGCTCGGCGACAGCCTCCTCCGACGCACCCACCGCCGCCATCACCCCACCCGAGGGCAACGCCTGCATCAGACGACCCCGCGCCGCCACCAGGGAACAGGCGTCCGACAGCGACAACATCCCCGACACGTACGCCGCCGTCACCTCACCGATCGAATGACCCGCCAGGAAATCAACCCGCACACCCCACGACGACAACAACTCCCACAACGCCACCTCCACCGCGAACAGACCAGCCTGGGCAAAGACGGTCTGATCCACCAGGGCAGCCTCATCCGACCCCGCCTGCGCGAACACCACCTCGCGCAACGCACGCGGCAACAAACCATCGAAACGGGCGCACACCCCGTCGAACGACGCCGCGAACACCGGAAACGTCTCATACAGCTCCCGGCCCATACCCACACGCTGCGAACCCTGACCCGTGAACAACACCGCCCGACGACCCGCCGACACCACACCCGCAGACCGACCCTCAGCCACCGCCGACAGACCCACCACCAGCTCGTCCACGTCCGAGCCCCACACCACCGCCCGATGCTCCAACGCAGCCCGGGTCGTCGCCAACGACCACGACACGTCTACCGGCGCAAGGCCGGACCGTTCCCGCACAAACGACGCCAACCGCGCCGCCTGACCCACCAGACCCCGCTCCGAACGACCCGACACCACCCACGGCACCGGCAACCCGACCGGCGCGGCAGACCCCGCGGCGTGCTCCGGCTCTACCTGTTCGATGATCACGTGCGCGTTCGTGCCGGAGATCCCGAACGACGACACGGCAGCCCTGCGTCCGCGGCCCGCACCCGGCCACTCGCGCGCCTGGGTCACCAGCTCCACCGCACCCGACGACCAGTCCACATGTGACGAGGGCTCGTCCACGTGCAGCGTCGCCGGCACCACCCCATACCGCATCGCCAAGACCATCTTGATGACGCCCGCCACCCCGGCAGCAGCCTGCGTGTGACCGATGTTCGACTTCACCGACCCCAGCAGCAGCGCGTCCCGGTCGTCGCGGTCCTGCCCGTACGTGGCGAGCAGCGCCTGGGCCTCGATGGGGTCGCCCAGCGTCGTGCCTGTGCCGTGCGCCTCCACGACGTCGACGTCGGCGACGCCCAGCCGGGCGTTCGCGAGGGCCTGGCGGATCACCCGCTGCTGCGAGGGGCCGTTCGGCGCCGTCAACCCGTTCGACGCGCCGTCCTGGTTGACGGCCGTGCCCCGCACGACCGCGAGGACCCGGCGCCCGTCACGCCGCGCGTCCGACAGCCGCTGCACCAGCAGCACCCCGACGCCCTCGGACCAGCCCGTGCCGTCCGCCGCGTCGGAGAACGACTTGCAGCGGCCGTCGGGGGCCATGCCCCGCTGGCGGGAGAAGTCGATGAACGTCTCGGGCGTCGCCATCACCGTGACGCCGCCGGCCAGCGCCAGGTCGCATTCCCCCGACCGCAGCGCCTGCACCGCCAGGTGCAACGCCACAAGCGACGACGAACACGCCGTGTCCACAGTCACCGCCGGGCCCTCGAACCCGAACGAGTACGCCACCCGACCCGACAACACGCTGCTGGCCGTGCCGACGCCGAGGTAGCCGTCGAGGGTCTCGGGGACGTCGGCCAGCCCTGCGGCATGGTTGTGGTACATCATGCCGGCGAACACGCCGACGGGGCGGCCACGCAGCGCAAGCGGGTCGATCCGGGCGTCCTCGATGGCCTCCCACGAGGTCTCCAGCAGCAGCCGCTGCTGCGGGTCCATGGCGAGGGCCTCGTGCGGCGAGATCTTGAACAGGTCGGCGTCGAAGTCGGCGGCGTCGGCCAGGAAGCCGCCCTCGCGGGCGTAGCTGCTGCCCCGGCGCGCGCCGGACGGGTCGTACAGGTCGGCGACGTCCCAGCCGCGGTCGGCGGGGAAGCCGGTGATGCCGTCGCCACCGGAGACGAGGAGGTCCCACAGTTGCTCGGGGCTGCGTACGCCGCCGGGGTAGCGGCAGCTCATGCCGACGATCGCGATCGGCTCGTCGAGCGCCGCGACGGCGGCGACCGGAGCCGCCCGGGTGCCGGCGTCCGTTCCGGTCTCGGCGTCCAGGTGGTCGGCGAGGGCGAGCGGGGTCGGGTGGTCGAAGACCAGCGTCGCGGGCAGGCGCAGGCCGGTGACCGCGCCCAGCCGGTTGCGCAGTTCGACGGCGGTGAGCGAGTCGAAACCGAGCTCGGTGAACGGACGCCCGGCCTCGACGGCAGCGGCGTCGGCGTACCCCAGGACCGTCGCGACCTGGTCGAGGACGAGCCGCAGCAGGGCCGCGGCGCGCTCCTCGCGGTCGAGGCCGGCGAGCCGCCCGGTCAGCGCGGCGGTCTCCGCCGGGCCGGACCGCGCGGCGCGGCGCCGGGGCGCCCGAACCAGGCCGCGCAGGACCGACGGCAGGGTGCCCGCCTCGGCCTGGGCGCGCAGCGCCGGCCCGTCCAGCGCCATCGGCACCGTCGCGGGCAGGCCGGTGAGCAGGGCGGCGTCGAGGAGCGCGAGGCCGTCCGCCTCGGGAAGCGGCCGTACGCCGGCCCGGGCCAGCCGGTCGGTGTCGGCGCGGTCGAGGCCGGCGGTCATGCCGCCGCCCGACTCCGCCCACGGGCCCCAGGCCAGCGAGTGCGCCGGCAGGCCCGCGGCCCGTCGCCGGTGGGCGAGCGCGTCCAGGAAGGCGTTGGCCGCCGCGTAGTTGGCCTGGCCGGGGCTGCCCGTCACGCCCGCCGCCGAGGAGTACGTGACGAAGAGCGCGAGGCGGGCGGCGGCGGTCAGCTCGTGCAGGTTCGCGGCGGCGTCCACCTTCGGCCGCAGCACGTCGCCGAGGGTCTCGGGGGTGAGCGAGGTCAGGGTGCGGTCGGCCAGCACGCCGGCGGTGTGCACCACGCCGGTCAGCGGGTGCGCCGGGTCGATCCGGTCCAGCAGCGCGGCGAGGGCGGCCCGGTCGGCGGCGTCGCACGCCTCGACCGTCGCGGTGGCCCCCAGGTCGGCGAGGGCGGCGACCAGGTCGGCTGCGCCGTCCGCGTCGGCGCCGCGCCGGCTGGTCAGCAGCAGGTGCCGGGCCCCGTACCGGGTGACCAGGTGGCGGGCGGTCAGCGCGCCGAGGGCACCGGTGCCGCCGGTGACCAGCACCGTGCCCTCCGGGTCCAGCGCCGGCGCCGGCGCGTCGGGTTCCGGGGCGGCGACGAGCCGGGGCACGCGGAGCGCGCCGTCGCGTACCGCCGCCTGCGGCTCGTCGGCCGACAGCAGGCCGGCGAGGACGGCCGCGCAGTTCTCCTCGTCGACGACGTCGACGACGAGGAAGCGGCCGGGGTGCTCGGCCTGGGCGGAGCGGAGCAGGCCCCACACGGCGGCGCCGGCCAGGTCGGTGACCTCCGCGTCGTCGTCCACGGCGACGGCGCCGCCGGTGAGGACCACCAGCCGGGAGTCGCCGGTGTGCGGCTCGGCGGCGAGCCAGCCCTGGAGCACGGCGAGGACCTCGGCGAGCAGGTCGTGGACGGCGCCGGGGCCGGTCGCGCCGGCCACCGGGTACAGCACGGCGTCGGGTACCCCGGCGTCGCGGAGCGCGTCGAGGTCGGCGTACCGGGCGGCGGGCGGGCCGGACGGCAGCGGGGCGGGACGTTCGCCGAGCACCGCCCAGGTCGTGCCGTCGGCGGCGCCCCCGGCGACGGGGTGCCGGAGCCAGTCGAGGCGGAACAGCGAGCGCCGCCACGCGGACCCGCCGGCGGTGAGCTCCCCCGCCGGCAGCGGCCGCAGCACCAGGGAGCCGACCCGGGCGACCGGCGCCCCGGTGGCGTCGGCGACCAGCATGGACACCGTGTCCGGACCGGTGGGGGTCAGCCGCACCCGCAGCGTGTCGGCGCCGTGGGCGGACAGCGTCACGTCGGACCAGGCGAACGGCATCCGGGCCTCGCCGGGGTCGACGATGCCCAGCCCGACCGCCTGCACGGCGGCATCGAGCAACGCCGGGTGCAGCCCGTACCCACCGGCGTCGCCGGCCGCCGGCTCGGGCAGCGCCACCTCGACGTACACGTCCGCGCCGACGCGCCAGGCGGCACGCAGCCCGGAGAAGGCCGGGCCGTACGCGAACCCGGCCCGTGCCGCCCGCCCGGCCAGCTCCGACACCTCCAGGGAGGTGGCGTCGCTCGGCGGCCACTGCGCCAGCGCGCCCGTGTCCTCATCCGGCTCCTGGGTGAGCAGGCCGGTGGCGTGCCGTACCCAGATGTCGTCGGTGCCGGCGCGGCGGGCGTGGACGGTGAGCTGCCACGCTCCGCCGCCGGTGCGTTCGGCGGCGACCTGCACGTCGACGCCGCCGGTCTCGGGCAGCACCAGCGGCGCCTGGAGGGTCAGCTCGGCGAGCCGTTCGGCGCCGACCTCCGCGCCGGCCCGCATCGCCAGCTCCACGAACCCGGTGCCGGGCAGGAGCACGACGTCGCGCAGGGCGTGCTCGGCCAGCCAGGGCTGGGTCTCCACGGACAACCTGCCGGTGAGCGTCACCTCGTCGCCGTCGGCCGAGCGGAACACCGCGCCGAGCAGCGGGTGGCCGGTCGGGGTCAGCCCGGCGGCGGTCACGTCGGCGGGCTGCGGCAGGGGCAGCAACCAGTAGCGTTCGCGCTGGAACGCGTACGTGGGCAGGTCGACCGGCACGGGCGGGCCGGCGAACAGGGCCGCCCAGTTCACCGGCACGCCCCTGGCCCACACGGTGGCCGCGGCGGCCAGGGCGGTCGTCGCCTCGTCGTGCTCGGCGCGCAGCACGGGGGCGCAGACCGCCTGGTCCGCGCCGACGATCTCCTGGGTGAGCGCGCAGAGCACTCCGCCCGGGCCCACCTCGACGTACGCGCCGACACCCAGCTCACGCAGCGTGGTCACGGCGGCGTCGAAGCGGACCGTGTCGCGGACGTTGCGCAGCCAGTACGCCGGGGAGCAGACCTCGTCGGGGTCGAGCACCGCTCCGGTCACGGTGGAGACCACGGGGATGCGGGGCGCGGCGAAGGTCAGTTGCCCGAGCACGTCGCCGAACGCGTCGAGCATCGGGTCCATGCGGGCGGAGTGGAACGCGTGGCTGACCCGCAGCCGCCTGGTGCTGCGGCCGAGGGCTGCGAAGTGTGCGGCGACCGCCAGCACGGCGTCCTCGTCGCCGGAGACGACGACGGACTCCGGGCCGTTGACGGCGGCCAGCCCGGCGCCGGGCGTCCCGCCGACGGTGGCCAGGTGCGCGCGGACCTCCGCCTCGGTGGCGCGGATCGACACCATGGCGCCACCGGTGGGCAGCGCCTGCATCAGGGTGCCCCGGGCGGCCACCAGGCGGGCGGCGTCGGGCAGCGACAGCGCGCCGGCGATGTGCGCGGCGGCCACCTCGCCGACCGAGTGTCCGGCCACGAAGTCCGGCACGACACCCCAGGACTCGACGAGCCGGTAGGCGGCGACCTCGACGGCGAAGAGCGCCGCCTGGGCGTACCCGGTGCGGTCGAGCACGTCGGCGGGGCCGTCGAGCACGCCGCGCAGCGGCCGGTCGAGGTGCCTGTCCAGCTCCGCGCAGGCGGCGTCGAAGGCGTCGGCGAAGGCCGGGAAGGCGGCGTACAACCGCTGGCCCATGCCGACGCGCTGGGCGCCCTGGCCGGTGCAGAGCACGGCGACGCGGGTGGGACTGGCGACCCCGCGCCGCACGGACGCGGCCGGAACCCCGTCGGCCAGCGCGCCGAGCCCGGCGAGCAGTTCGTCCCGGTCGGCGCCGAGCAGCACCGCCCGGTGTTCCAGGACGGACCGGCCGGTGGCCAGGGCCCGGCCCACGGCGGCCGGCGCGGCGTCGGGGTGCTCGGCGAGCCAGGAGCGCAGCCGGTCGGCCTGGGCGCCGAGCGCTGCGGCGCTGCGCGCGGAGACGACCCACGGCAGCGAGTCGGGGCCGGTGACGGCGTCGGTGGCCGGCTGCGGCGCGGGCGGGGCGGCCTCGACGATGACGTGGGCGTTGGTGCCGCTGACACCGAACGAGGAGACGCCCGCGCGCATGGGCCTCGTCGCGCGCGGCCACGGGCGCGGCTCGCGGAGCAGGCTCACCGCGCCGGCCGACCAGTCGACGTGCGGGGACGGCTCGTCGACGTGCAGCGTGCGCGGCAGGACGCCGTGACGCATCGCCATGACCATCTTGATGACGCCGGCGACGCCGGCCGCGGCCTGGGTGTGCCCGAGGTTCGACTTGATCGACCCGAGCCACAGGGGCTGGTCGTCGGCCCGGTCCCGGCCGTACGTGGCGAGCAGGGCCTGCGCCTCGATGGGGTCGCCGAGGCGGGTGCCGGTGCCGTGGGCCTCGACGGCGTCCACGTCGGCCGGGGCGAGCCGGGCGTTGGCGAGGGCCTGGCGGATCACGCGTTGCTGCGACGGGCCGTGCGGCGCGGTGAGGCCGTTGGAGGCGCCGTCGGAGTTGACCGCGCTGCCGCGCACCACGGCGAGCACCCGGTGGCCGTTGCGTTGCGCGTCGGAGAGCCGCTCCAGCAGCAGCAGCCCGGCGCCCTCGCTCCAGCCGGTGCCGTCGGCGGTGGCCGCGAAGGACTTGCACCGCCCGTCCGGGGACAGGCCACGCTGGCGGCTGAAGCCGACGAACGTGTCGGGGCTGGACATGACGGTGACGCCGCCGGCCAGCGCGAGGGTGCACTCGCCGGAACGCAGGGCCTGGACGGCGAGGTGCAGCGCCACCAGTGAGGACGAGCAGGCGGTGTCGACGGTGACGGCCGGGCCCTCGAAGCCGAACGTGTACGCGATCCGGCCGGAGACGACGCTGCCGTGGTTGCCCGTGCCGACGAACGCCTCGACCTCCTGCGGCACGCCGTTGAGCCGGGAGACGTAGTCGTGGTACATGACGCCGGTGAAGACGCCGGTGCGGCTGCCCTTGAGCGAGTCCGCGGCGATGCCGGCCCGCTCGACCGTCTCCCAGGCGACCTCCAGCAGGAGGCGCTGCTGCGGGTCCATGGCCAGCGCCTCGCGGGGCGAGATGCCGAAGAAGCCGCCGTCGAACTCGCCGGCGTCGTGCAGGAAGCCGCCCTCGCGGGTGTACGAC
Organism: Micromonospora sp. TSRI0369; assembly: GCF_001905625.1. NCBI lineage: Bacteria > Bacillati > Actinomycetota > Actinomycetes > Micromonosporales > Micromonosporaceae > Micromonospora > Micromonospora sp. TSRI0369. The sequence continues at coordinate 13,011 of NZ_LIVU01000015.1, forward strand.
TTGCCGTGCGCGTCCGGGTCGGGGTCGTAGAGGCTCTCCACGTCCCAGCCCCGGTCCGCCGGGAAGGGTGTGACGGCGTCGACGCCGGACTCGACCAGCCGCCACAGCGCCTCCGGAGTCCGCACCCCGCCCGGGTAGCGGCAGCCCATCGCCACGATCGCGATCGGCTCGTGATTCTGCTCGTCGACGGCCCGCAGGCGCTCGCTGGTCTCGTGCAGGTCAGCGGTGACGCGCTTGAGGTACTCGCGGAGCTTGGCTTCGTTCGCCATCGGGTTGATCACCTGTCGCTAAGGGGCAAGCGGCGGACTCGTGGTCAGGATCGGCCGAACTTCTGGTCGATGAAGTCGAACAGCTCGTCGTCCGAGGCGTCGTCGAGGGCCTGGCCGACGTCGTCGGGCCGGTCGGTGGTGTCGCTCCACCGGGTGACCAGCGCCCGGAGGCGGACCGCCACGGCGGTACGCGTCTCGTCGTCGGCGGCCAGCCGCTCCAGCTCCTCCGGCGCGGTCGCGGCGAACGCGGCCTCCAGCCGGTCCAGCTCGGCGAGCAGGCCCGGTTCGGGCTTCGGCGGGGCGGCGTCGACCAGCAGGAAGTCGGCGAGGGCGGCGGGCGTGGGGCAGTCGAAGATGAGGCTCGCCGGCAGCCGGATGCCGGTGAGGGCGGTCAGCCGGTTGCGCAGCTCCACGGCTGTCAGCGAGTCGAAGCCGAGGCCGGTGAACGTCTGCCCGGACGGCACGACGGTGGCCGGCGGGTAGCCGAGCACCTCGATGACCTGCGCCTTGACCAGGTCCTCCACCAGCCGGCCGCGTTCGGCCTCGGGCGTGCCGGCGAGGCGCTGCGCGAAGGACGGGCCGCCGTCGCCGCCGCCCTCGACGACGCGCCGCCGGGCCCGGACCAGGCCGCGCAGCGGCGCCGGGAGCTGGCCGGCGTCGGCCTGGCGGCGCAGCACGGCGAGGTCGAGCAGCGCCGGCACCAGGTGGGGGCGTCCACCGTGCAGGCTGGCGTCGAAGAGGCGCAACGCCTGGCCGGTGCCGAGCGGGCTGAGGCCGTTGCGGCTCATCCGCTGCCGCTGGGCGGCGTCGAGTGCGCCCGTCATCCCGCTGTCCGCGGCCCAGAGGCCCCAGGACAGGGACGTGGCTGCGAGGCCGCAGGCGTGCCGGTGCCCGGCGAGGCCGTCGAGGAACGCGTTCGCGGCGGCGTAGTTGCCCTGCCCGGGGCCGCCGAGGACACCGGCGACCGACGAGAAGAGGACGAACATCGCCAGCGGCCGCGATCGGGTCAGCTCGTGCAGGTGCCAGGCGGCGTCGGCCTTGGCGGAGAGAACGGCTGACAGCCGGCCGGGGGTCAGCGCCGAGATCACCGTGTCGTCGAGGACGCCGGCGGCGTGCACCACGCCGGTGAGCGGGTGCTCGGCGGGAACGTCGGCCAGCACCGCGGCCAGGCGGTCCCGGTCCGCCACGTCGGCGGCGACCAGGCGGGCCTGCGCACCCAGCGCGGTCAGCTCGGCGAGCAGCTCCGCCGCGCCGGGGGCGTCGGTTCCGCGGCGGCTGACCAGCAGCAGGTGGCGCACCTTGTGCGTACTGACCAGGTGCCGGGCCAGCAGACCGCCGAGGGCGCCGGTGGCCCCGGTGACCAGGACCGTCCCGTCGGGGTCGAGGGCGGCGGCCGGCGCCGGGTCGAGGACGGCTGGCGCGAGCCGGGGCGCCAGCACCTGCTCGTCCCGGACCGCCAGTTGGGGTTCGCCGGTGGCGACCGCACGGGCCACCAGGTCCACAGTGCAGGACTCCGGCTGCCGCGCCTCGTCGAGGTCCACGAGCACGAAGCGGTCGGGGTGCTCCGCCTGGGCCGAGCGCAGCAGGCCCCAGACCGCCGCGCCGGGCAGGTCGCCCGTACGACAGGTGTCGCCGGCGGCGACGGCCCCGCGGGTCAGCACGACCAGCCGCCGCTCCGCCAGCCGGTCGTCGGCGAGCCAGCCCTGGACGGCGGCCAGGACCGCCGTGAGCCGGCTCCGCGTCGCGGCGGGAACCGGGGCGTCCTCGTCGTCGGTGTACGCGGCGAGCAGCACCAGTTCCGGGTCGATCCGGCCGGAGTCGACCGCCTCCGCCAGCTCGGCGAGCCTGTACCTGGCGATCTCGGACAGGTCGGACGGCGCGTCGCCGAGGAGCACCACGCGGACGGTCGCCGGGGTACCCGGCCGCACGCTCTGCCAGTTGACGGCGTACAGCGGGTCGGCTGCGGAGTCACCGCCGCGCACCTGGTCGGCGGTGACGGGGCGGGAGACCAGGGAGTCGATCCGGGCGACGGGGGCGCCGGCCGGGTCGGTCAGGGTCAGGGCCACGCCGCCGCCGCTGCGCCGGGCGCGTACCCGCAGCGCGGTCGCGCCGACCGCCGAGAGGGTGACGCCGGTCCAGGCGAAGGGCAGGCGTACGCCGGAGGCATCCTCCGCGTCGGAGTCGAGCAGGCCGACGACGTGCAGCGCAGCGTCCAGCAGGGCGGGATGCAGGCCGAAGCCGGCGACCTCGGTGCCGTCGGGCACCGCCACCTCGGCGCACACCTCGTCGCCGGTGCGCCAGACGGCGCGCAGGCCACGGAAGAGGGGGCCGTATTCGACGCCCAGACGGGACAGCTCGGTGTAGATCCCGTCGACCGCGACGGCGGTGGCGGCGCTGGGCGGCCACGGCGCCGGATCGGACCGGTCGGGCTGCGGTACGGCGGGGGCGAGGACGCCCGCCGCGTGGCGGTCCCACTCGCCGTCCGGGTCGGCGGCGGCGCGGGAGTGGATGGTGACCGTCCGGCGACCGTCCTCGTCCGCCGCGCCCAGTTTCACCTGCACCGCCCGGGTGCCGTCCTCGGCGAGCGCCAGCGGGGCCTGGAGGGTCAGCTCGTCGAGGGTGTCGCAGCCGACCTGCGCGCCCGCGTGCAGGACCATGTCGACCAGGGCGGCGCCGGGCACCACCACCGAGTCCCAGACGACGTGTTCGGCGAGCCACGGGTGTGTCAGTACGGAGAGTTCGGTGCCGAAGACCCGTACGTCGTCGTCGGCGACGTGTACGGCGGCGCCGAGCAGCGCGTGGTCGACGGGGCGGACACCGAGCCCGGGCGCCGTCTCGACCCCCGCGCTGGCGTTGAGCCAGTAGCGCTGCTGGTCGAAGGCGTACGTGGGCAGGGCGATGGCGCGGGGGCGTGCCTCGGCTGCCCGCTCGGGGCCGGACCCGTCGAGGGCGGCGAGGTATCCGGTCCAGTCGACGTGGCCGCCGGTGACGTACCACTCGGCGAGGGCGGTGCGCAGCGTGTCGGCCTCGGAGTGCCCGGCGCGCATCGTGGCGGTGAACCGGACTTCGCCGGCCGCCTCGACGCAGTCCTGCGCCATGGCGGTGAGTACGGCGTCGGGGCCGACCTCCAGGAACTGGGTGACGTCCTGTTGGTGGAGGGTGCGCACCGCGTCGGCGAACCGTACCGGCTGGCGCACGTGCCGCACCCAGTAGCCCGGGTCGGTCAGCTCCGCCGCGTCCGCGACCGCACCGGTCACATTCGACACCACCGGCACCCGCGGCGGCTGCCACGACAGCCCCGCCACCACCGACGCGAACTCGTCCAGCATCGGATCCATCAACCGCGAATGAAACGCGTGACTGACCGCCAGTTCCTTGACCCGCCAACCCCGCTCACGGCAGGCCCCCACCACCACCGCAACCTCACCCACGGCACCCGACACCACCACCGACGCCGGCCCATTCACCGCCGCCACGTCCGCTCCGGCACCCGCAGCGTCGATGACCTCCCGCACATCAGCCTCAGACGCACCCACCGCCGCCATCACCCCACCCGACGGCAACGCCTGCATCAGACGACCCCGCGCCGCCACCAGGGAACAGGCGTCCGACAGCGACAACATCCCCGACACGTACGCCGCCGTCACCTCACCGATCGAATGACCCGCCAGGAAATCAACCCGCACACCCCACGACGACAACAACTCCCACAACGCCACCTCCACCGCGAACAACCCCGCCTGCGCGAACACGGTCTGATCCACCAGAGCCCCATCGGCGGTGCCCGGCTCGGCGAACACGACCTCCCGCAACGCCCGCGGCAACAAACCCTCAAACCCCGCACACACCCCGTCGAAGGCCTGCGCGAACACCGGGAACGTCTCGTACAGCTCCCGGCCCATGCCCACACGCTGCGAGCCCTGACCCGTGAACAACACCGCCCGACGACCCGCCGACACCACACCCGACACCACCGACCGGCCCTCGGCAACAGCCGACAGCCCGGCCACCAGCTCGTCCACCGACGAACCCCACACCACCGCCCGATACTCCAACGCCGCCCGCGACCTCACCAACGACCACGACACATCCCACGACGACACGCCAGACCCAGGCACGAACGACGCCAACCTCGACGCCTGCCCCACCAGAGCACGCTCCGAACGCCCCGACACCACCCACGGCACCGGCACACCCACCGGCACCGCGACGGGCTCGGGATCGGCTTCGGCCTCCGGCTGCTCCAGGACCACGTGCGCATTGGTCCCCGAGATGCCGAACGACGACACACCCGCCCGCCGAGGGCGCTCCACGGCCGGCCACTCACGGGTCTCGGTCACCAACTCCACCGCACCCGACGACCAGTCCACATGCGACGACGGCACATCCACATGCAACGACGCCGGCACCACCCCATACCGCATCGCCAAGACCATCTTGATGATCCCCGCCACCCCCGCAGCCGCCTGCGTATGACCGATGTTCGACTTCACCGACCCCAACAACAGCGGCACATCCCGGCCCTGCCCGTACGTCGCCAGCAAAGCCTGCGCCTCGATCGGATCACCCAACGTCGTGCCCGTACCGTGCGCCTCCACCACATCCACGTCGGCGACGCCCAGCCGGGCGCTGGCGAGCGCCTGCCGAATCACCCGCTGCTGGGAGGGGCCGTTCGGCGCCGTCAAACCATTCGACGCACCGTCCTGGTTCACCGCCGAACCCCGCACCACGGCCAAGACCCGACGCCCGTCGCGCCGCGCATCCGACAAGCGCTGCACCAGCAGCACACCGACCCCCTCGGCGAGCGCCGTGCCGTCCGCCGCGTCGGCGAACGCCCGGCACCGGGCCACCGGGGACAGGTTGCCCTGCCGGGTGAAGTCGACGAACACCGCGGGAGTGGGCATCACCGTCACGCCGCCGGCCAGCGCGAGATCGCACTCCCCCGACCGCAGGGCCTGCACCGCCAGGTGCAACGCCACAAGCGACGACGAACACGCCGTGTCCACAGTCACCGCCGGCCCCTCGAACCCGAACGAGTACGCCACCCGACCCGAGGCGATGCTGCCCGCGTTGCCGAGGCCGAGGTAGTCCTCCACGCCCGCCGGCGGGGTCTCCGGCGGGTGGGCGTACCCGCTGTGGGTCATGCCGGCGAAGACCCCGACCCGGGCGCCCTTCAGGCTTGTGGGGTCGATCCCCGCCGTCTCGACGGCCTCCCACGAGGTCTGCAGCAGCAGCCGCTGCTGCGGGTCCATGGCGAGGGCCTCGCGCGGCGAGACCCCGAACAGCCGAGGGTCGAACTCGGCGGCGTCGGCCACGAATCCGCCCTCCCGGACCGAGGAGGTGCCCGGCCGGGACCGCTCCGGGTCGTAGAGCGCGTCGAGATCCCAGCCGCGGTCGGTGGGGAAGGAGGCGATCGCGTCACCGCCGGACGCGACGAGATCCCACAGTTCCTCGGCGGTGCGCACCCCGCCGGGGAACCGGCAGCCGATGCCGACGATCGCGATGGGCTGCTGCGCGTCGGCCTCGACGTCCCGGAGCCGTTGCCGGGTCCGCCGCAGGTCGGCGGTGACTCTCTTCAGGTACTCCCGGAGCTTCTCTTCGGTGTCCATCAACCCAGCCCATCGCGATTCACGGCGGAGACTCGACGTAAGCGACGGTACGAATGCGCAGAAGTCTCAGGCGACACCTGTATCTGTCGTTCGGCTCGCTCGGCCGAGAGCCACGCAGATCCCCATCTGCCGGGAGAAGTTATTGGTTGCGCGCGAGCGCGGACAACCCCTAACCAGGCAACCGACCAGCTAGGGGTGTCCGGTCCCGACCCGTCGCACTAGCGTCGCCTCGACCGGGTCCGCGCCGATCCGGTCGGCAACCGCAGCCGCCGGAAGGACCACCAGAGGATGACGACGCCAGATACCGACAACGGCTTGTGGGTGCGACGCTTCCACCCCGCTCCGGGCGGCGCACGGCGGTTGGTGTGCCTGCCCCACGCCGGCGGGTCGGCAAGCTTCTACTTCCCGGTGTCCCGCGCTCTCTCCCCCGCCGTGGAGGTGCTGTCGATCCAGTACCCGGGGCGGCAGGACCGGCGCCACGAGAGGTGCATCGGCGACATCCACGACCTCGCGCGCGAGGTGTTCACAGTGCTGCGGCCCTGGCGGGACGAGCCGCTGGCCATCTTCGGGCACAGCATGGGGGCCAGCCTCGGCTTCGAACTCGCCCGGCTCATCGAGCAGGACGGCGGCAGCGTCGCGCACCTGTTCGCCTCCGGGCGCCGGGCGCCGTCGAAGTCACGGCACGAGACGGTGCACCTGCTCGACGACGAGGGGCTGCTGGCCGACGTCCGGAAGCTGAGCGGCACCAACTCCGCCGTCCTCGGGGATCCGGAGATGCTGCGCGCCGCGTTGCCGGCGATCCGCAACGACTACCGGGCCGCCGAGCGGTACACCTACCGGCCGGGGCCGCCGCTGAGCTGCCCGATCACCGTCCTCACCGGTGACGACGACCCGAAGACGACTGTCGAGGAGGCCCGGGCGTGGTCGGACCACACCACCGCGGCGTTCGACCTGAAGGTCTACCCGGGCGGGCACTTCTTCCTCGCCGAGCACCAGCCGGCGATCCTGCGGGCCATCTCGACGGCACTGAGCGCGGCGCCGGCGATCTGATCCCACCGGACGAGGGGCCCGTCCGCCGGTCGTCACGACCGGTCGGCGGGCCCCTCGTCCGTGCGCGGTGTCACCGCTTGTGGCCGACCGCGATCACGTAGTCGAGTTGCGCCAGCTCACGCTTCATGAGGTCCTGGTTCTTCCAGTGGGCCGCCATGCTCTTGCGGACGGCCGGCTTGACGACGGCCCGGAACGCGGGGTCGTTGGTCCGCTCGGCCATGTACGCCCGCCAGCCCTCCCAGGTCTGCTCCTTGATCGAGCGGACCTCCGGGTTGGCGAAGCCGGCCTCGACCAACTGCTGCCGGTACGTGTCCCGGTCGTGCCAGTTCTCCTTCGGGATGCTGAACTTGACGAAACTCAGCGGGCCGGACTGGATGGCGGCGCGGACGACGTCGCCGCTGACCGGGATGATGTCGGCCGTGGCGAGCACGCCGCCCGGGCGCAGCACCCGCAGCGCCTCGGCGAAGAACGCGCTGCGCGGGTAGAAGTGGAAGGCGGACTCCAGGGCGACGACCCGGTCGAAGGTGTTGTCCTCGAAGGGCAGTTCGGTGGCGCTGCCGAGCCGGAAGTCGGTCCGGTCGGCGAGCCCCTCCTCCTGCGCCCGGCGCTGTGCCGCCTCGACGTGGTGCGGGGTGATGTTCAGGCCGTACACCTTGGCGACCTGGCGCTCCCGCAGCCACTTGAAGTCCTGGTCCCCGTAGCCGAAGCCGACGTCGAGCACGGTGTCGTCCGGCTTGAGTCCGGCGGCGTCGGCCAGCTTGTCGGCCAGCGCGTCGGCGGCCGTGTCGATGTCGGTGACCCCGTCGGACCAGTAGCCCACGTTCATGTAGTGGGTACGGCGGGCCGCGAACTCCACGTCGGGTGACTGGATCTCGTAGAAGCGCCGGACCCGGGTGATGGGGTCGGCGGTGAAGACCGTGCGGATCGCCCGGCCGGCGATCTTCAGGTTCTCGAACATGTCGGTTCCTTCCGGTGGGTGGATGCCGATCAGCCGCGCCGGATCTGCCGGCGCAGATCCTCGACGAGCGCGGGCACAACGGCCGGGTCGGCGGCGGTGCCGAAGACGTAGAAGTCGGGCCGGACGAGCACCGCCACCGCGTCGTACCGCTTGAGGTGGGGCAGGTACACGTCGTCGAGGTCGAAGGCGGTCGGCGCGGCGCCGGATCCGGGTACGGGCGCGCCGGCGGGAACGATCCGGACGACCCGCGTGCCGAGCGCGTCCAGGAAGGCCCGGGCGTCGGCGTCGAGCAGGTCGTCGGGGTCCTCGGCGCAGAGCAGGACGAAGCCGGTGCCGACGACCTCGTCGAAGAGCCCGGCGCGGCCGTCGACCTCGACGCGGCCCTGCGGCATCGGGGCGCCGGCGGCCTCGCAGCCGCTGTGCAGGATCCCGCCGGACAGGGGCTCCAGCAGGGACCGGGTGCGCGGGCGGGCGGTACGCCGGCGCAGCTCGGCGAGCATCGCGGCGTCGCGGCCGGCCGCGGCGGCGCGGTCGGTCTCGCAGATCACCGTGCCCGAGTCCATGGACATCCGGATGGCGTGCTGCACGTGCGCGCAGCGCTCCTCCTGGTAGGTGTCCAGCAGGGCCTCGTCGGCGAGGCCGCGGTGCACCAGGTCGAGCTTCCAGGCGAGGTTGAGGGCGTCGCGGAAGCCCGAACTCATCCCCTGCCCCATGAACGGCGGCATCACGTGCGCCGCGTCGCCGGCGAGCAGGATCCGCCCGGAACGCCAGCGCCCGGCCGAGCATGCCTGGGTGGTGTAGACGCCGTACCGCTCCAGGGTGGCGTTGTCGGGGGTGATGTCGAAGAGGCCGAGCAGCCGCCACACGCTGGCGGCGCTCTCGAACTCCTCGCGGCTCTCCCCCGGCACCCGCATGAACTCCCACCGCCGGTGCCCCGGGCCGGCCGACACGGCCGTGCGGGGCCGCGCCGGGTCGCAGACCTGCAGGTTGTTCGGCTTGAACTCGCGGGCCTCGTGCGGGACCACGTCGCAGACCAGCCAGTCGTACGTGAAGCCGAGGTCGGTGACGCCGCTGCCCAGGTGCTCCCGCACGAAGCTGTTGGCCCCGTCGCAGCCGATGACCCAGCGGGCCGCGCGGACCTCCTCGCCGTCCGGGCCGGCGATGGTCACCTCGACCCGGTCGTCGTGCTCGACCAGGCCCGTCACCTGGTACGGGCGCAGCACCGTGACACCCGGCAGCTCCGCGCCCCGCTCGGCGAGCAGCGCCTCCAGTCCCGGCTGGTAGAACGAGACCGAGTCGGGCCAGCCCATCGGGCCGTCGCCGGTGACCTTGACGTGCAGCAGGGTCCGGCCGAAGCCGTTCTTGAAGGTGTACTCGCCGGACGACTCCACCACCGGCCCGAGGCGGTCGGCGACGCCGGCGGCGGCCAGGACACGGCTCGCCTCCCCGTCGTACGACACCGCGCGGGGGAAGTTGTACGGAGTGGCCCACCGCTCGACCGCCGTGACGGTGAGCCCTCGCTGCGCCAGCAGGATCGTGAGCATCTCACCGACGGGGCCGTAGCCCACGATCAGGACGTCGGTCGTCAGCATCGGTATCGGTTCCTCAGGGGTCGGTCGGACACGGGTCGGCTTGCGGCGTACGGGGCGGCCGGACGGCCATCAGATACCGAGTTCGGAGTCGATGAGGTCGAACAGGTCGTCGTCGCTGGCCAGTTCGAGATCGAGGTCGGGATCGCCGCCCGTGCCGGCGCGCATCGTCCGCCACTTGGCGATCAGCACCTCCAGGCGCGACCCGATCTGGTCGTGCAGCTCCGGTTCCACAGTGGCCTCGGTCAGCGAGCGCTCCAGGTTCTCCAGGTCCGCGAGGACCGGCGGGGCCGCCGGTCCGGTGTCCGGCGCCAGCTCGGACACCAGGTACGTGGCCAGCTCGTTCGGATCCGGGTAGTCGAAGATCAGCGTGGCCGGCAGGCGCAGGCCGGTGGCCGTGGTCAGCCGGTTGCGCAGCTCGACGGCGGTCAGCGAGTCGAAGCCGATCTGGCTGAACGCCCGGCCCGGGGCCACCGCCACCCGGCTGCCGTGCCCGAGCACGCTCGCCGCCTGCTCGCGTACCAGGTCGACCACGAGGGTGTGGCGCTCGGGCCCGTCCAGCGCCGCCAGCTCGTCGGCGAGCGTGCGCCCGCCGCCGGCCGGGGTGGCCGCCCGCGCCGTCGGCCGCTCCCGGCGCAGCAGCCCGCGCAGCAGCGCCGGGGGCCGCTCGGCCCGCTCGCCGAGCGCGGCGACGTCGATCCTCGTCGGCACCAGCACCGGCTCGGCCAGCCGCAGGCCCGCGTCGAACAGGGCCATCCCCAGCTCGGACGGGATGGCGAGCTGCCCGTCACGGGCGGTGATCCGGGGATCGGTCCGGTCCAGCTTGGCGGTCATCTCGCTGGCCTGCTCCCACAGCCCCCAGGCGAACGACCGGCCCGGCAGCCCCTCCGCACGGCGGGCCAGGGCGAGCGCGTCGAGGAACGCGTTGGCCGCCGCGTAGTTGGCCTGACCGGGGACGCCGAAGACTCCGGCGCCGGAGGAGAAGAGCACGAACCCGGCGAGGTCGAGGTGGCGGGTGAGCTCGTGCAGGTGCCACGCGGCGTCGAGCTTCGGCGCGAAGACCGTGTCGACGCGCTGCGGGGTGAGGGCGGTGACCACCCCGTCGTCGAGCACCCCGGCGAGGTGCACGACGGCGGTCAACGGGTGCCGCTCCGGTACCGCCGCCAGCACCCCGGCGAGGTTGTCGCGGTCGGACACGTCGGCCGCCACCACCGTGGCCTCGGCCCCCAGGGCCCGCAGTTCGTCGAGCGCCTCGGTCGCGCCGGGGGCCCGCTCGCCGCGGCGGCTGACCAGCAGCAGCCGCCGTACGCCGTGCGTCTCGACCAGCCGCCGGGCGACCAGCCGGCCCAGGGTCCCGGTGCCGCCGGTCAGCAGCACCGTGCCGTCGGGGTTCCACGCCCGGGGCATGGTGAGCACCACCTTGCCGACGTGCCGGGCCTGGCTGACGTGCCGGAACGCCTCCGGCGCCTGGCGGACGTCCCACACCTGGGTGGGCAGCGGGGTGAGCGTCCCCCGTTCGAAGAGCCCCAGCAGAACGACCAGCATGCGCTGCACCTCGTCGGGCTCCTGCAGGGTCAGGTCGAAGGCGGTGTAGGCCACCCCCGGATGGTCGACGGCGACGCGGGCGGCGTCGCGGATGTCGGTCTTGCCCATCTCGACGAACCGCCCGCCGCGCGGCAGCAGCCGCAGCGAGGCGTCGACGAACTCGCGGGCCAGCGAGTCCAGCACGACGTCCACGCCCCGGCCGCCGGTGGCGTCGGTGAAGCGGGTCTCGAAGTCGAGGGTCCGGGACGAGGCCAGGTGCTCCTCGTCGAGACCGAGCGCGCGCAGGGCGTCCCACTTGGCGGGGCTGGCGGTGGCGTACACCTCGGCCCCGAGGTGGCGGGCGAGCTGCACGGCGGCCATGCCGACGCCGCCGGCCGCCGCGTGCACCAGCACCGACTCGCCCCGGGTGAGCCCGGCCAGGTTGACCAGCCCGTGGTACGCGGTCAGGAAGACCACCGGCACGGACGCGGCCTCGACGTACGACCAGCCGGCCGGCATCGGGGCCAGCAGGCGGCGGTCGGTGACCGCGACGGGTCCGAAGCAGCCCACGAAGACCCCGAAGACGCGGTCGCCGGGGCGCAGGTCGGTCACCTCGGCGCCCACCTCGACGACCTCGCCGGCGCCCTCGCCGCCGAGCGGGCCCGCGTCGCCCGGGTAGAGGCCGAGCGCGTTGAGCACGTCGCGGAAGTTGAGGCCGGCGGCGCGGACGCGGACCCGGACCTCGCGGGGGCCGAGCGCGACGTCGGCGGCGTCGGTGGCGACCAGGGTGAGGTTCTCCAGGCTGCCGCGCACCGGCGCGTCCAGCCGCCACGCGGCGGCGGGCGGTGCGGGCAGCTCGCCGGCCGACCCGGCCCGCGCCAGCCGCGGCACGTACGCCGCGCCGACCCGGATCGCGGCCTGCGGCTCGTCCGCCGCCAGGAGGGCGGCCACCTCGTCGGGGCCGATCCCGTCGCCGTCGACGTCGACGACGACGATCTGGCCCGGGTTCTCCGACTGGGCGGAGCGCACCAGGCCCCACGCCGCCGCGGCGGCCGGGTCGGTCACCTCGCCGGCGTGGTGCACGGCCACCGCGCCCCGGGTCACCAGCAGCAGCCGCGACGCCGCCCAGCGGGGCTCGGTGAGCCAGCGCCGGACCAGGTCGAGGGCCTGCACGGCGGCGTGGCGCGCCGCGCGGGGGGTGGGCTGCGCGGGGTGCGCGCCGAGCGGCACGAGCACCGCCCCGGGCAGGGCCAGTCCGGCGTCCACCGCGTCGGCGAGCCCGTCCAGCCCGTGGTGCAGCGGGAACCCGTCCAGGCCGGGGGCGACGGCCACGGCGTCGACCGGGGTGGCCGTCCCGACGGGCGGCAGCGGCGTCCACTCGACGCGGAACAGGGCGTCGCGGGTGGCCCGGTCGTCGGTGACGGCCAGCTCGGTGGTGGAGATCGGGCGCATCGTCAGGGCGGCCACCTCGGCCACCGGGGCGCCGGTCGGATCGGCGACGGTCAGCGCGATGGCGTGCGGCCCGACCCGGGTCAGCCGTACCCGCAGGGCGGTGGCCCCGGTGGCGTGCAGGCTGACGCCGTTCCAGGCGAACGGCAGCAGGAGCTGGCCGGCCCCGGCCCCGGCGAGACCGCCGAAGTGCGCGGCGTGCAGGGCGGCGTCGAACAGGGCGGGGTGCAGGCCGTACCGGTCGGCGTCGACCCGCTGGGCCGCCGGCAGCTCCACCTCGGCGTAGACCTCGTCGCCGCCGGTCCACACCGCGCGCAGGCCCTGGAACGCCGGCCCGTACGCGTACCCGTCGGCTTCCAGGCCGGCGTAGAAGCCGGTCAGGTCGACGGGCCGGGTGTCGGGCGGCGGCCAGGCGGTGAGCTGCGGCGACACCGGGGGCTGGTCGGCGCGGAGGGTGGCGCTGGCGTGCCGGGTCCACGGCTGTCCCGCCGGCGCGTCGGCGGGCCGGGAGTGCACGGTCACCGGGCGGCGTCCGTCGCCGGCGCCCGCGCCGACCGCCACCTGCACCTGCGTCGCGCCGTCGGCGGGCAGGGTCAGCGGGGCCTCGATGACCAGCTCGTCGAGGAACGGGTGGCCGACCTCGTCGCCGGCGCGCAGGCAGAACTCCACCAGGCCGGTGCCGGGCACCAGCACGCTGCCGGTGACCTGGTGATCGGCCAGCCACGGCTGCGCGGCGGCCGACAGCCGCCCGGTGAACAGGTGGCCCGTCGTCTCGGCCAGCACGACCGACGCGCCGAGCAGCGGATGACCGGCGGCGTCCAGACCGGCGGCGCCGACGTCGCCGGGGCCGGAGACCGGCCGGGGCCAGTAGCGGCGGTGGGCGAACGCGTACGTGGGCAGGTCGACGCGCCGGCCGCCGGCCAGTGCGGGCCGCCAGTCCACCCCGACCCCGGACACGTGGAGCTGGGCCAGGGAGAGCAGGAACCGCTCCCGGCCGCCCTGGTCGCGTTGCACCGAGCCGACCACCACGGCATCGCCGTCGTGGTCGGCGAGGGTCTCCTCCACGCCGACGGTGAGCACCGGGTGGGGGCTGCACTCGACGTACGCGTCGTGGCCCTCGGCGGCCAGCGCGCGGATCGCCCGTTCCAGCTCGACGGGCCGGCGCAGGTTGCGGTACCAGTAGTCGGGCCCCATCTCCTCGCCGTCGAGCCAGCGCAGGTCGGTGGTGGAGAACAGCGGCACGGCGGCCGGGCCGGGGGCGATGCCGGCCAGCACCTCGGCCAGCTCGTCGCGGATGCGTTCCACCTGGGCGGAGTGGGAGGCGTAGTCGACGGCGATGCGCCGCACCCGGGCCTGCTCGCCGGCCAGCTCGGCGAGCAGCTCCTCGACCGCCTCCGGCTCGCCGGAGACCACGACGGCGGCCGGCCCGTTCACGGCGGCGACCGAGATCCGCTCACCGAAGCGGGCGATCCGGTCGCGGACCGTGTCGGCCGGCAGCGCGACGGAGGCCATCGCCCCGTGCCCGGCCAGAGCCCGTAGCGCGCGGCTGCGCAGCGCCACCACCCGGGCCGCGTCGGGCAGGGAGAGCACCCCGGCGACGCAGGCGGCGGCGATCTCGCCCTGGGAGTGGCCGACCACGGCGGCCGGCTGCACGCCGTACGAGCGCCACAGCTCGGCCAGCGACACCATCATCGCGAACAGGGCGGGCTGCACGACGTCGACCTCGTCGAGGCCGGGCGCGCCCGGCGCCTGGCGCAGCACGTCCAGCAGCGACCAGTCCAGGTACGGCCGCAGCGCCGCGTCGCAGGCCGCCATGCGTTCGGCGAACACGGGGGCCTGGTCGAGCAGGTCCAACCCCATGCCGAGCCACTGGGAGCCCTGCCCGGGGAAGACGAAGACGCACCGGCCGGTGGGCCGCGCCTCGCCGCGCGTGACCGCCGGGTCGGGCCGGCCCTCGACGAGCGCGTCGAGGGCGTCGGCGACCCGCTGCGCGGACGCGGCCACCAGCACCGCTCGGGAGTCGAAGGTGCCCCGGCTGGTGGCCAGCGACCACGCCACGTCGAGGGGCCGCTGGTCGGGCCGGGCGGCGAGGTGCTCCCGCAGCCGCCGCGCCTGGCCGGCGAGCGCCTGCGGGGTACGCGCCGACAGCAGCCACGGCAGCGCGCGCTCCTGCGGCGGCTCGGATTCGGCGGCCTCCGGCGGCGCCTCGGCGACCGCCTCGACGATCACGTGGGCGTTGGTGCCGCTGATGCCGAACGACGAGACGCCGGCGCGCACCGGCCGGTCCGCCGCCGGCCACGGGCGGGCCTCGGTGAGCAGCTGCACCGCTCCCGAGTCCCAGTCGATCCGCGAGCTGCGGCGCTCGGCGTGCAGGGTGCGGGGCAGCCGCCCGTGCCGCATGGCGAGGACCATCTTGAGCACGCCGGCGACGCCGGCCGCGGCCTGGGTGTGCCCGAGGTTGGACTTGACCGAGCCGAGCAGCACCGGCGCGGCGCCGGCTGGGCGCTGCCCGTACGTGGCGAGGATCGCCTCCGCCTCGATGGGGTCGCCGAGCGACGTGCCGGTGCCGTGCGCCTCCACCACGTCCACGTCGGCGGCACTCAGCCCGGCGGCGCCCAGCGCGGCCTTGATGACCCGTTCCTGCGACGGCCCGTTCGGGGCGGTCAGCCCGTTCGACGCGCCGTCGGAGTTGACCGCCGAGCCGCGCACGACGGCCAGCACGGGGTGGCCCCGGCGGCGGGCCTCGGAGAGCCGCTCCACCACCAGCATCCCGACGCCCTCGGACATGCCGAAGCCGTCGGCGTCCTCGGCGAACGCCTTGCACCGCCCGTCGGCGGCGAGACCGCGCTGGCGGCTGAAGCCGGTCAGCCCGGCCGGGGTGGACATCACCGACACCCCACCGGCCAGCGCCAGGTCGCAGTCGCCCTGGCGCAGCGCCTGGACGGCCAGGTGCAGCGCCACCAGCGACGCCGAGCAGGCGGTGTCGACGGTGACAGCTGGTCCCTCCAGCCCGAGCGCGTACGCGACCCGGCCGGAGAGGACGCTGCCGGCGGTGCCGGTCAGCAGGTGCCCCTCGTCGGCGGTGACCTCGCCGTCGTCGGAGACGACACCGGGGGCGACCCGGTCGGCGTAGTCCTGCCCGTGGGTGCCGGCGAAGACGCCGGTGCGGCTGCCCCGCAGGGTGGCCGGGTCGATGCCACCGCGTTCCAGCGCCTCCCAGGAGGTCTCCAGCAGCAGCCGGTGCTGCGGATCCATGGCGAGGGCCTCGCGGGGGCTGATGCCGAAGAACTCGGCGTCGAAGTCGGCGATGCCGGTGAGGAACCCGCCGGAGCGCACGTACGTCCGGCCGGGCGTGCCGGGCACCGGGTCGTGGAGGTCGGCCAGCGGCCAGCCCCGGTCGTCGGGCAGGTCGCCGATGACGTCGTCGCCCGCGTCGAGCAGCCGCCACAGCTCCTCCGGGGAGCCGATCCCGCCGGGGAAACGGCAGGCCATCGCGACGATGGCGACCGGCTCGTCCAGGGCGACGGTGCTCGCGTCGGCGACCTCGGTGGCGGCGGTGCCGAGCAGCCGGGCGTGCAGGTGCGCGGCGAGCAACTCGGGGGTGGGGTGGTTGAACACGGCGTGCGGGGCGAGCCGGACCCCGGTGACGGCGGTGAGCCGGTTGCTCAGCTCGACGGCCATCAGCGAGTCGAAGCCGAGGTCCTTGAACGGGCGGCGCGGCTCGACCTGCTCGGGGCCGGTGTGCCCGACCACTGTGGCGCACCGGGCGCGTACGAGGTCCAGCAGCAGTTCGGCGCGCTCGGGCTCGGCGAGTTCGGCCAGCCGGTCGGCGAAGCCCTTCGCGGCGGCGGGCGCGGAGGCGGCGTTGACCGCCCGGCGGGGCGGCGGGGGCAGCAGCGCCCGCAGCAGGGCGGGCACCTCGCCGGAGGTCCGTACGGCGGCCAGGTCGAGCCCGATCGGCACGAGCGCCGGCCGGTCCACGTGCAGGGCGGCGTCGAACAGCGCCAGCCCGGCGGCCGTGTCGAGGGGGCGGGTGCCGCCGCGGGCGAGCCGGGCCAGGTCGGCGGGGCTGAGCCGGCCGGCCATCCCGTCCTCGGCGGCCCACAGCCCCCAGGCCAGGGCGCTCGCCGGCCGGCCCTGGGCGCGGCGGTGCGCGGCGAGCGCGTCGAGGAACGCGTTGCCGGCCGCGTAGTTGCCCTGGCCGGGGCTGCCGAAGGTGGCGGCGGCCGAGGAGAAGAGCACGAACGCGGCCAGGTCGAGGCCGGCGGTGAGCTCGTGCAGGTGCCAGGCGCCGTGCACCTTGGCGCGCAGGGTCCGGGCCCAGCGGGTCGGGTCGAGGTCGGTGAGCAGGGCGTCGTCGGTGGCCCCGGCGGCGTGCACGACGGCGACGAGCCGGTCGGCCAGCGGGGCGATGACCTCGGCGAGCGCCGCCCGGTCGGCGACGTCGGCCGCGACCACCCGCACTGTGACGCCGGCGTCGGTCAGCGCGGTCGTCCAGTCGCCGGCCCGGCCGCTGCGGCTGACCAGCACCAGTTCGGTGACGCCGTGCGCGGCGGCGAGGTGGGTGGCGACGTGCCGGCCGATCCCGCCGGTGCCGCCGGTGAGGAGCACGGTGCCGCCGGCCAGGGCCGCGAGCGGCGCGCCGGCCGGGGGCCGCTCGACGGGGCGGAGGCGGGGCAGCAGCGCGCGGCCGTCGCGGACGGCCACCTCGGGTTCGTCGTCGGCGGCGGCCAGCGCCGAACGGATGGCGGCGTCGTCGATGGTGTCGAGGCTGAGCAGGAGGAAACGGTCGGGCTGCTCGGCCTGGGCGACGCGGAGCAGCCCGGCCACGGGGGCGTGCACCGGGTCGCCGTCGCGCACGGCGAGGGCCAGGCGGGTGGTCTCCGCGCGGGGGTCGGCCAGCCAGGTCTGGAGCACGTCGAGCACGGCGAGGCCGACGGCGTGCGCCCGGTCGGGCACCGGCCGGCCCGGCTCGCCGTCGCCGACCCGCAGCACCAGCAGCGGCGGCAGCGGCCCGTCCGGCGGCGTGCCGTCGGCGAGCGTCCAGGAGGGCGCCGGGGTCGCCGGGAACGCGGCGGGCAGCCAGTCGACGGCGTACAGCCCGGCGGGGGTGGCCGCCGGCGCCGGCGGGTCGGCGGACGGCAGGTCCACCGACCGCAGCACCACCCGGTCGGCGTCGAGCACGGGCCCGCCCGCGTCGTCGACGGCGCTCAGCGTCACCGCGTCCGCCCCGGCGGGGGCCAGGCAGACGCGCAGCGCGTGCGCCCCGACGGCGTGGCGGCGCACGCCCGCCCACTCGGTGGGCAGCAGCCGGGCGGTGGGCCCGGCGTCGGCGACCGACGCGAAGCCGGCGAGCGGGAGCAGGCGCAGGGCCGCGTCCAGCACCAGCGGGTGCACGCCGTACCGCTCGGCGTCCGGGTCGCGGGCGTCGTCGGGCAGGCGTACGTCGACGTAGAGCCGGTCGGCGGCGACCCACGCGGCACGGGCCAGCTCCCCGGCCAGCGCGCGGTGCGGCGGGGCGCTCAGGTCCACCTGCCGGGCCCCGGCAGGTGGCCAGGCGGGGGCGAGGGCACCCCGGCCGCTCTCCGGGTCGACGGGTGCGAGCACGGCCTCGGCGACCTCCCGCCAGGGCAGCCCCTCGCCGGCCCGGACGTGACAGTGCGCCACCCGGCGTCCGTGCTCGTCCGGCGCGCCCACGTCGATCTGCACCTCGAGGGTTGCCTCGGCGGGCAGCGGAACCGGCTCGGGCACGCGCAGCCGCCGCACGCTCGGGGCGCCGAGCCGGTCGCCGAGGTGGGTGAGCATGTCCAGCAGGGCGGTGGCGGGCAGCAGCGGCGCCGTGCCGTCGCCGGGCGCGGCCAGCCACGGCGAGGTGGCCGTGGCGATCTGCCCGGTGCAGACCACCTGCCCGGTGCCGGCGACCGCCAGCAGGCCACCGAGCAGCGGATGCCCTGCGTCGGCCAGTCCGGCGCCGACGGGACCGCCGGCGCCGGTGGGAGCGGGCAGCCAGTAGTGCCGGCGCTGGAAGGCGTACGTGGGCAGGTCGACGCGGCGGTGCGGGCCGGGGCCGGCGAGGGCGGCACGGTCCACCGCGACGCCCCGCACGTGCAGCCGCGCCACGGCGGCGAGCAGCGCCTCGGCCTCGCCTGCGGTGCCCCGCACGGCGGGGACGAAGGCCAGCTCGTCGGCCTCGGCGACGAGGCAGTCCCGGGCCATCGCGGTGAGCACACCGGCCGGGCCGATCTCCAGGAAGGTGGTGACGCCCTGCCCGTGCAGGGCCCGTACGCCGTCGTGGAAGCGGACGGTGCCCCGCACGTGCGCCACCCAGTGCTCGGGCGAGCAGAGCCGGGCCGGGTCGACGGGGTGGCCGGTCAGGTTGGACACCACCGGCAGGTGCGGGGTGCGGTACGTGAGGCCGGCCGCGACCGCGCGGAACTCGTCGAGCATCGGGTCCATGCGCGGCGAGTGGAACGCGTGCGACACCCGCAGCCGGCTGGTGCGGCGCCCGGCCGCGCGCAGGGTGTCCGCGACGGCCAGCACCGCGTCGGTGTCGCCGGACAGGACGACGCTGGTGGGGCCGTTGACGGCGGCGAGGCCCACCCGGTCGGTCAGGTGCGCGGCGACCTCGGCCTCGTCGGCCTCGACGGCGACCATCGCGCCCCCGGCGGGCAGCTGCTGCATCAGCCGGGCGCGGGCGGCGACCAGCGCCGCCGCGTCGGCGAGGGAGAACACCCCGGCCACGTGCGCGGCGGCAAGCTCGCCGACGGAGTGGCCGAGCACCGCGTCGGGGCGGACCCCCCAGTGCTCCAGGAGGCGGTAGAGCGCCACCTCGAAGGCGAACAGGCCCGGCTGGGTGTACAGGGTCTCGTCGAGCAGTTCGGCCGCTGCGGTGCCCTCGGCCGCGAGGACGACGTCCGCGACGGGGAGCGGGGCGTGGCCGGCGAGGCAGCGGTCGAGTTCGGCGCAGGCCGCGTCGAAGGCGGCCGCGAAGACGGGGTACGCCGCGTGCAGCTCGTGGCCCATGCCGGCGCGCTGGCCGCCCTGCCCACCGAAGAGCAGGCCGAGTCGGCCGTCGACGACCCGGCCGGTCAGCACGCCCGGCAGGTCCGGGTCCGGTCCGCCGCGGGCCAGCACGCCGAGCCCCGTCCGGGCGGACTCCGCGTCGCCCACCAGCACCACGGCCCGGTGTTCGAGAGCGGCGCGGGTGGTGGCGAGGGCGTGCCCGGCGTCGGCCGGGTCGGCGTGCGCCCCCGGCCCGTCGAGCCAGGCCAGCAGGCGGGCCGCCTGGTCACGCAGCGCCTCGCCGGAGGCAGCCGCGAGCAGCCACGGTACGGGCGGCCGAGCGGTGCCGGTCGACGGCCGCGCTGCCGCGGTGGCGGGCGGCGACTGCCGGGCGGCGTCCCCGGCGGCGGTCGGCGGATCGGCGGGGGCCTCGACGATGACGTGGGCGTTGGTGCCACTGATGCCGAACGACGAGACGCCGGCCCGGCGGGGCCGGCGTACGTCGGGCCACGGGCGGGCCTCGGTGAGCACCTCGACCGCGCCGGCGGACCAGTCCACCTCGGAGGTCGGGGCGTCCACGTGCAGGGTGCGCGGCAGTGTCCCGTGCCGCATCGCGAGCACCATCTTGATCACCCCGGCGGCCCCAGCCGCGGCCTGGGTGTGGCCGAGGTTGGACTTCAGCGAGCCCAGCCGCAGCGGTTCGGCGTCACCGCGGCCCACCCCGTACGTGGCGAGCAGCGCCTGCGCCTCGATCGGGTCGCCGAGGGACGTGCCGGTGCCGTGCGCCTCGACGGCGTCCACGTCGGCGGTGGAGAGCCCGGCCGCGTCCAGCGCCCGGCGGATGACCCGCTCCTGGGCGGGCCCGTTGGGGGCGGTCAGCCCGTTGGACGCGCCGTCGGAGTTGACGGCGGAGCCGCGCAGCACGGCGAGGACGGGGTGCCCGTGCCGGCGGGCGTCGGAGAGCCGTTCCAGCAGCAGCACGGCGACGCCCTCGGACCAGCCGGTTCCGTCGGCGCCGTCGGCGAACGCCTTGCACCGGCCGTCCGGGGCGAGCCCGCGCTGCCGGCTGAACTCCACGAACGCCTGCGGGGTGCCCATCACCGCCACGCCGCCGGCCACGGCGAGCGAGCAGTCCCCGGCGCGCAGCGCCTGGGCGGCCAGGTGCAGCGCCACCAGCGACGACGAGCACGCCGTGTCGACGGTGACAGCCGGCCCCTCCAGCTCCAGCGCGTACGCGACCCGGCCGGAGACGACGCTGCCGGCGGTGCCGACGCCGAGGTAGCCCTCGGTGCCGGGCGGCGCCTGGCGCAGGTTCGCGGCGTAGTCGTGGTGCATGACGCCGGTGAAGACGCCCGTGGCGCTGCCGCGCAGCGAGGTGGGGTCGATGCCGGCCCGCTCGAACAG
Source organism: Micromonospora sp. TSRI0369 (assembly GCF_001905625.1). Classification (NCBI taxonomy): domain Bacteria; kingdom Bacillati; phylum Actinomycetota; class Actinomycetes; order Micromonosporales; family Micromonosporaceae; genus Micromonospora; species Micromonospora sp. TSRI0369. The sequence continues at coordinate 33,865 of NZ_LIVU01000015.1, forward strand.
TTCCCAGGACGTCTCCAGCAGCAGCCGCTGCTGCGGGTCCATGGCGAGCGCCTCGCGCGGGCTGATCGCGAACAGGGTGGCGTCGAAGTCCGCGGCGCCGGTGAGGAAGCCGCCCACCCGGGCGTACGAGGTGCCGGGGCGGTCGGGGTCGTCGGAGAACAGGTTCGCCAGGTCCCAGCCCCGGTCCGTGGGGAACTCCGTGAGCCCTTCCCGGCCCTGGTCGACCAGCTCCCACAGCTCCTCGGGGGAGGCGACGCCGCCGGGGAGCCGGCAGGCCATGGCGACGACGGCCACCGGATCGTCCCCGGTGGACGGCACCACCGCCGGGTCCGTCGTGGGAGCGGCCTGCGCGGCGGCACCGCGCAGCCGGGCGGCGAGGTGCCGGGCGAGGGCCTGGGGGCTGGGCCGGTCGAACGCGGCCGTGGCGGAGAGCCGTACCCCGGTGGCCCGGGCCAGCCGGTCGCGCAACGCAACCGCCGCGACCGAGGTGAAGCCGAGTTCCTTGAAGGCGCGGCCGGGGCGGACCGCGGCCGGGCCGGGCAGCCCGGCCACCTGCGCGGTGGCGGCGCGGACCAGGTCGAGCAGGAGCCGGTCCCCCTCGGCGGTGGTGAGCCCGGCCAGCCGGCGGCGCAGCTCGGCGGCGTCCCGGTCGTCCGTGGCGTCGCCGGGCTCGGCCACGGGCCCGCGCCAGGCGGGGTGCGCGGCGTCGGTGTGGCCCGCCGGGCGGGCGAGCACGACCAGGTCGGCGCCGTCGTGGGCCACGTCGAACGCGGCGAGGTCGGCACGGACGGCCGCCGACGCGGTGCCCGCTGCGGGTCCGGTCGCCGCCGGCCCGCGCTCGGCGGGCGCGGTCGTGCCGACGAGCCGGGCCGGGTGACCGGCGGCCCGGCGGCGGGTGGCCAGGGCGTGCAGGGCGCCGACGGCCGAGGCGGCCCGTTCCCGGCCCGCGGCGCCCAGCAGGAGGGCGGACGGCGCGAGGACGGTGAACGCGGCCCCCGGGTGCCGGCTCGCGGCGTCCAGCGTCGCGGCGAGGCCGAGCAGCCGGGCTGCGGCCTCGGCGTCGGCCAGGTCGTCGTCGCACGGGCAGAGGAAGACGGCGCCGAACGCCTCGTCGCCCGCCCGCTCGGCGGGCAGTGGAACGGCTTCCGCACCGGCGGAGGTGAGTTCGGCGGCCAGGTCCGCCAGGGCCGGGGCGGGCGTCGCGTCAGCGTGCAGCAGCCGCAGCCGGCGGGCGCGGTGCGCGGCGACGAGGTGCCGGGCCAGCGCGGCGCCGGTCGGTCCGTCGGCGCCGGTGACCAGGACGGGGCGCTCCGGGTCGGCCACGGTCGCCGGCCGTCCCGGCACGGTCGCCGGGGCGGGCACGAGGGCCGCGTGCCGGGCCGCCCCGGCCCGCAGGGCGACCTGCGCGGCGCCGGCTTCCACGACGGCGGGCAGCAGGGCGAGCGAGCGGTCCGCGGCGTCGTGGTCGACCAGCACGATCCGGTCCGGGTACGCGGCCTGCAGGCTGCGCCCGACCGCCCAGACGGCGCCGGCCGCCGGATCGGGCCCGGCCCACCCGGCGGCGTCGCCCCCAGTGGCGGCTCCCCCGGCGACGTCTCCCGCAGTGGCCTCGCCGGCGGCGGCGTCGTGCGCGGGGGCGTCGCCCGCGCTGCCGGCACCGCTCGTGCCGGGGCCGTTGGCCGCGTCGCCGGCCGGGCCGGTCAGCAGCATCAGCCGGGTGCCGGCGAAGCGGTCGTCGTCGAGCCAGCCACGCAACCGGTCGGCGAGGTCCGCCGCGTCGGCGTCGGCCGGCCCGGCCAGCAGCACCGTCACGTCGGGCGCGTCGGGAGTCTCGCGCAGGGTGGCCAGATCCCGGTGGGCCCGGAACCGCTCCCCCGGCGACGCCGCGCGCAGCGGCTCCACCAGCGGCTCGCTCCCGGCGCCGACGAGCGCCCAGCGGTGGGCCGGGGCGGCGGCGTCCTGCGCGGCCGCCGGGACGGGCGTCGCCACCGGCGGTACGGCGGCCAGGTCCAGCGGTCGCCAGGCGAGCAGGCTGAGCGCCTCGTGGTGGCTGCCGTTGACCGCCCGCAGCCGGGCCGGCCCGTCGAGCAGGAGCCGGCGGGTGACCTTGCCGGACGCGGTGCGGGGCACCTGCCCGATCTCGTACAGCGCCTCGGGGACCTTGTGGTAGCTGAGCCTCTCCCGGCAGGCCGCGTACCCCGCGGCGGGGTCGAAGCCCTCCGGCCCCGGCACCACGAACGCCACCGGCACCTCGCCGAGCACCTCGTGCGGCCGGCCGGTCACCGCCACGTCGGCGACGCCGGGCACCGCGCGCAGCACCTCCTCCACCTCGGCCGGGTGGATCTTCTCCCCGCCCCGGATGATCAGCTCCTGGTGGCGGCCGGTGACGAAGATGTTGCCGTCGGCGTCGCGGCGGGCCAGGTCGCCGGTGCGGTACCAGCCGTCGCGCAGGGCGGCGGCGGTGACCTCCGGCAGGCCGTGGTAGCCGAGCATGACGCTCGGACCGCTGACCCAGACCTCCCCCTCGGCGCCGGTCGGCACGTCCAGACCCGTCTGCGGGCTGACCAGGCGCACCTCGACGCCGGGCACCGCGCGCCCGCAGGAGCCCTCGACCCGGGGCTGCTCCGGCCGGGTGACGGCGATCGAGCCGCAGGTCTCCGTGCTGCCGTACGCGTCGAGCAGCGGCGCGTCGAAGACCTCGTCGAACGCCCGCCGCAGCGCGCCGGTGGTGATCGCCCCGCCGACCAGGCAGACCCGCAGGGCCGGGGCGCGGAAGCCGGTCTCCCGGGCGGCGGTGACCAGGTGGTGGTACATGGCCGGCACACCGGCGAGCACTGTGGCCTCGTCCTCGTCGACCGCGCGCAGCACGTCGTCGGCGGAGAAGCCGTCGATGAGCCGGGCCGTGGCCCCGACCGCCGTCACGCTGAGCACGCACCCGATGTGGGAGAGGCTGTGGAACAGCGGCAGTGGCCAGACCACCCGGTCGGCGGCGGTGAGCCCGGGGATCGGCACGTAACAGGCGGCGACCGACCAGAGGCAGGTGCGCTGGGTGGAAAGGACACCCTTGGGCCGGCCGGTGGTGCCGGAGGTGTAGAGCATCCAGGCCACCTCGTCGAGGCCCAGGTCGTCGCGGGCCCCCACGGACGGCTCGGTGTCGACCAGGTCGCGCCAGGCGACGACCCCGTCCGGAACCGGGTTGTCCTCGGTGACCACGATCCGCAGGGCCGGCCGGCCGGTACGCAGCCGCAGCATCTGGTCGAGGTGGCGCGGGTCGGTGACCACCAGGACCGCGCCGGAGTCGTCCAGCAGATGGGCCAGTTCCGCGTCGGTGCTGTGCGGATTCACCGGCACGCCGACCGCGGCGGCCCGCGTGACGGCCAGCCAGGTCTCCACCGTCTCCACGCGGTTGCCGAGGCAGAAGGCCACCCGGTCGCCCCGGGCGACCCCGGCCGCCGCCAGGTGACCGGCCAGCCGACGGGTCCGCGCCGCCAGATCGGCGTATCCGACCGCCCGGCGGTCGTCGCGGAATGCGACCTTGTTCCCCGACCTGGCGGCGTGCGCCTCGATCAGATCGGACAACGGCTGGATCAGGTCGCTCCGAAGCATGTCACCACATCCATCCGTCGGCGAGACTCCTCATCCGCGGCGTAGACCTCGCTCGCCGTAGCGGCCCAAGTCTTCCGAGCACCCTGCCGGTGTCCTACCCCTGTCACCCCCTAAGTCGTCCCCAGTTCGGAGCGCCGATCGGGTGGTGGAACGGGCCCGCGGGCCGATGATGGGGCGACCCCCGCGGACCGTCGAATCCCGTGCTCCACCCGCCCGTCAGCCGAGGTGCCGTCGTTGGAACGCTGCTGGTTGTTCGCCCGTTCGGCCGTACCGGCCGGCGGCTGCCCGGGCACGCGGCTGACCGAGCTGGTCGGCACCGTCCTGACCGGGCTGGTCGCCGCCGCCCGCCGGGCCGATCCCGGCATGGACTGGTTCTTCGACCCGGAGGACTCCCCCGCCGGGCGGCTGAGCCTCGGCTTCCATGCCGCCCCCGCCGCGCTCGACGCGGTACGGGCGGGACTGCTCGCGTACGACCCGGGAGCGTCCCTCGCCAGCGACCGGCGCGTCGTGCGCGACCCCGCGCGGGGCGGCCCGCTCGCGTTCGCGGGCAGCGAACTGGCCCTCACCCTGCTCGGCGGCGACGTGCCCTGGCTGGCCGGCGGCGAGTTGCCGCTGGCCGTGGCGCACCTGCGGCACCTGACCGGGCTGATGCCGGCGGCCGACCGCCTGGCGTTCCTGTTCCTGCACTGGCAGGAACGCAGCCAGCGGCTCACCGGCGCGCAGCGGCGGGACCTGGCCGCGCAGGCCGACGCCGGGGCGGAGAAGATCGTCCTGTCGGCCGGTGACCTACCGCTGGGCGGGGACGTGGCAGTGGCGTGGCAGCGCTACCTGGACCGGGTGACCGACGTGGTGGGCCACGACCACCCGACGGCCCCTCCCGGGTTCCTGCTGGCGCACCACGCGCAGCTCACCCACGATCGGTGGGGCATCCGGCCGGAGGTCGACTCGCTGGCCGCGCTGGCGCTGCGCCTGTCGATGGTGCGGGGCGGCCCGGCCGCGACCGCGCCGGCCCGCGTTCCGCAGAGGAGGCAGCAACCACATGCACACGCCGGTACCTGACCGTCCCGCCAGCGAGCCGGCCCGCGTCGAGGTGGCACTCGGGGAACGGTCGTACCCGGTGCTGATCGGTCCCGGCGTGCGCCACCGGCTCCCGGCGGAGGTGGCGCGGATCGGCGCCCAGCGGGTCGTGGTGGTCTCGGCCCGGCCACCGGAGTGGACGCCCGACCCGGGCGTGCCGCACCGGGTGGTGCCGGCCCGCGACGGCGAGCACGACAAGAACCTGACCACTGTGGAACAGCTCTGCCGGGCGTTCGCCGAGTTCGGGCTGACCCGGACGGACGCGGTGGTCTCCTGCGGCGGCGGCACCACCACGGACGTGGTCGGGCTGGCCGCCGGCCTCTACCACCGGGGCGTACCGGTGATCCACCTGCCGACCTCGCTGCTGGCCCAGGTGGACGCCAGCGTCGGTGGGAAGACCGCCGTCAACCTGCCGGAGGGCAAGAACCTCGTGGGCGTGTACTGGCAGCCCCGGGCGGTGCTCTGCGACACCGAGCACCTGGGGACGCTGCCGCAGCGGGAGTGGCGCAACGGGTACGGGGAGATCGCCCGGGCGCACTTCATCGGCGCCGGTGATCTGCGTGACCGGCCGGTGGCGGAGCAGATCGCCGCGTCGGTGGCGTTGAAGGCCCGGGTGGTGGCCGCGGACGAGCGGGACTCCGGCCTGCGGCACATCCTCAACTACGGCCACACGCTCGGGCACGCGTTGGAGCGGGCCACCGACTTCGGCCTGCGCCACGGTGAGGCGGTCGGCGTCGGCACGGTCTTCGCGGGCCGGCTGGCCGGCGTCCTCGGCCGGGTACCGGCCGACCGGGTGGCCGAGCACCACGACGTGGTGGCGGGCTACGGGCTCGACACCACGCTGCCCGGCGGCGTCGACCACGACGAGCTGATCACGCTGATGCGCCGGGACAAGAAGGCCACCTCGGGCCTGTCCTTCGTCCTGGACGGACCGGGCGGAGTCGAACTGGTCGCCCGCGTCCCCGAGGCCGCTGTGCGTACCGCACTTTCCGGCATGTGAGGCCGACACCGCCGGGTGCCCGTTCGCCGGCCGGCGCCGCGGGGGCGGCCGGGCCGGCGAACGGATGACGAGCCGCCGGAGCCGAGCCCCGGATCGGCGCGTCAGGTGCCCAGGGCCCGCTGGATCTGCGCCACCAGCACGCCGCAGGCGTACCGGTCCGCGGCCCCGACCATGCCGACGATGGTCGCCGGCAGCGGGCCGTTGTCCGTCTCCGCCGGGTCGTGGTGCATGAACACGACGAACTGCCCCCGGTCGATGAACGGTGCGAGGATCGGTTCGGCGTCGACGCCGGGGGCCAGTGAGAAGAACGTGGTCATGGCGCACGGATGCCGGCCCAGCAGCGAGCTGCGGTGCAGCAGCGAGGTGGTGGCCCCGCTGACCCGGAAGTTCGGGTCGATGACCCGCAGGGCGCCGTCGCGGCCGATCCCGGCGTCGAAGGAGCAGTAGCCCCGGTACCCGAGCGCGCTGGCCTTTCGGACCCCTACGGTCAGCGCTTCGACCAGCTCCTCCGGGGGCTGGTCGTCGTCCATCACACAACCGACCCACGTCGAGGTGGGCTGCGGCAGGTGTACCGACGATCCGAAGTAGTGCACCGATCCGCTGTCGGTCACGCCGAACTGGATACCCCAGATCGTCTGGAAGGGCACCTCCTCCTCGACGATCCACTGCTCGCTCACCTGTTCCAACTGGTTGAACAGGGAACGGTTCCGCCGGTCCCGCAACCGACGGGTGAAGATCGCAATTCCGCTGGACACCTCGACCCCGGCCGGTTTGATGACCGCCGGCCGGCGGTCCCGCGCCACGATCCGGCGCACCTCGGCGGGGGTGGCGACCTGCCGGCGGGGCAGGTACTCCGGCGCGACCAGAGTCTCCAGCACGGTCTTGTTGTTGAGGCGGGCGACCAGATCCGCGGGCACCCGGGCGCGAGCGGCCCGCAGCAGCGGGTCATGCGGAGGAAACTGGAACTCCAGCGTCTCGCCCCGCTCGACGGCTTCCCGCGCGTACCGCACCGCCTGCGCGCCGGAACGGAACTTCCGCAGGTCGCTGGGCGTCTTCAGACCACTCCGGCTGAGCAGACGCAGCGACTTGTCCGCGCTGGAGCCGGTGCTGCAAATCGCCGCCGACTGGTGCGGAAGGGTCAGGTGCAGACCCGTGATCATGTCCAGGCCGTTGTGGAGAGCGGCGCCCGCGCCGGCGAGATAGGGGCTGTCGGCGGTGGCCGACGGGTCGGGCGGTCGAGCCAGGACCACCCCGTCGTGTGCGAACACCTGTACCTGGATGGGCACCTGCATTTAGTCTCCTGACATGCCGGCCCGGTGCGGGCCTCGGGGTGGCGGTGAAACCGGTGCGCCACGGCCACGAACAGCGGAGAACGTGGCCGAAGGGGTGGGCTCCCGGTCCTGATGCGGCCGCTCGGCCGCGAGAGCCGGGCGTGCCGCGTGCACCGACCGGACGGTCGTGAGCTGGACCGGCCGGGAAGCCGGCTGGCTTATGGCCAGCGTTGCGGCGGCGAGGTGCACACCGCCGGTCAGCGGTTGAGTTTCCAGCCACCGACCGGCGTCATGATCGAAAGATCATAGTCACTATGTATTGCCCCGGGATGGGCCGGACAGGCGAACGCGGACGGCTCTTTCGCCGCCGAGGCCGCCGATACTCCTAGCGGGGCCATCGACTCGGGCTGACCGAAAAGCTGTTCTTCAGAAGGGCTGGAGTCGCCGGACGGCGCTGTCGCAGCCCGCGCTGTCGAGTGCCCGGATTCCGACGGCCACGCCCCCTGCCAGCTCACATCGCCGGCCCGGCCTCGACGCGGCCGGCGGGCACCGCCGAAACGTCCCAGGCCTGCCCGGGGAGGAGATCTCCGGCTGATGCGCTAGGGGTCGACGTGCCGATCTCTAGGGGTGTACGTCACTGCACAGCGCTTCGTATGGTCGGGCCCCGTCGGCTCGTCGTTGCCACTCTCAGCGCACCGGATCGGGTGGCCCGCGAGCGGTGCCGCCCGTCGACGCGCCTCGCGTCACCCCTCACCGTCCGGCGTACGGCATCCCGGCTGACCGATCGTCGCGGCCCTGAGCCTTTCGGTCGTCTCCTTTCGATCGGAGGTTGAGCTGTTGTCTGTCGGGTTCGATGGCGCCCAGGCCGCGGACGGCGCGGTTGCTCTGGAACTCGTGGGGGACCTGCGGAGGCCGGCGGTGTGGCCCGCGCGGGCGGCCTCGGTGCACCGGGTGCTTCCCGCCTGGCCGTCGCGCGTGACACCGGCCGGGCACGTCGTGGTGGCGGGGCTCGTGGCGGTCCTGGCCCGCTGGACCGGCCAGGACGAGGTGGTGCTCGGGCTGGCCCCGGCCTGCGGGTCGGTGGCGCGGGTGGACGTCTCGGGCGACCCGGGATTCGGGGAGTTGGCGGCGCGGGTGGGACTGGCGTGGACGGCGCCGGTGGCGGGCCCGGACCGGCCGGACCCGGTGGCGGTGGAGTTCACCGACGGTCCGGTGGCGGAGACGGGACCGGCCGTGGTGGACGTCGACATGGTGGTGCGCGTGGCGGCGGACGGGTCCGTGCTGCGGGTGGACTACGCGGTGGAGGGATTCTCCGCGCAGTTCGTGCGGGGACTCGTGGATCAGGTAGTGGTGCTCGTCTCCGCCGGGACGGCGGCGCCGCAGGTCGCCCTGTCGCGATTGCCGTTGCTGGATGCCGCGGAACGGGAGCGGTTGCTGGCGTGGGGGCGCGGCCCGGTGCGGGCGATCCCGGGTGAGCCGATCCACGAGCTCGTGCTGAGCTGGGCGCGGCGGTCGCCGGAGGCGGTGGCGGGTGTCGCGGGCGACGAGGTGCTGACGTACGGGGAACTGGATCGCCGGTCCGGGCTGCTGGCGGCGTACCTGCGGTCGGTGGGTGTCCGTGCCGGTGACGTGGTGTCCGTGGCGTTGGAGCGCGGGTTGTGGTCGCTGGTGGCGGCGATGGGCGTGCTGCGGGCGGGTGCCGCGTACACGCCGATGGACGTGTCGTGGCCCGCGGAGCGGATGCGGGTGCTGCTGGCCGACCACGGCGCGCGGGTGGTGTTGACGGTCGGTGCGGTAGCGCCCCGGATTCCCGCCGGGGACGGGGTCACGGTGGTGGCGCTGGACGACGGCTGGCCCGCGGTACCGGCCGGTGCGGTGGCGGATCTGCCTGCGGTGCCGGTGGACGCGCCGGCGTTCGTCATCTACACGTCGGGTTCGACAGGCACGCCGAAGGGCGTGGTGCTGTCACACGAGAGGCTGGCGAACTTCCTGGCGTGGATGACCGGCGAGTGCGCCATCGGCCCCGGCAGCCGGATGCTGCACTCGGCGGCACCGGTCTTCGACGCCGCGTTCGGGGAGATCTTCGCCGCGCTCACCGGCGGGGGCCGCGTCGTCGTGTGCCCGCGCGACGATCTGCTCGACGCGCGCCGGCTCACCGACCTCGTCAACACCCAGGGCGTCACGCACACGTTCGGACCGGCCACCAACATCGCCCCGCTCGACCCAGGCGCCTGTCCCGGCCTCCGCTGCGTCATCTTCGGCGGCGAGGCCGTCCCGCCGCGGCTGGCCCAGCGGTGGCTGACGGCGGGCACGCGGGTGGTCAACGCGTACGGGCCGGCCGAGATCGCCGTGGCGTGCACCTGGTTCGACGCGTCGGCCGGGTGGGGTGGCGCGTACGTGCCGATCGGCTGGCCGATGCCGAACCGGCAGGTCCGCGTCGTCGACGCGAACCTCGACCTCTTGCCGGCCGGGGTTCCCGGGGAGATCCTGATCGCCGGCTTCGGCGTCGCCGACGGTTACCTCAACCGCCCCGAACTGACCGCCCAGCGGTTCGTCACCGACCCGTACGGCGGCGGGCTCGCCTACCGCAGCGGCGACCTGGGGAGGTGGAACAGCGCGGGCGCACTGGAGATCCTCGGCCGGATGGACCACCAGGTGAAGGTCAACGGCATCCGCATCGAGCTGGGCGAGATCGAGAGCATCCTCGCCCAGCACCCGGAGGTGGAGACCGCAGTCGTCGTCCGCCGCGAGGACCGGGGCGTGGCCCGGCTCGTCGCGTACGTCACCGGGCGCGACGGCCGCACCCCGGGTACCGGCGACCTGCGCGACCACGCCACGGCCCACCTGCCCGGCTACATGGTCCCCGCCGCCTTCGTCGTCCTCGACCGCTTCCCCCTCGGCGGCACCGGCAAGATCGACCGGAGTGCCCTTCCCGCACCCGGCGCCCAACGCCCCGACCTCGGCGTGCCGTACGTGGAGCCGGCCACCGAGGGCGAGCGCCTCGTCGCGGAGGTGTTCGCGAGCGTGCTCGGCATCGAGCGGGTCGGTGCCCGCGACAGCTTCTTCCACCTCGGCGGCACGTCGTTGCAGTCCGCCGCCGTCGCCGCAGGCATCGACGAGGCCGCCGACGTGGTCGTGCCCGTCTCGCAGATCCACCGCACGCCCACCCCGCACGAGCTGGCCCGCTGGCTCGCCACCGCCCCCCGCCGTACGGACACCGGCTCGACCGCGGGACAGACCCGGCAGCGCCCGGGACCGGTCCCGCTCGCGCAGCAGGTGGCGAAGTGCCTGATGTCGCCGCTGGAGGTCGTCGTCCCGGTCACCTGGTGGATCGAGGGTGAGCTGGACCTACGAGCCCTCATGGCCGCCCTCGGCGACCTCCACCACCGCCACCAGGCCCTGCACGCCCGCTACCGGCGCACCGACCCACCAACCGCAATCATCCCACCCAACCCCGGCATGCCACAGCTACGGCTACTCGCCGACGCCGCCACCGAACACGACGCCCTCGACCAACTCGCCGAAGCAGTACAACAACCCCTCGACTACACCCAGGGCCGCAACTGGCGCGCCGGCCTGATCCGAAACAAAACCACCAACCGAATCCTGTTCGGCATCGGCATCCACCACATCGCCTTCGACGGCTGGTCATACGGACTACTCGTCCGAGACCTCAGCCACGCCTACACCGCACGACAAGCCGGCCACACACCCACCTGGACACACCCCGCACCCACACTGCACCAGTCCCACGACGAATACACCCGCCTCCGCAACGCCGCCGACCTGCAAACCCAACGAACCTACTGGCGCGAACAACTACGCGACCTACCCCGCCAAGGCGAAGGCCCGGCCACCGCGCCCCTGGAGCAGGCCCTCGCCTGGGGACCGAAGGCGGGCCACACCGTCACCGTCACCCCCGAGGTGCTCGACCGCTGGGACCGGGCCGCCCGCGACCAGCGCTTCAGCCGCTCCAGCTACTTCGTGGCGGCCTTCGCCTCGGCGCTGCGCGCCATCCACGGGCAGGACGACATCGCCCTGCTGATGGTGGTCGCCAAGCGCGGCAGCCGCGTCCTCGACTCCGCGTTCACCACCCGGCTCAACCTCAACTGCGTGCGGGTGCGCTTCGACGGGCCGCAGGACGACAAGCTGGTCCTGCGGGTCGACGAGACGATCCGCGATCTCATGCGGGCCCAGGACGTTCCCTTCGCGGAGACCGCCGACGATCCCGCCGCCGGGCTCTCCGGCGAGGTGGTCGCGAGCCTGCCGACGTTCGTGTTCCAGGACAACGTGGTGGTGCCGCTGGAGCTGCCCGGCTGCCGGGCCGAGGAGGTCGTCGACCCGTACGCCCGGGAGGTGCCCAACGGGCTCACGGTCGAGGTGCTGCCCCGCGTCGACCATGCTCTCCTGCGCGTCACCATCCGCACCGACTACCTGCCGTACAGCTTCGCCGAGGAGCTGAACCACCACATGCTGCGCTTCCTCGAAGACGGGCCGGCGGGTACGCCCACCGCCGGCTGACCGTCCGCCCCTGCGTACCGGACCGCTCGTCGCCGCGTGGCACGCGGCCCGTTGTCCCGAGAGTTCGTGGTTGTCCCCTCCGGCGCACCCCTCTGGGTGGCGCCGGCCCTGATCGGAGGCTGGCTCAATGTCTGTCGGAATCGTCGGTGCGCAGACCACGGATGTCGCTGGGCCCGGCTTCGAGATCCTCGACCTGATGGGGGACCTGCGCCGGCCGGCCGCGTGGCCGGCCCGGGCGGCCTCCGCGTACCGGCGGGTCGACCTGCCCGTCCCGGCGGGGACGCGCTCTCCCGGCGCGGTGCTGCTGGCCGGTCTGCTGGGGGTGCTGGCCCGGTACACCGGCCAGGCCGAGGTGGCGGTCGGCCTGTCGTCGGGCGGCGTGCTGCGGGTCGACGTCGCGGACGAACCGGGCTTCGGCGAGCTGACGTCGCGGGTGGCCACGGCGCTGGCCGGACCGGTCGCGCGCAGCGCGGGCGCGGCGGGGCCGGTGGTGGTCGGGCTGGTGGACGCCCCGGTGGCCGAGGTGGGGCCGGACGTGGTGGACGTGGACATCGTGGTGACCGTCGCGGGGGACGGGTCGGCGCTCCGGGTGGACTACGCCGCCGACGGCTTCTCGGCGGACTGGGTGCGGGGCCTGGTGGACCAGACCGTGTCGTTGCTGTCGGCCGGGGTCCGGGAACCCGGGGTGCCGCTGGGCGCGCTGCCGCTGCTGGGCGCGACCGAGCGCGAGCGGCTGCTCGCGTGGGGCCGGGGCCCGGCCCGCCCGGTGCCGGGTGCGCCGCTGCACGAGCTGGTGCTCGAATGGGCGCGACGCACGCCGGACGCGGTGGCCGGAGTCGCCGCCGGGGAGGTGCTGACGTACGCGGAGCTGGCCCGTCGCTCGGGGGAGTTGGCCGCGCGACTACGGTCGATGGGCGTACGGCCCGGGGACGTGGTGTCGCTGGCGCTGGACCGCAGCATGTGGACGCTCGTCGCCACCCTGGCGGTGCTGCGGGCGGGGGCGGCGTACACGCCGATGGACGTGTCCTGGCCGGCGGAGCGGATGCGGATGCTGCTGGCCGACCACGGCGCCCGGGTCGTCCTCACCGTCGGCGAGGTCGCCCCGCGTGTCCCCAGACCTGACGGCGTACGGGTCGTCGCCCTCGATGCCGACTGGCCCACCGTGACGGCGGCCGAGGCGGCCGACCTGCCGGTGGTGGCACCCTCCCGGCCGGCGTTCGTGATCTACACGTCCGGCTCGACCGGGACACCGAAGGGTGTCGTGCTGACCCACGAGCACCTGACGAACTTCGTCACCTGGATGCGGGAGGAGTGCGCGGTCGGGCCGGACAGCCGGATGCTCCATTCCTGTGCCCCGGTCTTCGACGTGGCCCTCGGCGAGATCTACACCGCGCTGACCTCCGGTGCCCGCGTCGTCGTCAGCTCCCGCGACGATCTGCTCGACGCCCGCCGGTTGACGGAGCTGATCGCCAAGGAGCAGGCCACCCACGCGTTCTGCCCACCCACGAACCTGGCCGCCGTCGATCCCGCCGACTGCCCCAGCCTGACGTGCGTGACCCTCGCCGGGGAACCCATTCCGCCCCGCATGGCGCACCGCTGGACGGCCGCCGGTGCCCGCCTGATCAACGCGTACGGGCCCGCGGAGGCATCCGTCGCCTGTACCTGGTACGACGCGTCGAAGGGCTGGCCCGGCGCGTACGTGCCCATCGGCCGACCCATGCCCAACCGGCAGATCCGCGTCGTCGACGCCAATCTCGACCTCGTCCCCATGGGCGTCCCCGGCGAGATCCTCATCGCCGGCGCCGGCGTCGCCGACGGTTACCTCAACCGCCCCGAACTGACCGCCCAGCGGTTCGTCACCGACCCGTACGGCGGCGGGACCGCCTACCGCACCGGCGACCTCGGCCGGTGGAACGCCGCCGGAGCGCTGGAGATCCTCGGCCGGATGGACCACCAGGTCAAGGTCAACGGCATCCGGATCGAACTCGGTGAGATCGAGGCGACTCTCGAACAACACCCGGACGTCGGCACCGCCGTCGTCACCCGTCGCGAGGACCAGGGCACCGCCCGGCTCGTCGGCTACGTCACCGGACGCGACGGCCGCGTCCCCGTCACCGCGGACCTGCGGGCACACGCCGCCGCGGTGCTCCCGCCCTACATGGTCCCCGCCGTGATCATGGTCCTGGACCGGTTCCCCACCGGCGGCACCGGCAAGATCGACCGGAGGGCGCTACCAGAACCGGGCTCGCGCCGTCCCGACCTCGACGTGCCGTACACCGAACCGGCCACCGACTCCGAACGCCTCGTCGCGGGGATCTTCGCGACGGTGCTCGGGCTGGACCGGGTCGGGGCACTCGACGGGTTCTTCCACCTCGGCGGCACCTCCCTGCAGTCCGCCGCCGTCGCTGTCGCCCTCGACGAGGCCGCCGACGTCGCCGTGCCCGTCTCGCAGATCCACCGCACCCCCACCCCGCAAGGGCTGGCCCGCTGGCTCGCCACCGCCCCCCGCCGCCCCGGGGCCGAGCCGGCGCCGTCCGTCACCGGCCGTCCCGGCCCGCCGAAGCCCGTCCCGCTGACCCCGTCCGTCGCGAAGTGCGTCGTGCTCCCCTTCGAACTGGTCTGCCCGACCACCTGGTGGATCGAGGGTGAACTGGACCTGCGAGCCCTGATGGCCGCCCTCGGCGACCTACACCACCGCCACCAGGCCCTACACGCCCGCTACCGGCGCACCGACCCACCAACCGCAATCATCCCACCCAACCCCGGCATGCCACAGCTACGGCTACTCGCCGACGCCGCCACCGAACACGACGCCCTCGACCAACTCGCCGAAGCAGTACAACAACCCCTCGACTACACCCAGGGCCGCAACTGGCGCGCCGGCCTGATCCGAAACAAAACCACCAACCGAATCCTGTTCGGCATCGGCATCCACCACATCGCCTTCGACGGCTGGTCATACGGACTACTCGTCCGAGACCTCAGCCACGCCTACACCGCACGACAAGCCGGCCACACCCCCACCTGGACACACCCCGCACCCACACTGCACCAGTCCTACGACGAATACACCCGCCTCCGCAACGCCGCCGACCTGCAAACCCAACGAACCTACTGGCGCGAACAACTACGCGACCTACCCCGCCAAGGCGAGGGCCGGCCGCAGGAGATCCTGGAACAGACACCGACCTGGGGCCCCAAGACCGGGCACATCGTCGCCGTCCCGCCCGAGCTGGTGCGGCGCTGGGACCGGGCCGCCGTCGAACACCGCTTCAGCCGCTCCACCTACTTCGCCGCCGCCTACGCCTCAGCGCTGCGCGCCATCCACGGGCAGGACGACATCGCCCTGCTGATGATCGTCGCCCAGCGCGGCAGCCGCGTCCTCGACTCCGCCTTCACGAGCAGGATCAGCAGCAACTGTCTCCGGGTCCGGTTCGGCGGCCCGGAGAAGGACCTGATGCGCGCCCTCCAGCAGACCGCGGACGAGCTGATGGCCGCCCAGGACGTCTCCTTCCTGGAGATGGTCACCGACGACCCGGTCCTCGACCTGCCCCGCGAGGTGATCAACAGCCTGCCCTCGTTCGCCTACCAGGACAACCTCGTCCTCCCGCTGGACCTGCCCGGCTGCCGGACCGAGGAGGTCGTCGAACCGTACGCCCGGGAGTGGTCCGGTGCCTGCGTCGCCGAGGTGCTGCCCGGCGACGAGAGTGTCCTCCTGCGGGTCACCATCCGTACCGACCTGGTCCCGGCCCCCGTCGCCGAGATCCTGGCCACCGGCATGCTGCGCTTCCTGGAAGCCGGCCCCGAGGCGGTCAGCGACACACGCTGACCACAGCCTGGCGGCAGTGCGCCGGGCTGCTCGCGCGAGCCCGGCGCGCTGCGGCCCGGGTCAGTGGACGAGGGCCGCCGGGCAGTGCGCCAGCAACTCCGCCGGGGCGTGCACGACCAGGTCGGGGCCGGCCGCGAGCAGCGCCGCGATGTCCCCGCCGTGCCACGTCGTGGCGACGGCCGTCGCCCCGGCGTCCCGGCCGCTGAGCAGGTCGATCACCGCGTCGCCCACCATCATGGCCTCGTGCGGCGGCACGTCGAGGTTGCCCAGTGCCTGGAGCACGATGTCCGGGGCAGGCTTGGGACGGGCCACCTCGTCGGAACCGATCACCTGGCCGAAGAGGCCCAGCACGCCGAGTTGGTCGAGCAGGGAGCGGGCCCTCGGGCCGGCCTTGCCGGTGGCGATCCCCATCCGGATGCCACGCGAGTGCAGGGTCTCCAGGGTCTCCCGGACGCCGGGGAAGAGCGGCACGAGGTGGGCCATCCGGTAGCTCTCGCGGACGAACGGCCCCTCCATCTCCAGGGGCAGCCCCATCAGGCGCATGATGTCCGGGAAGTACCGGCCCATGTGCCGGTTGTACTCCTCGAACGGTGCCGGCCCGTCGCCCACCACCTCGGCGTACGCGATGCTGAACGCCTCACGCATGACGGCCGAACTGTCGACGATGACGCCGTCGAGGTCGAACACGACCGCGCGGATCGGGCCGCGCGCCGGCGACGGCGGGGTCACCTCGACTGTGGACGATGGACGGCTCATGGCTGCTCCCGGAAGGGGTTGGGGCCGACGGTGGTTCTCACCCGGCGCGATGGCCCACCAGTGCGTGCTGGCGCTCCGGCCGGGTGGGCCGGGCGCACTGGTAGATCCGTTCGATGATGTCGATGGTCCGGCGGGCCTCGACGACGGCCGCGCCCCGGGCGGCCGGGTCGGCGAGCAGCCCGGGCAGGGCGTCGAGCTGGTGGTCGTACTCCGCGCCGATCGGCTCCCCGGGCAGCGGCAGCCGCGCGGTCCGGCCGTCGCGGGTACGCGTCAGCACCGGCGTGGGCTCCCGGTTGGGACTGAAGCCGAACGTGCAGCGCAGCGTCGCCGACCCCGCGGCGCCGTGCACGGTGACGGTGGTGCGGTCCAGCGACTCGTGCGAGGCCCAGCAGGCGTGCAGGGCGACGGAGGCGCCGGTGTCGGTGAGCAGGAAACCCCGGGCGGTGTCCTCGACGTCGCCGGGAACGTGGCCTGCGGTGTCGGCCCCGCCGCGCCAGGCGGCGTGGGCGGCGCTGTCGTTGACGAAGTCGTCCGAGACGCTGCCGATCGCGTGAGTGACCCGGGCCGGGCCGAGCAGCGGCAGCACCGTGTCGAGCAGGTGCCAGCCGAGGTCCACCAGCGCGCCCCCGCCGGACTGGTCGCGGCGGGTGAACCAGCCGCCCGCGTCGGGCACCCCTCGGGCGCGAACCCAGGCCACATCGACGTGCCGGATCGGGCCCAGCCCGCCGGCCACGTCGGCCAGCGCCCGGATGTCGGCCCGGTAACGGGCGGCGCTGCCGGCCAGCAGCACCGCGCCGCCGTCGCGCTCCGCGTCGGCCAGGATGCCCGCCTCGGCGGAGGTCAGGCAGACCGGCTTCTCCAGGAACACCGGTACGCCCCGGCGCAGCAGCCGGACGGCGACGACCGCGTGCAGGTGGTTCGGTACGGCGACCACCGCCAGGTCGACCGTTCCGGCGGGCAGGTCCTCGACGTCGGCGTACGCGGACGCGACGGCGTGCGTGTCGCGGGCCTGATCGCGCACCACGGGCTGCGGGTCGACCACGGCGACCACCTCGAAGCCGGGGTGTGCGGCGAGCCGGGGCAGCCAGATCTCCCGCCCGGCCCAGCCGAGGCCGACCACCGCGACCCGCACCGGCCGGCCGGCCGCGGCCGGGGGCCGGGCCGTCATCCGGCGAGGACGTCGGCGAGCACGGCGGCGATCTCGTGCATCTGCTGCTCCGTGCCGAGCAGCGTGCGGTGGTGCAGCCAGAGGCAGTCGGAGTGGATCTGCTCGGTGTTGGGGCAGCGGGCCGCGATCCCCTCTACCGACTCGTCGGACGCGTCGGCCATCCAGAAGCCCTCACACCGGTAGATCGCCCGGAACGCCACGAACGCCGGGACGCCCCGGGCGATGAGCGCGTCCACCACGGCACGGCGGCGCTCGATGCCGATCCCGGGGATACGGAACATCGCCATGTAGTGCGGGTTGCGGTCGGTGCGGGGGTCGGTCGCCTGCGGGACGACGCCCGGAATCTCGGCGAGCAGGCTCGACAGCAGCGGCCAGCGCTGCTCGCGCAGCGCGATCTGCTCGTCGAGGCGGGTCAGCTGGGCGCGTAGCACAGCGGCGGTGAACTCGCTCATCCGGTAGTTCGAGCCGGTGGTGCTGTGCAGGTATTCGCGGTCGGTGCGGGGCCGGCCGCAGCTGTGCACGAGGAATGCCCGCTCGCGCAGTTCCTCGTCGGGGAAGACGACCGCTCCGCCCTCGCCGGCGGTCATGAGCTTGCCGTTCTGGAAGCTGAAGGCGGCCACCGAGCCGAGCGCGCCGGCCCGCCGGCCGCGCCACTGCGCGCCGTGGGCGTGTGCCGCGTCCTGCAGCAGAGCCACCCCGGCGTCGGCGGCGAGCTTGTCGAGCGCGTCCATGTCGGCGAACTGCCCGGCCATGTGCACCGGCATGATCACCTTGGTACGGGGGGTGATCGCGGCCTCGACGGCGGCGGGGTCGACGCAGTAGGTGTCCAGGTCGACGTCGACCGGCACGGCGACCGCGCCGAGACGCTGCGCGGCCAGCGAGGACGAGATGAACGTGAACGCCGGGACGATCACCTCCGTACCGGGGCCGACGCCGAGCACCTCCAGCGCGACTTCCAGCGCGTGGGTGCCGTTGGTGACGGCAAGCGCGTGAGGGCTGCCGTGGTAGTCACCGAACTCCCGCTCGAAGGAGTCGACCTCACTGCCGCCCATCCGCCACCACTGACCCTGTTCGAGGGCGCGGATCAGTCCGGTTCGCTCCTCGTCGCCGTACTGCGGCCACTCGGGGAACTCGGACACCGTCGAGGGCTGACCACTCATGACTTCCCACTTCCCAACTCGGGCAGACCAGGGGCTTGGGCGGACCATCGGGCGGGACGACCCGAGACCGCCGGTGCGCGGTCCGGGCGCAGCGGAGCACCGGATGGCCGCGCGGTACGTGACGCCTCCGTCTGGAGCCGGCGGCGTCGCTTCAGCAGGGAGGACGGTAACCGACGCGGATACGCGGTCACCGCCCCTAACAGCCCCTAGCCACCCCTTAGTCCGCCCGCGCATCGGGCGCCGCCGGTTCGCCGGGAGCCGTCGGCGTAGTAAGACTGCGGTGACCAGTCATCAGGCTCTGCGGGACCAGGGCCGTGCCCCACGAGGTGAAGCGTGTCGGACGTACTGCTGCTGAACGGCCCGAACCTGGGCATTCTCGGCCGGCGGGAACCGGAGATCTACGGCACCGACACCCTGGACGACATCGAACGCGCCGTCGGCGAGGAGGTCGCCGCCCGGGGCTGGGGTGTGGTCGCCGAGCAGCACGACTGCGAGGGTGCGCTGATCCGTACGATCCAGAACAGCTACGACACGGTGGGCGCGATCGTCAACCCGGGCGCCCTGATGATCGCGGGCTGGAGCCTGCGCGACGCGCTGGCCAACTACCCTCGGCCCTTCGTCGAGGTGCATCTGTCCAACGTGTGGGCGCGGGAGAGCTTCCGGCACGACTCGGTGATCGCCCCGCTGGCCAGCGGGGTGATCGTCGGGCTCGGAGCGCTGGGCTACCGGCTGGCCGCGCGCGCCCTCACCGCGACCGTCCGATGACGACCGGGCACCCCGCCGTCCGGTGCCGTGGGCGCCGGCGTGCCGGCGGTACGGTCGTCCGCACGTCCCGACTCTTCCCGAAGGACCTCACGTGGAGATTCCCGTCCTCGTCCTGACCCTCGTCCTCGCGGCCGTGTTCGCGGGCACCGCCGTGCCGAAGCTCACCGGGCAGGCACAGATGCGCGAGCGGATGGACCACCTCGGCGTCTCGCCGGGGCTGACCCGCGTGCTGGGGGTGCTGGAACTCGCCGCGGTCGCCGGGCTGCTGCTCGGCCTGCTCTGGCCGCCCCTGGGCATCGCGGCGGCGATCGGTCTCGCCCTGCAGATGACGGGCGCGGTCGTCTACCACGCCCGGGCGAAGGACCCGGCCGCGACGATCCTGACGCCGGTGATCTTTGCCGTGGCCGCCCTGGCGCTCGTCTACCTGCACGTGCGGCTGGGCTGAGGCCGGCCGTGTCCGGTCCGCAGCGCCACGGCGGCGTCCTCGGCATCGACGTCGGCGGCACCAAGGTCGCCCTGCACGCGGAGGCACCCGGGCGGCCGGCGTACGACCGGACCTTCCGCTGGCCCCGGGGGGCCGCCGACCCGGCCGACGACCTGACGGTGCTGGCCGTCGAGGTGGACCGGCTGCTCGACCGGTGGGGACCGGTGGACGCGGTCGGGGTGGCCATGCCGGCGACCACTGACACCGGGGGCACCGTCACCACCTGGCCTGGGCGCCCCGGCTGGGCGGGCCTCGACCTCACCGGCGCGCTGCGCCGCCTCTTTCCCGACGCGGCGACCGCCGTCGCCGACGACGGTGATCTCGCCGCCCTGGCCGAGGCGCGCTGCGCCGGCGCGGACGACGTGGTCTACCTGGGCGTCGGCACCGGGATCGGCGGCGGCGTCGTACTGGCCGGCCGGCCGGTGCCGGGCCGGTCCTCCGCCGAGATCGGCCACATGGTCGTCGCCCTCGACGGTGAGCGCTGCGACTGCGACCGGCACGGCTGCCTCCAGTCCGTCGCGTCCGGCCCCGCCACCCTGCGCCGCGCCGCCGCCCGCCGGGGCGGCGAGGTGGGCTTCGACGACCTACGGGCCGGACTCGACGGGCGCGAGCCCTGGGCGGTGGCTGCGGTCGAGGAGAGCTGCCGGGCGCTGGCGGCGGCGGTGGTGAGCCTCGGCGAGATCCTCGATCCGGCGCTGGCAATCGTGGGCGGCGGGTTCGCCGCCGGCCTGCCTGGCTTCGTGCCGCTCGTCGCGCAACGGGCACGCCGCGCCGGCCGGCCCGGGCGCCCGGCGCCACCGGTGCGTCCCGCCGCCCTCGGCGGGCTGTCGTCCCTGCACGGCGCGGTGGAGCTGGCTCGTGACCTGACCGGCACGTCGGCTCCCGCGCGCCCCGTCCCCATCGCGTAGAGGAGAGCAGCATGGTCAGGATCGGTGTCATCGTCGGCAGCACGCGACCCGGCCGCAAGGCCGACGCCGTGGCCCGCTGGGTGCGCGACGTCGCCGCCAAGCGGGGCGACGCCACTGTCGAGCTGGTCGACATCGCCGACTACGCCCTGCCACACTTCGACGAGGTGCTGCCGCCGTCGATGGCGCCGTCGCGACGCCCGGCCGTACGCCGCTGGGCGACGACCGTGGCCGGGTTCGACGGCTTCGTCTTCGTCACGCCGGAGTACAACCACTCCATCCCGGGCGCGCTGAAGGATTCCCTCGACTTCCTCTACCAGGAGTGGCAGCACGCCGCCGCCGGCCTCGTCAGCTACGGCGTGCACGGCGGCACCCGGGCGGCGGAGCACCTGCGGCTGGTGCTCGGGCAGCTCGGCGTCGCCGACGTCCGCTCCCAGGTCGCGCTCTCTCTGACGACCGACTTCGTCAACTTCCGCGACTTCCGGCCGGCCGCGCACCACGAGCAGGCCCTCGGCACCATGCTCGACGAGGTGGTCGCCTGGGCCGGCACACTGCGGACGCTGCGCCGGGCCTGACGCCGCTGCGGCTGCGCGGGCCGGTGACGGGGGTCGGGCACCCAGCGTCGACCCGCCCGCTCGGCCCGGCACGGCACCGGTCGCCTGGGTCGTGGCCGGGCCCCGCCCGGTCGTGAGCCAGCGGGGCGGGGCTGCCCGCTCAGGCTCCCGGTGCGACGACCAACCGCTCCGCGGCGACCTGCGCCGCGTCGGTGCATACGACGCCGGCGAACTCGCGGGCGCGGGCGGCCACCTCCGGCCGCAGCGCGGCGCCCAGAGCCTCGGTCAGCGACTCGACGGTCGGCACGGAGCCGGGGTGTGCGGTGCCGATGCCGAGCGCGGACACCCGGCGCGCGAAGTAGTGCTGGTCGTACACCTGCGGTACGACGACCTGCGGCGTCCCGGCCCGCGCGGCCGTGGTCGTGGTGCCCGCGCCGCCATGGTGGACCACCACGGCCACCTCCCGGAACAGGTCCTGCTGGTTCACTTCGCCGACCACCAGGCAGTCGGGGGACCGGTCGACCGGCGAGAGCGGTGCCCAGCCCCGGGAGACGACCAGCCGGCAACCGACCGCGCGCACGGCCCGCACGGCCGTCTCCAGCAGACCCGGGGGTGCGGCGACGCTGCCGAATCCGACGTAGACGCACGGCCCGCCGGCGTCCAGGAAGGCCGTCAGCTCGGCGGGCAGGGCCCGCTTGTCGGGCAGGAGCCAGGCGCCCGGTTGGTAGACGGCCGGATCGGCGACGTCCGGCCAGGGTGCCAGGGTCGGGTCGGTGGCCAGCCACGGCCGGTCGGTGTGGATGTGGTCGCTGACGTCGTCGACCGTGCCCAACCCCACCGCCGACCGCAGCGCGTTGAGGGGCGCGGCGAAGGTGTCGTTGACGTGCCGCAGGTTGGCGGCCCACAGGTCGCTGTTGTCGGCCGACGCGGGCGCCGGGACCTCCCCGAGCACCGGCAGCGGCAGCGGGGGGTGGTGGGGTGAGGGAAGGGCCGCCGGGCAGAGCGCCGCGAAGACGTACGGGATGCCGCGCTTCTCCGCCACGGTGCGGGCGGCGATCTGGAGGCCCGTCGACGCGACGAGGACGTCACAGTCCCGGGCTGCGGCCGACAGCACCTCGAACTGGATGCCGATGGAGGACTCGGCGAGCTTGCGTACCTGCGCGGGCGAGGGTTTTGGCACGGCGGCCCGCGACCTGGGCGCCGCCGACCTGCGCCAGGGCGGGCCGACGGGCACGAAGGGAATCCTGAAGCTGGCCACCCAGCGGGCGAAGTCGGGCGGGGCGCAGAGGCGGACCTGATGGCCGAGGGCCGTCAACCGCGACGCGAGCGCCACCAGTGGTTGGACATCGCCGCGCGACCCGAGAGTCGACAGCAGTACGCGCATGATACTCGCCTTTCCGTCTTTTGCTCCGGATCCGGGCGCGGTTGGGCCAGGCCCGACAGCGTTGTCGGGCCTGGCCGCACCGTCGATCTGCTATCCCCGCGTCGTGGAGCGCCCCGGCACCAGGGCAGCGGATCGCGCCCTGGCGGCGGTCTGAGCGGGTACCCGGCGCGCGGCGCCGGGCGCGGGTCGGAGGGGCCGCAGGATCAGTACCTGGCCGAGCCCTTCGACCGCGCGCAGCTCGGCCGTGCAGGCCGCGGCCTGCGCCTGGCGCAGGTAGTCCAGCGTCTGCGGGTCGGCGGCGCACATCCCCGGCGTCGAGTCGGCGGTGGCGACCAGGTGGACCTCGCCGGCCAGCAGCAGCGAGGCCGAGATGAACTGGCAGAGTTCCGGCCACAGCAGGTACCGCCAGAAGTCCACGCTGATCACCGCGTCCAGGCTGCCCGGCGGCATGGGCGGGGCGACGCCGAGCAGATGGAAGTTGGTCCGCCCGATGGGTGCGGCGTAGTCGAAGGTCAACGCCGAGGTGGGCAACACGGAATCGGCGCGGCCGGTGCCGATCCAGAGCGTGCGGTGCCCCCGCACCTGGCCGGCGAGGCGCGCGGCGGCGGGCCCGATGGCGCAGGCCGACCGCTCGACGCACTCGTCGATGAGCGCGCGATAGTGCAGGATGCGCCGGATCGCCTCGTACCCCATGACAGCGGTAAGGAGCTCCCACTCCAGGCACCGATAGAGCCGGGCCGCCTGCTGGAAGTTGGCCTTCATCTCCATCCAGTTGCGGGTGATGTTCCTGTGGTGCGGCAGGTGGACGACCCGGGCGTCGTCGTCGTAGCCGAAGTTGACGCCGTCGGGGAGGCTGCGGTCGACGCGGTAGAACAACTCGACGTCCTCCATGCCGTAGCTCAGACCGAACGCCTCGCGGTAGCCACCGACCTGCGCGAAGTGCGCGCTGGACAGCGAGATGTTGTGCGTGTAGGCGATGACCCAGCCGGCCCGGAGCCACTCGCCCCCGTCGTCGGGAAGCCCCGTGGCGAACCGCAGGTCGCCGCCGTGCGGGAAGGCGCGTGCGACCGCGTGCGACTCCCCGGCCAGCACTGCCGGCAGGTCAGCGAGGCCGATCTCGTCCCGCCGGCCGATCAGCACCGCCGCGTTGCCGGGCACGCTGTGCCAGGCCAGGTGCCGCTCCAGCAGGTCGGGCACCGCCCACGAGTCGGCGTCGAGGAAGACCAGCAGAGGTGCGCAGGCACGGCGCGCCCCCTCGTTGCGGGCGACGGAGCGGCCCTTGCGCTCGGCGAGTTCCAGCACGCGCAGGCGG
The DNA here is from genome assembly GCF_001905625.1 of Micromonospora sp. TSRI0369. NCBI lineage: Bacteria > Bacillati > Actinomycetota > Actinomycetes > Micromonosporales > Micromonosporaceae > Micromonospora > Micromonospora sp. TSRI0369. Next base: position 57,657 of record NZ_LIVU01000015.1, read on the forward strand.
AGACCGGCGCCCTCGGCGAGCGCCTCGGCGTACCCGTCGGACGAGCCACCGTCCCGGACCACGATCACCTCGAAGCGTTCCGGCGGAAGCGTCTGCCGGGTCAGCGCCCTGAGGGTCGGCGCGAGGCACTGCGGATCCTGGTAGGTCGGCATCACCACGCTCAGCGCCGGAGGGTTGGTGGGCAGCGACATGGCGATCCTCTCCGTCAGACGATCTTGCCGTCGGGGGGCGGCGACACCGTCAGACGATAACGCTCCGCGACGACATCATTACGCATCAATAGGGGTCTATAGGGGTGCACTGTCCCAACACGACAGTCGCCGCCCGACCGGAACCTACCCACGCGCAGGAGCAGCAGCCGCGATAGTTGCTGCGCCCATGGCCGGTAGCGAACCTCCTGCGGGGTGTCTCGCTCGGCAGCAAGCAGCGCCTGGAATGTCGCCTGCGGGCGCCTGCGGCCGTGCAGTGCCAGCGCTGTGTCTTCCCAGTAGCGAGCTCGGCGCTCCGGCATGACGATCCGGGCTGGGTCAACCTGCCGGGCGTAGTCGACAGCGGTGCCGTAGTCACCTGCGTGACGGGCCGCTGTTTCGGCTTCGCCGAGCAGGGTCCACGCAGTATCGCGGTCGTCGTGCATCGCCGCGGTGTACGAGGCGGAGCAGACGACGAGCATGCCGTGGCGCGGCTGAACGTCGAGGCGGCGGTGCGGGGGCCAGCCCAACGCGCGCAGGAGGTGCTGCGCGCTCACCCGGCCACAGCGGGCCGGAAGAGCCATCCCCAGCACCAGGCTGGCGTCGGTGATCACCGGTGGGCAGACTCGGGCAGGTAGAGCGGGCATCGGCATCGTGCCTGGGCGGGGACGCGCGGGCAGGCCGGCGGGTACGAGTGGACCGACGAAGTGCTCCTTCGGTCGGATAGGTCGTGTCATGACCGCTGTTCCTCCGAAGACACCGGGTCAGCCCGCTCGCCCACTGAAGCGCGCCCGGATGTCGCTCGTGGCCCCTGGACGCCGGAACGTCAGGAGATCCGCCCCGGCGGTAATGAGTGTTCGTACAACCCGGACAAGCGCGAACACCCCGACCGTGGCGATCGCCGAAATGGCACCCACACGCTCAGTGCCGGCCAGCCCAACAGAGGAAGCGAGGCCAGGTCTGAAGAAATCACTGCTGGCGCTGGCAACAGCCGCCATGCTTCCGCTCGGCGTGCTGGCCGTGCCGAATCCCGCCATCGCCGCCGGTTGCACGAAGACCACGATCATCTCGATGCGGTTCGCGGACGGGTCACCATTCCACTCCCGCTACAGCAGCACATCCCCGCTAGTTGGGTATGCCTACTCGGACTACATCTATGCGATGAACGGCCGCTGCACCAGTGCGGCCGGCCTCCTGCGGTACCGGACTGCTGACACATCGCCGTTGTACATCTACAGCGCCCACCGAATCAGCTAACTCCCCGCACCGGGCAGTGTGGAATGGAGACGTGAGCGGTGACGATCCGCCAGCCGACGGGCAGGCGAACCCAGGTCTGGGTCTGCCGCCCGGTGGGCACGCCGCCGGCGTAGCCGAAGCGGGTCGTCACCACCGCGAGGTCCCTGCCGAACGTGGTGACCGTCGGGTCCACCAGCCGGCGACCGGCCGGCAGTGGCGGCTGCGCGGCCCGCCACTCGCGTTGCTCGTCCAACCCGTACTGGTGGTCGGCGAGGCCGAACCGCACGGTCCGCTCGGAAGCCCAGAAGTAGGCGCAGATCCGGTCCGCGTCGCCGTCGACCAGCGCCCGCTCGTAGTCGGCGAAGGCCGCCGCCACCTCGGCCACGACATCGGTCCGGTCGATCTCCATCCGGTACGTCCCTTCGATTCGTCGGGTCGGGCATCCGCCGGCCCGGTCGGGAGCCGTGACCTTCCGACCGGGCTCGCCCACTCAGCCGGGCAGCGCGGACGTTCTCCGGTCGGTGTCCGTCCGCTCGCTGGCGAGGTCAGCTCGATCGGGCTGCTGGTCCGGTTCGCCCTCCTCCGGGTCGGGCTCGCGGGGCGTCGGGCGGCCGAGTGCGAAGACCACACAGATCACCGCCACGAAGAGATAGCCCAGTGCCACCTGACCGTTGGCGTTCCACTCGATCCGCTCGCCGTGGATCAGCCCAATGAACGACAGCACCGCGCCGGAGCCGGCGAAGATCGCGGCTCGGACGAAGCGCCTGTCGATGATGAAGACCACCACCGCGCCGAGCACCAGCCCGGCGAGGATCGCGCCCTGACCGAGCACCAGCAGCCCGTCGTAGATCACCCCGGCGCCGTTGAGCGCGTCGTCGCCGACCACCGCGGCGGTGGTGCCGGCCGCGGCCAACGCGTTGTCGATCTGACCGGTCGCCCAGGCCGCGATGTTCGGGATCAGCGCGGCGACCACGGCGGCGGCGTGCGCCCGGGGGGTGGCCTGGAAGGCCTGCGCCCCGATCAGCAGCCCGATGTAGAGCAGGATCGGCACGATGGCCGCCGTCGGGAAGATCGCGCCGAGCAGCCCGAACATGCCGAGGAAGCAGAGCACCGCGATCACCACACCGGTCGCCATCGAGTACCCGCTGCGTCCACCCGCCGCTTTCCAACCCGGGTGCCCGACGTAGACGGCCGGCGGGAACGGCGAGCCGAGCGCGGCGCCGATCACCGCGCCCGCACCGTCGGCGAGCAGCACACTGCGCAGGTTGTAGTTGTCCCCCGCAGTGGCCGCGCTCTCCACGTTGGTCATGCCCTCGGTGAAGTTGTAGACGCCGAGCGGGATCGCCGTCGCCAGCAGCGGCGCCATGTCGGCCAGCCCGGTGAGGAGCAGGTCCAGCTTGAACGAGGGTACGGCGACCGCGATGTCCCGGGCCGCGGCCGTGACGTCCGGTACCGACATCGCCCCACCGGCCCAGCCGATCGCGGTGCCGAGCAGCAGCGTGGCGAGCCCGATCGGGAAGTTGAACGGCAGTTTCACGTCGGTGAGCAGGCCGATCAGCAGCAGCGCGAAGACCGGCAGGGCGACCCAGGCCATCCGCCACATCTGACCGGCCGGGTTCATCGAGATGAAGGTGATGGAGATCCCGGCGAGGGTGCCGAGCAGCGCGGCCCGGGGCGCGTACCGGCGGATGTAGGGCCCCACGAACGCGCCGATCAGCACGATCACGCCGATGATGAAGGCCCACGCCAGCCCGGCCTCCCAGGCTCGCACCGGGTCCTGGGTACGCAGGTAGATCGGCAGCATGATGACGAAGATGACGATGAACATGTGCGGCACGCTCGGCCCGTACGGCAGGGCGGTCACGTCGGTGCGGTTCTCCCGTCGGGCCAGCCGGCGTGCCAGGTAGGTGTAGTAGATGTTCCCGGCGACCAGGGCGATGCCGAGCGCCGGCAGGATCGTGCCGAACACCTCCCCCTCGGGAAGGTTCACCACGGCGAGGCAGAGGCCGGTCAGGGTGAGCACGTTGACCAGGACGTTGACGCCGAAGCCGAAGAATGCGTTGGTGTCGCCGCGTACCCAGTACGGGAGCGGGGCGACTGTCGGTGTGGTCGAGGCCATGACTACTCCCGGTCAGGATGAGGGCTGCAACGCGGGGGTGGCGGGCAGCGCGGCGCGCACCTGCGCCGAGTCGGCGACCCAGCCGAAGATGCCGCCCTGGGCGGCGATCATGTCGAGGCCGACCCGCTGGAACTCGGGAAAGTAGGACCCGACGCAGTCGGCGAGCACGAGGCACTCGTACCCGCGGTCGTTGGCCTCCCGGACGGTCGTGTGCACGCACACCTCGGTGGTGACCCCGGCGACCAGGAGGCTGCGGATGCCCCGCTCGGCGAGCAGGGCGTCCAGGTCGGTGGCGTAGAAGGCACCTTTGCCGGGTTTGTCGATGACCGGCTCGCCGGGCAGCGGCCTCAGCTCGTCGACGATGTCGTGGCCGTACTCGCCGCGGATCAGGATTCGGCCGTTGGGCCCGGGGTCACCGATGCGCCTGCTCGGCGCACCTCGACGGAGTTTGGCCGGCGGGCAGTCGGACAGGTCGGGCAGGTGCCCCTCGCGGGTGTGGATGATGTTCAGACCGATGGCGCGGGCGTCGGCCAGCAGCGCCGCGAGCGGGGCGATGGTGCAACGCAACTGGCCGACGTCGTTGCCGAGGCTCTCACCGAACCCGCCGGGTTCCAGGAAGTCGCGCTGCATGTCGATGACGAGCAGCGCCGTGGTGGCGATGTCGAAGGCGTACGGACCGGGCCGCGCGGTGGTGATGGTCAGCATGGGCGCACCTCACTTGGCCGTGGCGGCGATGACGTCGTCGGATGTGGTGACGCAGCCGAAGACGCCGCCCTGCATGGTGACCATGTGCAGTGCCGCGTCGTGGTTGGCCTTGTCGGTGGCGCCGGTGCAGTCGGCGAGGATGAGGCACTCGTACCCCCGGTCGTTCGCCTCGCGCATGGTGGTGTGTACGCAGACGTCGGTGGTGATACCGGTGAGGATCAGGTGGGTGATGCCCCGGGTCCGGAGGACCAGGTCGAGGTTCGTGGCGTAGAAGGCGCCCTTGCCCGGCTTGTCGACGACCACCTCGCCGGGCAGTGGGGCGACCTCGGGCACGATCTCCCAGCCCGGCTCGCCCCTGACCAGGATCCGACCGGCCGGACCGGCCGAGCCGATCTCGGCGCCGATACGCGCCGAGCGCCACCGCTTGTTCGCCGGGAGGTCGGACAGCTCCGGCTCGTGCCCCTCCCTGGTGTGTACGACGAGCATGCCGAGCGCGCGGGCGTGCTCCAGCAGGCGGACGGTGGCCGGCAGACCGGCCCGGGTGAGCCCGATGTCGTAACCCATCGCGTCGACGTAGCCGCCCGGTCCGCAGAAGTCGGTCTGCCAGTCGATGCAGAGCAGTGCGGTATGCGCGGTGTCCGCCACGCCGTCGTACGGCCACGGATAGGGGTTGGCCGGGACCGGCCCGATGCTGCCCATTCTCTCGCCTCCTGTCGTGATCGCGGTTGTCTGTCCGCCCTATTGCCGGACGGGCGCGCCCCGGTACGCCCGCCATCCGCCGGCGGCGCTGATGTCCTCGGCCGGCGGGCCGGCCGCGTATGCCTCACAGAGGAAGCCGAGCACGTCCCGCCCGTCGTGCAGCCGGACCCAACCGAGCGAGAGCGGAGCCGGCACCCCGGCCAGCAGCCCACCGACCGCGTGCGCGGGCAGTCGCCACAGTTCGACCTCGATGGAATGGCCGGCGGGCCCGTCCGGCGCTACCCGCACCAGACCGGGCAGCCCTTCGCCGTCCGGGGTGTCCATCCGGAACAGCCGGTAGAGCGGGGCGGTGCGGGCGGCGCCGACGAGGAACGCCCCGCGCCCGACCAGCTCGGCGTTACGCGACTCGCCCGTCAGGTGCCGGCCGACGACAGCCACCAGCAGCTCGGCCGCTGCTGGGACGACCTCGACCGCTGCGCCGGGCGCCTCGCCCTCGGTGAGGGTGGCGGCCAGGCGGGCCAGTGTGGTGTCGGTGAACGCCGGGCCGACCAAGGTCAGGCTCGCCGGTCGCCCGGCGCTGGTGAAGCCGTTGGGCACTGTCACTGCGGCCAGGTCGAGCAGGTTCGCGAACTGGGTGTAGCGGCCCAGCATGGCGTTACGCCCGATCGGGTCCTCGGCGATCTCGTCGAGCGTGAACGTGGTGCCGACGGTGGGCACCACCAGCACGTCGATGTCCTGCCAGAGTTGGCCAACCTGCGCGCGCAGCTCACGCAGGCGGTGCTGGCCCCGGAAGGCGTCGACCGCGTCGTGGCGCCGCCCGGTCTCCAGCACGGCCCGGGTGACCGGGTGCACGGAATCCGGATGCGATCGCAGGAAGTCGTCCAGGGCGACGAGTCGCTCGGCCACCCAGGGCCCGCGGTAGAGCAGGTCGCCCGCGTCGAAGAAGGCGCCGAGCGGCACCGACCGGGTCGACCCGACGAAGGTCCGCAATCGTTGCACCCCCGCAGCGAACCGGGCCTCCTGCCCGGTGTCGCCGAAGAACTCCAGGTCTGCTGAGTCGGGCACCCCGAGGCGTAGCGTTCCCGGCATGCGGGCAGCCACCTGCTCCGTCGGCAGCGGACGCCCCCAGGGGTCTGCCGTGGTGACCGCACGGGCCGCGTGCAGCACCTCGACGGCGCCGGCGACGTCGGCGGCGAAGACCGACACGCAGTCCAGCGAGCGGCAGGCCGGGACCACGCCGGCGGTGCTGAGCAGTCCCCGGGTGGGCTTGAGGCCGACGATCCCGTTGAGCGCCGCAGGCACCCGACCGGAGCCGGCGGTGTCCGTACCCAGAGCGAAGCTGACCTGGCCCGACGCCACCGCCACCGCGGAGCCCGAGCTGGAACCCCCGGAGATCAGGCCGCCGCCGAAGACGCTCTGGCAACTGCCGTACGGCGAGCGTGCCCCGGTCAGGCCGGTGGCGAACTGGTCGAGATTCGTCTTGCCGACGAGCAGCGCGCCGGCGTCGAGCAGCCGGCGCACCACCGGAGCGTCCTGGGCCGCCAGGTACCCGAAGTCGGGGCAGCCCGCAGTGGTGACCATGCCGGCCACGTCGATGTTGTCCTTGACCGCGAAGGGGATGCCGTACAGCGGCAGTGCAGGGTCACCGTGACGGCTCAGCGACCGGGCGCGCTCGAGCAGCCGGTCGGCCGGGACCGTGCTGATCCAGACCGGCTCCCTGTCGCGCCCCGCGAGCCCGTCCAGAACGCGTTCGGCAAGGTCCGCCGGGGTCAGGCTGCCATCGCGGTACGCCGACCGGAGGTCGGAAATCGATCCCACTGGATCTGGCATACAGTCGATTGTCGACTGTCCCGTTACGGCAAACCGCGCGCTACGTAACGACGATATGACGGCGCATGGCGCGAGCCGTCCGGCCGACGTTGGTGCTCCACACCTCAGCCGAGGTACGAGCGGGCTCCGTGCCCGGTGAGCACCGAGAGCACCTCCTCCGGGTCTCCCCCGACGACAGCCTCGTACAGCCGCTCGTGCCGGTGAACCCCGTCCAGCGGCTGCGCCATCTCCGCCTCGCGGCGCAGGTTGACTGCCATGTAGAGCTGCAACTTCACCAGGATCGAACCGTACACGGCGGAAAGTTGCCGGTTGCCGGCGAGCGCCACCAGCTCGACGTGGAACTGCCGGTGCGACTCGGCGACCGCCAACCGGTTGCCGGTCCGGGTCGCCTCCCTCATCCGATCCAGCGTCGCCCGCAAAGCGGCGAGATCGCCCTCCCGGCCGACGGGGATCCCCGCCGGCACCGAGAAACGCTCCAGCACGTCACGCAGCTCGTACAGCTCCCGCACGTCGCGGTCCGACAATGTGGCTACCCGCACCCCACGCCGGGGCACGTGCTCGACCAGACCCTGCTGGGCGAGCAGTCGCAGCGCCTCCCGCAACGGCGCCCGGCTGATCCCCAGCCGGCGGGTCAGCTGCTCCTCCACCAGGCGTTCACCCGGGTTGCTCTTGCCGCTGAGGATCTCGCGGGTCAGCCGGGAGACGGCGAGATCCACCAGACTGACGCTCTCCAGCTCACCATCCACCGTCGATGCGACCCCGTCGTTCACTCCGATGAGTCTGCCACCTGCTCCCCGGAGGCCACCCGTCGGCGGCGGTCTGCCAGACATCGGCGGACTCTCAGGGCGAGAGGCATTGACATCGTCCCCGACAAGCGTGCGCACGTCATCCCCGACATCACCGCCCTCTGGTCGAGCGACTAGAAGACCACCGTGCGCCAGTTCTTCGACCGGCTGGACCAGACGGCCGACGAGAATCTGTCGGGCGCTAGCGGCCATCGGTCGCACCGCTGCTCGGCGCTACTCAGCCGGCGGCGTATCACACCCACCTGGGCATGGCTGGCGCGACCGGCGGCGGGTCGGACGACGAGGACCGCCGGCGGCTGCGGAGCCTGCTGGAGTCGTTGGCCGCCCACCCCGTTCGTCGGTCGCCGCCACGGCCCCGGCGCGGCCACCCGTCCGTGCCGAGGTTGCTCCCCGGGCGCGCCACCAGGCGTCAAGGGCCACCGATGACTCATCACTCACTCATCGCCTAACCGGTGATCACCGGCCAGGCGTAGGCCAGCAGGGCGCACGCCGCTCCGAGCAGGGCGAGCGAGACGCCCCGGGTACGGAAGGGCAACGCGGCGAGCGCGAGCAGGATGACCGCGACAAGGTAGAGAAACGCTTGTACCGACATGGTTGTCTCCTCAGGGTCTGCTGGCGGGCGGTGCACCTCTACCCCTGCCGGTCCGGCCACGAAACCGGGCGACCGGCGAACGGTCGGTCCGCGCGGGACATCGGAACGCGCCGGGTGGGAGGATCTGCCGCATGCGACGCAGATCCCTGATCGTCGGGGCGGCAGCCGGCATCGCCGCGAACCCGGGCGTGAGATATCCGTACCACCAGGTCGTCACCGACGACTGGTGGGACGAGAACCCGAAATCGTCCGCCTACAACACGTTCCGGCACACGGCCATCAGCCCCGGCGGTTACAGCGAGGCGCTGTGGAAGGAGAAGCCGGCCTACACGCACTTCGCGGTGGTCACCTACAACATGGCGCCGAACGTGCCGAAGCCGGTGCCGAACGCAGGCAGCGGGATTTTCCTGCACGAGTTCAGCAGGACGCCCTCCGGCCCGACCGCCGGCTGCGTAAGCCTGTCGCACGCCGACCTGGTCGGCGTACTCCCGTGGCTCGACCCGGCGGCAGCCGCGCATCGTGATGTGCCCGCTGAACAGCATCGGTCGCTACTGACCGGTCCGACCGGACACGTGCCACGGCCGGTCGATGGAGCGTGACACCCCATCATGCCCCGTCGGTTGATCTTGACGTCAGGGCGGGGCCGGGCTCGGTGCGCGGTCAGCCGTAGCCGGCGTCGGCCAGTTCGGCCAGCCGGCGGTCGGCCTCGTCCTGGATGCGATCCTTGTCCGCCACGATGACCGTTCCCGGGTCGGCGTCGGGCAGCTCGTCCTCCAGCCGCCGGATCGGCCGGTACGACCAGCCGACGGCGGCCAGCAGCAGGCTGCACAGGCCGGCGGCCACCGCAGTGAGCGCGATGCCCCGTCCAGGGCCTTGGCCGACCAGGACGGCTGCCAGGTCGGCGACCGGCCCGGTGCCGGAGACCAGAGGGGTGAAGACCTGCTCGGCCAGCGGTGCGGCGGTGAGGAAGCCGACCGGGACCATCAGCCACGTGAGCATCAGGTTGGTGGCGAGCACCCGCCCCTGCAGCTCCAGCCCGACCTTGGCCTGCACCAGCGCCAGCAGGTGGGTGTTGACCAGCGCCGACGTCAGACCGAGACCGAACAGGCCGATGGCCGGGAAGACCGGGTTCGGCCGCAGCCCCGCCACGATCATCGCCACGCCCAGGGACGACCAGGAATGCGTTCGCCCCGAATACAATGCGCGGCCGTCTATTGACGGCGGACCCGTTCCACGCCGTTACCCCGGGGCAGGACGCCGCTGACGCCCCGCCACCGCACGTCCGCGCTCCACCAGGCCAGCGGGGTGGGCGAGCGACGGATCAGATCAATCGCACGGGCTCGGCGGTCTGCTCCCAGAGGGAGCGCATCTCCTCGAACGCCTGCTCCATGAGCTGCACCATCGCCAGCCGGGCGCGCTCACCCTCGTGCCGCTGGATCGCCTGGGCCACCTCGGCGTGCAGGCGCAGCGCCTCCTCGTGCGGATGGTGCGGCATGAGGTGGTGCTTGTGCCGGCCGGTCAGCACCTCGGCGACCAGGTCCTGCAGCCGGACGAACATCTCGTTGCCGGAGGCGAGCAGCACCCGGCGGTGGAACTCGATGTCCAGGCGCAGGAAGCGCTCCTCGTCGCCGGCCTTGCCGGCGGCCCACATCTTCGCCGCCAGGCCGACGAGGTCGCTGGCCTCGTCGTGACCGGCCCGGTCGGCGGCCAGCAGGGCGGCGTGCGGCTCGATGGCGGTGCGCAGCTCGGTGATGGAGCGCAGCTGGGCGAGCCGGCTGGCCGAGGCCAGCCGCCACCGGATCACCTGCGGATCGAAGACGTTCCAGTCGTGCGCGGGCCGGATCGTCACCCCGACCCGTCGGCGAGTCTCGATGAACCCGATCGACGCCAGGACACGCAGCACCTCGCGCACCACCGAGCGGGAGACCTCGTACCGGTCGACCAGGTCGTCGATGTTGAGGACCGCCCCGGGGGCGAACTCTCCGCCGCAGATGGCGGTGCCGAGGTGCTCGAGGACGCGGGCGTGCAGCCCGACCTCGGGCGGAGCGGGCTGGGTGCCGACGCCCCCGGAGGAGTGCGATTCCACGCTAAGGATCATATCAGTTCGGTCAACCCCTTGAATAAATCAGCTTTTTCGACCTAGCATCCCGTGGTTAAGCGGACGTTACAGCGTTGTGGCGCTCTTCCCCCGGGGCGGCGACCACGAGAAATGGAGAGATGACGTGCAACGTCGATCGATAATCGGTACGTCTCTGGCCGTGGTGGTCGCCATGGGCCTGGCCGCGTGCGGCGGTGGAGAGGACAGCGGCGGGTCGAAGACCGTGCGCGTGACGCTGGTGAACCACGTCTGGACGGAGAACGTCAAGAAGGCGCTGCCGGAGTTCGAGAAGCAGACGGGCCTGAAGGTCGAGGTCACCCAGCTCGGTGAGGACCAGCTGTCCGACCAGTACAACGTCAAGCTGAACGCGGGATCCAGCGACCTCGACGTGATGATGTACCGGCCCCTGCAGGAGGGCAAGCAGTTCGGCAAGAACAAGTACCTGGCCGACCTGACCGAGCGGTCCAAGTCGGACAGCGCCTTCGATTTCAGCGACTTCCAGGCCGCCCCGGTGCAGGCCACCACGTACGACGACAAGGTGGTCGGCGTGCCGATCATCACCGAGTCGGAGGTGCTGTACTACCGCAAGGACCTGCTGAAGAAGTCCGGCTTCGACGCCCCGCCGAAGAGCCTGGACGAGCTCAAGGCGCAGGCCGCGAAGGTCGAGGCCGACAACCCGGGCGTCGCGGGCTTCGTCTCCCGCACCGGCAAGGCCGCCGCCGTCACCCAGTTCTCCAGCTTCCTGTTCAGCTTCGGCGGTGACTTCGTCGACGCCAACGGCAAGGCCGCGGTCAACACCGAACAGGCCAAGCAGGCGTACGCCTACTACGGCGGGCTGCTGCGCGAGCACGGCCCGAACAACGTCAGCACCGACATGAGCTGGTCCGAGGCCATGGCGATCTTCACCCAGGGCAAGGCGGCCTTCTACACCGAGGCCAACTCGCTCTACAAGAACGCCACCGACCCGGCCAAGTCGAAGGTCTCCGACACCGTCGGCTTCGCGCCCTTCCCGGCCGGCCCGGCCGGCTCGAAGCCCTACAACATCCCGTCCTGGGCGCTGGGCATCAACGACCAGTCGAAGAACAAGGACAACGCCTGGAAGTTCATCCAGTGGGCGGCCGGCAAGGAGCAGTCGCTGGCGCAGCAGGAGGCCGGTGTCCCCGGCGCACGCGCCTCGGTCTGGGCCAACCCGCAGGCGATCGCCACCTACCCGAAGGACCTCGCCGAGGCCACCACGGCCAGCACCGCCAACGGCGTCGGTCACGACCGCCCGCTGGTCGTGAAGGTCGCCCAGGCGCGCGAGATCGTCGGCCAGCCGATCGTCGACGCGATCACCGGCAAGGACCCGGCCGCCTCGGCGGACGCGGCGAACGAGGCGTTCCAGAAGTTCCTCGACGACGAGGCGAAGTAACCCGACCGCGGGACGGCGGGGCCGACCGGCCCCGCCGTCCCCGCACCGGGTCCCGGCCCTGACCACTCGGAGACCTCATGTCAGCCGTCACCACACCAGTCACCAGACCGTCGCAGGCCGGCCCGGCCCCGGCGGAGTCGGGCTGGTCGCGCTGGGCCAACGCGCACCGCAAATGGCTCTTCGCGGCCCCCGCCATGGCGTTCGTCGCCGTGCTGATCATCTTTCCGGTGGCGTGGACCGGATACCTCAGCCTCACCGACGCCGAGGGTTCGGTCCGCGCCGAGAGCGAGTTCATCGGGTTCCAGAACTACCTCGACGTGCTCGCCGACACCGACCGGTTCTGGCCGGCGGTGTGGCGAACCGTCCTGTTCACCGGCGTCGTGCTCGCCGTCGAGGTGGCGCTCGGCATGGCGATCGCCCTGCTGCTGTGGCGGCCGTTCCGCGGTGAGCGCTGGGTCCGGGTCGCCATCCTGCTTCCACTGGTCGCCACCCCGGTGGCGGTCGGCATGATGTGGCGGCTGATCTTCGACCCCACCATCGGCATGGCCAACCAGGTGCTCAGCTGGGTCGGGATCGGTCCGCAGCCCTGGCTGTCCGGCCAGAACAGCGCCCTGCCGACGACGATGTTCATCGACATCTGGCAGTGGACCCCGATGGTCGTGCTGATCCTGCTCGCCGGCCTCACGTCGCTGTCGGACGAGCCGCAGGAGGCCGCCCTCATCGACGGCGCCAGCACCTGGCAGCGGTTCCGGCACGTCACGCTGCCGCTGCTGATGCCCACGGTGATCGTCGCGATCCTGCTGCGCGGCATCGATGCGCTGAAGACCTTCGACATCCTCTACGCCACGAAGGGTCGCGGCGGAGGGTCGTTCCACGAGGTCGAGACGCTCAACGTCTACGCGTACGGGCTGAGCTTCGACTACAACGACTACGGGGTCTCATCGACGGTCCTGATCATCTTCTTCCTGATCATCATCGGGGTGATGTGGGCCCTGACCTACCGCAAGAAGGGGCTGGACCGATGAAGCCGGGCAAGCCGTTCAAGGTCTTCCGGGCGGTGGCCCTGGCCGTCGTGGTGCTGGCGCTGATCGCGCCGCTGCTGTGGATGATCGCCGCGTCGTTCAAGACCAACGTCGACATCTACGACACCGGCAAGGCCTTCGTCTTCTCGCCCACCATGGACAACTACGGCAACGTGCTCCAGCAGGCCAACTACGTCCAGTTCATCGGCAACAGCCTGTGGGTGGCGTTCGCCGCCACGCTCTTCTCGCTCATCCTCGGGGTACCGGCCGCCTACTCGATGAGCCGGTTCAGCATGAAGAAGTCAGCGCTCGTGGTGCTCATGGCCCGGATCATCCCGGGCGTGTCGCTCCTGGTGCCCTGGTACTACGTCTTCTCGAACCTGCAGATGGTCGGCGGGTACACCGTGCTGATCCTCAGCCACATGTTCGTGTCGCTGCCGTTGATCGTCTACATCATGATGGGCTTCTTCGACAGCCTGCCGGAGGACCTGGAAGAGGCGGCGCTGGTCGACGGGCTGACCCACATCGGCGCGTTCCGGCGGATCACCCTGCCGCTGTCCGTGCCCGGCGTGGCGACCGCCGGCATCCTGTCCTTCATCTTCTCCTGGAACAACTTCATGTTCGCCCTGGTGCTCTCCGGCGCGGACACGAAGACCCTGCCCGTGGCGATCTTCGACTTCGTCGGCTACGCCAGCATCGACTGGGGCGGCCTGATGGCCGCGGCCACCGTGGTCACTCTGCCGATCATGGTGATCGCCCTGTTCGTGCAGAAGTACATCGTCTCCGGGCTCACCGCCGGCGCCACGAAGGGCTGAGGACGCCATGACAACGATCGCACGGGTGGAGACGTTCCTCGTCGCGCCACGGTGGCTGTTCGTCCGGGTCGAGACCGTCGACGGGATCGTCGGCTGGGGCGAGGCGACCTGCGAGGGCCGCTCCGAGACCGTCCGCACCGCCGTCGAGCAGCTCAGCGAGCTGCTGGTCGGCCGGGACGCGCTGCGGATCGAGGACCACTGGCAGGTGCTGACGAAGGCCTCGTTCTACCGGGGCGGGCCGATCCTGGCCAGCGCCGTCGCCGGGCTCGACCAGGCACTGTGGGACATCGCCGGCAAGCACTTCGGCGCCCCGGTGCACCAGCTGCTCGGCGGCCCGGTCCGCGACCGGATCCGGGTCTACGGCTGGGTCGGCGGCGACGAGCCCGCCGAGGTACGCGACCAGATCAGCGCCGCCGTCGAGACGGGGTTGACCGCCGTGAAGATGAACGCGTCCGGGCGGATGAGCCCGGTCGCCTCGGTCGCCGAGCTCGACGGTGTGGTCCAGCGGGTGGCCGCCGCCCGGGAGGTGCTCGGCGACGAGCGGGACGTCGCCGTCGACTTCCACGGCCGGTTCAGCCTGGCCACCGCCCGGCGGGTCGCCCCGCTACTCGAGCCGTACCGGCCGTTCTTCCTGGAGGAGCCGGTGGTGCCGGAGAACTCGCACCTGATCGGCGAGTTCGTACGCGCCACGACCACTCCGGTGTCCACCGGGGAACGGCTCTACAACCGGCAGGAGTTCCTGCCGGTGCTGCAGGCCGGCATCGCTGTCGCCCAGCCGGACCTGTCGCACGCCGGCGGCATCACCGAGGTCCGCAAGATCGCCGCGCTGGCCGAGGTGTACGACGTCCAACTCGCCCCGCACTGCCCGCTCGGCCCGATCGCCCTGGCGTCCTGCCTGCAGGTCGGCTTCGCCACGCCCAACTACCTGATCCAGGAACAGAGCATCGGCATCCACTACAACCTCGGCGCCGAGGTGCTCGACTACTGCCTCGACAAGACCCCGCTGACCTTCGTCGACGGGTACGTCGAGCGGCTCACCGCGCCGGGTCTAGGCATCGAGATCGACGAACAGGCGGTGCGGGCGGCGGACAAGCGCGGCCACTCCTGGCGCAGCCCCACCTGGCGGCACGCCGACGGCTCCTACGCGGAATGGTGAACAACATGACTGTCAATCTCGTCGCCGAACTCGCCGCCGCCCGGATTCTCGCGGTCATCCGGGGGACCGACACCGCGGGCGCGATCGCCGCCGGCACCGCCCTGCTGGCGGAGGGCGTACGAGTCGTGGAGGTGGCCCTGACCACGCCGGACGCGGCGCGAGCCGTCGAGGCGCTGCGCGCGGTCGCGCCGGCCGGCTCCCTGGTCGGCGCCGGGACGGTGCTCACCGCCGCGGACGTCGCCGAGGTGGCGGCGGCCGGCGCGCAGTTCGTGGTGACGCCCGCGGTGGTCGAGTCGATCGCCGAGGCGGCGCGGCTCGGCCTGCCCGTCGCCGCCGGGGCGTTCACCCCGACCGAGGCGTACACGGCGATGCGGCTGGGCGCGTCGGCGATCAAGCTGTTCCCGGCGTCGGTGGGTGGCCCCGCGTACCTGAAGGCGGTGCGCGACCCGTTCCCGGACATCCCCTTCGTGGCGGTCGGCGGCGTCGGCCTGGCCGACCTGCCCGGCTACTTCGCCGCCGGCGCGATCGCGGTCGGCGTCGGCGGCCCGCTGGTCGGTGACGCCGCCTCCGGCGGCGACCTCGACGCCCTGCGCCAGCGCGCCCGCGCCTACCTCGCCGCCGTCGCATGAGCACCGCCGGCCTTCCCGTCGCCCACCCGCGCGACACCCGCCCGTCCGCCGCGCACCCGCGCGCCGGCGGCTACCCGGGCACCGCGTCATGACCGCCGTCGACCTGCTCACCTTCGGCGAGGCCCTGGTGTCGCTGCGCACGGCCGCGCCCATCATCACCGGCGGCGCGCTCACCCCGCACCTGGCCGGGGCGGAGGCCAACGTGGCCGTCGGGGTGGCGCGGCTCGGCCACCGCGCGGCCTTCGCCGGCCGGGTCAGCGCCGACGAACTCGGCGAGTTCCTGCTCCGGCAGCTACGCGCCGAGGGGGTACGCCTCGAACACGTGGTCCGCGACCCGGACCGCCCGGCCGGGCTGATGTTCCTGGAACGGCGGACCGCCGACCTGACCCGGGTGACCTACCAGCGGGCCGGCTCGGCCGGCTCGGCGGTGTCCGTCGAGGACCTGCGGCCCGCCCTGACCGCCGGTGCCCGGGTGCTGCACCTGACCGGGATCACCGCGGCGCTGTCCGACGGCGCCCGGGAGGCCACCCGGTGGGCGGCCGAGACCGCCGCCCGGGCCGGGACGCTGGTCTGCCTCGACGTCAACCACCGGACGAAACTGTGGAGCCGGGACGCGGCGCGGGCCGCGCTCGCTGACATCGTCGGCCACGCCTCGGTCGTGGTCGCCTCCGCCGACGAGCTGGACCTGGTCGGCACGGTGGGCGCGGACGAGCCGACCGTGGTCGCCGAGCTGCTGGACCGGGGCGTGTCGACGGTGCTGGTGAAGCTCGGCGGCGACGGCGCCCGCGCGTACACCCGGGAGGGCGTGCGGCACGCGGCGGCGGTGCCCGTGACGGCGGTGGACACCGTCGGCGCGGGGGACGCCTTCACCGCCGGCTACCTCTCCGGCCACCTCGACGGTCTCGACCTGGCCGGGCGGCTGCGCCGCGCGGTCACCCTGGGCGCCTTCGCCGTCGGCGGCAACGGCGACTGGGAGACCCTGCCACGCCGCGACGAACTGTCCCTCCTGAACGACGTGCAGCCCGGCAGCACGCTGCGCTGACATCACCCCTGAGAAAGGCATCGGCATGAAGATCGTCGCCGCGGACGTCATCGTCTCCAGCCCTGACCGGAACTTCGTCACCCTCAAGATCACAACTGACGAGGGGCTCACCGGACTGGGCGACGGCACCCTCAACGGACGCGAGCTGGCCGTCGCGTCGTACCTGGCCGACCACGTCGTCCCGCTGCTGATCGGGCGCGACCCGCATCAGATCGAGGACACCTGGCAGTTCCTCTACCGCTCGGCGTACTGGCGGCGGGGGCCGGTCACCATGGCCGCCATCGCGGCCGTGGACGTCGCTCTCTGGGACATCAAGGCCAAGGCCGCCGGGATGCCGCTCTACCAGCTCCTGGGCGGCGCCTCCCGGACCGGGATCCTGGCCTACGGGCACGCCTCCGGGCGGGACCTGCCCGAGCTGTTCGACTCCATCCGCCGCCACCTGGAGCAGGGCTTCCGCGCCATCCGGGTGCAGACCTCGGTGCCCGGCATCAACGCCGTCTACGGCGTGGCCGCCCAGCCCAGCGCCGACGGCAAGCGCTACGACTACGAGCCGGCCCAGCGCACGCCGCTGCCCGCCGAGGAGGACTGGGACACCCGCTCGTACCTGCGGCACCTGCCGGGTGTCTTCGAGGCCGTTCGCAACGAGTTCGGCCCCGAGCTGCCCCTGCTGCACGACGGGCACCACCGGATGACCCCCATCCAGGCCGCCAAGCTGGGCAAGGCGCTCGAGCCGTACGACCTGTTCTGGCTGGAGGACTGCACCCCGGCGGAGAACCAGGAGGCGCTGCGGCTGGTCCGGCAGCACACCACCACCCCGTTGGCCATCGGCGAAGTCTTCAACACCGTCTGGGACTACCAGACGCTGATCCGCGAACAGCTCATCGACTACGTGCGCTCCGCCGTCACGCACACCGGCGGCATCACCGCCATGCGGAAGCTGCTCGACTACGCCGCCCAGTACCAGATCAAGTCCGGCATCCACGGGCCGACCGACATCTCCCCGGTCGGCATGGCCGCCGCGCTCCACCTCGACCTGGCCATCCACAACTTCGGCATCCAGGAGTACATGCGGCACGGGGCGCTCACCGACGAGGTGTTCCGGCAGTCGTTCACCTTCGCCGACGGGTACCTGCACCCGGGACAGCAGCCCGGCCTCGGCGTGGAGCTCGACGAGGAGGCCGCGGGCCGGTTCCCGTACCAGCCGGCGTACCTGCCGTTCAACCGGCTCAAAGACGGCACGGTCCATGACTGGTGACCGTCGTCCGCCCACCCGGCACGTGGTGGTGATGGGCGTGTCGGGGGCGGGCAAGACAACGGTGGCGCAGGGGATCAGCGAGTTGACCGAACTGGTCTTCGCCGAGGCGGACGAGTTCCACCCGCCGGCCAACGTGGCCCGGATGCGCGCCGGCATCCCGCTGGACGACGCGGCACGCTGGCCCTGGCTGCGCGACCTCGCGGCCTGGATGGCCGGCCGGCACGCCGAGGGCGTGTCCACGGTGCTTGCCTGCTCGGCATTGAAGCGCTCCTACCGGGACGTGCTGCGCCAGGGACCGCCCAGCGTGGAGTTCGTGCACCTGGCCGGCCCGGCCGAGCTGATCCGGGCCCGGATGACCGGGCGGGTCGGGCACTACATGCCAGCCAGTCTGCTCAACTCCCAGCGGGCCACCCTTGAGGATCTGACGCCCGACGAACCCGGGGTGGTGCTGGACGTGGCCGCGACACCGGAGGAGCTGGTCGTCGCGGCGGTCGACCGGCTCGGCCTGCCCCGACGGACATTCGTCGGCACCGGTTCACCCGGCGACGCCGACGGGAGACCGCGCGGGACGATGGCGCAGTGACCGCCAGGTCGGCAACGCGCTCGCCGCACCGCCAGGGACAGGCAGAGCCCCACCACCCCACCACCCCACCACCCCGTCGGCCACGGACCACGGCGCCACCAGATCGACCGGTACGCCGGCCTGCTCGCGAGGCCGGCACGGATGCTCAGCAGGCCGACGAACGCGACAACACCGCCGAGCAGCACCACCAGGGCGGACTCGGCCGTGACCAGCCAGACGGCCTGCTTCCGGGTCGCACCGGCCAACCGGATCAGCCGCAGGTCTGCCGTCCGGCCGGCGGCGGCCGTCAGCAACATGTTCGCCACCGCGACGGCTCCGTAGCCGGCCGAGACAACGATCAGTAGCAGCGTGAAGAGCCAGACGAGGCGATCCTCGGCGCGGCCCGCCTCGGCCGCCCACTGGGACACGTCGACGGTCCGCGCTCCGATCGGAGGGTCGATCCGGTCCTGCACGTACACCGCGGAGGTGAGCGCCAAGGGGTCGTGTGCCCGCACCACGGATCGGGGCAGTAGCAGGTCGCCGGGGATCGAGTCGTCGGTGACGACCGCGACGACGCGCAGCGACACCAGCTCCCCATCGGCGAAGACCAGCGCGTACGGCTCGGTCGGCTGCCGGTTCGCCGAGGCCGGGAGGACGGCAGTGTCGTCGCCGCTCACGTCGTCCAGTGAGCCGGCGACGACGGTGAGCGCCCGGTTCGCGGCGGCGAAGCCCGCCGGGTCCACGCCGAGCGCGGTCAGTGGCCGGTTCTCCGGCGACGAGTTCGGGTCCCTCTCGAAGACCGTCGTCGGGAGGAGGGCGGTGCCCCCGGTGCCGCGACGGCCTGGTCCGACTGGCCTGGGCCCGGCGCACCGGTCGGCTCGTCGGCGAAGACCACCGCCGGTCGGGTGATCAGCGCGCGGGCCGCGGCGACGCGCTGCTGCTCGCCGCCGGACAGCTCACTCGGATCCCTTCGGTGCTCCTACCGGTAGCGATGTTGCGGGATACGCCGTCATTTGAGTGTGGTATGTGCGGAAATCTTCATGCAGAGGGCAACGGTAAGGGAGGCAGCGTACTGGTCGCGGACCGCAGACTGGTGGGCCTGCTGCTGCTGACCGCGGTATCTCCGACGGTCGAGGCCGTCGTCTTGGTCTCGCTGGGTTTCGTCGCGACGCAGGGCCTGGCGCCGCAGGCGGCGGCGGTATGGCCGTACGACACCTACCACGACCTGCGGTGGCTGTATGTCTACCACGACTCCTGGTCATCATTCAGGCTGTCCCCATGATCAGCCGGGGTCGAAGCCCTGTTGGCTGACGTCAGCGAGCTTCGAGACAACAGCCGACACCAGTCAAGCGGGGAGCGATGCGCGTGACCACTTCGGAGTTCTCTGGGACCCGCTCCTCTGGCCTTCATCCTGCGCGCCGCATGGACCTGGCCCCGGATCATTCGAGCCACCGCCGGCCGCGACCTCGCCCAGGCACGGGTGTGACGCTCGAGGCAGGCCCGGTTGCGGGGTCGGTGACAGCGGCTCCGGCAACAGCGACCGCGAGCAGCAGCACGATCCAGAGCGGGACGGCGCCGACGTCGCGCGGTTCGGGTCAGGTGGTGCCGCGGACGACGAGCGTCGTCGGCAACACGGTCGGCTTGGGCGGGTCGTCGCCGCCGTGCAGCATGGCGACCAGCGCCTCGGCGGCGGCCGTGCCGAAGCCGGGCTTGTTCTGGGCGACGGTGCTGAGCCCGGGCGGGATCAGCGCGGCCACCTCGATGTCGTCGAAGCCGACAATCGCAATGTCGTCGGGGATCCGTAGGCCGGCCGCCTGGGCCGCCCGCATCGCGCCGACAGCCATCTCGTCACCTGCGACGAACACTGCGGTAGGGCGGTCGTCGAGGGCGAGCAGCCGGTCCATCGCGGCGTGACCGCCGTCGAGATAGAAGTCTCCCTCGACGACGTGGCCGTCGGCGAGCGGCAGGCCGGCCCCGGCCAGCGCGGCCCGGAAGCCGACGAGCCGTTCGGCTCCCGGCCAGGTTCGCAGCGGGCCGGTGATGGTGGCGATGCGCCGGTGGCCGCGTTCGACGAGGTGGCGCACGGCGAGCGCCGCGCCGCCGGCATTGTCCGAGGTGATGTAGGTCGACGTCGGGCCGTCGACCCGCAGGTCGAGAGCGACGCACGGCACCTGGGCTTCGACGAGGGCGAGCACGGCCGGGTCCCGGGTGCCGTTGTCGATGATGACCGCGCCGTCGAGGTTGTGCTGGCGGACGGCGCGCACGTATCGCTGCCCGTCGTCGGGCCCCGCCGCGTCGTGGCCGGCGAGCATGAGCAGGTTCAGCCCGTGCGCGCTGAGCGCCGTCTTGAGCGCGACGAGGATCTCCTGCAGGAATGGGTGGCGCCATCCAGGGCGGCGATGGTCGGTGTCCCATACCAGGCCCACCATGTTGGATTTCTTCGTGGCGAGCGTCCGGGCCGACCCGTTCGGCAGGTAGCCGATCTCGGCGGCCAGGTCGAGGATGCGCTGGCGGGTGTGCTGGCTGACGACCTCGGGGGTGTTGAAGACGCGGGACACGGTGGCGACGGACACGCCGGAGCGGCGCGCCAACTCCCTGATAGTGGTCAATGTGGTGCCTTCTCTGTAACCGGTTTCACGACCGTAGCGCCAGCGATGTCCGCGGTCAACCCGCATCGACCGTTACCTTTTTGTAACTTGACACCCCCTAGCCGAACCCGTTCACACTTCCCAGGAAAGACGCTCGCCGGCGGTCACCCGCAACTCGGCCGACATCCGATCTTCATCCAACTCCACCCACCCCCACCACCATCGCTTCGCCGACAATGTAACCGGTTTCAGGTAACCGGTTACATCGCACGAAAGGGTTCCCTGGCATGCACCCAAACCGACTGTTGCGACTGGCGGCGGCCACCCTGGCCGCCGGAGTACTGCTGACCGCGTGTGGCACCGGCACCGAGGGAGGCTCCGGCGGCGGCAACGAAAAGATCACCCTGAACGTCAACCTGTTCGGCAACTTCGGGTACCAGGACCTGTACGCCGAGTACCAGAAGTCGCACCCGAACATCACGATCCAGGAGCGCACGGCCGCCTACAACGACCATCATCGCGACCTGATCACCCACCTGGCCACCGGCTCCGGCGCGGGCGACATCGAGGGCGTCGACACGGGCTTCATCGCGCAGATGCGCGAGCGGGGCAACCTCTTCGTCGACCTGGGCAAGGACCGCCAGTCCGAGTACCTCGACTGGAAGTGGGCGGCGTCGCTGGCCAAGGACGGCAAGCAGGTCGGGTACGGCACCGACGTCGGCGGCCTGGCCATCTGCTATCGGCGTGACCTGTTCGAGAAGGCCGGCATGCCGTTCGACCGCGACCAGGTGTCGGCCGCCTGGGGCAGCGGCTGGGACCAGTACATCGAGTTCGGCAAGCGGTACGCGGCGAAGGCCCCGGCCGGCAGCGCCTTCTTCGATGGCGGAGGCCAACTGTTCAACGCCATCATCGGCCAGGCCCCGGTCGGGTACTACAACGAGGACAACGCCATCGTCGTGGGCACCAGCCCCGATGTCCGAAAGGCCTGGGACCTGACGGTGAAGGCGATCCAGAGCAACCTGTCGGCCAAGCTGATCGGCAGCTCGCAGGAGTGGAACAACGGCTTCGCGAAGGACCAGTTCGCCACCATCGCGTGTCCGGCCTGGATGATGACCAAGATCAAGGACCAGGCGAAGCACGCCGCCGGCAAGTGGGACGTGGCGAGCGTCCCGGGCGGCGGCGGCAACTGGGGCGGCTCGTACCTCACCGTTCCCAAGCAGGGCAAGCACATCGAGGAGGCCAAGAAGCTCGCGGCGTGGCTGACCGCCCCGGAACAGCAGGCCAAGGTGTTCACCGCGCGGGGCAACCTGCCGTCCATCCCGGCTCTGTACGACAAGCCCGACATCGCCCAGTACAAGGACGCCTTCTTCAACAACGCACCGGTGGGCCAGCTCTTCACCACCGCGGCGAAGCAGCTCAAGCCCCAGTACCAGGGCCCGCGAGCCGGAGACGTGCAGACCACCATCCGCGACGCCCTCGTCCGCATCGAACAGGGCAAGCAAAGCTCCGACGAGTCCTGGAAGCAGATGGTCAGCGACGTCGAGCGCCTCGCCAAGTAACTCGACCCGCGCCGCCGGCGGTCGCCCCTGACCGCCGGCGGCGCCCGGCGACGAAGGATCGACGATGGCCACCTACCTCCACCAGGCCCGGCGGGCCGGCCTGAGCCGGCTCGACACCAAGGGCTCGCCCTACCTCTACATCCTGCCGTTCTTCCTGCTGTTCGGCGCGTTCGGGCTGTTCCCGCTGCTGTACACGGCGTACGTCTCGTTCAATGACTGGGACCTGCTCGACTCCGGGTCGCACCGCTGGGTCGGCCTCGCGAACTACCGCGAGATGCTGCAGGACGCGTACTTCTGGAACGCCCTGGGCAACACACTCAGCATCTGGGTGCTGTCCACCGTGCCGCAACTGCTCGCCGCGCTCTGGATCGCCCACCTGCTCAACCACCGGCTGCGGGCCCGCACCGCGCTACGGATGGGCGTGCTGCTGCCCAACGTCACCTCGATCGTGGCGGTGACGATCGTCTTCACCCAGCTTTTCGGCCGCGACTTCGGCATGGTCAACTGGGCGCTCGGCCTCGTCGGCATCGGCCCGATCGACTGGCAGGCCAACACCTGGAGCTCCCACCTGGCGATCTCGTTCATCGTCGCCTGGCGGTGGACCGGCTACAACGCCCTCATCTACCTCGCCTCGATGCAGGCGATTCCGCACCACCTGTACGAGGCCGCCGACCTCGACGGCGCGTCGCAGGCTCAGCAGTTCAGGCGGATCACCGTCCCGATGCTGCGGCCGACGATCATCTTCACCACGGTGATCTCGACGATCGGCGGCCTGCAGATCATGGCCGAACCCCTGCTGTTCGCCAGCTCCCAGACGCCCACCGGCGGCTCCGACCGGCAGTTCCAGACCGTCGCCCTGTTCATGTACGAGCAGGGGTTCCGGGAGTTCCGCTTCGGCTACGCCTCGGCGGTCGCCTGGACACTCTGTCTGGTCATCGCCATCTTCGCGATCATCAACTTCCTGCTCACCCGGCGCATCGCCAAGGACGAGGACTGAGGAGAACGCCGTGACCACCCTCGCGGACCCCATTCAGACCGGCACCACACCCTCGCCGCCGCCACGCCGGTCCCACCGGCGCCGGAGCTTCGGGTACCCACGCAAGGGCTCGGTCTGGAGCTACGGCGCCCTGCTGGCGGTCGTGGCCGGGTCGGTCTTCCCGCTCTACTGGTCCATCGTCGTGTCCTCGCAGACCAGCGACGCCGTCACGAAGGTGCCGCCGGCCCTGGTGCCCGGCGGGCACCTCTTCGACAACATCGCGCGCGTGTTCGACACGACCGACTTCGGCCGAGCCCTGCTGAACTCCTTCATCGTCAGCGGCTCGATCACCGTCTCCGTGGTGTTCTTCTCGACCCTGGCCGGGTTCGCCTTCGCCAAACTGCGGTTCCGAGGCCGAAAGGCGCTTCTCGTCGTGGCCATCGCGACCTCGATGGTGCCGCACCAGCTCGGCATCATCCCGCTGTACATCCTGATGGCCGACCTCGGCTGGACCGGGCGCCTCACCGCCGTGATCGTGCCCGGGCTGGTAACCGCGTTCGGCGTCTTCTTCATGACCCAGTACCTCGGCCGCGCCGTACCCGACGAACTGCTGGAGGCCGGCCGCGTCGACGGGTCCAGCACGTTCGGCCTGTACTGGCACATCGTCCTGCCGGCGGCCCGCCCCGCCGCGGCGGTGCTCGGGCTGTTCACCTTCATGCAGGCGTGGAACGACTTCTTCTGGCCGCTGGTCGTGCTGCAGAACAACGCGACCGTGCAGGTGGCGCTCTCCGCACTGGCCAGCGGCTACACCACCGACTACACCCTGACGCTGACCGGCACGTTGCTCGCCACGCTGCCGATCCTCGTCGTCTTCATGCTCCTCGGCCGGCATCTCGTCGACGGCATCATGCAGGGGGCGGTGAAGGGG
The DNA here is from genome assembly GCF_001905625.1 of Micromonospora sp. TSRI0369. NCBI lineage: Bacteria > Bacillati > Actinomycetota > Actinomycetes > Micromonosporales > Micromonosporaceae > Micromonospora > Micromonospora sp. TSRI0369. The sequence continues at coordinate 81,873 of NZ_LIVU01000015.1, forward strand.
TGACCACCACATCCGAAGGCGCCGCCGCGGCCGCAACCCGGCCGGACCTGCCCGAGCTGCCGGACCTGCCGGACCTGCCGGCCGGCTTCAGCTGGGGCGCCGCCACCGCGGCGTACCAGATCGAGGGGGCGGTCGACGAGGACGGCCGCGGGCCGTCGATCTGGGACACCTTCTGCCGCCGCCCCGGTGCCGTCGACGACGGCACCTCCGGCTCGGTCGCCTGTGACAGCTACCACCGCTGGCGGGAGGACGTGGACCTGCTGGCCGGCCTCGGCGTGGACGCCTACCGTTTCTCGGTCGCCTGGCCACGGGTCATGCCGGCCGGGCGGGGCGCGGTGAACCGGCGAGGCCTCGACTACTACGACCGGCTCGTCGACGCCCTGTGCGGGCACGGCATCCGGCCGTTCGTCACGCTGTACCACTGGGATCTGCCCCAGGCGCTCGAGGACGAGGGTGGCTGGCGGGTACGGGACACCGCCGAGTGGTTCGCCGAGTACGCCGCCGCGGTGGCGGGCGTCCTCGGCGACCGGGTCCAGGACTGGATCACGCTGAACGAGCCGTACTGCTCGTCGATGGTCGGCTACGCGGAGGGCCGGCACGCTCCCGGCACCGCCGAAGGACATGGTGCCCTGGCCGCCGCCCACCACCTGCTGCTCGGGCACGGCAGGGCGGTCGCCGCAGTCCGGTCCGCCGCCGGCCCGCGGTCGCGCGTCGGCATCACGCTCAACCTCTCCCCCGCCGTGCCGGCCAGCGATACCGAGGCCGACCGGGCGGCGGCGGATCGGCAGGACCTCATGCTCAACCGGCAGTTCACGGATCCGGTGCTGGGCGGCGCGTACCCGCCCGGGTTCGAGCGGCTCTACGCCGGGGTGAGCGATCTGTCGTTCCGCCGCGACGGTGACCTGGCGGTGATCTCCACGCCGCTGGACTTCCTCGGTGTCAACTACTACTACCGGGTGCACGTCGCCGACGCCCCGTACGAGCAACCCGACCCGGCGCTGCGCAGCGCGTTCGACATCGGGGTCCGGCAGCTACGGCCGGACGGGTTGCCCACCACCGACCTGGGCTGGCCGGTGGAGCCGCAAGGGCTGTTCGACACCCTGACCGGGCTCGCGGACCGTTACCCGGGCCTGCCTGCCGTGTACGTGACGGAGAACGGCTGCGCCGACCTGCGGGACGGACCCGAGCCGGACCCGGAACGGATCTCGTTCGTGGCCGGGCACCTGGCGGCGGCGGCCCGTGCGGCCGCCGTCGACGACCGGCTCGATCTGCGGGGGTACTTCTACTGGTCGCTCATCGACAACTTCGAGTGGGCCCGCGGGTACGGGCCCCGCTTCGGTCTGGCCCACGTCGACTACGGCACCGGATCCCGTACGCCCAAGGCCAGCTACCACTGGCTGCGTGACCGCTTGCGGGCGTGGCGGGAACGCACCTCCACCTGAAGCGCCGCCCGCGGCTCGTGGCGGCAACGGTATGCGCGGTCACCCGGCAACGAACGCCGTCCGGATGCGGCTGGCTGGTGACCCCGACCCACCATGTTCGACGGCAGGTCGCCGAACACCCACAGCTTCCCTCAGGAGTACGGGACCTGCTCGCCGAGGATCCCAGCGCGAACGTACGCGTGGGTGTCTTCAGCCGCCGGGACACACCCGAGCCGATACGCGCACCGGATCCATACGCAGACCCGGCCCCGCGCATGCGATGCCCAGCACCCCGAGATCCGGACCTGCCCGTCGAGTTGGCCGAACGTCTGGCCACCGACCCGGACAGCACGGTTCGCCACGCGGTCGCCGGCCACCCGAACCTGCCGGTCCACGTGCGTCGCGTCTTACTCGCGGATTCGAGCGAGTGGGTGGAGCAAGCCAGATGAGCTGCGGAATCAGGATGTAACAAGCTCTTCGATCATGAAGGCGGGGCGTGGGCGCCGGGCTCGCCTGGCGGGGCGTCGAGGGCCAGCCTCAGCGCCGCCTCGACCGGATAGACCGGGCAGTACAGCGGAGTGTCTGTGGCCGGCGGGGCCGCGTCCTTCGCCTCGAACGCCTTGCGGGCCCGGCCGAGGTCCGCGAGCAGGTCGGCCACTGACGGTTCCTTCTTCGGCTCCGGGGGCGCCGCCTCGACGGGTGCCTCCGTCTTCGGCGCCGTGATCGAGACGCCGAGCGCCGCCGCGGCGGCGTTGAGCCCGTCCTTCGGCATCGCGGCGGCCAGCGCCGAGAGGCGGCCGACGGCCTGGTCGGCGTACGCGGCGTCGACCGGCACCGCCGGCAGCTCGAACCGGGTTCCGGTCTGAGCGCCGAACGGGGCGTCGCGGAACACCCGGTCGCGGTTCTCGGCGTCGACGAGCACGTGGCGGCCGTCGTGGAGGTCGGCGTACAGGTTGGCGGCGAGCACGTTCCCGTCGAGCAGCAGGTGCTGGTCGGGCACGGTCGCGCGGACGGCGATGCTGTCGGCGAAGGCGAGCACGTTGGCCTCGACCCGCATGACACCCCGGCCGGAGATGTCCAGCAGGCAGCCGGTCGTGGACTGCCCGGTCGAGGCCCGGCCGGTGGGGTCGGCGGCGAACAGGACCGTGTTGCCGCGGATGGTCCAGGGGCCCGCGCCGGGTGCTTGGATACGGACGGCGGTGCCGCTCGTGTTGACGACCACGTTGTTCTCGAACGTCCCGTACGCCGCACTGAGCTGCACGGCGCAGTACGCCGCGTTGGCGAAGACGCAGTTGCGCACGGTGATGCCGCCGCTGCCGCCGCGCAGGTCGAGCAGCGCCGCCGACTGGGAATGGCCCGCGTCGAGGGCGCCGCTGTCGGCGTACGCGTTGTAGGTCGACCCGTCGAACATGAACCCGTCAAGGATGAGGCCCTCCCCCGAGTCCTCGCCGGTGAGCACCGGATCGCCGAAGATGCCCTTCGCCTTGGTCTCCGGAGTGAGCACGAAGCGCACGGGATGTCGCCAGGGGTCGCGCGCGGCGAACTCGGCGTCCCACCCGCCCAGCAGCGTCAGGTTGCGTACGGGGATGCGCCACGTGCCCGACCGCAGGCGGCCCGTGTACTCACCTGCGGCGACGAGGATGCGGTCGCCCTCGGCGGCCTTTTCGAGGGCCTGGAACGGGTCGCGGAACGGCGCCTCGCGGCTGCCGTCCCCGCCGGAGGATCCGGCCCGCACGAACCAGTCGCGGCCGGCCGGCCGGGGCGGCTCGGGGGCCGTGACGTCGAGCACGGGCGCGAGGGAGTCGAGGACGATGGTGGCGCTCTGACGCCCGCCGGGCGGCGTGAGGCGATACGTGCCGCGGAGCAGGTACGTGGACTCGACGTCGAGGCCGCGCGAATACCGTACGGCCTCCTCAGTCTGGTGATGGACGAGGCCGTAGCGCGGGGCGAGCGCCCACCACGGGCTGTTGTCGGTGCCGGGCTCGTAGACGGCGACGCCGATGTGCGTCTCCGCGAGCTCGGGGAGGATCTGCGTGTTCTGGTCGAAGCCGACCCCGGCCCGCACCTGCACCGGGGCTCCGGCGAGCGCCGGGTCGGCCTCGTAGAGCCGCGCCCAGTCGACGGCCTGGTACGCCGGGCCGGCCGGGAGCTCGGTGAACGGCTCCGGCGCCGCCAGGTCGGCGGGGTGCGCGCCCGGCGCCGCGCCGACCGCGAGGGCGAGCACCTCGGCCGGGGCGAGCCGGCGCATGACGGGCCGCTGAACATCACGGTCTGATGTGGACGATAGCTCACCGAGGCCGGCCGATTTCCGCAGCGCGTTGAGGGCGGCGATCGGCGGGCGCTCGTACGTGATGGCGACGTCCACCGTGTACGTGTCGAGCCACGCGGCCGGGAGCCCGGTCAGCTGTGGGTCGCCGACGGTGTTGCCGGCCGCCGAGCGCAGGCCGACGTCTTCGAGCTCCGCGGCGTACTCCTCGGTGAGCTCGGCCTCCGCGCCCGACACCCGGCTGCGCACGATGTCGCGCGGTGTGGCGAAGAACAGGTTGCGGTCGATGGCGATCTGCCCGACGTCGCGCAGGCAGGCGACGGCGGCGTTGCCGCAGCCGACGAACACGTTGTCGGCGATTGCGGCAGCGCCGTTGACCCGTACGCCGACGGCCCGGTCGGCACCGGAGCCGCGCGGCGGGTCGGAGTCGTCGTGGGCGAAGGCGAAGGTGTTGCGGCTGACCGCGGCCGGGGTCTCGGGGGCGCCGTCGCGGACGGTGAGCAGGCTGAGGCCGACGCAGTTGACGACGATGTTGTTCTCGAAGGCCACGGAGTCGCCGCCGAGCTCGACGGCGCCGGAGCTGCCGTTGGCGAAGCAGCAGTCGCGGACGGTGATGCGCTCGCCGCGCAGGCTCACCAGCGGGCCGTCCCCGTAGGAGGCGCGCTGCAGGCCGCCCTGCTCGTCGTAGTCGTCGCGCCCGGCCCCGTCGAAGAACAGCCCGTCCAGGACGAGGCCGTCGTGGTCGCCGATGCCCTGGAGCATGTTCGGCTCGTTCGGGACGCGCAGGCCGGTCTTTGCCGCGAAGACCGTAGGTGTCTGCCAGGGGGTACGGCGGGCGAAGTCGGGGCTGTATCCGCCGAGCAGGGTCAGCTCGGGGGTGTCGACGACCCACGAGGAGCGCTCGCCGCGCCCGGTATAGGTGCCCGCCGCGATGTGGATGCGGTCGCCGGGCGCAGCCTGCCGCAGCGCGAGCCACGGGTCGTGGAACGGCCGGGCCCGGCTGCCGTCGCCGACCGGGCCGCCCGCCGCGACGAAGAGGTCGGTCATGACTTCTTCACCTCGTCGTCGGCTTCCTCCGTCTTGTCCGCTAGCAGCTTGAAGCCCGCCTTGACCGCGTCTCTGACCTGTGCGAACGCGGCGAGGCCCGTCTGCTTGTAGGGTCCCTCGGCCAGGTCCTTGACGTATTCCTCCTCGGTCGCCAGCAGCGACTCCAGGGACTCCGAGGCCTTCTCCAGCTCCTCGTTGAACTTCGCCAGCGTGCCCGGATCATCGGTCAGCTGGGCGAAGGCGTTGGTGCTCTCCTCCACGAGCGTGGGGAAGAGCTCGTCGTAGAGCTTGCTGGACTGCTCCTTGGCCGCCTCGGCCCGCGTGTCGAGCCCTCGGTCGAGGACGTTCTCCTTCATCCAGTCCCAGTCGGTGGCCCGGTAGTCGCCGGACGCGCCGATGCCGCGCCAGTTCCCCGCCGCCTCGGCGCCGCGGGCGAAGAGCTTGTCGATCCAGTCCTCGTCGAGCTGTTCGCGGGCCGCGGTCAGCAGCTTGATGTTGTCGACCACCGTCTGCTTCGCGGCACGCTTCTGCTTGGCCGCCATGAGGTTCTCCGCGGTGAGCTTCTCGAAGTTCTTGATCGCCTCGTTGGCGGCTTCCTTGGACGACGGGTCCTTCATGAAGAGGACGATCAGGCGGGCGCCCGAGGTCGGGAGGTATTTGACGAGCAGGCTCTTGACCGTGTCCTGGATGGAGCCGAAGTTCTTGAGGAGCAGCTGCTCGACGATCGCGTCGTTGCTGCGCGCGTTCTTGAGGTCCTCCTCGCACTTCTTGATGAGCGCGAGGTCGGCCTCCAGGACCTTGCTCATCAGCGTGGCGACCTCGGGGACGTCGAGCCGGGCGACCTGCGCCCAGATCTTGCGCTCCCCGGCGAGGAAGTCACGCGGGCCGACCGCGGTCCACCGTTCGTCGACGGACATCGCGTTGGCCTGGCTGTCCTCCAGCACCGACCGGATGTCCGATTCGAGGCGCTCCATCAGCGCCTCGGCCTGCTCGCAGTTGGTCTCCCACCGGTCGGTCAGGCCGTCATAGCCCGGTTGCTCCAGCTTGGAGAGCATCTCCTCGAACAGCTTCTCCCGATCGGTGTCGAAGCGTTCCAGCAGATCCAAGACCTTGTCGAGGATGTCCTCCTCGAACCCCGTGGCGCGCATCCGCTGCTCAACGAGCTCGCGGGCGTCATCGACATCTTCCACAAATTTCAGCGTAGGAGCCCTCGGTCACCCGAGACAGTCGTGAACCCGATCCCTGCCAGATCAAGGATCCGACCTATGCCGCCGCTCGGTGAAGACTGACTCCGGAAGTCGTCGACTCTTCGGGAGTGCACCATGTCATCCCTGTTCAGCGGACCGATACCTGGTGTTCGTATGCGTCTTTCGTCTGGCACCGGGGCGCAGCCGGCTTATAACGGCAAGGGGTGCCCGCTCCGTGGCGGCCACCCCATGCCTTACCGTCCCGTGCGGTCGCTCCCCCAGGAACGCACGGACGAGCCTCAGTTGAGGGCGTAGATCTCCGCGGCCGACGTCCACGGGTTGCCGGCGACCTCACTCACGGCACGCAGTCGCGAGTACTGCCCGGTCTTCGCGGTGAACCGGACCTCCTTCTGGCTCGCGTCGTTGGCGAACGCGCCAGTGGCCACGGCCGTTCCCCAGTTGGTGCCGTCGGTGCTGACGTACACCTCGTACTGGCCGATGCGTCCGTTGGCCGCGCCAGAGCCGCCATCCTGCCGGGGCAGGTAACGCAGGCCCGAAACGGAGTAGCTCGCGCCCATGTTGAGGAAAGAGCGCCCTGCCGGTCCAACCGGACGACGATCACTCCTGAGCCCTCGCGGATGTGCAGCCGCGTGCCCGGCCCCCATCCGAGGGACCGGATGACCGTACGATCGGCGATCCGGCCACTGCTGTCGATGGCAGCCAAGCCGTACACCATCGTGCCGGCGCGTGACGTCGGTAGCACCGGCAGGGGCAATGGTGGACGACGAGTGGCTCCACCACGCGGCCGATGCGGGCTCTGCTCCCGGTCCGACAGCCGCACGGGAGGGATGACGGAAGCCACGGAACGATCAACCACGACAATCGCCCCCGATCAAGACAGGCTCGATCGAGGGAGTCGCTGCGCTGAGAGTTGCGTGGTCAAGCATGCTTGACCACCAGTACGCGAAACACAGCATGGATGCTGCAATTTGGTGTCCGAGGGGGGATTCGAACTCTTGTACGTATCATCTGTGCTCCATTACGGGTGCACATGCTTATAGATTACGGCACGGTCAGGTTTGACTCAACCTCGCACACCCATTACCGTACGTGAGCACGAATCACATAAGGACGCGTAGGGGTTCCTGCAGGCGGATACACCAAAGCGGCAAACAGGGCTTCAACATGCAGGCCGCTGCACCTTACCTCGACGAAGTCGTGGGCTTCATCGCATCAAGACTGCCAACAGCCCGCGAGCTTCGCAGCATCTAGCAGCGGACAGCAAGCCTAACCGCACAGCAACAGCCGGTGTTGAGCGTTCCGTTTCCGCGAGGAGCTGGACCACCACCAGCCACAAGCCGCAGCGCGCGCAGCCCTTGGAGACGTCTGCTCGCGACCGAAGCAGAAGCCGAACGCCTACGCCGCCAAGTCGCCCACCTGACGTCCACCGGCGAGGACAACCATGGAAGACCGTTAGACGAGCAGCGCACTGCCTCAGTCGGCCGTACATGACGGAGGCAAATGCTTCTCCGGCATCCGTCGCTGAGCGTGTTGCCGTGACTGTCGGGTCAGGTGGCGGCATGCTGATCTCTCGCACATCAGTTCGATCATGAGGAGCGGATGCCCGTGACGCTGAAGGACGGCATCGACCGTTGGCCGACGTTCGAGCTCACCCCGACCGAGTTCGAGCGCACGGTTGCCGACCTAGTGGAGGCGGCCGGCCACGAGGTGACCGACTGGCAGGTTCAGCACCTCGACCCGGTGGAGGGGGTTGACGGGATGTTCATCATTGACGTGACCGTCCGGTTCCGGTTCCTGGGCGCAGACTTCGTCGTGTTGTTCGAGTGCAAGCGTCACGCTTCGCCGGTCAAGCGCGAGCACGTTCAAGTTCTCAACGATAAACTTCGCTCAACCGGGGCTCACAAAGGCGTCATGGTCGCCGCGAGCGGGTTCCAGAGTGGCGCGCTGGAGTACGCGGCGATCAACAAGATCGCCTGTGTGCGCCTTGTCGACGGTGCCTGGACGTACGAGATCCGCGACCTCACACCCACGACTCCACGGCCGACTGGACACTATGTCCCCTACGCGAGGCAACCGACGAGACGCGGCGAGTACAGCGACATGCTGCTCAGCCAACAGGGTGACTACCAAAAGCTATTGTTCGATGGCCACAAAGGCGCAGGCTAAGGATAAATTGCGCGACAAATCGGGCCTACAGTCGAATATCGAAATCGTATTCGCATCGCTGTCTTGGTGTGATGAGGAGCAACGAGATCACTCATGAAGTTCCACGGCACGTTCATCGGAGTTGACAGATATAAGGCTCCCGACATTGGGTTTCTTTCTTCAGCGGTCCGTGACGCTAAGGCGTTGCACGCCCTCTTCGCTGACGGTTTCGAGGGCGAGCCAGCGCTCCTGACCGACGCCGAGGCCACCAGGGACAACGTCGTCGCTGAACTGAAACGCTTGGCGGCGGTCAGCAGCGACCAGGATCTCGTCGTCGTCAGCTTTTCGGGTCATGGCAGCTCGACGCACGAGTTAGTGCCCTACGATGCTGACCGCTCCCGGCTTACGGAGACGGGACTGCCGCTGGAAGAGCTGGCCAAACTCTTGAACCAGATCCCTGCGGCGACCCTGGTCTGCATTCTTGACTGCTGCTTCTCTGGCGGTTACGGAGCGAAGGTGCTGGTCTCCCCTCTGCAAGCGCGTGGCCTAGGCTCCGAAGTCGACCTGTTGGAGCAGATCTCCGGCATGGGCCGCATCGTGCTCACCGCGTCGGCCGCGAACGAGCCCGCCTACGAAGACACCGCGCTGCGTCATGGGCTGTTGACCTATCACCTGCTCACCGCCCTGCAGGGCGTGCCCGAGGTCGTCAGCGCCGGCAAGATCGATGTCTTCAAACTCCTCGACCACGTGACCCGCCGCGTGGTCGATGCCTCGGCTGCCCTGCGGAGGGAACAGCACCCCGCCTTTCGCGGCAGTGTCGATGGCATTGCGTCCTGGCCGATCCTCACCCCAGGCGCCCGGTATGCCGCCGCGTTCCCCGACCGGGTACGGGAGCCGGCCATGGCCGACCTGCACAGCCTGGAGGCGTTCGGGCTGCCACCGGTCCTGCTCGACACCTGGGCGCAGGCCATCCCGGGCCTGAACGACCTCCAACTCGCGGCGATCAACGACTACGGTGTGCTCGACGGCGCGAACCTGCTGGTGACCGCCCCGACATCGTCGGGCAAGACCATGGTCGGCGAGCTTGCCGCGCTGCAGCGGGTGAGCGACCACCGGCGGGCACTGTTCTTGCTCCCGATGCGCGCCCTGGTCAACGACAAGTACGTCGAGTTCACGCTCAAGTACGACGACCTAGGCGTTGTGACCATCCGCGCGACCGGCGAGATCAGTGACGACAATGCCGAGCTCATGAACGGTCGCTACGACATCTGTCTGATGACATACGAAAAGTTCGGCGCGATGGTGCTCGCCAACCCGCACCTGCTACGGCAGATAGGCACCATCGTCGTCGACGAGGTACAGATGATGGTCGACCCCAGCCGCGGGGCGAACCTCGAATTCGTCCTGACCCTGCTCAAGAGCCGACGTGCCGAGGGCATCGCGCCGCAGATCATCTGCCTTTCGGCCGTGATCGGCGATACTAGCGGACTGGAGCGTTGGCTCGACGGCCGGCACCTACGGCACGAAGCCCGGCCCGTGCCGCTGATCGAGGGCGTACTCAACTCCGCCGGTCAGTACCGCTTCATCGACGAGCACGGCGCGGTGAAGGCGGAGGGCATCATTACGCCGGAGTGGAGCGGCAGGAACAGCAGCCAAGATCTTTTGATTCCCCTGGTGGCCAAGCTCGCCCGTGAGGACAAACAGGTCATCGTCTTCCGCGAGACCAAAGGCGAAACCGTCGGCTGCGCCCAATATCTGGCGGCCCGCCTCGGCCTGGCCGCTGGGCGGGACGCATTGGAGGCCCTCCCGTCTGGTGACCTGTCCACGTCGTCGGAACGCCTGCGCAGTGCACTCGCCGGCGGTGTCGGCTTCCACAATGCCGACCTCACCCGCGAGGAACGGCAGGTTCTGGAAGAGGAATTCCGGCGCAAGGACGCCACGCTGCGGGTTCTCGTCGCCACGACCACGCTCGCCATGGGTGTGAACACGCCGGCGTCTGCCGTGGTGATCGTGGGGCTCACGCACCCCGGCAGCACGCCGTACACTGTGGCCGAGTACAAGAACATGGTGGGACGTGCTGGCCGGCTCGGCTACGCCGAACGCGGCGAGTCCTACGTCATCAGCTCGCGCGGGCTGGCTGACCACCGGGTGTGGTCGAGCTACGTGCTCGGCAAGCCGGAGGACGTCAAGTCGGTCTTTCTGAGCCAGACCACAGACCGGCGTAGCCAGCTACTCCGCACGTTGGCGGCGCTCACGCCCGACGCAGCTGGCAGCGTTGAGGCGCAGCTGGTGGTCTCCTTCCTGGAGAGCAGCTTCGGGGCCTTCCAGCAGCGACAGATCAATCCCAGCTGGAGCTGGGGGCATGACAGCGTCCTGGCGATGCTGCAAGAGCTGGTCCGCCACCAGCTCGTCGAGATCGTCGACGGCGACAGGTACCGCCTGACCGACCTCGGACGGTTCGCCGGGGAGAGCGGCGTATTCGTCGACTCGATCATCCGGCTGGTTGAGGTACTACGTCCGCTCGCCACCGCACCCAACTCCACCACGTTGATCGCCGCAGCCCAGGTCACGCGCGAACTGGACGACGTGTACATCCCCTTCGCCAAGAAGGCGCGGAACACCGAGCACCAACGATGGCCGAGGGAGTTGGCGCACCAGCAAGTTGCGCCGCACGTGCAAAACGGAATCGGCATTGGCGGAAAAGATCACCTGACAGGGCTTGTCCGTGCGAAAAGGGCGATGGCGTGCCTGCTGTACGCCAGCGACACACCGCTCTCGACACTCGAACGGCACCTCACGCAGCATCAACTCGGCGACGGTGTCGCGGGAGCCGTCCGCTCGACCGTCGACCGAACCCGCGACTTGATACCGGCCGTCGTCCGCGTCTTCACGTTCCTGCATCCAGACATCGCGGTCGGTGACGTCGCCGAGCGGACGGTGGTCCGGCTCGAGCTGGGGCTTTCGGCATCCCTGGCCGACCTAGGATTGGCACTCGGCGCCTCGTTGACCCGTGCCCGATATCTGTCGTTAGCCGGTCGAGGGCTTACTACGCCCGAACAGTTCGCGGCTGCCGATGCAGCCATGCTGGCCGACGGCTTGGGTCTCACGAAGCGAAGGGTCGTCCAGCTGCAGGACCTGCTGCAACAACACCTGAGACGGCAGCAGGAGAACGTACTCGCTCCGTTGCTCCCAGTACCGACGGAGTGACATGATGGTTAATCAAGGAGTCGTATCGATGCAACTGCAACTCCAGCAGGTGTGGACCCTGGGCGAGCGGATCGGCGCGCCGACGCAGCCCATGGACAGCTCAGCCATCTCAGCTCGATGGCGGAGGGTTCGTCTGAAGGCAGCTGGCGGCGCAGTTGACTGACGTGGCTGCCGGCCCCGACTTGGTTAATCGATACGCCAACCTGCGCGCGCTGGCCGGCGGTATCACGGAATCCAAGCGTGGCATGCTGTTCAACCAGCTTCTCGCCGACGCTCTACAGCGTGACGGCATCGACGCGGAATGCGACGCCCGCGGCCCACGAGGGGAAGTCGATGTCGCCTTTGCCTACGACGGCACCTGGTACCTACTGGAGGCGAAGTGGGAAGCCGAACCCATCAACGCTGATCCGGTCCGCAAGCTCCACGACGTCCTCGACGAGCGGCGCCCCGGTAGCATGGGCATCCTCGCGTCCCGATCCGGGTTTAACGACAGCGCCCTACGCCGCGCCGTCGGCGTCAGGAACATCATCCTGTTCGATCGCTCCCACATCGAGGCGCTCCTGACCGGCGTGGCCACCGCCCACGAGATCATCATGGCGGCGAACCGGTCGATCTCCCTCTTTGGCCACGAACACGCCACGCTGGCGGCGCTCCTACGTCCGCGGCGTCCGATCGAGACACCCGTCGCCCTCGGAGTACCGGAAGGGTTCACCCCAGCTTCGGTCGCGGCACCGAACGCCTTGGACGCCGATGTGCTGGCGTATGGCGACGGGATCAAGGGTCTAGCGTCGCACGAGGCCCGACTACTGATCACCGTCGAGGACGGGGTAGTCGAACTCGACCTCCGCCGTTCCCGGGCACGGCGCCGGCTGGAATTGACCAACTGCGAAGGCAACGCGTTCGTCGAGAACGACGGATCAGTGCTCGTGGCGCGCCGCGGCGGTATCGCCCGGCATCGCCCGGACGCGGTGGAGGCAGCGGCCGGGGGCTTCACCCGGACGCCGATGATTGTGCCCGGCATCGACGGAGCCCCGTGGTTCTTGGACCGCAGCACCACCGGCTGGCCCGGCAGCCAACCCGGGCACTTGGTGGCACCACGCGCGCACTTGGGCGACGACCAGCGATACTCGTGTGAGTTTCCCGCCGCAAGCTGCGCGAACGTATGCTGGATGCGCGAGCACACCTTCCTCGTGCTTGGTGACGGCCACAGCTGCATCCTGGACCTCCGTACTAGAGCGTCCACCTGGCTCGTCACGCCCGTCGGTCGACCCCACGGACTCATCCGCCTAAACGACACTTGGGCGCTGGTAACCGGTTCAAATCGCCACCTCCAAACGGCGTTAATCAACACCGAATCCGGCTTGACCTCCGAACCCATCGCGGTCAACCTCGCCGGGCATGTTGGCGACGCGGTCATGATCGGCCGGTTCGTCTTTGTCGTGGCAGGCGCGCCCGTCAGTTCTTCCATCGTGGTCCCGGTCGTAGCTCGCTTGCCAATTGACGATCTGACCGTGGGCCGTCGTGAGGCGTTGCCGAACCGGCGGTAGCCGCCCAGACCACCACACGTGCGCTTCCACTCCGCCCTCGCCTATTCATCCCCGCGGCAAGCCAAGCGGCTGAGATCTCGAAGGGTGGGCGGAAGTCGGCCGCCCTTCCGTCGAGTTGGTCGTCATAGCGTGATTGTTGTGATCGGATTTTGCCGAATTGGCACGTCGCGGGCAACCAGTTCCCCGGCCAGGGTCGGGTCCTTGACGATCCGGCCCTGGAACCCCCACCGGCCCCAGAAAGGTCCGATCGGCCGGTCGATTCGTAGGACGGCTCGTGTCTTGCCGCGGTGCGCGACAACGGCGTATTCGATTCCGTCCCAGGTCCCAGAGTGGGGACTCCACCTCCAGAAGAGCCGCGCCGCATCGAGGAGTTCAGCGTCGCTCATGTTCGAGCGGTAGCCGTACCCTGCCCGGGTGGCTTGTGCGTCGCCACCCCAGGCCGACTCATCCCAAGTGTCTTGGTCGTCCACCCACACGCCCAAGGTGATCAGCATGACGCGTCGTCCGCCGGGTGCGGGCGCGACGGGCTGGTCGTCGACCATCGCACTGTCAGGAGCATCGGCCCGCAACCTTGTGGTCGTAAGCGCGCGAGACCCGGGGGGATCCGCAGGCAGCACGAGGCGTACGCCCGTCAGGGATTCGTCCACATCAGCCGGTTGACGCCGAAATGTCAACGCCGCCTCAAACGGGACCACCGTGGTCCGGCTGAAACTGGACCACCTCGGTTTGGTTGATCTTTAGTCGTTGGTCTTGGTGGCCGCGGGGACG
>NZ_LIVU01000016.1:0-93643 GCF_001905625.1 Micromonospora sp. TSRI0369
TACTGCTCCGCGCTGATGTCGACCACGGTGTAGGTGCGCAGGTCGACGTTCGGGGGAATCGGCAGGAGCGCGTCCCCTGATCCGTTGCTCAGCGTACCCACGGAGAAAAGGGGCCCTTCCTTACACGCGGGCGACCGCGAAGACGGACTGGCCGAACGGCGGGCGGACGCGCTGCTCGGCGGCCTTGGTGACGGGCAGCACGAGGGTGTCGTACACCTTCACCATCGGGCCCTCCTTCGGCATCAGCCGGAAGACCTTGGTGGCCATGAAGTAGCCGATCAGGCCGAGCGCGTTGGCGTAGTGGATCCGCTCCACGGTGAGGCCCGCCTCGGTCATCGCCGCGGCGAGCGTCTTCTTGGTGTAGCGGCGGACGTGGCCGGTGGCGATGTCGGCGGGGCTCATGGCGAACTGGAACGCCGGCACGATGATGACCACCGCGCCGCCCGGGCGGACCAGGTCGCGCATGCTGCGCAGCGCGCCCACGTGGTCGTCGATGTGCTCCAGCACGTTGTACGAGACGGCCGCGCTGTAGTCGCCGCGCTCGTGGTGCGGGAGCAGCATCTGCCGGACCTCGACGCCCGGGTGGTCGGACAGCCGCTCCTTGAGCTGGACCAGCCGGTCCGGGTCCGCCTCGGTGGCGGTGATCCGGGGTACCTGCTCGGCCCACGCGGAGGCGTAGTCGCCCAGGCCGCTGCCGATCTCGATCGGGTTGTCACCGAGGTAGGGCACCGCCAGCTCGACGAACCACTGCCGGTGGTTGACCGCGGTCGCGAGGCCTTCGAGCACCTCGGACTGGACGCGCTGATCCCCAGTGATTTCTGCCATGCGTCGATTCCTCACGATATGACTGACCCGCGCCTGGACCGTCAGAGTCAACCATCTGGATGGCTGATGGGGAAATCGGGGGACGGAGGGGGGTCGAATTGTGATGCGGAGGGGTGCCTGATCGGCGATCGGCGAACTCGGCACATAGTACGTGAGTCTGCGGAACATTGCACCTGCCGGTCATACCCTGACTACGCTCTGAAATGTCATGACTACTCCGGAATCAGCGGCGGACCCGTCGAAAACGGGGCAGGGCAGGCGTATCGATGCGCTCGCCGTGCTCAGCTTCGTGCTGCTCGCGCTCTGGGTCACCGCCCGGTTGTGGGTGGACCCTCGCAATGGCATCCGGGACAATCGTACAGATCAGGCGCAATTCGAATGGATGATGGCGCATGGTGCGCGCGTCGTCACGGATTTCGCCTATCCGTTCACCTCGGACCGGATGAATGTGCCGGATGTCGTCAATCTCATGGCTAATACGTCCGTATTATCCGTTTCATTGCCACTGACCCCGATCACGCTCTGGGCGGGTCCGCGCTGGTCATTCCTGATCTTCCTCACTCTCGGCCTCGCCGCCACCGGCGTGTCCTGGTATTTCCTTCTCTCCCGAGTTGTCGTGCGGTCCCGCGGTCCGGCCTGGCTGGGCGCCGCCTTCTGCGCGTTCGCGCCGGCGATGATCTCGCACGCCAACTCGCACCCCAACATCGTCAGCCAGTTCGTGGTGCCGCTGATCATCTGGCGCACCCTGCGCCTGGCCGAACCCGGCCGGTGGCTGCGCAACGGCGTACTGCTCGCCCTGGTGATCGTCTGGCAGGCGTTCCTCAACCTGGAGATCCTGCTGATGACCGCCATCGGCCTCGGCGCGGTGGTGCTCGCGCTCGCGCTCGGCCGTCCCGCGCTGCGCTCGGCGGCCCGCCCGTTTGCCGCCGGACTCGCTGTGGCCGCGGTGGTCGCCGGGGCGCTGCTCGCGTACCCGCTCTGGGTCCAGTTCTTCGGTCCCGGCGCGTACAGCGGGCTCTCCACGCTGATCCGGGGCTACTCCACCGACCTCGCCGCGTACGTCGCCTGGTCGCGGGAGTCGGTGGCCGGTGACGCCCGGGGCAGTGAACCGCTTGTCAAGAACGCCACCGAGGAGAACGCGTTCTTCGGCTGGCCGCTGGTGATCCTGGTGATCGCGCTGGTCTGGTGGATGCGCCGCAACGCGGTCGTGCTCGGCCTGGCCGCGGTCGGCCTCGTGTTCGCGCTCTTCTCGCTCGGCCGGGAGATCCGCTACGACGGACGCGACACCGGCATTCCCGGCCCCTGGGCCGCGCTGGAGAACCTGCCGGTCCTGCACTCGGTGGTGCCCACCCGCTGGTCGCTCGCGCTCACCCCGATCATCGGCGTGCTGCTCGCGCTCGGCGCGGAGCAGGTCCGCCGGCTCGCCGCCCGGCACCCGGAGGCGCGCGGGCAGATCCGGTTCGCCGCCGTCACCGTGCTCGCGATGGCGCTGCTGCCGATCCTGCCCACCCCGTTGCCGGCCAAGCGCCTCGACCAGACTCCGGCGTTCGTCACCTCCGGCGCCTGGCGCCCCTACGTGGCGGACGGGCGCAGCGTGGTCACGCTGCCGCTGCCCGACACCACGTACGCGGTCCCGCTGCGCTGGTCCGCCGAGACCCGGCTGGACATGCCGCTGGCCCGCGGCTACTTCCTCTATCCGGACACCCGACCCGGCGGGGACCGGATCGCCCTGTTCACCGCGCCGCCGCGTCCCACCAGCACATTCTTCGAGACGGTACGGCGAACCGACGCGGTCCCGCCGATCACGCCGCAGGACCGGGTGGCCGCCGTCGACGACCTGCGTTACTGGCGAGCGGGCGCGGTGATCCTCGACCCCCGGCTGCCGCAGGCCGAGGCGCTGCGCCGGGCGATGACGGAGCTGAGCGGGATCACCCCCACCCGTACCGGCGGGGTGTGGCTGTGGGACGTCCGGCCGCTGGCCGACTGAGCGGTCAGCCCTGGCGGACGCAGCAGCCCTGGCACACCTTGGGCCGGGGCAGCGTGAACGCCAGGCAGCAGGTGCGCCGCTGCACGGTCGGCTCGCCGCCCGGGCCGGGCACCAACTCGACCAGGTCGCTCAGGTCGAGCGCGCCGAGCAGCGTGCCGACGGTCGCCACTGACGAGCCGGGCAGCGCGTCCGCCGCGCGCAGGATGCCGTGCGCGATGCCGGAGGCCACCGAGCCGAGCAGCGTACGGGTGCCGATCCGGACCTCGCCCTGGATGGCGGCGATCAGCGGGGCGAAGTGCGCGTCGAGCAGGGACGCGCGCAGCGCGCCGAGCAGCGTGGCCTCGTCCGGCACCACCCGCACGCCGGGCGCGCCGGCCAGCGCCAGCGGGTCAGCGGGCAGCACCGCCACCGGGGTCGACGCGCGCAGCCCCAGCGTGAGCAACTGGTGGTGGTCCTCGAAGTGCACGAGCACGTCGGCCGGATCGAGCAGCGGCACCCGCCGGGCCGACGCCCAGCCGAGCACCGCTGGGAGCGCCGTCCAGTAGCTGTAGGACTTCCACGCGAGCGCGGCACAGGCGTGCGGGGTGCCGCCCCAGCGGCGGCCGGCGCGGGTCAGGAACTCGGGAAGCAGTGTGCCGTCGATCAGCCGGGCGGCCGGGGACCAGCGGTCCAGCTCGTCGCGGACCAGCAGGCCGGGCGCGAGCCCGGGCAGGTCGTCGGTGCCGAACATGGCGCGCAGGGTTGCGGTCACCGGGGCGAACGGGGTGGCGGCGTCGCGCCCCGGCATCACCGCAGTCACCTGGCCGTCCCCTGTCTGGTCGCCCTGTCGGCCGGCGTGCGCCGTCGACCGTAGCTAAGGCTAGCCTAACCACTCCCGCGGCGGGAGGGGAAGTGACGTCGCGGTATCGCGGGGAGGTCCCGGTCACTCCGGCGCCGGTCGCGTACTACCCGGCCCGGGAGACGAAAAACGCCGCCGGAAACGGCGACGCACGGTGTAAGGATCGACGCGCTCCGTTGAGATGTCAAGGTGTATGTCGAATACGAGGCAGTTTCCGTACACGTTCGGCCACCCAACGTGAAAATGGGCTTCCCGCCACGAGGAAGCTGATGACGACCTCACCGATCGAGCGTGCCGCGGACTCGTTCGCGGCGGAACTTGCCCGGCACCGGACCGGCCGAGGGCTGTCCAAGAAGCAGTTGGCGACGCTGATGGGCTTCGACCCGTCCTACGTCAGCCACGTCGAAGGGCGCCGGCACCGGCCCACCGAGGACTTCGCCCGCCGCGCCGAGGCCGTCCTGGAGGCCAGCGGCGCGATCTGGCAGCGCTTCCGGGAGTACGACGAGCTGCGGCACGGCCGCGCCGGCGGAGCGCACCGCGACCCGCCGGTACCCGGGCAGTGGCTGCCGCCCGGCACCGGCCTCGTGGTCGAGCGTGAGGTGGCCACGCTCACCCACATCGGCGACGGCTACCACTGCGCGATCCGGCGGGAGCTGTACAACGCGGGCACCGAACCGGTCACCCGCTACCTGGTCCGGGTCGCCGTCGACCGCTACCCGAGCGACCCGGGCCGCTCCAACCGGCACCACCGGGAACACCCGCTCACCTTCGCCGAGCTGCAACTCACCGCGTACCGGGACGACGGCAGCGGACGCGAGCCGATGCACTGGCGGGCCAAGCACGACCGGGACGCGTTCAAGGAGATCTGGCTGCTCTTCGAGAACGACGAGGGACGCTTCCCGCTCTACCCGGGCGACCGGGTCACCATCGAGTACGCGTACCGCGTCGGCCAGGACAAGTGGGGCCCCTGGTTCCAGCGGGCCGTACGCCTGCCCACCCGGCACCTGGCGGTGCGGCTCGACCTGCCCGCGGACCTCGACCCCAAGGTGCGGGGCGCGGAGACCTCGCTGTCGGCCGAGGAAGGACCGCTGCGTACGCCGATCCAGCGTGCCGTGGACGGCGACCGGGTGATCTTCGACTGGGGGACCGACGACCCGCCGCTCAACGCCCGCTACCGGATGCAGTGGCGGTTCCGCAGCCCACAGCCGGACGCCGAGCCGGACAACGCCCCCACCGGTGGCGCCCGCGTGCGGGCCAGCGACCGGATGCGTGCCGTGGGCATCGTGCAGCGCGGCGACGACCTGCTGCGGCAGCCGGCCCGCCAGTTCGACCTGCCGGCCGAGGAGCCGCACGCCCGGCAGGTCATCGACCGGCTCGCCGCGATGCTGGCCCGGCTGGACGAGCTGCACCCGTTCAGCAAGGGCGTCGGTCTCGCGGCGCCCCAGCTCGGCATCGGCTGGGCCGCCGCGCTGGTCCGGCCCGCCGACCGCGCGGCCGAACCGGTGGTGCTGCTCAACCCGCGCGTCGTGGACACCGCCGCCGAGACCGACGAGCAGTACGAGGGCTGCCTCTCCTTCTTCGACCACCGCGGCCTGGTGCCCCGGCCGCTGCGGATCGACGTGGAGCACGCGCTCTGGGACGGCAGCCGGGTGATCACCTCGTTCGAGTACGCGATGGCGCGGCTGGTCGCGCACGAGATCGACCACCTGGAGGGGCGGCTCTACGTCGACCGGATGGCGCCCGGCGTGCCGCTCGTGCCGGTGGAGGAGTACCGCGAGACCGGCACCCCCTGGCGCTACTGAAACGGGGGGCCGGGTCGCGTGCCCCAGGGGGCAGGGGCACGCGACCCGGCTCGGGGGGAGCAAGGTTCAGAGGTTGCCGAACGTGTCGTACCGGATGTGATCGGGCGGGACGTCGTCGGCGGCGAGCGCCCGCAGGGTGGCCCGGACCATCGCGGCCGAGCCGGAGACGTAACAGTCGTGTGTGGTCCACGGCCCGTACCGGGTGACCACCTCGGACACGTCACCGAGTTCCCCGCCGAAGTCCGGGTCCTCGCTGCACGACGGCGTCACCGACAACCACGGGTGGGTCGCGACGAGGTCCTCCAGGCCGGCCAGCCCGTACAGCTCGTCGGGGCGGCGCGCGCCGTAGAAGACGTGCACCCAGCGGGTGCGGTTGACCCGGGTCAGCTCCTCCACCAGCGCCTTGATCGGCGCCAGCCCGACCCCGCCGGCCACGCAGAGGACGTCCCGGGTGGACTCCGGGTCCAGCGTCATCGAGCCCATCGGCGCGGCCACCCGCAGCAGGTCACCCGGCTTGGTGCGGCGGACCAGCGCGCCGGACACCCAGCCCGCAGCGCCGGGCGGCGTCCGCACGTGGAACTCCAGCACGTTCTCCTCGTTCGGCGCGTTCGCCACCGAGTACGTCCGCCACACCCGTGGGTGGTAGCGGGGCACCTCCACGCTGACGTACTGCCCCGCCTGCCAGGGCAGCGGGTGCTGGAGCGCGCGTACGGTCAGCACCGCCGTGTCCGGGCCGTGCCGCTCGTGCGTGAGCACCTCGGCGTGCCAGTACGGCGGGTTGCCGTCGGCCTCCGCGCCGGCCAGCATCCGCGCGCTGATGCTCGCGTACGCCTCCCGCCACGCCTGGTCGTACTCCAGGTTCCAGCCGTCCCCGGCGGTGCTGCGCAGCGCGTCGAGCAGCGCGACACCCATGGTCGCGTAGTGCTCGGCCGACACGTGGTACTTGCGGTGGTCCCGGCCCAGCGCCCGCAGGTACTCGTCGAAGCTCTCCGGGTCGCCCACGGTCTGGGTCGCGGTGACGATCGCCTCCAGGATCCGGTCGCCCTGCCCGTTCATCTGCACCGGGAAGAGCTTGCGCAGCTCCGGGTCGAGGAGGAACAGCCGGGCGTAGAAGTGACCGCTGAGCCGCTCCCGGTCCTCCTCGACCAGGGCCCAGCTCTCCTTCAGCAGCCGCGCGAAGTTCTCCACAGGGGCACGCTCCTTCTCCGTACGGGCGGATCGGCAGCAATAGAATCTCCACGGAGCGTGTATGCCGGTCGCACAGACTGTGCGATCGCCAGGTCGGGACGCCGAAGTGATTTCATGGTCCGGTGACGGTTGACGAGCTGGCCCGCCCGGTCTCCCGCCGGATGCTGGGCACCGAGACGCTGCTCGTGCTCGGTCTGTCCCTCGGCCAGTCGGCCGTGTACGCGCTGGTGTCGCTGATCGCGAAGCTCACCGCGACCGGTGGGCTGTCCAAGCAGACCGCCGCGCTGAACACCTCGGCGTCGGCCCGGCCCTACCTCGACCTGACGTACCAGCTACTCGGGATCGTCTTCGCGCTGCTGCCGGTGCTGCTCGCCGTACACCTGCTGGCGCGCGACCCCGGCGACCCGGCACGGACGCTCGGCGTCGACTTCCGGCGGCCCGGCTCGGACCTGGCCCGGGGCGCGGGCCTGACCGCGCTCATCGGCCTGCCCGGGCTGGCGCTGTTCTGGGCGGCGGCGCAGCTCGGCCTCAACGCCACGCTGGTCCCGGCCGCGCTGCCCGACCTCTGGTGGACGGTGCCGGTGCTGATCCTCGCCGCCGTGCAGAACGCCGTGCTGGAGGAGGTGATCGTGGTCGGCTACCTGATCACCCGGGTGCGGCAGCTCAACTGGCGGATCGGCGCCGTGCTGGCCACGAGCGCCCTGCTGCGCGGCTCCTACCACCTCTACCAGGGCTTCGGCGCGTTCGTCGGCAACGCCGTCATGGGCGTGATCTTCGGGCTGTTCTACCTGCGCACCCGCCGGGTGGCCCCGCTGATCGTCGCGCACACGCTGCTCGACATCTTCGCGTTCGTCGGGTACGCGATGCTGCCCAAGTCCTGGTTCGACTGGCTCTGACCCCGGCTGCCGGCTTGCCCGGCCTGGTGGTTCCGTGGGCCCGGCAGGTCGTCGGCCCGCGCCGGTTCGGCGAGGTGGCGGTATCGCGGCCCGACGGACCCCGCCACCTCGCCGAACACGTGTTGATCAGGTGCGGCCGGGCCGGTACCGGGCGACCGCCCGCGCGGCCACCCGCTCGGCCGTCGCCGTACCGCCGGTCGCGGCCGCCAACGCCGCCGCACCCGGCAGGAACCGGGCGGCCAGCCGCAGCCCGAGCCACCCGCCCGCCTGCGCCGCCACCGGCGTGGCCAGCCGCCACGCCGCCTGCGCCGCCCGCCCCCACGGCCCGTCCGCCGGCTCGTTGGCCGCCAGAGCCGCCGCCAGCGCCGCCCGCGCGGTGCCGTCGTCCGGGTGCACCAACGTCAGCACCAGAAGCTCGGCCGCCCGATCCGGATGCGCCGGATCCCGCCCGTACGCAGCGGCCAGGTGCAGCACCAGGTTCGCCTGCGTCCAGAGCACCGCGGCCAGCTCCGCGACCGGCGCGAACATCCCGGCGCCAGCCGCCAGCGCCCCACCCGTACCGGCCATCCGGACGAACCGCCGCGTCGCCAGCCGGGCCACCCCGTCGGCGTCCGCCTCCGGGTAGGCCCGCCGGACCTGCGCCACCCAGTCCCGGGCGCGCGGCCCGAGCGCGTCCACCGCCGCCAGCGCCAGCAGCTCCGGCGCGAACCCGGGGTGGTCGCGCAGCTGCGGCCCCACCGCCCGCCAGCCCTTTTCCTGGGTACGCGCAGCGTGCTGGACGTCGACGGTGGCCGGCAGGTTCTCGGTCTCGTCGTGCGGCTTCGCTTCGGCCGTCGCGTCCACGCCCGTAGCCGTTATGGCGGAAGTGGCCGCCGTGGCTGGGGTGGTCGCCGTAACGGCCGTAGCTTCGGTGGCGGGTGTGGCCGGGGTGGCCGCCGTGGCGGGGGTGGCGCCCGTGGCCGCCGTCGAGGCCTCGGTGGTCATGGGGGCCTTGGCGCTCTTGGTGGTCCGGGTTCTTCTCGCCGGCGCGGAGCCGGGCTTCTCCACCGTTACCGCGTCGGTCCCGCCGGGCTTCTGCCCGGACACGGTGGCTTCCGGCTCGGGCGGTGCCTCGGGCGCCGCCTGCTTCGGGAGGGTCGCCTTCCGGGCGGCCTTCTTGACCGCGGGAGCGGCCTCCTTCGGGACGGCCTTCTTCGCGGCGGGCGCACGGCGGGTCCGCTTCGGCGTCTCGTCCTCGCTCGGCGGTTCGGTCGGCACCGACTCCTCGGCCGGACGGCGTGATCGCGCGGCCGGTTTGTCCGGAGGCGTGCTCGCGTCAGTCTCGGCGGGCACGGGGTCGGGCTGCGCGGCGGCAGGCGTACCCGGATCGTGTGTCGGAGGCTCGGCGGCCGGGCGTGGTCGCGGTGCCGGCACTGCGGCGTCGGCCGCCGTCGGCGGCTGGAAGACGACAGTCGGCGCGGCCCGGCGCGGACGCCGAGGCGGTGGTGTGTCGCTCATCGCGCTCCCGGTGGGAGGCTCCGGCGTAGGCGGCGGACTGAACGTGGGGCGGGGGGAGCGGGTCCGCCGGGCCTTCGCGGCAGGCTCGCGACGGGGCGGATCGCTCGGCGGCTGCTCCTGCATATCGATGGAGCGTAGCCGTGGGCGTGATCTGGCACACGACGGAAACGCGGTCGCGAGGGCCGGTCCCGGTATCCGCTTTGCCCCGGGCGGGTCCGGGCCTGTATCCTCGGGCGCGGTGACCTCAGGGTCACCAGGGAGACTTCGCCTAGTCTGGTCTATGGCGCCGCACTGCTAATGCGGTTGGGGTCTTAAAGCCCCTCCCGGGTTCGAATCCCGGAGTCTCCGCGCGAAAGCCGGGTGTGTAGACTGGCCGAGCACAAGCGCCCGTAGCTCAACGGATAGAGCATCTGACTACGGATCAGAAGGTTAGGGGTTCGAGTCCCTTCGGGCGCACAGCAGATGAGGGGCCGTTTCGGGAAACCGGGACGGCTCCTTTTTCGTGCGGTCCAGCGGCGGTCGTGCCGCCTCGCATCGGGTCGCCCAGCCACCCCCGCGCGCACCGATCGGTGATCGGTTGCAGCGGACGCGGATCGTCGGTGCGTCTACAGGGCGATGGCAACTGATGAGTCAGGCATGACATTCGAGGGCTTTGTGGCCGAGCACGGCCAGTCGTTGTTGCGGCTGGCATTCGTGTTGTCCGGGAACCGCCAGCTTGCGGAAGACCTCACCCAGAGCGCGCTCGTTGACGCGTACCGGCACTGGTCGAAGGTGGTGGCGGCCCGGAGCCCCGAGGCCTACGTGCGTCGGATGCTGATCAACGCGCACCTGAGCTGGCGACGGCGACGCTGGACGAGTGAACGACCCGCGGAACTGGGTGACGCCGCCGCCGACGAGATGCGGGACCCGAGCGACGCAGTCGTCGAACGCGAGAACTTGCGGACGTTGCTGGCGGGTCTCGCACCGCGCGCGCGGACAGTGCTGGTGCTGAGGTACTACCTCGACCTGGACGACGCCGCGATCGCGGAGGCCATGGGCGTCACCGAGAGCGCTGTGCGCGCGACTGCATCCCGTGCCCTGGCCAGGCTGCGTGGCTTCGCCGCCCTCTCCCCCGTGAAGGAGACCCGATGAGCACCGTGATCGAAGAGCGACTGCGTGAGCTGTTCGCGGCCGACGCCGCGGCTGCCCCGCCGGCACAGGATCTCGTGGCCGTCACGCGCCGTGGCGTCCGGGCCGCCCGGGTCCGTACCGCCTGGGCGTGGGGTGCGGCGGCGAGTGTCGCGGCGGCCGCCGTGGCCGTGGTCATGGTGGGGGTGGCCGTGCCGCCCGAGCCGTTCCAGGACGTGGCGGCGCCATCGGCCGGTCCGGTACGCGCTCCGGGCATGGTGTCGGAGACGCCGGGGTTCGGGCCGGGCACGAAGCTGTCGCTGCGGCCCGTCTCGCAGGTGCTCGGCGCGGCGGCCGAGACAGCAGCCCGGGAGCCGGACGTACTGCCGCGGGATGACCAGTACCTCTACATGCGGGAGGTGGGACGCGACGGGCGTGTCAACGCCGAGCGGTGGTACTCGATCGACGGCACCAGGGACGGCCTCGGCTTCAACCGCGAGAGCAGCGGCATGGCGCGGTTCGTTTTTGCCGGCTGCCGGGACGGGCGCTACATCTCCGGGACCGAGCGGGGCGAGAAGTGCACACCCATGCCTGCCTACCTGCCGAATCTTCCGACGGATGTCTACGCCATGGTGCGTTACCTCAACGAACAGAACGCCCACCTGAACGGCGATCCCGCGCCGAACAAGACGAACAGCATCGCGAAGGACATGTGGCATCTGGCGACCTCGCGTTACCTCCGGCCGGCACAGCGAGCGGCGCTCTACCAGGCGGCGGCGAAGATCGAGGGAGTAACGGTTGTCGAGGGTGCGGTGGATGCCACCGGGAGGCAAGGCACGGGCGTGTCCTGGCGATTCGGGAACGGCACGGCGATGTGGATCTTCGACCCGGTCTCGTACGCCTATCTCGGAACGGGAACCGACACCACCGTCCAGGCGATCGTGGACAAGGTCGGCCAGCGGCCGTAGGGCCAAGCTGACAGCAACGGCGCTGGATGCGCAGCGACTGGCTGAGAGCCGATCCTTCCGGAAAACTTCCGGAAAATCATTGACCTGTTCGAAACGCCGCTGCAATACTCCGAGCACTGCGACATCAGCGTGTGTCGATTGAAGCCACGCGTCGTCGGGTGTCACCCGTCCCAAGGAGGACCTGCGCATGTACGCCAGCATCCGCGGCTCCCGCCGCCCGTCCGCCCTCCGAACATCGCGTCTCACCGTCCGGTTGGCAGTGCTCGCCTCCACTGTGGCGCTGACCGCCGCCGGTCTCGCGGTCGCCGCCGCTCCGTCCAGCGCCGCCACCTGCAACGGGTACGTCGGCCTCACCTTCGACGACGGGCCGACCGGCAGCACCAGCGCCCTGTTGTCCGTGCTGCGCGCGAACGGCGTACGGGCGACCATGTTCAACGTCGGCCAGAATGTGCAGAACAACCAGTCCGCCGCGCGGGCCCAGGTCGACGCGGGCATGTGGGTGGCCAACCACAGTTGGAACCACGCGCACATGACCTCGATGAACCAGAGCCAGATGCAGTCGGACCTCTCCCAGACCAACTCGGCGATCCAGGCGGCGACCGGCGTCCGGCCGCAGTTGTTCCGCCCGCCCTACGGGGAGACGAACTCGACCCTCCAGTCGGTCGCCTCGTCGCTCGGCCTGCGCCAGGTGATCTGGGACGTCGACTCCCAGGACTGGAACGGCGCCAGCGTCAGCCAGATCGTCTCCAACGCCAGCCGCCTTCAGGACGGCCAGGTGATCCTGATGCACGACGGCATTCAGAACACCCGCGACGCGATTCCGCAGATCATGGCCAACCTGAGCAGCCGTAACCTCTGTCCGGGCATGATTTCACCGAGCACCGGCCGGGCGGTGGCCCCGGACGGCACCCCGCCGCCGACGACTCCGCCGCCGACCGGCACGCCGACCACTCCGCCGCCGACCACTCCGCCTCCCAGCGGCGGGTGCACGGCGACGGCGACCACCCCCAACGTCTGGGGTGACCGGTACAACACCTCGGTGACGGTTCAGGGGGCCAGCAACTGGACCGTGGTCGTGGCTCTGACCCCGCCGCAGCGGGTCTCCACTACCTGGAACGGCTCCCCCAGTTGGGACAGCACCGGTTACGTGATGACGATGCGGTCCAACGGCAGCGGCAACACCTTCGGCTTCACCACGATGATGAACGGCAACAGCAGCGCCAGACCGCAGATCCGTTCCTGCACCACGGGCTGATCCCGGTGGCCCGCCCAGGCCACCGCAACGGCTCGGGTGGGTGTGGTCGACCAGGTGCCCCTACGGTCCAGCTGACCCTGGAGCGTAGGGGCACCCCCGGCAAAAGCTGATCTCGATCGCCGGCTGGGCCCACTGCATGCTCTGGCCGTGACTGTGGTCCGCGGTGCGGAGCTTGACCCGTACCCGAGGGTGCGGATTCAGGGTCGCGTCATGCGGGTGGGTGAGCTGGCGCGTCGAGCCGCCAGCCTGCCCGAGGGCGTCATCCGACGCATCGCCGCGGGATAGGGCGGGGATAGCGCCGGGCCCGAGACTTGACACAGGCCGGTACGCCGGCCGTCCAACAGGGTCCGACCACGAGGAGAACGCATGTCGTACGACACGAACTCGGCCGCCGTGCCGGGAACGTCCGCCAGCGAGAACTTCATCGACCTCGACGACCTGGACTTCGCCGCTCTTGAGGTCGAGGCGACCGAGGATGTCGCGGGCGGGTTCCGGCCGACCGACCTGTGCACGATCACCGGAAGGTGCGCCACCGCCGGCTGCAACGGTCAGCAGTACTGATCCGTCCGACACCCGGCTGAGGGCGGTACGGGGCACTGCCGAATTGTCGGCCCCGTACCGCCCGGCGTGTGCGCGTGGCCGGCTCGACGCCGGATAGCGGACGAGGAGAAGCCGGATAGCGGGTCGGACCAGACTCGTTCCGCAGACGAGGAGCCCGCTCCGGCGCGGGAAGCATCCACCATGTCTGACCTTTGCACCGACACGGGAGGCCGCGTGGGCCGCGTGGAGCAGGTTGTCTCGCCGGACACCGCTGATCCGAGAGCCGGCGCGGAGTCGCCGTACCCGCTGGTGTGGCTTCGAGGCGGCCCGGAGGAGTCGCGCAGCCTCGTCCAAGGGCTGGAACTGGTCCGTCACGTGGCGGCCGGGGACGTCGCCGAGGGCTGGCTGTGCATGATCGCGAACGGCACGGCGCACTACCTCTCGACCTTCGCGTCCGACGAACTGCTGGACCGGACGTACGCCCGGGACAACCAGGTGTTCGGCGTCGTCGCACCGGTGGGCGTGCTCCGTCCCGATGGAGACGGGACCGCGCGGATCGACGGACGGTGGCGTTTCGCCTCCGGCGCGGATCGGGCGACCTACCTCGCCATGGGCTGCGTGCCGGTGGAGGGCCGGCGGCGGAGTGCGCTGCTGCGCCGGGACCTGCTCCGCGTCGACGAGCCCTGGGCCGGGCCGGGCCTGCTCGCCACCACCAGCCACACACTGCGAGCCGATGACGTCCACGTCGATGAGACAGACGTCGTCGACCTGACCGACGTCCCGTCGGACCGGCCCACCGGCATCTACGGCGACGGGGAACTCTTCCTGGCCAACATGCCCGGCGTGCCACTGGGCCTGGCCGAAGGTCTGCTGGCACTGCTCGGGCCCACCGTCACGGGCACCTCGGCGTGGGCGACCACCTACAGCGATGCCTACAGCAGGTGCGTCCTGGCTCGGCACGGCGTCACCGACATGCTGCGGGACCTCGACACCCTGGCCCGTAACGGGCGTCTCAAGCCGTTCGCCCCGCCGTTGCGCGCCGAGTTCCGGGCGCTGCTGTCCGGGGCGTACCACGTAGCGCTGGACGCGGTCCTGGCGCTGGCGGCCGCCTGCGACACCGCCGACCCCGCGTTGCGGGCCCGGCTGGTCACGGCGCGGCGGGACGGTGAGACCATGCGCCCGCACGGTGCCATGCGTTCCTACCTGCACGGACGGTCGGGGTGAGTGGCGGTACGGCGCCCCGGCTGAGCGTCGGCGACTGGTGCCTGATCCGGGTGCCGATGCTGCCTGCAGTGCCGCGGGTCGACCCCGCCGACGTACACGCGCACGAGGCGGCCGGGCGGCTGCTCGACCTGGCGGTCGGGTACGCCTCGACGTACGGCCGGTCCTCCGGGCCGGACGGCGAATGGCGGGCCGATCGGACCCTACGGGCCGTGTACGCGGCGCGGGCAAGGCACCGTCCCACCCCGTTCGGTCTGTTCGCCTTCTCCGCCCGGGCCGACCTGGTCGACGACCCCGGACCCACGCGGGTCGACCTGGAGACCGACGTCGTGGTACATCCGGTTGACGTGCCCCGGCGCATCGACGAGTGGTTCGCCAACCCCACCCTCGCCGCCGACGCCGGCCGGTGGATGTACCTGCGTCCGGACCGGGGCGCCGCCTCGTCGGCCCCGGACACGCCCGCGCTGCGTCTGATCGCGCAGCGCCGGACAACCGGCCCTCGTGGCGCCGCCGACTGGATCGGTGAACTAGGCCGCGAGGAGTTCGACAGGTGCGTCGAGCAGCAGGTGCTCCTGCCGGTCCACACGCCGGGACCGTTCGTCGACACGCCACGTCTCGACCGCCCGCGGCTTTCCGCGGCCATTCCGCAGCCGCATGCGGTGACGGTGGGCGCTCTGATGGCCACCGAGCGGCCGTTCCGCCCAGACCAGTTCGCCGACGCGTTCAGCGCGGTGCGTCCCGCAGTGGACCGGACGGCCGCCACCGCCCTGGTCGCCGGCGCGGCCCGGCTGCTCGGAATGACCTGGCCCTGGGACCGGCTGGCATCCCTGCGCAACCACCTGGAGTCCATGGTGAGCGGTGGGGCGGTGCCGCTGTCCTGGTTGCTGAGCGCACCGGTGGACCATCCGCTCGGTAGCTGGCGCCGGGAACCAGCGCCGCCGGTCGGGACCGAGCCGCCGCCCGGTCCGGCCCGTCGGCTGTTCGTGCCCGCCGAGGACCGGGACGGCGTGTTGGTCGACTGGTGGCGGACCGCTCAGGACGTGGACCGCTGGCGCCCGCGGCGTACCTCCCGGGCGGGCGGACCGGCCGGTCCGGTCGCGGCCGTCGAACCGCCGAACGGCATGGTCTGCGGCGCAGTGCTGGCCAACCCGGTCTCCGGGACGGACGTGTGGCTCAAGATGGCCCTGTCGGGACTCTGGCACGGTCCGGGTGCGCGGCTGGCGGACGTGGTGGCGTTGCCGGCGCCGCCGGAGCGGGTGGACCCCGACCGGCTGACCGTCGAGCTCGGCTGGACGCCCGTCGACGGTCGTGCTCCGCTGACCCGCCGGCCGGCCGGGCCGCTGCCCCGGTTGAACCTCAACCTGCCGGCCCGGCCCGGCGACATCGGTCTGGCCGACCTGGCGGTGACCGTGCTCGACGGTCGCCTGCACCTGGTGCACCGGCCGGACGGGCGACTGGTCGAACTGCGGTTCGACAGCCCACTCAACCTGGATCAGCCGACCAACCCGTGGGTGGTGCGGCTGCTGGGGATGGTGGCCGTCGAGGGCAACGCCACCGGCCGGATGATCGACCCCGCGTTCCAGCTGCCCCCGGGGTCGGTTGTGCCCCGGATCACCGGTGGCCGCTGTCTCTTCGCCCGGCGCGGGGTGGTCCTGGACGCCGGTCACCGTGCCGACCTGCTCGCTCTCGCCGACGACCCGGGCGCGCTGGCCGGGGTGCTCGGCGAGGTGGGGCTCGGCCCGGTGGTCGAGGTGACCGAACGCTCCGCGGACCTGACGCTGCGGGTGGACGTCACCGACGCCGACCACCGTCGGTGGCTGGTTCGCCGGCTGCGCCGCTCCGACCGGCTGGTCCTGCAGGAGGCACTGCCCGTCGCCACGCCGGTGACCTCACGGCTCGGCGACCACGCACACGACGTCTGGGTGCCGTGGGTGCGCGCCGACCTCCCGGCTACCGCGAGGCTGGCGAGCACCCGGATCGTCAGACGACCGCCGGCCGCAGACCCCGAATGGACCAGTTGGTACGTCTACGCGCCGGACCGGATAGTGGAGACCTGGCTGGCCCGTGCAGAGGTGCTCGCCCTGATGGACCGCGGTGAACTGTTCCACATCCGTTACCGGGACGACCGCCCGCACCTGCGGCTGCGGCTGCGGCTGCCGGCAGCCACCCCGGAGCTGCTGGCCGACCTGCGCGCCCACCTCGCCGCCTGGTCACCGCACCACCCCTGCCCGGTGGAGACGCACCCATGGGTGCCTGAGGACCACCGGTACGGCGGCCGGGACGCCCGCGCCGCGACCGTGGCCCACTTCTGCGCCGACTCGGCGTGGTGGATCCGCCGCCTGGCCAGAACCCCGGAGGTCACCGCGCGGTACGTCCTCGCGGTGACCCGGATCGCCACCTGGTGTCACCAACTCGCGGGGCCCGACGCGGTGGCCTTCCTGGCCCGGTTGCGCGGCCTGGACCCTCGCCTGCCGAGTAGCCGTGACCAACGGGAGTGGATGGCGAGCTACCGCATCGCCCGGCCCCAGCTGGAAGACCGGTTCGCGACCGAGAGCCGCGTTCCCGAACCCACCCTCGCGTACCTGACCGGGCTGGAGCCGGACGCGCGCCTACTGGCGCTCAACAGCCTGATCCACATGACTGTGAACCGGGGCCTCCCGCTCAACCAGGCGGTGTCCCGGGAGCCGGAGATCGTGATGGCCGCCGCCCGCCTGCTACGGGCCCGTACGGCTCGCTCCGTGGATGCCGGTCGGGCCGGCCGGTCGTCGGCGGAGCGCGTCGCCACACCGGCGACGGCGTGCCCGACCCGCACACCCGACCGGGACGGCGCGGATGTCTGACCCGCAGGCCGCCGGGCGTCTGCTCGCCAAGCTCGTCGTCGAGTTGCGGGAGCGCGGCGGGGCTCCTGCGGCGACCCTGGCCGGCATCGCACTGCTCGCACAGCGCCTGCACCGGCGACCACTCGCGGCCGGGCTGACCCGGGTCGCACTCGGCGCCGGGCCGGCTGCCGACGACCGCACCGCCTGGCTGCTCCACCGGTTGGCCCGGGAGTGCCTCGGCGACGAGCCGGATGACCCGCGCCTGGTTGCGGCTGCCCACCGGAACGCCGTCGCCGCGCTTCGGGCCCAGTACCGGTCCGACCTGGAAGCCGGAAACGTCGACCTGATCAACGGGGCCGGCGGGGTGGGCATGCGACTGTGGGACGTCGCCGACGACGAGTTGCGGGGCAGCATGGCCGCCTCGCTCGCGGACGTGGCCCGGCGGATCGCCGCACAGCGTAGTAACGGCCTGTACCACGGCCGCCCGGGCAACCTCCTGCTCCGGCGGATGCTGGCGGACGTCGCGGACGAGCAGGCCGCGGCCACGACGGTTGTTGGCGACCTGCTCCGACTGACCCCCGCCGCGCTGGACACCGGGGAACTCGGTGTCGATGGCGTCACCCTGTGCTCAGGGCTGCCGGGGACGGCGGTCGCGCTCGGCCCCGACGTGGACGCCGCGCTGGCCGTCTCGGTGACGCAGGCGCCGGTCACCACCCCGACGCTTGCCCGGCTGGCCACCCTGGTCGCCGATCCCGGCAGCGACGAGACGCTCTGTCACGGCCTGGCCGGAGTGGCCCTGGCGGCCAGGCTCGCCCCACTCTGGGCCGGCCTCGTACCCGATGACCTGCGTGTCCGGCTCACCGCGCGGCTCGTCGCCTATCTCGACCGGACCGACGACGGCGGGCTGAACGCCGTGTTCGGCATGCCACTGGCGCACGCCCTGCTCAGTGGTCCGCTGGGCGTCGCGTTGGCGCTGGTGGAGGCGACCGAACCGACACCGCCGTGGTGGGGCGCGGTTCTGAGCCTGGGTGACGGGACGGCGACCGTGGTCGGAGCGCGGGGATGACCTTCACCCTGCAACGCCAGGACAACGACTGCGGCGTGGAAGCCCTGGTCGTCAGCCTGCGGCTCCTGGGACACGACCCGCCCGAGGCGCGGCTGCGGGAAACACTCGATGCCCGGGGCGCCCGATCGATGCGGGAGTTGAGGGACACCGCCGCCGAGGTCTGCGGTGTCGGCTACCGGGGTACGCGCGACTGCCCGTTCGACGCGCTGACCACCGGAGCGGTGGTGCACCTGCGCGCCGACCACTTCGTGACAGTGATCGGCCGGCGGTTCCGCCGCGTCAGGATCTTCGACCCGGCCACCGGCCCGGAGTGGCTGGACGAGCGCCGGTACCGGGAACGTTGCTCCGGCTGGGTGCTGGTGCCGCGGGAAAGCCCCGCACCGAGCGTCCGGCCCCGCGTGGCCCGGCTCGGGTGGCTGCGCCCGTTGGTACGGGCAGGAGGTCTCCGTTTCCGTCACGTCGTGCCGGTACTCGCCGTCAGCCTGTTGCTCTACACCGGGTTGACGCTGCTCAACCTGGTGCTGATGCCGTACCTCAACCGGGCGAGCGGGCAGGGCGGGGACAGCGCTCCCGGCCTCGTCGCCGGCCTGATTCTGTTCTTCCTCGCGCTCAGCGCGATGTTCTGGTTCCGGCACCGCCACCTCACCACGCTGGGGCTGGCGTTCGACAGGGCCCTGCTCAACCACCTGGTGGACCGGCTCTCCCGGACCGCCACGAACGTCGAGACATCGTCCGGTTCCCTGCTGCACCGGGTGACCACCGTCCGCGAGGTCCGTGAGGGAAGCACCGGGCTGGCCCTGGCGGTGTTCACCGACGTCTGCGCGGTGCTGGTCCTGATGAGCTTCATGGTGTCGATGTCGCTGCCGCTGTCCGCGGTGGTCGCCGCGCTCGCCGTCGGGCACGTCGGGCTGACCATGCTGGCCCGGCGGCCGATCGTGCGGCACTACGACGAGCGGCTCCGGCTCGAGGGTGAGGTCCACGAGGTTCTGATCACCCTCACCCGCGGGCTGTCCACATTCCGGGGACTGGGTGCGACCGGGCACCTGCGAGACACCCACGCGCGCCGCCTGGACCAGCTCAACGAGGCGATCCGCGCACTGAACTTCCGGCTTTCCTGGGTCACCGGCCCGACCGAGGCGCTGAGGTTCGTCGGTCTCTACGCGATTCTGCTGGTCGGTTCGGTGCTCGTCTCCGCCGGCGCGGTCAGCACCGGAGAACTCTTCGGCTTCCTCACCATGGGTGGCACGGTGATGTTCGCCGTGGTCAACGTCGCGGAGAGCCTGCCGGCCGCCGCCCAACTGGAACGACAGCTTCGCTACGTCGCGACCCTGATGGACCTGCCGGTGGTACCGGCCGGCACCCGCACCGAGCCGGTACCGGGTGCCCCCGCTGTGGTGCTGCGCGACGTCCGGGTGCACCGGCCGCGCGACGGGTTCGACCTACGGCTGGACCTGCATGTGGCGAGAGGTGAGACGGTCACCGTCGGCGGGGCGAGCGGTGCCGGCAAGTCGACGATGGCACGGATCGTGTGCGGGCTCGATCCGGTCCCGTCCGGCTACGCCGAGGTGTACGGCGTCCCCGTCGCCGACTGGGACCCCGACCGGCTCCGCCCGATGGTCTGCTACGTGCCACCCCGATCGGACTTCGCCCGGACCAGCCTGCGGGACAGTCTGTGCAGCGGTGCCGACGACATCGGGGAGGCGGACCTGCACGAGGTGCTTCGCCTGTTCGAGCTGGACGAGGTTCTGCGACCGCTGCGGCTGGGGCTGCGCACCACCCTCCAGATCGACAACGCCACCTTCAGCGCCGGGGAGGTACAGCGGTTCGCGCTGGCCCGGGCGTTGCTGCGCCGGCCGTCCCTGCTCATCCTGGACGAGGCCACGAACTCCCTGGACCGGGCGATGGAGCTGCGACTGCTGCGAGCGGTGCAGCAGCGGGTGGAGACCCTCGTGGTGGTCAGCCATCGGCCGGTCGCGGCGCATCTCGGCAGTCGGCACCTTGTGGTGGAACGGTCCGCCGACGGCATCTCCCGGCTGGTGCCCGACCATGGCTGAGGGGCTGCGCGGTGTGCACGCGTACTGGCGGGTGCCGGGCCGGCGGCCCCGGGCGTACCGGCAGCTGGCCGCAGCCACCTGGCTGCTCAGCGTGCTGTCCTGGCGGCGTCACGCCGGCCCGGTCGAGTTGTACGCCGACGCCCCGACCACGGACTGGCTGGCCGGGCTGGGCTGGCTCGACCTCTACGACCGGACCACACCGCTCGACGACACCGGGCTCGACCACCGGTACGACAGGAGCGCCTGCTTCGCGCTGCCGAAGCTGCTCGCCCTGGCCCGGTTCCCGGACGCGGTCCTGGTCGACACCGACGCCTACCTGCTCGCGCCGCTGCGGCTCACCGGCCCCGGATCGCACTTCGCGCACCTCGAGGTGGGGGACGGTGATTTCTATGCCGGCCTGCGCGGCCTGTGCAACCCGGCCGGGGTGGATCTGCCCGACGCTCCCGGACTGGTCGGTAACACCGCCCTGTTCCGCGCCGCCGACCGGGCACTCGCGGATCGGATCAGCGCCACCGGTCTGGCCTTCCTGGACGGCAACCCGGCCACTCACGGGCGGGACCCTCACCTGCACATGACCGTTGCCGAGCAGGTGCTCGCCACCGACCTGACGGTGCGCGCCGGCCAGCCGGTCACCAGCATCTTCGCCGCCCGCTGGTCCACCCGCTCGCTGCGCTGGCTGAGCCCACCCCCGGCCTTCGGCCACCTGTGGAACCTGAAACGAGGCGGCGGTGCCGAACAGATCGTCGAGGTGTTCACCATGATCCGCCGGATCCTCGTCAGTGACTACGGCGTGGCGCCCGGGCAACTGCGCGTCGCCCTGGAGCAGGCATGACTGCCACAGCCCTGCCAGATCTGCTGGCGAACGCCGGTGCGGTGGTCCGCGCGGCCCCCGACTCCACCGTCCCGCGTGGACACCGACCCGACTGGTTGGTCGAGCCCGAATCGCTGGCCGGACTGATGGCCGTCGTCGGTGTGCTCAACGCCGCCGGGATCCGTTGGCGGGTCGACGCACTCGGCCGCAACTGGGGCTATGACGACGCCCGGGTGCCCGAGCCGGGTGCGATCGTCCGGCTCGCCCGGCTGGACCGGCTCGACCTCGACCCGGAACTGGGCCTGGCCACCGTCGAGCCCGGGGTCACCTTCGCGCAACTGCAGCGTGCGCTCGACGAGGCCGGTGCACCGTACCGGCTGCCCCCACCCGGCTCCGGTCCGCACACCTCGGTGCTGGGCAACGCTCTCGACCGAGGGCTACTGGCCGGGCTCGGCGAACGCGAACAGCATTGCCGGGACTTCCTCGTGCTCAGCCGGGAGGGCACACTGTCCCGGCTCGACTGGACCGGCGACGAGGACGACCGGGTCCGGCGCGCGCTGCCCTACCCGCCCGGTCCGCACTCGCGCGGGACGGTCTTCCAGACCGGAGGGCACGGTCCGGTGGTGGTCGAGTTGACGCACGTCCTGCCGCCCGCGGTGCCGTACACCGCGCCACTGGTGCTGCTCGCAGGCCCCGAACCGACCGAAGCACTGCTGCGATGCTGGCGGGAACTGCTGCACCATCGGCTGGTCACCGGCTCACTGCTCCAGCCCGTGGCGCGGCGGCAGATGCAGGGCGTCACCACCGCTCATGACGGTCTGGTGCTGTACCTGACCGTCGGCGCCGTCTCCCGGCCCATGCTCGGTACGATCGTCGCCGAGATCCGGCGGATCGCCGGGCAGCACGGCCTGCGGGTGGCTCTCGACGCAGTCGGCCACGCTGACGACCTGCGCGTCGTCGGAGGAAGCGCGGACCAGCCGGAGGCGGTCGCCGGCCGCCCGGTCGGATTGGAGTGGCACACCGCCTGCCTGCCGTTCGACCCGGCGCTCGTGGTCGCGTACTGGCGGGCCAACCAGGACGATCCGGCGTTGGCCGACGGTCCGTGGACCCTACGCCCGCTGGACTCCCGCGCGCTGGTGTGGCTGGCCCCGTTCACCTACCGCAAGAGCGATCCGGCCAGCCGGTCCGATCTGCGTCGCCGCGTGGTCGCGTTCGAACGGATACGAACCGCGTTCGGCCTGACCGCGTACCGCCGTGGCGGCCTGTGGACGCCTCGGTGAGGCACCTGCTGGTGCTCAGCGGGTACCGCCTGGCGGAGGGCCGCTCCGGTGAGGCCGTTCACCTACGCGAGCTCACCCGCGCACTGACCGTCGCCGGGCACCGGACGACCGTGCTGGACGGACCACTGCATCCGGGCCGGCCGGTGAGCGACCCGCAGACCGAGCTCGGTCCGCTCCGCGCCGAACTGGACCGGCTGCTCCGCGCCGACCGGCCGGACGCGGCCCTGCTCTGGCCGGGAGCCGACGGTGAGGAGACGCCTCTCGTCGATCGGTTGGTCGCCGCCGGGGTCCGACTGGTCGTCGAGCACCCTGCCGCCGACCTGCCACCCGCCGCCGGAACCCTCGAACGCGCCGACGAGGTCGTCGTTCCGTCGGCGTACGCCCGGGAGCAGCTCGCGGCCGGCGGTGGCCCGTGGGCACACGTCGTCGCGCCGATGTCGCGCCCCTGCGCCTGCCCGGCGGTGCGCCCGCCGGTCGGCCGGCGCGGACCGGTCCGGGTCACCTTCGTCAACCCCGAACCAGCCAAGGGCCTCGGCGTCGTGCTCACCCTGGCGGGGGTCGCTGCCGCGCGCCGGCTGCCGTTCCGGTTCCGGCTCGTGGAGGGGCGGTGGACCGCTGTTGACCTGCGCCGGGTCGGCGTCGACCCGGACCGCTGCCCGAACGTGGAGGTGACGCCGTTCCGGGAGGACGTCTGCGCGCTGTACGCCGAGACCGATCTCCTGCTCGCGCCGAGCCTCTGGCGGGAGAGCTTCGGCATGGTCGCGCGGGAGGCGACGCTGCACGGCCTACCGGTCCTGGCGACCCGGGTCGGTGGCCTGCCCGAGGCCGTCGGCGCCGGTGGCGTCTGTCTCGACCCGCCGGCCAGTGACGCCGACTACGCGGTGACGATGAGCGCTGCGGAGATCCGGCGTTGGTTGGAGGCAATGGTCGCTGCCGTACGGGGCGACGCCCCCCAGGTGGCACCGGGCCTACGCGCCCGCGCCGCCGCCGCGACGGTGGCTGCCTACCAGGAACTTCTCGACTGGCCGACGGCGGTCGGCACCGGCGGGCAGGCGCGTACGTGACTGTGCCGGTCGGCCAGGGCGGCGGCGATGCGATCCGCCAGTTCCGGCCAGTCCCGGTCCTGGGCGAGGGACTGCACCGCGATCAGGTTCGCCCGCTCCTTTCGCAGCCACCCGGCCGGATCGGCGAGGGTGCGGTTGTGCAGGTCCACGTCCGGCGGCGGCGTGGGTTCGGCGGGGTGCGGAGAAGCCGTGATCCGCCGGACCGCCTCGCCGGCCAGCACACCCCAGGTGTGCGCGGCACGGGCCACCGGATCGTCGCCCGGCGGGTCGCCGCCCTCCCCGGCGGCCACGAACGCGGCGACCAGTCGATGGACCAGGTACCGGTTCGGCCCCGGGGCCGAACCCGGGGCGAGGGTCAGTAGGTGACAGCGGACCAGTTCGTCCAGGACGCGAACCGCCTCGCGGGCACCGAGACCGGCGCAGGCGACCGGTACCCAGTCCGGCACGGACGGAGTCGGCAGCTGGGCCGCCGCCGCCAGCACCCGGGTCGCCGATGGGCTGAGCGACCGGTGAACGGCGGCCAGGCCCTCCCGCACCGAGAGCCCGTCGACTGCGAGTTCGTCGAGCAGGTGCCGTGGATCGGCGAGCAGTTCCGCCAGATCGGTCAGCCGCGTTCCGGATCGGACCCGGGCCGCCGCGATCCTTAGCGCGAGCGGCTGCCCGCCGCAGGCCCGGACCACCGCCCGCGCGGCGGCCGGCGCCACCTCACTCCGCCGGTCGTCGAGGTGCGCCGTCAGCACGTCCAGCCCGGCGCACTCGGGCAGCGGGTCCACCCGGTGCCGCCGCGCACTGGGGAGGTCCAGCAGGAATCGGCTGGTCACCAGCACCGCGCAGCCCGGGGCGGCCGGAACGAGCGGCTGGACCTGGTCGACCGAGCCGGCGTCGTCCACCACGACCAGCAGCCGCCGGTCGGCCAGCCGGCTGCGGTAGAGGGCGGCGCGTTCGTCAAGCGAGTAGGGAAGCTCCCGGTGGTCCACCCCGAGGCCCCGTAGCGCCTCGGCGACGACGTGCCGGGGCGCCCGCGCCTCGGATCCGCCACTGCGCAGGTCGAGGTACAGGTGACCGTCCGGGTAGTCGGCCCGGACGGTGTGCGCGATCCGGACCGCCAGGGCGGTCTTCCCGACACCGGCCATCCCGTGCAGCAGCAGCACCGGTGGGGCCGGCCGGCTCTCGGGGCCTTCCTCCGCGTGCAGGTGGGCGCCGAGGTGGACGACGTCGTCGGCCCGCCCGGCGAACGGCACCGGAAACGGCGGCAACTGCGCCGGGCGGCAGGACGTCGAGACGGCCGGACGGTCGCCGACCGTGGTGGCGGCGGGCTCGGCCGGTGATCCTCCCGGGGCTTTCAGCGCGGGATCCTGACGCAGGATCGCCGTCTCCAGTTCGGTCAGCGCCGGACCGGGATCGAGACCGTACTCGTCGACCAGGATCTCCCGGCCCCGCCGCCCGACCCGCAGCGCGTCCGGCTGCCGTCCGCTGCGGTACAGCGCGAGCATGAGCTGGATGCGCAGCCGCTCCCGGAGCGGATGCTCGGTGAGGTACTCGGTCAGCTCGGTGACCAGCCGGTGGTGCCGGCCGAGCGCCAGTTCCAGGTCGACCAGCCACTCGTACTGATCCAGGCGGGCCTCCTCCAGGCGGGCCTGTGCCGGTTCAAGGAAGTCGCCGCTGGCCCCGGAGAGGGCCGGGCCCCGCCACAGTGACAGGGCGGACCGCATCAGGCCGGCTGCGGTTTCCGCCTCGCCCCGGGCCGCTTCGGCGCGGGCCAGGGCGGCCTGGTCGGTGAAGAGGGCCAGGTCCAGCTGCTCCGGGCGCAGTTCGAGCCGATACCCGCCGGGTTGGGTGGAGATCGGATTGTCGGACGAACCGGCCGCGCGGATGGCCCGCCGCAACCCGTGGATGTCCGACTGGACCTGTGCGCGGGCGGTCGTCGGTGGCGCGTCGCCCCAGGTCGCGGCGATCAACCGATCCACCGTGACCACCTGGTTCGCGTGGAGCAGGAGATATGCCAGGATTCCCAGCCGGCGGGGCCGATGGATCTCGGCCGGGCGCGCTCCCACGGTGACGCCGACCGGACCGAGCACAGTGAACCGCAGGGTCATGGCCCCGACACCGGTCCCCGGCTCCGCACCTCGGCGACCGCCGGGGCGAGAGAAGCGAGCGCGGTGAGCCGGTCCAGGTCCGCCGGCCAGTTGCGGGCGACCTCGGTGACCAGTCGGCGGACGTAGCGGGCCTGCCGCAACGGGTCGCGGGCGAGCAGACGCTTGCGGATCCAGGTGTGGTGGAACGGAGCCCTCCTCGTGTCGCCCGACCAGGCTCGCTCCCGGGGATCCCAGACCGCCGGCGTCACCGGCGCGTAGCTCAGTCCGAGCCGCTCCGCCTCGCACAGCACCAGTCGTTGTTCGCAGAAGGCCGGCAGGGCGACCGGGGCGCAGCCGGCCGGATCGGCGTTGCCCCGCATGAACGTGCGGGCAGCGGTCGTGAAGGCGGCCCGGTGCCGTTCGTTGTTGAACACCGCCAACGCGGTGTTCGCTGCCAGGTCCGGCGGGGTGCCGGCGACCCGGTCGGTGCCGGGGAGTCGCTCCAGCGGCGGGTAGATGTCGCCGGTGGCACGCTCGACGTGCGCGAAGACGAAGTCGGCGCAGGTGGTGTCGACGGAGGAGAGCAGAAACAGGTCGAGGTCGAGCATGGCCACCGGGGCGCGCTCGGCGGCCAGCGCCACCAGCTTCCCGCCGGTGTAGTAGACCACCGGGTCGACGTCGTACGGGGTGACGTCGTCGAGGTCGGTGGACACGTCGGCATAGAGGTCGAGCAGTCCCAGTCGGTCCAGCTGGTGGGCGCCTGCGTCGTCGGTGTAAAGGCGGACCGGTCCGTGGAATCGTTGCCACGAACGAACCGACAGGACGGCGGTGACGACTTCCCACGGCGTGAACTCGTACGCCACACCTCGGGCTCGGCTCGGCGCGGTCCAGAGGGTGTGGAAGGCCGGCACCTCGGCCACCGGGGAGCTGTTCACGCCTTCTCTCCCACCAGGTGCGCGTGTCGACCCAGCATGGCCAGCTCCGGGTTCCGGCCGGCGGCGTCGTCCAACGCGAACACCGTCTCCGGGTCAAGAATCCGGTCGCCGTGTCCGGCGGCCAGGACGTCGTGGAAGACCCGGACGCCGTACCGGCCCACCAGGCGCAGTCCGGCCGCCTCCATCCGCTCCGCGACCTGCCCGACCGGTAGCGCCGCTCGGCTGAACCGGTGCCCGTCGAGGCCCACGGTGAGAGTGCCGGAGCGCAGCCGGTCGAGCAGATCACCGGGGTCCGCGCCCCGCGCGGCGGCGGCCAGCAACTGGCCGTACGGATTACTCACCACCACGGAGACCAGGCAACCGACGGGCACCGCACGCAGGCAGCCGTCCAGGGCCGCACCCCAATCGGGTACGTACTCCAGCACGTTGTGCAGGCTCAGTCCTCGCGGTCCGGACCGCCCGATCAATGCGGGCACGTCGTCGAGGGTGCCGGGGACGATGTCGCACCGTGCGAGCAGTCCCGCCCGGGACAGTCGGCGACCGGCCGCGTCCCGCAGGTCGGCGGCCGGCTCGACCAGGGTGACCCCATGGCCGTCCCCGGCGAGGTCCACGGCGAGCAGACCGTCCCCTGCGCCCGCGTCGAGCCACCGGCGTGGCCCGTCGGTCAGGTGTCGCCGGAGATTGGCGACGATCAGCCGGTGCCGCAGTCGTTGCCACGATGTCTCCACCAGCGTCGTGTACTGCGCGGCGAGCCCGTCGAAAGCGTACGGCGCTCCCGGCTTCACAGCCTCGTCCACAGCCGCTCCAAATCCTCGTCGGTGGTGTAGTAGTGCGGGGCCAGCCGGATGTGGGCGGTTCCCGGACCCGGCATCCGACGCACCGAGGTGACGACCCGGCCGGCCAGCAGCCGCCGGGCCAGGTCCTCGGCGTCGACGCCGTCCCGGCGGAACGCCGTGATGCCGCTCCAGCGCTCCTCGGTGGCTCCGGGCACCTGGTAGCCACGCCCGGTGAGGCCGGCGACAAGCGTCCGGCGCAGCGACCCGAGCCGGTCGGCGACGGCCGGAACCCCTACTTCGTGCAGCAGGCGCAGCGCGGCCCGCAAACCGAGCAGCCCGAGCACGTTGAGCGAACCGGGCTCGAACCGCCGTGCGCCGGCGGCGAGCACGCCGTCGGCGGTGTACCGCTTCGGGTCGTCCATGCTGTGCCAGCCGACGACCGGGACCCGGAGTTGCTCGAGCAGTGCCCGGCGGACGTAGAGCACGCCCATTCCGGCCGGGGCCAGCAGCCACTTGTGCCCGTCGGCGGCGAGGAAGTCGACGTCACGAGCGTCCACCGGGACGGCCCCCAGGGTCTGGATCGCGTCCACCGCCAGCAGCACCGACCGTCTGCGCAGGGCGCGGCCCAGGCCGGGCAGGTCTGCCACGGGCCGACCGGTGACGAAGTGGGCGGTGGAGACGACCACCAACCGGGTCCGGTGGTCGACGGCGTCGAGCACCTCATCGGTGCCGACGGGCGTGTCCCGGTACGGCAGCGTGGCCACCTCGACGCCTTGCTCCCGGAGACTGGTCCAGGGAAGTAGCAGGCTGGGGAAGTCGTCGGCGGCCACCAGGATCCGGTCGCCGGCTTGCCAGCGCAGAGCCCCGGCCACCGTGCCCAGCGAGGCCGAGGTGGACGGGCTCAGAGCGATCTCCTCGGTGTCGACCCCCAGCAGTTCGGCTGCGAGACACCGCACGTCTTCTGCCAGGCCCGGGCAGAGCAGGTCGAACTGTCCTTCTCGGCCGGCCCGCTCCAGGTAGGCGGTGACCGCCTCCACCACGGGCCTGGGCAGCGGAGCGACTGCGGCATGGGCGAGGAAGGTTCGATCCCGGCTCACCGGGAACAGATCCATTCGGAAGTGCGCGTCCCGCAGGATCCGCTCCAGCGGGCCACTCATCCCGCTGGTCCCGCCGTCGCGTACCGCACGGTGCGGGCCAGCCCGTCGGCGAGCGAGACGGTGGGCACCCACCCCAATTCGGTCCGTGCCCGGGTGACGTCCAGGCTCTTGACAATCGGCCGGTCCCGGCGCGGGCCCCGGAACAGCGGCTCCCGCGCCACACCGTCGTACGCCTCGCTCACCATCCGGGCGACGGCCCGTATGGCAGTGGGACGGCCGGAGCCGAAGTTGTAGCAGCTCCCGGGACTCCCGGCGAGACGCTCGGCCACCCGCAGGTAGCCCTCGACCATGTCACCGACGAACAGGAAGTCCAACCGCGTCGTGCCGTCATCGCGGTCGCCGAAGTCGTACGGACCACCCTCGCGCAGCCGCCGGAGTGCGTGTGGCACCAGGCGGGAGGTCTGTCGATCGCCCGGCCCGTAGGTGTTCATGAACCGGCACACCGAGGCGGCTAGGCCGAAGGTGCGGGCGTACGCCTGTACGGCCACGTCGGCAGCAATTTTCGAGGCGCCGTAGAGATTCGCCGCCGCGCGGGCCGGGTCCTCCTCGTGCAACGGCCGATCGTCGTGGTTCTCGCCGTAGTAGCCGCCGGTGGAGGCGAGGACGAAGGCGGTTCCTTGGTCGATCCGGCGGACCGCCTCCAGCAGCGTGTATGTGCCGCCGGCGTTCACCGCGAGGGTGTCGGCCGGCGTGCGGATGCTCTCCGGCACCAGGGGCTGGGCGGCCAGGTGGAAGACCGTCTCGGGACGCCACCGACGCAGTGCCGCGACCACCGCCGCCTGGTCGCGGACGTCTCCACGCATCACGTCGACCTCGGCTCGCGCCGGATCCCCGCAAAGTACGCCGGGCTGCTCCGGTTGCCGGTCGAAGACGCCCACCTCGGCGCCGAGCGCGACCAGCCGGAGCACCAGATGACCACCGCCGAAACCGCAGCCACCAGTGACCATGACCCGCCGGCCGGCCCAGAATCTCGCCGGGTCGACGCTCGCGGGCGGGTGCCCTGCCACGGAGGGGAGTGGTGCGGTCATCGCGTCGTGCCGGCGAGCACCGGGTCGGCGGTCGGGTCGAGGTACCCCGCCCGGGCCGCCCGGACGGTCACCCGCAGCCCGTGGTCGAAGTCGGTCCGGGCCCGAAAGGAGGTGGTCTGAGCGAACTTCGTGCCGTCGAGGTGCTGGCGGCTGATCGTGGTCACCCCGGGCGTCTGGCCACGGACCACCACCCGGAACCCGTTGGCCATGATCCGCTCGGCGCGCTCCGGGTCGAGGCGGCGTTCGTACTCGGCAGCGGCCTCGACGACCCGGCGCAGCACCTCCGGGGTGCTGAGGTTGACGCAGCCCGCCACGTTGAACACTTCACCCCGGCAGGCGGGGTGACCCGCGGCGAGCAGCAACGCGGTCACCACGTCGTCGACGTAGATGTAGTCCCGCCAATGCCCGATCGATTCGAAGTACAACTCCGGCGGGAGTGGGCCGGCGGGGTCGAAGATCAGGGACAGCGAGCGAGGGAC
Organism: Micromonospora sp. TSRI0369; assembly: GCF_001905625.1. NCBI lineage: Bacteria > Bacillati > Actinomycetota > Actinomycetes > Micromonosporales > Micromonosporaceae > Micromonospora > Micromonospora sp. TSRI0369. The sequence goes on from NZ_LIVU01000016.1 coordinate 29,669, forward strand.
AAGCCGATAGCGGCTGTTCCGGTCGTCCGGGCCGAACACGTTGCACAGGCGGAGGACGACGGTGGGGACGCCGAAGGACTGATGGAACGCCTGCCCCATGACGTCACCCGCGAGCTTCGCGGCGTCGTAGATGCCGATCCCCCGCAGTGCGCTCTGCTCGGTGTACCGGCTCCCCTCCATCTCCCCGTACACCTTGTCGGTGCTGGCGATGACCACCGCGTCGGGCAGGGCGGACGGCGCGCGCCGCAGCGCGTCGAGCAAGTTGACAGTGCCGATCGCGTTCGTCGCGATGGCACCGGTCGGATCCTGCGCGGCCCGTTCGATCACCGAGTACGCCGCCAGGTGGAACACCGCGCGGAAGGGGCCGTCGGCGAGCGCATCGTGCAGGTCCTCCGGACGCCGGACGTCACCGGCCACGATCCTCAGCCGTGCCACCGAGCCGGCAGGCACGCCGGCACGCAATCGGTCGGCGCGCGTCGAGGTGCGGTCGCTGTCCAACACGGTGACCTGGACGCCGAGTGCGAGCAGGTGCCGTACGAGGTGACTGCCGACGAATCCGAGCCCGCCGGTCACCAGGTACCGGCCGCCCTCCGCCCTCGGTTCCGGACACTCGGTTCCGGTCCGTGCCTCGGCCGCGCCGATGATCTGGGGAGAGGCCTCGGGAACTGGTTTCACCACAACCTCCCTCACTTTGGGTGAGCATGGACTGCGGTCAGCCCCGGGTGGCATTACGCCGAAACGGCTGCCGACCGGCATCGGCGGTCATCGCGTCATAAAGATGACGTTTAATTTCCCTCGTCGTGGTCGAGGTTAGGGAGTCCACATTCGACCGGCAACGTTGTCCCGGTCTCGTAACGGTAACGGCAGCCACCGCGATATCCTTATCGGCGTGGTCACTCAGAGTGACGACAGTGGGCCTGATCGGCGCGCCCTCCGGCTGTGCGAACCGAACGGGCGGTCGGCAGCGGATCGGTGTCGGCGCAGCCGGGCTCGCGGATGCCCGGCCGCGTCGACGACCAACAGGACGTTCGAGCTCACCAGTGACTCTCCTCGACCGCGCCCAGCACGGCGGCGAACACCAGCTCGGTCGAGTTGGCCCAGGAAGTCACCGTTCTGCGAGACGGCAGTTGCCTCCAGTTCCACGAGCACGTCGGGCTCGAACAGGTGGTCGACCCCGATCAGGGATGCCGGCGGAAGCGGCCACGGCAGGCCGAGTTCCTCGACGACCGACTCGATCCCGGCCATGAACGGCCCGATCTTGTCGGGCGTCCAGTCGGTGACGTAGAAGGTCAGCCGGACCACGTCCTGGAACGAGGCGTCGGCTCCGGCAAGGGCGCGCCCCGTGTTGCGTAGCACCTGAGCGACCTGCCCGGCCAGGTCCCCAGGTGCGACGGGTGAGCCGTCGCCGAGCCGGGCGACCTGACCGCTGACGTGGATGTGACGGGTGCCGGTGCCCACCGCCACGTGGTGGTACGGCGTGTGCGGCTGAAGACCGGCGGGGCTGAAGCGGGTGACAGACATCGTTTCTCCTTCACGAACCAAGCTAGGTTTACCATTGATACCTAGTTGACGAAGGACACTTCAAGGAGACCTGGTTTCATGGGCGATACCGCAGGCGTTCGCGCCGACGAGCTGCGCATCGACGCGCCGCACCGCGAGCTGCTCGATCAGGTGCTGGACAAGTGGTCGCTGAGCGTCCTCAACGAGCTGTGCGAGCGGCCGTGCCGATTCAACGAACTGCGCCGCGCGATCCCGGCGGTGACACAGAAGTCGCTCACGGCGACGCTGCGACGGCTCGAACGCAACGGCATCGTCGAACGCCACGTGGTGGCGACCCGTCCGGTCGCGGTCGAGTACCGGATCACGCGGCTGGGCAAGACCCTGCGTGCCCCGATCGACGTCCTGCTCGACTGGGCCGACGCGCACCTGCCCCAGATCGAACAGGCCCGCCGGACCTTCGACGCCGAGCCGGGCTGACTAGTACGGCCGGACTCAGGAGCCCGGCTCGCCGCGCGTCGGCGGCGTCCGCAGGCGTACCCGGGTGATGGCCCGGCCCGTCACCTCCGCCACCTCGGCGGTCAGGCCGGGCAGCTCGATCGTCTCGCCGGGGGCCTTCGGGATGTGGCCGAGATGCGCCAGGACCAGGCCGGCCACCGTGGTGTAGTCCCCGGCCTCCAGCGTGGCCTCGTCGAGGTCGATGCCCACGTCGACCAGGTCGTGCAGCGGGAACCCGCCGGGCATCAGCAGCGCGCCGTCCGCCTCCCGTACGACGGCCTGCACGTCCCGGTCGGTCTCGTCGTAGATCTCCCCGACGATCTCCTCGACCAGGTCCTCCATCGTGACGATGCCGTCGATGGACCCGCGCTCGTCGACCACGAGGGCGAACTGCTGCCGTTGGGCGCGCAGCTCCCGGATCGCCTCGGTCACCTTCAGCGTCTCCGGCAGGTACACCGCCGGGCTGGCGTGGTCGGCGACCGGCCCTTCCTGGTCGAGGAGGTCCCGCATGTGCACCACGCCGACGGTGTCGTCCAGTCCGCCGCGGCCCACGACAGGTGCGCGTGTCTGCCCCGACTTGCCCAGCTCGCGCAGCGCCTGCGGCGCGGACAGCTCCGCCGACAGGGTGACGACGTCGCGGCGCGGGACGAGGATCTCCCGCAGGATCCGTTCGGCCACCTCGAACGCGCCCGAGATGATCGTGCGGTGTTCCGGGGTGAGGTTGCGCTGCGCGGCGACCATGTCCCGCAGCTCCTCGGTGGTGACCTCCTCCCGGCGGGCCCGGGGGTCGCCGCCGGCCAGGCGTACGACGGCGTCGCTCGACCTGCTCAGGAGCCACACCGCGGGGCGGGAGAACGTCGACAGCGCGTCGATCGGGCGGGCCACCAGCAGTGCCCAGCCCTCCGCGCGCTGCATCGCGATCCGCTTGGGCGCCAGCTCACCGAGCACCAGGGTGACGAAGGTCAGGATGATCGTGACGACGACGACCGAGACCGGCTCGGCGGCAGACCCGAGGAATCCCAGTGGGCCCACCAGCGGCGCCGCGAGGGACACCGCGGCGGCGGCCGAGGCGAGGAAACCGGCCAGCGTGATGCCGATCTGAATGGTGGCCAGGAATCGGTTCGGATCCCGCGCCAGCTTCGCCAGCACCCGGCCGCCCCGGGAGGTCCGCTCCAGGCGCTGCAGTTGGCTCTCCCGCAGCGACACCAACGCCATCTCGCTGCCCGCGAACACCGCGTTCACCAACACCAACACGAACACGAGCGTGACCTGCACGCCATAGCCGTCCACGGCCAGTTCGACGCCTCCTCGGCCGGACCCTCCGGCAGCGCCAACCGTAGCCGCCGCGGCGGGGCGGGCAGCGCCGAGTTGCGAGCAATCAGCGCGTTTCCGACGGTGATTCCGGAATCAGCGGAGGGGCGGGCAACCGGCCGGCCGCCGTCAGCCGCTCGATCACGGCGCGGTGCGGAACCGCGTGACTGGTACGACCGCCCACGCCCGTGGTGGTGACCGCCGTGAACAGCGAATTCAGCAGCGCCTCCTCCACGGCGTCCAGCACGGCCGCGAACACCGGGTCGATCTCCCCGTCCGGGATCGGCGGCTGATCCGACGTGGTGAACGCGATCGCGTAGTCGCCGCTGGTGCTGCTGAAGGACGCGCCGACCCGGGCCATGGCGAAGACCGCCCGGCGGGCGAGCCGCCCGAGCTGTCGCGCGTCCACCGGTACGTCGGTGGCCACCACGATCATGCACGAGTTGCCGGGCGGCTCGGTCCGGTCGGCGGCGGGGACCAGTTCGTCGGCCGGCATCGGCACGCCGAGCACGGTGAGGACGCCGCCGAAGTTCGACTGGACCAGGGCGCCGACCGTCCCCGTACGGCCGGCGGTCCGCACGGTCCGGGACGAGGTGCCGATGCCGGCCTTGAAGCCCAGGGCGGTGGTGCCGGCGCCGGCGCCGACGCAGCCTTCGGCGGTCGGCCCGTCGGACGCCTGGGCGACGGCGGCCAGGACGTGGTCCTCGGTGATCGGGCGGCGGCGGATGTCCGACAGGTGCCCGTCGTTCGTCTCGCCGACCAGGGGGTTGAACGACACCCCGTCCGGCCGGCGCTCCATCAACCAGCTGAGCAGCGCGTCCGCCGCCCGGAACACCGACAGCGTCGCGGTCAGGACCACGGGGGATTCCAGTACGCCGAGTTCGTCCACCTGGGTCGAGCCGACGAGTTTCCCGTGCCCGTTGCCGGAGAACACGGCCGCCGGCATCGTCCACCGCCCAGGGCCGAGCCGGCCCGGTACGACGGCTGTGACGCCGGTGTGCAGGTCGCCACCGTTGTCGACTGTGGTGTGACCGACCAGGACGCCGGGGACGTCGGTGATCGCGTTGTGGCGTCCGGGGGGCAGCGACCCGACGACGATCCCGAGGTCCCGGGCGCGCCGGCCGGTCCGGCTCAGGGCAGCGCCGCCCGGATCGCCTGCACGAGGCCGGTCGGTGAGTAGTCGTCGGGGACGCCCTCGACCAGGATGATGTCGCCCTCGATGTGCCGCGAGCGCAGCGGCGCGATCTCCTGGTAGGCGGGCGAGTCCCACCACGCGCGCGCCTCGGTGATGCCCGGGAAGCCGAGCATCACGACCGCGCCGGGCCAGGCGCCCTCCTTCACCTCGTGCGGCGTGGCGTGCACGAGGAACCGTCCGCCGTACGGGGCGAGGGTTGCCGGAAGGCGCTCGACGTACTCGGCGATGTCCGGGTGCGGGGCGGCGTCCTGGAGGTGGGCGATTACGTACGCGGGCATGGTGTCCTTCCGGTCGGTCGGGCTCCGAGTGTCGATCTTGGCACAGTCGCCGCCGTTCGCTCCGCCATTTTTCGCGCAGGAGAAGCGGACGCTCAGGGCCCGGTTGCGACGGCGACGACGGCGGCGTGCGGACGGTGGGTGTCGTCCAGGCGTGTCAGGCGCTCGACCTCGGTGAACCCGGCCTGCCGCAGCCGCGCGGAGAACTCGTCCACCGGCCAGCGGTACGCGGTCGTGACCTTGTGGTCGAAGGCGCTCACCTCGTCGCCGACGAAGATGCCGGCCACGAGCGGTCCACCCGGCACGATCGCGCGGCGGAACCCGGCCAGCACCGCGTCGAGATCCGGCGGCGGGAGGTGGATCAGCGAGTACCAGGCGAGGATGCCGTCGACGGAGTGGTCGGGGACGGCGAGGTCGGCCAGCGACCCGAGCCGGTACGCGCCGCCCGGATGGGTAGCCCGCGCGTGCGCGACGAACTCCGCAACCATGTCGATCCCGGTGGCGTCGACGCCCAGCGACCGGAGGTGGTCGGTGAGGTGCCCCGGTCCGCACCCCAGGTCGAGCACCGGGCCGGTCCGGCCGGCCAGGTGCCGCCCGATGAGGGCGAGGTCGTCCGGATGCACATGGGCGGTGCTGCCGAACAGTTCGATGTAGAGCTCCGCGACCGCCCCGTACGCCTGCCGTACCCGTGTGTCGTCCACCGCTCGAGCATAGGGGTCGGACGCCTTGGCCGCATTTAGCAGATGAATGAGATGAATGAATGGAAAAGTCGTCGTAAAGCAGCCGCCCGGTGAGGAATCGATAGCTTTCCGTCACTGAAGTTTCTATCCTTGAAGAATCCCGATCGCCAGCAGCGGAAGGGGCGGCATGCCGCGCCGTTCGAGCCTCAGCTATCGAGATGCGTTGAAGCTGCTGGCCCCGGGCAGCACGCGCATCACCGAGACCGACAAGGTCGTCAGCGCGGGGATTCTGGGCGCCGGGGCGCTCACCCAGGGCACGGCGCTCGCTCTGCTCGGCCCGAAGAACGCGCTCATGCAACTCGTCCGGGACGCCACCGGAAACCAGGCCGGCCGCATCCGCACAACCGGCGGGAAATCGTATTACGAGCTGCTGGAGGCCAGCCACACAGTGCTGGCGCTCTCCGCGTTCTTCGACGGATTCCGGGACGAGGTCGGGCCGGGTTTCGACCGGCTGGAGCTGACCGACGCGGAAAAGGTGGGCATGGTGGCGGCCGACCGTCGCCAGCACACGCTGCCGAAGGAGATCGACGGCGGGTACTTCCCGTTGCCCTCCTCGGTCCACGGCATGGACGACACCCGCCGGGACGTCGAGGCCGCCTACGTCAAGCTCTACGACGCCACCATCGCGTTCTGCGAGGGCCTCGCCGCCTGGCCGTCGGTGCGGCGCGGGCTCGACCTCACGTCGCTGCGGTCCCGGGTGGTGGGCCGGGCCATGTGGCACTACGAGGACCGTTTCGACCGCCTCGCCGCGGACCTCCCCGAGTTCGGGTTCCGGATGCTCCGGCAGGCGATCGAGCACAACCTGATCGACAACCGGAACCTGACCACCGAGGTCTCGGCCCGGCTGGACGCGCTGGCGCAGCTGTACCGCAATCTCGCCGAGCTGTCCGGCCCGGCCTCGGCCGACCGCCCCGACCTGCTGCGCGAGTCCCTCGACCGGCTCACCGGCTCGCTGGCCGCGGTGTTCCGGCAGCCGCTGCTACGGATCAAGGACGTCGACTTCCACCTGCGCCTGCCCACTGTGGAGGAGGGGTTCATCAGCCCGGACTTCCGGGCCGCCGAGTACGGCAAGCACACGTCGCCGGAGCGGGAGCGCTGGTGGGACGACCAGCCGCGCCGGGGCGACCTGGTCGGTTTCCTCTCCGAGTACCTGACCGATCCGGCGAGCCTGCACCGTCCGCTGCTGCTCCTCGGCCAGCCGGGCGCCGGCAAGACGTTGCTGACCCGGGTCATCGCGGCCCGGCTGCCGGCGAGCCGGTTCACCGCGATAGTGGTGCCGCTGCGCCGGATGTCCGGGGACACGTCGCCGACGGAACAGATCGAGGCCGCGATCGAGCAGGTGATGGACGAGCGCATCCGCTGGGCGGATCTGCGGCGGGCCACCGAGAACACCACAGTCGTGGTGATCTTCGACGGGTTCGACGAGCTCGTCCAGGTCACCGGCACCGCCCACTCCCAGTACATCGACCGGGTGGCCGAGTTCCAGGAGGCCCAGTGGGACCTGGGCTACTCCGTCATCCCGATCATCACGTCCCGGATCCTGGTGATGGACCGCGCCAGCGTGCCGCAGGGCACCGTGCTGGTGCGGCTGGAGGACCTGACCGACGCCCAGGTGACGGCCTGGCTGGCCGCCGTCAACGCGGCAAACGAGGACCGGCCCGGATACCGCCGGCTCGCCGCCCGCGAGCTGCTGTCGCACGGCGAGCTGGCCCGCCAGCCGCTGCTGCTCACGCTGCTCGCCATCTACTACAACGAGCACTGGGCCGACCGCCGTCCGGGCGCCGCCATCTCCCCGTCCGACCTGTTCACCGGCCTGCTCACCGCGTTCATCAGACGGCAGGTGAGCGAGAAGGCGCCGACCGCCCTCCCGCACCACGAACGGGAGGCCCGCGAACACCAACTGCGGCGCGACCTGGCGATCACCGCGTTCGCCATGTTCAACCGCAACCGGGAACTCGTGAACCGGGCCGCGCTCCGCGCCGACCTCGGCTGTTTCGGGCCCGGGGCCGGCGACGGCTCCCGGTTCGAACTCGGCGACGTGCTCGGCCCGGAGCAACTGGTCACCGCCGCCTTCTTCGTGGTGTACGGCCCGGACGACGTGCAGGGCGAGGACGCCCGGCGCACGTACGAGTTCCTGCACGCCACCATCGGCGACTTCCTGATCGCCGAGTACGTCATCGGGGCGCTGCGGAGCCTGGCCGAGCTGCGGCGGCACACCCGCAGCCCGGCCGGGTTCGGGTATCAGCTGGACACCGGCCAGTTCCGGGCGCTGCTCTCGCACCAGCCGCTGGTCAAGCGGGAGGCGGTGGTCAGCTTCGCGCGGGAACTCGCCTCCCGCCACCCGGGGGAGCGGGACTCGATCGTGGAGACGGTCGCCGGCCTGCTGGCCGAGGCCCGGCAGCGGACCAACCTGGCCGGGGTGGACGGCTACCGGCCCGCGCCGTACGACCCGGTGCGGTTGCTCGCCGCGTACACCGCGAACCTGGTCGCGCTGGCCGCGCTCGTGTCACCGGACGGGGTGCGCCACAGCGACCTGATGGACGACGAGACCTGGATGTCCACGGTGCGGCTGTGGCGGGCGGGCCTGGACGAGAAGGGCCAGCTCGCGATGATCAGTTGGCTGCGCCGGGACGCCGACGGCCGGATCGTCGCCGGGCTGCGGCGGGAACGGCGGGGGGAGAAGGTGAACGTGGCGGCCGAGGAGGCCCGGCTGCTCGGCGACGTCACCACCTACGGCCAGTTGCAGGCCGGCGCGCGGACGTGGCGCGGCCAGGCGCCGACCAGCTTCGAGGCGGGCCGGTTCCACGCCGACCTGGTGGAGCTGGCCACCCGCCGCTGGCCGGTGCCGTCACTGCACCAGCTGATCCTGTACGACGAGCGCAGCTACCGGCGGCTGTGGGCGCGTGCCGTCGAGTTCCCGGAGGCGGTGTCCAGCACCAGCGCCACGGTCCTGCTGGAATGCCTCGCCGAGGACGGCGCGCAGTTGCCCCGCGAGGTGGTGTGCGGGCTGACCCGGGTGGCGCTGAGCCGGTTGCCCAGCTCACCGACAGCGCCGCCGGAGCTGATCATCTCGTGTCCGTACCTGATCGACGAGTTCCCGGAGCTGGTCGACTCGCTCGGCACGACCGACGACCACGCGGTCCTGCACGCGCTCATCCTGCGGCACGGGCTCGGCCGGCTGCCCCGGCGGTACGTGCCCCGGGTGCGGGCGGTGCTCGCCGACATCGAGGGGCGGCTCGCGGAGCTGCCGCTGGAGGACGGCGTGGTGTCGGCCGAGATGGCCGAGCAGTTCGCGGCCGCGCGGGTCGACAACCGCACCGCGCTGTGGCTGCTCATGGCGTTGACCGAGTACGGCGACCTGGCCTGGCGGAAGATCCCGCCCCGGACGATGGCCGAGCTGCTCGCCCACCGGCTGCCGGACGAGTTCCTCGACGAGGCGAGCCTGTGCCGGCTGCTCGTGGACTACCTGCGGGCGCACGACCGGGCGCCGGCCGAGGTCTCGCTGGCGTCCGCCCTCGACACGCTGCGCGTCCTCGCAGCGACCGACCAGCCCGAGCAGACCGACCAGATCCCGGCCGCCAAGGCGGTCTGACCGCGCCACCCGCACCGCCACCACCCGTTCGGAGGCCCCGATTGGCACACTCGCCCCCGCATCGTGAGCACATCGTCCGGACGGGAAGGAGAAACCTGGCGGTCGACATCGCCGGGGCGAAACACGGCTGGCCGGTGTTCCTGATGCACGGCACGCCGGGCAGCCGCAACGGCCCGCGACCACGCTCGATCGTGCTACACCGCCTCGGCGTACGCCTGATCTCCTACGACCGGCCGGGCTACGGCGGCTCCAGCCGCCTGCCCGGCCGCCGCATCGCGGACGCCGCCGCCGACGTCGCGGCCATCGCCGACGACCTCGGCCTGGACGGGTTCTCGGTGGTCGGCCGATCCGGCGGCGGCCCGCACGCCCTGGCCTGCGCCGCGTTGCTGCCGGAGCGGGTACGGCGCACGGCCGTCCTGGTCGGCCTCGCCCCGGCGGGGGCGGCCGGACTGGACTGGTTCGGCGGCATGACCGACGCCAACGTGCGGGACTACGGCGCCGCCGAGCGCGCCGTGCCGGTGCTCGCCGAGCAGTTGCGGCTGCGGGCCGAGCGCACGATGGACGACCCGGGCTCACTGCTCGCGCTGCTGGTCGAGCAGATGACCGCGGCCGACCGCCGGGTGGTGGCCGGGGTGCCGATCCGCCGGCAGCTCACCGACGCCTACGCCGAGGCGCTGCGCCAGGGGCCGCACGGCTGGATCGACGACGTCCTCGCGCTGCGCGCCGACTGGGGCGTCACGCTGGCGGACATCCGGATGCCGGTCCGGCTCTGGCACGGCGCCGACGACAACTTCGCCCCGGCCAGCCACACCCGGTGGCTGGCCGAGCAGATCCCCGGCGCGCAACTGCACGTGCAGCCGCGCAGCGCGCACTTCGGCGCGGTCGAGGTGCTGCCGGAGATCCTCGCCTGGCTGGCCGACCCGGTGGAGCGCGCCGCTGTCAGATCGGATGCGGGTCGATGATGCGCCGCTGCAACTGGTTCTCCCGGACGGTCTTGACGGCCGGGTGGTTCTCGCCCAGCCGGTAGGCCAGCTCACGCATGACCGCCTCCAGTTCCGCCCGCCGCCCGCTCTCCATCCGCTCCTGCATCACCACCAGATTCGCCCGGGAGCGCAGCGTGTTCGGGTGGTCGCGGCCGAGCATCCGGGTCAGGCCGTCGTGGGCGCGCCGCAACAGCCTCAGCGCCTCCCGGTCCGCCGCCTCCCGGCCCTCCGGCGGGTCCGGCTGCTCGGCGATGCAGATGCCCTGGTTCATCCACCCGGACAGCGGGTACGGGTGATCGCTGCCCAGCACGTCGGCGAGCGCGTCGGCGGACCGGCCGGCGAGTTGCCGGGCCTCGGCGAAGTCCCCGGCGCGGCGGGCGACCATGGCGAGGTTGACCATGCAGACCAGCGTCAGCGGGTGCTCCGGGCCGAGGTTGCGCTGGTAGACGCGGTGCACCTCGGTCAGTTCCCGGCTGGCGCGCTGGAACAGGTCGACGGTGAGCAGATTGACGGACAGGCTCAGCCGGCAGGTGAGCGTCTCCGGGTTGTCCGGCCCGAACCGCTCGTTCAGCAGCTCGTACGCGGCTTCGAGGAGCTTGCCCGCCTCGACCGCGTGCCCGGCCGAGCGCAGCGACACCGCCAGGTTGGTCTGTGTCCGCAGGGTGATGAGGTGTTCGGCTCCGGCCGTTTGCAGCAGGTCCCGGTGGACGCCACGGAGCCGGGCGATGGACTGCTCGTAGTCGCCGGCGTCGCGCATGTCGATGCCCACGTACGCGGACGAGGCGAGCGTGTCCGGGTGGTTCTCCCCGAGGATCGCGCGGCGCCCGGCCAGCACCATCTCGTCGTTCTTGCGGGCTTCCCGGAAGTCGCCCATCAGGCGCTGGGTGGCGGCGAGGTTGTTCAGCGCGGCGAGCGTACGGGGGTGCTCCTCGGTGAAGTTCCGCTTCCACGCGTTGAACGTGATCTCGTCGAGGCGCAGCGCCTCGTTGTACATGCCCATGCCGCGCAGGTCGCGGGCCAGCCCGCCGGCGGTCATCAGCGTGTGCGGGTGGTCCTCGCCGAGCAGTTCCCGCTGGGCCGCCAGCACCTCCTCGTCCAGCGCCCGGGACTCGGTGAACTGCCCGAGGAAGGAGAGGACGTTGGCGAGGTTGAACTGGAGGTGCAGCAACTGCCGGCGCAGGTCGTCGCGCGCCCGCGGGTCGGTCTCGTCGGCGAGCATCTGCTCCCAGGTCTGCGCGACCTCCTCCCCGAGCCGCCGGCCGGTCTCCAGGTCGCCGCGCAACTGGAGGTAGCGGACCCGGTCGATCATCAACGCCCGCACCTCCACCCGGCGGCTCAGCGGCGCCTTCGACGCCTCCAGGTGCGGCCAGATGACCCGGAACCGGGGCCAGCCGTCGGGGTCGTCCACCTCGCCCTCGGGCCGGGCGGCGGCGAGCACCAGGTGGACCTGGCGGCGCGCCTCGTCGAGTTCCTCCTCGGTCATCCGGGACCGGACGGCGTGCTGGAGCAGCCGGTGCATGAGTACCAGCCCACCGCGGCCCCGGTCACCGCCGGACGGGTTCTCGGCCCGCAGGTCGACCCGGACCAGCGCGAGCCGGTTGGCCTGCTGCACCAACTGCTGGCGGACCAGCCGCTCCTTGGCCTGCGGGTGGAACGGCACGAGCGCCTCGGCGAACTCGTCGCTGTAGACCAGGTCGGCGGAGATCTCCGGCGCGAACACCGAGCAGAGTTGCAACACGCGGTAGGCCGCCGGGTTCCGGGTACGCAGGTGGTTGAGCGACAGCTCCCAGGTGGCCTCCACCGACACGTTGCTGTTCGGCTCCATCACCGCGCCCGGACCGAACTTGGCGATCTCGGTGAGGTAGCTGTCGACCGAGTGGCCGGTGTCGGCCAGCCAGGCCGCGGCGGCGGTGACAGCGATCGGCAGGTCGCCGAGCAGGGCGGCGATCCGGTCGGCCTGGTCGACGCGCATGGTCGGCACCCGCTCGGTGAGGTGCTGGATGCTCTCCGGGCGCTTGAACACGTCGACCTGCACAGTGGTGGCCCGCTCGATCCACTGCAGGTTCCGGGACGTGATCAGGACGTGGCCCCTGCCGTCCGGCACGTACGGCAGGACGCCCTCGACCTCGTCGGCGTTGTCCATGATCAGCAGCCACCGGAGGTCGGTGCGGCGCAGCGCCTGCAGCACCAGCCGGGCGTTCTCCCGGTTCGACTCCGACGACGGCACGCCCAGGTAGGGCGCGAGGTCGCCGATGGCAGACTCGATGAACGGCACCTGGTCGGCGTCGATCCACCACACCATGTCGTACGCGGCGCGGTAGCGGTGGGCGTACTCCAGCGCGAGCTGGCTCTTGCCGATGCCGCCCATGCCCTGCAACGCCACCGGGCCGGTGCCGGAGAGCACCACCTTCGGGCTGCTGCGCAGCAGCGTCCGCAGCTCGCGCAGGTCCGCCTCGCGGCCGGTGAAGCGCTTGTTGCGGCCCGGCACCTCGAAGACCGTGTTGTCCCGGCCGGGGAACCGGGGGCCGGTCGGCAGTTCCAGGTCGGCCGGCACCCCCTCCCGGCCGACCAGGCGCAGGATCCGCGTGGCTGCGGTCCGGGCCTCCAGGCCGGCCACCGAAACCGTGTGCGCGACCGGCACGTTGGCCAGGCGCCGTACGTCGGCCACGTAGACGACGAGCGGCACCTGGTCGGGCGAGCGGTCCGGCGCGGCGAGCACCGCCTCCTCGGTGGCGTTCGCCTCGGAGACGATGATCAGCTCCCGGGCCGTCCGGGGCGTCTCGTCGTCGGTGAACCACGGGTCGGTCACCCGCACGTCGGCCGAGACCAGGAGGTGGCCGATCCACTCCGCCCACACCCTGTCGTACGGGGCGTGCCGGAGCAGGATCTCGTTCTCCACCGAGTTGGAGGTGCGGGTGAACCGGGCGTTGACCCGTTCGCGTACCGCGCTGCTCATCGACGGCAGCGACTCCACCTCGCCCCGGGTGATCTCGCGCGTCAGCGCCTCGTACGCGGACAGCAGCGACCCGTTGACGCCTGGTTGGTCGGCGAACGTGGCGAGGAGTTCCTCGTACGCGTAGAACGCCTGGTAGGGCACCTGCATCCGGGCCCAGTACCGGTCCCGTTCGGCCTCGCTCATGCCGCTGGGCAGACCGCTGAAACGCTGTCGCGCCACGGCCCGCCCGGTGTCCGCCTTGACCTTCTCCGCCGGGTCGATACGCATCGGCACCGGCAGCACCCGGATCCGCCGCGACCCGTACCGGTGCTCGACCAGCCGTGCCACCTTCGCGGCGCCGGTGATGCCCTGCTCGCTGAGGGTGAAACAGGTGACGAGCACGTCCGGCAGCTGGATGGTGCAGATGTCGGCGACGTCGGAGAACCCAGTACGGCTGTCGATGAGCACGTAGTCGTAGTTGCGCTTCATGTCGGCGCGCAGCGCGTCGAAGAAGTAGCCGCCGCCCTGCCGCTCGTAGAACTCGTCCCAGTTCATCCCGGCGAGCGCGCCCGCGTAGTCGTTGTTCTGCTGCCCGGCGCCGAGGAAGTCGAGCGTCCCGTCACCGGGGAAGTTGGACCAGTTCAGCGAGAACGAGTACTTGTGCACCCGGGCGTACTGCTCGTGCCAGCGGTCGTCGCTCTTGTCCTGCTTGGTGGTGGTCGCCCACTCGTACTCCCGGATCAGGTCGATCACCCCGCCGGTGCTCTCCAGCGCGTCCCGGTCGATGAACGGCGCGAAGAAGCGCGACAGGCCGGGGGACTCCAGATCCCAGTCGACGGCGAGCACCCGCTTGCCGTTCGCGGCGAGGATCCAGGCGACGTTGGCCAGCGCCATCGTCCGGCCGGTGCCGCCCTTGTAGGAGTAGAAGGTGACGACCTGTCCCTCACGTCGGGTCATGTGTCCACTCCCTCGTCGGGCGGCGGGTTCTCCCAGAGCCGGGGCTTGTTGATGGGTGGTCCCGGCGGTGGGTAGTTCGGTCCCGCCTCCAGGTATCGGCGTCGCATCCGGCGGACCAGATCGTGGATCTCGGTCCGCCAGTCGTCCCACGCGGTGATCATCAGCGGACGCGTCGTGGCGGAGAGGATGCTCGCCGCCCGGTCGAGCAGTCCCGCCGCGTGCGAGCGGTGGCCGGGGCGGGCGTCCTCGCTGATCAGCACGACGCCCACCCAGCTGTGCAGGCAGTCGACGGCGGCCTGGACGGCCTCCGCGCCGTCCGGCGTCGCGACCACCCGAGGATCGATCATGAGTACGCCCGGACAGGCCCGGAACAGCCCGGCGTCCGGTACGAAGTCGCGAACGTCGATGGGCATTCGCAGCCGTTGCACCGCGTCGGCCACGTCGTCGACCACCGGCGGCCGGCCGCGGAACGGGCGCCACCGCCCGGCGTGCGTGTCGGAGCGTCCGTTGAGCCGGCCCGGGTCCCCCGGCTGCTCGGGTGCGATCACCACCGCCCGGAACGGCACCTCGCTGGTCGGGGACGACGGCAGGTCGGTCGGGCCGGTCGGCGGCTCGGCCGGTTGCAGCGGCGTCTGCTCGGCGGTGTCGACGATGTGCTGGGCGAGCCGGCCCAGCACCTCCTTGTAGGCATGCTGGAACTTCTGGAGCCGGCAGAGCGCGCTCATCCCGTTGGCGGCGTACGCGTCCACGTCGGCGGCCATCGCCACAGCGCGCGCCTGGTCCGGTGCGTGGACGGAGGCCGGCGACGGGATCCACAGGACCGGGAGGATGTTGTCGCCGTCGGGCGGCCGGCCGGCCCGGATGAGCCGTTGCCGGAACCACTCCCGCTCCCGGCGCGAGTCGTTCCGGTTGAGGTAGGCCGGTGAGTACAGCGGGACGAACACCTCGGCCTCGGCCAGCGCGATGCGTTTTCGTTCCGTCCGGGCCTCCGGCGGTCGCACCATGAAGTCGGCGAAGCCCTGCCGGCGTAACCGGTCGCCGGGCCGGCCGTCGATCGCCAGGTTGAGATCGTGGTAGAAGCGGCGGACCCAGTGGTCGCCCAGGGTGCGGTCGTTGTGTGTCGGTGGGGGAACGTAGCTGAGGAAGAAATAGGGCGGGCCCGGCAGCGCGGGCCGCTCAGAGGTCACGACGACACGACCGTTCCACGGGAAGAGCGCCTGACCCCCAACCGTCAATGATCACGCGCTGCTCCCCAGTCGACACGATACGGCGTCTATCGATCAGGGTAGAGAGGTTGCGCTCGGGTTACCAGGCCCTCACCGTCCGATGTGGGTGTCCATCCAGGCGACGGCGGTGCGTACCGCGTCGGATATCGGCAGCAGCCGGGCCGGGGCGTCGCCGACCGTCCCGTGCCGGGTGAACGCCGCCCGGTCGAGTTCCGCGCCGATTGCGGGAAAAGGGGCCGCATCCAGGTGCGGCGCCTCGAAGTCGAGCCGTTCCCGGCGGCCGTCGCGCACCACGTAGCAGCGGTACGGACGACGCGGCGCCGGGCGGCGCAACCGGTACTCGGCGAGGTGCAGCGCGGTGCATGTCGCATAACCGACACCGAGTAGCAGCGTCCGGGCACCGGCGGCCTCCAGGGCGGCGAGCGGGGACCGCTCCCCGAGGTGGGAGTCCAGGTCGTGGACGCGCATCAGATCCTCCGCCAGCGGTCCCCACGCGCTGAACGACGTCTGCGGGTGCCGGCTGCGGACCGCGCCGGGCAGGCGGCGTACGTGCTCGGCGAACGAGCCGACCCCGAACGACGGTGTGACGGCCGGGTCGAAGCCGGGCATCCGGTCTTCGTACGCCAGGCGTTCCTCGTCGGTCAGCCCGACGGTCGCCGCGTGGTACGCGGGGCTGCTCACCGAGTTGTCCGGGGTCTGCGCCGGGACCACGACGGTGCCGGACGGACCGACGGCGGCCCGCAGCGCCGCAGCCAGGGTGGCCGGCCCGCCGGCCACCGGTCCGAGGGCACGCAGGGAGCAGTGCACGAGCACGACGTCACCGCTGCCGAGCCCGAGCGCCCGCAGGTCGGCGGCGAGCGTGTCGACCTGGTACGCGGCCGGGACGGCGGTGGTCACGACGGCCATCCGGACATCGAGCGGGCCACCTGCCGGACCAGCCGTGAGCCGGCCGGGGTGAGCGCGTCCGCCCGTTGCAGCGCGCCGATCGCCTCGGCCGTCCAGTCCCGGTACTGCCGGTAGACCGCCTGCGCGCCGTCGACCTGGCGGTCCGCCCGGACGCGCCAGATGTCGGCCACCGCCGCGTGCGCGTAGATGCCGTGCAGGACGGCCTCCGCCGGCCGCGGGTCGGGCCGCCAGCCCACCGTGATGTCGATCGGCCGGGTGCCGTCGACCAGGTCGCAGACGTCCAGCAGCGCGTTCATCTTGCTGTGCTGGAACTCGTGCACGAGCAGCACCGCCAGCGACCCGGCGTCGGTCTCCGTGGCCGCGACGCCGCCGAACGCCTGCCGGGCGGTCGACGCCTCGCTGACCCCGTCGCCGCTGCGCCGCAACGGCACCACCGCCCGCAGCCCGGTACGCAGTTCCTCGGCGTGGCCCGGCACCTCGTCCCGGATCACCTGCCACGCCGCCGCGAACGTCTCCGTCCAGCGCGCGGCGCCCGCGTCGTCGACCCGGTCACCGGCGGGCAGCCGGTGGCAGTCGCGGTGCGGGTCGCCGTCCTCCAGCAGCACCGACACGTCCGGCGCGACGAGACGGCGGGTCGGCCACCAGCGGGGCCCGCCCGCCGCGCCCGGACTCACGGCCACCGTCACGTCCCCGGCCCGCACCCGCAGCGAGCCCGGGTCGATCTCCACCCGCGCGGTGCCGTCGGCCGTCTCGGGCAGCAGGACGGTGCCCACCGTCGGCAGGTGCAGGCGACCGCCTCGTACCGGCACGGCGAGGCGTACCGGAACGCCGGCGGCGAGCGCGGCGGCGGCGGCGATCGCGCTCAGGTAGTCGGGCCCCTGGCGGGCGCCGGTGCCGGTGCCGGCGAGGCAGTCGACAGCCCACGCCCGCACGTACGGGTGGGCCGCGATTCGGGCGACTGATTCCGGCGCACCACGGTCGAGGGCGGTCAGCGCCTCCCAGCCGTCGGCTCCGGCCCCGCCGGCCGGCAGGCGGTCGGCCACCTCGGCGAGCAGCGCGCGGACGATGGCGATCTGTGCCTCCACGAGCCGGCCGATGGCGACCCGGTCGCCGGTCGGCGCCGCGAGGCGGTCGATGAAGTCGTCGGGCAGGCCGGCGTCGAGCCGGACGGGTTCCGGTGGGTTCTCGTTCACGTGCACGATCAGCTCTTTCAGATCGGCGCAGTAGACACTCGGATGGTCGAAGTGCCCGGCGCCGTACCGGTGGGCGAAGAGTCCGCCGCCGCACTGGTCGACCACCGGGCACCGCCGGCACTCGTCGCTGAGACCGGCCCGGCCGGAGCGGCGGCGGGCCAGGAGCGGGCTGGCCGCCACGGCGTCGGCCGCGTGCGAGATGACGGTCATGCCGGTAGCAGGCGCGCCGTCGTACGCGGTCTTGAGCGAGTCGGCCTGCTCCCATTCGCCGTCCGTCTCGATCACGGCCAGGTCGACCGGGTCGAGGCCCAGCCATTCCGTGCCGCTGGGTCCGCCGCGGGCGGTGGACAGGAGCGAGTCGAACAGGCGCACCGGGACCGGGCGGCCGTCCGCGCGCCAGCGGTCGTGGACGGCGCGCAGCCAGCGGGCGTACGCGGTGTCCCCGGCGGCCGGCCGCCACGGCGGGTTGTCCCAGGTGGCGTGCGGGAGCAGGAAGTCGATCCGGGGCGGCTCCTGGGCGAGCAGCGCCTCATACACGGCGACCGGATCGCTGCGCACGTCCACGGTGCAGAGCAGACCCGACCAGAGCCGCCGGTACGCCGGGCGGCGCAGCAGGGCGAGCGCGCGCAGCACCTGGTCGTAGCTGCTGGCGCCGGAGCGGAAGCGCCGGTGCCTGTCGTTCGCGGCCCGGTCGCCGTCGAGCGAGACACCGACCGCGACGTCGTGTTCGGCGAGCAGGTCGCAGAACCGCTCGGAGAGCAGCACGCCGTTCGTCTGCATGCCGATCCGGAGCCGGGTGACCGGGCCGATGACGCGCCGCAGTTCGGCGAGCACCTGGCCCAGCCCGTCGGGGCCGAGCAGCAGCGGCTCCCCGCCGTGCAGGACGACTGTGACGTCCGGCAGCTCGTGGGCCGCCGCATGCTCGGCGATCCGTCCGGCCGCGGCCCGGAGCACGTCCGGCGTCATCCGCACCGGACGGCGGCGCCAGCTCTGGTCGGCGTGCTCGTAGACGTAGCAGTGGTCGCACGCCAGGTCACACCTGGCGTGCACCTTGAGGACGAACTCGGTGAGCGCCGCGCGGGCGGGCTCCGGGGTCATCGCGGATCAGATGAACGACGCGAACTTGGCCGCCGGAACCTTGCTCTGATCGAGGTGAGCCGCCATCACCCGGCGCACGATGGGGGAGATGTCCGCGGCGGAGAGCCGGTCGAGCGGCTCCGCGCGGACCCTGACCAGCGAGACCGGGGGCTCATCCTGGCGCAAGGGTGCGGTTGTCATGAGTGTTCCTTAGGTTCGTGAATGCGCCGGCCGAGCACAGCGGCGACGGCCAACTTAGTGCCTCTGGGGATCCAGCACCATCGACCCACCGGTGGGGAGACGGTTCTTTTTGGACGGTTCGCCGGCCGGCGTCGTCGTCGTCCCGAGGGAGCGACCGTAAGGGATCAATTATGCGCCTTTTTGCCCATCTAGGCCACGAATCGAAAGTTCAGACTTTGCCAGAATTCGTCCACCCCGATCCCCTGGTCAGGCGATGGGTCGGGGTGGACGAGTGGCTCAGACGGCCGGGCCGCTCCCGGACGGCGTGCCGAGATGGATGCCGACGTCGGCCGGCTCGGTCATCTGGTCGTACGCCCTGGTCCGGAGCCGGTTGGTCTGCACCTCGCCGTCGAGCAGCGCCGCCCGCAGCTCCTCCGCGTCGCTGATCTCCTTGGCGGTCACCGCGTCGGCGGCAGTGGTGGCGCCCTGCACCACCTCCAGGTGAGTGCCGTCGGTGGGCATCAACTCGGTCCACTTCGCCAGGCAGTACACCCGCTCCGGCACGTCCTGGCACTCGGTGGCCAGCTCGGGCATCTCGTCGCCGGTGCCGAGGTGGCCGGTCCGGTACGCCGTCAGCTCGTCCACGAATGCCTTCAGCTCGTGCTCCACCTGCGGCGCGAGGCTGGTCGCCACCACCTTGCCGAAGATCCACCGCAGCGCGGTCAGCTCCATGCCGGCCCGCACCGGCAGGTAGAGCTTCGCCCAGCTGGCGTTGACGAAGTCGCCAGGATCGCGCTCCGGGGCGCGGGCGTCACCGCCGGACCACCACCCGGGGTACGACACGAACGACGCGCGCTCCCAGTCGAAGACCCGGTGCCAGAAGTCGATCTCCCACGCCTCGTCCCGCACGCTGGCCGGGAAGTGCGCCTCCACGATCTGCGAGACCATCTCGTTGACCGGCGAGAAGCCGGCCCGTAGCCGCGCCTCGAACTCGTCCCCCGCCGTCTGGGCCGCCGCCAGCGCTGCGTCGCGCCGGTCCTGCCACTCCTGAAGGTCGGTCAGGTAGCCGGCGACCAGCGCGTTGTACGCCGCGTCATCGGCGGTCTGGTCCACCACGGTCGGGGTACGCCGGAACCCGGCGGCGAGCTGCACGTCCGCGCCCGGACCCGCCAGCCAGCTCCGGGCGCCGACGTGCACGCGTACGCGCAGCACCGGCCGTCCGTCCGCCTCGGTGACCACCGGCACGCCCACCACCCGGGCGGCGATCGCGTCCGGCGGGCGGCGGGTGATCAGCGTGAGGTTCTGCCGGATCGTGTCGACGTTGCCGTCCCACTCCCAGCCGGCGTCGACGGGGACGTCGACGTCGTAGTCCGCGCTCATGTCACCCGTGAATCCCCACTTGTCGAGCGTGACCACGGGGGAGTACACGACGCGCGTCTCCACCGCTGCGGGCGCGCCACGCGGCGGGCGCTCCGGCTTCACCGGCATCGGGGGCAGTGCGGCGACCGCGTTGTCGCGGATCCGCTGCCGCCCGTCAACGATCTTCTGGGCGAATGCGAACGCCGGATCCTTGATCGTGGGGGCCCAGCAGACCCGTGCGCCGTACCGCTCGTGGGCCAGCTCCAGCCGTTGCAGCACCTTGAAGTAGTGCAGCGTGATCGGCGTGGCCCGGTTCGGGTTGCGGACGGTGCGCTTCGAGGCCGACTCCGTACCAGTCTCGCTGACCAGCTTGAAGTCGGTCTTGTGCTGGGTGCGGTAGCGCGCGGCGACCTTCGAGGTGGCGGTCCGGCTGTCCTTGACCGCGCGGCGGCTCGTCTCCTGGCTCGCCGCGGTGACGCTGCTGGCGAAGCCGATCGTGTGGCTGGCGTTGAAGGTGCCCCAGATGCCGGTCGGGCTGGTGTACTGGCCGGTGTGGCTCGCGTTGAGCCCCCAGGTGTCGGTGAGCGACTTCTGCCGCTCGAAGCCCTCCTGGAGTTCGGTGGTGAGCGCGCTGGTCAGCTCGACGTCGGTCTGCTGTTCCGACTCGTTCTGCTCCTCCAGGGTCAGCTCGCGCTTGGTGTAGGTGCGCTGCTCCAGCACCGCCTCCTCACCGGGGGCGAGCGCCAGCGCGTAGACGTGCTCGCCGAGCGCGAAGCCCACCGGCCGGATCCGGGTGCGGTCGAGGAACGCGATGCCCACGTCGGACTGGAGCAGCCCGGCGACGAACTCCGCCTGCTGGTCACCGAGGAGCGTCTGGCGTCGCGCCGGCGGCTCCCGGTACGACATGCCCGAGTCGGCGCCGGGCAGTGCCTCGGTGGCGGCGTCCATCTCGTTGGCCTTCCACAGGTCGTAGAGGCCGAGTTGCTTGAGCAGGTGGGGCAGCCGGTCGCCGTCGAGCCCGCCGTAGCGGATCGCCTCGATCAGCGCCTGCTTGACGTAGAACGGCAGGATGGGCGTCTCGCCACCGCCGAACGTGAGCCGGACCGGTACGAAGTAGTTGGAGTAGACGTACCGGTCGGAATGCGCGGTGCTGAAACCAAGCGTCGCCGGATCGGCGTCGGCGACGACGACTCTGCCCATCGGTGCTCCTCTACAGCGGCAGGGTGAACAGGGAGTGCAGCCCCTGGTACGTCATCTCGTGCGAGGTGACGAAGAACCCGGGGAACAACTGACTGAGGGCGGCCTGCCGGACGACCGTCTCGCGTACGGCGTGCGCGGTCAGCTCTTCGAGACCGGCGACGACCTCTGCTGGCACCCCGCCCTTGGCGGCCCGCTGGTACGCCTCCGCGATCGCCTCCCAGCGACCGTCGAACGTCTCCCCGAGGTCGTCTGCGACGGTGCCCCAGGTCTTCTCGAAGCGCTCCAGCTTGGTCGAGGAGGTCCAGTCGACGTTCGTGACGCGGGCCGCATCGGGGTCGACGAGCAGCAGGTCGGAACGGAGGTCCCCGACAGTGGTGGACGCCTTCCACCGGAACCGTTCGGCGAGGTGGCCGGCGAGGGCCTTCTCCGCCCCGGTCGCGGCTGGGTTGCCGGTGAAGCCGACGAGGCGCAGCAGCAGGTCCCGGTCCGGGTGGCCGAGCAGCATCTGGGCGACCGTCTGGCGCAGCACCGCCTCGGAGCCGCGCAGCGCGGGCGCCAGTTCCGGGTGGGCCGCGCGGACCGCCTCGACCACTGTCGCCAGCGACTTCTCCGCGAACGCCTCGAGGCCCGGTGACCGGCCGACGAGCTGGGCGACCTCGGCGGCCATCCGCCGGTGCACCTGCTGCCCGAGCCGCCAGGGCTGCGCCTGCCCGGCCTTGCGCAGCGCGCGGAACTCCTCGTACGCGGCGGTCTGGAGCGCCCGGTTGAACGCGGTGGTCAGCCGCTGCTCCAGTTGCCGGGCGATGGCCGCGCGCACGACGGCGGCCTGGATGTCCCGGGGTGTCTTCGGCGGTTTCAGCTCGCGCAGGTCCTCGATCCGCTTGATGATCTCGTCCAGCGCCTCGTTCAGTTCGGCGCGGGTCGCCGCCCGGCCGGCCGAGGACACCGTCTCGGACATGCTCGCCATCAGCACGGGCCGGCCGTCGAGGCTGACCAGCGCGCCGAGCCGGGTGCCCGCCCCGGCGCCCGCGAACGCCTCGGCGTGCGCCGCCTGGTTGAACACGCTCAGCGTCAGTTCGGCGTCGGCGAGCAGCACCCGGCCCTGCCGGAACAGCGCGTCGAGCACCTTCGGCGGGAAGAGCGTGCGCAGGACGGCCAGCCCCACCCGGGGCGTGGCGGCGATCGCGGCCCGGCCGATCGCCACCAGCAGCGCGGCCATCTGGGCGGTCAGCAGGCGCGCCTCGCGGGCGCCCGCGAGCAGCAGCGGCACGTACCGGACGGCGGCGCGCACCGCGACGCCGCCGAGCAGCCGGGCGAGATGTACCAGTCCGGTGAGCACCTGGTACAGGTCGCCGGCGACGCGCCCGAGCAGTCGGCCGGCGGCGAACGGGTCGAGGTTCTCCAGGTGCCGGGCGAACTCGGCCGCCCAGCCGCGCCACAGCGCCAGCAACCGTTCCGGGACGGTTGTCGGGTCCAGCGCGGCCACGATCCCGGCCAGCGCTTGGCGTACGACTGTGGCCTGGTCGGCGATGCGCTGCACACCGGCGCGGGGATCGACTGTCAGCACGATGAGCGTGGTGAACTGTTCCTGCTGGAGCCGGCCGATCAACTGCACGAGCTTGCCGAGGTCGACCACCACCGTCGCGACGGACTCCCCGACACCCACCGCGAACCCGTCGAGGAACAGCTTCGGGTTGATCCCGTTCCAGGCCGCGTAGTGCCGCATCGCGTCGAGCAGCGCGGGGTCGAGGCCGAGCAGGTGGCGGCGGAACGCGCCGTCGGTGTCGACGTCGGAGGCGGCCAGGTCGAAGAACGCCTCGGCCAGCCGCAGTTTCGCGAGCATCGCGACCAGGTCCCAGACGTTGTCGGTGGTGATGCGGCCTCTCATCGCGGTCAGGACCCGGTCGCGGGTCATCGACCGGGTGGCGTGGGCGTCCATCCAGTACTTGACGGTCAGCGCGACGAACTCCACCCGCGGGTCCTGAGTGCGTACGCCGAAGACCGCGGCCCGGTCCTCGGCGGACACCCGCGGCACGCTGAACCAGTCCCGGATCATGACGGATTCGTCCGCCGGCTGCCCCAAATCCCCCACCGCCCTCCAGCCGTGTGCACTGTCGGGCCGCCATGCGGGCGTCGCTAGTGCTGGGTCGACAAGCCGACATGACCTCCGTGGCCGTCGGGCCCGGCATCCATCGACTGTTACGACTTGACGAACGACGTGTTATCGCTCACAGTCGATGGCACAGCGCGGCGGGAGCGACGGGTCGCCGAGCGGGCGCGGGCGGCCGGGTGGCAGGCCGGGTGTGGGGTCAGTGCGCCAGCGCTAATTGTTAGCGCTCACAAATGTGATCTGAGGGAGGAACATGTTTGCTTTTGGTAGATCCCCATCGACGGTGTCGCCGCCACGACGGCGCGGATGGCTGCCGCGAGTCGTCGCGACAGGCGCCGCGGCGCTCCTCGTCGGCGCCGGCGCCGTGGCGGTCGTGTCCGCGCCCGCCGCCGCCGCGAGCGTCGACACGAGTGCCTGGTACGTCCTGGTCAACCGCAACAGCGGCAAGGCGCTCGACGTCTACAACCTGGCCACGAACGACGGCGCGCGGATCGTGCAGTGGTCGCGCAACAACGGCAACCAGCAGCAGTGGCAGTTCGTCGACTCCGGCGGCGGCTACTACCGGCTGAAGTCCCGGCTGTCCGGCAAGGTGCTCGACGTCTACAACTGGTCGACCGCAAACGGCGGCAGCATCGTGCAGTGGTCCGACACCAACGGGACCAACCAGCAGTTCCGGCTGGCCGACTCCGACAGCGGGTACGTCCGCCTGATCAACCGCAACAGCAACAAGGTGGTGGAGGTGCAGGGCGCCTCGACCGCCGACGGCGGAAACATCGTCCAGTACGACGACTGGAACGGCGCCAACCAGCAGTGGCAGCTCGTCCGCGTCGACGGCGGCGGCGGCAACCCCACCACGGCGCCGCCCACCACGCCGCCGCCGGGTGGCACCTGCAATCTGCCGTCGTCGTACCGGTGGTCGTCGACGGGTGTGCTGGCGCAGCCGCGTTCGGGCTGGGTGTCGTTGAAGGACTTCACAGTGGTGCCCTACAACGGGCAGCACCTGGTCTACGCGACCACGCATGACACCGGTTCGTCGTGGGGGTCGATGAACTTCGGTCTGTTCTCCAACTGGTCGCAGATGGCCACGGCGTCGCAGAACGCGATGTCCTCGGGGACTGTGGCGCCGACGTTGTTCTACTTCGCGCCGCGCAACATCTGGGTTCTGGCCTACCAGTGGGGCCCGACCGCGTTCTCCTACCGCACCTCGACCAACCCGACCAACCCGAACGGCTGGTCGTCGGCGCAGCCGCTGTTCACCGGCAGCATCTCCGGCTCCGGCACCGGCCCGATCGACCAGACCCTGATCGCCGACGACCAGAACATGTACCTGTTCTTCGCCGGTGACAACGGCAAGATCTACCGCTCCAGCATGCCGATCGGAAACTTCCCCGGCAGCTTCGGCTCCAACTACACCACCATCATGAGCGACTCGACGAACAACCTGTTCGAAGCCGTGCAGGTCTACAAGCTGCAAGGCCAGACCCGCTACCTGATGATCGTCGAGGCCATCGGCTCCCAGGGCCGCTACTTCCGGTCCTTCACCGCCACCAGCCTGGGCGGCTCCTGGACCCCGCAGGCCGCCACCGAATCCAACCCCTTCGCCGGCAAGGCCAACAGCGGCGCCACCTGGACCAACGACATCAGCCACGGCGAGTTGATCCGCACCACCGCCGACCAGACCTTCACCGTCGACCCCTGCAACCTCCAACTGCTCTACCAAGGCCGCTCCCCCAACTCCGGCGGCGACTACGGCCTCCTGCCCTACCGCCCCGGACTGCTCACCCTCCAGCGCTGAGCGCGTACCCCGAGGTGTGGAGAGCCCGGCCCGCGAACCACGCGGGCCGGGCTCTCCGGCGTCTCGCCCGACGGCGATCGTTGCCCCGGAGGCAACGACGGTGGCCCGGTCCGGCGTTGATCGGCACCGCCTGGCCCGGGAGGGTGGAGTTGTCACCACCTCCCGAGCGAAGGGTTGGGCAGATGTCGTTCCAGGCATACCTCGACGCGATCGAGGACAAGACCGGCAAGACCCCGCGCGTCCTGGTCGACCAGGCCAGGGAGCGTGGCTACGACGCGGCGGACGTGAAGGCCGGCGTGATCGTCGGCTGGCTCAAGGACGAGTACGGCCTCGGCAGGGGACACGCGATGGCCCTGGTCCACGTGATCAAGAACGGGCCGAAGATCAGCGTCAAGCACGTCGGCTCCACCGGCTCGCACCGCGACGACAGCGACACGTTGTGGCTGGACGGCAAGGCCGCCCGAGCCTCCGCGTAGCGGGTGTGGACAGCGACGCCTATCGTTCGGCCCATGGGAGCGATCAAGCCGTGGCACCTGTCCGTCCTGGCGATCTGCTGCCTCGTGCCGCTCGTCGCGGCGGTGGCGGCGGGGGTGTGGGCGCGGCGCCGGTCACGTGAGCGCCGCTGACCGTCAGCTGTCGACAGCGCCGGCACGTCGAAGCCGAGTCGGCGCAACGCCTCCCCGATGTAGACGAAGAGCGGCCCCCGGGTGTCGTAGCCCCGTTCCCGGAGCGAGTACCGCGCGCCGATCCGCCACGGTCGCCTGCCTCTCGTTCGATCGATGCGTCACGCTACTGCTTCGTCCGGAACGATGTTGTCCGCCGTTCCAGGGCAGCCGCAGAGGCGAGTAGTGCTCGGGACGAGGTCACCTTTCGGACGCGCAGTTCGGTCCTGTGCGGCGCATGGCCAGGCAAATTGCGGTCGGGCGGGTTTCGGATGGATGCCGATCACGCCTTGCCGGGATCGCCCCGGACTATCTCTATTGTGTCGGCGCCCCGACATCTGGCTGCCGACGGTATGCGCGGGCCTGTTTCCCGGGAGTGGACGACAATTATCCTGATTGCTGGGATGCGTGCCGGCTTCCCGGCCGGCCGGGCTGTCGCGTGGCGCGTCGATCTGGCTGCCGAACTGCTCCGTCGTCGGAGCCTGCCCGCAGGGTGGAATTCGCTGCCGTGCGGCCGGGGCGGGGCGGATAGGGAGGGCGTCGACCTGCTGCTACGAATGGAAGCCAAATACCCGCAGAATCATAGGTGATATCGGGCTGCGGCTCATCGGACTGTCCGGTTCGAGCGCTTGGGGTCGCTACGGCGGCTGTGGGTGAGTAATGACCGCTTTTGTGGAAACTCTTATGCAATTTACCTGCCCCCAATTAATCGGCGATGCGATAGTATTGACGCCGATCGAGGAGATCGATTCGGGCGGTCTGATCATCTTCAGGGATCGCGTCGCGACCGTCGAGCGACCGTTCATCGGTTCACCACCGTCCACTGGTCGGCTCCATCGGCTACCGACCGCGGAGGGACGATTGGTCCGGCTTCCGATGCCCGGCAGGGTCAGCCGAGTCGACGCGGGGCCAGCGTTGCGGGGCGCGGCTGTCGCGATGCTGGTCTGTGTGATGTTGGGCGGGAGCGTGGTCGCCGCGGTTCGGGTGATCCAGTCTGGTGACGCGGAGACCACGTTCTTCGTCGCGACGGCTCTGGCTCTGGTCTGTTCCTACGGCACCGCCGGGATGATCCTGATCGGGTCGGCCGCCAACCCGGTGACCGGCACACTGTTCTTCACCGTCGCGATGGTGTGGCTGGCCCGGAGCACCGGGCCGCTGCACGGCGAGACGGGCACCGGAGTGGCCGCCGTCGCGCACCCGCTGATCTGGACTCTCCTGGTGGCCGTCCTGGTCACCCAGCCGCACGGCCGTACGCGTACCCGGGCGGATCGCGTCCTGCTGGCCGCCGCGCTCGGCGGGCTGCCGCTGCTGGTCATCGACAGCTATGCCGCTCCGGCCAGCCCGATCGACCCGTGCCTGGCCTGCCTTCCCGAGCCGGGCTGGGCCGCCGAGCCGTACGGGCCGGTGGCCGCGCGGCTGGTGGTCTCGGTGGTGGCGATCTGGCTCGCCGTCCACCTGATCAGGCGATGGCAGCGCGCGCAGCGGGTCGTCGCGCTTCCGGGCATCCTCCTCTGCGTGCAGGTCAGCGCCGCGGCGATGGTGCCTGTGTTGACCACTACGCCCCATCTGGCCTGGCTGGTGAGTAATGCGGCAGGTGTGGTCCTGCAGATTCTGATACCGCCGTCGGTGCTGCTCGCCAACGCACGCGGCTGGCGGGCCGACGCCGCGCTCTGGGAACGTCGCTACGAGCAGGAGGCGCGGAACGGCCGGCACCGGGCGCGCAGCGAGATCGAACGGGACCTGCACGACGGCGCGCAGTTGCGGCTGGTCACCGCGACCCTGCTGGTGCAGATGGCGCGCCGGACGAAGCGGGACACCGCCGAGGCGGACGCTCACCTGGACGCGGCGGTCACCGAGTTGGGCATGGCACTCACCGAGTTGCGGCTGCTGAGCCGAGGGATGCGTCCGCCCGCGCTGGATCGGCGCGAGCTGCACGAGGCGCTGGCCGCCCTGACCACCAACACGCCGGTGACGGTGCGGATCGAGGGCCGGCCTCGCCTGGTTCCGCGTGAGGTGGCGGAAGCCGCCTACTTCGTCGTGGCGGAGGCGTTGACCAACGCGGTCCGGCACGGGGGCGCCTCGACGGTGGTGATCCGGATGCGGATGGAGCAGAACTGCCTGTACCTGGAGGTGTGCGACGACGGCTCCGGCTCGACTCGGACCCTTGACGACGAAGACTGTCTGAGTAACCTCTGCCGCCGCGCCGAAGCACTCGGCGGCCGGCTGGAGTTGGAGAGCCGACCCGGCGTCGGCACGACGCTGCGGACGGTGATCCCGTGCGCATCGTCATCGCAGACGACGCGGTGCTGATCCGGGAGGGCTTGTCGGCCCTCCTGCGGCAGGCCGGGATGACAGTGCTCGCGGCGGTCAAGGACGCGCACGAACTGCTGGACGCGGTGGCCGGGCACCGTCCGGACGCCGTGATCGTCGACATCCGGATGCCGCCGACCTACACCACCGAAGGGCTGGCCGTCGCCGAGCGGATCCGGCGGGACTACTCCGGCATCGCCGTGCTGGTCCTCTCCATGCACATCGAGACGGAGTACGCGCTGGCGATCGTCAACTCGGGTGAGGGTGGCGTCGGATATCTGCTCAAGGAGCGCATCCTCGACGTCGAGCAGGTGGTCACCGCGTTGCGTGAGCTGGCGAGCGGTGGAGCGGTCATCGATCCGGCCCTGGTCGAGGAGCTGATGGCCCGGCGCCGGACGGGTGGCCGGATCGACCGCCTGACCGTCCGGGAGCAGGAGGTGCTGGCACTGATGGCGCAGGGGTTTACCAACCGGGCGATAGCCGACCGTCTGCGGCTGAGCAGCAAGACCATCGAGTCATATGTGACGAGCATTCTGGAGCGGCTGCAGATCGACGCGGCGGAGGGTGTGCACCGGCGGGTACGGGCAGTGCTGATGTACCTCCGGTCGAACAGCTCCGGCGGCTGGGGACCTTAGCGCCGTTCCATACGGACGCCGGCCCGGGGTGAGCCGGTGAAATCCGGCTCGGCGAGGCAGGGATTTCCCGGTACCCGCGACGTTCGCCCATCGCTACCTTTCAATCACTGTCCGCTTGTCGCATGACCACGTGTCGGCGACGTCAACTCGGGGGAGAGTTGATGCAGAACGAAGCCGTGGATCCCGAGCCGAAGGTCATCGAGGCCGAGGCCGCCGGCTGGCGTCTGGCGGCGCGGGTGATCAGAGCCGCGCGCGACGAGGTGCTCGCGCTGATTCCGGCCAACTGTGCGCTGCTGTCCGATCAGGAGCCGGGCCGGACCTGGCCGCCTCTGGCCGGATGGTCCGGAGCCGCCCGGGTGCGCGTGGTGGTGGCCGGGGAAACCCTGCTGGACCGGGGCGCCCGGCTGCGGGCCCTGCTGGGCGTCCGGGCCGACGTGCGGAGCGGAAAGCACTCGCCGACGCTGATGGTCGTGCTGGACCGCAACCTGGCGATCGTGTCGCGGGGCGGGGCCACGTCGCCGCTGGCCGTTCGCTCGCCGACCGCTGTGCAGGCGCTGACGACGATCTTCCACCACCACTGGTCCGAGGCGCGGGCGGACTTCAGTGACCTTCACGGCAGGCTCAACCCGTTGCAGCGTGACGTGCTGCGGCGGTTGGCCGGCGGGGCCACCGACGACGTGGTCGCGCGGGCGCTGGCCGTGTCCACCCGTACCGTCCAGCGGCAGGTCACGCAGATCATGCAGATGGTGGGTGCCCGGAGTCGGCTCGAACTCGGCATCAAACTGGCCGTGCACGGCCTCTACGAGCGGCCCCCGCTGCGACAGGCGGTCTGAGGGACCGTGCGGGTGGCGGCACCGCTGCGGTGCCGCCACCTTTGTGTACGGTCGCCCCGCGCCGCCCGCCCTACGCGCACTCCACCAGGCCGGAGCGGATGGCGGTGACCACCGCCGACGTCCGATTGGTGCAGCCGAGCTTGAGCAGTACCCCTGCCACCAGCCGCTTCGCGCCGTGGTCGGAGATCTTGAGGCGTCGCGCGATCTGCTTGTTGCTCAGCCCTTCGACAAGCAGCAACAACGTCTCGTGCTCGCGCGGCGTCAGCTTGATGGGCGCCATCGAGGTGGGTGTACGGCGAATGCCGGCCCGGGCCAGCAGTTGCTGCGCCAGGACCGCGGGCATCGGCACCTCACCGGTCATGATCGCCCGGAGCGCGTTCTCCAAGGTGCGACCGGACAGGTCCTGCTGAAGCAGGAAGCCGTCCACCACGACGCCGTCTGCCAGTACCGCCTCGGCGGCATGGGCGTCGTGGATCAGCATGACGATCTTGCTCTCCGGGGCGATCAGCGCGGCGGCCGCGATGCCCGCGACGCCGTCGGCCGCGTTGACGACGAGCACTTCCGGTCGCTTGTCGACGGCCTCGGTCAGCAGTTCCGGCATCGAGCGGTAGGAACGGACGGAAGTGGTCAGAGCCAGGCCGCGAAGTGCCATGCTGAGGCCGTCCCGCAGGATGTCGTTGATCATTACGAGTGCGATGCGCAGGCTTGCCGACTCGCGGTGCGGATGGTGTTCGACGATCGTCGCGGTCATGACCGCGCTCCTCTCACTCGGAGTCACACGAATCATCGAAACGGACGGCGGCACGCCCCATCCAGGACCATGTCTCGTTCCGGACATGCTCCGGAGGTCAGCCGCCGTCAGACGTCTCCAGCAGGCTGCCGAGCACCTTGCCGAACTCCGGCGAGGCCAGATAGTTGCGAGCGCCGCGCAGTCGAGGGTCGCAGTCGATTGACACCCTTTCGGTGACGCCGGCCGGACCGGTCCCGGCCGCGAGGAGCAGCGTGTCCTGCACGTCGGTGACATCCACCCAGACGGCCGGTCCGGAGGCGGGCGGTCCCACGGCCGGGGGATGCGGTGCGCCCAGTGTGATCAACGCGGGGGCGGCGGCGCCGGCGTCGGCGAGGGCCAGTGCGGCGGCCACCCCGCCCAGGCAGTGGCCGATCACGATCTCGGTGTCCGGGGTGAGCGCGGCGCGTACGGCGTCGATCGCGGCGTGCCCGGCCGTCGCGCCGGCGGCGAACGCCAGCACCTGACGCAGGGTCCCGGTCAACTCCTCGGCGGTCAGCCCGCAGAAGTATCGGGACCAGGCCAGCCGGCCGGCCAACGCGTCCGCGCCGACCGGCTCCGCACCGGCCTCGGTGTCGAAGGTGGCGGCCCGCCAGCAGCGCCGCAACAGTGCGGCCTCGGCGGCCGGATCGCTGTCGCCGACGGCCGGCACGCGGTCCGGGGCGTCGAGGTTGACCAGGGCGGCATCCGGCGCCACCGCGGGATAGCCGGCCAGCGCCAGACCGTCCTCGACGGAGCCGATCCACTCCCGGCGGACCGAGTCGTCGGAGCGCCGCGGTCCGCCGGTGCCGTGCACGATGAGCAACCGGGACATCCGTTCTCCCTCTCGGTCGAAGCCGGTTCAGGCGCGCGCGGGCAGCCGGTAGCCGTACCGTGCGACCCGATCGGCGAGGTCGGCGAGGTCGTCGTCGGCCCCCGGGCCCTGCCGCCATGCCCGCAGGTAGCGGGTGTTCGTGTCCCGGTCCAGGTCGCCGACGTCGAAGACGGGTGGAAGGCCGCCGAAGGCCGCGACGGCCCCCAACGTCCGGTCCGGGTCGTCCATCAGGTCCTCGTAGCGGACGGTCAACATCGCGTCGAGGTGTGTGGCGTCGGCCCGGGCCAGCTCGTGGGCGTGCAGCCAGTGTTCGACGAGCTGCCGCACGGTCAGCGCCGGCGTCCACTTCCGGGTGCTCATCGCCACTGCCACCGGGTGCCGCTTGACCAGCACGAACCGGGAGCCCGGGAAGAGCCGCTGGAAGAACCGGAAGCGCAACAGGTTGGGCGGCGACTTCTCCAGCACGACCGGGCGGCCGGGATCCAGGTAGCGGTCCCACTGCTCGCGCAGCAGCCGGGCGGTGGCCGGGTTGGCCAGCTCGTGGTGCTCGGTCATGTGCGCCCCAGGCGCGTACGCGAACCGCCCCGGACCGCCGTGCTGCTCGTCGTAGGGGCAGACGGTCTGCAGGTACTGACCCTCGTCCATCGGCGCGCCGGTCTGCCGGAACCCGGCCACCTGCGGGTTCGTGCCGACCAGCGCGGCCAGCAGGGTGGTGCCGCTGCGGTGCATGCCGCCCATGATCAGAAAGCGCCGGCGTGTCACACGACCTCCGCGAGGCTGTCGGGCTGCAGGGCCTCGCCGACCGCGCGGCCGAGGGTCGCGTACGCGGGGGCCCATGCGACGAAGCTGCCCCGCCGCCGGGTCGGCAGCGGATCGGGATGGCTCAGGTAACCGCCGCCGGTGGCGGTGACCAGCGCCCGCCCGGCAGCGGTGTCCCAGTCGTAGACGTCCGCGTTGGCGGCCACGTCGGCGCGGCCCGCCGCGACGTACGCCAGCGCCAGCGCGGACGAACCGAGCCGCCGCACGTCCGCGGCGGCGGTGAGCAGCGCGGCCAGCAGGTCGGTCTCGGTGGTGGACGGCGGCCCTCCGGCGTTCGGGATGTCGCACAGCACGAGCGGCGGCGCCGACGACGCGGAGGTACGCGTGGGCAGCGCAGCGCCGTTCAACCAGGCGCGGCCGTCCGCCGCGGTGAACAACTCCTCGCGCAGCGGGTCGTAGACGCAGCCGCCCACGGTGCGACCGCCGATCCGCAGTCCGATCGACACGCAGAAGAACGGGATGCCCCGGACGAAGTTGTAGGTGCCGTCGATCGGATCGACGAGCCACACCGGGTCGTCCGGGCCGGTCGGGGGGCCGTCCTGCCGGCCGCCTTCCTCGCCCACCACCGTCGAGCGCGCGGCGGCGTCACCCAACGCGGCGCGGATCAACGCCTCGGCGGCCAGATCGGTCCCGGTCACGACGTCGTGGGCCGCCTGCTTCGGGGAAGCGTCCGTCGGTTCGCCGAACCGCTGCCGGACCAGCCGGCCGGCGTCCACGGCGGACTGCGCCGCCACGTCGATGAGGTCCTGCACCGTGCTGGTCACGGCGCCACGCTAACCGCGTCCGCCCCGGTGCCGCGCTGCCCGGACGTGTCAGCCGTCCGGGCATGCCCATTCGTCGTGGCCGATGGAGGCTCCCGGGCCCGCCGCCGGATCCCGAGCATGGGCGGAAAGCGGTCCGCTGTCGGCGTGACCGGCGGATCGGCCGCACCCGAGAGGCGGAGCGATGGCAGAGAGTTCAGGCGACGGCCGGCGTTTTGGGCGTACGCCCGACCGGCCACGTGGTGCTCAGCACTGGGCCGCTGAGCAGGAAGTGATCGGACCCGGCCTGCAGGCCGTCATGCTCTGGGCGCAGTTGTGCGTCGAGTCCGCCGCCGGCGCGGTCCTGGTCGACGTGGACGGCAACGAGATCATCGACTTCCAGGGAGCCGGCGGGGTCAACTCGATCGGCCACGCCAACCCGCGTCTGATCGCCGCCCTCACCGCAGAGCTCGCCACCGCGCCGGCCGGTGCGTTCGGGTCGGCCGGCCGCCGGGCGATGGCCGAGTCGCTGCGCGAGTTCCTGCCGCCGCCGCTGGACCGGATCCAGCTCTACAGCGGCGGCACCGAGGCGGTGGAAGCGGCGCTGCGGCTGGCCAAGTCGGTCACCGGCAAGCACGAGTTCCTGTCGTTCTGGGGCGGCTTCCACGGCAAGACGCTGGGCAGCCTGGCGCTCACCGCGGGGGCACGGGCCGGTCTCGGCCCGCTGCCCTCCGGCTATTTCAGCGCACCGTACGCCAACTGCTACCACTGCCCGCTGAAGATGACCTTCCCGAGTTGTGGCTACGCCTGCGTGGAGACCGTGCGGGAGACCATCAAGGAGAACTCCACCGGCTCACTGGCCGCCCTCGTCGTCGAGCCGGTGCAGGGCCGGTCGGGCAACGTGGTGCCGCCACCGGGCTACCTGACCGCGCTGGCCTCGGTCGCCGACGAGTTCGACGCGTTGCTG
Source organism: Micromonospora sp. TSRI0369 (assembly GCF_001905625.1). Taxonomy (NCBI): domain Bacteria; kingdom Bacillati; phylum Actinomycetota; class Actinomycetes; order Micromonosporales; family Micromonosporaceae; genus Micromonospora; species Micromonospora sp. TSRI0369. Next base: position 63,265 of record NZ_LIVU01000016.1, read on the forward strand.
ATCGTCGACGAGATGATGACCGGTTTCGGTCGTACCGGTGAGTCGTTCGCCTTCATGCGTGACGAGGTGGCGCCGGACATCGTCACGGTCGGCAAGGGGATGGGCGCCGGATACCCGGTCACCGGGGTGATCTCCACCGCGGAGCTGATGGCCGCCAGTCCGTTCGCCGACCCGAGCGCGAGCTCGTCCAGCTTCGGCGCGTTCCCGCTGGCCTGCCGGGCGGTCGCCACCACCACCGACGTGCTGGTCGACGAGGACCTGCCCAGCCACGTGAGCAAGCTCGGCGCCGAGATGCTGGCCGCGCTCGAGCCGCTGGTCGACGAGTCCCCGCTGGTCGGCGACGTCCGGGGCGCCGGATTCGCGATCGGCATCGAGCTGGTCGCCGACAAGCGGTCCCGCCGGCCACTGGACAAGGGCACCTTCCGGGAGACGTTCCTGGCACTGGTCGACGCCGGGGTGCTGGTGATGACCGGAGGCACCACGCTGCGCCTCTACCCACCGCTGAACGTGGACGCGGAGCTGGCCGAGCAGGCCGTCGAGATCATCCGCCGCGTCCTGATCGACGGCGCGGCGCCCCAGCACCTCGAGGAGGTACCGGCATGAGGATCGCCGTCATCGGTTTCGGCACCGCTGGGGAAGGGCGACTGCACGCATACCGTACGGTCACCGCCGGCCGGGTCGTCGCGGTGCTCGACCCGTCGCCGGAGCGGCGGGCCCGGGCCCGGCAGCTCGACCCCGGCCTGGCCACCTACCCGACACTGGCCGAGCTGCTCGCCGCCCAGCCGGTGGACGCGGTCGACATCTGCACCCCACCGAACCATCACGTCGAGCTGGAACGCGAGGCGCTCGCCGCCGGCCTGCACGTGATCTGCGAGAAGCCGGTCGCGGTGCGCACCGACGAGGCGCTCGACCTGATCGACCTGGCCCGGGACCGAGGGCTGCTGCTCTACCCCGCGCACAACTACGGCTTCTCGCCGATGATGCGGGTGCTCACCGGCGCGGTCGCCGGCGGGCGGCTCGGCGGCCCGTTGCGGGCCCGGTTCCGGATCGCCCGTGACTCGCACGCCCGCGGAGTGCCGGGATGGCAACCGGACTGGCGCCGGGACATCTCGGTGGCGCGGGGCGGGATCATGCTCGACCACGGGACGCACTGCGCGTACATGGCCACCCAGCTCTTCGGCGAGGCGCCCCGGACGGTCTCCTGCGTCGCGCAGTGGGCGGACGGTGACGCCACCGCCGGGATGGACGTGGCCGCCCGGCTGGACCTGGAGTTCGGCGACGGCGGGACCTGCGAGATCGACCTGAGCTGGGTCAGTGACACCCGGTCGAACCGCTATCTGGTCAGCGGCCCGGACGGCGCCGCCGACGTGCACGACGGGATGGCCGAGGTGCGTACGGCGGACGGGCTGGAGCGCACCGACCTGGCCCCGCCGAACCGGGACCAGACCCACCAGGAGTGGTTCCCCGGCATGTTCGCCGACTTCGCCGGCCTGGTGGCCGCTGGTACCGGCTGGGACCGGCCGATGCGGGAGGTCGTCACCACGACGGCGCTGATCGAGGCGGCCTACCGGTCGGCGACCTGTGGTGGGGAGCCGGTCGTGCCGGCCGGCCTCTCGGCCGCGGAAGCGCGGTGACGGCCAGCGAGATCCGGCTCAGCGTGGCGATCATGCACCACCCGCGGCGGCGGGAGCGCATCCCACCGCTCGTGCGCGACTGCGCCCCGCTGACCGCCCGGGTGGTCACCGATCCGGACCCGGACGGGGTGCCCAGCCCGTTGCGTACCGCCAAGGTGGCCTGGCGCGCCGTCGCCGACGGCGCCACCCACCACCTGGTGCTGCAGGACGACATCCGGCTGATCCGGAGCTTCGCCACCCAGGTCCACCACGCGATCGCGGCCCGTCCGGAACACGGCATCTCGCTCTACTCGCACTGGGACAGCCCGCAGAACTCGTACCTGGTACGCCGCGCGGTGATCGCCGGTTGGCCGTTCGCGCCGCTGTCGCTGTTCGAGTGGACCCCCACCCAGGGGTTCGTCCTGCCGGTGCGGGTGGCCCGGGAGCTGGCCGACTACCTGGCCGGCATTCCGGACGACGTCAAGGACGACGACGAGATGGTGGTGATGTTCTGCCGGGAGGCCGGCATCCCGGTCGTCGGGACCGTGCCGCACCTGGTCGATCACCGGTTCGATCCGACGATCGTCGGGCATCCCGGCCGGTTCCACGCCACCGTCTTCCTGCCGGCTCCGGTCCTGTCGCCGACGTACTGGCAGTTCAGCACGAGCGCCGAGGAGGCCCTGGCACGGCGGTGCCGCTCCGACGAGAAGCTGCCCTACACCGTGCAGCTGCATCGCAGCCGGTGCCTGCTGCGGCCGCTGCGACCCGGCAGCGGGGAACCGGTCGAACACGGTTTCGGCTGGTACTGGGCTGATCACTGCGGCCTGGTCGGGCTGACCGTGAGCCAGGTGGTGGACGGGTTCGACCGCCTGCTCGGGGTCACCGGCCTGCCCTCGGGCCTGCCCTGGCGACTCGCCCTGGAGGTGTGGGCGGCCGGCTACCTGCTCGGCGCGGACGCGGTGACGGTCCGCCGCGGCGAGGCGGACGGCGTCTGGCCCCCGGCAGCCGTCGGGGCCGGGCTCGCCCAGGCCGCGATGACCAGTTGGATCACCTCCGGCCTGGCGGAGCCGGACGCCGCCGGTCTGACCGTCGAACGGCGTGCGGCGCTGGTCGCCATCGGCCTGGCCGGGGTGTCGCAGGGCTGGCTCGGCGGCTGGCAGGAGGCGTCGTGACCGCCTGGCATACCTGTTCGGCTACCCCAACCGCCCGCTCGATCGAGCCTTCTGCACATGCCGGATCCGGCGCGACGCTGGGTCCGGCACGTCACCGACCCGCGGGGAGCGCCTGATGCCCGACCACGAAACGTTCGTCGACCTGCTGCAGGAGCGTGCCGCCGTCCACCCGGAGCGACCGGCGTTGATCTTCGACACCGATCCCGGACCGGGCGACGCCGGGGTGCGTACGGTGTCGTGGGCCGACCTGGCGGCCCGGGCCCGGCAGATCGCCGTGCTGCTCGCCGACATCGTCCGCGCCGGTGACCGGGTGCTCGTGCTGAACGAGCCCGGCACCGCCTTCGCCGAGAACTTCCTCGGCGTCCAGCACGCCGGTGCGATCCCGGTCCCGGCCCCGCTGCCGGACGGATATCGCCGGCAACGGGAGCGGCTGGCCGGCATCGCGCACAACGCCCAGGTGGCCGCGGTGGTCACCGACGCCGCGGCCCTCGACGCGGTTCGCGACTGGGCGGGCGAGTCCGGGCTGTCCGACGTACCGTGCCTGGCCTTCGACGACATCCCCCTGGATCGGGCGGCGGCATGGCGGCGGCCGGCCGTCGCCGGGTCCACCATCGCCTTCCTGCAGTACACCTCCGGTTCCACCAGCGACCCCAAGGGTGTCGTCGTGGACCACGCGAACCTGCTGCCCAACCTGCGGGCGTTCAACGAGATCCTCGGCGGCGGCGAAGGCGTACGCGTCGGCGGATGGCTGCCCATGTACCACGACTTCGGCCTGATCGGGCAGTTGCTGGCCCCACTCTCGCGGGGCGGGTGCAGCGTCGGGATGTCGGCCACCACGTTCCTCAAACGCCCCGCTACCTGGCTCCGGCTGATCGACCGCCACGACATCGAGATCTCTCCGGCGCCGAACTTCGCGTACGACCTGTGCACCCGGCGGATCACCGACGAGCAGATCGCCGGCGTCGACCTGTCCCGGTGGAAGCGCGCGGTCAACGGCTCGGAACCGGTGCAGGCGGCCACCCTGGCCGCGTTCGGCAGTCGATTCGCCGCCGCCGGGCTGCGGCCGGAGGCCATCTGCCCCGGGTACGGCCTGGCCGAGATCACGCTCAGCGTCAGCGGAGCCACCATCGGTCGCCCGCCGGTGGTGCTCACTGTCGACGCCGAAGAGCTGGAACGGAACGTCGTGACACCGGTCGGAGCCGACCACCCGGAGCCGGTGCGCGAACTCGTAAGCAGCGGCGAGTCCACTCCGGAGTTCGACATCAGGATCGTCGATCCGGCCACCCGGCTGCCGCAACCGCCCGACCGGATCGGCGAGATCTGGCTGCGTGGCACCAGCGTGGCGCGCGGCTACTGGGCCAACCCGGAGGCCACCCGGGAGGTGTTCGACAACGAGCTGGCCGACGGCGAGGGCGGCTTCCTGCGTACCGGGGACCTGGGCCTGCTGCGCGACGGCCAGCTCTACGTGACCGGCCGGATCAAGGAGCTGCTGATCGTCAACGGCCGCAACCTGTACCCGCACGACATCGAGGTGACGGTGCGCGCGGTGGACGAGAGCCTGTCCCGAGGTGTCGGTGCCGCCTTCACCGTCGAGGTGCCGCACGAGGAACTGGTGGTGGTGCAGGAGTGCCGCTCCCGGTCCCTCGACCCGGCGGGCCGCGCCGCCGTGGTCACCGCCGTCCGCCACGTGCTGTCGCGGGAGTTCGGGACCGGCGCGGTCAGCGTGGTGCTGGTCCGTCCCGGCACGGTGCCCCGCACGACCAGCGGCAAGATCCAGCGCGGCCTGGCCCGGATGCTCTTCCTGACCGGCGCCCTCGGCACCGAGCACGAAGAACTCACCGACGGCGTCCGGGCCGCGCGCCGGTCCGACGACCGGGTGCGGGCCTGAGATGACCGCGCCCACCCTGCCCCTGGCCGCGACCGTGGCCCGGCACCTCGACGAGCGGCTGGGCGATCCGGACGACGCCGACGTCGTCTTCAGCCACGCCCGGGTCGCCGCCGCGGACGAGAGCGAGGCGTTCCCGGCGGAGATCTGCGCGCACCTGGACCGGCTCGGCCTGCCGGCGCACTACGTCCCGGCGGCGTACGGCGGTGAGCTGCGCGGCTTCGACACCCTGGTCCAGGTCCTGCGGGTGATCGCACGCCGGGACCTGACGACTGCCATCGGACACGGCAAGACGTTCCTCGGCGCGGCCTCGGTCTGGGCCCGGCCGCCGCGCGACGAGGCGGACCGGGCGCAGGCCCGCGCGCTCGCCGGCACGATCCTGGCCGGAGTGCCCGTCTGCTGGGCGCTCACCGAACCGGGCCACGGCAGCGACCTGCTCGGCGGTGAGGTCTCGGCGGTTCCGCACGACGACGGGTACCGGGTGACCGGGACGAAATGGCTGATCAACAACGCCACCCGGGCCGGCGTGGTGTGCCTGCTGGCGCGGACCGACCCGGCCGGCGGGCCACGCGGCTTCACGGTGCTGCTCGTCGACAAGCGGGAACTTCCCGCGCACTCGTACCGGTGCCTGCCCAGGGAGCCGACCCACGGCATCCGGGGCGCCGACATCAGCGGGATCGTCCTCGACGACGCGTGGTTACCGGAGACGGCCCTGGTCGGCGCGCGTGGCACCGGCCTGGAGACGGTGCTGCGCGCCCTGCAGTTGACGCGTACCACCTGCGCCGCGTTGTCGCTCGGTGCGGCCGACCACGCGCTGGCGCTGGTCCGGCGGTACCTGACCGACCGTCGGCTGTACGGCCGGCGGCTGGCCGACGTGCCGTACCTGCGGCGCGGGGTGGGCCGGCTGCACGCCATGCTGTTCCTGGCCGAAGCGGTGACCGCCCTGGTCACGCGGGCGGCGACGGCGGAGACCGAGGAACTGGGCGTGCTCGCCCCGGTGCTCAAGGCCTTCGTGCCGGCACTCACCGACGAACTGATCGCAGGGTGCGGCGAGCAACTCGGCGCCCGTGCCTTCCTGACCGGCATCCCTGATTACGGACGCTTCCAGAAGGTGGAGCGGGACCACCGGATCGTCGGGATCTTCGACGGCAGCACCCCGGTCAACCGCAACGCGCTGATCAACCAGTTCCCGCAACTGGCGCGGGGCTGGCCCGGTGGCCCGGTGGACGCGGCCCGGCTACGGTCGCTGGCCGACCTGCGGGTGCCGGTGCCCGAGCTGGACCCGGACCGGATCTCGCTGGCCGCCGGTCGCGGCTGCCTGCCGTTGCGCGGGCTGGCCGCTGCGGTGCCGGCCGTCCGCGCGGCCGGCGGCCCGGCGGCCCGGGCCGAGGCGCTCCTGGCCGCTACCGAACTGCTGCACACCGAGCTCGCCGGGTACCGCCCACGGCCGCACGACGTGGAACCCGCCGCCTACGACCTGGCCCACCGGTACGAGCTGTGCGTGGCCGGCGCGAGCGCGGTGCACCTGTGGCTGCACAACCACGAGCACGCCGGCGCCGACCCGCTGTGGGCGGACGGGCTGTGGCTCGACGCGGCGCTGACCTGGGTGCTGCACCGCCTCGGCGTCGCGCCGGACCGTCCCGAGAGCTACGACCGGGTGTACGCGGTCCTCGTCCCGGGCCGTCGCCCCTCGGTGCTCGACCTCGACGGCGCCGAGGAGGCGTGATGAGCACCGTGCGGGAGCTGGAGAGCCGCTTCGGTGATCCGTGGGACCCGGCGAACCCCCTCGGGAACCGGGCCGTGCTGGCGGCCGACGAGCGGCAGGAGATGTTCGCCGACGGTGAGCGGATGCTCGACGACTTCGGACTCAACGCCGAGTTCGTGCCGGTCGCCCGGGGCGGCCGGATGGCCGGCCTGGACCGGCTGATCCGGATGATGCGCTCGGTGTTCCGGCGGGACCCCTGCCTGGGCCTCGGTTACGGCGCCAGCTCGTTCATCGCCTCGGTCAACGTGTGGGCCGGCGGCGACGATGCCCAGCAGCGACGGCTGGCGGAGCTGCTGCTCTCCGGCCGGCGGGTGGCGTCCGTCTACCACGAGCTGGCACACGGCAACGACTTCGCGCGGGTGGACTTCCGGGCCGACCCGGGGCGGCCGGGCGAGCTGCTGCTCAGCGGCCGCAAGGAGGTGGTCACCAACGCGCAGCGGTGCAGCGCGATGGTGATCTTCAGTCGCACCTCGGACGCGGCCGGTGGCCGCAGCCACACCCAGTTGTTCGTGGAGAAGGACACGCTGCCGCCGGACGCGCTGCGGTATCTGCCGCGGTTCTCCAGCAGCGGGATGCGCGGCGTGCAGCTCGGCGGGATCGAGCTGGACCGGTGCCCGGTCGACGCGGGCGTGGCGCTCGGGCCGCCCGGCTCGGCCATGGAGGTCGCGCTGCGCTCGTTCCAGCTCACCCGGACCGGGCTGCCGGCGATGACGCTGGGCGTGCTGGACACCGGCCTGCGCGCGGTGCTGCGGTTCGGTGAGGACCGGCGGCTGCGCGGACGGCCGGTGGGCGCCATGCCGGTGGTCCGTACCGCACTGGCCGAGGCGTTCACGGACCTGCTGATCGCCGACTGCCTGTCCACCACCGTCGCCCGCGCCGTGCACCTGCTGCCCGAGGACACCAACGCGTACGCCTCGGCCGTCAAGTACGTCGTGTCCGGCCGATCCATCCGCGCCATGGCCCGGCTCGGTGAGCTGCTCGGCGCGCAGAGCTACCTGCGCACCGGCGAGTACGGCATCTTCCAGAAGTTGCAGCGCGACCTGGCGCCGGCGGGGTTCGGGCACGCAGCCCGGGTCGCCTGCCTGGCCACCGTCCTCCCGCAGCTCCCCCGGCTGGCCCGGCGCTCCTGGGCGACCGGCCAGGAGCCACCGCCCGCCCTGTACGACCTGGACGCCGATCTTCCGGCCCTGCCGTTCGACCGGCTCCGGATCGCCTCGACGGCCGACCCGCTCACGGCGCAGCTGCTCGCCGCCGCCGAGGCGATGCCGGCCGGCGACGACCGGCTGCGCGGACTGGTCCGGCGCTTCACCGCCGAGCTGGCCCGGCTGCGTTCGGCGGCGCTCGGACTCCGTCCGGCTGACCTGGCGATCGGCGGCGACCCGGCCGCACTCGACCTGACCGCCCGGTACACCACGGTGCTGACCGCCGCCACCTGCCTGAACCTCTGGCTGGCCGAGCAGCGCCGCCCCGGAACCTTCCTGGCCGACCCGGCCTGGGTGACGGCGGCCCTGCTGCGGCTGGCCGACGAGCTGGACGGCACGTCCCGGTCGCTACCGGCCGCGCTGGCCGGCCCGATCCACGCGGAGCTCGCCCGCCGGTACGCCGCCGGCCGGGCCTTCGACCTGTCCGACAGCGTGCTGCCCGACCTTCCTAGGAGCCGGAATTGACCATCTTGCCGAACCACCGGGCCGCCGGACAGCTCCGTCCGTGGCTGCGGGACCGCGTCGCCGATTTCACCAACCGGGACCCGGCCACCATCGACACCGCCACGCCCCTGGCCGATCTGGGCCTCGACTCGGTGTACGCGCTCGCGCTCTGCGGCGAGATCGAGGACCACCTCGGGGTGCCCCTGGAACCGACGATCGTGTGGGACCACCCGAGCATCGACGCGCTCACCGAGTACCTGTCCGGCCTGCCGCTGGACGCCGGGACGTGACCGCCCTCGAAGCGGTCTCCGCCTACCTGCCGCCGGAACGGGTGCCGATCGACTCGCTGGCCGGTGAGCTGGGACTGACCGACACGCAGGTCCGGATGTTCCGCCGGTACTACGGACTGGCCGAGGTGCTGCGGGAACCGACCGGCACGATCACCGACCTGATGCTCAACGCCGCGGCGAAACTGTCCGAGCTGCGCGGCCGCGAATCCCAGGTCCGGTACGTGGTGCAGGCCCGGACCCTGCAGGCGATCGCGCCGTACCCCGAGGATCCGCTGCACGACGTGGTGCGGGCCCTCGGCCTGCGGCACGCGCGGGCCTTCGCGGTCACCCAGCACGCCTGCGCCTCAGGGCTGCTCGCCGTCGAGATGGCCGGCCGGCTGCTCGCCGAGGACGGCGAGCCCGGCGCGCTGGCCCTGGTCTTCGTCGGTGAGAAGGCGTTCACCCCGTCGGCCCGGATGATCCCCGGCACCGCGCTGATGGGGGAGGGCTGCGCGGCCGTCCTGGTCGGCACGGGCCGGCGCGACCGGCTGCTGTCGTACGCCTCGGCCACCCACGGCGAGTTCAACGCCGGGCTGTCCCTGACCGCGCAGATGTCCCTGGAGTTCCAGCAACGCTATCCGGACGCGCTCGCCGAGGTGATCCTCGCGGCGGTGGCGCGCGCCGGGATCACCGTCGCCGACCTGGACGTGGTGTTGCCGCACAACGTGAACCGGGTGTCCTGGGTCCGGGTGGCGCGCAAGGTCGGGATCCCGGTGGAGCGCCTGTTCCTGGACAACATGCCGGTCACCGGTCACTGCTTCTGCGCCGATTCCTTCCTCAACTACGTCGCGGCCCGCGAGCTGGGCCGGCTACGGCCCGGCGACCGCTACCTGATGGCAGCGGTCGGACTGGGTTCGACCTTCGCCGCCGCGGTCTTCGAGCACTGACAGGACGCTATGACGACGACACAGGAACCTTTCGTCAGACGGCTGCGGACGGCGTTGCTGGGCACCGCCCGGATCCCGCTGGTGTTCCTCGGCAACTTCGAGGTCGAGCAGCGGTGGGGCGGTGACGAGCCGGGCCTGCCCCGCGTCGCGCTGACCGCGGGTGACGCGATGGTCAACCGGATGGACGAGTTCGCCCTGCTGCTGGCCGGCCCGGACGACTACGTGGTGCTCAAGGACCGGCCGGACCCGGAGCACCTGGCCCATCTGGAGACGCTCGGCACGGCCCTGCCGCATCTGCTGATCACCGACCGCCAGGACCCGCACCGCACGGTGACCCAGGACGCGCTGGACAGCCCGGCCCTGCTGGCCCGGTTGTCCGCCCTGGCCGGGGCGGCCGCGATCGTCCCGCACGGGGTCTCCGGGGACGAGGAGGCGCTCGCCGCGCTGACCGGGGTCGCGCTGGCCGGGTCGCCGGCAGCCGTCTGCAAGGCCGTCAACGGCAAGATCTACAGCCGGCGGATCGCCACCGAGCTGGGGCTGCGCCAGTCCGCGGGCTGGATCTGCGAGACCGTCGAGGACCTGGACGAGGCGGTGGAACACGCCCGGGCCCTGCTCGCGGCCGGGCGGCCGGTGGTGCTCAAGGACTCGTACGGGGTGTCCGGCAAGGGCCTGCTGCTGATCCGGGACGCGGCGCGCCTGGACCAGATCCACCGGACGCTGCGCCGCCGGGCCGACCGCTCCGGCGATCAGCGGCTGGCGCTGCTGGTCGAGGAGTGGGTCGCCAAGACCGTCGACCTCAACTACCAGTTCACCGTGTTCCGCGACGGCGGGGTGCACTTCGACTTCGTCAAGGAGGCGGTCACCGCCAACGGCGTACACAAGGGGCACCGGATGCCGGCCGGGCTCACCGAGGGCCAGCTCGCGATCGTGACGCACAGCGCCGCGGTGCTCGGCGCCCGGCTCGCCCGCGACGGCTACCACGGCGTGGTCGGGGTGGACGCGATGCTCGACCCGGAGGGCGGCGTCTATCCGGTCGTGGAGATCAACGCGCGGCACAACATGTCGACGTACCAGGTGGGTCTCCAGGAACACCTGGTGCCGGCGGGCTGGTACGCGCTGGCCCGGCAGTACCCGCTGCGCCTGGCGCGGCCGCTGCGCTTCGGCGAGGTCCGGGACGGGCTCGGGCCGTGGCTGCTGAGCGCCGCCGGTGACGCCGGGATGGTGGTGCAGAACTTCTCGACGGTGAACGCCCTGGTGCGAGAGGGCGCGGGAGCTGCCGACGGCCGGCTGTACGGCCTGCTGACCGCGCCGACGGCCGACGAGCTGGCGGCGATGGACGGGGAGATCGCGGGCCGCCTGGCGGCCGTGGCGGAAGGAACACGACAGTGACCGGAGAAATGACGATCCAGGGCGTGGCGATGTCCGAACTGGCCGAGCGGTTCGGCACGCCCCTCTACGTGTACGACGGCGACAGCCTGCGCGGGCAGTACCTGGGGCTGCGCGAGCGGCTGCATCCGGCGATGGAGATCTTCTACTCGCTGAAGGCCAACCCGAACGTGGCCGTCTGCGCCCTGCTCGGTTCGCTGGGCGCCCGGGCGGAGGTGTCGTCGATGGTGGAGCTGCGTACCGCGCTCGCCGCCGGGGTGGCTCCGCGCGACATCATCTTCCTCGGCCCCGGCAAGAGCCGCGCCGAACTCGAGGCATGCCTGTCCGAGGGCGTCTTCGCGCTGGTCTGCGAGTCGTTCGGGGAACTGGCGGTGATCGACGAGCTGGCCCGGGAGCGGGGCGTCATCGCCCCGGTGATGCTGCGGGTCAACCCGAGCTTCGCGGTCAAGGGCTCCGGCCTCACCATGGGCGGCAAACCGCGCCAGTTCGGGATCGACGAGCAGCAGCTCTTCGACGAGGCCGACCTGGTCAAGAACCATCCCGGGGTACGCGTCCTGGGCGTACACGCCTACCTGGGCACTCGCATCCTCGATCCCGAGGTGATCGCCGAGAACGCCCGCCGGATCATCGACCTGGCCGAGCGACTCGCCGAGCGGCTGGACTTCGTCCTGGAAGCGGTCGACGTGGGCGGTGGCCTCGGCGTGGCCTACTTCCCCGGCGAGCCGGACCTCGACCCGGCCGCTGTCGCCCACCTGCTCAACCCGGTCGTCGAGGCGTTCCACGCCGCGCACCCCGGGGCCCGGCTGCTGTTGGAGCTCGGCCGGTACCTGGCCGCGCCGTGCGGCACCTACGTCACCCGCGTGCGGTACGTGAAGAGTTCTATGGGGGAGCGTTTCGCGGTCACCGACGGCGGCACGAACCACCACATGGCGGCCGTCGGCATCGGCTCCTACGTCAAACGCAACTTTCCGATGCGGCTGCTCAACCGGGCCGGCACGGACGCCGGCCCGTGGAACGTCACCGGCCCGCTGTGCACACCGAACGACACCGTCGGCCGCAACGTGGATCTGCCCGAGCTGCGGCCGGGCGACCTGGTCGGCGTGCTGCGCTCCGGCGCGTACGGCCCGAGCGCCTCGCCGGTGCTCTTCCTCAGCCACGGCCACCCGGCCGAGGTGCTGGTGGACGGCGGCCGGGCCCGCCTGGTCCGCCGCCGCGACACCGTCGAGGACCTGCTCGGCCCGCAGATCCTCGACTGACAACCCATCCCGACCGGCACACAGGAGGCCCGCCATGACCATGGCTTCGGAAGCCACAGTCGACCGCGCCGCGGTCGTCGACCACATGATCGACGCCGTTGTCGCGGTGCTGAACCGCGACTCCGTCCAGGTGACCGAGCAGACCCGGCTGATGGACGAGCTCGGGTTGGACTCGACGAACGTCCTCGAACTGCTCATGCACATCGAGGACCGGCTGAACGTCGTGATCGACTCGGACACGCTGGAGCAGCACCACTTCGAGTCGGTCGGCACCCTCGCCGACTACGTCATCGGCCAGGGCCTGGCCTGACGCCGATGTTCCTGTCCATCGCCCCGGCCCCATCGGTCCGTACGGGCCGGCTCAGGCCGACTCAGGTGATCGCCCGCCGGTTCGACCCCGATCCGGAGCCGTACCGGGACGATCCGTTGCTCGAGGAATACCTCTCGGACATGACCGAGCTGTACGGTCGTCGCTTCGACCGGGATCTGCACGCGGCGGCCGCCCGTAACTCGTTCACCGGGATGGCGGACCGCCTGGTGCGCGATCTCGACCTCGCGGCGCCGGTGGACCTGATCGCCATCGCGCACTCCACTCCGGACGGCGACCCACGCCGGGTCACCGCCTGCTACCTCAACGAGCTGGTGCCGGGCGATCCCCTCGCCTTCGCGGTGTCCGATCAGGGGCCGGCGGCGGCGTTCACCGCCCTGCGGCTGCTCGGGACCTACTCCGGCGACTTCCCGGGCTGCCGGGCGCTGCTGCTGATCCTGGAACAGACGACGATGTCGTACGAGCTGGTCGGGCCCCGCTATCCGGTACCCGGCCACGACGTCGGGGTGGCTGTGCTGCTGGAGCCGGCCGCCTCGGACGGGACCACCGTGCACCAGCGCCCGGACGTCTCACCGGCGGCGGCCGGGACGCTGCTCGACGAACTGGTGCCGGCGGACGCCGTCCTGATCGCCGGTCCCGGCCTGACCGCCGGCCGCCCGGCGGTTCCGGCGCCGGGGCTGGGTGCGGCCGGTGTCTGGGCCGAGTTCGCCCGGCAGCGGGCGGGCACCGCCGGGCCGATCGCGGTGGCGGACCACGACCCGGTCTCGGGCACCCTCTGTGTGGCGGTCTTCGCCGGCTCGGACCCGGAGGCGCGGTCGTGATCGCCGACGAGGCCCGGCGCAGCGCCCGGACCGGCGGGCTCACCGCCACGCTCACCGCGATGCACGCCACGCTGGCGGACCGGGTCCTGCCGTGCGGCCCGACCGGGTGCTGCGTGTTGCCCGAGCCGGCGCTGCACGACGCCGGCCGGGTCTGGACCGGGGACACGATCGCCGCCCTGGACCCGGTCGCCGTGGAGCGGCTCGGCACTGTCGAGACACCGGACGGCCCGCTGACGGCCGTCCGCTACCGGGGCGCCCCCGGGCCGACCGGTACGCCGGCGCCCTGGCCGGACTGGCTGGCCGCGCTGGCCGGGCTCCGGCTCGGGCTCTCCGAGGCCCTGCTCGACGTCACTCTCGCCCACCTCGGTGACCGCCGCGTCGGCGACACCCCGCTGGTGCTGCAACAGATGATCAAGGGCGCTCTGGCGGACGCCGTCACCGAGCAGATCGAGATCAAGGTCCGGCTGACCGGTACGCCGCCACCGGCCGGCTCCCTGGCCTGGCTGCATCGGCAGATCACCACTGCCGACCGCATGCTGCTGCGCCTGCTCGGGGCCAGCGGGTTCACCGCTGACGGACCGGGCGCGGTGGTCAATGCGTCGGAGTTGCTGGCCGACGCCTGGATCGGTGGAGAGGAGTGGGCGCCGTGATCGAACTGGACGACCGGCTCGGCGCCGCCCGGGCGCACGCCCGGGACTGGGCGCGCGACCTGCGCTCGACGGCGCTGGAGCTGGACCGCGACCCGGACACCGTGTACCGGTGCCTGGACAACCCCGCCGTACGGCACCTGTCCACCATGCTCATCCCGGCGCCGTGGTTGCCGGACCGGACGCTCATCGGCGGGTACCGGTTCGACGGCATGACGGCAATGGAACGCGTGGTGTTCGCCGAGGAGATCGCCGCCGGGGACGCCGGCATGATGCTCGCGTCCCCCGGCGCCTCGCTGTCCGGGGTGCTCGTCGACCTGCTCGCCGACAAGGAGCAGAAGGAGTGGTTCTACGGCCGGCTGCTGGCCGCGCCGACGTGGACCTTCTTCGCGCTGACCGAGCCCGACCACGGATCGGACGCGGCTGCGATGGGTACGAGGTTGGACCCCGACGGCGAGGGAGGTCTGCTCCTGCGCGGCGCCAAGCGCTACATCGGCAACGGCGCCCGCGCCCAGGTCGGCGTCGTCTTCGCCCGGGACCGGCCCGGGCCCCTCGGCGCCACCGCGGTGCTGGTCGAGACCGGCGCGCCCGGTTTCAAGGCCGAGCCGATCCCGACGATCGGCCTGCGCGGCGCCCAGCTCAGCGCGATCACCCTGGACGGCGTGCCGGTACCGGAGGGCCGGGTGCTCGGCCGCCACCTCAGCCCCACCCGGCGCGGGGTGTGGAGCGGCGTGCAGATGTTCAACCGCCTCCGACCCGGTGTGGCGGCGATCGCACTGGGCATCGCCCGGTCCGCGCACGACTACGTCACCGAGCAACGCGGTTCGCTGTCCAAGGCCGACCGGCTGCGCTGGGAACGGACCGGCCGGCGGATCGACGGCGTGCGACAGCTCATCTGGCAGGCCGCCGCGATCGTGGACGCCCAGCCCGCCAACGGCCACCTGGCCTCGGCGGCGAAGGCCCGGGCGGCCCGGCTGGCCGAGGAGGTGACGCTGGAGGCGCTGGAGTACTTCGGCCCGGGCGCACGGCTGACGCAGCCGATGCTGGACAAGCTGATCCGCGACGCCCGGGGCGTCGAATTCATGGAAGGCACCGGCAACATCCAGCGACTCAACACCTTCCAGGGCCTCGTCCAGGGCAAACTCGACAGTGACTGAGCCGGACGGCGTCGACGTCTGGACCGTCCACCTGGACGGGCGCCTACTTCCTGCGGGACCTGCCCGACCACGACGCCTTCCGTGGCGCTGGCCGGAGCGCATCCCGCGGCCTGTCACCACCACGAGTTCCGTCGCGATCTGAGGCGGAAACCCTGACGGACGACGACGGGGGAGCCGGACTCCGGCTCCCCCGTCACCTGCCGGTCAGCGTTCGACCTCGCCGCGGATGAAGCGCTCGACGGCGTCCCGGGCGGCGGCGTCGTCGTACTGCTCGGGCGGCGACTTCATGAAGTACGAGGAGGCGGAGAGGATGGGCCCGCCGACTCCCCGATCCATGGCGATCCTGGTCGCCCGGACCGCGTCGATGATCACGCCGGCCGAGTTGGGCGAGTCCCAGAGCTCGAGCTTGTACTCCAGTTGCAGAGGCACGTCGCCGAACGCCCGCCCCTCCAGGCGCACCAGCGCGTACTTGCGGTCCTCCAGGAACGGCACGTAGTCGCTGGGACCGATGTGCACGTCGCCGGCGGCCATCTCGTGGGGGATCTGCGAGGTGACGGCCCGGGTCTTGGACAGCTTCTTCGATGCCAGCCGCCGACGCTCCAGCATGTTCATGAAGTCCATGTTGCCGCCGAAGTTGAGCTGGTAGGTGCGCTCCAGCCGGACCCCGCGGTCCTCGAAGAGCTTCGCGAGCACCCGGTGGGTGATGGTGGCGCCCACCTGCGACTTGATGTCGTCGCCGATGATCGGCACGCCGGCCTCGGTGAACCGGGCCGCCCACACCGGGTCCGAGGCGATGAACACCGGTAGCGCGTTGACGAACCCCACCCCCGCCTCCAGCGCGCACCGGGCGTAGAACCGGTCGGCATCCTCCGATCCCACCGGCAGGTACGACACGAGGACGTCGGCCCCGGACTCGCGCAGTACGCGAACCACGTCGACGGCCCGCTCGTCGGACTCCTCGATCATCTCCCGGTAGTACTCACCGAGACCGTCGAGCGTCGGGCCACGCCGCACGACGACCCCGGACGGGGGAACGTCGCAGATCTTGATGGTGTTGTTGCCACTCGCGACGATGGCCTCGGACAGGTCCCGGCCCACCTTCTTCGCGTCCACGTCGAAAGCCGCGACGAACTCGATGTCGCCGACGTGGTAGTCGCCGAAGGCGACGTGCATGAGGCCGGGAACGGTGTCGGTCGTCCTCGCGTCCCGGTAGTACTCGACGCCTTGCACCAGCGACGCGGCACAGTTGCCGACCCCGGCTATGGCGACGCGGACTGCGCCCACGTGGTGCCTCCTTCTCTCTGCGACAGAACCCGATTCAACCGATCCGCTCGTCGCGGTCTCCACCTCGATGTCCTGAACAGGACATCGACGGCGGTCCGAGGGCGTGCGTACCGGCCGGACGGCTCTCCGGAGCCGCATACTGGGGACCGCCGCGCGTTGAGGAGCCGATCGTGCCGTTGTCCATGCCTCTTCCGGCCACCGTCCGGGCGCAGGCGCGACCCGCGCGGCTGCCCCGCAACGCCACGCTCTGGCTGGACGGGCTGATCGCGGTGGCCGTGTTCGTCGGCACCGCCCTGCCGGTGGCGTTCTCCGAGGACGGGAAGGTCTGGCACATCCTGGTGGCCGCCGGCGCGTCGCTACCGCTGATCTGGCGCCGACGGGCTCCGCTGCTCACCACGGTGACAGTGGGCCTGGCGATCAGCGTCCTCGGGCTCTCGCACCAGATGCCGCCGCTGCCCTTCGGGCCGCTCGTCGCGACGTACACGTTCGCGTCGCTGAGCCCGTCCCCGTGGCGGCAGGTCGCGATCGGCGTGCAGGCCGTGGGGGTGGTCGTCTCACTTGTGGTCCCGGGCGAGAGCGCCGCCACCTTCGGGTACGTCGGGATGGCGTACGTGGCGGCGTACAGCATGGGGATCGCCTCCCGAGGGCGCGGCGACCGGATCGCGGTGCTCGAGGAACGGGCTGCCCGCCAGGAGGAGGAACGAGCCGCCGCCGCCGCGCGCGACCGCAACCGGATCGCCCGCGAGGTGCACGACATCGTGGCGCACACGGTCGCGATCATGGTGGTCCAGGCGGAGGCCGGGCCGGTGGTGGCCCGCACCGACCCGGCTCGGGTCGAGAAGACCTTCGAGGTGATCGCCGAGAGCGGCCGGTCCGCCATCGCCCAGCTCCGGCGGTCGTTGGCCGCGCTGCGTTCGGCGGAGGGCGAGCAGCGGCCGGCCCCGGCGCCCGGGGTGGGTGACGTACCGCAACTGCTCGGCGAGGCGCGCCGGGGCGGCCTGGAGGCGGCGGTGCGCTGGCGCGGGCAGCAGCGGCCACTGCCCGCCGACGTGGACGCCACGGTCTTCCGGGTGGTGCAGGAGGCGCTGACAAACACCATCCGGCACGCGCGGGCGTCGATGGTGGACGTGCTGATCGAGTTCAATCCGCGGGAAATCCGGGTCACGGTGACCGACGACGGCATCGGTGCGGTGGATGTCGGCGGCGGATACGGGATGATGGGCATGCGGGAGCGGGTCACCGCCTGTGGTGGTGAGCTGAGCATCGGAGCGGGTCCCGATGGCGGCGGCTTCACTGTGAGCGCCGTCCTGCCCACCGAGTGAGCTGCTACGAATCGAGGGGTGGCGCCCCATGGTGCGCATCGTGGTCGTCGACGACCAGGATCTGGTTCGGGGTGGCTTCGCCATGATCCTCGACGCGGAGCCGGACCTGACGGTGGTGGGCGAGGCGGCGGACGGCCTGGAGGCCCTGCGGGTGGTGGCCGAGAAGAAGCCGGACGTGGTGGTCATGGACATCCGGATGGACGGCCCGATCGACGGCATCGAGGCCACCCGCCGGATCTGCGCCACCACGGACGCGCGGGTGCTCATCCTCACCACGTTCGACGTCGACGAGCACGTGCACGACGCGTTGCGGGCCGGCGCGAACGGCTTCCTGCTCAAGACCATGCGCCGGGCCGAGTTGGTCGAGGCGGTACGGGTGATCGCCAAGGGCGAGGCGCTGCTCGCGCCGACGGTGACCCGGCGGGTGATCGCCGACCTGCTGCGGCGGCCCCAGGGCGCGATCCGCCCGCCGGCTCTGCTGGCCGAGCTGACCGGCCGGGAGCGGGAGATCCTCTGCCTGGTCGCCCGTGGGCTCTCCAACGCCGAGATCGCCGCCCGGCTGACGGTGAGCGATCACACCGTCAAGACCCATGTCAGCAACGTGCTGGCCAAGCTGGGCCTGCGGGACCGGGTGCAGGCGGTGGTCTTCTCCTACGAGGCCGGGCTGATCAGTCCCGGTGAGGATCTCGACTGAGCGCTCTCCCTCGCTCGGGTGAGACCGGATTTCGCTCTCGTCGGCGATCCGCCGGAGGGCCCGCTTCATCAGGATGAGATCACATCGATCTTTCCGTCCTGAGGAGCCGTGTGATGATCCGTGCCGTTACGCGTTTCGCTCGCCGGCGCCCTGCCG
The DNA here is from genome assembly GCF_001905625.1 of Micromonospora sp. TSRI0369. Classification (NCBI taxonomy): domain Bacteria; kingdom Bacillati; phylum Actinomycetota; class Actinomycetes; order Micromonosporales; family Micromonosporaceae; genus Micromonospora; species Micromonospora sp. TSRI0369. Next base: position 81,613 of record NZ_LIVU01000016.1, read on the forward strand.
TCGTGCTCGTCATCTGGCTGGTGATCGCGGCGGCCGGCTTCACTGTCGGAAACGGCGTCTTCGCCCGGATGACGACAAGCGTCGGCGCCATCGCCGGCAGCGAGTCGCAGCAGGGCGCACAGGCGCTCGGTGACGCCAAGCTGGCGCCACCCGTGATCAACGCGGTCATCTCCGGCGGCCCGGCCACCGACCCCGCCTTTCGTACCAAGGTCTCCGCCGCGCTCACCGAGCTGCGCTCCATCGACGGCGTGCTGGCGGTGACCGACCCGTTCGGTCCCCAGGCCCCGGTCGCCACCGACGGCGCGGCGGTCCTGGTGAACGTGGAACTGGCGCACCAGGGAGACGTGCTGGCCGACAAGGTACGGACGCAGTTGACCGGGATCGACGGCACGACAGCTGTGGTCTCCGGCGGCCCGCTCACCGACCGCGAGTTCAACGACCAGGCCACCTCGGACACCCGGCGGGCCGAGATCGTGTCCGCGCCGTTGCTGCTGCTCCTGTTGCTGCTGGTCTTCATGTCGCTGATCGCCGCCGGGCTGCCGCTGCTGATCGCGCTGGTCGGTGTCGGCGGAACCTTCTCCACGCTGCTGGTGATGAGCTTCTTCACCGACGTGTCGATCTATTCGATCCAGGTCACCACGATGCTCGCCATCGGCCTCGGCGTCGACTACGCGCTGCTCATGGTCAGCCGGTTCCGGGAGGAACGGGCGCTGACCGAGGACGCGGAGGAGGCGCTCGTGCGGGCCTCCGAACGCGCCGGCCGGACCATCGTCTTCTCCGGTCTGACCATCGCGGTCAGCCTGGCCAGCCTGGTGGTCTTCGCCGATCCGTTCCTGCGGTCGATCGGCGTGGCCGGCGCCGCCGTGGTGCTGATCGACATGCTTGCCGCGATCACACTGCTTCCCGCGCTGCTCCAGCTGCTGCGTAACAGGATCAAGCCGGCCCGGGCGCGGAAGGAACGTGGCCGGTCCTTCGCCACGGTCGCCCGTGGCGTGCAGAAGATGCCGGTGCTCACCCTGCTGGTGGTGCTCGTCGGCCTGCTCGTGGCCGGGTTGTCGGCGACCAACCTGCGGCTGGACACCAGCAACCCCAGGTCGCTGCCGGCCGACAGTGCCACCCGCCAGCTCACCGAGGAGCTGCGTGAACACTTCCCGGCACTTGCCGGCCCGAGCGCGATCACGATCGTCGCCCGGACCTCGGCCGACGACCCCGACCTGGCCGAGTTCCGGCAGCGGGCCGCCGCGGTGCCCGGCGTCTCCGTGGTGAACCCGGGGCGCAGCGGCGGCGGGCTGGCCGTTCTCCAGGCCACGCCGAAGAACCCGACGAGCGATCCGGACACCGCCCAGGCGGTACGCGACATCCGCGACCTGGACGCCCCCTTCACGGTGCAGGTCACCGGGGACGCGGCCCGCCTGGTCGACTATCAGCAGGAGCTGCGCGACCGCCTCCCGATCGCCGGCGGTATCGTGTTGCTGGCCACCTTCGTCCTGCTGCTGGCATTCACCCGGTCGGTGCTGATCCCGCTGAAGGCCGTGCTCACCAACCTGCTGAGCCTGTTCGCCGCGCTCGGTGTGGTGGTCTGGGTGTTCCAGGAGGGGCACCTGGTCGGCCTGCTCGGCGGTGAGCGGCTCGACGGCATCGACCTGACCGTGCCGGTGGTCGTCGCGGCGATCGCGTTCGGTCTCTCCACCGACTACGAGGTCTTCGTCCTCTCCCGGATCCGTGAGCGCCGCTTCGCCGGCGCGGCCCCGGACCAGGCGGTACGGGAGGGTCTGCAGCGAAGCGGCGGCATCGTGACCGCCGCGGCCCTGCTCCTCGCGGTCACCTTCGCCGGCTTCATGACCGGGGGATTCGCCCCGATCAAGGAGGTCGGCCTGGGTCTGGTGCTGGCCGTCCTGATCGACGCGGTGATCGTCCGGATGCTGCTGGTCCCGGCGACGATGGCGATTCTCGGGCGCGCCGCGTGGTGGGCGCCTCGCTTCCTGGGTGGCCGGCCGCAGGTCCCCTCCGCTCCGGAGGCCGGTGACGCGCAGCCGGAGCTGACGGTCACCGCCCAGGGCTGAGAGACCGGGGCGGGGCAGGCCCACGCCGCCCCGCCCCGGTCGATCGGGTCGTTCAGTGCGGGGCCACCACGCCGCGCAGACCGGCGGCCTCGCCCACCTCGGAGAGGAGCAGATCCGTGTCGAGCAGTCGCACCAGCAGGCGGTCCACTCCGATCAGGACCGCACGGATGAGGTCAGGGGGCAGCAGGGTGGTGTCCCCGAGCAGCGTCCAGCGCAGCTGGCCGGGGGTGTCGAGCACGTCGCCGACCTCCATGAAGAACGAGGGGCCGGCCGGCCGGCGTTCGGTCCACCGGAAGCTCGGCTCGGTCAGGACCCGCTGCGCCACGTCACGGTCGAGCGGTGCGGTGACGGGCGGCGTCTCCGGCGCGCCGCGCATGTCGTTGAAGAAGCATCGGATCTCCGGCTCGGCGCCGCGTTCCCGGCTCACCTCGGCCAGCGCCGCCCACCCGTCCACCGGATCGAAGCGGCCGTGCCGGAAGGCCCGCACGGCCGTGCCCCAGCAGTGCCGGACCAGGTCGGAGAAAGCCGGCCCGGTCAGGTCGACGACGGCCGGCATGTGCTGGGTCAGCGTGCCGATCGAGGCCCGCTGTGGCGCCGTGGTGCGGTTGCCGGTGACCAGGAGCAACCCGCACCGGTCGGTCTCGGCGACCACGCCCAGCAGGGCCGCGGTCACCGCGAGCGCGACAGTGGCGGTGCTGGTGCGGTACCGGTCGGCGAGCAGCCCCAGCACCGGCGCCGAGATCGGCGAGTCCAGGACACCGCGCCAGAACCGGGGTTCGGCCGGCGCCACCGGCTGGACCGCGGCGAAGTTGTCGAGCGGGACCGCGTCCAGTTGCCGGCGCAGGTGGGCCACAGCGGCGGCGCTGACCGTACGACCCCGGGGGGAACGCTCGAAGGCGGCGAGGTCGGCGGGATGAACCAGTTCCGGAGTCGCCGGATCCGGGCGCCCCGCCGCCCGGCAGGCCAGCATCTCGGCCAGCACCCGCGCCGCCAGACGGCTGCTCTGCAGGTCGGCCGCCAGGTGGGCGATGCAGAGCACCAGAGCCCGGGGCACCTGCCGGTGCACGTAGACCAGGACGCGCATCGGCACGTCCCGATCGTGGTCGAACGGTGTCGCCTGGAGCTGCTCGTCCAGTTCCCGGGCGGCCGCCGCGAACTGCTCGGCCGGACCGGCGCCGGAGAAGACCCCGACCGGGATGCTGCCGCTGTCGAGCACCTCCTGGACCAGCCGGCCGTCCCGTCGCGGGAACCGCGTACGCAGTGCCTCGAAACGACCGGCCAGCGCGCCCACCGCGGCGCACACCATGGCCAGGTCCACGCCCTCGGGGATCAGCAGGGGCACCGTGACGTTGTAGGCGGTGCCCGGCGGCATCCGCCGGATGTCGCGTTCCACAAGCACCTGCCCCCACGTCAGCTGCTCGACGATCGCCCGGGAACCGGTGAAGCAGGCCGGCTGCCAGCGCACGTCCGCGGTCAGGCCGGGCACGATGCGTAGCCGTCCAGCGTGCGGACCGCCGCGTCCCGGCGGTTCTCCAGGTACAGCTCGTTCCACCGGCCCAGCCCGGCGTCGGACGCGTGCGGGCCGAGGAACCGGGCGGCGACCGACGCGCGGTAGGCGGCCCAGGTGGCCGCCGGGCTGACCAGCCGGCTGGCGGCCGGTACGGTCCGCGCCGGCCGCGGCGGCAGGCTGCTGCCGGCGCACACGGCGTCGGCCCAGTTCTCCTGCTCGTCGAGGGTGGCCAGTACAGCGTCGAACGGCAGACCACGCAACTCGGTGACCGCCACCGCGCGGCTGCGGAAGCCGGTCGCCGACACCGGGCCGAACCGCTCGATCGCGATCGCCACCGGCAGCATCGCGCGCGGCGCGAACCACTCGCAGCCGAGCACGGTCAGCGTGGGCAGCCCGCCGGTGTCGACGTCGTCCGCGGCGACGATCCGCCACTCCGCGAAGGGCAACGCGACGCCCGCGGCCCGGAAGGTGACCGCGTCGGCGCCGCAGTCCGGGCAGGACTTGATCCGGACCGCCATCGGGGGTGCGGGCGGGCGGATCACCCCCGGCGGTTGATCGGCCGGAACGAGGAAGTGGGCCGCCGCCTCGCGGCGCGCCATCCGTTCGACCACTGTGCCCAGGGCCGGGTCAGGAGTCGTGGCAAGCGTGGTCATGTCGGGTGTCCTCTCCACGGGCGTCGGCCGGAACGCCGGCCGCGACGAAGGTGCCAGGGCTCCGGCGGTGCAGGCCGAGGACGACCGCGGCCACGCCGAGGTCGATGAGCGCGCTCCGGCCGGCGGCGCCGAGGGCCGCACCGTCCGGGGCGGTCAGGCCGGAGTCCACCCAGGTCGACACGGCCGCACGGATCCGGGCGGGGTGGGCGGGGACGAGTGGGACGGGCAGTTCACGGCGGACCGCCGCGGCCTCCCGCCCGAGCAGGTATCCGGCGGCCCAGATCTCCAGGGCGGCCCGCGCCGGCGGCCGCGGCCCCGGACGGTTGTCCAGGTACGCGGCCAGCGCGGTCGTCACCTCCTCCGCGTCGACGCCGATCAGGTCGCACCAGTCCGCCCAGTACCAGCAGAACTCGTTGCCTCCGGGCTCACCGGTGTGCGGCCGGAGCAGCCGGATCAGGCAGCGCGAGTCCTTGACCCGCACGACGTACTCGTCATGGGACTGGTAGCGGGACCGCGACGCCAGGGTCGTGTCGATCCGGGGGTCGAGGTCCCAGTGCGTGTCGGACGGCGCCGGCGGCGCCCACACGGTGGCGTGGTGCCGGCCGCCGTGCCCGGCGATCAGGGTCGGCAGCCCGCGGTTGTCGACCAGGTGCGGCACCGTCGCCAGCAACGGCACTCCACGTTCCCGGCAGTACCGGGCGATCATCTGGTCGTCGTCGGTGACCTCGTCCGGGATCGGCGCCAGATAGGCGGCCAGGTCCGCGGCCACGTCGGCCGGCAGCAGGAACGCCAGCGCCGGGATCCACTCCATCGGGGACAGCGCCGCCCACGGCGATCCGGCGACCGCCGCCAGCCGGCACAGGAAGCTGTTCTGCGGGCTGCTCCAGTCGGTGTACAGGGCGATGCCGTGCGCAGGGCGACGCGCGATCGCGGCGACCACGTGGGTGGCGAAGTCGTCGCAGACCCGGGCGTCGTCCTGCAGCACCAGGTGATGCGTGGCGCCCTCCGCGATCGAGGCCCAGGCGACCTTCGCGGTCCGCAACGGGCTGCGGGCGGCGTCGGGGGCCGGGTCGTGCACGACGCGCGCGGACAGCGGGCGGCACGCCTCGACGAGCGTCTCCAGGGCGACGTCGCGAGCCGGATGGTGCATGATCGTGACGCTGAGACGGACGTCCCGCGCCCGCCACTCGGGGCGGCTCACCGGGCCTCCGCCCGGCTGGTCCGGCGGACGTGCCGCCACGTCAGCAGCGGGACGAGCAGCATGCCGCCGACGTTGAGCACCGCGATCGTCCAGTACAGGGCCGACGGATCCTGCTGGGTCCGGGCCAGCGCGCTGCCGACGACCACCATGCCCCCGAAGTAGGGCACGTTCAGCAACAGCGCGATCAGGCCCCCGCCGACCTGTTCGAGAAGGAGCAGCGTCATCACGTTCAGGCCCAGACCGATGTAGGTCAGGCCGACGATCGCCAGGAAGCGTCCGGTCTCCGACGCGACGGTCGGGTCACCTGCAAGCAGCGCGGCCAGGGGGTCCCGGCACAACCAGATCGCGGCGGCCAGCACCGCGTACACCACGGCGGTCAGGCGAAGCCCGGAACCGAATGCCGTCAGCCACTCCCCGGGCCGCCCCGCGCCCCGCAGCTGGTTCAGCACGATCGCGGTCGCCGAACCGAGCGCCGAGGCTGGGACGATGAGCAGGTTCTGCAGCGCGCCGGCCGCCGAGTACCCGGACACCACGTCCGGCCCGAACGGGCTGAGCGCCCACAGCAGGCCAGCGTTCGCCACGGCCATCACCACGAACGACGCGGTGACCGGCAGCCCGGTGCCGGTCAGACGCCCGATCGCCTCCGGCCGCCAGGTCAACGGCCCGCTCGCCGTCCAGAGCCCGCAGCGGTACACCTGCACCAAACCGACGGTCAGTGCGGCCACCCCGCCGCCCGCGATCGCGACCGGAAGCGCGTACACGCCGAGGTCGGTGCCGAAGCCCAGGACCGCGACGCCGCCCACCTCCATGGTCGCGCCGGTCAGCACCACGGCCGCCGCGGAGCCCGGCCGGCCGTAGCCGCGCAGGCTCGACGAGAGCAGCACGGTCGGGAAGAAGATCAGGTTGGCCAGGCAGGCCCAGCGGGTGAAGGCGACGAACTCCCCCACTGATGCGTCCGGGACGTTCAGCAGCGTCGCCAGCCAGGGCGCCGCCAGGATCAGTACGAGGCTGACGGTGCCCCAGACGGCCATGCCGACGCGGGCCATGCTGGCGGCGACCGGGAGGACGTCCCGTGCCCGGCCGGCGCCGCGGCTCACCGACGCGGCGACCTGGTTGCTCACGTCGAAGCCCACCTGGAGCGCGGCGAAGAGCAGCGCCAACGGTACGTACAGGGAGCGCACGTACATCGCCTCGACGCTGATCCGGGCCATCAGCGCGATCACCACCACCGGCACCAGGACGCCGGCCGTCTCGCCGAGCGCGATCGTGGCGGCGAGGCGGCGGATCCGGGCCGCGCCGTCCCAGGCGACAGTGGTCGGTGCTTCGGTGGTGCTCACGACGGCGCCACCGTCGCCGCGCCGGTCGTCGGACGTTCGGGCATGACCCACCCCCATGTCGGGCTCGCGGAGACGCACCGACCATAGATACGCGCGAATCAGGCCCACAAGCTGCCCAAAGTGCTATGCCCAGGAGGCATCCGCTCGGCCTCACAACCGTTCCGGGGTACGGATGCCGAGCAGGTCCAGGCCCTGCCGCAGCACCCGACCGGTCAGGTCGCACAGCACCAGCCGGCTCTCCCGTACCGGCCCGTCGGCCCGCAGCACCGGGCAGCGCTCGTAGAAAGCGCTGAACGCGACAGCCAGCCGGTGCAGGTACGCGGTCAGCCGGTGGAACTCCAGACCGTCCGCCACCTCCTCGACCACCGCGCCGAAGCCGACCAGTTCCATCGCGAGCGCCCGCTCGGCCGGCTCGGCGAGCGAGACCTCCGCGTCCGGCCGCGCCGCCGCGCCGGCCCGCCGGAAGATCGACCGGACCCGGGAGTACGCGTACTGGAGGTACGGCGCGGTGTTGCCGTCCAGCGACAGCATCCGCTCCCAGTCCAGCACGTAGTCCTTGTGCCGGTCCCCGGACAGGTCGGCGTACTTGATCGCGCCGATGCCCACCGCGCGCCCCACCTCGGCGGCCTCCACCTCGCTCAGCTCCGGGTTGCGTTCCCGGGCCAGCGCGGTGGCCCGCTGGACCGCCTCGGTGAGCAGCCCGACCAGCTTCACCGACCCGCCGGCCCGGCTGCGCAGCATCCGTCCGTCCGGGCCGAGGATCGAGCCGAACCCGACGTGCTCGGCCCGTACCGGCGCGGCCAGCCAGCCGGCCTGCGCGCCGACCGCGAACACCATCTCGAAGTGCCGCCGCTGCGGCAGCCCGACGACGTAGAGCAGCCGGGTCGCGTCGAGCGCGCCGGTCCGGTGCCGCAGCGCGGCCAGGTCGGTGGCCGGGTAGCCGTACCCGCCGTCGGACTTGCGCACGATCAGCGGCAACGGTTCGCCGTCACGCCCCACCGAACCGGGCGGGAACACGCAGTCCGCGCCGTCGCTGCGCCGCAGCAGCCCGAGCCGGTCCAGTTCCTCGACAGTCGGCGCGAGCTGGTCGTGGTAGCTGCTCTCGCCCCGGAAGTCGTCGCCGGTCAGTGTCACGTCGAGCAGGTCGTAGACGGTCAGGAAGTAGCTCTCGGACTGCGTCACCAGCAGCCGCCACAGCCGCAGCGTCGCCGGGTCGCCGCCCTGCAACGCCACCACCCGCAGCCGCGACCGCTCCCGGAACGCCTCGTCGTCGTCGAACTTCGCCCGCGCCGCCTTGTAGAACCCGTCCAGGTCACCCATCGACAGCTCCTGCGCCGCCCCGGCCTCACCCAGGTCGAGCAGGTGCTCGATCAGCATGCCGAACGGCGTGCCCCAGTCGCCGAGGTGGTTGGCGCGCAGCACCCGGTGCCCGAGCCACTCCAGCGTCCGGGCCGCCGCGTCCCCGATCACCGTCGAGCGCAGGTGCCCTACGTGCATCTCCTTCGCCACGTTCGGCCCCGAGTAGTCGACCACCACGGTCTCCGGCGCGGCGACCACCGGCACGCCGAGCCGCGGGTCGGCGGCCATCGCGGAGACCAGGCGGCCGAGCGCGTGCCCGGACACGGTGAGGTTCAGGAAGCCCGGACCGGACACCTCGACCGCCGCGCAGAGGTCCGCGAGCGCCGCGCGCTCCCGTACCTCCGCGGCGATCTCCCGCGGCGGACGGCCGAGCAGCCGGGCCAGCGCCAGCGCCGCGTCGGACTGGAAGTCCGCGTGCTGCGAGCGCCGCACGGCCGGGTCCACCGGTACGCCGGCCACCGTCGCGAACGCGGGCGCCAGCCGGTCGGCAAGCAGCTTTTCAAGATCCATGGGTACGCCGATCTCGCTGTGGATCCGTCGCGCGGATCACCTGACGGGAACGCGACGGCGGAGCGAGGACGATCGATGACGACCGGCGGCTCGATCCGCCGGTCGCAGGAGAGGAAGGCTCAGCGCAGGCGGTCGCGGGACCGCCGGCGTCGCAGCGCGCCGAGCCGGACGCCGGGGGACGTCATCGGGTACGCGTGCGAACTGGCCATGTCGGCAGCGTAACCGGCCGGCCCGGGGTCGGCGCAAGCGCGTACCCCGGGCCGGTCTGTGGTCAGGCCGAGGTGGCGACGGCCTTGCGGTAGCGCTCGGCCCGGCGCCGCACCTGGGTGTACGCACTGCTCAGGCCCATCGCCCGGCGGACCTCGACGAGCGTGCGGCGCACCTCGACGCGGGTCCGTTCGGTGCCGGTGACGATCAGTTCGTCGACCAGGCCGGGTTGCGCCTCGAAGCGGGCCCGGCGCTCCCGGATCGGGTCGAGGAACCGGTTGAGCGCCGTCACCAGCGCCTCCTTGACCTCGACGTCACCGACCCGGCCGGCCCGGTAGCGGTCCTTGAACTCCGCCACCTGCGCCCGGTCCGGGTTGAAGACGTCGTGGAACTCGAAGACCGGATTCCCCTCGACAGTGCCCGGCACGTCGGCGCGGACCCGGTTCGGATCGGTGTACATCCCCATCACCTTGCGGCGCACCGTCGCCGCGTCGTCGGAGAGCCCGATGGCGTTCCCCTTGCTCTTGCTCATCTTCCCGGCGCCGTTGGTGCCGACCAGCGTGGGCGTGGCCGACATGAGCATGTCGGGCACCGGGAAGACCTCGCCGTAGAGGTGGTTGAACCGCCGGGCGATCTCCCGGGTCACCTCGACGTGCGCGGCGTTGTCCTTCCCGACCGGCACGACCTGCCCCTTCACGCAGAGGATGTCGGCGGCCTGGAGGACCGGATAGCCGAGCAGGCCGTACGGCATCTCGTCCTTGCCGGCGTCCCGGGTCATCTCCTTCAGCGACGGCACCCGTTCCAGCCGGGGCACCGTGATCAGGTTCTGGAACAGCGTGTTCAGGTCACCGACCTCGGGGATCGCCGACTGGAGGTAGAACGTGGCCCGCTCCGGCTCCACCCCGGCGGCCAGGATGTCGGTGACCATCTCGCGGGCGTTGTGCGCCACCTGCTCGATGTCCGCGCGGCTGTTGCGCGTGGTGAGCATGTGCAGGTCGGCGATGATGAAGAAGCTCTCGTACCGCTGGTGCAGCCGCACCCGGTTGGCGATGCTGCCCACGTAGTGGCCGAGGTGCAGCCGCCCGGTCGGGCGGTCGCCGGTGAGCATGCGTGCAGAGGGCATGGTCGTACGCCTTTCGTGCCGTTCGCTGGCGGGGAGACGCGACCCGGGTGTCACCCGGATCGGTGGAGCGGGCTCGTCAGAACGAGCGCCGCCATCGCCCGCCGGCGCGGAACCGAAGTCCGCCGGCACGGAGTACGTCGAGGATCTGCTCCCGGCCGTCGGCAGCGTGGCCCGGGAGACCGGCACGGGTCTCCGGGAGGCAGCTGCGCAGCCGGACCATGCCTGACACGGTAACCGCTCACCGGCCGGCGCCGCTGCCTCCTGCCGCGCTTACTGCTGTCGATAGCTCTCGGAGTAGTAGCTGCCGACCCGCTCCCGGTACTCCGGGTGCGCGAAGTGATCGCTGTCGAACGCGGGCGACTCCTTCACCTGGTCGCGGGTGCGGTCCACGTGCACCACGCGGTCCAGGTGGTCGACGCGGGCCACCGTGCCGGCCGGCAACAGCACCTTCTTCCCGAAGATCCACGGCCCGGTGTCCACCACCAGGTAGCGCGCGTCGGCGTCCTCGTTCGCCTCGTCGATCGACCCGATCCGGCCGTCGGTCGCCTCCACCCGGTAGCCCGTGAGGTCGAGCGGCGTGCCGGGGCCGGGGGCGTCCAGCTGGTCGTCGGTGTCCGCGGCGCGCTGCCGCGGTACGTCTCCGGGCCGGGTCTGGTCGTACCCACCCGCCAGGGCGGACGGGTCCCGCCAGGCCCAGGGGTTGAACGGCTGCATAGGTGGCACCTCCCGCGCATCGGCTCGACACCGTGCACAGTGCCCCGGCGGCCCCGACGGAAACACGTTCCGCCGTCCCCGGAGCCCTGACCTGCGCGGACGGGTGCGCTGGCATACTGGCCGACCATGGTCCTGTCGCGTGGTTGGTCGCTGTTCCTGGTCGCCGTCGGGGTGTGGACCTGGGTGATCTGGCCGAGGTTCGCGGTCGCCATCTGGGACGACGAGCGCGCCTGGTCTGCCGACGTCGTCGGCGAGGGCAGTCCGACGAGCTTCCTCTGGGTACACGCCCTGCTGATCGGCGCCTCCCTGGCGATCGGCACGACTGTGGGGGTTCTGGGTATCCGCGCCTACCGTGTGTCCCGCGCCGCCCGCCGCCCTTCCCCGTCCTCGGCCCCGCGCAGGTGATCAAGGAGTTTGCGTCCGGGTGGGGACACGGATCGGGACGCGAACTCCTTGATCGTGCATGCCGCAGACGGGTGTGACGCGCGCCGCTACCCCCCGATTTGACGATCAAACCTGCGGACGCGTAACTTTCTCTCTGCCAGCGCGGAACGGGGCAAACGGGACGAAAGTCCTGAAGCACCGAACCGGGACTGGCGCCAGGTCTTAACGAGGTTCGCCTCCGCAGGACCTGGTCCGGGCGAGGCTTGCCGAAACGCCGGAGGGCGGATTTGGCGGAGCGAAACCGACCGGGTAAGGTTGTCGACCGGCAGGGAACCGGGCGAGCTAGCGGGCAACCGCAGCGGCCGGCCTGCCAAATCCGATGATCAGACGCAGCGGGTGACTGCTGCGTGGGTTCAGCGGCGCCGACCCGTACGAAGCGTGACAGACCGGGACACACGGTTTGACACGGCAGAGACGGTGAGGTAACGTAGTAAAAGTGCCCGGCGCGAGAGCGGCGGGCAGTTGAACGAGATGCCCCGGTCGGGGGTTCCACTGTGTGGGGCTTTCTGGTTGGTGTGTGGTTGTTCTTTGAGAACTCAACAGGGTGCTTGTAAAGCCAGTGCCAATTGTTTTATACCCCGGACTGGTCAGGCTGTTGTCTGACTGGTTGGGATTCCTTTGGCAACACTTTTGTTGCCAGGTTGATTGCTGTTCGACAAGTTTTTGTTGGAGAGTTTGATCCTGGCTCAGGACGAACGCTGGCGGCGTGCTTAACACATGCAAGTCGAGCGGAAAGGCCCTTCGGGGTACTCGAGCGGCGAACGGGTGAGTAACACGTGAGCAACCTGCCCCAGGCTTTGGGATAACCCCGGGAAACCGGGGCTAATACCGAATATGACCTTGCACCGCATGGTGCGAGCGACGCCGTCGTACGCCTGGCCGGCGGCGACCCCCGGGCCCGCCGGGAGGA
>NZ_LIVU01000017.1:0-79007 GCF_001905625.1 Micromonospora sp. TSRI0369
CCTCGTCGAGCTCGCGGTGCGCGCCGGCGACGAGGTCGGCACCTCCCGGGTGCGGGAACTGACCGTCGCCGCGCCGCTGGTGCTGCCGAACCCGGGCGCGATCCGCGTGCAGGTGCGCGTCGGCGCGGCCGACGGCTCCGGAACCCGGAGCGTGGCGGTGCACTCGTAGGCCATGTCGATCAGATCTGACCGAGACCCCTCGCTGCGCCATCGTCCCGGCCTGACCTGCGAAATCGACGCTGGTCAACACCGCGCGGCAGCATTGGGCCCCTGCCGACTCGCCCAGAAAGTATGTATTGGATAATCTGACCGGTCGTGGTTGTCGTCATCGGCGCACGGAGTCCGAAATGATCATGTTTAGCGACGAGGAGTGGGCTGAATGTTCCCGTGGCCTGAAGGATCTTGGGCTGCGCGTGGAACAGATCATCTCGACGTTGTCAAGTGAAGTTGGCGTAACTCCTCATTCGATATCACACAGGGTCAAAGACAGGCACAGTGCAGCCAGAAAAATTGCCAAGAAGCGCGAAACGAATCCCGCCTACGGACTGGTCAACTTAACTGACATTCTCGGAGTCCGCGTCATTACATATTTTAGCGATGAGGTCGACCGAATCGCGACAGCCTTAAGTCAAGAATTCGTCGTAGATCAAGTGAATTCCATTGATAAGCGGAAGTCACTTGCAGCGGACCGGTTTGGATAAATGTCACTGCACTACGTTCTCGGTCTTAGTCCTGCGCGCGCGACGATGCCCGACTACCGTCAGCACGCTGACGTCTCATTCGAAGTGCAGATCAGGTCGGTGCTGCAACATGCTTGGGCGGAAGTGGAGCACGACCTTGGCTATAAGTCTGTCGGGGACGTGCCCAGTATATATAGGCGCCAGTTTTCAAGGCTAGCAGGCACCTTGGAATTGGTGGACGAGCAGTTTTGTGTGCTGCGGAGCGAACTGGGGGTTCCTCAAGCGCCCAGCGCGCGTCCAGACGAGGTTATTCTCATGGACGAGCCGATCTCTTCAGCATCACTGGCAGCCTACACTGAGCGCTCGACATTGCTTCGATTCAATGAGCGCTTTGCGAACATCCACGCGGTCGAACTCGGCCCGTTCGAACCGACTACCCTGAACCGCCTCGTAGTGAACCTAACGGCACTGGGCGTTCGCTCCTTGGCGGAACTAGATAGTTTCTTCGCGAGTCATTTTGAGGCCCTTTATATACTTATGGAAGGGCGTTACCTACTAGCGCGTGGCCGAGGGGAGACGCCTGCGGTGACAATCACGACGCCGCTCTTATACCTGCTACTCTTCAAGATCGCGGAAATGGGCGAGGCAGAGGGCAGGTCCGCGTTCGAGAAGATATGGAAGGCAGCCCCCTATGAGGAATACATGAGATCAGTATCTTCGGCGCTGAAGGGAGTGCGTCGTGCCTAGTCAGGAGAGCGCCATGCCCACCCTTCCCTTAGACCCCGCTCAGCACAGTCGGTATTTCCACGGGAATCCCGTCGTGTCACTTCCAGCCGACGCGGCAATGGCGAGCGCATTACTGCCCTCCGACGCACAACTAATTCGTGAGGCCATCTCGGCGCTAATGAGGAAACCGGATCCGCAGCGGCCCGGACAGGCTATAGGCGGATCGAAGGCTGGAATCTACGCATTCTACGATTACGATAGAGAACCAATTTACGTCGGCCAGACGACCGAAGGGTTCGCGATCCGCTTAGGGCGACACCTCATTTCTGGCCGCTCAGATGCGGTGACGAAGTCAATTCTGGATCCATTCGAGATCCGCGAAGTGGCGCTTTGGTCGCTACCTCACATTGGCGATTTGCCAGTTAGGCAGCGAAAGGCGGCATTGGATCCATATGAGTACACCGTTTTCGATCGACTAGTGCGTGAGAGCTCGTTCCACGCGCTTCTGAACGAGGCATTTGTCCCGCCGTCAACGGTCGTCGACCTTCCTGATCCTCTCGTCGGGGTGATCATTCCCGACGAAGTCTTTCCGGGTCGGAATCATCCGGACGTCCGCATCGCGCGGCGTGTACAGACTATGTCACAGCTTGCCAAGTTCGTCTGTGAGCGCAAAGTCTCGCTCGGGCTGCGCAGGACGCTTGCGACGCAGGCGTTAAGACTTGAGGAAATAACCCGGCGACGGGTTAATGCGCTGACGCAGGTCAACCGCCATGATGGATTTGAGCGCGGCGACTTAGAAATTTTCGAGGAAGAGCCAGAAGGCTCTCTCTTCTGACCCCCTGTGCGGGAGTGGTGAGGCGATCTCGGCGAGAACCGTGGGCTGGAGATGATCAACGCGGGCATATCTGGTCAGGTCGGACGGTGCTTAATGCACGCACTCAACCATCCGACACGTCCCACCTACCGAATACCGAATCGACGACCCACGCTCAACCCAGCCCCGCGAGGGTAGGAGATAACAGCTGAGGTGGGTATGTGGACAGTCGCGGACAGGATTTGTGAGTCACTGCGACCATGGCTGCATGGTTCGGTACTCCGGCGCTCGACTGCGCCGCGCAGCTCGTGCGGCCGCTGCAGCGGCCGTTGCCACAAGCCTGGTGACGGTGGCGGTGGTGTGGGGGCGGCATCTACTGACGAACGCCCTGGTCGCGCCAAGCTGGAACGTGCTTGAGCGCGCCTCATGGATCGCTGCGGTGGTGGCAGTCGCCGTTCCTGCCGCGGTCGCAGGCCATACCGCACTGCTGAAACGAAGAACGCGATGGCAGACGTCAGTCCGGATCGGTCGAATTCCCCCGGAGCCAACCTGGTTTCAACATCGGCCCGATCTGCTCGGTCAACCCGCCGCCCGGTGGCGCAGCCGGGACCCCGTGCCTACGCAGGTACTCTCAGGGCTGGGCGGGGTCGGCAAGACCCAGATTGCCGCAGCTTTCGCCCGTCAGGCCGCCGCCCGCGGTGACCTGAAACTGCTGATCTGGATACCCGTTTGTGGCCAAGACTCGATCATCACCGCGTACGCAGAGGCTGCGAGGGCCCTGGCGCTCGCTGACGACCAGGTCCATCCGCAACAGGCGGCGGACCAACTGATGGTGTGGCTGGAGCACACTGATCAGAACTGGCTCATCGTCTGGGACAAACTCGACAGCCCTGCCGATGCTGCCGAGTGGTGGCCACCTGCGAGTAAGCATGGCCGGACCGTCGTCACCACCCGGCGTCGCGATGCCGTGCTCGATGCAGGACGCCGTACCCTGATCACCGTCGACCTGTTCACCGCTGACGAGTCAGTGGCGTATCTCAGGCGCGCTGTCGGCAAGCCCGTTCAACGCCAGCATGCTGTAGCCCTGGCCAAGGACCTGGATCATCTTCCGCTCGCTCTAGCACAGGCTGCCGCCTTCATCCGAGACCGCGAGCTGGACTGCGTCGCCTATCGACGCAGGCTCGGTGACGTGAGGCTCCGCCTCGCCGACGTGGTCCCGCCTGAGGACGGGCTTCCGGACAACCACCGGACGACGCTCGCCGCGACCTGGGTACTGTCGATCGAAGCGGCAGACAAGGCGGGTCCGCCAGGCCTGGCACATTCCATCCTCGACCTTGCCTGCCTCCTGCAACCCGAGGCCATCCCGTTGGCCTTCTTCACGAGTACGCCCGCCATCGACTACATAACCTTGAACGGCGAGCTCAGGCAGGAAAGCGACATCCTCGACGTCCTGCACACGCTCGATCGGCTGAACCTAGTCACTTGCAATCAGCGCACTGCCCTGGTACAGACGCATGTGCTGATCCAGCGCGCCATTCGCGATGACCTGGATGCGGACAGCCTCGACGTGCTGGCCCGGACCGCCGCAGACGCGCTGTTGGAGATCTGGCCGGAGGTCGAGCCTGATCGGCTACGCGAACAGATGCTGCGCGCCAACGCGCTCGTCCTCTTCGAGACGGCGCGCACCTCCCTGATCGAACCCCGCACTCACCCCCTGCACTTCCGCACCACCGACAGTCTTGTCGAAGCTGGGAACCACGATGCTGCGACCGCCATACTGCGACAGCTTCTCGCCGAACAGACCCGCATAATCGGCGCCGATCATGCCGATTCGCTTACCACCCGCCGACACCTTGCCGACGCCCTGGAAGAGAACGATCCACGCGAAGCTGCGGCGGCCTACGGGAGGCTGCTCGACGACTGCGTGCGCATCATGGGCCCGGGACACCCTTATACCCTGGTCACGCGCTGTGAGGTCGTGAAACGGAACGCCGACCACGACTATCCCCAGCACGCCCTGGCCCGCTTCGAGGAACTGCTCGGCGATTGCCGTCGCATCCTCGGACCAGACGACCCAGTCACGCTCGGCGTGCACGCAGCCTTGGCCAACTGGCACGGAGACGCCGGTCACTTCGACATGGCGAACGAGGTGTACCGCGAGGTCCTCGCAGCGGAAACTCGCCTATTCGGCCCCGACCACCCCACCACGCTGCGCACCCGCAACAACCTTCTGTGCATTCAGCAGGACTCCGGAATGACCCTCGACGGATCCGTCAGCTTCCGTGAGCTTGTCGAGGAGTACACGCGAGTATTCGGCCCGGACCACCCACGAACCCTCGCCACCCGGGCCAATCTCGCCTTCGCCATCGGCGAGGCAGGTGACGTGGAAGGTGCTGCCGACGCGTGCCAAACGCTGCTCGATGACTATGCCCGGGTCTTCGGCGCCGACCACTTCGAAGTCGTGGTCATGCGCTTGGCGCTGTCGTACTGGCACGCCCACGTCGACGCAGCTTGCCGCACCAAGGGTTCGTCACCGGAGCGCTGAGACCACCACCAGCCAGCGGCGCCGCCCGTAACCATTAATGGACCTGAAGAGCTCAAGATTCCAGGTGAAATACCTGATCCGCGACGGGACGGCAAATACTGGCTCTGCTCGATGCGAGTCCACCGAGGACGTCAACAGGTTCAATGCGCGCGTTAAGTGCCAGTACTTGTCGCGCATGCGGCGAGCGGGAATTTCCTGCTTCGCGCTGACGATCATCGGCGTGCTGGTTCGATTGCTATACCTGATGATGATCCGGCTGGTCGGCGCTCTGAGCCTGCTTGCCCGCAGCGCACAGCCCTGCTCGCGGAGGTCCTCGCCCTGCTGCAAGAGGTGACGGTGCTGCATCACGTACAGGGTCACGTCGCTAAGCTTCTGCGGCATCGGATCATGCAGAAGCGGTCGGTGTGCCGTGACGGTCGCCATCTGGTCGAACTCATCCAGTGAAGGCCGAACCGCTCGAGCCCGGCCTGGTCGTCTATGTGCATGATGCCAGCTCATGCAGTGATGCCCGCTGGGGCCATCCCACAACGAAAGCGGCGTAACCAGCCCGGCCAGCGTTTGTGGTCAGGGCACTAGCTGGGCGACACGGGCCCCGGGCTGGCCCGAGGCCCGTGTCGTGCTGGAGCCCCTTCGGCTGGCATATCTGCCGGCCATGAGTTGCCTACGACACCAACGCCACCGGCTGCTCCGCAATGGCTACCGGGGCTGCACGTGAGGGCGCCAGACTGAGACGAATGCCGCCGTACTTGGTGTACCGGCGGAGGAATGCCTCTTCACCGCCTTCGAGTACCTGCCGGATGTGCGTGCGGATGTCCTCTGCGTCGATCGAACCTTGGGCGAGTACTCGTACCTGATCGTTGCCGGCGTCGAGGACGACGACCAGTTCGGCGTCGCCGAGGACGGGGATGTTCGGGTTGTGCGTGGCGGCGATGATCTGCCGATTGCCTCCGGTGGAGGAGGTGGACTTTTGACTACGAATCAACTGGACGACATCATCGAAGATGAACCGGTTGTCAAGGTCATCTTCGGGCTGGTCGAGGATCATGCATCGGCCGTCGATCGCGAATATGAGCAGCAGGATCGCGGTAGCGCGCTGACCAGCTGACAGTCGGTCGAGGGTCCTAGCCTCGCCGTCGACATGCAGCCGGATGTCAACTCGATCGTGAGGCGCGAGGATCTCCAGCTCGCTGATGCGGTCAACGTCCTCGTCGGTCAGCCAGGCGCAAATCTTGTTTGCCTGCGCGACGGTCACATCGAACTGCTGAGTCAGCTCGACTGGGCCCTCGGTGACTATCGAGGCGATGGTGCTGCCGTCGACTCCGTCTGACATAGCGATCGTCTCGATCGCCGCTCCGCTGGCGCCGCTGCCCTGCAACAGCTGGCGTAGGTCTTCGGTGAACCGGTGGCGGTCACCAAGTGCGACGATAGCCACCTCGACTCGACCGCTCAGGTGGGAGTTGATTCTGGCCGCAGTGTCTGCGCGGACCTGGCTCTCGCGTGCGCGGGCCTTGGTCAACTCGTCGAGCAAGCCGAGGCGTGCACTACGAAGAGCGATGCCCGCGTGTTCTTTGCGGTCGAGGGCGTCAAGCTGGTCCTGCCGTGAGGTGCGGTCGGACGACAGCTTGAGGGGCCGTTCCGGGTCAAGCCTCTCGGCGTGCAGTTCCTGCTTGATGCGGTTAAGTTCGTCCGCCAGCGGCAGGACCCGGGCAGCGTGTTCGGCGCGCAGGCCTTCGATCGCCTCGCGCGCCTCCGCGAGGGCCATGACGATCTTCTGCTCCGCCGTCGTGATGGCGACTGTGGCGAGGCTCAGGGCCTTCTCGGCCGCGCCGGTGAGATCGTCGCCACGCGCGGTCAGGTCGCCCCGCTTGGTATCGATGGTCTCCTGCAGGTCATGCAGTGCCTGCCGCCAAGGGCTGTCAGTGCCAGATGCCTGTGAGGTGACGTCACGGGCGGACGTCAAGGATCGTTCAACGGTCTGCAACCGGTCGTGCGTGGCCAGCTTGTTCAGCGCTCCGGTCTGCTGAAAGAGATCCAACTCATGGGTGAGCTTTGCAATCTGGCTCTGCAACTCGGGGCGCTTGGCCTGTTCCAACACATGCTTACGCAACTCAGCGCCGTTGGTACGCAGCCGGCGGCGCACCTCGTCGACTTCGCGTTCGGCGGCGTTGACCTCATCGCCAATGAGCCGATCGAGAAGTTGCCGGCGGTATTCGACCTCGCCGCTGACCTGGTCAATTTCCCGCTGTAACAAGATGATTGGTTCCCGGTCTGGGCCGAAGGCGTCGCGCGGTGTGATGTCGATTCGGCCGCTGTCAGGGTCGAACACGCACGGAGTCTCGCCCAGCACACGTTTGACGATGTAGCGACGGGCCGGGCCGGAGTCACTGTGGCGTTCGATCTCCAAGGTCACGCAGCCGCCGCTGCCCAGCGCATGCTTGACAAGATCGTCGCGCCGTTTTCGCTCGCAAAACGGATCAAGTGCCAGTCCGTAACGGATGGTCTCCAGCACGGCCGACTTACCGGTTCCGCGACCACCGATAAGCGTGTTGAGGTGAGCATCGAACATCAACTGGGTGCCGGCCAGGAAGCCGCTCCCCTCGATCTTGATGGAGATGATGCGAGCGTTGCGAGGCAGGACTGGGGCGACCGTGCGTACCCGCGTCTCGGGGTCGTGTAGCGCTAGGCGCATCGCGTCGAGGCTTGTGGAGCTCAGTTTTAGCCATGTTCCCCGCATCGTGCCATCGGCCAGCGGCTTGCCGCCGATGTCCCCGATCGAGCGAGGATCGCTGAATTCGACCTGGGCCAGGTGATCCCAGCGGTGGCTTATCCCGGTGCTGCGCAACTTGGGCAACGCGCCACCCGGGTGGTCGAGACCATCGACGTCGGCCTCGGCGATGAGGCGCGCGGCTAGGTTGGCGCCCATCGCGGCAACGATGCCCTTCTTGGCATCGCCATGCGCGGGGATGATCAGGCAGCCGAACCGCTCCCGCAGCTGAGACAGGGCCTCGGCCGGCGGCTTCTGGAGTTCGATCTCGCGGTGCTTGCGGCCCGTCCACAACGGCTTGGATGGATCCCGGTCGAGCGACTTCAGGTAGTCGTTGATGGCGGCGGGTGGCGTGCCCTGCGGGAATACGACAAGGATGTGCACGCCCTGCTTTCCCTCTGCAAGGCTCAGTTCAGCACCGGGCAGCACGATAATGCCCTGCTTGGCGGCCTCCTCCTTGATCAGGTCATACCAGGGGAGCCTGATCCCGTTGTAGTCCGTTATGGCAGCGATCTCGATGCCGACTTCGCAAAGCCGGTTGACGTATGTCGTCGCCAGCTTGCGCTGGTCGTCATGGTTGTCGTAGCTCATGCCGTCGAGCCCGGCGAAGCTGTCCACACCCGGGGTGTGCAGATGAAAGTCCACTCTGCGCCACCGAGAGCCTCCGTTGGTCATCGGTCTTCCCTTACTCCGCGCAGGCTGAAGCCTGCCTGTCGGCCACATGCCGTGGCGGAACGGAGGGGTATCCCGAGTGTCGGGCGCCGTCGCGACGTCAGGGGCTGACGTGATCCGCCAGCCGGCCGTAGATGTTAGACCATCGCAGCATGTAGTCGCGAAGTGCTTTACACCCGCGCGGTGGTGAGACGCTGAATCTCAACATAGCCAGGTACCACCTCGGCGAGATGTTCGGAGAGCTCGCGCACCGCCGGCTGACGTGCGCCGATAGGCCGCTAACCGCGCGTCACGCATTGTCCCCGTCGGCCCAGCGGATGCTCGGTATGCCAACACAGTGCACAGACCGACTGCCACCAAACGGCCCGACAGCCCTTCGACCAGCGCCGGCGGACTGCCTGTCCGACTCGACCGCGAAAATCCTTCGTAGAAATACCGTCGTGTCGAACAACCAGCGTGACGATCTCGAGGATCCCCTGACTCGATGGCTCAATGGGCAGTCGCAGGCCAACCCGCAACTGCCTACCGAACGGCGACGTGGTATGCGGTTTGCGTTCTACGGTCGGATGTCGACCGTCGAGCACCAGGACCGGGTGACCTCCCGGCACTGGCAGCGGGACTGCGCCACGGAACTCGTCGCCGCTCACGGGGTGATCGTCGCCGAGTACTTCGATGTCGGCTGCTCTCGCCGCCGCGGTTGGCGGCAGCGCCCGCAGGCCGCTGCGCTGCTGGCCGCGCTCGACCATCCGGATCGTGGGTTCGACGCGATCGTGGTCGGCGAGTACGAGCGGGCGTTTTCCGCCAATCAGCTGCAGCACCTGGCGCCGGTGCTCGAACAGCACGGCGTGCAGCTGTGGCTGCCCGAGACGGACGGGCCTGTCGATTACCACGACCCGGCCCATCAGGCGCTGATCCTGATGCTGGGCGCTCAGTCGAAACGTGAGGTGCAGCGCGCCCGGTTCCGGGTCGTCACGGCGATGCGGGCTCAAGCGCGGGAGCAGGGACGGTATCTCGGAGGCCGGCCGCCCTACGGCTACCGACTCACCGACGCCGGCCCTCATCCGAACGCCGCCCACGCGCGATGGGGTCGCCGGCTTCAACGCCTCGAACCGGATCCGGCCACGGCCGTACACGTGCGGTGGATGTTCGCCCAACGCCTCGATGGCCAGAGTCTCGCCAGCATGGCGCGCGCCCTCAACGACGCCGGCATACCGTGCCCGTCGGGCATCGATCCCGCCCGCAATCCACACCGCAGTGGCGACCGGTGGACCCTACGAACAGTCGCGGCGATCCTCGCCAACCCTCGCTACACGGGCCGACAGGTCTGGAACCGGCAACCCGCGCACAACCACACCGATGCCAGCCGCTCGGAGCGAGAACCCGTCCGGCGGAACCCGACCGCGGACTGGGTGGTCTCCACGCAACAGGCTCACACCGCGCTGGTCAGTGAGCAGGACTTCGTCGCGGTCCAGGCCATCCGCTCCCACCGGGGCGCCCACGACGGCACCACCCGCCGCTACCTGTTCACCGGCCTACTGCGCTGCGGGCCATGCGGCCGAAGGTTGGAATCCCATTGGATCAATCAACGCCCCGGCTACCGATGCCGCCACGGCCACACCAGCACCCGACAGCCCACCAACCCCCGACGCAAGATCCTCTACCTCAGAGAAGACCACATCATCGAACGACTCGCCGACCATCCCTGGCTCCCCAGCGGGATCCAAACCCCACACGACCTGGTCACGCTCCTGAGCAGCAGGAAGATCACCATCGTCTGCGACCAGGAGCACTGCACACCAAGAACAGAAAGATCCGCGCAGGCCAACCTGCGCGGATCATGATCGATATGTGGTAATGATGTGTCCGAGGGGGGACTTGAACCCCCACGCCCTATACGGGCACTAGCACCTCAAGCTAGCGCGTCTGCCATTCCGCCACCCGGACCTACACGTACCAGCCTACCCGGTCGGCCAAGGTGATCATCTCACCGCATCAGCCGGCCTGGCGGGCCGCACGGGGCATTACTGTACACGGCCCGGAACGATCATGCACATCAGCTCCAGCTCGGCATGTTTGCGCAGGTCAGCACCCACAAAGATCGGGTGGGTAGCGCTCAACAGGCGATTCCGGGCAGCATTGCTCCCGTGTCCCACCCCTCCCCGTTGATCGCCACTCAGCACCAGGCCCTCGCGATGCGCGCCGCCGGCGACCTGACCAGCGCCCGCCGCCTGCTCGCCGACGCGATTGTCGCGGCCCGGCCGGCGTACGGCGAGGACCACCAGGACGTCCTGGCCACCGGCCACCTGCTGGCTCGGCTGCACCGCGAGGCCGACGACCCGGCCGCCGCCCGGCGCGTACTCGAAGAGGCCTACGCCGCCGGCGAGCGCCGCCGGGGCGACGGCGACCCGCTGATGCTCGCGCTCAGCTTCGACCTCGCGGGGGTCGCCGAGGAGCTGGGCAACCGGCACGAGGCCCGCCGCAACTACAGCCGCGTGGCCTCCGCCGGGGCCGCCGTGCTCGGTCCGGACCACCCCGCGGTACGCGCAGCCCGCCAGTACCTCGGCGGCTCCGCCGCCGCTCCCGCCGGCTACGGCCCTCCTCCCGGCGGCTCCGCCGCCGCTGCCGGCACGCACCCCGGTCCGCCCCTGCCCGGGCGCCCCGGTCCGACCCTGCCGGGACACCCCAGCCCGGCCCCGCCAACACACTTCGGTCCGCCCCTGCCAGGACCCGCCAACCCGGCTCTGCCGGGGCACTCCGGTCCGGCCGTGCCCGCACAGCCTGGACAGGTCCTGCCCGGTCCCGCTTCCCCCGGGCACTCCGGTCCCGCTCTGTCCGAGCCCACCGTGTCGCTGCCGGCGATCCCGCCGCCGTACCCGCCCGCGCCGACCCGCCCCGCCGCCCCGGGGACGCCTGCCGCGTCTCCGGCGGCATCCGGCGCTCAGTGGGCGCCCCGCCCCGGCCCGGCGCCCGGCGCCGTGCAGCCGCCGTATCCCGTGCCGAACCCGCAGGGCACTCCCCCGCAGCCCGCCCCTCCGGTGGCGCCGGTCCCGCCGCACCGGCAACCCGCCGTGCGGCCGGACGGCTCGACGAGCCCGTGGGCACCGCCCTCGCCACCCACTGCGCCGTCCGCGGAGGCGACGACCCGCTTCGCGCCGATCTCCGAGGAAGCGACCTCCCGGTTCCCGGTAGTGCCTGCCGAACCCACCGCCCCGCTGACGCCACCTTCGGCCGCCGGGGCGGCCCCGCAGGTTCCCGGTGTCCGGCCGGTACCCCCGGCCCAGGGTGTCACCCCAGTCGCGCCGGGAACGTACGGTCGGCAGCCCGCCGCCCCCGGAGTGACGCCGGTACCGCCCCGTCCTCCGGTCGCCCCACCACCGCCGCCAGCGGGCCCCGGTGCCGTGGTGCCCCCAGCGGCGCCCGGAACGCCCGCAGCAACACCTGGAACGCCGACGACCGCGTCTGCTGCCGGGACGCCGGTGCACGGACGTCCGGTGGCACCGCCCGTACCTGGCCCGGCGTCCCCGCTACCGCCCCCGCCGGTCATCCCGCCGCCATTCGCGAGTCCGAGCACCGAGGCACCTCCAGCCTCCGTCACCCCGCCGCCGTCGCGGATGCCGTCGGTGGGAGTCGTGCCACCGCCGCCTCCGCCGGCCGTCCTGCCGCCGGCACCGCGCATCCCCGCACCGGCGAGCAGTGTCCTGCCACCACCGCCGGTAGTGACGGTCGCCCCGCCGACCCCCACCTCGGCCCCGCCCGCTCCGCCGTCGGTCAGCACGCCAACGTCTCCGGCGGGTGCCCCCCGACCCTCAGCGGATTCCACGCCGCCCTCTGCTCCCACTCCGGCGCCGACGTCGACCCCCGTGCCGCCACGGCTGGCACCCGTCCAGCCGGTCACCGGGGCCGCAGCCGCTGCCCCGTACGCCGCCACGGACCGCACGGCCGGGACCGGGACGGCGACGGCCTCGGAAGTCCACCCCGCGGCGATCGAGGCGAGCGCGAGCGGCCCCGGCGCGGGTACGGCACCAACCGTCCCGGGTGGACCGGGCTGGGACAAGCCGACGATCCAGGTACAGCAGATCGGCCCGCTGCTGGAGGAGGAGTCGGAGCGCCAAGCCGCGACAGCGGCCGCCGGCACCACGGCCAAGCCCCCGGCATCCGGGCCCGTCAGCGGGCCCCCGGTCAGCGCGCCGCCGGTGGACGGCCCCCAGAGCAGCAGACCTCCAGCCGACGCACCGGCGGTTAGCGGACCGCCAGCCAGCGCACCGCCGGTCAGCGGACCTCAGGTCAGCGGACCGTCCGGCGGCGCTCCACCAGCCGGTTTCGCGGCGGTCAGCCCGTCCTCGGCCGGCGCGCCGCCCGTCAGCGCACCGCCGACCATCCCACTCCAGGTCAGCGCGCCGGGCACAGCCGCGCACTCAGTGAGCGCGCCGCCGGTGAGCGCACCACCGATCAGCGCGCCACCGGTCAGCACGCACCCGACGACCGGATCGCCCATGAACCCGGCGGGTGCGAGCGACCCCGGCCAGGGTGAGGCACGACCGCACGCCGGCCCACCGCCCGCCAGCTCAGCGTCCACGCGCACGCCGCCGATGAACGGGCCATCCCTCGACACAACCGCGCCGCAGCCCGTCAGCGCGCCGCCCACGCACCCGGTCAGCGGCCCTCCGGGGCAACCGGTGAGCGGAGCGGCCGCGTACCCGATCAGCGGAATTCCGGTCAGCGGTTACCCACCACCGGTCAGCGGACCACCCGGCCAGGGCGGCTACACGCCGGTGAGCGCACCGCCCGGCGAGGGCAACTACGCCCCGGTCAGCGGACCGCCCGGCCACACCGGCTACCCGCCTGTGAGCGCACCGCCCGGCCACGGCGGCTACCCGCCGGTCAGCGGACCACCCGGGCACGGCGACTACCCGTCACTGGCCGGCCAGCCACATGCCGCGCCCGTCAGCGCCGCGCCCGTCAGCGCCGCGCCGGTCAGCGGAACCTCCGTGCCCCCCTGGGGCATGGTCGCGCCGCCGTGGAGCAGCGTGGCCCCGTCCCAGCCGGTCGACCGGCCCGACCCCGAGCAGGACACAGACGAGCCCGACACGGACGAGCCGGCACCCACTGACCGAGCAGCAGAGCCGGAGGGGGACGCGCCGGAACGGAACCGGCCGATGCCGATCTACGAGGACCTGCTGGACTTTCCCGAGTCCACGCGACCGGAGCCGGTGGCGCAGCCGGGGCCGGGCGCGTGGCCGGTGAACCCGCCGATGCTCCACCAGCCGGCACCGGTCCAGCCCCCGGGCGCGTACCCGATGGAGCCGGAGCGGCCGGGCCGCAACCGGACGGTGCTGGCCCTGGTGGTGGGGGGTGCGGTGCTCGCGGTGGTGGCCGTAGTCGGTGTCGGCGTGGTGTTGCTGAACCGGGAGGCGGCGCCCCCGCCGGCTCCCGTGCCCGCGTCCGGCGCCGCGTCGCCGAAGGTGGCCGGGCCGCCTCCGGGTGACCTGGCGTTGCGCGACGACACCACGACGGTCACGGTGTCCTGGACCGACCCGACGAACGGTGGTGTGCCGTTCGTGGTGGCAGGTGGCCGGGCCGGGCAGAAGCTCGGTGTGATGGCCACTGTGGAGGCGGGGCAGACCCGGTACACGGTGAACGGGCTGAGCGCGAAGCTTGACTACTGCTTCACGGTGCTGGCGGTCTACTCGACCGATTCGTATGCCACCTCGGGTCAGGTCTGCACGGACCGGGAGGGCGGCGGCACGCCGAACTGAGCGTCCACGGACGACACGCTCGGTGTCCACAGGAGGACAGTGCGGGTTTCACCGCCTCCGGGCGGCACCTATGATGGCTCCCGGCTCTGGGGAGGGTCGGCCGTGCTCGGCTGCTCTCCCCCACCGACACGGGGAGGCAGCCGGCAGTGACCACCATCGAGGACGTCACGGGCACCGGGCCGGAGCAGGCCCGTCCACGGTCGCGGATGCGGGGCGGGCTGGTGACCGTCGGCACGGTGGCCGCGCTGCTGGCCGCGATGGGGTTGACGGTGCTCGGGCTGGGCGCCGCGGACAACGCGGTGGCGAGCTTCGACGCTTCCTCCTGGTTGTGGAGCACCACCCGCGGCGAGCTGGCCCGGGTCAACGGCGTCACCGCGCGGGTGGACACCCGGATGGAGGTGCCGGGCGGGCGGCGGCACCAGACGCAGGTCGCCCAGACCGACCGGCTGCTGATCCTGCGCGACCTCAAAACCGGCCAGGTCAGCTCGCTGGACCTGGCGACGTTGCAGATCACCGCGACCACGCCGACCGCGCCGGGGCTCGGGGTGAGCGTGGCGCTGCACGAGGACGCGGCGTTCGTGGTGGACGCGGTGCAGGGCATCGTCCGGCAGCTCGACCCCCGGGCGCTGACGCCGGTGGGTGAGCCGGTCCGCTACCCGCCGGGCATCACCGGCGGCGCGTTCGACGGCGCCGGCAAGCTGTGGATCGCGGTGCCGAGCGAGGGCACCGTCTCGGCTGTGACCGCCGCCGAACTGCCGGAGACGCCCGGTGACGCGCCGCCCGCCGGGCTCAGCCCGAAGCGCGTCGAGACGTACGACGTGGCCGAGCCGGCGCACGAGCTGGTGGTGTCCACGCTGGACGAGGGCGTGGCGGTGCTGGACCGCACCTCGACGTCACTGGTGACAGTGGTGGGCGGGCAGACCCAGCGGGCGGAGCTGACCATGACCGCGCCGGGCTACCTGCCGACTCGTACCAGCGGGCAGCAGGTGCCGGTGACGGTTCCCGGTGAGCGGTCGGTGCACGTGGTGCGGGACAGCCGCGAGGTGAAGCGGTTCGCGGTGCCGGGCGACGGCGTCCGGCTCAGCCCGGCGGTGGCGTGGGCGGGCCGGTTCTACTGCGCCGACGAGACGACCGGCACGGTCTACGCCTTCGACGCCGAGGGGCAGCTCGTGCAGACCGTGAAGGGCTCCGGGCGCCCCGGTCCGGTCGAGCTGGAGGTACGCGAGAACCACCTGTTCATCAACCCGCCGGACTCGTCCACCGCGCAGGTGGTCGACGACCAGAACCGGGTGCGCGAGGTCAACAAGTACGCCAACGACGTGCTCGGCGGGGATCCGCCGCCGGTCGCTCCGCCGCCGCCCCCGCCGAAGAAGCCGAAGGTGGGCAAGCCGGGCGCGCCGAAGTCGGTCACCGCCGCGGGGGGCGACGCCTCGGCCCGGGTGAGCTGGCAGGCCGCCGCGTCGAACGGCGCCGAGATCACCAGGTACGTGGTGGAGGGCGCCGGCCAGACCCGCCAGGTCGGCGCGAACCAGCGCTCGCTGGAGGTGACCGGCCTGACGAACGGTGAGACGTACACGTTCTCGGTGCACGCGGTGAACGCCAAGGGTGAGGGGCCGGCGCGGCGCAGCAACCCGGTGGTGCCGACGGCGGAGGTGCCGGACCCGCCGGCGTCGGTGACCGCCGAGGCGCGGCCGGACGGCACGGTGCGGGTGAGCTGGCCCGAGGCCGACGGTCAGGGCAACAAGATCGCGAAGTACGCGGTGACGGCGACCTCGGCGGGCGCGAGCGCCCCGGCGGGCGAGTCGGCGAAGACGGAGCTGGTGGTGGGGGCCGGGCAACTGGAGTACGGCACCCAGTACGCGTTCACCGTGACGGCTGTGAGCGAGAAGGGCGCCGGGTCGAAGGCGTCGCCGGTGAGCAACACGGTGGTGCCGTTCACGGTGCCGAAGGCGCCGGGCGAGCTGCGCGCGTCCACCGTCGCCGACCAGCCGGGCACTGTCGCGGTGCAGTGGTCCCCGGCGGTGGACAACGGCCGCCCGGTGACGAAGTACGTGGTGGAGGCCGCCGGAAAGTCCGTCGAGGTCACCGACGTGCGGGCCACCGTGGGCGGCCTGGGCAACGGGCAGAACGTGACCGTGAAGGTCAAGGCCGTGAACGAGGCCGGCGCGGGGCCGGAGGCGAGCACCACCGCGCGGACGGTGGCCGAGCCGCGGATCACGGTGACCGGCTCGTCCGCTGATGCCACGTCGGTGACTGTCACGTTCACTGTGGACGCGGGCGGTGGGCGGGCCACCTGCACGGCGGCGACCGGCGGGAAGACGGCGAGCGGCAGTTGTTCCAGCCTGCGGGTGACCGGCCTGGCGCCGGGTACCGCGTACACGGTGACGCTGACCGCGTCGAACGCCGCCGGTAAGGGCACGGCCGAGCGCGCCCAGTCCACCGACCCGGTGTACGGCATCGCCACCTGCAAGAACGGTCCGGACGGCGACCAGCGGACGTACTGCGACAAGGACGTGCCGGGCCGCAACGGCAACGAGATCTTCGAGGTCACCCGGCAGGACAACGACCGTCAGGCCGGCTGGGTGCCGGACGGCCGGCGGCTGCGCACGTACTGCAAGGCCAAGGGCGAGGACGTGGACGCCTGGATCTACAACAACAACAAGAAGAGCACCTGGTGGATCCAGGTGGAGTACAAGGGCAAGACGTACATTCCGTGGGCCTGGCTCAACCTGGAGGGCGGCGACGACCTGGACGTGCTGCCCACCTGCTGACCGCACCACCCCGAGAGGCGCATCCGTGAACACGCACGAACCGCTAAGCCAGCCGGAGGTGCAGGGCTTCGCCGCCCTGGCCGCCCGGCTGGCCGACAACGTCAACGCGGTCGTGCTGGGCAAGCCGCAGGTGGTGCGGCTGGCGCTGACCGCGCTGTTCGCGCAGGGGCACGTGCTGCTGGAGGACGTGCCGGGCGTCGGCAAGACGACGCTGGCGCGGGCGATCGCGGCCACCGTGAAGGGGCAGTGGCGGCGGATCCAGTTCACGCCGGACCTGCTTCCCTCCGACGTGTCGGGGGTGACCATCTTCAACCAGGCCAGCCGGGGGTTCGAGTTCCACCCGGGGCCGGTGTTCGCCAACATCGTGATCGCCGACGAGATCAACCGGGCGTCGCCGAAGACGCAGTCGGCGCTGCTGGAGGTGATGGAGGAGCGCACTGTCACGGTGGACGGCGTACGGCATCCGGTGCCGCAGCCGTTCCTGGTGGTGGCCACGCAGAACCCGGTGGAGATGGACGGCACGTACCGGCTGCCCGAGGCCCAGCTCGACCGGTTCCTGGTGAAGCTGTCGGTCGGCTACCCGGACGAGGCGGTCGAGGTGGAGGTGCTGCGCGGCGCCACGGTCCGCTCCCCCGACTCGCTGACCGCCGTGACCGACACCGCCACTGTCGGCGAGATGGTGAACATGGCCCGGCGGGTACACATCGCCGAGCCGCTCTACGCGTACGCGGTGCGGCTGGCCGCGGCGACGCGTACCCATCCGCAGGTGCGGGTCGGGGTGAGCCCGCGCGGGGTGATCGCGCTGACCCGGGCGGCGTGCGCGTACGCGCTCATCGACGGCCGGGGCTGGATCATGCCGGAGGACCTGAAGGCGCTCGTCGAGCCGGTGTTCGCGCACCGGCTGCTGCTCACCCCCGACGCGCAGGTGCGCGGTGTGACGTCCGCCGAGGTGCTGCGCCAGGCGGTCGCGTCGGTGCCGGTGCCGTTGCCGACGGGCCAGGCCACGCCGGTGCACGGCTGAGCGTGGGGATCACCGCCCGTGGCATCGGGCTGCTCGTCGCCGCCCTGGTGCTGCTCGGCGTGGGGTTCCGGTACGCGTACCCGGAGCTGACGGTGCTCGGCGCGGCGGCCGGGGTGGCGGTCGGCTACGCCGTGGTGAACGCGGCCTGGCGGCCCCGGCTGAACGTGGCGCGGCGGGCCGACCCGGACCGGGTGGCCCGGGATGAGCCGGCGGCGATGGAGCTGACGGTGCGCAACACCGGGCGGCTGCGGGCGGCGAACCTGGTGGCCGAGGACCGCTGCGCGGGGGCGCTGGTGCCGGTGCCGCTGCTGCGGTTGCGTCCGGGCCGGGACACCGTGGTGCGCTACGACGTGCCGACGCACCGGCGTGGGGTGGTGCCGGTGGGGCCGCTGCGGGTGGTGCGCCGGGATCCGCTGGGGCTGGTGGCGCTGGCACGCGGCTACGGCGGCACGGTGCCGGTGTGGGTGCATCCGCGCATCCACCCGCTGTCCGCGGTGCCGACGGGCGCGGGGCGCAGCCTGGACGGGCGTACCGACAGCGTGCCGCACGGTTCGATCACGTTCGACTCGCTGCGGGAGTACGTGGTGGGCGACGAATTGCGCCGCGTGCACTGGCGCACGAGCGCCCGGGTGGGCGAGCTGATGGTGCGGGAGAACGTGGACACCAGCCTGCCGCGCCTGGTGGTGGTGCTGGACAACCGGGCCCGGGCGCATCCGGGCCGGGTGGGCGGTGTCGCGGAGTCGTTCGAGGCGGCGTGCGAGGCGGCCGCGTCGGTGGTGGCCGCCGCGGTGCGGGAGGACCTGCCGGTGCAGCTGCTGCTGGTCGTACCGGCCGAGGTGGAGCCGGAGGGCGCGGCCGGGCCGCTGGACCGGCTGGCCGCGGTGGAGCTGGCGGACGCCGGGCCGGACGTGCTGCCGGCCGCGACCGGGCGGCTGCGCCGGGACCGGCTCGGTGACACGCTGGTCTTCCTGACCGGGCCGGGTGGCCGCGACGAGCTGGGGCACGTCGGCGCGCTGCGCGGCGCGTACCCGTCGGTGGTGGTCGGGATGTTCGGCGCGGACGGGCCGACGGCGGCCGGCGCGACGGGCCTCACGGTGCTGGACGCGGCGGACGGCGCGGCGTTCGCCGCCGAGTGGGACGGGATCCGCCGGTGGTGACGCCGCCACGGACCCAACCGGCGGCGGAACGCGCGGTCCGGGTGCTGCGGGCCGTGCCGGTACCGGCCGCGCTGATCGTGCTGGTCGCGCTCTCCGGCGTGGTGCTGGGCCGGGTGTACGCGGATCCGCTGCTGACCCGCCTCATGGCCGGCGCGGCCGTCGGCTCGGTGCTGGTCAGCGTGGCCGCGCGGCGGCTGCCGTCCTGGCTGGTCGCGCCGCTGTCGGTGGCCGCGATGGCCGGGTGGACGCTGCTGTCGCTGCGGCTGGCCGCCGCGCACGCGGCGCTGCCCGGCGGGCTGGACGAGGTGACCGCCGACGCCGCCCGCAACGCGATTCCCCGGCTGCTCACCGCGATGATTCCGGTCGAGCCGGCCCCGGACACGGTGCTGGTCCCGGTGGTGGCCGCGTGGCTGACCGGGCTGACCGCCGCCGAGGTGGCGCTGCGCGCCGGGCGGGTGCTGCTGGGCTACCTGCCGCCGGCGCTGCTCTACGCCGGGGCGCTCTACGTCGTCGGGCCGAACGCGGAACCGGCGGTCGGCCCGACTGTGGTGTTCGCGGCGGTAGCGGCGGCCGGCCTGGCGACGCCCGGACGCCCGTCAGGGCCGGCGTCCGACCCGGTCGCCGGTCTGACCCCGGCGGTACGCGCGGCGGTGCGGCTGCGGCTGGTGGCGGGAAGCGCGGCCGGGCTGGCAGTGGTGGTGGCGCTGGCGGCACTGCTCGCCCCCGTGGTGGCCGCACAGGTCGACGAGCGGCCGGTCGACCCGCGCCGTTACGTGGAGCCGCCCCGGGTGGAGTCGCTGGACGAGAACCCGCTGATCCGGATCTCCGGGTGGGCGTTGAACCCGGATCAGCGGCTGCTGGACGTGCGCACCGTCGACGGCGCGAGCGCCGACGGGCCGCCCCGGATCCGGCTGGCGGTGCTCAGCGACTACGACGGCGTGACCTGGCGGGTCGGCGCCACGTACCGCAACGCGGGGCGGATCCTGCCCGCCACCGACCCGGCCCCGGGCGCCACCACGGTGGCGGTGACCCAGGAGATCACCGTCGGCGACCTGACCGGGCGGCTGCTGCCGGCGGTGCCCACGCCGCGCGAGGTGACCGGCGCTCGGGTGGCGTACGACCCGGCGAGCGGAACGCTGATCCGCCCGGAAGGGCTCGTGCCGGGACTGCGCTACGAGGTGTCGTCGGTGCGGGAGCGCCCGGACGCGAACCTGCTGAGCACGGCGAACGTGCCCGCGGGTGACGAGGTGGCCCGGGTGCTGCGGGTGCCCGACGGCGCGCCGGAACCGTTGCGCCGGCTGGCCACCCAGCTCGCCGAGTCGAACGGCGCCCCGTACGCGCGTGCCGACGCGATCGCCACGTTCCTCGCCGAGCACTACCGGGTGACAGCTGACGCGCCGAGCGGGCACGCGTACCCGAACCTGGCGTTCTTCCTGTTCGGACCCCGTAACGGCGGCGGGCAGCGGGGCACGTCGGAGCAGTTCGCGGCCGCGTTCGCGGTGCTCGGCCGCCTCGCCGGCCTGCCGACCCGGGTGGTGGTCGGGTTCGGGCCCGGCGGCGACGGGCCGGTGCGGGCGGCCGACGCGTACGCCTGGCCGGAGGTGCTGTTCGACGGCGTCGGCTGGGTGCCGTTCGACCCGATGCCACGTCCTGATGAGGAGCCCCGCCCGGTGGAGGAGGACTTCCGGCCGCAGCCGGAGGACCCGCCGCCGTCGGAGGTGCCCGCGCCCACCGAGGAGCCGAGCGCCACGCCTGCGGCCGCCGCGCCCGCACCGGGCCGCGAGCAGGTCGGCCCGGGCACGCCGGTGCTGGTCGGTGGCGGCGTCGGCGGGCTGGCGTTGCTGGTCGGCGCGGTGCTGGCGGCCCTGTACGCGATGCGCCGCCGGTTGACCCGCTCCCGTCTGGACGCCGCCGACCCGGGTGAACGGGTCGCGGGCGCGTGGCGGGAGCTGACCGACGCGCTGCGTCTGGCCGGGCACCCGGTCGGGCCGGACCTGGCGGCTGCGGAGGTCGCCGAGCGGGCCCGCCGGACGCTCGCCGAGGCCCGCACGGCGCAGTCCTCAGACGGCACCGCGATCGGCGGCCCGGACGAGGCAGGTGTGAATGATCTGGCCGCTCTGCTCAACCAAGCGGGCTTCGCGCCGGGCAGCGTCACGCCGGAACAGGCGCAGCGGGCCGTCGGGCTGAGTGTCGGCTTCGCCGATGCGCTGCACTCGGCCCGGCCACGGTGGCGACAGTTGCTGTGGACGATCCATCCGGGGCCGCTACGGTGGCGACGCTGATCAACAGCCGTAACCGGATCGCCGAGCCGGTAACGCCACGAGTCCTCCTGACCATCTGCTGACCTCCTGGTCGTCGAACGCCTGTGGGGCACCGGCGGCCGGCGTCACGGAAGTAAGGTGAGCGGTGATCTGCATCAGGAACCGGCGTTTCGGTCTGCTCTGGACCAGCACGCTGTTGTCCAACCTGGGCAACTGGCTGATGATCGTCGCGGTGCCGGTCTACGTCTACACGATGACCGGGTCGACGCTCAGCAGTGGTTTCGCCTTCGTCGCGCAGACCCTGCCCGCGATCGTCTTCGCGCCCCTGGCCGGGGTGCTGGCCGACCGGTGGGACCGGCGAACGGTGATGGTCGGCGCTGACCTGCTGCGCATGGTCGTCGTGCTCGCGCTGATCGTGGTCGATGATCCGGGAATGCTGTGGCTGCTCTACACGGCGATGTTCTTCGAGAGCGCAATCGGGCACGTCTTCCAGTCCGCGGCCCGGGCGGTGGTGCCCGCCGTCGTCGGCCGGGGCGGCGACCTGGAGGCGGCGAACGCCTGGAACACGGTTGCGAGCGGCATCGTCCGCCTCGCCGGCGCACCCCTGGGCGGCGCGCTCTACGCCCTCGTGGGTTTCGACGGCCTGGTGCTGATCGACTCCGCGACGTACCTGCTCTCGGCCTTACTGATCTTCGGGATGGGCCGGCTGCGGGTGACCGACGACGGGCAGCAGCCGGACGCGTCCTCCTGGCTGGCCGCTTTCCAGGGGCAACTCCGGGAAGGACTGGCCTTCCTCTTCGGGCATCCGATCCTCCGGACGACTCTCGTCGTCTCCAGCCTCTTCCTGTTGGCAAACGCCGCTCTGAACGTGCTTCTGGTGCCGTACGTCATCAGCGTCCTCGGCGGCGACGCCGGCGACGTCGGTGTGCTCATGGCAGCGCTCGGCGGCGGCTTCCTGGCCAGCGCGTACGTCGGCAACGTGCTGTCCCGTAGCGGGCTCCTCCGGCTGTCGTTCACCGGTTGCCTGGCGGCGATCACCCTCTGCTTCGCCGGGCTCTTCCTCATCCACCACTTCGCCGCCGCGCTGGTCTTCATCGCCCTGGCCGGCCTGCCCGGTGGCGCGTTGCTGATGCTGGTCCAGGTGCAGGTCCAACGCCATACCCCGGACCGTCAGCTCGGCCGGGTCGGATCCGCCTTCTCCGCCGCCGAGATGGCCGCGACCGTGGTGGGTGCCTCGGCAGGCAGCATCGCCGGACAACAGCTGCCCCTCACCACCACGGTCTGGCTCGTGATCGGCGTACTGGCGGCCGGCGCAGTGGTCGCAGCCCTGCTGCTACCCACCCGGTCCGGACCGCCGGCGGCGGCGGAGCCGGCGGCGACGGCAACCCCGCCGGTGATGGCGAGAACCGGTGACGATGGCTGAATCCGCATCCGTCCGCAGCACGACGCCCACGTCGTTGACCCGACCCACATGAAGCCCGCCCGCCCTTGGCCCACTGGCGGTCTCCCGGCGTGCGTCGACGGGCAGGAGATCCCTCAGGACGTGGCGGAGTTCGCGCGCAGCTTCCGGACGAGTTTGCGCAGCCCGGCTTGCCAGCCGTCCGGGTCCTCGGCGCGGCGCCGCGCGTAGTCGGCCACCTCGGGGTGCGGCAGGATCAGGAACCGCTCCTCGGCCAGCCCGGCGATCACCGCGTCGGCGACCTGGTCCGGGCTGAGGATCGTCCCGGACGCGGCGATCACCCGGGCGCCGAGGTGCCCCTCGGCGAGGCCGTCGGCGAGCATCGCGGTGTCCACGCCCTGCGGGCAGAGCGCGCTGACCCGGATCCCGGCGTCCCGGTAGGTGATCGCCAGCCACTCGGCGAGACCCACCGCGGCGTGCTTGGTGGCGGTGTACGGCGCGTCGCCGACCGCGGTGAGCAGGCCCGCCGCCGAGCAGGTGAGCAGCAGGTGGCCCTGGCCCCGGCTGAGCATGCCGGGCAGCACCGCGCGGGCGCTGTGCAGGTGCCCGAGCACGTTGACCCGCCAGGCGCGGTCCCAGTCGGCGTCCGGCGCGTCGATGCCGCCGCCGGTGGCCACCCCGGCGTTGGCGCAGAACAGGTCGATCCGTCCGTGGCGGCGCTCGGTCTCGTCGACGAGCGCGCGTACCGCCG
The DNA here is from genome assembly GCF_001905625.1 of Micromonospora sp. TSRI0369. NCBI lineage: Bacteria > Bacillati > Actinomycetota > Actinomycetes > Micromonosporales > Micromonosporaceae > Micromonospora > Micromonospora sp. TSRI0369. Next base: position 23,318 of record NZ_LIVU01000017.1, read on the forward strand.
CCTCGTCGGTCACGTCGAGCCCGACGCCGGTGGCCACCGGCCCGATCGCCTCGGCCGTGGCGCGGGCCGCGTCGGCGGTCAGGTCGGCCAGGACGACGGCGGCGGCGCCCTCGGCGGCGAACCGGCGGCCCAGTGCCGCGCCGATCCCGCCGGCCCCGCCGGTGATCACCACCACCCGGTCGGTCAGGTTCATCTCAGGCCACCTTTCCGGGACCGAGCCGGGGCAGCAGCTCCATCCAGGCCGCCGCGCCGCCCTCGGTGATCTCGGGCGTGGGCAGCACGGCCAGCACCGGCACGTCGACGCCGTTGTCGGCGTAGCGGCGGACGGCGGCCGCGCACTGCTCGGGTGAGCCGTGCAGCACCAGCGCGTCGACCACCTCGTCCGGTACGGCGGCGGAGGCGCCCCGCCGGTCCCCGGCGGCCCACGCCTGCCACATCGGACCGAGCGAGTCCTCGCGGCCCAGCCATCTGTGGAAGGCCGCGTACGCGGGGACGGTGAGGTAACCGGTGATCAGGCGGCGGCCCAGCGCGCGGGCGTACGCGGCGTCCTCGGTGGGGCAGACGAAGATGCGGGCGGCGACCTCGAACCCGGGGCGGCGCTCGCCCACCTCGGCGAGCGCTGTCGGCACGTCCTCGGCGGCCAGCCAGTTGAGGATCACCCCGTCGGCCTCGGCGGCGGCCAGGCGCAGCATGCCGGGGCGCAGCGCGGCCAGCACGACCGGCGGCGGCACGCTCGGCGGGCGCTCCAGCGCGAAGCGCCGTACGGCGAACGTGTCGAACGCGCCGTCGACGGTCTCGCCGCGCAGCGCGGCCCGCAGGAAGCGCAGCACGTCGCGGGTCCGCTTGAACGGCTCGTCGAACGGAATCGCGTTCCAGTCCCGCACCAGCACCGGCGACGAGGCGCCGACGCCGAGCGCGAATCGGCCCGGCGCGGCCTCGGCCAGCGCGGCGGCGCTCATCGCCAGCAGTCCCGGGCCACGGGTGAACACCGGCGTGATCGCGGTGCCGAGGCGCAGCCGCGGCGACCAGGCGGCGGCCAGGGCCAGCGGGGTGAACGCGTCGGCGCCGGCCACCTCCGACGACCACACGTCGGTGAATCCGGCGTCGTCGAGCGCCGCGTAGACGGCGGCGTGGTCGGCGAGCGGAATGCCGCCCAACGGCACTGTCATGCCCCATCGGTTCGTCACCCGTCGATGGTGCCCGTCCGGCACCGCCGCGAGCAAGATCCAAGGCGATATGGGTGATCGGTGACGAGAAGCCGGGAAAGAGTGTTACGACTGCCGCATGAGTCGGACCGGGGACGGAGCTCGGCGGTGAGGACCGCCGAGCCGGCCGCGCTGCGCGGCTCCGGCGACGGACCCAACCGGGCCACGTTCCTGGAGCTCTTCTTCGACCTGGTGTACGTGTTCGCGCTGACCCGGATCTCGGCGCGCGCCTTCGAGGACCTGGCGCTGGAGGACGGCCAGGTCGGCTGGGCGGCGGTGACCGGCGGTGGCAAGACACTGCTGCTGCTTCTCGCGCTCTGGGGCGTCTGGCAGGGCACGGCGTGGACCACCAGCCGCTACGACCCGCACCACCTGTGGTTGCAGGTCATCGTGATCACCGCGCTGATCTCGGCGATGGTGATGGGGGTGGCGGTCCCCCGCGCGTTCGGCCACAGCGGCCTGATGTTCGCCACCGCGTACGTGATCGCCCAGGTGAGCCGGCCGGCGATCCTCATGCTGGTGCTCCGCAAGGTCCAGTACCGCCGGCTCAAGCTGCGGATGCTGATCACGTTCGCGGTGACCGGTGTGCTCTGGCTGGCCGGCGCGCTGCTGCCGGTGAACGCCCGGGTGGTGCTCTGGGGCACCGCGATGCTGCTGGAGTACCTCGGCGGCCGCTTCGGCTGGCCGGTGCCGGGCCTGGGCCGCTCCACGGTCTCCCGCTGGGACATCCACGGCGAGCACCTGGCCGAGCGCTACCAGCAGATCTTCCTGGTCGCGCTCGGCGAGACGATCCTGCTGGCCGGCCTGTCGTTCACCCGCTCCCCCACCAGCCCGGGCATGGTCACCGCCTTCGCCGTCGCGCTCGCCACCTCGGTGCTGCTGTGGCGGATCTACGTGCAGCGGGCCGGACAGATCCTGGGCGAGGCGGTGACCCGGGCCGCGCACCCGGCCACCGTCGGCCGATCCGCCGCCGACACCCACCTGGTCATGGTGATCGGCGTGGTCGCCACCGCGATCGGCTACGAACTGGTGATCGAGCACCCGGTCGGGCACAACGAACTGCCCTGGCTGGCCATGATCCTCGGTGGTCCGGCGCTGTTCCTGGCCGGCCGGGCCCGCTTCGAGTACGAGGTGTTCGGCCGCGTCTCCCCGTCCCGGCTGGTGGGGATCGCCGCGCTGCTGCTGCCCGTACCGCTGCTGGTGCGCCTCGCGCCGCTCGTCGCGGCGGGCTTCGCCGCGGCGGTCCTGACGGCCGTGGCGGTGGCCGACGCCCGGCGTGCCTGGGGCCGCCCGCCGGAGGACGCGGCGCCGCCGTTCTGAGCGGTGCCGCCGGAGCGGGACGCCGCGCCCGCCCTCCGGGCTACGATCCGCGCGTGACCTTCTCGCTCGTCGCCCGCTCCGCCGACGGGCGCCTGTTCGGAGTGGCAGTGGCCAGCCGGTTCCTCGCCGCCGGGGCGCTGGTGCCGGCCGCCGAGGCGCTGGTGGGGGCGGTCGCCACCCAGGCGCACGCCAATCTCGCCTACCGGGCGCAGGCGCTCGCGCTGCTGCGTACCGGCGTCAGCGCCGTCGACGCTGTGGCCGGGCTGGTGGCCGCCGACCCGGGACGCGACGACCGGCAGCTGGCAGTGGTCGGCGCGACCGGCGACGGGGCCACCTGGACCGGGCCGCGCTGCCACCCCTGGGCCGGCGGGCAGGCCGGCGACGGCTGGGCGGCGCAGGGCAACATCCTGACCGGCCCGCAGGTGATCGACGCGCTGCGCGACGCCTGGCTGGCCCGCGAGGACCTGCCGTTCCCGCAGCGCCTGCTGGCCGCGCTGACCGCCGGTGACGCGGCCGGCGGCGACCGGCGCGGGCGGCAGAGCGCGGCGATGCTCGTGGTGCAGCGCCACGGCGGCTACGCCGGGACCGGCGACGAGCTGGTGGACCTGCGGGTGGACGACCATGTGGACCCGGTCTGCGAGCTGCGCCGCCTGCTCGGCATCCACCACATGCTGTTCGGCCGCCCCGACCCGGCCACGCTGCGCGACCTCACCGGTCCGCTCGCCGCCGAGGTGGCCGAGCTGCTCGCCGCCACCGGGCACCCGGTCGGCCCGGCCGGCCTGGACGAGGCGCTGGCCGCCTGGACGGGTCTGGAGAACCTGGAGGAACGCTTCGTGCCCGGCCGGATCGACCCGATCGTGCTGGATCACCTGCGGCGCTGCGCGGCGCGCTGAGGAGGCTCAGCCGCCGAAGGCCAGCCGGCCGATGCCGGCGCGGGCCAGCTCGGCCTGCTCGTCGCCGGTCAGCGGCAGCCGCCCGGTGGCCTTGCGCAGCACGGTGAGCGCGTCCCAGCGCAGTCCCGGCGGCACCGGCGCGCCGCCGGTGAGCACGCCGACCACCACGTCCGCCGCCGGTGGGGTCAGCCACGGCGTCCGGTCCAGCGCGTCGGCCAGGTCCAGGCCGTGCACCGCGACCTCCACCACCCGGGTACGCAGGAACTCCGGCAGCGCCATCGCGTCACCGTGGCGGGTGCGCACCACCCGTGCGGGCGGTTCCGCGGCGACCGCCTCGTCGGTGGCGCGCCAGGCCCGGCCGAACTCCGCCGCCACCTCGGCGGCACCCGGGTGCTCCCGGGCCGCACGCCGCGCGGCCTCGACGCGGTCCCGGTCCACCGGCGGGCTGAACTTGGCCGCGCCGAAGTAGGCGGCGGCGTCCACCTCGGGCCGGGGCGGCGCGGGCTCGGCGAGCATGCCGGCCAGGCGCCCGGCCCCGGTGCTCACGTGCGCCACGAGGTCCCGTACCCGCCACGGCGGACACGGCGTGGGCCGGTCCAGCGCCGCGTCGTCCAGTTCGCGCAACACCCGCTCCAGGCGCTCGCACTCGGCCCGGAACGCCGCCCGCACCGTCTCCATCCGCCGGGTCAGCCCTTCCACCTGGGCACCAGCCGGTGCACCACGACCAGCACCAGCGCTGCCACCACGGCGATCGTGCCGCCGATGCCGGCCGCGCTGCCCGCGTACCCGACGAAGAGCTGACGGCGGCTGAGGGCCTCGACAGGAATCGTGGAGCGGTCCACCAGCCAGGACAACGCCAGCGCGGAGGCCAGCAGCGCCACCGCGCCCACGCCGCCGAGCACGGCGGCGGCCACCCGGTGCGCGTCGCCGGGCTCGACCACCGCCTGCTCCCGCTGGAAGACCAGCAGCGCCAGCCCGGCGACCGCGGCCCACGCGCCGACCACGAGGTACGCGGCGACCGCGTCGCTGGGCCGGTGCCAGCCGGCGGAGAGTGTGGCGACGCCCGCGGCGGCGGCGTACCCGGCGCCGAGGAACGCCCCGGCCGCCCGCAGCTTGCGTGGCAGCACCAGGATCAGCGCTACCGCCACCGAGGCGGCCACCGAGGTGTGACCGCTGGGCAGGCTGTTGCCGGCGGCCGCCCGCTCCGGGTCGATGCCGAAGTCGGGCCGGACCAGGAAGTGCTTGAGCAGTTGCGTGGTCACGTTCGCCCCGGCGATCAGCAGCGTCGCGGTGACGGCCAGCGCCTTGCGGCCCCGGATCAGCGCGATGAAGCCGATCACCGCGGTCGCGGCCAGCAGTGACACCACGGACATGGCGTTGAGGAGCGTGTCGACCGGACCGTCGATGCGGTCCTGGCCGATCCGGTTGCCGGTCAGCGCCACCGTGTCCAGCCACTGCCCCAGTTCGGTGTGCACGGCGAAGCGCCACACCAGCACGAACGCAGCCGTCTGCAGCAGGGCCAGTACGACCAACCAGACTGCCGTCCAACCCCTCGCCGTCTCCCGCACCCGGACAACTTAACGGTAGGGCCGCCGACGCGCGCGGCGGAGCGCCATCGGCTGCGGCGTACGGTGAGGCGGGCGATTCGAGGAGGTGGGGCGTGACCGGCACGCCGCAGCGGGAACCGCAGGCCGGGCCCCGGCCGGAGTCGCTGGCCGACCTGCTCGGCGGCCGGCGCGGGGCGGTCGACGCCACGCTGCCCCCGCTCGCGTTCGGGCTCGGCTGGGTGCTCGGCGGACTGGGCGGCGGCGTGCTCGCCGCGGTGCTGACCGGCACGGCGGTGGCGGGCTGGCGGTGGCGGCGCGGGGACCGGCCCCGCTCGGTGCTGGTCGGGCTGCTCGCGGTCTGCGTGGCCGCGCTCGTCGCGTTGCGCACCGGCCGGGCCGAGGACTTCTTCCTGCTCCAGATCGCCGCCAACGCGGCGAGCGCGCTGGCCTGGGCGGTGAGCATCGTGGTGCGCTGGCCGCTGCTCGGCGTGGTGGTCGGTACGGCGCTGGGCCAGCGGACCCGGTGGCGGCGTGACCCGGCGCTGCTGCGGGCGTACGGCCGGGGCAGTTGGGTGTGGGCGGGCACCTACGTGCTGCGGCTGGCGGTGTTCATCCCGCTCTGGCTGGACGGGCGGGTGGTCGCGCTCACCGTGGCGCGGGCGGCGCTCACCTGGCCGCTGATCGCGGCGGCGCTGGCGGCGAGCTGGGTGGTGATCCGGCGGTCGCTGCCGGCCGGGCATCCGGGACTGCGGCACCCGGCGACGGCGCCGGTGCCCGGCGGTGAGCCGGCCCGGGAAGAGTAATGGAGAGGCCGCCACGGGGGGAGCGGCCTCTCCGTCAAATACGTTACTCCGTCCACGGCCCGGATGTGATCCCGTGGACCGCTGATTTTTGCGTGCCTTTTCGCGCCATGGGTCGTCGCCGGGCGGAGTGGTGGGCCGGCCGGTCCGCTGCGTCGGCCGGACGGCCGGCCCACCCGGCCTGACCGTGGGCGTCAGGCCGTCCACCGACCCGGCCGCTCCGTTCCCCCATCGGCCGGGTCGGCCTCCTTCGTGGGCGGGCTCGCACCCGCCCACGAAGGAGAGGTCACCTCACCCCTGCGGGAAGTAGGTGCCGTAGTCGGCGTACGCCATGGCGATGTCCGCCTGCGCCCAGAACCGGTGGTAGTTGAAGACCGGCTCGGGACCGCCGTCCAGGTACGCCTGCACCTTCGGCCAGTCCGGGTCGTTCTTGTAGAACGAGCGGATGTCCAGGAAGCTCTTGCCCGGGGCGATCGCGTCGCCGTTGGGCATCTTCCCGGTCCAGCCGTTGGGGACGTAGAGACCCTGGCCGTCGGCGGCGTTGTAGACGTCGTCGAAGCGCTTGTAGTCGCCGCGCTTCTCCGGCGTCGAGACGCCCTTGCTGTCGGCGGACGCCGAGAGCGCGTCCAGCAGGCCCTTGGCGGTGTCCTTCGCCGCGGTGTTGCCGGACTTGGCCGCGTACGCGATGAGCGTGCGGGCGTAGGCGCCGGCGACGCCGACGTCCTGACCCTTGACCGTCACCTCGACGTGCAGGTTGGTGTTCGGCTGCGGGCTGCTCGGGTTCCAGTTGGCCGGCTGGCCCGTCCACTTCATGTCCGACGGGATCGACCAGTTGGTGCCCAGCGTGGTGTTGGCGATCGCCCACGGCACCCACTTGTCCAGCAGCGCCTTGGCCTTCGCGTTGCCGGTCTCCAGGTACAGCTCGGCGATGCGCTGCATCGACCAGGCCTGCATGCCGAACCACTGGTTCGACGGCGGGTCGTTGTAGACCGGGTCGACGTCGTAGAACATGCCGTAGAAGGTGGCGGTGCCGCTCGGCGGCTGGGCGTAGCTGCCGTCCCAGCTGTTCGTGGCGCCACCGGCGATGCCGCCCTCGGCCGACTGGAGCCAGGTGTAGAACTCCAGCTGCCGGTCGAGGCTCTTCTGCCAGTCGGAGGACGCGGTCGGCGACTTCGGCTTCAGCTCCGCGACGTTGGTCATCACCCAGGCCGCGAACGGGTTCTGGTAGCCGAAGTGGCTGTGGCTGGAGCCGATCCGCCACGACCAGTTCTGCGAGGTGTCGTACGCGCCGCCCCAGGCGTAGTACCAGGAGAGCAGGTAGTGCGCCGAGTCACGGCCGCTGGCGGCCGGGCAGGTGCTCGCGCCGACGCAGTTGCCGATCTTCTTGAAGTACTTGTCGAACAGCGCGTAGCGCAGGTAGTCGCCCATCTTGGCGGCCTTCGCCACGGTGGCCGCCACGTCGGCCGCCTTGCCCTGCGCCTTGGCCCAGGTCAGCGCCCAGTAGGCGGCCTGGACGGCACGCGCGTCGGCGTCCGGGGCGTTTGTGTACTTCCACTGCTTGGCCGGGGCGCTGGACTCCTTGACGAACAGGTCCAGGTAACCGTTCGGGCCGCCGTGCTTGAACGTGTCGCAGGACGGCTGCGGCACGGTCTCCCACACCGACTCCTGGGTGCCCCGCTGGAACGTGTTGATGTACGCGGGCCGCGTGGTGCCGTCGCCGCAGCGGCCGAAGCCGTAGGTGTTGTCCACGTCGAGCAGCCAGTGCATGCCGTAGATGTCACCGGTGCCGTAGGTGGACTGCAGCTCCGAGCGCAGCGGGTCCTGGCCGACCGGGACGTTGGCGTCCAGCGTCGACGGGTACTGGCTGGGCAGGTTGTGCTCGGCGGCGTACTGCGGGGTGCCGGGCGAGCCGGCGGTGGCCTGGTCGGCGTGCGACGGGATGATGTACTTCTCCATCACCGTCCAGGCGTTGTTGAACGGGGCCCAGTTCTGGGTGACCCGGCCGTACTGCGCCTCCAGCCAGAGCCAGAAGCTGAACGCCTCCGAGGTGGTCTCGTGGCCGTGGTCGGGCGCCTCGACGATGAGCGTCTCGATCGAGTGGTACGGCACGCCCTCGGGGCTGAAGTACCCCGAGTTCTTGATCTTGCCGTACTGGTCGAGGAACTTCTTGATGTAGGCGTTGTCGCCGCCGGGGCTGTCGTTGTCCGCCTCGGTCGCGACGACGGAGATCGGCGCGTAGCCGCTGGCCGACGCGGTGATCGTGGCGGTGCCGCCGACCGTGTCGGCGTCCTCCGCGGCGGAGACCGTGGCGGTGACGCCGGTGCTCCAGTTGCTGGAGGTGAGCGTCAGCGAGGTCGGCGACACAGTGATGTCGCTGTCACCGGTGACGGCGAGGGTCACCGGCACGTTGGCGGTCGGCGCCGCGCTGAGCGTGTACCGGACCGTGGCGCTGCTGCCCTCGCCCACGGTGACCGCGGACGGCGTGGCGACCAGCTTCGGCCCGGTGGCCGCGGTCACTGTGAACGACTTCTCCGACACCGCCGAGGCGCCGGCGTTGTCGTACGCCTTGGCCTGCACGGTGTAGCTGCCGGCCGGCAGGTCGAGCAGGTCGTAGCCGTACGGCGCGGTGGTGTCGGTGTTGACCAGCAGGCCGTTGCGGTAGAACTCGACCTTGCTGATGGTGCCGTCGGGGTCGCTGGCGGTCGCGGTGAGCGGGACGTCCGCCGGCGCCTCGAACGGGCCCGACGGCACGCCGAGCGAGACCGTCGGCGGCTGGTTGGTCTGCGCGCCGTTGCACGCCACCCCGTTGAGGGTGAACGCGGTGGGCTTCGGGTTGCTGCCGCTGTAGCTGCCGTTGAAGCCGATGCTCGTGGACGCGCCGGTGGGCAGGCTGCCGTTCCACGACTCGTTCGTCGCGGTCACCTCGCTGCCGGACTGGCTCCACCGGGCCGACCAGCCCTGAACCACGCGCTGGCTGCTGTTCGGGAAGGTGAACTTCAGCGACCAGTTGTTGAGCGCGTCGCCCAGGTTCTTGATGGTCACGTTGGCGGTGAAGCCGTTGTTCCAGTCGTTCGACGCGTAGGTCACGTCGCAGGCGGGCGCGGCCTGTGCGGCGCCCGCGGGCAGCGCCACCCCGCCTATGACGAGGGCGGCGGCGGCGAGCATCGCCGTACGGCGACGTCTGGCCAGAAGTCTCATGTGGGCGGTGTCTCCTCGGACCGGGCCGGGACCTCGGGGTCCCGGCGGGGCGCCTCCACGCGACGACGGGCGTACGCGGGGGGACGGAGGCGTCCGGAAAGGTGGTCGTCCCGGCCGTGCCGGGGATCGGGGCGCCGCACCGGTTCGTCACCGGGTGCCCTCGGCGGCCCGCGCTCGCGTTCACTGGCTCCGCGTGGCGTGACGAGAGTGTGACATGGAAGCGCTCCCACCACAACGGCCAGCGCAGATACGAGCTTCCATGTTTCGATCTCGTTTAGGGGCTTTTCCAAACCCGTGACGGGCGTTACAGTCGCAGCATCGCCGATGGGAGCGCTTCCATCGACGGAGATACAAGTACTGGATCGCCGGGTACGCCCGTGCCCGGCGCGTCGGCCCAGAGGCCGGCGGCGGACCAGCCCGGACGCCGCCACCGGCCGCCACCCGCCAGACGGAGGGAGGTGGAACCAGAGCCACTCGCGTGGCCCGGCTCCCGCGCGACGCGCACGACGGACGCCAATTCCACATCGTGCGTGTGTGCACCATCGGTGGGGACGGGGGTTGCCCTCCCCCGTCCCCACACTAAACCCCCGTTGTCGACGGCAAAAGAGGCCGACGGGACAGGCGTGCCACGCCACCCGGACGGCCTTTCGCGCTATCCGCCCCATCCCTCGCCGCTCACGCCGCCCCGAGCGGCGTTCCCGAGCGACGCCCCCGCCCACCCCACCTTCCGGCCGCCCGCCGGCCGCGCCGCACCTCGCCGCGACCGCCGGATCAGGGCCGGCCGCTCCCTGGCTATGATGGGAGCGCTCCCGGCCCAGGGCGGCCCGTCACTCCGAGGAGAGACCTCATGTCGTTACTCACCCGACGGCGCCTGCTCCGCCGCGCCGCCCTGTCCGCGACCGCGGCCGGCGCGGCCCGGACCGGGCTCGCCGGCGCCACCGCGGCGACGACCGCCGCGTCGACAGTCGCGCTCGGCGGCTGCGACAGCCCGCCCGAGCGCGCCACCGACCCGGAGCAGGACCGCGGACTCCGCTTCCCGGACGGGTTCGGCTGGGGCGCGGCGACCTCGGCGTACCAGATCGAGGGGGCCGCCAAGGAGGACGGGCGGGGTGAGTCCGTCTGGGACACCTTCAGCCACACGCCGGGGCGCATCCGCAACGGCGACACCGGCGACGTCGCGGCCGACCACTACCACAGGTACGCGCAGGACCTCGACCTGATGCGCGACCTGGGACTGCGCAGCTACCGGTTCTCCGTCTCCTGGCCCCGCATCCAGGCCGACGGCTCCGGCCGCCCCAACCAGCGCGGCCTCGACTTCTACCGCCGCCTGGTGGACGGGCTGCACGAGCGCGGCATCGCGCCGATGGCCACGCTGTTCCACTGGGATCTCCCCCAGGCCCTCCAGGACGCCGGCGGCTGGGAGAACCGGGACACCGCCGAGCGCTTCGCCGAGTACGCCGACGCGGTGTTCCGCGCCCTCGGCGACCAGGTGCCGGTCTGGCTGACCGTCAACGAGCCGAAGACCGTGGTGCAGAACGGCTACATCTGGGGCCACCACGCCCCGGGCTTCCAGGACGAGGACGCGGCGTACCTGGTCGCCCACCACCTCCAGCTCGCCCACGGCCTCGCCGTGCGGGCGCTGCGGGCCTCCGGCGTCACCGGCCGGATCGGCCCCGCCCTCAACCTGCACCCCTGCTACCCCGCCGACGACACCGCCGAGGCGGCCGCCGCGACCAGGCTCTACGACGGCTACGAGAACCGCCTCTACCTCGACTCGATCTTCAAGGGCGCGTACCCGCAGGACGTGCTGGACGACCGCGGCCCGGACAGCCGGATGGTCCGCGGTGTCCGCGACGGCGACCTGAAGATCATCTCCAGCCCGGTGGACCTGCTCGCCGTGCAGTACTACACGCCGATCTACGTCACCGGCGACGGCAGCACGGTCCGCAAGTGGCCCACCTCCGAGGCGGAGTGGCAGCAGATCTACCCCGACGGCATGTACGACATCCTGACCCGGGTCACCCGCGACTACGGCCGGGTGCCGATCACCATCACCGAGAACGGCCTGCCCTGCCCCGACGTGCCCGGCGCGGACGGCAACGTCGACGACGCCGGCCGGGTCAGCTTCCTGCGCGACCACTTCGCCGCCGCCCACCGGGCGATCCGCGACGGCGTGCCGCTGGAGAGCTACCACGTCTGGTCGCTGCTGGACAACTTCGAGTGGGCCGAGGGGTACGAGCAGCGCTGGGGCCTGGTCTACGTGGACTACCCGAGCCAGCGGCGGGTGCTCAAGCGCAGCGCCCACTGGTACCGCGACGTGATCCGCCGCAACGGGCTGTAGGCGGCGCGGCCCGGCCGGCTGCGTGCCGGCCGGGCCCCCGCGTCGGCGGATCGGCGCCAGGCGCCGGACCGCGCCTCAGCGCGGCAGCGCCTGCTGGAGTTCGGCCCGCAGCGCCGGGGTGAGCATCTCGCCGGCCTGCTTGGCCAGCCGCGCCATCTCGTAGCCGACCACGCCGATGTCGGCGTCCGCCCCGGCCAGCGTGGCCAGGATCGAGCCGTCCCGGATCTGCATCACCAGGAAGTAGCCGCGCCCCATCTCCACCACTGTCTGCTTGACGACGTCGCCGTCGAACATCTGGGCCGCGCCCGCGGTGATGCTCATCAGGCCGGAGGTCACCGCGGCGAGCTTGTCCGCGTGGTCCCGGGGCAGATGCGCCGAGATCGCCACCAGGAGCCCGTCGGAGGACACCACCACCGCGTGCGCCACCCCGGGAACGCGCTCCGCGAACGCGGTCACCAGCCAGCTCAGGTCGCGTGCCTCCTGGCTCAACGTCGTCACTGTCGTCGTCCTCCTTCGTCGCGCGGCAGGTACATCTCGGTGGTCTCCTCGGCTTCGGCGCGCCGCACCCCGCTGTAGAGGCGCGACAGCATGCCGCCGACCGCCTCCGGGTCCGGCTCGTGCCGCATCACCGGACGGTCGGCCGGGGACGCCGGGGCGAGCTGGGCCATCGGCACGCGTACCGGAAGTCCCCGCTCATTGGTCCCTCCGGTCACCGGCGTCGACGCCGGGGCGGGCGTCACACCCAGTGGCGACGCCGTCGGCCCCTGCCGGCTGAACCAGCCGCCGCCAGCGGGGCCGGCGGCAGCCGGGGTCAGCACGTCCTCGGCCCGGCCCGGCCGGGGGCGCGGCACCACAGCGCCGGCCGGCGCGGCGGGCGCCGGCGACCCGGCCGGCGGCGCCTCCGGCCCGTCACCGAGCGGACGGCCGGTCAGCGGCGACACCGGCAGCGCCGCCGGCTGGCCGGGCGCCGGACGCCATCCGGCCACCGGCAGCTCGGCCGTCGGCGCGGCGAGCGCCCCGGACACCGCGGCCGGGCCGGCGAACACGCGGGCGGCGTTGCCCGTCCCCGGCGTGAGCCGGGCCGGGGACGGCCGGTCCGCCTCCGGCGCGGGCGCCTCGGCCAGCAGCTCGGCCGGGATCCGCACCCGGGCGACCAGGCCCGCGCCGGCGGCCTGCAACCACACCCGTACGCCGTTGCGGGCGCCGAGGTGGCTGACCACGAACAGGCCCATCCGTTCCGAGGCCGACACGTCGGCGGCCGGCGGCTCGGCCAGCACCGCGTTCGCCTCCGCCAGCGCCGCCGGACTCATGCCCAGCCCTTCGTCGACGATCTGCACGAGCGCGCCCCGGCCGTCCGGCTCGACGACGACCCGCACCGTGGTCTCCGGGCGGGAGAAGGCGGTGGCGTTCTCCAGCAGCTCCGCGAACAGGTGCACCAGGTCGCCCACCGCGTGCCCGACGACGTGCAGGTCCGTCCGGTTCTCGTGGCGTACCCGCTGGTACTGCTCGATCTCCGCGCTCGCGGCCAGCAGCACCGCGCCCAGACCCACCGGGCGGTTCCACCGCCGGGTCGACTCGCTGCCGGCGAGCACCAGCAGGCTCTCGTCGTTACGGCGCATACGGGCGGCGAGGTGGTCGAGCTTGAACAGGTTCTCCAGCTGGTCCGGGTCGCTCTCCTCGCGTTCGAGGTCGTCGAGGAGCTCCAGCTGCCGCTCGACGAGCACCTGGCTGCGCCGGGCCAGGTTGACGAACATGGCGTTGACGTTGCGCCGCATCATCGCCTGCTCGACCGCCACGTCCACGGCGCTGCGGTGCACCGCGACGAACGCCTCCGCCAGCTCGCCGATCTCGTCCTGCGAGTCGATCACCGCGGGCGGCACGTCGATCGCGCCGACCGGACGGTCCACCGTACGCAGCCGTTCCAGCGTCAGCGGGAGTTCCACCTGCGCGATCCGCAGCGCCTGGCCCCGCAGCTGCCGCATGCCGCGGGCCACCGACCGGCCGACCAGCAGCGAGATCAGCACCGCCACCAGCAGCACGGTGGCGATACCACCGGCCACCAGCAGCGTGTCGCGCAGCTGCCGGGCGCTGGCGTCGTCGGCCCGGCGTACCGCGTCGTCGACGACCCCGCTCTCCATCTGGCGCAACAGCTCCTGCCGCTGCTCACTCGCCGCCCACCACTGCGCCGCGTCGAGCAGGACCGGCTTCGCGTCGCCGCCGCCGGGCAGGGTCCGCTCCTCCATCCGGGTGGCCGCGACGAAGGCCGGGTCGACCGAGGTCTGGTCGTAGCGGCGGATCTGGTCGGCGGTCGCCGCGACCCGGAACGCGCCGAGCGCCGTGAGCTGCTGGGCCCGCAGGTCGCTGAGCGTCACCTGGTCGTCGGCCTCGTACCGGCCGGACCGGGCGGCGGCGTAGAGCTCCGCGCGGATCCGCGAGGACAGCTCCTTGACGCGGGACAGCTGCACGTAGCGCAGCACCGCCTCGGTCAGCTCCTGCCGGCCGCCGCCGGGCGAGGGCTCGGCCAGCAGGTTCAGCAGCGCCGCGACGGACCGGTGGTAGTTGCTGAGGACGGTGTCGCTGGACAGCACCGCCGGCGCCACCGCCGACCGGATGTTGACCACCTGGTCGTACGCCTCCAGCGCCTCCGAGTAGGACACGCGCCAGGCGGCGTCGGCGTCGGCCAGCGGCGCGGCCGCGGCGCGCAGCTCCGCCACCGCGCGGTCGGTCGCCTCCTGAAGGGGTTTGAGCGCGGCGACCGCGGCGTCCCGGTCGGCGCCGGTGCCCGCGCGGCGCAGTCCCGCCAGCTCCCCGGCGGTGCGGTCCCGCTCGTGCTGGAGCCGGTCGACGGCGACGGCGATCTGCCGGCCGATGCCCACCTGCTCGGCGAAGGCGCTCAGCGTGGTGGTCTGCCCGACCAGCCCGCGCGTCTGGATACCGGCCAGGACGAGGAACGCCAGCGACGGGATCACCAGCACGGTGGCGAGCTTGGTGCCCATCCGCCAGTCCCGCAGCCGGAACCCGGAGCGCCGCCGGTTCGGCTGCGGGACAGCGCCACGAGCCGGGTCGGGACCTGCGCCCACGCGTGCCTCCTCGTCCCACTCCACCACGTCGGGGAGCGGAGTCCATCCAACCAGGCCGGCGGTCGGTGTCAACGGCCGCCCGGACGGCACGAGCAGGCCGGTCAGGGCTCCGGACGGACAGTCACGCGTGCGAGGCGGTCTCGTCCGTTCGACCGATGCCCCCGATGTGGGCCGCCTCGGGCAGACGGCCCAGCGCCACGAGCGCCGCGCCGGACGCCCCGATCTCCGGGTTGCGCTGCCACCGCACCTCGCGCGGGGCGAGCACGTCGGCGAACGCCGCGCGCCACCACGGCGAGGCGGTCAGCGCCCCGCCGCCGAGGACCACAGCCATCGGCTCGCCGACACCGCCCTCCAGCAGGGCCAGGTCGTCGGCGACGAGCCGGCACAGGCCCTGCATCAGCCCGGCGAGGACGTCCACGGCGGTGGTGCCGAAGCTGAGCCCGCGCAGCTCGCCCGAGCCCGCCGGGGCCGTGCCCGGCGGCCGGTCACCGCCCAGCCGCGGGTTGGCCCGCACCGAGCCGGCGGTGCGGCGCAGCGCCGCCTCGAGCGCCGCGCCCTCCGGCAGCCGCAGCTCCCGGTTGGCCCAGGCGAACAGGTTGCCGCCGCTGGAGTACGCCGCGCCGGTCACCACGTGGTTGTGGTCGACCCGGTAACGCCAGAGCTGCTCCGGCAGCGGCGGCGGCTCCGCGCCCGCCGGTACGGCCTGCATCATGCGGACCGCGGCGGAGGTGCCGACTGTGACCGCCGCGCGAGTCGGGTCGACGCAACCGGACCCGACGCTTGCGGCCGCCCCGTCACCGACCGGCGATGCCCACCGTGCCCCCGCCAGCCCCGGCCAGCGCCGCGCGTACGCCGCGTTCAACCGGCCGTGCCAGCCGTCCGGGGCCAGCCGCAGCAACTCCTCCGGGCGTACACCGGCCAGCTCGCACGCCTCCGGGTCCCAGTCCAGGCGCCGCAGGTCGAGCAGTCCGGTGCCGGAAGCCATCGACATGGACATCGGCACCTCGCCGAGCAGCGCGCCGAGCACGTACTCGGCCAGCCCGGTGAAGCGGGCGTTCCGCTCGCCGTGCGCCCGCAGCCAGGGCAGCCGCACCGACCAGTAGCAACGGTGCCACCATGTGCCGGTACGCCTGTGGAAGTCCGCCGGGTCGGCCGGGCCGGCCGCGCCGGCGAGCGGCTCCGGCCGGGTGTCCAGCCAGGTCAGCACCGGCCCCGACGCGGTGCCGTCGGCTGCGAGCGGCAGCACCGAGTGCCACTGCGCGGAGGTGGCCACCAGGTCCACGTCCCGCAGGTGCCCGCCGGCGGCCAGCTCGTCCAGGCACTCCACCAGGCACGCCAGGTAGGCCGGGCCGTCCAGCGTCCCGGTGCCGTCGTCCCCGGTGACCAGGTGCACCCGGCGACGGGCCAGCGCGCCCGGGCGCGGCACGGCGTCCGCGTCGAGCACCAGCCCACGCACCGAGGAGGTGCCCAGGTCGAGAGCGAGAATGTCCATCGCGGGTCAACCTACCCGGCGCGACCGGCTTACCGGAGGCGGGCCGATCGCGTACAGTCACGGTCATGCTCGCGCACCTGTCCTGCTGGTGGCCCGCCGACCCGGCGGCCCACTCCCGCGCGTAGCTTCCCCACGCGGCCGCCCGACGAGGCGGCCGCCGGTCTTCCCCGGCATCCCGGGTCGCCCCCGTCGGCGGCCACCGGCCCACCGAGGAGACCCGATGACCCGCCCGTCCGACCCGCTCGCCGCCGTCGCGGCCGGCCGCGACCCCGGCCCGTTCGCGCTCGTCCGCCGCGAGGGCGCCGACCACGTCGACCTGTTCACCGGCCCGGTACGCACCGCCGACCGGCTCGCCGACCTGCCGCTTCCTGACGACGGCGTGGGACCGCGCACGCTGGCCCTGGTGCCGTTCCGGCAGGTCACCGAGCGTGGCTTCGAGTGCGTGGACGACGGCATGCCGCTGGAGTTCCTGACCGTCGAGGCGCACCGGCGGATACCGCTGCCCGAGGTGCTCGGCGCGCTGCCCGACGCTGCCGTACGCACCACCGACGCCGGCTTCGACATCGCCGACGACGAGTACGCGGGGGTGGTGGACCGGGTGCTGGCCGACGAGATCGGCCGGGGTGAGGGCGCGAACTTCGTCATCCACCGCACCATGCGCGCCACAGTGCAGGGCGACCCGCTGGCCGCCGCCCTGGCCGCGCTGCGCCGGCTGCTGCTGCGCGAGCGGGGCGCGTACTGGACGTTCCTGGTGTACACCGGCGCCCGGATCCTGGTCGGCGCCAGCCCGGAGCGGCACGTCAGCGTCGCCGACGGCCTGGTCGAGATGAACCCGATCAGCGGCACGTTCCGGCACCGGGGCGAGACCGTCGACCGTGCCGCGCTGCTGCGCTTCCTGCACGAACCGAAGGAGGTGGAGGAGCTGTACATGGTGCTGGACGAGGAGCTGAAGATGATGGCCGTGGTCGCCGAGCACGGCGGCCAGGTGGTCGGGCCGTACCTGAAGGAGATGGCGCATCTGGCGCACACCGAGTACCTGCTGGCCGGGCGCTGCTCCCGGGACGTCCGCGACGTGCTGCGGGAGACCATGTTCGCGCCCACCGTGACCGGCAGCCCGATGGAGAACGCCTGCCGGGTGATCGCGCGGCACGAGCGCGCGGGCCGGCGCTACTACGCCGGGGTGCTCGCGCTGCTCGGCCGCGACGAGCAGGGCCGGCAGACGCTGGACGCGCCGATCCTGATCCGGACCGCCGAGATCTCCCCCGAGGGCGCGCTGCGGGTGCCGGTCGGCGCCACGCTGGTCCGGCACTCGACCACCGCCGGGGAGGTGGCCGAGACGCACGCGAAGGCGGCGGGCGTGCTGGCCGCGCTCGGCCTCGGCCCGGACGCGCCGGGCGCCGGCGCCGAGCCGGCCGTCAGGTACGCCGACGACCCGGAGGTGCGCGCCGCGCTGGCCGCCCGCAACGCGCCGCTGGCCCGGTTCTGGCTGGA
This sequence comes from Micromonospora sp. TSRI0369, assembly GCF_001905625.1. Lineage (NCBI taxonomy): Bacteria > Bacillati > Actinomycetota > Actinomycetes > Micromonosporales > Micromonosporaceae > Micromonospora > Micromonospora sp. TSRI0369. The sequence continues at coordinate 40,685 of NZ_LIVU01000017.1, forward strand.
GCAGCGCAGGCCCGGGGCGCTCGCGTTGCGCGGGCTGGCCGGACGGCGGGCGCTGATCGTCGACGGCGAGGACACGTTCACCGGCATGCTCGCCCACCAGCTCGGCGCGCTGGGCCTGGCGGTGACCCGGCGGGACTGGCCGGACCCGGGCCCCCTCGACGGTCACGACCTGGTGGTGGTCGGCCCCGGGCCGGGCGACCCGCGGGACCCGGCCGCGCCGAAGATGGTGGCGCTGCGGGCGCTGCTGGCCGAGCTGCTCGCGTCCGGCCGGCCGACGCTCGCGGTGTGCCTGGGCCACCAGCTGCTCGCCGGGCTGCTGGGCCTGCCGTTGCACCGCCGCGACGCGCCGTACCAGGGGTTGCCGCGCGACGTGCCGGTGTTCGGGGTGACCCGCCGGGTCGGCTTCTACGCCAGCTTCACCGCCCGCGCCGACGCCGACCGGATGACCGGCCCGTACGGCCCGGTCGAGCTGTCCCGCGACCCGGCCGACGGCGCGGTGCACGCGCTGCGCGGGACGGGTTTCGCCGGGGTGCAGTTCCACCCGGAGTCGGTGCTCAGCCAGGACGGCACATCGGTCCTGGCGGATCTGCTCGGACATCTGCTCGACCGGCCCGCGCTCAGCGCGCATGGAGCAGCCGATCGCGGGTAGGGCGAGGGGCGACCGGTGGTCCGGACGGGTTCGAGAGCCCTCGTCCGGCCACCGGTCGCCATCTGCCGGTCAGCCGGTCATGCCCCGCTTCAGCGCGGCGCCCATGAGCGTGGCCCGCTTGGCGGTCAGCGCGGTGGCGGTCAGGGCCACGTGGTCCGGGGCCACCTCGCCGTTGTTGCTGGTGTGCGAGGCGCCGTACGGGTTGCCGGCGACGAACTGGCTCGGGTCGGTGTAGCCGGGGGTCACCACGACCCCGCCCCAGTGGTAGAAGACCGTGTACAGCGACAGCAGCGTCGCCTCCTGGCCGCCGTGCGCGGTCGCGGTCGAGGTGAAGCCGCTGTAGACCTTGTCGGCGAGCACACCGGCCGCCCAGAGCGGGCCGGTGGTGTCGATGAACTGCTTGAGCTGGGCGGCGATCATGCCGTACCGGGTGGGCGAACCCATGATGATCACGTCGGCCCAGGAGAGGTCGTCCGGCTGGGCCTCCATCACGTCCTGGGTCTCCAGCCGGTGCGCCTGCCAGCCCGAGTTGGAGCGGATCGCCTCGTCGGGCGCCAGCTCACGCACCTTGCGCAGGCGCACCTCGGCGCCGGCCTCCTCCGCCGCCTCGACGGCCGCCTGCGCCATCTGGTAGGTGATGCCGGTCGCGCTGTAGTAGATCACCGCGACCTTGACCTGGCCATCCATCAGACGATCCCTCCTTGTTCGGGGTCAACTCCCGCGACTACCCGTTACTTGTCGCGTCAAACGGCGGGGGTGGCCTGTCCGGGAGAACCGGCGGTCGCGTCGTGCGGTCGCCGCGCCTCGCCGACGGAGGCTCAAGATTTGCGCAAGTTCCGCGCGAAAACGCTTTCCCGGCCCAGCTCAGCGAGGATCCTGGTCGGACCGGCGCCAGCCACTTCGGCTGCCCCCGCGCCGGGAACCTGAACGGGGGATCGCGCTTCGTCGGCAGCGCGGCCGGCGCAGCGCGATCAGGGGCTGTCGTACCCCGGGCCTAGGCTGACGCCCGTGACCGTTCGCCTCAGCCGCGCCGAGGCGCTCGCGCTGCGGATGACCTCTCTGCTGCTGCGCCCGCACCCGGCCGTCCGCCCCGGGGGCGTCGCCGACGTGGTCGAGTGGTTCGGCGCCATGCAGGCCCAGGACGCCGCGAGCGGGTTGTGGTCGCTCGGCGTACGCCTGCCCGGCGCCACCCAGGACGACGTCCGCGCGGCGCTGGAGCGGCGGGAGGCCCTGCGCACCTGGCCGATGCGCGGCACCGTGCACCTGGTGCCGGCGCGCGACGCGCGGTGGATGCTGGAGCTGACCGGGGTGCGGACGCTGGCCGGGATCGCCTCGCGGTGGCGGCAGCTCGGGCTGACAGTCGCCGACGGGGACCGCGCCGCCGACGTGCTCGGCGCGTCGCTGGCCGGTGGCGGCCGGCTCACCCGCGCCGAGTGCCTGGCCGCGCTGCGCGCCGCCGGGCTGGCCCCGGACGGTCAGCGCGGCTACCACCTGCTCTGGTACGCCAGCCACCGCGGGGTCACCTGCATCGCCCCGCACGTCGGCACGGAACAGACGTTCGTGCTGCTCGACGAGTGGGCACCCGACCCTCGCCGCCCGGAGCGGGACGAGGCGCTGGCGATGCTGGCCCACCGCTACGTACGCGGGCACGGTCCGGTGACCCGGCACGAGCTGGCCCGCTGGAGCGGCCTGACCGTCACCGACGCGACCCGGTCGATCACGCTGGCCGGTGACCTCCTCGCCCCGGTCGAGGTGGACGGCGAGCCTGCGGTGGTCGACGCCGCGCTGCTCGACGCGCCCCGCGCGCCCGTCGACGACGTGCACACGCTGCCCGGCTTCGACGAATACCTGCTCGGGTTCAAGGACCGCTCGCTGATGCTCGATCCGGCGCACGCCGCAGCGGTGGTCCCCGGCAACAACGGGATGTTCCGCTCCACGGTGGTGCGGGGCGGGCACGTGGTCGGCACCTGGACGCGGACGATCGGCGCGAAGGCGGTCACCGTGACGGTGCACCAGCTCGTGCCGTTCGACGCCGCGCTGCGCACCCGGGTGGACGCCGCGCTGACGGGTTACGCCCGCTTCCTCGGGCTAGGGTTGCGGCACTCCTGGTGACAGTGCGGGTCCCCCGCCGCCGCTTCCCGCGCCGCCGGCTCCTCCCCCGATGTTCCCGGCGACCGGTGGTCCCGGCGAGCAAGAGCTCGCCAAGCTCTCCCCGCGCTCATGCTGGGTGGAACGCCATGGGTGTCAAAACGGCGCTGAGACACCTATGGCGTTCCACTCACGCCGTTGGCCGACGACGGCGGTCGGCGTGCCGGCAGTTGGGTGCCGTGCAGCTCGGCGCTCCTCGTGTGGGGCAGGGCGGGGCGGCCCGTCGGGAGGGATGCGCTGGGCGGACAGGCCGAAGGGCCGGCGGCGCGCACGCCACCGGCCCTTCGCACGCGTCCGCGGGTCAGTCGGCCAGGGCGCCGGCCGAGCGGCCCTCGTGCAGCGTCAGGTTGCGGCCGCTGCCCGGGTCGAACAGGTGGATCTTCTCCAGGTTGAACCACACCCGGCGCGACTCGCCCTCGCGTACCGGTGACTCCGCCGACAGGCGGGTGACCAGGTTCGACCCGGCGCCGGCGAAGTCCGCGGCGCCCGTGTCGGCGGCCAGCTCCTCCAGTTCGGCGGCGGTGGCCCGCTCCCCCTCGACGGTGAAGTAGACGTACTTGTCCGAGCCCATCGACTCGACGATGTCGACCGGCGCCTCGAACTCGACGCCCCGGCGGCGGGCCTCGTCGTCGATCAGCTCGGCGTCCTCGAAGTGCTCCGGACGGATGCCGATGATCAGCTCGCGCGGCGCGTCGCCGGCTTCCAGCTCGCGGCGGACCCGCTCGCCGATCGGCACCTCACCGAGCGCGGTCCGCAGCCGCCCCTCCTCCACCACGGCGTGCAGGAAGTTCATCGACGGCGAGCCGATGAACCCGGCGACGAAGAGGTTGCGCGGGTGGTCGTACAGCTCCTGGGGCGGGCCGACCTGCTGCACCGCGCCGCCGCGCATGATCACCACCCGGTCGCCGAGCGTCATCGCCTCGGTCTGGTCGTGGGTGACGTAGACGGTGGTGGTGCCGAGCTGCTTCTGCAGCCGCGAGACGACAGTGCGCATCTGCACGCGCAGCTTGGCGTCCAGGTTCGACAGCGGCTCGTCCATCAGGAACGCCTTGGGCTGGCGGACGATCGCCCGGCCCATCGCCACCCGCTGCCGCTGGCCGCCGGAGAGGTTGGCCGGCTTGCGGTCCAGCAGCGCGGTCAGCTCCAGCACCTTCGCCGCCTCGTCGACCTTCTGGTTGATGGTCTCCTTGTCCAGCTTCGCCAGCCGCAGCGGGAACGCCATGTTCTCCCGTACGGTCATGTTCGGGTAGAGCGCGTACGACTGGAAGACCATGGCGATGTCCCGGTCCCGGGGCGCCTTGTCGTTCACCCGCTCGCCGCCGATGCGCAGCTCACCGGAGCTGATGTCCTCCAGCCCGGCGATCATGTTCAGCGTGGTGGACTTTCCGCAGCCCGACGGGCCGACCAGGATCACGAACTCGCCGTCGGCGATCTCCAGGTCGACGTCCTGCACCGCGGTGGTCCCGTCCGGGAACCGCTTGCTCACCTTGTCCAGCACGATGTCGGCCATTGCTATCACCTATCCCTTGACTGCGCCGGAGGTCAGACCGGAGACGATGCGGCGCTGGAAGAAGAGCACGAACAGGATGATCGGCACGGTGATCACCACGGCGGCGGCGCAGATCGCCCCGGTGGGGTCCTCGAACTGCGACTCGCCGGTGAAGAACTGCAGCGCCACCGGGACCGTGCGGGACCGCTCGGTCGAGGTGAGCGTGATCGCGAACAGGAAGTCGTTCCAGCAGAAGATGAAGACCAGGATGGCCGTGGTGAACACGCCCGGCGCGGCCAGCGGCGCGATCACCCGCCGGAACGCCTGGGCCTGGGTGGCGCCGTCCATCTTCGCCGCCTTCTCCAGGTCCCACGGGATCTGCTTGAAGAACGCCGACAGCGTGTAGATGGCGAGCGGCAGCGCGAACGTGATGTAGGGCAGGATCAGCCCCGGCCAGGTGTCGAACAGCCCGAGCTGCCGCTCGATCTCGAACAGCGGCGACACCAGCGACACCTGGGGAAACATCGCGATCAGCAGCGAGACGCCGACCAGCAGCTTCTTGCCGGGGAAGTCCAGCCGGGAGATCGCGTACGCGGCCATCGTCCCGAGCACCACGGCGATGGTGGTGGCGATCAGCGCGATGCCGATGGAGTTGATCAGGGCCCGGACGAACTGGTCGGTGTCGAAGATGGTCCGGTAGTTGTCGAGCGTCCACTCCCGCGGCCAGAACTTGCCGTCGGTGAGCGTGGCCGGGGTCTTGAACGACAGCGAGGCGATCCAGAGCACGGGGACCAGCGCGAAGACAACGACCACGACGTCCAGCAGGCCCCAGCGCAGCTTCGCCCGCGTGGTGGTTTCCACTGCCATGTCAGCGCCTCTCCCCATCGTCGCTGCCCGGGGCAGCGGTGCCGAACAGCTTCACGAACACGAAGGCGATGATCGCCACGGTGATGAAGATCAGCACCGACATCGTGGAGCCGATGCCGAGGTTCAGGCCCCGGATCAGGTTGTTGTAGGCGAGCATCGACACCGACGACGTCTCGTTGCCGCCGTTGGTGAGCACGAAGATGTTGTCGAAGACCCGGAACGCGTCGAGCGTGCGGAACAGCAGGGCGACCAGGATGGCCGGCTTCATCACCGGCAGCATCACCTTGGTGAACCGCTGCCACGCCGTCGCGCCGTCGGTGGAGGCCGCCTTGAGCAGGTCCTCCGGCACCAGCGCCAGCCCGGCCATCAGCAGCAACGCCATGAACGGGGTGGTCTTCCAGATCTCCGCCAGCATGATGATCGCCAGTGAGCTGGCCCGCTCGGTCAGCGGGGCGCTGCCGTCGAACAGGTTCGCCAGGTAGCCGGTGCCCGGCGTCCAGGCGTACCGCCAGGAGAACGCCGCGACCACGGTGACGATGCCGTACGGGATCAGCGCCGCGGTGCGGACGATGCCACGGCCGACGAGCGTCCGGTGCATGATCATCGCCAGGCCCATGCCGAGCACCAGCTCGACCGCGACGGTGACCACCGTGATCAGCGCGGTCACCCCGAACGCGGTCCACCAGAAGTCGTTCGTGAGGACGGTGACGTAGTTCTCCAGCCCGACGAACTGCCGCTCGTCGGGGAAGCGCAGGTCGAAGCGTTGCAGCGACAGCCAGACCGAGTACAGGATCGGGTACGCGGTGACCAGCACCATGACCAGCGCGGCCGGCGCGCACAGCAGCCAGCCGAGCCGCCGTTCGGCCCGCTTGTTCTCGCTCAGCGGGGCACGGGAGCCGCGCCGGGACCGCTGCTCCGGCACCGCGGCGTGCCGGCCGCCGGGCTGCTCGGCCTCGGCAGCGGCCTGCGCGCCGGCCGGGGTGGCGTTCACGCTCATGGCAGAACCCCCTTCGACTCCAGCGCGTCGGAGATCGCCTTGCGCAGCTCGTCAGCGGTCTGCTCGGGCCGGATCGCCGACGGCGGCGACAGGATCGCCGACATCACAGTGGAGATGCTCTGGTAGGCCGGGGTCAGCGGCCGCACCGCCGGCTCCTTCAGCTCCTCCAGGATGGTCTCCTTCATCGGGTACGCCTCGGTCATCTCCGGGTCGTCGTAGACGGCCTCGATGGTGGGCGGCACGCCGTCGTTGACGGCGGAGAACTTCTGGTTCTCGGCGTTACGCAGGCAGCGGGCCACCTCGAACGCCTCCTCCGGGTGCTTCGAGTAACTGCTGACCGCCAGGTTGACCCCGCCGATGGTGACCTTGCTGGGGGTGTCCGGGTCGATGCCCGGCACCCGGGCCCACTTCACGTTCTTCGCCAGTTCGGGGTTGGCCTCCTGGAGCGCCGGGTAGACGAACGGCCAGTTCACCTGGAACGCGCCCTTGCCGGACTGGAACTCCAGCCGCACCGGGTCCTCCAGCGCGTTGCTGAACGACGGCGAGGTCACGCCGGACGTGGCGAACTTCTTGAGCTGGTCGAGCGCGCGTACCGCGCCGGCGTCCATCTCCGCCTTCTTGCCGTCGTCACTGAGGATCTTGCCGCCGGCGCTCTCGGCGAGCGTGTTGTAGAGGACCACGAGGCCCTCGTACTGGGCGCCCATGGTCAGCACCTGGTACGGCTTGCCCTGCTCCTTGAGCTGCTGGGCGGCGGAGATCATCTCGTCCCAGGTCTTCGGCGGCTGCGAGACCAGGTCGGTCCGGTACCACAGCAGCTGCACGTTGGTGTTCTTGGGCGCGGCGTAGAGCTTGTCCTCGTACCGGGCGGTGTCCAGCGGGCCGGCCAGCGTGCCCTGTTCCACGTCGGCCTTGTCCTGGCCGGTCCACTCCCGGATCCACTTCGCGCTGGCGAACTCCTGGGTCCACGTGACGTCCAGGCCGAGCACGTCCATCCCGCTGTCCTGCGCGGCGAGCCGCCGGACCATCTGCACCCGCTGCTCGTCCGCCTCGCGCGGCAGCACCCGGTAGTCGATCCGGTACCGGCCCTGCGCCGCCGTGTTGCAGTTGTCGACGACCTTCTGCAGGTTCTGCTCCGGCGGGTAGTACAGGTTGATCGTGGGGACACCGCCGTCGCCGCCGGACCCGCAGGCGGCCAGCGGGGCCACCAACGCGAGCGCGGCGGCTGCCGCCGCCGCGCGTCCGGCCGGCCGTCGTGCGGCCGTGTCGGGGACTGTCGTCATCACCCTCCCCCTCTCTTCGGCGAAGAACCGGGGAGTGACCCGTGCCCCGGCGCACGGCGATCCGGCCGGAGTATCGGCCCGATTGCCGAACGCCCCGGGCGTGTCGTGCGGCTGAACGTGCCCGACCTGCGACGGAGCGAAACATCACGGACATGTGACGGTGACGGCGCGCACACCGCCGGTAGCGCGACGACGGGCGCGGCCGACACGCCGTCCCACGTGGTGAAACGGCGAGGCTACCGAGCGTCAGCGGTCGTGCATTAGCGTGGGGCTGGCTCCGTAGCCGGCGCGTCGCCGTCGACGTCGATACGCCTCCGGCCGTCCCCACTGCCCGCCCGATCGGTTGGTTCTGTCGGGAAAGTGCCGTCCGCTCGTTCCCCGGTTGGGCAGGATTCGCCCCGAGGAGGTGCCGTCGTGCAGGACACCCGCGCTCTCGCCCTGTCGTTCGAGGTGAGCGGCCTGCCCCCGGTCAAGACCGAGGCCCTGTCCATCTTCGCCGCCGGGCACCGGCAGGCGACGAGGGTCCGCACCCTGCTTCAGGCCGCCTGCACGGCGGCCCAGCGCACCGGGTGGACCCCGCTCACCGGCCCGGTCGAGGTGGACCTGACCCTGCGTTGTCCGCCCGGGCACCGCACCTCCGACGCGAGCACCCTGCTGGGCGGCGTGTGCGCGGTGCTCCAGGACAAGAAGCGGGTCGCCACCATCGGCCTCGCCCACCTCGGAGTGCTCGTCGACGTCGCGCTCTGGTCCGACGACCGGCAGATCCGCCGGCTGTCGTACGTCGAGGAGCCGGCGGAGGAGTTCTCGTACCTGGTCCGGGTGTCGGCCGTACCGACGATGGTTTGACCGACGTTCGCGGTGGGGTACCGCGGACGCCGACGAAGGGAGCGCCGATGTCGGAGCCACATGTCACGCTCGACCCGAGCGGGCTCGACCCTGTGCAGCAGAAGCTGCGTGGCCCGCTGGAGGATCAGCTCACCTCGGCCCTGCAGGCCGCCGCGGACCGGGTCCGCTCCGGCTACGCGGGCGAGCCGGTGGAGGACGTGTGCCGCCGCCTGCTCGACGAGACCCGCTCCGGCCTGCACCCCGACATCGCGGCCGGCTTCCAGCCCGACATGGACGAGTTCTGCCGGGTGGCGGTGGCGATCGTGCGGGGCGAGCTGACCTGAGGCCGGCCCGCCCCCGGAATTGAGTACGCGTACCGATGACGGCCCTGCGCGGGGCGGCGAGAATCTCCCCGTGCGAATTCGAATCATGATCGTTCTTGCCGTGCTCGGACTGGCCGGCCTGATGGCGACCACCGGCTGCTCGCTGCGGCAGAGCATCTGCGGCAGCGACGAGTACCCGGTGATCGCTGTCGGCCCGCAGGGCGGCAGTTCCTGCGTGCCGGACGGCCAGGAGCCGTCCCCGCCGTACGTGCGCTACCCGGAGGGCAAGGTGCCGCAGCACGTCGACGACGAGTGGGACGTCTACTGGCGCACCCACGGCATCGACGAGAACAACAACATCATCGACCGCTGACCCCGTCGGCCCGCGCCGCTCCTGTCGGCGCGGGCCGCCGTCAGCTGCGCCGCACGTCCACGGCCACGACGTGCGTACCGTCCGGGCGGGTGGACTCCCCCAGCCGCACCGGCAGGCGGCCGGCGTCCGGCGGCAGCAGGCCGAGCCCGAAACTGAGGTGCCCCTCGAAGTCGCCGGCCACCGCCCATCCGCGCAGCGTCGGGAAGCGGATCGCCGCCGGCGGCAGGTCCGCCGTTCCGCCGCCGCGCGCGTCGTGCGCCTGGGCCGGCTCGAACCGCACCGACAGGTACGCCGTACCGGGCAGCGCGACCGGCGCGCCCCGGCCCTCGGTCACCACCCGCGGCACATAGGCGACCTGGTAGGACGGGGTGGGCCCGCGGAACGCGAAGGTGATCCGGCTGAAGCCCTCCGCCGGGTGGTCGCCGACGTCCACCGCCACCAGGACAGGCAGCGGCTCCCCGGGCGGCGGCGTGACCGGCACCCGTACCCGGTGGGCCACCCGGGCCGGCTGGCCGGGCACGGCCCAGTCCCAGGTGACACGCCACGAGCCGCCCGTCGAGGCCGCTTCGGTCGGCACGGGCGGGGTGGGCGTGGTCTCCGTCGCGGTCGCCGCGGGGACCGCCGCGGCCGTCGGGGTGGGCGCCGTGGACGCGCCGTCGTGGCCGGTCGCCGTGCAGGCCGCCGCGAACAGCACGACCAGGCCGGCGAGCAGCGGTACGCGCTGAGGAGTCATGACTCAGTGTCGCTCCGTGACCGGCCCGCGCACCAGAGGCGTCCCGTTCCGATTCCGGTGCCGATCCGGCCGTCAGGCGGCCCACGGGTCGAACAGCTGCTCGGCCGCCTCGCGAACGGACACGCGGCCCACCGCTGCCAGTTCGGCGGCGTAGTCGCTCACCAGCGTTGGCAGCCGGTAGTCGCCGTGCCCGTCCCGCTGCGCCAGGTGCGCGTCGACCAGGTCGTCCAGGGCGCGGTGCGCCCGCTGGGGGGAGACGCCGAGCTGGTCCGCGGCCGTGTGCACCGGCGTGCCCGGCCGCGCGCCGAGCAGTTCGAGCATCCGGCCGGCCAGCTCGTCGTCGGAGCGGACCACCGCCACGCCAGTGGCCAGGCTCGCCCGTACCGACAGGTCCTCGTAGGCCAGCAGGTCCAGCCGGGCCCGCCCGTCACCCAGCTCGGCGACGAGGGTGGACACCGGCGCGCCGGACCGCCGCCCCAGCCGGGCGCCGGCGATGCGCAGGGCGAGCACCGAACCACCGCAGATCCGCACCAGGTCGGCGGTGGCCGCCGGCTCGGCGGCCAGCCGCTCCGGCCCGGCGAACGTCGCCAGCAGGTCGCGGGCCTGCCCGCCCCCGACCGGGCGCAGCGCCACCCGGCGTACGCCGTCCAGGCTGCCGAGGTGCCGCTGAGCGACGGTGATCAGCGCCGGGCCGGGGCCCGCGGGCAGCAGCGGGCGCACCTGCGCCGCCCTGGTGACCCCGTCCACGACGAGCAGCAGCCGGCGACCGGCCACCAGCGAGCGGAACCAGCCGGCCCGCTCGTCGGTCTTCTCGGGGACGTCCGCGGCCGGCACGCCGAGCGCACGCAGCACCCGGGCCAGCACCTCCCCCGCCGTCACCGAGGTCCGGTAACCGAGGTCCACGAAGACCTGGCCGTCGGGGAACAGGGCGGAGACCGCGTGCCCGGCGCGTACCGCGAGTGTGGTCTTGCCGCTGCCGGGGGCGCCGGTGACGACCACCGCGGCCGGGGTCGCCGCTGTCACCGCCGCCACCACGTCGGCGGTTTCCCCGGTACGCGCGACGTAGGTGAGCGGGTCCGCCGGCAGCTCCCGCGGTACGGTCCAGCCGACGGCGGGGCGAAGGTCCGCGACCGGTGCCGAGGCGGTCACGACAGCGCCTCCCGGCTCGACGTACGACAGCTCCGGCGCGCGGTCCAGCATCGCCCGGTGCAGCCGGGCCAGTTCCGCGCCGGGTTCGAGGCCGAGCTGCTCGTCGAGGACGGCCCGGGCGTCCCGGTAGACGGTGAGCGCGGCCGGCACGTCCCCGCACCGGTAGAGGGCGAGCATCAGGTGCCCCCAGGCCCGCTCCCGCAACGGGTGCGCGGCCAGGTGCGCGCGCAGCTCGGACAGGAGGTGGGCGTGCTCACCGGCGGCCAGCCGCGCCTCGGTCAGTTCCTCGAAGACCTGTAGCCGCTGCTCGTCGAGGGCGGCCCACCGGTTGTCCAGCGCGGTGCTCCGGGGCAGGCCGTCACCGGACGGGCCCCGCCACCAGGCCAGGGCCGAAGTGAGCGTGTCGATCGCGCCGGCCGGATCGGCCGACGCGAGCAGTGACCGCCCCTGCGCCGCCAGCCGCTGGAACTCGGTCACGTCCAGCTCGTGCGGCGCCAGCCTCAGCTCGTACGCCTGCGGACGGGCGACCAGCCGGTCGCCCACCGTGCGCCGCAGGCCCGCCGCGTGAGTACGGAGGTTGGCAGTGGCGGACGTCGGCGGGTGGTCGGACCAGACCATCCGGGCCAGCCGGGGCAGGGAGACCGAGTGGTTCGCCTCGATCGCCAGCCCGGCCAGGACGGCCCGTCTCTTCGCCGCGCCGGGCGTGACGGTCTCGCCGTCGACGCACAGCTCCACTGTGCCCAGAAGCCGAATCTGAAGTTCCATCGCGCCGCTCCCCGTAAACCCTAGACGCGCCGCCCACGCTAAGCGCCTGGTTCGCGGCCAACAAGGGTGGAACCGGACAATTAAGCGTGATGAATGTCAATGTGGTTGGCGGTGTGTCGAGGTAACAGAAATACCGCTGAGGACGCTTCGGGTTGATCACGCCGGGTGACGGGAGACAGAGGCCGGCCCTTCCGGTCCACGGAGGTCTCGGCGCCGTCGCGGTACCCGGCATCCGCAGCGTACATACCGCCCGCCTGGTGCGCCTCGGGTCACCGGTACCAGTGTGCGTACAGCAGCTCCATGCGCTCGCGGCCTTCGCGTCGAGCCCTGTCCCGAATGGCGTCTGCGCTCTCTCCGGCGAGCAGGTCGGCGATGTCTTCGGCCGGGCAACGCTCCTCCACGCCGAGCAGGCGACGACCGGTCCGGGCTTCGATCCTGAAGGCACCGTTCCGTGCCGCCATGGAACACTCCTCCATCGCCCGCGCCGGACCCTCGACCAGCATGCGCAATGCCGCATGGAGAACCACCATGCGGAACCCCGGGCGCCAACCGATGCCCGGCGGCAGGACGGGCCGCGCTGAGGATCACCGCGATACCGGATATGGCCTCAACGAGGGTTCCGATCTCGCCGCTCTATCCTCGATCACGATCGTCAGCACGCCGAAGAGGCTTGGCGACCGGCGGCGTAAACCTCGCGACATCGGCCCCGACGCCCACGAGCACGTCCAGGTCGTCGGTGGCGATGCTGCGAGGTTCCGCGGGCAGTTGCAGTGCCGGGCACAGCTCCTGGCCGGACTCGAGATCAATCAGGGACACTGTCCCATCAGCGCGGGCGATGAAGACTGCGGGCCAGGTGGCGATCGCGACGGAGGTGATCGGGGCGCCGACGACCTCCGGACCGAGCGGGCGGCCCGTCAGGTCGCAGGCCCACGCCGTACGCCATCCCGACCGGCGCTCGGCGAGACTCCCGGCGACCAGACGCGTGCCGTCCAGAGCGGCGACGAAGCCGCCGTCAAGACCGGGCATCGGCGACGGCGGTGCACTCAACCGGTCCAGCCGGAACACCTCGGGCGGCCGGCCGATCGCCGAGACCACCGCGATCGGACCGCCCTCGGAGGGGCCGGTCACGAGCCGGTAGGTTCCTCGTTCCTTGCGAACCTCGTCGATCAGGGTCCCGTCGTCGGCCCGCTGCAGACGCAGCAGCTCGCGGTCGATGACCACCAGGACAAGCTCGCCCCGGACCTTGGTCATGCTCACGTGCCGCACCTGGGGGACGCTGACCTTGAGCGGTGGTTGCATCTGCTCGCGCAGCATGAGGTCCCACCGCTGCACCCACGGGTGCGACGCATCCGGGGACCCCGCTCCGGTGGCCGCCCGCACCCTCGTCCCGTCCACCCAGGCCGCCAGCGACACGACGCCTCGGACCTGCGTATTTGTCGGCGCGGTCACCAGCGAACCGTCCTCGGCCCGGTGCGCTGCGATCGTCCCACCCTCGTCGGCGCAGACCACCACGCCGGACTCCGCCATGGCCAGCCGCGCGACCGGCTGGCGGAAGCCCGCCGATCGCTGCGGCGGTGCGTCCGGGTCCCACAGCCCGACCATGCCGTCCTCAGCCGACCCCGTGAGCAGCCAATCACGCCCCTCCCAGCGCACCGATGCGAGCACCGGCGTGCGCACCGGCCCCGGCAACGACGGCCCGGCGGGCGTCGCAGCTGGCAGATCCCAAAGATGGACCCGCCACTTCGTCGGCACAGCCACGGTCCCGTTCACCATCGCCAGCCGCGGCCGGGCACGCTTGCCGCCCCACATGCGTCCCTGGTGCGGCGGAAAGTCATCGACGTGTGCGTCGACCCGGCCGCCCACCTGCGCGCCGGTGGCTACGTCGAACATGACCAGCTCGCGCGGCCCCGTCACGACGGTCAGCACATCCCGCCCGTCTCGTGCCGACAGCAGGGCCGCGGCGATGCCGCCGGGAGTCTGCTGATCCGCGACCGGCAGCGGCAGCCGTTGCCCGCTGTGCGCGTCCCACAACGACACTTCGCGCCCGGCGGCCACCACCACGTGCCGGCCGGAGACCAGCCGCCCGGCACAGATCGCGAGCGACTCCGGAACGCCGAGCGTGCCCAGGGGTCCCCCGGTTTCCAGCGACCATCGCGCCACCGCACCGTCGGCGCCGAGCGTCACCACGACCGCGTGTGGGGCCGGCCCGGCCACCCGAACGTCCTCGACGCCCTGCAGACCCGTGCGCCAGCTCCGTAGCATCGTCAGGTCCGGCAACGCCCAGACTCGCACCGTGCCGTCCGAGTGCCCGGTGACCGCGACCGCACCGTCCGCCGACGCGCCGACCGCCACGCACACGGCGGCTTCCACCGTCGCCGTCGTCAGCTGTCCCGAGACGATGTCCCACACCTGAAGACGATCACCGGCAGCGTCGGCGGGACTACGCCCGGCGACGGCGGCCGCGAGCGGGCGCAGATCATCGCCGCCCGCATCCAACGCGAGCACCGGACCGGTACGCACGAGACGGCCCATGCGCGGGATGTCCTGACCGGTCGCCCAGACAGTCCGCCAAAGCCCCGACATCCATCCCTCCTCAGAGGCAACCTTACTGGTCACCGGTAATAGGACCGGGCATCGCGGGCCGTGACCCGCGATGCCCGGTGTAGTTCCGGCTATCGCCCTACAACGTCCAGGGCGATAGCCGGAACTCGATCAGTACTGCCGGAATCGCAGTCTCCGACCCGCCCACCCTGCGGCCGTGAACGCGCCCTTCGCGATGTCTTGCAGCTTCCGGCCGCCGTACTGCTGTGGCTGGTAATGGCCGGACCAGTTGTCATAGGACGTGATCTTGCCGTTGTTGGCGGTGAACCGGCCCGCCATGAGCACCGGGTTGGGTCGCCCGGCGGCGTCGAATCCCGCCAGGCTCGTGTGACCGGGCCAGACGTCCTGGTCCCACAGGTCGGCGAGGTCGTCGTCGTGCACGGCCCGTACCCCGTTGTTCGGCATGACCACGAAATGGTGGTCACCGTCGCGGAGGGGTCCCATACCGTCGTTGCTGCTGCGCACCACCGAAGGATCGGGGAGAGCGTCCTGCGGATCGCGGTCGACGTTGCGGTTCGGGAAGTTCGGGTCGTTCTCGTTCTTCCACTCGACCCCGCAGTTGTGCACCAGGACCGGTTTGTCCCCGGCGAGAACGTAGTACGTGTGGACGCCGTTGACGGTGAGGTTGTGGACTCGTTCGTGGCGGATCGTCTTGGTGATGGCGGTGATCTGGACCCAGGTGCCGGCTGCGGTCTGCAGCCACATGCCGGGCTTGAGGTCACCCCCGTTGACCCACTGTCCGGCGTCGGGCAGCCAGATCAGGTGCGCCGCCGTGGAGGTGATCGACCCGGTCTTCGACCCGGCCTTGCCGTCCACGTCGACGGTGATCGTCACCAGCGTCTTGCTGCCCTCGTGGCTACGGACGTCGGTGACCGCACGGCCCTGGTTCTGGCCCGACTCCACGTCCGTGCCGAGGACCTCGTCGCCCACCTTCAGGTCTTCGATCGCCTTGGCGCCGCCGCCGGCGAGCAGGACCTTCGTGCCCGGGACGAAGCTGTTGCACTTGGTCGGTGCGGCTGGGGACTCGGTCTTCGGCTTCGGGGTGTTGGTGGGCAACGCCTTGGAGGCGTCGGTGGTCGCCTCGACGCCCTTCTTGACGTCGTTGGCCGTGTCGATGCCGTCGGCGATCTTCTTACCCGTCTTGGCCAGCTTCGCCGCCGTCACCGCGTTGCCCGCCAGCGGGATCGCCGAGGCCATCGACAGCGCCGCGTCGACGTAGTTGCCCTCGGCCGCGTACCAGATGCCGTTGGCGACGTCGGCCACCTCACCGACCACCGGCACCATCCCGACCACGTCCAGGGTGGCGTGGCCGATGTCAGACCACGACATCCCGAACAGGTGCCCGTCCAGCTCGATGAAGCTGATCGGGTTCCCGCCGGCGAACGCGTACCGGTTACCGGTGAACGGATCCATCCCCAGCGCCATGTCCGCCATCGCGCCGCCGTAGGTGTCCCGCGTCAGGAACCGGTTCAGGCCCGGGTCGTAGTTGCGGAACCCCATGTCGTACGTGCCCGAACCCGCGTCCCAGCGGGAGGCGTTGAACCGGAACGCGTTGTACGGCTCCTCGCCCTCCGGCTGCGCTCCCGGCTTGTCCACACCGGTGAACTGCGACGAGTCGTCCTGGCCGTACGCGGTGTACCCGTACGTGGCCCGGGTCTTGCCGTCCTCCTTCGTGATGCCGATGACGTCACCGCGCGGCCGGTAGATGAACTGCGAGTACTCCCGCGCCCCGTCGTCCTTGTGCTTGATCTGGGTCAGCTGCTGACCCCACGGCGCGTACTGGTACGACTTCGTCGCCTTGCCCGCGACCTCCTCGCGGAGCACCTGGTTGTCCATCCCCAGGTACGTGAACAGGGTGGTCTTGCCGGCCGTCGTCTGCGACACCGTACGGTCGAACGGGTCGTACACGTAGGTGGTCGACTTGGCGTTGGCGCCGACGCCCGCTGTGGTCTTCGCGGTCCGGTCGAAGCCGTCGTAGTAGTACTTCTGCGCCCGCTGGCCACCGACCGACACCGTGTCGAGGCGCCCCAGCGGGTCGTAGTTGTACGTCGAGGTCACACCCGCCGTGGTGGTCGAGTGCAGCCGGTTCCGGTCGTACTTGCTGGTGCTGGTCGTCCCCCCGACGGTCTGCGACACCGTGTTGCCGTTGGCGTCGTAGGTGTAGGTCTCCGTCGAGGTGCTGTCACCGGTCTTGTCCAGCTTGGCGATCCGGTCCTGCGGGTCGTAGCTGAAGACGTACGTGTTGTCGATGTAGTCCGACGAGTTGTCGGCGTTCATCAGCTTCAGCACGTCCCGCGACGGGTGCCCGTTGGCCTGGTACTGGAGGTTGTGCTCGGCGACTGTGGCGCCACCGGAGGTCTTCTCCAGCTGACGCTTGGTGGCGCCGTCGAGGTAGTACTCGAAGTCCACCGTGTTGCCGTTGGGCTTGGTCTGCTTGAGCACCTGCCCGCGGTTGGTGTAGGTGAACGTCGAGATCTGCTGGTTGCCGGCCGTCGGCGAGTCGGCGTTGGTAACCTTGGCGACCATGTCCCGCGGGTCGTACTCGATCTTCGACCAGGTGAGGTCGTGGGTCGAGGTGAGCGGGTTGCCGTTGTCGTCGTAGGTCAGCGCCGTGGTGTTCTTCGCGCTCGTGTCGCTTCCCCCGGCGAACTCCTTCACCGTGGAGATCTGGTTGAGCTGGTCGTACGCGATGTCGTACCGGCCGATCTTCGCGCCCGGGCTGAGGTCCTTGACCTCGACCATCATCCCGTTCGGGTTGTACCGGTAGGTGAACTCCTTGCGCTCGTTGTCGACGTCCGCGGCGTTGTCCCGCACCAGCTTGACCGCGTCGGCCAGCACCTTGCCGGTCGCCTGGTCGGTGACGGCGATCTTCTGGGCGCCCTCCTCCTTGAAGGAGTAGCTGCCCAGGCTGATCCACGCGCCGGTGTTCTGCGTCTGGTTCACCGTCTTGGTGACACTGCCGCCGTCGTGCGTGATGGTGAACTTCGCGTCCGTCGCGGCACCGGTGACCTGCGGGTGCCTGACGAACACCTCGTACGTGCCGTCGCGCGGGATGGTCAGCTGCCAGTTGAACTGCGCCGACCCGCTGCCGGCCGGGGCGGTGGAGACGTCGTAGCCCCACTGCCCGGTGGCGGACCCGTTGGTCCAGGTGCCCTGCGAGGCGGTGTTGTTGGTGTCGGTGTTGTCGACCAGGACCACGTCCTTGCCGACCGGCAGGCCGTCCTCCGACCGTCCCTTCTCGTTGCCGGACTGGTAGTACTGCCAGGTCATCGTCCGCGTGGTCGACCCGCCGGCCGAGCTCAGCGTGTTCTTGGTCTGCTGGCCCAGGTCGTTGTAGTCGTAGGAGTTGACGATGTCCCACGGGTCCTTGGACGTCCGGGTCCACCCGTTGTCGTAGTAGGTGTACTCGGTGTCGTTGCGGACCGTCTGCCCGTCCGACGGTGGCGCGCTGACCTTCGTCAGGTTGCCGATCTCGTCGTAGCTGTAGAAGGTCTTGTCGGGCTTGTTGTAGCGGCTGTCGTCCTTGTCGTAGGACGACCACTCCTCCTTCTTGCGGTTGAGCGCGTCGTAGACGGTCACCACGGAGAAGTCGTCGGCGTCGTCGGTGGTGTCCACCCCGCGCGGGGTGATCAGCTTCGTCTGGTTGCCGACCTGGTCGTACTCGTACTTGGTGGTGCGGTAGGTGACGGTGCCGGAACCGTCCTTGCTGTGCGGCACCTTCGACTCCACCAGCGCGCCGCGGGCGTCGTACGTCGCCAGCGACTCGTTGCCGTCGGCGTCGGTGGTGCCGAGCGTCAGGCCGTCCTTGTCGTAGCGGGCGGTGGTGAACTTGCCCGCCGCGTCGGTGGTCTTCACGACCCGGCGGTTCAGGTCGTACTCGTACTTCGTGGTGAAGTCGTCCGCCGCGCTGGCGGTCTTCTTCGCGTCGTACAGGACCGTGACGTTGCCGACGTTGTCGTACTCCGACTTCACCTTCTGGCCGAGGCCGTTGGTGACCTCGGTCGGCTGGTAGATCGCGTCGTACTTCGTGGTCGTGGTGTAGTCACCCACCGTCGAGGTCAGGTTGCCCTGCGGCTCGGTGACGGTGAGGACGTTGCCGACCTTGTCGTACGTCGTGGTCGTCTTGCGTTCCGGGTCGCTCGACTCGTCCTTCGGGGCGAGCGTCTCGACGACCTGGTCCGCCTTGTCGTAGACGGAGGTCGACACGGCGCCGTTCGCGGCGTACGCGGTGGTGATGTTGTCGTTCGGGTCGTACACCGGGGCCTTGGTGGTGATGAAGCGGTTGTTGGCCGCGTCCATCGGCTCCACCTTGGTGGTCGGCCGGCCGAACGTGTCGTACGCCTGCGTCACCTTGGCGTTCTTGCCGTTCTTGACCTCGGTGACGTTGCCCCGGTCGTCGTAGGTGAAGTACGACTTGCCGGTGCCCGCGTCGGTGATGGTCGTCGGGTAGCCGCTCGGGTGGAACGGGCCGTACGCCGTGGTGTTGCCTTTGGCGTCCCGGGCGCTGAGCAGCTGGCCCCACTCGTCGTAGGTGTTGGTGCTCGTGTAGTCGCCGTCGGCCGGCGTGGTGTTGCCGACCGGGTCGGTGACCGTCGCGACGTCGCCCTCACCGGTGTACGTGAAGGTCCACTTGCGGCCCTCCGAACTGGTCTTGCTGACCACCTCGGCCACGTAGCCGTTGAGCTGGCGCTGGTAGGTCAGTACCGTGCCCGGCCAGCCGTTCTTGACCGCCTCCGCGTCCCGGATCGTCGTCGGGTACCCGGTCTTGGGGTCGAACGCCCAGGTCGAGACTGCGGTGTTGGCCTCCTCCAGCCGGATGACGTTGTGGTCGTCGTCCCAGCCGGTCTTGGTGACCTCGTTCTTGGCGTTGGTGACCTGGTACGCCCGGCCGTAGCCGTCCAGGAGGTACTGAGAGGCGTGGTTCTCCGCGTCGGTGACAGTGGTGTTGATGTTGTTGCCCTGCGGGCCGTCCGGGTCGACGTAGGCGAACTGGGTCAGGTGGCCGAGCCGGTCGGTGTAGGACTTCGTGGTCCAGTGGAACTTCGGGTCGTCCCCGTTCTGCGGGTAGTTGTAGACCAGGCCGGTCGCGTTGCCCCGCGGGTCGGTGACCTTGACCAGCTTGACGTTCTTGTTGCCCTGGGTCATGTCGTAGGCGAACTTGAACGTCTTCGGCGTGCCGTTCGTCGAGCCGGCGCCGTCGATCAGCTCACCGAGCAGGCCCTTGTCCGTGTAGGTGAACGTGAGCTTGCGTCCCGAGACGTCGGTGATCTGCGAGATGTGGTCGATGATCTTCGGGTTGGTCAGGTTCGTCGCGCCGGAGACCCGCGTCCAGGTGGTGTCGTTGATGTAGTCGTACGTCTGACCCTTGGCGTAGTAGTCGATGGTCAGCGTGATCCGGCCGGTCGGGTCGGTGATGTACCGCAGGAACTTCGTCGGCTTGTTGTTGGACTTGCGCTCCTCGTAGGTGAAGAGCATCTCGTTGCCGTTGTTGTCGACAACGCTCGACAGGAAGCCCTCGCAGTCGTAGAAGAACTGCGTCCGGTCCGGCCGGGTGAGCACCCACGCCTTCGGCTCGTCGGTGTTGGGCTTGCAGTCCACGCTGCCGTACTTCTGCAGGTAGAGGTGCACGCCCTTCGGGCTCTTCCACTCGTTCGCGGTGGCGTCCCAGGTGAACCGGTGGCTGGTGCCGTCACCGTCGGTCAGGGTGACCTTGGTGGGGTTCGGGTTGGGGTGGAAGTCCAGCGGGGCGCCGAGCCGCATCATCGACGACGCCTGCAGCGACCAGCCGTACCCGGCCACCGTGTCGGTGGTGTCCAGCGAGTTGTAGGACATCCGGACGAACGTCGACAGGCCCCGGGACGGGTTGTTGAACGCGTTGTACGACCAGACCGTGTTGCCGGAGTACAGGTTGTTCATCAGGCTGCCGCCGGCGCCGGTGTTCTTCCCCGCGTACGAGTAGAACTTCTCCAGGCCGAGCTGGTCGGAGGTCGGCTCCTCGACGGAGATGTTCTGCGGCAGCGCCGGGATCGACGCGGTCTCCGACAGCTTCTTGCCGGTGAGCTTGTTGCGCAGGTCCCACTGCAGGACGTAGTCGGTGCGCTCGTTGCCCTCGGTGGACGACGGCGGCGTCTTCACCTGTGCGGCCACGTCGACGGTGCCGCCGGCCGGGACGCTCTTCGGCAGTGCGGTCTTCAGCTCGTAACTGGCGTCCGCGCCGTCGGTGACCCCGTCGGCCCGCTTCCAGTCGTAGGCCAGTTCCCAGTCGGTCGGGTTCCAGGCCGTGAGCGTCGGGTTCGACAGTGTGACCGGCACCGTGTACGTGGAGTTGGCGGTGGCCAGCGCCGGCGTCGAGGCCGCGTAGTACGTCGACTCCGCGGTCTGCTCCAGGTAGGTGACCTCCAGCGTGGGCCGCAGCAGCGGCTCCTGCGCCTCGGACGACAGCAGCACCGCCCGTGCGGTCTGGTTCACCTCGTCGCGCTGCCGCAACAGCAGGCCGAAGTTCTTCGTCGGGTCCTTGACCCAGCCGTCGGCCGCGGTGGTCACGTCCCAGGAGGCCCACTTGGGGTCGTTCGTGAACTGGTTGTAGCTCGCCTTCCAGGAGGTGTCGTAGTCACCGCCGGCGGTGGTCCACGCGTTGGTGCCGTCGTACGTGTTCCACGTCGCGCTGGTCTCGGTGAAGTTCCTGGTCAGCTTGTGGACGTCGACGTACTCGTCGGTGTCGGTGCCCGGGTAGAGCCCGCTGTTGTACAGCCGCAGGTCGGCGTCGACGACCTTGGCGTTGGCCGGGATGCCGGTCAGCGTCGGGAACTTCACCAGGCCGCGGGTGTCCCCGTAGTAGGACGAGTTGTTGCCCGGGCTGACGTACGGGTCACCGTCGTAGACGTCCACGTTCTCCGTCGGGCGGGCCTGGGAGAGCGTGGTGTCGGTGGTGCCGGTGCGGTAGATCCGGGTGATCTGGCCCGCCTTCGGCAGGATCGCCGACTGGGTGGGCCCGGCGAGGACCTGCCCGTCGCGGGTCTTCACCGCGACCATGTAGTAGTAGAACTTCCGCGCCAGCGGGTCGGTGTTGTCCGCCGCCGTCGGGATCGCCGTGGTGTCCTGGTAGGTGCGGGTGCTGGTGGACACCGGGGCGATCAGGGTCGCCGCCGACGGGGTGAAGTTCTGGTAGATGCTGCGGTGCACCTGGTACTCCACCGCGTCGTCGGCGGTGGACGACGACGGGTCGGCGTACGCCGGCCAGTCCAGCACCGCGCCGGTGGCGGTGAGCGTCGTCGGCGGGCTGACCGCCACGCCCGGCCGGCCGTACGTGATGACCAGCTTCGGCAGGTTGTAGTCCCGGCGGGCGTTGTTGTACGCGTACTCGGAGGCCTCGTAGATCGGGCCGCCGCGGCCCTTGTCCGCCTCGTCGACCGCCTTCACCATGAAGCCGTTGTTGGCGTACGCGCCGTTCACCCAGTCCTGCACCACGTTGCGGACCGGGAAGGAGCTCCACACGTTGGAGACCGAGGCCTTCTTGGTGGCCGCCCCCCACTTGGTGAACCGCACCGCGTCCGCGATCACCGACTTGCCGGACACGTCCCCGAGGACGACCTTGCCGGTGGTGCCGGCCGCGAACGGGTGCACGCCGAGGGTCTTCCACTCGCCGCGCGCGCTGCCGGTCTGGTCGACCGTGTACGTCTTCGACCCGCCGTTGTAGTGCACGGTGTACGGCGCGTTCGTCGGCCGGTCCGACTCCGACACGTAGTGGACCTCGACCTGGTAGTTGCCGGCCTCGGTGATGGTCGGCACCCAGGTGTGGGTGTGCCCGGTGGTGGTGTCGTTGTTGAAGCGGTAGTCGCCGTTGACTGCGAGCCCGGTCAGCGCCGTGTTGCCCGAGTACGACCAGGTGCCGGACACCGAGGTGCCGGCGTCACCGTCGTCCTGCGTGACCATGTTGCCGGCCGGCTGGGCGGCCATGTTGGCGTTCATGTTCGCCCAGGTCGCGGTGCTCTCGTTCCAGGGCTGGGTGACCCGGCGGGCCTCCATCGCGACGTCGAAGCCCCACGCGTGGTGGGTCTGCGAGTAGTACATCTGCAGCTGCGCGTCGTCGATCGGCGTGTTCCGCGGGATCGAGCCGACGTCGAACTTGACCAGCGTGCGGTACGCGTTCGACGCGTCCGTGCCGACCTTCAGCTGGTAGGTGTCGTTGTAGTTGGTGGTCGTGGCGCCGGAGTAGATCTGCACGTCCTGCGCGTCGGTGGGCACCGGCTGCAGCTTGATCGTCGGATCGATCACCACCGGGTAGACCCGGGACCGGTCGGTCAGCCAGCCGGTGTCCGCGGTGACGGTGACCGTCGACGTGCCACCCGAGCTGGTCACCTTCTGGGTGACCTTGTCCGACCACACCTTGCCGTGCGGGGAGGACTTGTCGTCCTTGCTGTCGTACATGAACGGCGGCGGCATGACGAACACCGGAGCGCCGCCGTCGCGGCCGAGGAACGCGATCGAGCCGTCCGCGCGCTGCTGCGCGGTAAGGCCCGCCGTCTCGAGCGTGAACGTGTAGGACGCCGAACCTGCCGGCGGCTGCCGCAGGACGATCTTCTCCTTCAGCGCCGTGCTGGTCACGTCGTAGACGACGTCCGCGCCGCCGGCCAGCCCCGGGTACGTCACAGTGGAGCCCGAGACCTTCGGGCTGACGTCCTTGGCGGCGCCGGCCAGGCCCAGCTCGATCGCGCGGCCCTCGCGCTCGAAGCGCACCAGCTCGTCCGAGCTGTCGCCGAAGAGACTGGTGTAGGCGTTTGTCAGGTTGCCCTGCGCGTAGCCGGGCTCGTCCACCGGACGGACCGTGGTGTCGATGGGCTGCCACCTGCCCCTGCCGTCCCGGTAGTGCAACGGCGTGGCGGAGATCTCCGCCTGCAGCCGGCCGTCGGCCAGCTGATAGACCTTGGCCTTCTCGGTCCGCCGGCCGGGCAGCTCCCTGACCCGCTTCTGCGCCGGCCACTTCCGGCCGGCGACGGGCTTCTCGTCGCGGTGGAGACCGGCGCTGACCACCTCGGGCCGGGCCCGGTTGCCGCCACCGGCGACCAGGCCGCGCGCGGCGTCGCCGAGCCGGTCCAGCAGCCCGCTGTCGTCGTTCTTCCCGCTCGGCGCGGCGGCCTGTTCTGTTGCGGCTGGGTCGCGGTCCGGTAGGACCGCGGCCCCGCCCAGCGTGGCCACCATGGCCAACGCCAGGCCCCCGATCAGGGCGCCTCGTGATGGTCTCCTCACCCGTTACCCTCCGGTCAACTCCGGTGACAGGACGGGTGAAGGCTAGGAACAGCACATACACGCTGGGCTATCCGTCAGCTACTGCCCGGTCGGCGGCGGGAGTGCGGGCAGCCGCGCCGCGAGCAGGCAGAACTGTCCCGCCGACGGCGGCGCATCGATCAGGAGAGGTGCCGGCGGCGAAGCGCGGCGGCAGGGCCGGACGGGTCAGGACCGGGTCCGCAACTCCCCGGCCCTGACCCCGGCCGTCCGGTTGGGTAGCGGTCTGCGCCGTGGGAACACGGCAGGCGTGGCACGACGCCGTTCGCCGGGCTCCGCGCGGCGAGCCGGTATGCCCGCACTCAGCTCCACGGTGCTCTTCCCACCGGACTCCGGTGCGCCCCCGTCTCACCCCGACGAGGCGCGGACGCCGGCTCAGGTTAGGCGCGTACGCGCAGGCCGGACAAGCGATGACCGGCGGCTGCGCTTGTGATTGATGTCTATGCGGAATTTCGGCATGTCGGCGTAACGGGGTCAGCCGGTTCCGCGCTGTTCGGCTTCGAGGCGCCTACTGCGCCCGGCCGGTCGCGGCGCGGCGGACCGGGCGGCGAGAGCGCCGGCGACGAGCGCCAGCGCGACCACGTGCAGCGCCCGTACTCCGGCCGGGCCGGGCACGTCCGCCGCGGGCAGCGCGGGCAGCAGCAGCGCGCCGAGCCCGGTGACCGCCAGCGCGACCCGCCAGAACACGGACGGGTTCGCCTCCGGCAGCGGTGGCGCCGCGCCCTCGGCCGGCTGTCCCCGGCGGGCCTCCCCCACGGCCAGGACGACCACCAGCAGGCCGCCGCCGAGCCCGGCCGTCACGTCCACGAACTGGTACCAGTACACGCCGGTCAGAGCGTGGAAGTCGGCGATGCCGAGCAGCCGGGGCAGGCGCTCGCTGTGGCTGACCCGGTCCCACGCGATGTGACTGAACGCCCCGATGAGCGCCGAGCAGACCGACACCTGCCATGGGTGCCGCACCCCGGCCAGCGTCGCGTACCAGGGCCAGCCGAACAACCGCCGCCCCGGCAGGTGCGCGGCGACGCCGGCGACCACGCGGCGCGCCACCCAGGCGTACGCGAGCGCGACCGGCAGCCCCCACCACAGCAGCCCGCCGAGCGTGTGCGTGCGCATGCCCAGCGCCAGCGGCGTGCCGGTGAGCAGGTACGCCGCGTCCGGCGCCACCGCACCGGCGCACAGCGCCACCCCGTCGAACCAGCGGGGCCGCCACAGCTTCAGGGGCAGCACCGGCGCCAGGTGCGACGGGAAGGTGAGTGGCACCTACCGGACGTTACCGGCCGCCTCAGAAGTGCTGGACCAGGTCGGGAAACGCGGCCAGCCGGATCACCTGGGAGTCGGACGGGTCCAGCTCGTCGTGCTCCAGGATCCAGGTGTTCTCGTTCGGGATGAAGACCGCGTTCATCCCGGCGGCCCGGGCGGGCAGGATGTCCGAGCGCGGGGAGTTGCCGATCATCCAGGCGGCGGCCGGGTCGAAGGCGTGCTCGCGGGCCAGCCAGCGGTACGTGTCGGCGTCCTTCTCCGGCACGATGTGCGCGGAACGGAAGTGGTGCAGCAGTCCGCACGCGTCCAGCTTGCGCTGCTGCTCCTCGCGCTCGCCCTTGGTCAGCAGCAGCAACTCGTGCCGCCCGGCCAGGTCGTCGAGCGTCTCGGCCACCCCGGGCATCAGCTCGACCTGGTGCCCGATCAGCGCCGCCGCGAGCTGCTCGATCTCGGTGCGCTCCCGGGCGGTGGCCGGACGTTCGCGCAGCTTCTCCAGGCACTCGCCGAGGCTGCGCAGGAAGACCTTGCTGCCGTAGCCGTGCGCGACGGCGTTGGCCCGCTCGATGTCGTCGAGCACCGCGCGGATGCGGGCCCGGTCCAGCGTGGGATGGTCGAGCCAGGTGAGGAAGTCGTCGATCACCCGCTCGAACAGGACGTTGTTCTCCCAGAGCGTGTCGTCGGCGTCGAAGATCAGCACGGCGGCATCCCGGCGCGGCATGGGGCTCCCTCCCTCGCGGACCTCGCACACCGTACTGCCCGGTCTCCGGACGGACCACGTGGATTATCCGGTCGGCGGCCGGTTACCGGCGGCTACCCGACTGCGCAATCCCTGGTCGGGCGACATGCTTCGGCCATGACGATCCCACCCGATCATCCACCCGGGCGCAGACGGGCCGCGGCGTTCGCCGTGGCCGCGACGCTCGCCGTCGCGGGCGCGGCGCTGCCGGGATCCCCGGCGCTCGCCGTGAACGCCGCACACACCACAGTCGTCGGCACGAACCCGGTCGACTGGACGCCGCACGCGCTGGACGGCACCGTGCACCGGATCCTCCAGATCGGCAACCGCGTCTACGTCGCCGGCACGTTCACCAAGGTGCGTAACGCCAGCCAGTCGGCCCAGCTGGCGATGCCCCGCCTGGTGGCCCTCGACGCGACCACCGGCCGGATCGACACCACGTTCCGGCCGCAGGTGAACGGCGCGGTGAAGGCTCTCGCTGCCGCGCCGGACGGCCGCTCGCTCTACATCGGTGGCGCGTTCACCACTGTCAACGGCGCCGCGGCGTCCCGGCTGGCCCGGATCGACGCGGCCACCGGCGCGCGGGTCGCCGGTTTCACCACGCCGGCGCTCAACAACCAGGTCAACGACATGCGTCTGGTCGGCAACCGGCTGATCGTCGGCGGCGCGTTCCAGACCGTCGGCGGGGTGACCCGGCGCGCCCTGGCGGCGGTGAACGCCACCACCGGGGCGGCCGACGCGTCGGTCAACCTGAACCTGGCCGGGCCGCGCACGACCACCTCCGGCGCCACCGCGCCGGTGAAGATCGAGGCGCTGGACGTCTCCGCCGACGGCCGGCGGCTGGTGTTCGTCGGCGGCTTCAGCAGCGTCGCGGGCGTGGCGAGGCACCAGATCGCCGTCGCCGACCTGAGCGCGTCGGGCGCCACGCTCTCCGGCTGGGCCACCGACCGCTATCAGCCGCAGTGCGCGCGGACGATGCCCGTCTACATGCGCGGCGTCGACATCTCGCCGGACGGCACCTGGTTCGCGGTGGTCACCACCGGCGCGGCGTTCCCGGGCACGCTCTGCGACACCGCGGCGCGCTTCGAGTTCGGCACGGCCACCGGCGGCAAGCAGCCGACCTGGGCCAACTACACAGGCGGCGACACGCTGCTGTCGGTGGCGGTCACCGGCGCGGCGGTCTACGTCGGCGGGCACCAGCGCTGGCTGGACAACCCGCAGGGCCGCGACTCGGCCGGTCCGGGCGCGGTGTCCCGGCCGGGTATCGGGGCGATCCACCCGACCACGGGCAAGGCGCTGCCGTGGAACCCGACCAAGGACCGGGGTGTCGGCACCCAGGAGCTGTACGCCACCGACAGTGGCCTGTGGGTCGGCAGCGACACCGTGACGGTGGCCGGCGAGTACCACGCCCGGCTGGCGTTCCTGCCGCTGCCGTGAGCGCGCGGGGCGCGGCGGGCCTTCCCGTCGCGCCCCGCGCGTCAGCGGCGCAACGTGAGGATCAGGTCGGCGACCAGCGCGGTCCACCCGGTCTGGTGCCAGGCGCCGAGCCCGGCGCCGTTGTCGCCGTGGAAGTACTCCGGGAAGCAGATCAGGTCGCGCCAGTCCGGATGGGTCTGGAACAGCTGCGCGGCTCCGTAGATCGGCCGCCGTCCCCACCCGTCGCGGGTGAACAGCGAGATCAGCCGCGCGGAGAGGTCGTCGGCGATCTCGTCGAGCGACCGCTTGACCCCGGAGCGGGTCGGGTACTCGACCTGGAGGTCGTCGCCGAAGAACGCGGCGTAGTCGCGCAGCGCGCTGATCAGCAGGAAGTTCGTCGGCATCCAGATCGGGCCGCGCCAGTTTGAGTTGCCGCCGAACAGGCCACTGGTCGACTCGGCCGGCTCGTAGCCGACGCTGAACTCCTGCCCGCCGAGGGTGACGGTGAACGGCTTGTCCAGGTGGGCGCGGGACAGCGTACGCAGCCCGTACTCGGAGAGGAACTCGTCGGTGTCGAGCATCCGGGCCAGCAGCCGCACCACCTGGTCCGGGGCGACCATCGACAGCAGCCGTTGCTGGCGGCCGTCCGGCCCGATCCGGCGGCCGCCGATCACCTCGGCGTACTCGGGGCGGTTGGTGAGGAACCAGCGCAGCCGCGCGCCCAGCTCGGGCAGGCGGCGCATGGTGCGGGCGGTGAGCCGGGTGACGGCTGCCAGCGGCAGCAGCCCGACCACGGAGCGGACCTTGAGCGGCACCTTCGTGCCGTCGGCCAGGCGCAGCACGTCGTAGAAGAACGCGTCCTCGGCGTCCCAGAGCCCCTGCTCGTACGCCGCCGCGGCGATGTACGCGAAGTGCTCGAAGAACTTGGTGGCGGTGTCGGTGTACGTGCGGTCGTGCTCGGCCAGCACGATCGCCATGTCGAGCAGGTTGAGCGCGTACATGGCCATCCAGCCGGTGCCGTCGGACTGCTCCAGCACCCCGGCGACCGGCAGCGCGGCCGAGCGGTCGAACGGGCCGACGTTGTCCAGCCCGAGGAAGCCGCCCTCGAAGACGTTGTTGCCGCCGGTGTCCTTGCGGTTGACCCACCAGGTGAAGTTGAGCAGCAGCTTGTGCATGACCCGGGCGAGGAACTCGTGGTCGCGGGAGCCGTCGATCTCGAAGACCTTCAGCGCCGCCCAGGCGTGCACCGGCGGGTTCACGTCCCCGAACGCCCACTCGTACGCCGGGATCTGCCCGTTGGGGTGCAGGTACCACTCGCGCAGCAGCAGGAGGATCTGCTCCTTGGCGAAGCCCGGGTCGACCCGGGCGATGGTCACGCAGTGGAAGGCCAGGTCCCAGGCCGCGTACCAGGGGTATTCCCACGGGTCCGGCATCGAGATGACGTCGAAGCTGTTCATGTGCCACCAGGCGCTGTTGCGCCCGTGCCGGCGGCCGGCCGGCGGTGGCGCGGAGCCCGGGTCGCCGGCCAGCCAGCGCTCGACGTCGAAGTGGTAGAACTGCTTGCCCCACATCAGCCCGGCGATGGCCTGGCGGGCGACCAGGGCCTCGTCGGCGGTGGCGGCGGCCGGGATGACGCTGTCGAAGAACCGGTTCGCCTCGGCCCGGCGCGCCCAGAGCACGGCGTCGAACCCGTCGCCGAGGTCGGCCGGGGCGGGCGGCCCGGCGGCCGGCGGCGGCGCGGTGCGGGTCAGCCGCAGCCGGATCTGCCGCTGCTCGCCGGCCGGCACGTCGAGCACGTAGTGCAGCGCGCCCTTGGTGCCGGTGCGCTCCGGGTTGACGGTGGCCGCGCCGTTGACCACGTGGTCGTTGATGCCGTCCTTCGGGTACGCGGACCGCCCGGGCAGCCCCCACAGCCGCTCGGCGTTCGTCTCGTTGTCGCACAGCAGCGGCACCGGGTCGCCGTCGCCCTCCAGCAGCAGTTGCCCCAGCACCCAGTGCTCACCGACGAGCCGGGAACCCGTGCCGACCAGCTTCGGCACCCGGTCCGTGCCGGGCAGCTTCCAGGCCCAGGTGTTGCGGAACCAGAGCGTGGGCAGCACGTGCAGGGTCTCGTCGGTGTCACCGCGGTTCGCCACGGTGATCACCACGCACATGTCGGTCGGCGACGCCTTGGCGTAGTCGACTGTCACCGCCCAGTACCTGTCGTCGTCGAAGATGCCGGTGTCGACCAGCTCGTACTCGGTGTCGTCCCGGCCGCGCAGCGCGTTCACCGCGACCAGCTCGTCGTACGGGAAGGCGGCCTGCGGGTAGTGGTAGCGCCAGCGCATGAAGGAGTGCGTGGGGGTGCTGTCGAGGTACCACCAGTACTCCTTGGCGTCCTCGCCGTGGTTGCCGCCGTCGCCGCCGAGGCCGAACATCCGCTCCTTGAGGATCGGGTCGCGCCCGTTCCACAACGCGAGGGCGAAGCAGAACGTCTGCCGGTCGTCGCAGACGCCTCCCATGCCGTCCTCGTTCCACCGGTAGGCTCGGGACCGCGCGTGATCGTGGGGGAAGTAGTCCCAGGCCGTGCCGTGCTCGCTGTAGTCCTCACGTACCGTCCCCCACGCCCGCTCGGACAGATAGGGGCCCCATGCGCGCCAGTCCTGCTCCCCGGCGTCGGCCTGGGCGAGCCGGTGCCGCTCGGGGTCGGGGGACGCGGAGGTCGACCGGTCGGTGATCACTGGCACATCTTCGACGCCGCCGGGGTACTTCTCCACAGCGGCCATTCTCGTCGTGGCATGTCACACCTCGCTGCCGGTGGAGGAAAGTTGATCGACATCCGTTTCGGGCCGGGGGTCTGCGGCGAGCTGTCCGCCGCCGCCGCGCGGGAATGGCTGGTCACGGACGGGCTCGGCGGATACGCCATGGGTACCGTCGCCGGGCTGCGCACCCGCAGGTACCACGGACTGCTCGTGGTGGCCGGCGACACGCCCGCGTCCCGAAAGGTGGGACTCGTGAGCCTCGACCCGGCCGTGACGCTGCCGTCGGGGCGGCAGGTCCGCCTCGGCGCGCACGAGTGGTCCTCCGGCGTGGTCGACCCGCGTGGCTTCGAGCTGCTGGAACGCTTCGACCTCACCGACGGGGTGCCGCGCTGGCGGTGGCGCATCGGTGACGTGGTGATCGAACGGGAGATCGCCATGACGTACGGCCGCTCGTGCGTCGCCGTCGTACACCGGTTGATCTCCGGTGGCCCGGTGCGGCTGGACCTCGCGGCGGCCTGCACCTGGCGGGACGCGCACGGCGAGCGGCGGGCCGACGGCCCGGCGCCCCGGCTGGAGCCGGCGGCCGGCGGCGCGGTGGTCGACGGCGCGTACCGGCTCGCCGGGCCGGACTGGACCCCGGAGGGGCAGTGGTGGCACGGGGTGCGCCACCGGACCGAGGCCGAGCGCGGCCTGCACCCGGACGAGGACCTCTGGTACGCGGGCCGGTTCACCGGCGCGCTCGACGAGCCCGGCGCGACCGTCTCGGTGCTGGCCTGGGCCGAGGACCTGGCCGAGGAGCCGCCACCGGCGACCGCGGTGGTCGAGTCGACCCGACGGCGCAACCGGGCGGTGGTGGCCGCGGCGAAACCCGGCGACCCGGTCGACGCGACGCTCACGCTCGCCGCCGACGCGTTCGTGGTACGCACCGCCACCGGCCCGGACGTGGTCGCCGGCTATCCCTGGTTCGGGGCCTGGTCGCGGGACACGATGATCTCCTACGAGGGCCTGTTCCTGTGCACGAACCGGGCCGACGAGGGCCGGGACCTGCTGCGGGCGTACGCGGCCACGCTGAACGAGGGGATGCTGGCGAACACCGCCGACACCGGCCGGGTCGAGTACAACACCGTCGACGCCACGCTCTGGTTCCTGCACGCGGTCAGCCGGCACGTCACCGTCACCGGCGACACCGACCTCGGCGACGAGCTGCTGCCCGCGCTGCACGGCGTGGTCGAGGCGCACGTGGCGGGCACCCGGTACGGCATCGGCGTCGACCCGGCCGACGGGCTGCTGGCCCAGGGCGGCCCGCCGGACGTGGCGCTCACCTGGATGGACGCCCGGGTGTACGGGGTGCCGGTGACCCCGCGTACCGGCAAGCCGGTCGAGGTCAACGCGCTGTGGATCAACGGGCTGGCCGGGCTCGCCGAGCTGACCGAGCTGGCCGGACGCGACGCCGCCGCGCTGCACGCCCTGCACCGGCAGGCCACCGCCGCGTTCCGGGAGCGGTTCCCCGCCCCGGCCGGCTGGCTGTACGACGTGGTGGACGCCCCCGCGCCGGCGTACCCGCTGGGCGGGGCCACGCACCACGACGACGACCTGCTGCGCCCCAACCAGCTGCTCGCCTGGTCGCTGCCGTACGCGCCGCTGGAGCCGGACGAGGGCACGCTGCGCCGGCTCACCGAGGCGCTGGTCACCCCGCTCGGCCCGCGCAGCCTCGCCCCGGGCTCCCCCGGCTGGACCGGTCGGCACCGGGGCGGCCCGGCCGAGCGGGACTCCGCGTACCACCAGGGCACGGTCTGGCCGTGGCTGACCGGGCCGCTGCTCGACGCGTACCGCCGGGCCGGGCTGCCCGCCGACGACCTGCTGGTGGGGCTGGAGGGCCACCTCGCCGAGGACGGCCTGGGCTCGGTGAGCGAGACCGCCGACGGCGCCGCCCCGCACGCGGCCACCGGCTGCCCGTTCCAGGCGTGGTCGGTCGCCGAACTGCTGCGCGCGCGACGCTCCCGCCGGTAACGCGTTACAGACCGGCAACCGGCGCGTCGCCGCCGGTTATCGACCCCTCGGCAGGATGGGTGGCGGCCCCACCGGACACCCGCGGCGACGCCGCCGGAGGTGGGGACACCACAACTCAAAGGGGGCCGCGTGTCAGCTGACGCCGAAGTGATCGACATCCAGCCCGCCCGGCGCCTGCGGGTGCTGCTGCTCTCCTGGGAGTACCCGCCGGTGCTCGTCGGCGGCCTCGGCCGCCACGTCCACGCGCTGTCCGTCGCGCTGGCCGCCGCCGGGCACGAGGTCACGGTCGTCACCCGCCACGCCGAGGGCGCACCCCTGGAGGAGTACGCCGACGGCGTGCGCATCGTCCGCGCCGCCGAGGACCCCGTCCGGTTCCCGCTCGCCACCGGGTCGCTGCTGGCCTGGACCATGGCGTTCAACCACACGCTGACCCGGGCCGCGCTGCGCGCCGCCTCGTCCGGCGCCTACGACGTGATCCACGCCCACGACTGGCTGGTCGCGCACACCGCCGTCACGCTGGCCGAACACCTGGACGTGCCGCTGGTGACCACCATCCACGCCACCGAGGCCGGCCGGCACCAGGGCTGGCTGCCCGAGGAGATGAACCGCACCATCCACGGCGTCGAGCACTGGCTCAGCAACGCCTCCGGGCGGGTGATCGCCTGCTCCGGGTACATGCGCGACCAGGTGGCCCGGCTGTTCGGCGTACCATCCGGGCGCATCGACGTGGTCGCCAACGGCGTCGACGACCGGGCCTGGCGGGCCCGGCCGCACGCGGTGGCCTCGGCCCGGGCCCGCTTCGCCGCGGGCGGACCGCTCGTCGGGTACGCCGGCCGGCTGGTCTACGAGAAGGGCGTGCAGCACCTGGTGCACGCCGTGCCGCGCCTGGCCGACCGGCACCCCGGCCTGCGGGTGGTGATCGCCGGGGACGGTCCGTACAAGGACGAGCTGGTCGACCAGGCGCGGCGGCTGCGCCTGGGCGACACGATCCGGTTCGCCGGCTTCATGGACTCCACCCAGCTTCCCGCCGTGCTCGCCGCCACCGACGCCACGGTGATCCCCAGCCTCTACGAGCCGTTCGGCATGATCGCGCTGGAGGCGGCGGCCGCCGGCGCACCGCTGGCGGTGGCCCGCACCGGCGGGCTGGCCGAGATCGTCGAGCCCGGGGTGACCGGGGTGACTTTCCCGCACGGCGACCCGGACGCGCTGGCCGGCGCCGTCGACCGGCTGCTCGCCGACGAGGTCTTCGCCCGCCGGGTGGCGCGCCGGGCCCGGACCATGGTGACGCGGCGGTACGCCTGGTCGGCGATCGCCGCCCGCACCGCGGGCAGCTACGCCGCCGCGCGCCGCGACCACGACTCGTTCCACGCCCGCCGGGCCACCGCCCTGCTGGCCCGGGATCGTTCCGCGATCACCATTCCGGAAGGGAATCTGCTTGCCGGGACGGCCAGTTAGGGCATGACGTTCCGCCAGGCGATAGGTACCGTCCGATCCGTTGGCTATTGTGGACCACTGACCAGCGGTGAGGAGTGCGGTGCGGGACGTAGTGATCGCCGGACGGTACCGCCTGCTCGACCTGGTCGGCCGGGGCGGGATGGGCCAGGTCTGGCGGGCGCGCGACGAGGAGCTGCACCGCGAGGTCGCGGTGAAGCAGGTCGTGCCGCCGAACTGGCTCGCCGAGAACGAGCGGGACGAGTTGCGCGCCCGGACGCTGCGCGAGGCGCGGACGTCCGCGCGGCTCAACCATCCCAACGTGGTCCGCGTCTACGACGTGGTCCGGGTCGAGGGCGACCCCTGGCTGGTCATGGAGTACGTCCCGTCCCGCTCCCTCCAGGAGATCGTCGAGGCCGACGGGCCACTGCCGCCCGGGCGGGCCGCCGAGATCGGGCTGGCGGTGCTCGCCGCGCTGCGCGCCGCGCACGACGCCGGGGTGCTGCACCGGGACGTGAAACCCGCCAACGTGCTGCTCGCCCGGGACGGCCGGGTGCTGCTCACCGACTTCGGGCTGGCCGTGTTCCAGGGCGGCGACGGCGCCATGACCCGCCCCGGCCTGGTCCTCGGCTCCCCCCAGTACGTGGCGCCGGAGCGGGCCGCCGAAGGCGTGTCGAGCGTCGAGGCGGACATGTGGTCGCTCGGCGCCACGCTGCACGCCGCCGTGGAGGGCCGCTCGCCGTACGCCCGCAGCACCGCCATGGCAACGCTCGCCGCGCTCGCCACCCGGCCGCCCGACCCGGCGCCGCACGCCGGCCCGCTGACGCCGGTGCTGGCCGGGCTGCTGCGGCGCGACCCGCGCGCCCGGCTCGGCCACCACGAGACCGCACGCCTGCTCGGCGTGGCCGCGGTGTCCGACGCCGACGCGGCGGCGGGCAGCGGGTCCGCGGGCCGGTCCGCCGCACCGCCCGACCGGCCGGCCGCCGGACGCGAGGGCGACGGTCGGGGACGTCCCCCTGGCGCGGACGCCGGTGACGAGCCGGCGACCCCGGCGGCGGGGGCCGTGTACCCGGACCTGATGCCGCCGGCCGCCGCCGCCCGCGCCTGGAGCCGGGCGGCGAAGCGCAGCGAGTGGGCTCCGCCCGCCGAGGGCGACCAGGCGACCCCGGCCGGTCCGTCCGACTCCGCCGACCTGCCCGGCCCATCCGGCGAGTCCGGCCGGTCCGGCCCTTCCGGCGCCGCCGCCCGCTCCGGCCAGTCCGGGCACACCGGGCCGGCGGACCGCTCCGGGCAGTCCGGCCCGGTGGGCTCGACGGATCGACCCGAGCCGCCGCGACCTCGCTCCGAGCCCTCGCCGCGACCACGCTCCGAGCCACCGCAGCGGGACCGGTCCGGCGAGTTGGAGCGGGCGGAGCCCGCCGCGACCGCGCCGGCGGAGCCGCCCCGGGAGGCCCCGGACCGGCCGGGTCCGGTCAGCCTCGGCCCGACGGTTCTCACCAGCTTCGTCGACCCGGGAAGCCCGACCGGCCCCGAGTCCGCGCCCCGCGCCGACACGCTGAGCCCGGTGCGCATCGCCGGCCCGGACGCGGCGCCGGTCGCCCGTCCGGCCCCGGTCGCCCACAGCGGCCCCGCCGACAGCGGTGCGCTGCGGGCCGGTCCGCCCCCGCCCACCGGCGTGCCCCGCCCCGCGGACCGGCCGCTCGACGACGAGGATCAGAAGCGGCTGCAACGCTGGGGGCTCGCCGTGGGCGCGGTGCTGCTCGCCGTGGCGACCGGCGTCGGCACCGCGCTGGCGGTCACCGACAGCGCCGACGACCGTCCGGAGGCGCGCAGGTCCGGCGAGGCCGTCGTCCGGCCCTGGGACCATCCGCCCGGCCCCGGCGTGCCCCCTCCCCCGTTCCCCTGCGTCCGGCCGGACGTGGCGGGCACGCCGGTCCGCAAGGGGCCACCGCCCGAGGACCCGGCGGTGAACGTGCCGGCCGGCTGGGTCTGGCCCGCCGACACCGGCGGCTTCCACATCGCCCTGCCCGCCGGGTGGCTGCAACTGCGCTCCGGCGACACGACCTGTTTCCAGGACCCGGCCACCCGGCGCATCCTCGGCGTCGAGCCGTACCCGGGTGGAGATCCGGTGGGCCGGCTGCGCTCGTCCGAGCGGGACCTCACCTCCGCGGGGCGGCTGTCGCAGTACGAGAAGATCCGGCTGGCCGCGGACGGTCCGGGCGCGGAGTGGGAGTGCCGATGGACCGCGCCGTACGGCGAGCGGATGCACGCGTTGCGCGTACTGCCCGGTCAGCGGGCCGGGTGGACGCTCGGCCTGACCACGTCCGACGCCGACTGGGCCGCCGCGTCGAAGCAGTTCGCCGTCATCCGGGCGAGCCTCGGAACGGTCCGGCCCACCCGTACCGCAGGCTGAACGACGCCCGTCCCATCGCCGACAGTCGGCGTGGCGCCGGCCGCCCGTCCCGCCATACTTCCGGGTGACCGCGGTACGCCGTCGGGCGTCCACGGCACCCCTTCCCCAGTGGACCGTCCGGCTGATGCCCCGCTGTCGCACGAGCTGACTACAGTGGCGTAGTTTTGTGGATCAAGACCTTCGGGAAGGGCGAGCCGAGATGATGGGACCGTCCCACGCGCTCTCGGGCGCGGCGGTGTGGCTGACCGGCTCCTGGGCGATGGCCCAGTTCGCGGACTACCACCAGACACCGCTGGCGCTGGCGGTGGGCACCGCGGTGTGCGCGGGCGGAGCGCTCTTTCCCGACCTCGACCTGTCCGGGAAGGTCACCCGCAACCAGGGCGGCGCGACAGTGGCCCGCACGTTCGGCGTGGTCAGCCTCTTCGTCGCCGAGGTGATGGAGAAGATCTCGCTCGGCGTCTACTACGCCACCAAGCTCAGCAAGGATCCGCGCCGCAACAACGGGCACCGCACGCTCACCCACACCATCCCGTTCACGGTGCTGGTCGGCTGGGGCACCACCGCGCTCTGCGCCCACTACGGCAAGTGGGCGGTCGTCGGAATCCTCTTCTTCATGATCGGCCTGGCGTTGCGCGGGCTGTTCGACAGGTGGGCCGAGCGCGCCGGCTGGGTGGTGGTCACGCTGGTGTCCGCCGCCGCGGCCTGGTTCACGTTCGCCAACCTGCCCGGCGACCGCGGCTATCCGATGATCGGCCTCGCCGTCGGCGTGGGCTGTTTCGTGCACATCCTCGGCGACATGATCACCCGGGCCGGGGTGCCGATCCTCTGGCCCATCCCGATCAAACGCCGGATGTGGACCATGATCGGGCTGCCCAACAAGATCGCCCTGCGTACCGGCAGCAAGGCCGAGACGGTGGTGCTGCGCACCGCGATGACGATCCTGTCCGTGCTGGCCGCGGTGGGGCTGGTCGCGCCCTCGGTGCTGCAGCGCTTCGACATCCAGGTGTAGCCCGGGCGGGTCAGCCCGCCTCGGCCCGCACCACCCGGGCGTCGGCCACCCCGCGCCGGATCAGCCCGGCCGTCCACCCCACGCCGCGGGCGGTGAGCGCGTACGCCGCCGTCGGCGCGAGGGCCAGCAGCGCGCTGATCCCGGCCACGAGCGGCACCCGGGCGCCGGGCACGTCCGTGGCGACCGCCACCGCGGCGGCGTACCCGGCGGCCAGCACGACCGCGACGAGCCCGGCGTACGCCAGCGCCGGCGCGGCCCGGCGCCGGCCCGCGGCCTCGCCGAGCGCGACGGCCGGCGCGAACAGCAGCGGCAGCGCGGCCACGCCGAGCAACGCGGCGATCAGCACCAGCAGCGGTCCGGCCAGCGGGCCGCCCGGGTCGGCGCCGGTGACCAGCGCGTACGCCAGCAGGCCGAGGTAGCCGACGACCGCCTCGGCGACGACGACGAGCCAGGCCGCAGTGGCTCCCGCGAGATGACGAGCGATGGTGGCGCCCATGGTGTGCCCTCCCCCGTGGTGGACGTCCCCGTGACCGTCCCCCCAGGACGGTAGCGCCTCACCTCACCGCAGCGTCAGCAGGCAGAACTCGGTGCCGTCCGGATCGGCCAGCACCAGGTCGTCGGCGGTGTGCCGGCCCGCGCCGACCCGGCTCGCGCCGAGCGCGAGCAGCCGGTCGACCTCCGCGTCCCGGTCACCGGCCCCGACCAGGTCCAGGTGCAGGCGGTCGCGGCCGTCGCGGTCCATCAGCGGCGGGCCGCTCCAGGTGACCTTCGCGCCACCTCGGGGCGACTGGATCGCTGTCTCCTCGTCCTGGTCCCAGACCAGCGGCCAGCCCAGCGCCTCGCTCCAGAAGCAGCCGGCCGCCCGCGTGCCGTCGCAGTTGACCGCGCCGAGCGGGCCGCAGCCGGCGAGGAAGGTGTTGCCCGCGCCGATGACGCAGAGCTCGTTGCCCTCGGGGTCGGCGAGCACCACCTGGTCGTCGTCCGGGCCCTGACCGATGTCGATGTGCCGGCCGCCCAGCGCCAGCGCGCGGTCGACCGTCTCCCGCTGGGCCCGCGGTGACACGCTGGTCAGGTCGAAGTGGATCCGGTTCTGCAGGGTCTTCGGCGCGTCGCTGGGCAGGAACCGGATGCGGAAGTCGCTGTGCGCGTCGCCGCCCAGCGCCACGCCCTCGCGCGGGTGCTCGACGATCTCCCGGCCCAGCACCCCGGACCAGAACCGCGCGAGCCGCAGCGGGTCGCCCGCGTCGAGGCTGACCGCGTAGAGGTGAACCACCATCCGTCGTCTCCGATCCCCCGCTGCCGACTGGCCGCAGCGTAGGACGGGGCGGTCCGGTCGCGCACCCGGATATCCGGCGGGCTACTTCGCCGGCAGCGTGCGCGCGGAGCGGACACCCCTGTCGACCCAGCGGGCCAGGTCGGCGTCGCGCTCGCAGGCGTCCGGCGACACGGTGACCCAGCCGCGCATCTCCTTGCCCCGCATGACTGTCGCCTCGGCGCCGGGCTCGCCCCGCGCACTGTCGGCCTCGGCCGGGTCGACCCGGACCATCAGGCCGCCCGCGCCGCGCACGACCACCGCCATGTTGCCGCGCAGCATCATCGCCAGGCCGCCGAACATGCGCCGCTCGGTGATGCCGGGCTCAGGGCCGAGAAGTTCGCGTACCCGGTTCGCCAGGTCCTCGTCGTAGGCCACGGTCCGATCCTGGCACCCGGGTCCGACAAGCGGGGGCGCCTACTGGCTGCCCGGGGTGGACACGCACCTGCAGCACCTGCTGGCCGGGCCCGGCCCCGGGGAGCGCCGTCAGGGGTTGTCCACGGCGCTGCCGGGC
>NZ_LIVU01000018.1:0-71085 GCF_001905625.1 Micromonospora sp. TSRI0369
CGTCACAAGACCCATATTTATGACTGAGAGTCATAACGCCGAAAGCAGAGTCCTTCCTCTGGCACCACGTGACACCGCGTAACGGGTCGCTGGCCCCGCCTGAGGACCGCCGGTCCGACGGCACGCCGCAGGTCCGGCACCACGGCCACGGGCCCGGGCCACGCCGCGACACCAGGAGGCCCGCTCCCCCGGTTCGGGAACGGAGACCGGTGGGGCGCGGCCGAAGTTCCTGCGCGGCCGGGCGGTCGCCGGACTCCGCGTGGACCGACGGACGGTGCCGTCCGCAGGCGCAGCGCGCCGGAACCCGGCACCGCACCGGCGGACGACGACCGCCGCGCGGGCGCGCCGAGGCGTAGCGGTTGGTCAGCCGGCCGGCGGGATGCGGCGGCGCACGTCCTCGGCGGTGGACGGGCCGGGCTCCCAGCGCGCCACCCACGGCAGGTCGGCGGGCGGCGTGAGGACGCCGTCCTCCAGCGAGGCGTACCGGCCGGCGACGATCCGCTTGGCGGCTGCCACGTCGACCGAGTCGGTGTTCGACCACAGGCCGGTGAACAGCTCGTCGACGCGCAGCCGGGCCTGACGGCAGAACAGGTCGGCCAGCTCGACGTTCTCCGGGTGCGCGTCCCGCTCGGCGTGGGCCCGGACGCAGACCGCGCTCATCGCGAACAGCTCCGCGCCGATGTCCACCACCCGGCCGAGGAACGCCTGCTTGCGCTCCATCTTTCCCTGCCACCGCGACATGGCGTAGAACGTCGACCGGGCCAGCTTGCGGGAGGTCCGCTCGACGTGGCGCAGGTGCCCGGCCAGCGGCCCGAACTCCTGGTACGCCCCGGGCGTCTGCCCCTTGCCGACGGCGAGCGTGGGCAGCCACTTCGCGTAGAAGGCGCCGGCCCGCGCGCCCGCCTTCGCCTTGCGGCCCAGCCCGGCGTCGGGGTCGATGATGTCGCCCGCCACCGACAGGTGCGCGTCGACCGCCTCGCGGGCGATCAGCAGGTGCATGATCTCGGTGGAGCCCTCGAAGATCCGGTTGATCCGCAGGTCGCGCAGGAGCTGCTCGACGGCGGCGGGCCGTTCGCCCCGGGCGGCGAGCGAGTCGGCCGTCTCGTACCCGCGTCCGCCGCGGATCTGGATCAGCTCGTCGGCGATCCGCCAGGCCATCTCGCTGGCGTAGAGCTTGACCAGCGCCGCCTCGATCCGGATGTCGTTGCGGTCGTCGTCGGCGAGCATGCAGGACAGGTCGAGCATGGACTCCATGCCGTACGTGGTGGCGGCGATGAACGACAGCTTCTTCGCCACCGCCTCGTGCTCGGCCACCGGGCGGCCCCACTGGACCCGGTCCGCCGCCCATTCCCGGGCCACGTTCAGCGCCCACTTCCCGGCGCCGACGCACATCGCCGGTAGCGAGAGACGGCCGGTGTTCAACGTGGTCAGCGCGATCTTCAGGCCCTTGCCCTCGCCACCGATCACGTTCTCGGCCGGCACGAACACGTCGTGGAACCGGGTGAGGCTGTTCTCCAGGCCGCGCAGCCCGACGAAGGAGTTGCGCCGCTCCACGGTGATGCCGTCGCTGTCGCCCTCCACCACGAACGCGGTGATGCCGCCGCGCCGCCCCTCGCCGGCCGGTACCCGGGCCATCACCACGAGCAGGGTGGCGAGCGTGCCGTTCGTGGCCCACAGCTTCACCCCGTTGAGCCGGTAGCCGGTGCCGTCGGCGGTGGGCTCGGCGATGGTGGCGAGCCGGGCCGGGTCGGAGCCGACGTCCGGCTCGGTGAGCAGGAACGCGGAGACCTCACCGGCGGCGAGCCGGGGCAGGAACCGTTCCTTCTGCTCGGGCGTGCCGAACATCTTCAGCGGCTGCGGCACGCCGATCGACTGGTGCGCGGAGAGCAGCGCGCTCACCGCCGGGTTCACCGAGCCGACGAGCATCAGCGCCCGGCAGTAGTGCAGGTTGCTCAGCCCGAGCCCGCCGTACTTCCGGTCGATCTTCATGCCGAACGCGCCGAGCCCGGCCAGGCCGTGGAACACCTCGTCCGGGATGCGGGCGTCCCGCTCGATCGCCTCGCCGTCCACCTCGGACCCCAGGTACGCGCGCAGCGCCCCGAGGAACTCGTCCGCGCGGGCCACGTCGGCCGGGTCGGGGCGGGGCCAGGGGTCGATCAGGTCGAGGCGGAAACGGCCGAGGAACAGCTCCTTGCCGAAGCTGGGCCGGTCCCAGGCCGACTCGCGGGCCGCCTCGGCGACCTGGCGGGCCTCCTTCTCGGTGACCTGGCCCGCCTCGGTGGGCAGCGGCCCCGCGCCGTCGGGGGACTCGGGCCGGCTGTTCTGTGTCGTGGTCACGGCTGCCTCCTCGTCGGTCCGGCTGCGTCGAGGCGCTCGACGAAAACGACGCTACCCCCGGGTGTTACCCAGGGGTAGCGCCGCGTGCACGTCCGATTTGGCGGACGGTCAGTCGGTCAGCGACTGAGGGCTGTCGTCCTCGTCGTCGATGTCGTCGTCGCCCCAGTTGCGGCGGCTGAACGGCAGGACCGCCCAGAAGATCAGGAACCAGACCCCGGTGAGCGCGCTGAGCAGGAACGCGATCGGCCGGTCCAGCACGAAGTCGCTGACCAGCAGGACCGAGCTGACCATCGCGATCAGCATGAAGGCCAGACCGCCGGTGGCCATCCGGTGGGCGAAGCGCACCAGTTCCGGCTTGCGTCCCTGGCGGAACAGCGCACGGTGGAACGCGACCGGAGAGATGATCATCGCGGCGGACGCGGCGGCGGTCAGCAGCGCCAGAATGTAGACGTCACGCTGGAACTCGGTGGTCCGGTCGAACCCGGCGCTGAACGGCAGCGTCAGCAGGAAGGCGAACAGGATCTGCACACCGGTCTGCGCGACCCGCAACTCCTGCAACAGATCGGCGAAGTTGCGCTGCCAGCGCTGCTTCTCGGATTCCTTCGACACTCGCGGACCTCCCCGGGAGACGGCACGGCCGGCGGGGAAACGCCCACCGGCGCACCGCCTGTGCCCCGTTAAGGCGATCGCGAAACCGCCTCAGGAGCCGCGGCGGATACGCCCCGCGTACCGTGCCTCCAGCTCGGCGTTGTGCTCGTCGCCGCCGGTGATGTTCGCGGACAGGTAGACCGGCGGACGCTCCCCCGCCGCGACCAGCCGGGCCACCACCTCGGCGACGATCTGCTGGGCCAGCAGCGCCGCGGTGATCGACGAGACCGCGCCCACCGCGCCGCCGCCCGGCAGCGGCAGCGTCGCGTCTCCGTACGGCGCGCCGTTGTCCAGCACCACGTCCGCGAAGTCGGCGAGCTTGCGGCCGGACGGGTGCCGCGAGGTCATCCGGCCCGAGTGCTGCGCCGAGGTGATCGCCACCAGCCCGTGCCCGCGTTCCTTCACGATGGACGCGAACTCGACCATCGCGCCGTTCACGCCCGAGTTCGAGGCCAGCACGAACACGTCCTGCGGGCGGATCGGCGCCAGCTCGTAGAGGCGGTGCGCCACCGCCGGGTCGCGTTCCAGCTTCGGGCCGAGCACGTCGGCCGGGTCGCCGCCGACCAGCACCAGGTCACGCAGCGCGATCCGGTTGGTGGGCACCAGGCCGCCGGCCCGCCCGGCGATCTCCATGGCCAGCGCCTCGGAGTGCCCGGTGCCGAACGCGTGCACCACTCCGTCGGCGCGCAGCGCCGCCGCGATCAGGTCGGCCGCGTCCGCGACGTTGCGCCGCTGCTCGGCGGCCACCCGGCCGATCGTCTCCGTCACCACCGCCAGGTACGCCTCGGCGCTCACCGTCATGCCTCCTCCGTTCCTGCGCACCGGGCGAGGATCGCCTCGGCCAGCGGGCCCGGCGCCTCGTCCGGGATCCAGTGGGTGACGCCGGGCAGCGTCACGAACCGGTAGTCGCCGGTGACGTGCGCGGCGCACGCCTGCGCGGCGGTCCGGCCGATCGCCACGTCCTTGTCGCTCCACACGAACGTGGTCGGCACCCCGACCGGGGCGACAGCCTTCATGTCCGCCCCGGTCATCGCCCGGTACCAGTTCAGCGCCGCCGTCAACGCCCCCGGCTCGCGCATCGGCTCGGCGTACCGGGCCACCGCGCCGGCGTCGCCCACCCCGCTGAGCAGCTTGCGCAGCGTGGCGCCGTTCCACGCCAGCAGCACCCGCTCCGCCGTACCGGGCTTGCGGAACAACGCGATGTAGGCGGACTTGATCTTCTGGCGGGGGTCGGTGGCGAGCGCGTGGCCCATCGCGGCCGGGTGCGGCACCGACACCGCTGTGAGCGTCCGCACCCGCTCCGGGTGCGCCGCCGCAAGGCCCCACGCGACGATCGCGCCCCAGTCGTGGCCGACCAGGTGCGCGCGGGTCACCCCGAGGGAGTCCAGCACGCCGGCCGCGTCGGCCACCAGCTCCGGAATCCGGTACGCCCCGACGTCCGCCGGCCGCGCGCCCGGCGAGTAGCCGCGCTGGTCGAGCGCGTACGTGCGCAGCCCGGCGGCGTGCAGCGCGGGCGTGACCGCGTCCCACTCGCCGGAGTGCTGCGGGAAGCCGTGCAGCAGCAGGACCGGGTCACCGCCCTCGGGGCCGCCGGCGCGTACCTCGAACGTCAGTCCCCGCGCATCCACCAGCATGATCGCCACCATACCGACACTCGCCCTGCTGGGCCGGTGCCCGTGGTCGGTGCTAGCGTCTGCGACGAGACAACTTCACATCCGACAGGGGAGCGCACAGCGCTGAGAGTGCGGGCCGGTGCCCGCAGACCCTCGAACCTGATCTGGGTAATGCCAGCGCAGGGAGTTCGGTCGACCTCCAGCCGCGTCGCCGTCCGGTGACCACCGGGCGCGGCGTGCGTCTTCTCCTGGTTCACCTCGACGAACTGGGAGCCAACCGTGAACCACACCGACAGCAATCGCTGGCGTACCGTCGACATCGTCGTCGCCTCGGTCATCGCCGTCGCCTTCGGCGTCGTGTTCTGGGCCTGGGGCCTGCTCTGGAGCGCCACCGACGCGGCGTTCGCGTTCTTCCCACCGGCGCAGGCGGTGCTCTACGGCGTGTGGCTGATCCCGGCGGTGCTCGCCGGCCTGATCATCCGCAAGCCGGGCGCCGCCCTGTACTGCGAGACGGTGGCCGCCATCATCTCCGCCCTGCTGGGCAGCCAGTGGGCGAGCATCGTGATCCTCCAGGGCCTGATGCAGGGCATCGGCGCCGAGCTGGCGTTCGCCGCGTTCCGGTACCGCTCGTTCAAGCTGCCGGTGGCGGTGCTGGCCGGCGCGCTGACCGGCCTCGGCGCGGCGATCTTCGACTTCGTCTACTGGAACAAGGCGTACGACTTCGCCTCCTACCGCCTCCCGTATGCGCTGATCACGATCGTCAGCGCCACGATCGTCGCCGGTCTGGGCGCGCACGTCCTCACCCGCGCGCTGGCGAACAC
Organism: Micromonospora sp. TSRI0369; assembly: GCF_001905625.1. Lineage (NCBI taxonomy): Bacteria > Bacillati > Actinomycetota > Actinomycetes > Micromonosporales > Micromonosporaceae > Micromonospora > Micromonospora sp. TSRI0369. The sequence continues at coordinate 5,420 of NZ_LIVU01000018.1, forward strand.
CGGCGTCCTGGACCGCTTCCCCGCCGGCCGCGACCGCGCCCTGGTCTGAGGCTCGCCTCGCCCCGCCCCGGTGATCAAGGAGTTTGCGTCCGCCGGGCACGGTTTTCCGGACGCGAACTCCTTGATCACGCAGGCTGGGCCGGGAGAGGGGGTGGTGGGCGGTGAGCGGGGTGGTGCTGCGGGGGTTCGGGTGGCGGCACGGGGGGCGGAAACGCTGGGCTCTGCGCGGGGTGGATCTGCGCGTGGAGAGCGGCGAGCGGGTACTGCTGCTCGGGCCCTCCGGGGCCGGTAAGAGCACGCTGCTGGCGGCGCTGGCCGGCCTGCTGCCGGAGGACTCCGGCGAGCAGGAGGGCAGCGTCGAGATCGACGGGCTGGACCCGCGCAAGGCGCGGGAGCGCGTCGGCATCCTGTTCCAGGATCCGCAGACCCAGCTCGTCATGGCCCGCTCCGGTGACGACGTCGCGTTCGGGCTGGAGAACCGGGGCGTACCCGCCGGGGAGATCTGGCCCCGCGTCGACGAGGCACTGCACCGGGTCGGCTTCCCGTACCCCCGGGACCGCCCGACCGCCGCGCTCAGCGGCGGTGAGCAGCAGCGGCTCGCCCTGGCCGGCACGCTCGCGCTGCGCCCCGGGCTGCTGCTGCTCGACGAGCCCACCGCCAACCTCGACCCGGCCGGCGCCGCCCTGATCCGCCGGGCCGTCGCGAACGCGCTCGACGCGGACACCACGATGATCCTGGTCGAGCACCGGGTCACCGAGGCGTTGCCGCTGGTCGACCGCGTGGTGGTGCTGGAACCGGGCGGCGGGGTGCGCGCCGACGGGCCACCCGCTGCGGTCTTCGCCGCGCACGGCGACGCGCTGGCCGCCGCCGGGGTCTGGGTGCCCGGCCACGTCGCGCCACCCCGGCACGCCACCACGCCGCCCGGCGACGTGCTGCTCACCGCCGAGCGGCTCGGCCTGCCACCCCGGCTGGCCTCCACCGACCTCCGGGTACGCGCCGGCGAGGCGCTCGCCGTCCTCGGCCCCAACGGGGCCGGCAAGTCCACGCTGGCGCTGCTGCTGGGCGGCCTGCTGCGCCCCGGCACGGGGACCGTCACCGCGTCGGCGGAGCTGGCGGGGCGGGACGCGCGCACTCCCCCGTACCGCTGGCGGGCGCCCGCGCTGGTGCGCCGGATCGGTTCGGTGTTCCAGGACCCGGAGCACCAGTTCGTCACCGCCACCGTCCGCGACGAGCTGGCGCTCGGCCCGCGCCGCACCGGTCAGCCCGAGGCAGCGGTCCGCGCCACCGTGGACGCGCTGCTGGAGCGGCTGCGGCTGGACCGGCTGGCCGGCGCCAACCCGTACACCCTCTCGGGTGGCGAGGCGCGGCGGCTGAGCGTGGCGACGGCCCTGGCCACCGCGCCCCGCCTGCTGATCTGCGACGAGCCCACGTTCGGCCAGGACCGGCGCACCTGGCTGGAGCTGGTCGACCTGCTGGCCGAGCTGCGCGACGCGGGGCACGGCGTGGTCACGGTGACCCACGACGAGGACTTCGTCGCCGCGCTGGCCGACCGGGCGCTCACCCTGGACCGTCCCGCCGCCGGGGCGTCCTCGTGATCAACCTCGAACCGGTCGCCGCGCCGGGCGCCCCGCTGGCGCGGCGCAACCCGGTGGCGAAGCTGGCCGCCGCGATGGTGTTCACGCTGATCCTGGTGGCGACGCTCGATCCGGTGGCTCCGGCCGTCGCCATCGCCGTCGAACTCGCGGTGCTGCCGCTGTTCGGCGTCCGCTACCGGGTGCTGGCCCGCCGCGCCTGGCCGCTGCTCGCCGGTGCCGTCGGCATCCTGGTCACGCTGGTGCTCTTCGCCGCCGACCGTTCCGGCCCGGTCCTGCTCCAGGCCGGGCCGGTGCTGGTCACCGAAGGTGTGCTCGTCACGGCGCTGGGTCTGGTGCTCCGGATGCTGGCCGTCGCGCTGCCCGGCATCGTCGTGTTCGCCACCACCGACCCGACCGACCTGGCCGACGCGCTGATCCAGAACGCGAAGGCGCCCGCCCGGTTCGCCATCGGGGCGCTGGCCGCGTTCCGGATGGTGCCGCTGCTGGAGCAGGAGTGGCGGATGATCAGCATGGCTCGGCGGGCCCGCGGCGTGGACGCCGGCCGCAACCCGGTGGCGAAGCTGCGGCTGTTCGGGTCCACCGCGTTCACGCTGCTGGTGGGCGCGATCCGGCGCGGCACCCGGCTCGCCGTGGCGATGGACGCCCGGGGCTTCGACGCGGGCACGCCGCGCACCGTGGCCCGCCCGCAGCGCTTCACCGGCGCGGACACGCTGCTGATCGTGGGAGCGGCCCTCCTGGCCGCCGCCGCCCTGGCGACAAGCATCGCCCTGGGCACCTTCCGCCCCTTGATCGGCTGACCCCGCCCCTGTTCCCCCGCCGCCCCCGCCCCGCCCCGCCCTGCCCCGCCCTGCCCCGCCTCATTGATCATGAAGTTGACGGCACCGGTTGCCCGTTTTGTCGCCGCCAACCTCATGATCGACCGAGACTGGCGAAGATCTTGGTACGAGACGGCCCCCATAGGGGCCGAAATCGTCCAAGATCTCTGTGGTGCCGGCCGGGCCCGGGATGAGGCCTGCCCGGCGAGCGACCGGCTGGGAACGGGTTGGTCGGTCAGCTTCGGCGGAAGGCGTAGAACCGGGTCTGGCCGGCGCGCTGGCTACGGCCGCCGAGCCGGGCCTGCCGCCCTGCCGGCGGGCCCGATCTGGGCGGCGTCGCGGATGCGCCGGGCAGGACCGGCGTCTCCGGGAGCGACACCGATCCCGCGGCCACGGCGGGCACCCCCGCGCCGATGGCGGGCGACACCAACGGCGCAGTCGCGGTAGGCGGCGCCGCGTCCAGGGACACAGTGGGCGCCACCGGCTCCGCCGGGAGCACCATCGCGGGCGGCTCCACGGTGAGCGCGTCGAGCGCCGGCGGGGTCACCTGCGGCGAGGACTGCTTGCGGGACTTCTTCGGATTGCGCTTCGCGGGCATTCGCGGGCCTCCTGTGGTGCGGGCGCGCCGACCGGGACGCGCCGAGCGAGGGCTCCGGTGCGAACCGATCACGACAGACACCGCGACCGACGGTGGCGGGGAAGGGATGCGGACGCCCGGAGCAGGACGGGTCCACGGCACTGGCGGCGGTGGACCGGGCTCGGAGGTGGGGCGTCACTTACGCATGCCGTAACGCTATCCCGCCGACCGGCCGCCCCGCACCCGAATTACCGCGACCATCCCGCGGGACGTACGGCCACCCACCGGTCACGCCCTGTGGACACCGTGGCCCACTTCCTCGACGACCGCGATACCGTCGCAGCACGGCAGTACGGACGAGAGGTGGCGGTACGCATGGCAGAGCAGGCGACGGCGCAGATCGGGGTCACCGGTCTGGCGGTGATGGGCCGCAACCTGGCCCGGAACCTGGCCCGCAACGGCTTCGCCGTGGCGGTGCACAACCGATCGCCGGAACGTACCCGCACGTTGGTCGCCGAGCACGGCGACGAGGGCACGTTCGTGCCGTCGGAGTCGCTCGCGGACTTCGTCGGCTCGCTGGAGCGGCCCCGCGCGGTGATCGTGATGGTCAAGGCCGGCGCGCCCACCGACGCGGTGATCGACGAGCTGGTCCCGCTGCTGGAGGAGGGCGACATCGTCGTCGACTGCGGCAACGCGCACTTCGCCGACACCCGCCGCCGCGAGGAGGCGCTGCGCGAGCACGGGCTGCACTTCGTCGGCACCGGCGTGTCCGGCGGCGAGGAGGGCGCGCTGCTCGGCCCGAGCATCATGCCGGGCGGTTCGGCGGAGTCGTACCGCAAGCTGGGGCCGATCTTCGAAAAGATCGCCGCGCACGTGGACGGCGAGCCCTGCTGCCGGCACGTCGGGCCGGACGGCGCGGGCCACTTCGTGAAGATGGTGCACAACGGCATCGAGTACGCCGACATGCAGCTCATCGCCGAGGCGTACGACCTGTTGCGGGCCGGTCTGTCAGCGAGCCCCGCGGAGATCGCGGAGATCTTCCGGGAGTGGAACGCCGGCGAGCTGGGGTCGTTCCTCATCGAGATCACCGCCGACGTGCTCGGCCACACCGACGCGGCCACCGGTCAGGCGTTCGTGGACGTGGTGCTCGACCAGGCCGAGCAGAAGGGCACCGGCCGCTGGACCGTGCAGAGCGCGCTCGACCTGGGCATTCCGATCACCGGCATCGCCGAGGCCACGTTCGCCCGGTCGCTGTCCGGCCACGCCGACCAGCGCGAGGCCGCCCGCCGGGTGTTCGCCGACGCGGGCGACAAGTGGCAGGTGGACGACCGGGACGCGTTCGTCGAGGACGTGCGCCGCGCACTGCTGGCCAGCAAGATCGTCGCGTACGCGCAGGGGTTCGACCACATCCGCGCGGGCAGCCGGGAGTACGACTGGAACATCGACCTGGGCGGCACGGCCACCATCTGGCGGGGCGGCTGCATCATCCGGGCCGGTTTCCTGGACCGGATCCGGGAGGCGTACGACGCGGAGCCGGACCTGGCGACGCTGCTGGTCGCGCCGTGGTTCGCCGAGCGGGTCAGCGCCGGCGTACCGGCCTGGCGACGGGTGGTGGCCGACGCGGCCCGGGCGGGCGTGCCGGCGCCGGCCTTCGGGTCGTCGCTGGCCTACTTCGACGCGCTGCGGGCACAGCGGCTGCCGGCCGCGCTGATCCAGGGGCTGCGGGACAACTTCGGCGCGCACACCTACCACCGGGTGGACCGGGACGGCTCGTTCCACACGCTCTGGGCGGGTGACCGCTCCGAAGTGGAGGCGTGAACCCCGCGCTCACCAGGCTCGCGGGGCGTGCGGGTCGGGTGCCCAGCCGGCGGCCGGCTCGCCTGCCGCCAGTTCGCCGATCTCGCCGGAGCGGACCGCCGGGGTGTGCCCCAGCTCGGCGCACCACCGCTGCGCCACGTCGGCGCACAGCGCGGCGACCGCGTCCCGGCGGGTCGCCTCCACCAGGTCGGCGGCGGCCAGGGCAGCCGTCATCTCGTACCGGAGCTCGCGCATCCTCCACCCCCGTGGCGGGCGCACACCCGGCGGCGCGCCCTGCGCCGATCGTAGAGCGGAACGCCCCGCGCCCGGCCGGAAAGCCGGATGCGGGGCGTACCGGTCGGGCCGGACGTCGCAGGTCAGAAGAACCGGCGGCGCTTGGCCTTCTGCGGCCGGACCAGGTCGGCGCCCTTGGTCAGCAGACGGCTCACCCCGGACGGGCCGCGACGGGCCTCCAGGGTGTGGCTGAGCCGACGCGCGCCGGCCGCCGCCAGCGGCACGGCGACCGCCATGACCGCCCACTGCGCGATCCGCTTCTGAATCATGTGGTTCACCTCCGCGTTAGCTGTCTACCGTTACCGGTACCCAGCGCGGCGCGTCGGTAAGCCTGCCCTCAGGCGCCCGGGGCCACCGGGTTGGGCAGGGCGCCGCCGAAGCGCCGGTCGCGCTGGGCGTACAGCTCGCAGGCGTACCAGAGGTGGCGGCGGTCGAAGTCGGGCCAGAGCGTGTCCAGGTAGACCAGTTCGGCGTACGCGGTCTGCCAGAGCAGGAAGTTGGAGATGCGCTGCTCGCCGGAGGGGCGCAGGAACAGGTCGACCTCGGGCACCTCGGGGTGGTAGAGGTACCGCGCCACCGTCTTCTCGTTCACCTTGGCCGGGTCGAGCCTGCCGGCGGCGACGTCGCGGGCGATCCCGGCGGCGGCGTCGGCGATCTCCGCCTGACCGCCGTAGTTGACGCAGAACTGCAGCGTCAGCGTCGAGTTGCCGCGCGACATCTCCTCGGCGGTCTGCAGCTCGGAGATGACGCTCTTCCACAGCCGGCCCGCGCGACCCGACCAGACCACCCGGACACCGAGGTCGACGAGCTGGTCCCGGCGGCGGCGGATGACGTCGCGGTTGAAGCCCATCAGGAAGCGGACCTCGTCCGGCGAGCGCCGCCAGTTCTCGGTGGAGAACGCGTACGCCGACAGGTAGGGAATCCCCATCTCGATCGCGCCCTCGACGGCGTCGAACAGGCTGTGCTCGCCCTGCTCGTGGCCCTTGGTGCGGGGCAGGCCGCGCTCCTTGGCCCAGCGGCCGTTGCCGTCCATCACGATGGCGACGTGCCGGGGCACCGCCGCGGGCGGCAGCGCTGGCGGGCGGGCGCCGGACGGGTGCGGGGTCGGCGGCACCGGCTCGCGGCGGGTCGCCCTCGTCGATCGGATCACTCGGTCATCTCCCTGTTCACACCGGCGACGGGCCCGGCGCCGGAGCGCGGCGGGACCACATCCGGCCCCGCGCCGCCGGGCGACGGGACCGCGCCGGACGCCGGGGTGCCCCGGTCGACCAGCGGCAGCGAGCGTAGCGCGCGTTCCAGATGCCACTGGAGGTGCGCCGCGACCAGCCCGCTGCACTCGCGGCGCACGCCGGTCTCGGCCGCGTCGGCGTACCCCCAGTCGCCGGAGGTCAGCGCGGACATCAGCTCCAGCGTCGCGGGCGCGGGGTGGGCGGCGCCGGGGGGCCGGCAGTCCGGGCAGACCGCGCCGCCGGCCGGTACGGAGAACGCGCGGTGCCGGCCCGGCTCGCCGCAGACGGCGCAGGCGGCGAGCGCCGGCGCCCAGCCGGCGAACGCCATCCCGCGCAGCAGGTACGCGTCGAGCACCAGCGTGGTGGCGTGTTCGCCGCGGGCCAGCGACTTCATCGCGCCGAGCGTGAGCTGGAACAACCGCAGCGACGGCTCGCGCTCGATCGGGGTGAGCCGCTCGGCGGTCTCGGCGATCGCGCTGGCCGCCGTGTAGCGGGGGTAGTCGCCGAGGAACCGTTTGCCGTACAGCTCGATCGCCTCGACCTGGCTGACGGTGTGCAGGGAGCTGCCCTGGTTGCCCTTGGGGTCACCGGCGAGCTGGAGGTCGACGTGCCCGAACGGCTCCAGCCGGGCGCCGAACCGGCTCATGGTGCGCCGCACGCCCCGGGCCACCGCGCGCAACCGGCCGTGCCGGCGGGTGAACAGCGTGATGATCCGGTCGGACTCGCCCAGCTTCTGCACACGCAGCACCACCGCGTCGTCGCGGTAGAGCTGTCGGCGGTACCCGGCCATCAGGCCATTCTCCCTCCGGGTGCGATCTCAGGGTCGGCTCGGGGTGGACCGTCGGGCGATCCCCGATGTGCCGGCCGCCCGGGCGGCCCTACTGTGCTGGCCATGGCTTCGCTCCGCACCGCGGTGGCCGCGACCGCTGCCGCCACGCTCATCGTTCTCTCCGGGTGTGACACCCTCTCGTTCCGCCGGCTCGACTACGACCACACCGAGCAGGCGAAGATCACCCGGATCAGCGTGACGGAAGACGGCGCCGGGGACGTCGTGGTCCGGGCCAACGGCCCGGCCGACCAGGTACGGATCAAGCGCGTCGTCCGCTACCAGGGCGACGAGCCGACCAGCCGGTACGAGATCAAGGGCGACGAACTCGTGCTGCCCACCGACTGCGGCCACCGGTGCAGCATCTCCTGGGAGGTGACCGCCCCGCCCGGCGTGACGGTGAAGGGCGGGACCGCCTCGGGCAACGTCGACCTCACCGACGTCGGGGCGGTGGAGTTCACGCTCAGCTCCGGCGATCTGACGATCCGGGGCGTCACCGGCGAGGTCCGCGCGTCCACCACGTCGGGCAACATCCGGGTGGTCGAGGCGGCCGGCCCGGTGCGGCTGCGGGCCCGCTCGGGCGACATCGAGGCCCGCCGGCTCGCCTCCGCCGTCGACGCGGAGACCACCTCCGGCAGCATCGTCGTCGAGCTGGACCAGCCGGCTCCGGCCCGGGTGCACGCCACGAGCGGAGACGTCGACCTGTCCGTACCGGCCGGCCGCTACCGGGTGCGCGCCACCGCCACGTCCGGCGACAAGGACGTCCGCGTCACCGACGACCCGGCCGCGTCGGTGCAGCTCGAAGCGTCCACCACGAGCGGCAACGTCACGGTCAGCACTCGCTGAGCCGGGGGGGCGTCCGGTCGCTCAGTCGCCGCCGGGGGTGTCCCGCCGGTTCGCCGCGCGGCCGTCGTCCCTGTCCTCGGCCGCGCGGCGCGGCGCGGGGACCCGGGCGCCGGCGCCCACCAGCCCGTCCTGGGCGCCGGCGGGAGCCGGGCTGGCCGGGGCGGTCGCCGCCGGATCGGCCACGGTCCGCCGTGGCTTGCCGGGGAGCAGTTCCGGGGTACGCCGGGCGGCCACGTCCTCGACCCAGCCGACCATCAGCGTCACCACGCCGACCAGCGCGAAGACCAGCCCCACCCGCAGCCACAGGCCGACCGGGTCGCGCGGCGACCAGCCGACCAGGCCGACGAGCGGGGTGAGCGCCACCACGAACGGCATGTGCCAGAGGTAGATGGTCAGCGCGCGCCGGTTCACCACCGTCACCGCGCGGCCGAGCGCCGGCACGCGGTCGACCCAGGTCACCCCGACCGGCGCCCGGCCGATCGCCACCAGGATGAACGCGGCCGACCAGAGCGCGTTGCCCAGCGGGATGTCGTTGATGTCGTACCCCCGGGGGCCGGGGTGGGTGACGATCCAGGCCAGGCCGGCGGCGCCGACGGCGGCGGCCACCGGCAGCAGCACCCGGTTGCGCATCCGGCGCAGCAGCCCGTCGTGGTGGGCGAAGCCGAGCAGCCAGGCGCCGAAGTAGAGGCCGAACTCGCGCAGCACCGTCGGCGGGTTCGCCAGGATGCCGGCCTCGATGGCGACCAGGAGCACGTACGGGGCGGCGAGCGTGGGCAGCGGCGCCCGGCGGAACAGCCACAGCACGAGCGGCGAGGCGAGCACGAACCACAGGTAGTCCCGCAGGTACCAGATCGGGCTGAGCGCCAGGCCGCCCCAGTAGTTGGCCGGCGGGTCACTGATCGGGAAGAGCCAGAGCAGCACCTTCGGGCTGAACGGCAGCCCGGTGAGCAGCATGGCCGGCACGAAGACGGCGGCGACCACCCACAGCGACGGCAGCAGCCGGCGCAGCCGCCGCCCGACCGAGCCCACCCCGCTGCGGTCCAGCGACGCGGCCATCAGCGACCCGGCCAGGGCGAACATCACCGACATCGCCGGGAACACCAGCGTGAGCGTGGCGTAACCGGTGACGTGGTACGTGACGACGCGGAGGATGGCCAGGAAGCGCAGCAGGTCGAGATAGCGGTTTCGCATCAGCTCGCGGCGGGGTCCGGGGGCAGAGACAATGGTCCCTACCCTGCTCCTGGACGACGCCAAACAACCACAGACACCTATGGAAAGTGAGATGTCCCATAGGTCTGACTGATCCTGATCACCTGTCGCCGGGTGGCCCGGCCGCGGCTCAGAAGCCGAGCTTGCGCAGCTGCTTCGGGTCGCGCTGCCAGTCCTTCGCCACGCGCACGTGCAGGTCGAGATAGACCCGGGTGCCGAGCAACTCCTCGATCTGCCGGCGGGCGGTGGTGCCGACGTGCTTGAGGCGGCTGCCCCGGTGGCCGATGACGATGGCCTTCTGGCTCGACCGCTCGACGTACACGTCGGCGTAGATCTTGGTGAGGTTGCCCTCCGGGATCATCTCCTCGACCACCACCGCGATGGAGTGCGGCAGCTCGTCGCGTACGCCCTCCAGCGCCGCCTCGCGGACCAGCTCCGCCACGAGCACCTGCTCCGGGTCGTCGGTGAGCATGTCGTCCGGATAGAGCTGCGGTGACTCCGGCAGATAACCGGTCATCACGTCGACGAGCGTGTCGACCTGATGCCCGGACACGGCGCTGACCGGCACCACCGCGGCGAACTCGCCCAGCTCGCTCACCGCGAGCAACTGCTCGGCCAGCCGCTTCTTGTCGACCAGGTCGGTCTTGGTGACCACCGCCAGCACGGTGGCCTTCAGGCTGGCCAGCTCGCCGGTGATGAAACGGTCGCCCCGGCCGACCGGCTCGTTCGCCGGCACGCACAGGCCGATCACGTCGACCTCGCTCCAGGTCTCCCGGACCAGGTCGTTGAGGCGCTCGCCGAGCAGCGTCCGGGGGCGGTGCAGGCCCGGGGTGTCCACGAGCACGAGCTGCGAGTCCGGCCGGTGCAGCACCGCCCGGATGATGTGCCGGGTGGTCTGCGGCTTGCTCGAGGTGATCGCGATCTTGGTGCCGACGATCGCGTTCGTCAGCGTCGACTTGCCGGCGTTCGGCCGCCCCACGAAACAGGCGAAACCGGCCCGGTAGGGACGCGCCTCGGGCGTGGTCACTCGACCACCGTGCCGAGGACGGCGCCGTCCGGCGCGGCCACGTGGATCGGCGCGTCGGCGGACAGGTCCCGTACCGCCGCGTGCCCCGCCCCGTCCAGCGTCGACGCCTCGGTCACCACCACAGCGGCCTCCAGCCGGCTCGCGCCCGCCGCCACCGCCGAGGCGACAGCCAACTGGAGCGCGGTGAGCGTCAACGACGGCAGCGCGACGCTCGCCGCCGCGTACGTCCGGCCGTCCTGGTCGCGGACCGCGGCGCCCTCCACTGCGGCCACCCGGCCCCGCGCGCCCCGGGCCAGGACGACGAGCTTGGCGTCCTCGGCGCTCAGCTCGGCCGGATCGGCGGGGGTGGGCAGGGCGGCGGGCACGGCGGGTGACTCAGGCATCGGCGGATTGCCTCTCCTCGGAACGGTTGTTGTCGCCACGGGAATCGGGCGGGTCGTGTCGGTTCGTGCCCTCCGGCGCGTCGCCCCGGTCGACCCGGCTCACCAGAACCGTGTCGATCCGGTTGCGCCGGCCGGTGGTGCCCTCGGCCATCAGCCGCAGGCCGGCCACCTCGGCCTCGGCGCCCGGGATGGGCACCCGGCCGAGCGCCTGGGCCAGCAGGCCACCGACCGTCTCCACCTCGTCGGTGGGCAGCTCGGTGTCGAACAGCTCGCCCAGATTCTCCACCGGCAGCCGCGCGGTCACCCGCACGGCCCCGTCCGCCAGGTGCTCGACCGGCGGGCGCTCGACATCGTACTCGTCGGTGATCTCCCCGACGATCTCCTCCAGGATGTCCTCGATGGTGACCAGCCCACCGGTGCCGCCGTACTCGTCGACGACGATGACCAGGTGGTTGCGGGCCGCCTGCATCTCCGAGAGCAGGTCGTCCACCGGCTTGGACTCCGGCACGAACGTGGCCGGGCGCATCAGCTCGGCCACCGGCATCTGCCGGGCCTCCTGGTCGCCCTGGACCCGCCGGATCAGGTCCTTGAGATAGAGCACACCGAGCACGTCGTCGACGTTCTCGCCGATCACCGGGATGCGGCTGAACCCGGAGCGCAGGAACAGCGCCAGCGCCTGGGCGAGCGTCTTGCGCTCCTCGATCCACACCATCTCGGTACGCGGCACCATCACCTCCCGGGCGATGGTGTCGCCGAGCGCGAAGACCGAGTGGATCATCTGGCGTTCGCCGTGCTCCACGACGCCGCGCTGCTCGGCCAGGTCGACCAGTTCGCGCAGCTCCACCTGGGTCGCGAACGGGCCCTCCCGGAAACCCTTACCCGGGGTGACCGCGTTGCCGATCAGGATCAGCAGCGACGCCAGCGGGTTGAGCGCGCGGCCCAGCCAGCGCACCAGCGGCGCGACCGCCCGGCCGACCGCGTACGCGTGCTGGCGGCCGATCGTGCGCGGCCCGACCCCGACCACCACGAAGCTCACCACCGTCATCGCGCCGGCGGTCACCAGCGCCGCCCGCCAGCCCGCGCCGAACGTGTCCACAGCCACCAGCGCGACGAGCGTGGTGGCTGTCAGCTCGGCCAGCAGACGCAGCAGGAGCAGCAGGTTCAGATGGCGGACCACGTCACCGGCCACCACCTGGAGCGCCCGCCCGCCGCGCGCTCCGTCCCGGGTCATCTCCGCGGCGCGGGCCGGGGAGACAGCTGCGAGCGCCGCCTCGGTCATCGCGATCAGGCCGGCGAGCACCACCAGCCCGGCGGCGAACACCAGGAGTTGAAGATCGGGCAGGCCGGCGGGCGCGCGGACCGCCGCCAAGGCGTCCATCACCGCGACCGGGTCGACCGCCAGCTGGCCAGCAGCCGGGCCTGGAGACCGAACATCTCCCGCTCCTCCTCGGGCTCGGCGTGGTCGTAACCGAGCAGGTGCAGCACGCCGTGCACGGTGAGCAGGTGCAGCTCGTCGGCCGCCGAGTGCCCGGCCACGGCGGCCTGCTTGGCCGCCACCTCCGGGCAGAGCACGATGTCGCCGAGCAGGGCCGGCTCACCGCCGGCCGGGGCGCTCTCGCCCGGCCCGTGGTCGACGCTGCCCTCGTCCATGGGGAAGGCGAGCACGTCGGTCGGGCCGTCGCCGCCCATCCAGCGGTGGTTCAGCTCCGTCATGTACTCGATGTCGACGAGCAGCACGGACAGCTCGGCGAGGGGGTTGACCCCCATCTCGTCGAGGGCGTGCCGCGCGACGGCGAGCACGGCGTCGGTGTCGACCTCGACACCCGACTCGTTGGCGATCTCGATGGACAACTGTCTTCCTCTGGTGGTGTGACGGCTTGCGCCGGTGGTCAGCGGCGCCGGCCGGCCCGGCCGCCCTGGGCGGTCCGCCCGGGTACGGCGTGCACGCTCTGGGCCTGCTGGTTCTCCCGCTCGGCGTCCCAGCGGGCGTACGCGTCGACGATCTCGCCCACCAGCTTGTGGCGGACCACGTCGGAGCTGGAGAGCTGGGCGAAGTGCACGTCCTCGACGTTGTTCAGGATCTCCCGGACCACCCGCAGGCCGCTCGTCGTCCCGCCGGGAAGGTCCACCTGGGTGACGTCACCGGTGACGACGATCTTGGAGCCGAAGCCGAGCCGGGTGAGGAACATCTTCATCTGCTCGGGCGTGGTGTTCTGCGCCTCGTCCAGGATGATGAACGCGTCGTTGAGGGTGTTGTGGGTCACCAGGAAGTCGTCGGTGACGTAGAGCGAGTCCTCCGCCGCGACCTGGATGCACATCGTCTCCCGCACCCCGGCCGGGATGATCGAGTCGATGAACCGCATCGGCCGGCCACCGCCGTGCTCGTCGTAGAGCCGGCGCTTGCGCGACAGACGGAACGGCGCGACACCGGCGGGCAGCCGGATCTCCACGACGTAAGTGTCGGACCGGTACGGAACCGGCCGGCCCTTCGCCAGACCGGGCTTGCGTCCCTCGGCCGGACGAACCCGCGCCGTGGCCACCCCTCCGAGCGACTCGACCAGGTGGACCACGTCGTCGCACAACCGGGGGGAAGTGGTCGAGTACTGCACACGGCACGTGCGCCCGGCCTGGGTGACCGGCCCGCCGTCGGTGTCCAGCAGCCCTTGCAGGACCGCCAGCCGGACGCCGACGCTGTTGTTCTTGTAGACCTCGGGGACGAACTTCGTGCCCGAGGTGGTTCCGGCCAGCCCCAACTCCCGGATGGCAACCGTGACCGGGTTGGCCACGATCACACCGCCGCGGTGCCCGTTGACGTGCCGGAGGACGTAGTCGTAGTCACCCTTGCGGACAAGTTGGATGTCGACGAGCGCCTCCTCCAGCGCGGTCGCCAACTCCGGGTCGGCGGTGCAGAAGGCCGGCGTGGTGCGGCACGAGATCGCGCCGTCGCCGAGCAGCAGCCCGAGCGCGTACGGGTCGAGCGGAACCGCCCGCGGCTCCATCTGCACCGGCGCGACGAGCGGGAGTTCGTAGCGACGGGTGTGGCCTCGCCACTCCTTGCCGATCATCTCCTGCGTCTCGATCGTGCGCCGTCGGCCGCGACGCTTGTCGTCCGGAGTGGCTACGGTCCACAGGTGCTCGCCGCAGCAGAGCGTGGACGCGCCGTCCTGCGTGGTGACCCGGTAGGTCTGCTTCGGCCCCTGGGGGTAGATGCCGATCACCGGTGTGGGCGTCCCGTTCGAGCCGATGACCAGGTCACCGACCTGGAGCGAGCCGAACGGCCGGAAGCCCTCCGGGGTCAGCACCCGGGCGTCGTACGGCTGGGCCCGCCCGCGCATGTATGCCAGCGGCGCGACCTCGATCGTCCCGGCGGCCATCAGCTTCGGGATTGTCTCCGGGTCGAGCATGTCGTGCAGCGCGTCGTAGAGCGGGCGCAGGTACGGGTCGATCTTCTCGTTCAGAGTGCCGGGCAGGAAGCCGAGCCGCTCCCCCGCCTCGACCGCCGGACGGGTCAGGATGATCCGGTTGACCTGCTTGGCCTGCAGCGCCTGCACGGCCTTCGCCATGGCCAGGTAGGTCTTGCCGGTACCGGCCGGGCCGATGCCGAAGACGATGGTGTGCGCGTCGATCGCGTCGACGTACTTCTTCTGCCCGAGCGTCTTGGGACGGATGGTGCGGCCGCGCCGGGAGAGGATGTTGAGCGTCAGGACCTCGGCGGGCCGCTCGGCGCCGCCCTGCTCGAGCATGCCGACGGTACGCCGTACGGCGTCTGTGGTCAGGGTCTCGCCTTTCTCGATCAGTTCGAGGAGTTCACTGAAGAGACGCTCGGCGAGGGCGTTGTCGGCGGGCGCGCCGGTGATGGTGATCTCGTTGCCGCGCACGTGGACGTCGCTGTTGACCGAGCGTTCGACGAGTCGCAGGATCTCGTCGCCCGCGCCGAGCAGGTTCACCATGATCTTCTGGTCTCCGACCGTGATCCTGGTCTGCACGCGCGGCGTGCCGGGAGGTGGGGTGCCGGTCATAGGTCGGGCCGTCGGGCCCTGCGCCACCTGCTCTCCGCTTCTCGGTGCCGGGCCCTGCTGGCGCGGCGTACGGTTACCTCCCATCGTATCGGGTCGGCACCGCGCACACCGCGCCCATTTCCGGCGCTCGGCGATCAGTCACCGACGCGGAAGTCGTACCCGTCGAAGGTCTCCTGGCGGCGGGTGAAGCGGTAGGTCGCCCAGTGCATCCGGACCACCACGCCGCGCTCGTCGCGCGTCAGCCGCAGCAGCTCCCCCACCTCGCGGCCGGAGACCGTGCGGAACACGTCCGGCCGGTCCGGCAGCGGCGCGAACACCGCGGGCGGCTTCCCGGCCGGGTCGTCCGCGCCCCGGGCCCGCAGCGTCCCGTCGTGCCAGGAGAAGACGTACTCGAAACCCTCGCCCCACCAGCGGCCCAGCATGCCGCGCAGGTGCGCCGGGGCGGGCGGGCCGGGACGCCACGGCTCGATCTCCGCCGGGTCGTGCTCGGCGGCGGCGGCGAGCAGCCGGTGCACCAGGTCGAACACCTCCACGCCGGTGCCGGACGAGCCGAGCACCGCGGCGCCCATCGCCCCGGCGGTGCCCTGCCCGCCGCGCCGCCCGTAGACGGCGGCCAGGAATCCGGGCATCGCGCCGTCGTGCCCCACGTGGGTCACCCGCTCCGGCTGCGGGACCAGGATCAGCCCGAGACCGAAACCGGCCGCCCAGAGCGACTCGTCGGTGGTGGTCAGCGGCCAGCGCATCTCCTCGACGGTGGCCGCGGCGAGCACCGTGCCGTCCGGGTCGAGCGCCGCCGGGTCGGCCAGGAACGCGGCCCAGCGGGCCATGTCCGGCGCGGTGCTCCACAGCTGCGCGGCCGGCGCCACCGCGCCGAAGTCGGCGGGTGGCTCCGGGCGGGCCTCGTCGGAGTACGCGTCGACCAGGAACCCGGTCGCAGCCCGCTCGGTCGGGTGCGTGTAGGTGGCGGTCAGCCCGAGCGGGGCGAGGACCCGGTCGGCCAGCACCTCGGCCCAGGTGCCGCCCCGGAGCCGGGCGGCCATCTCGCCCAGCAGCGCCATGCCGAGGTTGGAGTAGTGGAAGCGCCGCCCGGTGGGCAGCACCCGCTCGACCCGGGCCAGGTCGGCCAGCAACTCCTCGACGGCCGGGGCGCGCAGGCTGTCCCACACGTCGCCGTGGGGCTCGCGTTGCAGGCCGGCGGTGTGCGACAGCAGCCGGCGTACGGTCAGCTCGCCGTGCGCGGCCAGGTCGAGGTGCCGCCCGATCGGGTCGTCCAGGTCGAGCAGGCCGTCGTCTCGGCACTGCATGACCAGCGCCGCCGTGAAGGTCTTGGTGACCGAGCCGATCCGGAACACCGTCTCCGGCCCGAGCGCGGTCTCGTTGCCGGTGTCGCCCACGGCGCAGGTCCAGAGCGGCCGGTCGGCGCGGTGCAGGGCGGCCGACACCGCCGGGATGCGCCCGGTGGCCTGCGCCTGGCGCACCATCCGGCCGAGCCGGTCCGGGACGTCGGTCATCGGCAGAGCATCGGTCCGAGCGGCGCGCCGCCGAGCAGGTGGGCGTGCACGTGGAAGACCTCCTGGCCGCCGTACGGCCCGGTGTTGAACATGAGCCGGAACCCGTCGACGGTCAGGCCCTCCTCCTCGGCCACCACGGCGGCGGTCTGGAGCACCTCACCGGCCAGCTCGGGCGCGCCCTGGGCCAGCGTGGCCACGTCCACGTAGTGCTCCTTCGGGATCACCAGCACGTGGGTGGGCGCCTTCGGGTCGATGTCCCGGAAGGCGAGGGTGGTGGCGGTCTCGCGGACGATGGTGGCCGGGATCTCCCCGGCGACGATCCGGCAGAACAGGCAGTCCATCGCAGCAGTGTAAGGAGGGGCCCCCGCTTAACGCCTCCGGCATCGGAAGGGGCCCTTCTTAACACCCCGGGCCGGTGCGGCAGGATGGCCGCCATGTCGGGACGGGCAGTGCTGGTGACGGGGGCCTCGCGGGGCATCGGGCGGGCGGTGGCGAGGGCGTTCGCCGCAGGTGGAGACCGGGTGGCGATCCACCACCGGGACTCGGCCGAGCTGGCCGAGCGGCTGCGCGCCGAACTGCCGGGCGACGAACACGTCGTGGTCCGCGCCGACCTGGCCGACCCCGACGCCGTACGCGCCATGGTGGACGAGGCGGCCCAGCGGCTCGGCGGCCTCGACGTGCTGGTCAACAACGCGGGCGTGTTCGGGCCGGCCGATCCCCCGCACCCGGTCTTCGAGAGCAGCTACGAGCAGTGGCGGGCGCGGTGGCGGGAGGTGCTCGACACCAACCTGGTCGGCGCGGCGAACGCGGCCTGGTGCGCAGCGCAGCACATGCGGGAACGCGGGGGCCGGATCGTCAACGTCTCGTCCCGGGGCGCGTTCCGGGGCGAGCCGGCCAACCCGGCGTACGGGGCCAGCAAGGCCGGGATGAACGCGATGGCCCAGTCGCTCGCGGTGGCCCTGGCCCCGTACGGCATCGCCGTGGCGTGCGTGGCGCCCGGCTTCGTCGAGACCGACATGACCAACGAGCACCTGAAGAGCGAGCGGGGCGAGGCGGTACGCGCGCAGTCCCCGTTCCACCGGGTGGCCCGGCCGGAGGAGATCGCCGCGGCGGTGCACTGGCTGGCGAGCCCCGAGGCCGAGTGGGCGTCAGGCACCATCATCGACCTGAACGGCGCCTCCTACCTCCGCTCCTGACGCCGCTCTCCCCCGCGATCTTGCACTTTCGGCCCCGGCGAAGCACCGCAAAAGGGACGCAACCCGGGCCGCAACTGCAAGATCAGCGCGCACACCAGAAGAGGGCTTACCAGTGGGTCAGGCGGGTGGCCAGGACTGTGAGGGCGGCGACGCCTGCTGTGGACGTGCGCAGGACGGACGGGCCCAGGCGGACCGTGCGGGCGCCCGCCTCGGCGAACGTAGCAAGCTCGTGGTCGGCGATCCCGCCCTCCGGGCCGACCACCAGGACGATCTCCCCGGCCGTCGGCAGGTCTACTGTGGTCAGCCGGTCCTGCGCGCCCTCGTGCAGCACGAACGCGGCGGCCGCGCCGGCGATCCGGCGGGCCACAGTCGCGGTGGACTCGTCCGGGGCACCGGCCACCACCGGCAGCCACGGGCGGCGGGCCTGCTTGGCTGCCTCCCGGGCGGTGGCCACCCACTTCTGGCGGGCCCGTACGCCCCGGTCGCCGCGCCACTGCGCCACCGAGCGGGACGCCGCCCAGGGCACGATCTCGTCCACCCCGACCTCGGTCATCGCCTGCACCGCCAGTTCACCCCGGTCGCCCTTGGCGATGCCCTGCACCACGACCAGCCGGGGGACGGGCGCGTCCGCGTACCCCCGGCTGGTGACGCGCAGGTCGAGCGTGCCCCGGCCGACGGCGGTGACCACCGCGGCGGCGGTGCCGCCCCGGCCGTCGGCGAGCAGCAGTTCCTCACCGGCGCGCAGCCGCTGCACGGTGGCCGCGTGATGGCCCTCCGGGCCGTCCAGCGTCAGCGTGTCACCGGTGGGCAGCGCCTCGACCAGGAACAGCGGGGCGGACACCTCAGGCGTGCCCGTTGAAGGCGTCGCGCATCCGGGAGAAGAAGCCGCCCTGCTTGCTCAGCTCGGCGACCTCCTCGCCGCGGGTCTTGGCGAAGTCGCGCAGCATCCGCTCCTGGTCGGCGTCGAGCTTGGTCGGGGTACGCACGTCAAGGTGCACGTAGAGGTCGCCCCGGCCGGTGCCGCGCAGGTGCGGTACGCCCCGGGCGCGCAGCCGCAGCGTGCTGCCGGGCTGGGTGCCGGGCTTGACGTCGACAGCTTCCTCGCTGTCGAGCGTCTTGATGGTCAGCCGGGTGCCGAGCGCGGCGGCGGTCATCGGCACGGTGACCCGGCAGTGCAGGTCGTCGCCCTTGCGGGAGTAGACGTCGTGCGGCCGCTCGTGGATCTCCACGTAGAGGTCGCCGGCGGTGC
This sequence comes from Micromonospora sp. TSRI0369, assembly GCF_001905625.1. Classification (NCBI taxonomy): domain Bacteria; kingdom Bacillati; phylum Actinomycetota; class Actinomycetes; order Micromonosporales; family Micromonosporaceae; genus Micromonospora; species Micromonospora sp. TSRI0369. The sequence continues at coordinate 23,993 of NZ_LIVU01000018.1, forward strand.
CACCACCCGGGCCGACCTCGCCCTGCTGGGCCAGGCGGATCCGCATGCCGTCCTCGACGCCGGCCGGAATCTTGACGGTCAGCGAGCGGCGGGTACGCACCCGGCCCTCACCGGCGCAGGTCGGGCAGGGGTGCGGGATGGTGGTGCCGTAGCCCTGGCAGACGGTGCACGGGCGGGCGGAGACCACCTGGCCGAGGAACGTGCGCTGCACCGACTGCACCTCGCCCCGGCCACCGCACGCCTCGCAGGTGGCCAGGTGGGTGCCGGCGGCGGTGCCGGCGCCGGAGCAGGTGGTGCAGAGCACCGCGGTGTCGACGGTGATCGGCGCCTCGACGCCGAACGCGGTCTCGTTGAGGTCCAGTTCCAGGCGCAGGATCGCGTCCGCGCCGGGCCGGGTGCGCGGCCGGGGACCCCGGCTGCCGCCCGCCGCGCCGCCGAAGAACGCGTCCATGATGTCCTGGAAGCCGACGAACGGACCGGCGCCGCCGGGCCCGCCCGGGCCGCCCATGCCACCGCCGCCGGGGGCGAGCGGGTCGCCGCCGAGGTCGACGATCTGCCGTTTCCGGTCGTCCGAGAGGACCTCGTACGCGGCGTTGATGTCCTTGAACTTCTCCTGGGCCTCCGGGTCCGGATTGACGTCCGGGTGGTACTGCCGCGCCAGCTTGCGGTAGGCGCGCTTGATCTCGTCGTCGGAGGCGTCCCGGCTCACACCGAGAATGCCGTAGTAGTCCCTGGCCACTGCGTTAGGTGTCCTCATGTTCGTCTCGCGTCGCTCCGGTCGTCGGCCGCAACCGGCCGTCGGCCCTGACTGGTCAGTTCTGGGCCAGCAGTTCGCCCACGTAGCGTGCCACGGCCCTCACCATGGCGATATTGCCGGGGTAGTCCATCCGGGTCGGCCCGAGCACGCCGAGCCCACCGACGATCGTGCTGCCCGGTCCGTAGCCGGTGCTGACCACCGAGGCGGCCCGCAGGTTGTCGAACTCGTTCTCGTCGCCGATCAGCACGCGGGTGGTGCTCGGCTCCGTCTCGCCGATCAGTTTGAGCAGCACTACCTCTTCTTCGAGCGCCTCCAGGATCGGCCGCAGCGAGCCCTGGAAGTCGAGCAGGCCGCCCCGGGTGAGGTTGGCCTGCCCAGCCAGCGCGAGGCGCTCCTCGTGCCGTTCCACGAGCGTCTCCAGCAGCACCGTGGAGAGCGTGGTCATGGCCGGGCGCAGATGCGGCGCGGACTCGTCCACCAGCGCCTGCACCAGCGGCGGCGTCTCGGAGAGCTGGCTGCCGACGAGCTTCTCGTTCACCAGCCGGCGCAGGTCGGTCACGTCGTCGGCGGGAACCGGGGCGGGCAGCTCGACGAGCCGCTGCTCGACCCGGCCGGTGTCGGCGATCATGACGACCATCAGCCGGGTGGTGGAGATCGGCACCAGTTCCAGGTGACGCACCTTGGACCGGGCCAGGCTCGGGTACTGCACCACGGCGACCTGCCGGGTGAGCTGGGCGAGCAGCCGGACCGTGCGGTGCACCACGTCGTCGAGGTCGACCGCGCCGACCAGGAAGCGCTCGATGGCCCGCCGCTCGGCCGGGCTGAGCGGCTTGACCCGGGAGAGCCGGTCCACGAAGAGGCGGTAGCCGCGGTCGGTGGGCACCCGGCCGGCGCTGGTGTGCGGCTGCCGGATGTAGCCCTCTTCCTCCAGCACCGCCATGTCGTTGCGCACTGTCGCCGGGGAGACGCCGAGCTGGTGCCGCTCGACCAGGGCCTTGCTACCCACCGGTTCCTGCGTGGCGACGTAGTCCTCGACGATCGCGCGCAGCACGGCGAGTTTGCGGTCGTCGAGACCCATGTCCCCACCTCCTGACACACCTCGGCCGGGCCGGCACGCGGCATCCGCCGGGCGGCTGGCACTCGACTGTAGCGAGTGCCAGTCTACGTCGGCACCCCCACCGATGCGATGATCGCCCGACGGACCTGCGGTGCGGCCCACCACACCATGGGCCAAGCCAGACCGAACAGCCGGTCACGCTGGGTCTGTGTCGCTCTGGTGCCGCTTGCCCGGTGGCCCTACCGTGACGGCATGACTGAACCTCCTCGCCCTCCCGGAGCAGGGGACTCCGGCCCCCAGCCCGACCCGTCGGCGCCCTACGGCTCCGGCGAGCCGCCCACCGCTCCACTGTCCGGCGCGCCGGGCGCGGGCGGGTATCCCCCGCCCGGTGACTATCCGCCCCCGGGCGGCTACCCGCCTCCGGGCGGGCAACCCCCGCCGGGCGACTACCCGCCCCCTGGTGGTTACCCCCCGCCGGGCGGCACGCCGGGCTACGGCGCCGGCTATCCCGGCGGTGGCGGCTATCCCGGTGGTGGCGGCTACGGCTCGGCCGGGTACGCCAACAACGACGAGAAGACCTGGGCGCTCGTCGCGCACTTCGGTGGCGCCGCCGGTGTCATCGTCGGCGGCGGCCTGCTCGGCTGGGTCGCCCCGCTGATCGCGCTGATGACCCGTGGTCAGCAGTCGCCGACCGTCCGCGCCCACTCCGTGGCGGCGCTGAACTTCCAGATCACCTGGGCCATCGCCGGCGTGCTGGCCTGGGTGCTCACGTTCGTCACCTGCGGGATCCTGTTCTTCATCCCGATGCTGGTCTGGCTGGTGCCGCTGATCTTCGGGATCATCGGTGGGATCAAGGCCAACGAGGGTGTGCTCTACCGCTACCCGATGAGCTACAGCTTCAGCAAGTGACATCGCCGGTCGGCCGAGGGGGCGGCCGACCGGCCCCGGTCACGGCAGCAGGTCGCGTACCACCGCGTCGGCCAGCAGCCGGCCGCGCAGCGTCAGCGCCACCCGCCCCCGCGCGTAGTCCTCCGCGTCGAGCAGCCCGGCGTCCCGGGCCCGTTCGGCGCCCGCCCGGCCGGGCTCGTCCAGCACGTCCAGTGGCAGGCCGGAGGCGAGCCGCACCCGCAGCATCACGTCCTCCATGTGCTGTTCGTCCGGGCTGAGCACTTCCCGGGCCAGCGCCGGCGAGGCGCCCTCGGCCAGCCGCGCCGCGTACGCGCTCGGGTGCTTGACGTTCCACCAGCGCACGCCGCCGACGTGGCTGTGCGCCCCCGGGCCCAGGCCCCACCAGTCGGCGCCGGTCCAGTAGAGCAGGTTGTGCCGGCACCGGGCCGCCGCCGAGCGGGCCCAGTTCGACACCTCGTACCAGGAGAAGCCGGCCGCGCCGAGCGCCGCCTCCGCGGCCAGGTAGCGGTCCGCCGCCACGTCGTCGGAGGGGTACGGCAGCTCGCCCCGGCGCATCCGCGCGGCCAGCCGGGTGCCGTCCTCCACGATCAGGGCGTACGCGCTGACGTGGTCCACCCCGGCGTCGACCACCTGGGCCAGCGAGGCGGCGAAGTCCTCGGCCGTCTCGCCCGGCGTGCCGTAGATCAGGTCCAGGTTCACGTGCTCGAACCCGGCGTCGCGCGCCTCCAGCGCGGCGGCGGTGGCCCGGCCCGCGCTGTGCCGCCGGTCGAGCACCGCGAGCACCCCGGGCGCGGCGGACTGCATGCCCAGCGAGATCCGGGTGTAGCCGGCGGCCCGCAGCGTCTTGAGCGACTCCGGGGTCACCGACTCGGGGTTGGCCTCGGTGGTCACCTCGGCGTCGGCGGCCAGCCCCCAGACGCGGTCGATGCCGTCGAGGATGCGGGCCAGGTCGTCGGCGGGCAGCAGGGTCGGCGTGCCGCCGCCGACGAAGACGGTGTCGACCCGCTGCGGCGGCGAGTCGCCCAGCACCCGGGCGGCCAGCGCCAGCTCGGCCAGCACGGAGTCGGCGTACGTCTCCCGGCTCGCCCCGCCGCCCAGCTCGGCGGCGGTGTACGTGTTGAAGTCGCAGTAACCGCACCGGGAGGCACAGAACGGGACGTGGACGTACACGCCGAAGCCGCGCGCGCCGACGGTGCGACGGGCGGTGGCGGGCAGCGATCCGTCGCGCGGGACGGGTTCGCCTTCTGGAAGGACGCCGGGCATGGCCACTAGTGTGCCCGGCATGACCTCTCCGGACGCTCTCGTGCGAGTCGCCACGGCCCGTGGGGTGACCACCCTCACCCTGGACAGCCCGCACAACCGCAACGCGCTCTCCACGCCCCTGATGACCCAGCTGCTGGCCGGGCTGGCCGACGCGGTCGCCGACGACGCGGTACGCGCGATCGTGCTCGACCACACCGGCCCGGTCTTCTGCTCCGGCGCCGATCTGAAGGAGACCGCCGCGGCGTACGCCAGCGGCACGGTGCCCGCCGGGATGCTCGGCGACGTGCTGGTGGCGGTGCGGGAGTGCCCGAAGCCGGTGGTCGCGAAGGTCGCCGGGCCGGCCCGGGCCGGTGGGCTGGGCCTGATCGCCGCCGCCGACCTGGCGATCTGCGCGCAGGAGGCGACGTTCGCGTTCACCGAGGTGCGGATCGGGGTGATCCCGGCGGTGATCTCGGCGACCGTGCTGCCCCGGCTGGACCAGCGGGCCGCCGCCGAGCTGTACCTGACCGGCGACACGTTCGACGGCCGCCGCGCCGCCGAGGTCGGCCTGGTCACCGCCGCGGTGCCGGCCGACGAGCTGGACGCCGCCGTCGAGCGCTACTGCGCCTCGCTCGTCAAGGGCGCGCCGGGGGCGCTGGCCGGGGCGAAGGAGCTGCTGCGCCGGCCCGCCGCCACGGACCTGCGGGCCGAGATCGCCGAGTTGGCGGCGCTGTCCACCGGGTACTTCCTCTCCGACGAAGGACGTGAGGGCGTCATGGCGTTCCGGGAGAAGCGGCCCGCCGCCTGGGTGCCCGCCGGGGACTGAGGTGCGCGGCGGGGCCCGTCTCGACGCCTTCGGTGGCGGCGGGCCCCGCCGGGCGGCACGGCGTGGCCGGTCACGTGGCGACGGGACGGCCACTCGGACGAGAGGCGCGGGCGCGGGGCCGACGTACGCTTGGCGGACTGTCGGGACAGGGGGTGCGGGTGCGGACGCGAGCGGCGATCGTGGCATCTGGTGTTGCGGTGTGCGTACTGGCCCTGCTCGCGGTCTATGTCGTGACCAAGCAGTTCGGGGAGCACCTGCGGCTCCCCCTGGCCAGCCGGACCTGCACGGTGCAGGCCGACGGCGAGGTGGTGCTCGGCGCCGACCAGATGGCGAACGCGGCGACCATCGCGGCCATCGGGATGCAGCGCCGGATGCCCGAGCGGGCGGTGGTGGTGGCGCTGGCGACCGCGTACCAGGAGTCGCACCTGCGCAACATCGCGCACGGTGACCGCGACTCGCTCGGCCTGTTCCAGCAGCGCCCGAGCCAGGGCTGGGGCACCCCGGAGCAGGTCCAGGACCCGCGCTACGCGGCGAACAAGTTCTACGCCGCGTTGAAGAAGGTCAAGGGGTGGGAGCGGATGCGGGTCACCGACGCCGCCCAGCGGGTGCAGCGGTCGGCCTTCCCCGAGGCGTACGAGAAGTGGGCCGACGAGTCGGAGGTCCTGACCCGCGCGTTGCTCGGCCACGCGACCGGCGCGGTGGCCTGCACGGTGAGTTCGCCGCCGACGATGCGCGGGCCGGCCGCCGCCAGCGCCGTGCTGGAGAGCCTGTCGCTGGACTGGGGGCTGCCCCGGCTGGCCGCGGCGACGGACCTGACCGCGCTCACCGTGCCGGCGGGCGACGACCGCAACGGCTGGCGGTACGCGCACTGGCTGGTGTCGCACGCCGACGACCACGGCGTGAAGAAGGTCCGCTTCGGCAACCTGGAGTGGACGGCCGAGCAGGGTTCCTGGGCTCGGGTGAAGGGCGATCCGGCCACCGAGGTACGCGCCGAGGTGTTCGCCGCGGCCTGACCGGCCGCCCTCTCAGCCCTTCACCGCTCCGGCGACCAGGCCGGAGACCATCCGGCGCTGCACCAGCAGGAAGAAGATGATCACCGGCAGGGTGAACAGCGTGGACGCGGCCATGACCGACCCCCAGGCGGTGTCGTCCCGGCCGAAGAAGAACGTCATCGCCACCGGCAGCGTGTACTTCTGCTGGTCGTTGATGAAGGTCAGCGCGAAGATCAGCTCGTTCCAGGCGGTGATGAACGAGAAGATGCTGGTGGCGACCAGGCCGGGCGCGACCAGCGGGAACAGCACCTTGCGGAACGTCTGGGCCCGGCTGGCCCCGTCGATGGCGGCGGCCTCCTCCAGTTCCTTCGGCACCGCGGCGACGAAGCCACGCAGCATCCAGACCGCGAACGGCAGCGAGAAGCCGAGGTACGTGAGGATCAGGCTGGGCAGCGTGTTGTAGAGGCCGAGCCGCTGGATCATCAGGAACAGCGGGATGACCAGCGCCTCCAGCGGGATCATCTGCACCACCAGCAGCATGATCAGGAACGTGGTGCGCAGCTTGAACCGGAACCGGGCCACGGCTGTCGCGGCGAGCAGCGCGACCAGCCCGCTCAGCAGCACCGTCGCCAGCGCGACCAGCGCGCTGTTGAGGAAGAAGTCGGTGAACGTCACGCCCGGGATCAGGTTGCCGGTGAGGATCTCCCGGTAGTGCTCCAGCGTCGGCTCCGCCGGCACCGGCCGGGGCGTGGACGAGAAGATCTCCCGGTTGGGCTTCAGCGACGTCGCCACCATCCAGTAGACCGGGAACGCGGCGAAGAGCGCGACCAGCAGGCCCGCGCCGTTGAGGGCGATCTTCTTCATCATTCGTCCTCCTGCCGCAGCACCATGCGGACGTACAGGGCGGTCACCACGAGCAGGATCACGGTGAGGATCACGGCGATGGCGGAGCCGAGGCCGTACTTGGGCGGCGGCGAGAACGCCTCCGCGTACGAGTAGATCGACAGCATGAACGTCGACCGGTCCTGGGTGCCGCCGGCCAGCACGAACTGCTGGGTGAAGACCTTGAAGTCCCAGATCGTGGAGAGCACCACGAGGATGCCGAAGACCGGCCGCAGGATCGGGAAGGTGACCGACCAGAAGACCTTCCACGGGCCGGCGCCGTCGACCCTGGCCGCCTCCTGCAACTCGGTCGGCACGCTCTTGAGCCCGGCCAGCACGCTCACCGCGATGAACGGGAACGAGTGCCAGACCACCACGAGCGTCAGGATGGCGAAGAACATCAGCGGGTCGTTGAACCAGCCGTACCCGGTCCAGTCGCTGCGCCCGAACAGGGTCGTGGAGAGCCCGTCGGGGAGCTTGTTGAACAGCCAGGTGACCAGGCCGCTCGTGTCGTCGAAGATCCACTTCCAGACGATGGTGCCGGTCAGCGCCGGGGTGGCCCAGGCGAGCATCACGCAGCTCGCCACGAACGTGGCCATCTTCTTGCCCAGGCGGTTGAGCAGCAGCCCGACCAGGGTGCCGAGGATCATCGTGAGCGCCACGTTGGCGACCGCGAACAGCACGGTGTTGCGCAGGACCGTACGGAAGAACGGGTCGCCGAGGATCTGCGCGTAGTTGGCCAGGCCGACCCACGGCCACTCGCGGTCGCCGCGCAGCTGCCGGACGCTGTCCAGCTTGTGGAAGGACATCCACACGACCTGGCCGAGCGGCCAGAGCAGCAGCACGGCGATGATCGCCAGGCAGGGCAGGAGCAGCAGGTACGGAAGGTGATCCACCCGGCGACGGCGCCGCCGCGCGGGGGTCTCCCGCGCGGCGGCCTCGCCGGTGGCCTCGGTCAGCGTGGTCACTTGGCGTTGAGGATGCTTTCCATCTCGGTGGCCGCGTCGGCGGTGGCCTTCTCGACCGTCTTCTGGCCCTTGATGACCGAGCTGTTCATCGCCTGGGTCACCGTCTTGGTGCGGCTGACCTCGACCCACTTCGGGGTGAGCGGGGTCAGCTTGGTGTTCTGGATGGCGGTGGCGAACGCGGCCATCACCTTGTCGTTGGCGTAGTCGCCGCTGCTGACCAGGTCCTGGTAGACCGGGAAGAAGCCGAGGCTGCTGGCGAACTCCTTGTCCTTCTGCTTGCTCAGCAGCACGGTCATGTAGTCCCAGGCCAGCGCCGCCCGCTCGCTGTCCTTCCAGATGGCGATGTCGGAGCCACCGGCGAACGCCGGGGCGGCCTTGCCGTCCGGGCCGGGGATCGGGAACGTGCCCCAGACCTTCTCGATGTCCGGGTTGTCCTTCTTCATCGCGCCACCCTGCCAGCTTCCGGCGAACGCCATGGCGGCCTTGCCGGTGGCGAACTGGGTACGGGCGTCGACCTCGTTCCACCCGGCGGCGGCCGGCGGGGCGACCTTGTGCACTGTCACCAGGTCGGTCCAGAACTTGACCGCCTTCTGCGCCTCGGGGGTGTTGTAGCCGGACTTCCAGGCGTCGCCCTCCTTGGTGGCGATCTCCGCGCCGGCACTCCAGAGGAAGGAGTAGAACGGCAGCTCGGAGTTGCCGGGCAGGGCGATGCCGTAGGTGCCGGGCTTCTTGGCCTGGACGGTCTTCGCGGCGGCGACCATCTCGTCCCAGTTCGTCGGCGGCTTGACGCCGGCCTCGGCGAACCAGTCGGTCCGGTAGTAGACGGCGCGCACGCCGGCGTACCACGGCACGCCGTACTGCTTGCCGTCGAGCTGGGCGTTCTTGACCAGGTCGGGCAGGATGTCCTTGCCCTCGGACCAGCCGTTGAACTTGTCCGTGACGTCGGCGAGGGCCTCCTGCGCGGCCCAGCCCTGGGTCTCGGTGTTGCCCAGCTCGGTGACGTCCGGGCCCTCCCCGCCGGCGAGCGCCGCCTGGAACTTCTTCGGCGCCTCGAGCCAGGGGATGTACTGCACCACGACGTCGGTCTCGGGGTGCTTCTTCTTGAACTCCGCCTCGACGCCGTCGAGGAACGCGGTCTGGGCGTCGCCGCCCTCACCCATCATCCACACAGTGAGCTTGCTGTTGTCGGCGGCCTTGTCGTCGTCGCCGGAGCCACCGCACGCGGTCAGCACCAACGCGGCCGACGCCACGATGGCGGTGACCGGAGCCAGCCGCTTCCACCTGTTCACGCCATATCTCCCTCAGGGCCGTTTGGCACTAACCTTCTCCGCCGCACCTTAGTAGGAAAATTTCCTTTACAACAGGGGGTGTTCGCGACGGAGGGCAGAGGCGACCGTATCGCAGCCGAGGGCCCGGCCGACATCGATGCCGTCCGGGCAGTTGAGAGCCCACGAACGCCGACGGGCGCCCGGCCGGTGAGGCCGGGCGCCCGTCGAGGCGCGTGGTGCGGGGTCAGTAGCGCGAGACGCCGCGGCGACGGCCGACGCCGGCCACCAGGGCCACGCCGATCGCAGCGAAGAGCACCTGCAGCATCAGCTCGCGCCAGTCGATGCCGGCGGTCTCGGCGAAGCCGGAGGCCCGGGCCACGATCGTGCCCAGAAGCGCGGCGCCGACGCCGATCAGCATGTGCAGCCAGATCGGCATGTTCTGACGGCCCGGCACGACCAGCCGGCCCAGCGCGCCGACGATCAGACCAACGACCAGCGCCGTGATGATGCCCCAAACGGTGAGCTCCATGGTCGCCCTCCTCCTTAAGATCGGGTCACACATTTTTGTGTGGTTACTGTCGTGATCGCTAAGTTCCCGACCGCCCGGAAATCCAAACCGACTCCGATGACGAATTGTTCAGACGTACGCTGACCTGCTGTTTCTCCTCGAAACCAGGCGCGGCGAGCGGCAGGGACGCACGGACGGGGTTCAATGCGGAAAGCGCCGACGGGCACCCGGCCAGGTGGCCGGGCGCCCGTCGAGGCGCGTTCGTGCGCGGGTCAGTACCGCGAGACGCTGCGGCGGCGGCCGACGCCGGCCACCAGGGCCACACCGATGGCGGCGAGCACGACCTGCACGGCCAGCTCGGCCCAGTCGATGCCGGCGGTCTGCGTGGCGATGCCGAGCGCCCGGGCCAGGACGGTGCCCAGCAGGGCGGCGCCGACGCCGATCACCATGTGCAGCCACATCGGCATGTTCTGCCGACCCGGCACGACCAGCCGGCCCAGCGCGCCGACGATCAGACCAACGACCAGCGCGGTGACGATGCCCCAGACGGTGAACTCCACGGTCGGTCCTCCTAAGCGATTTCGCACGTTCTGTGCGTTTGCTGTCGTGACCGCTAAGTGCCCGACGCATCGAAAACCGAAACCGGCGGCATCGACCGCCGCTCCCTCCGCGACCGCGAAGCCGCAGGTGGGAGCGCTGCCACCGGCTGGAAATTTCCTGGGTACGCGAACCGGCCGGCACCCTCGGAGGAGGACGCCGGCCGGTTCGTGGAGCCGGGGCTGTTACTTCTTGCCGGCGGGCTTGCCGTCGCCGGAGTCGGACGAGAGCGCGGCGATGAACGCCTCCTGGGGGACCTCCACCCGGCCCACCATCTTCATCCGCTTCTTGCCCTCCTTCTGCTTCTCCAGCAGCTTGCGCTTCCGGCTGATGTCACCGCCGTAGCACTTGGCGAGCACGTCCTTGCGGATCGCGCGGATGGTCTCCCGGGCGATCACCCGGCTGCCGATCGCCGCCTGGATCGGCACCTCGAACTGCTGGCGCGGGATCAGCGAGCGCAGCTTCGCCGCGATCGTCGTGCCGTACGTGTACGCCTTGTCCTTGTGCACGATCGCGCTGAACGCGTCGACCGGCTCGCCGTGCAGCAGGATGTCCACCTTCACCAGGTCGGACGCCTGCTCGCCGGAGGGCTCGTAGTCGAGCGAGGCGTAACCCTTGGTACGGCTCTTGAGCTGGTCGAAGAAGTCGAAGATGATCTCGGCCAGCGGCAGCGTGTAGCGCAGCTCCACCCGGTCGGCGGAGAGGTAGTCCATGCCGAGCAGGCTGCCCCGGCGGCCCTGGCACAGCTCCATCACCGCGCCGACGTAGTCGTTCGGGGTCAGCACTGTCGCCCGCACCGTCGGCTCGTACACCTCGGCGATCTTGCCGGTCGGGTACTCGCTCGGGTTGGTGACCACGATCTCCTCGCCGTCCTCCTGGATGGCCCGGTAGACCACGTTCGGCGCGGTGGAGATCAGGTCGAGGTTGAACTCCCGCTCCAGCCGCTCCCGGATGATCTCCAGGTGCAGCAGGCCGAGGAAGCCGCAGCGGAAGCCGAAGCCCAGCGCGCCGGAGGTCTCCGGCTCGTAGACCAGCGCGGCGTCGTTGAGCTTGAGCTTGTCCAGCGCCTCGCGCAGGTTCGGGTAGTCCGAGCCGTCGATCGGATAGAGGCCCGAGTAGACCATCGGCTTCGGGTCCTTGTAACCGCCGAGCGCCTCCTTGGCCGGGTTGTTGTTGATGGTGACGGTGTCACCGACCCGGGACTGGCGCACGTCCTTCACGCCGGTGATCAGATAGCCCACCTCGCCGACGCCGAGCGCGTCGGCCTTGACCATCTCCGGCGAGATGACGCCGATCTCCAGCAGCTCGTGGACCGCGCCGGTGGACATCATCTTGATCCGGTCCCGGGCCGAGATCCGGCCGTCGATCACCCGGACGTACGTGACCACGCCCCGGTAGACGTCGTACACCGAGTCGAAGATCATCGCGCGGGCCGGCGACTCGGCCTCGCCCACCGGCGGCACGAACTGCCGGACGATCTCGTCCAGGAGATAGGGCACTCCCTCACCGGTCTTGCCGGAGACCCTGATGCAGTCCGCCGGGTCCCCGCCGATCAGGTGCGCCAGCTCCTCGGCGTACTTCTCCGGCTGGGCGGCCGGCAGGTCGATCTTGTTGAGCACCGGGATGATGTGCAGGTCGTTCTCGAGCGCCAGGTAGAGGTTGGCGAGCGTCTGCGCCTCGATGCCCTGCGCGGCGTCGACGAGCAGGATCGCGCCCTCGCAGGCGGCCAGCGAACGGGACACCTCGTAGGTGAAGTCCACGTGGCCCGGCGTGTCGATCATGTTGAGCACGGCTGTCTCACCGGCCCGGTCGCCCTCGCGGATCGTCCACGGCATCCGCACGGCCTGGCTCTTGATGGTGATGCCGCGCTCGCGCTCGATGTCCATCCGGTCCAGATACTGCGCGCGCATCTGCCGGGGATCGACCACACCGGTGAGCTGCAACATCCGGTCGGCCAGGGTCGACTTCCCGTGGTCGATGTGGGCGATGATGCAGAAGTTCCGGATGCGCGCCGGGTCGGTGGCACCAGGAGCGTTCGCGCCGGGATCGAGCGTCGGTGGCACAGCGGTCCGTTCTGGTCGGCTGACGTGAGCGGGCCGGCGCGCCGCCGGCCCCCTCCATGGTCCCACGTCGCCCGGGGCGCGCCCGGACTCCCCCTTTACTCCACTGCTATTCCACGGGTGGCTCGCTATTCCACGGGTGGCTCGACGAAGAGCGCGGCCAGCCTCGGCAGCCGGCGGCGGGCCTCCTCCTCGTCGTCGAAGTCCCAGAAGTCGTTCAGGTCGGGCACCGGCACCGGATCACGCTCGGCCGGCAGATCGGCCGCGGTGGCCTTCCGGTACGCGTCCCACGGCACCGCCAGCATGTCCTCGCACTCGAACTCCTCGCCGCTGAGCGCCGCGGCCCGGACCTGCGGCAGCTCGGCGAGCGAGTCCGGATCGCCGACCGCCTTGGCGAACACCGCCCGGCCCTGGGTCATCAGCCAGCCCCGGAAATACTCGAAGCCGTCGTCGGACGCGCCCCCGTTGATCAGGTACGCCGCGCCCCAGAGGTCGACCTGGTAGGAGGCGGCGAGCACCCGCCGCTGGTGGTGGGCGTACCCGACGATCTCCTCCGGGTCGCGCTCGGCCAGCAGCGCGACCGCCCGGGCGGCGACCGCGTCGGGCTCTCCCCCGGCCCCGGCGCGGGCCTCGTCGATCAGCTGCCAGAACTCGTCGGTCCTCATGGTGGGCAGTCTGGCAGAGCCCACCGACGAGTGGTCCGCGGTGCGTGCGCCGGTGCTCGGTTCGTGCACCGGTGCTCGGTTCGTGCACCGGTGCTCGGTTCGGTGCCGGCCTTTGCGCCGGTGCGCGTTCGGCGGCTTTGCGTCGGTGCGCGTTCGGCGTCGGCGCTTGCGTCGGCGCTTGCGTCGGTGCGCGTTCGGCGTCGGCGCTTGCGTCGGTGCGCGTTCGGCGCCGGCTTTGCGTCGGCGGGCCGGTGCGGCGGGGCGGCGCGGTCCGCGTGCGGCAGCATGGTGCGGTGCGTGCGATCTCACTCCCGCCCGTCGCGTACGGGGCGACGGCCGTGCGGCCGGGCTGGACCGACCTGCCGGCCGGGCTGCGCGAGGCGCTGGCCGCCCGGCTCGGCGGGGAACCGGCGGCGGTCCGGGTGGCGGCCGGCGGGTTCACCAGCGGCTTCGCCGCCGTACTGACCGGTCCCGCCGGTGAGCGCGTGTTCGTCAAGGCGGCGGCGCTGGACGGGCAGCGGCACCTGGTCGACTGGTACGCCCACGAGGCGGCGATCCTGGCCCGGCTCCCGGCCGGCCTGCCGGTGCCCCGGCCGCGCTGGGCGCTCACCGAGTCCGGCTGGTACGCGCTCGCGCTCGACGCGATCGACGGACACACCCCCCGGTTGCCCTGGACGCCGGCCGAGCTGGACGCCGCCCTGGCCGCGTACGCCGAGGTGGCCGCCGCGCTCGCCGATCCGCCCCCGGAGCTGGCCGCGCTCCCGCTCCCCCGGCTCGCGGACCTGGCCCGCGACGACATCCTCTGGTGGGGCGAGGTGGCCGCCGGACGTGAGCCGCTGCCCGAGCCGGCGGCCGGCGCCCCGCTGGCCGACCTGGTGGCGCTGGAGTCGCGCCTGCCCGGGTACGCCGACGCGGCCACCGGGCTCGCCCACGGCGACCTGCGGGTGGACAACCTCCTGATCGACCCCGACGGGCGGGCCTGGCTCTGCGACTGGCCGTGGCTCTGTCACGGGCCGGGCTGGTTCGACCTGGCCGGACTGCTGCTCACCGCGTACGCCAGCGGCCTGGACGCGGACGCCGCGTTCGCCGGACACCCGGCCGCCGCCTGCGCGCCCGGGGACGCGCTGGACGTGACGCTGGCCGCGCTGGCCGGCTACTACCTGACCGGGGCCGCCGCCGGACCGTCGACGGCGTCCCCGCACCTGCGCGCCCATCAGCGCTGGAGCGGCGAGCAGGCGCTCGGCTGGCTGGCCGAGCGGCGAGGCTGGCCCTGGACACACCCCACCCCTCCCCCTTGATCCACACCAGCTCGACCACGGTGGCCCGCCCTGACCCACCAAACCGGTCCCCTCGCCCTTGATCCACACCAGTACGGGGAAGTGGCCACATCACACGGCCCTTAACCCCACCACCTCCCCGAACTGGCGAACCAGCCCACCTGCCCCTCCCCTTGATCCACACCAGTACGGGGAAGTGGCCACATCACACGGCCCTTAACCCCACCACCTCCCCGAACTGGCGAACCAGCCCACCTGCCCCTCTCCTTGATCCACACCAGCACGGGGAAGTGGCCACATCACACGGCCCCTGACCCCACCACCTCCCCGAAGTGGTGCGCCGCTCGACCAGCCTGGGAAAGACGGTCGGCCTGGGTGCGACGGGAGGCTGGCAACGGGGGGCGGGTGGAGGCGTTTTGGCTCGTCCGGGGCTGACCTGGTAGCCTGGCTTTTCGCGCGGCGATGACGCATGCTCGTCGTGCGCGAAAGCAGACCAACCCGAGCTATCAAGACGAGGCTGTCGCGTGGCGAACATCAAGTCCCAGATCAAGCGCAACCGGCAGAACGAGAAGCGCCGGCTGCGTAACAAGTCGGTCAAGTCGTCGCTGAAGACCGCCATCCGGAAGTTCCACGAGGCTGCCGAGGCGGGCGACGCCGAGAAGGCCACCGTACTGATGCGTGAGGCCACCCGGAAGCTGGACAAGGCTGCCAGCAAGGGTGTCATCCACGCCAACCAGGCGGCCAACCGCAAGTCGGCGATCGCCAAGCGCGTCGCCTCGTTCTCTGCCTGACCGGAACCGCAGATCCGACCGTAAGCCCCGGGGCCACCGAGTCCCGGGGCTTACGGCTGTCCCCACTCCGATCACGCCGCAGATCTTGGTACAAGTCAGCCCTCGGAGGGGCGGTTCCGTACCAAGATCTCCGCGCGACGGCACAGGGCGCGACGCGGGGAAGAGGCGCTGCTACCGCCCAGGCGGGCGGTCGAACGTCGCGCGTTGCGGATGGTGGTAGCGGACGCCCCGGGAGTCGGTGGTCGCGCCGCCCGGCAACGACCGGACGCTCTGGGCCGTGCCACCCGGCAATGCTCGGGCGCTCGCGGGCACCCGGGCCCGGCCGACCACCGGCTCCATCTGCCGCCGGAAGCGGTCCCGCTCCTGCTCGGGCACCAGCGCCGCGGTGCGGACGACCATCTCGGCGACCACGTCGTTGAGCTTGACCATCGCGGCCACCGCGACCGGCAGCACCAGCACCGCCCACCAGCTCACCAGTTCGGCGAGCGCGAGTAGCACGGCGAGCGCCATCGCGCCCTCGAAGAACAGGAAGCAGAGCACCCCGCCCGGGTTGACGAAGCGCAGGCCCAGCACCCGGGCGTAGAGCGGGCGGTACTGCTCCTCCTCAGTGGCCACCGTCGACCACGATCGGGTCACCGGGCGCCGCCCTGCCGGGCCGCGGCCACCGAGAACACGGCTCGCTCCAGCGCGTACGCCCGGTCGTCGGCGCCGCCCTTGACCGCCGCGTTGCACTCGGCGGCCACCCGCATCGCCTCGACCAGGCCCTCGGGCGTCCAGCCCCGGGCACGCACCTGAGCCTTCTCGATCTTCCACGCCGGCATGCCCAGCGTCTTGGCCAGCTGGAACGGGCTTCCCCGCCCGGCGGCGGCGACCCGGGCCACGGTCCGCACGCCGTCGGCCAGCGCGTCGGCGATCGGCACCGGATCGACACCGACGTGCAACGCCCACCGCAGCGCCTCCAGCGCGCCGGGCACGTCGCCGATCATCGTCGCGTCGGCCACCGTGAAGCCGGTCACCTCGGCCCGTCCCCGGTAGTAGCGGGCCACCGTGTCCGCGCCGATCCGCCCGTCCGTGTCGGCGAGCAGCTGCGAGCAGGCGGCGGCCAGCTCACGCATGTCGTTCCCGACCGCCGCGACCAGTGCGTCAGCCGCGTCCGGCGTGCACTTGCCACCGTTGCGGCGGATCTCGTCCCGCACGAAGGCGGCCCGCTCCCGGTCGCCCTTGAGCTTCATCGCCGGCACCACTGTGGCGCCGGCCGCCCGCAGCCCGTCGGCGAACGCCTTGCCCTTGGCCCCGCCCAGGTGCAGCACCACGAGTTGCACGTCCGGGTCGGGGTTCTTCGCGTACGCCAGCAGCGCGGTGGACAGGTCCTTGCGGGCGTCCTGGCCGGAGCGGAGCACCAGCACCCGGCGGCCGCCGAACAGAGACGGGCTGAGCATCTCGGCGATCTCGCCGACGGTCAGCGTGCCGGCCTGGTATTCCCGCACGTCCACGTCGGGGTCCACCTCGCGGGCCCGGGCGACGGCTTCGGTGACCGCTCGCGTGGCGAGCAGCTCCTCGTCGCCGAGGACGAGCACAATAGGGGGCAGGTCGGCGGGGGTCACGTCGCCCATACTCGCACGCCCTCCGACCCGATCGGACCTGGTCATCGAGGACTGTGACGGCGCAGCCCGCACTCAGCGCAAATCCAGACATTTGCCTTGATCCCCCATCTACCACGACAAGATTCACCGGCTCATCGCTGTCGTACCGGATCGGGGCCGCGCGTCACCACGGCGAGGCCGGCGCCGACGCGAACAGCGGCCAGGTCACCGCCGGTGTCGGTACGCAGCACCCGCGCGCCGCCCCGGGTCAGCCGGTCCAGCAGCCCGGCGTTGGGATGCCCGTAGTCGTTGTCGACGCCGACGCACACCAGCGCCACCGCCGGCCGCACCGCGGCGATGAACTCCGGATCCTGGTACGCCGAGCCGTGGTGGGCCACCTTCAGCACGTCGGCCCGGATCGCGGCGGCCGGCATCGTCTCCAGCATCGCCCGCTGCTCCTCCGTCTCGGCGTCACCGGCGAGCAGGATCCGTACCCCGGCCACGGTGGCGGTCAGGACGAGCGAGTTGTTGTTCGGATCTGACCGGCTGCCCCGCAGCGGGTACGGCGGCCCGATCGCGACCAGGTCCACAGCTCCCGCCCGCCATCGCCAGCCCGCCTGGGCGGCAGCGAGCGGCGCACCGGCCCGGCGGGCCGCCTCACGGACCTGGGCGGCGCCGTAGGGCGGCTCGGACCAGGACGGCCCCACCACCGCGCTCACCCGCCGGCCCCGGAACACCCCGGCCACGCCGCCGATGTGGTCGACGTGGAAGTGACTGACCACCAGCAGCGACACCTCGCGTACGCGGAGGCGGCGCAGGCAGGCGTCCACGCCGGACGGGTCCGGTCCGGCGTCCACCACCACGGCCCGGCCGGCCGCGACCGGCAGCACGACCGCGTCCCCCTGCCCCACCGCGCACGCCACCACCACCCAGCCGCGCGGCGGCCAGCCGGAGGCCAGCAGCCGGACCGGCACCGCGCCCAGCACGACCGCCACCGCGACGACCACGATCAGCCGCCGGGCCCGGCGTCGGCGGAAGGCGAGCAGCAGCGCCACGCTCACCACCGCCAGCAGCAGGGCGCCGGCCACGCCGCCCGCCCAGGGCAGGTTCCCGGCCGGCAGGTCCGCCCCGTACGCGGCGACCGCCACCAGCCAGCGCGCCGGCCAACTCGCCAGCCAGGCCAGGAATTCCGCCCCGCCCGGCCACACCGGCGACAGCACCGCCGCCAGCACACCGAGCACAGTGGCCGGCGCGACGGCCGGCACCACCAGCAGGTTCGCCGGCACCGCCACCAGGCTCACTGTCGCGGACAGTCCGGCGATCACCGGGCCGCAGGCGAGCTGCGCGGCGGCCGGCACGGCGAGCGCCTCGGCCAGCCCGGCCGGTACGCCCCGGCGGCGCAGCGCGTCCCGCCATCCCGGTGCGAGCAGCAGCAGCCCCCCGGTGGCACAGACCGACAACGCGAACCCCGGGTCGCCCGCGAGGTCCGGGTCGTACAGGATCAGCCCGGTGACCGCCGCGGCGAGCGCGGGCAGCGCCGACCGGGACCGCCCGGCGGCCAGCGCGGCGAGCCCGATCGCACCCATCGCGGCGGCGCGCACCACGCTCGGCGAGGGCCGCACCAGGATGACGAACCCGACCAGGGCGAGCACGCACAGCGTGGCGGCGGTACGCGGACCGGCACGAGCCCAGCGGGCCAGCAGCAGCACGGCCCCGACGACGATCGCCACGTTGGAGCCGGACACCGCGTTGAGGTGCGTCATCCCGGTGGCCCGGAAGTCGTCCTCCACCTCGGGCAGCAGCCGGCTGATGTCCCCCACCACGAGTCCGGGCAGCAGCCCGCCCGGCGCGTCCGGCAGCGGCTCACAGGCGCGTTGGAGCCCCGATCGCAGCACACCGGCTGCCCGCTGCGGCCAGGACGCGCTGCCGCGCAACGTGGGCGGGTCGGCCGCGGAGAGCACGGCGGCGGTCAGGTCACCGCCGCGCGGGGCGGACAGCCGCCCTTGGGTGGTGACCCGCTGACCCGGCAGCAGCGGTCGCCAGGCCGGGTCGGTGGCCAGCACCAGGGCGCGTACCGGGCCGGTGACCCGCGCGCCGTCGCCTCCGGTGAGGCGGACCAGGTCGACTCGGACCAGCAGCATCGGTGGCCGGCCGGGGGCACCGCGTACCGGACGCGGATCGTCGCGCAGCACCAGGTCGGCGGTGACCACTGCGCCTTCGGTGACCAGCGCGCGTACCGCTGTGGCGTCGCGGATCGCGAGCCGGGCGCCGGTGGCGGCCGCCCCGCAGACGACGCCGAGCAGCACGGCGACGGCGATCCAGCCGTAACGGCGGGCCGGTTCTCCCGGCCGACCGAGCACGCCGCAGCGGCGCAGGCCCGCCAGAAGGGCGAGCGTGGCGGCGACGGCGGCCATCCACACGGTCGCCCGGACGGTGAGGTGCAGCCCGGCCAGCGCGGCGAGCCACGCGGCCACCGCCGACCCGGCCAGCCGCAGATCGGGTACGTCGCGAACGTACGCAGGGCCACCGTCGAGGACGGGCGAGGCAGTGGCACGCCGGCCGGTCACACCGTCACCAGTTCCTTGAGCTGCTCGTACCGGGCGTCGCCGATGCCGTCGACCTGGCGCAGGTCGGACACGGACCGGAATCCGCCGTGCTGGTCCCGGTGGTCGAGGATCCGCTGGGCGAGCACCGGGCCGACGCCCGGCAGCGCGTCGAGCTGGGCGAGCGTCGCGGTGTTCAGGTTGACCGGCCCGGCCGGCGCCGGCGGACCGCCCGGCGCACCGCCGGCGCCCGCCGCGGCGGGCCCGCCCGGTCCCGGTGGGGCGGTCACGCCGACCAGGATCAGCTCGCCGTCGGTGACCTTGCGGGCGGGGTTGAGCAGCGCGACGTCGACGCCGGGCAGCGCCCCGCCGGCCGCCTCGACGGCGTCGGCCAGCCGGGCTCCGGCCGGCAGCCGGACCAGGCCGGGGCGGCGGACCTTCCCGGCCACCGCGACGACCACCTGACCCGGTGAGCCGGCTGACGCGGGCGCCCCGGTGACCGCCTCGGTCGCCGCACCCACCGGCGCCTCGGAGGACGCCGCCACCGGCTGGACGGGTTCGGTGCTCGGGCGCGAGCGCCAGGCCCAGACGGCGGCCACCACGACCACCACTGCCGCCACCGCCGCGAGCGCACGCACACCCCGGCGGCCGGGGTCGAACGCCCCGGGTCCGGGCAGCCGGGACGCCAGGCCGCGCGCGGTCACGGGAGCATCGTGGGGCGGGCCGTCGTCGGCGTCCGGCTCGCCGGACCAGGGGTACGCCCCGGAGGGACGCTCCCGCCCGCCGTCGCGCTCCGGGAAACCGGGACGCAGCCCGAGACCCGGCTCGGCCTCGCCCGGCCCAGACCCGAACAGCCGGGCGAGCCGCCGCCGTACCGTCGTCTCCTCGTCGTCTGGCACGGCTCGGGACGCTACGGCGACAGCTCGTGCCGCATCGGCCGGCGAGCGCTCACCTGTGGACGACGGGAGGACTGTGGACGGACACCCGATCAAGCCGTGGCCGTGCTAGGTAGCCGAGACGGCAGTCAGCGTGCCTCCGGGTCCAGGCCGAGCGCGGCCCGTCCCCCGTCGACCGGCACCGTCGCGCCGTTGACGAACGAGGCGCGGTCGGAGAGCAGAAACGCGACCACCTCGGCCACCTCGTCGGTACGCCCGATCCGGCCGAGCGGGTGCAGCCGGGCCATCTCCGCGTCGACGTGCGCCACCTCCGCCGGGTCGAGTCCGGCCAGGTAGGCGGCGTGCCGTTCGGTGTGGACGGAGCCGAGCGCGACCGCGTTGGCACGGATCCCGTGCGGGCCGTAGTCGACGGCGAGCGCCCGGGTCAGCCCCTCCACCGCGGCCTTGGCGGTGGCGTACGGCAGCGCGCCCGGCACCGCCCGGCGGGCCTGGTGGGACGAGACGTTGACGATCGCCCCGCCGGTCCGGGCGGCCAGGAACCGGCGTACGGCGGTGCCGGCCCCGGCCACGGCGGGCCGCAGGTTGAGCGCGATCAGGTCGACCACCTCGCTCGCGGGCGCGCGGTGCAGGTCGGCGTCGCGGAAGACGGCGGCGTTGTTGACCCAGCCGGCCAGCGGCGCGTACGCCTCGGCGCGGTCGGCGGCCGGGCCGGTGACGGCCTCGTCGCCGGCGTCCCCGGTCACGGCGTGCAGCCGGTCGGTGAGCGGATGCCCGGCCAGCCATTCCAGCGCGCCCGGGTCCCGTTCGACCACGACCACCACGCCGCCGCCGGCGGCCAACCGCTCGACAATCGCCCGTCCGACGCCCCGCCCACCGCCGGTGACGACATACGACCGAACGCTCATCCGGCCACCCTAGGGCGTGCGGCGGTGGACCACCACGCATGCCAGCCCGGGTCCGGCGTGCGCCGCGACCACCGCTCCGGCCTCGGTGACGTACGTGTCGTGCAGCCGGTCGCCCAGCCGCTCGGTCAGCGCCGTCAGCAACTGCTCGGCCCGCTGCGGCGCGGCGAGGTGGTGCACCGCCACGTCCACCTGGGCATCCCCGGCTGTCTCGACGGCGAGGTCGACCAGACGTGCGACTCCCCGGCTGGCGGTCCGGACCTTGTCCTTCACCACGATCGCGCCGTCCGGCATGTGCATGATGGGCTTCACCGAGAGGGCGGTGCCGAGCAGCGCCTCGGCCGCGTTGATCCGGCCGCCCCGGCGCAGGAACTCGAGCGTGTCGACGTAGAAGTAGATGGTGGTCCGGGCGACCGCGTCCAGCGCCGCGTCGCGTACCCCGGTGAGGTCGGCGCCCTGCGCGGCGGCCGCGGCGGCGGCGAGCGCCGGGAAGCCGAGGCCCATGCCGGTGGATCGGCTGTCCACGACGGTGACACGGTCGTCGCCGACCTCGGCGGCGGCCAGCCGGGCGGCCTCGACGGTGCCGGACAGTTCGGCGGACAGGTGCACCGACACCACGCCGTCGGCGCCCTCGGCGAGCAGCGTGCGGTAGACCTGCGCGAACTGTTCCGGCGCGGGCCGGGACGTGCTCACCGAGACCCGCCGGGCGCTCAGCGCGCGGGTGGCGTCGGCGGGCGAGGTCTCGACGCCCTCCAGCCCTTCGGCGCCGTTGAGGACGACGGTCAGCGGGACGACTGTGAGCCCGCGTGCGCGGACCAGGTCGGAGGGCAGATAGGCGGTGGAGTCGGTGACGACCGCGACGGGCATGACCGGCACGCTAGCCGATGACGCGGTGACACGCCGGGGCCGGAGGTCTCAGACCGCGTCGGTGAGCGCCGCCTGGGTGACCAGACCGACGTTGTGCGCCCGCAGGTGCCAGCCCCGGACGTCGTTGCGGCGCAGCTCGGTCCAGTGGCAGTTCGCCAGCGAGCCGAGGCTGCGCAGCACCGTGTGGTCCCAGCCGAGCAGGTGCCCGACGCCCTGCCGGGCGCCGCCACCGTGCGTGGTCACCACGACAGTGCCGCCGGTGGCCAGGCCGGCGGCGTCCCGGAAGGCGGCGCCGAGCCGTTCGCCCAGGTCGTGCAGGCTCTCGATGTCGGCGCCGGGGTCGGGGTCACCGGCCCGCCAGCGGGCGTACTCGTCGGGGAACCGCTCGGCCGCCTCGGTCAGGGTGAGGCCCTGCCACTGGCCGAAGTGCCGTTCCCGCAGCCGCGCGTCGGTGCGGACCGGCAGCCCGGTCAGCGCGGCGAGCGCGGCGGCGGTGTCGGCGGCCCGGCGCAGGTCGCTGGCGACGATCGCGTCCGGGCGCAGCGCGGCGAGCACCGGGGCTGCGGCGTGGGCCTGCTCCCGGCCGAGGTCGTTGAGTGGCACGTCGGTCTGGCCCTGGACGCGGCTCGCGGCGTTCCAGTCGGTGTTGCCGTGCCGCCAGATGATCAGGCGGGTCATTCGGCGGTGGCGGTGCCGGCGGCCGAGTCGGCCAGGTCGCGATCGGTGAACGGGATCTGCGGGCAGTCCTTCCAGAGCCGGTCGAGCGCGTAGAACTCGCGCTCCTCGGCGTGCTGGACGTGGATCACGATGTCGACGTAGTCGAGCAGCACCCAGCGGCCACCCCGCTCGCCTTCGCGGCGCACCGGCTTGGCCTTCTCCGGCAGCTCCAGCAGGCGTTCCTCGATGGCGTCGACGATGGCGAGCACCTGACGCTCGTTCGGAGCGGCGGCCAGCAGGAACGCGTCGGTGATCGCGAGCTGGTCACCCACGTCGATGATGACGATGTCCTGTGCCTTCTTGTCGGCCGCGGCCTGGGCGGCGGCCATCGCCAGCTCGTGCGCGCGCTCGGAAACTGTCACCGTTCTCCTTCGATCAACCGTGCGACCCTCCAAGCCTCTCACACCCGGCGTGGCGACGACTTGTCAGTTCTGGTCGATTTCAGGCATGAAGGGGGACACAAAGGGCGCAATCACCGCTGATAGAGCCGCCGTTTCGCGATGTACTGCACCACACCGTCGGGCACCAGGTACCACACCGGTTCGCCCCGGGCGACCCGGGCGCGGCAGTCGGTCGAGGAGATCGCCATCGCGGGCACCTGCACCAGGCTGACCGAGTCGGCCGGCAGGTGCTTGTCGGTGAGTTCGAAGCCGGGCCGGGTCACGCCGATGAAGTGGGCGAGTTCGAGCGCCTCGTCCAGGTCCTTCCAGGAGAGGATGCGCTCCAGCGCGTCCGCGCCGGTGATGAAGAACAGCTGCGCCTTCGCGCCGTACTCGGCGTGCAGGTCGCGCAGCGTGTCGACCGTGTAGGTGGGGCCGCCGCGGTCGATGTCGACCCGGCTCACCTGGAAGCGCGGGTTGGAGGCGGTGGCGATCACCGTCATCAGATAACGGTCCTCGGCCGGGGTGACCGCTTCCTCCGCCTTCTGCCACGGCTGTCCGGTCGGCACGAAGACCACCTCGTCCAGACCGAACCGGTCGGCCACCTCGCTCGCCGCCACCAGGTGCCCGTGGTGGATCGGGTCGAACGTGCCGCCCATGATGCCGACCCGCCGGATGTCTTCCTCCACCCAGCGATCGTAGGCCGCCCGCCCGACAGCCCTGGGCGGGGTCCGCGGTCGAGCGCGCCGGGCGGGCCCTCACCCGGCGCGCTCCCAGCTCAGGCCGACGCGGCGGCCACCGCTGTCCGGGCCACGAGCGCCCGGCGCATGTCGTCGTCCAGGTCGGTCACCCACCGCCGCAGGCCGGGCGTCAGGTCGTCGCGGGCCAGCAGCGCCGCGGCCAGTTCCCGGGTGGGCTGCGCCACGGCGTAGCGGGGATACGCGGCCACCGTGACCGCGTCGGCCACCCACGGGGTACGCAGCCGCGCCGCCGCCGGAATGTCGGTGAAGTAGCGCTGCACGTACCCGGCGGTCAGCTCGGCCTGCTCGGGCTGCCAGAAGCCCTCGGCGGCCGCCTCGACCAGGCGGTTGGACAGCTCCGTGCTGCGGGTGACGATCTCCCAGGCGGCCCGCTTCGCGTCGGGGTCGGGCAGCGCGGCCCGGCACGCGGTTGCCTGCTCGGCGCCGGTGGCGCTGCGGTCGGCGTCGGCCTCGGCGTCGATCTGCGGTGTACCGGCCGCGCCGAGCACCACCAGCCGGCGCAGCACCGCCCAGCGCAGGTCGGTGTCCACGGCCAGCCCCGACGGCACCTCCTTGCCGGCCAGCCAGCCGGTGAGCATCGCGGTGTCGGTGGTCGCGGCGATCAGACCCCGCGCCGCGGCGAGCTGCAACGAGCCGCCCGCGGGAGCCGAGTCGAGCAGCGCCGCGCAGGCGGTCGCCACCCGCAGCAGCGCCGCGTCCCGGGCGAGCGGGTCGAGGTAGCGGTCGATCAGCCGGCGGCTGAGCAGCAGCACGTCCTCGACGATCGTCACCTCGGTCTCGGCGGGCAGCGCCGCCGCGATCAGCGCGGCCAGCGCGCCGGCCGGGCGTTCCCCGTCGGTGACCGCGTCCAGCGCCTCGCCCCAGAGCAGCGCCCGGGCCAGCGGGTCGGCGAGGCCGGGCAGCAGCGTCGGCACCGCGTCCGCCGAGGCCGGATCGAGCCGGATCTTGGCGAACGTCAGGTCACCGGCGTTCGGCAGCAGCAGCCCGGTGGCGGGCTGCCCGACCAGCTCGGGCAGCGGCGTCCGGCCGCCGTCGGCGTCCGGGTCGAGGTCGACGGCGTACCGGCGGGCCGGGCCGTCGGCGGTGTGGTGGGCCACGCCGATGCGGTGCGGCCGCAGGACCGGGTGGCTCGCCGGGGCGGTCTGCACGATCGCCACCTCGGTCCACCGCCCGTCGGTGTCCACAGCGGTGTCGATCCGCAGCGTGTTCACCTGCGCGCGGCGCAGCCAGCGCTCGGCCCAGCCGTCCAGGTCGCGGCCGCTCGCGGCGCCCAGGCTGGACAGCAGGTCGGCGAGCGTGGCGTTGCCGAACCGGTGCGCGGCGAAGTGCGCGTTCAGCCCGGCCAGGAACGCGTCGTCGCCGAGCCAGGCGACGAGCTGGCGCAGCACGCTGGCGCCCTTGGCGTACGAGATGCCGTCGAAGTTGAGCAGCGCCTGGGCGGCGTCTGCGACCTCCTCCGGCGCGACCGGGTGGGTGGAGGGGCGCTGGTCGGCGGTGTAGCCCCAGGCCTTGCGGCGGCTCGCGAACGTGGTCCACGCCCGGTCGAACCGGGTCGCCTCGGCGGTGACCCGGGTGCCGAGGTATTCCGCGAACGACTCGTTGAGCCAGAGGTCGTCCCACCAGCGCATGGTGACCAGGTCGCCGAACCACATGTGCGCCATCTCGTGGGCGATCGTGGTGGCGCGCAGCTCCCGCTGCGTGTCGGTGACCGCCGAGCGGAAGACGTAGTCGTCGCGGATCGTGACCAGGCCCGGGTTCTCCATCGCGCCGGCGTTGAACTCGGGCACGAACGCCTGGTCGTACTTGCCGAACGGGTAGCGCTCGGCGAACAACTGGTGGAAGCGGTCGAGGCACTGCCGGGTGACCGTGAAGATCTCGTCGGCGTCGGCGTCCAGGTGGGCGGCGAGCGAGCGCCGGCAGTAGAGGCCGAGCGGGATGCCGTCGTGCTCGGCGCGCAGCACGTGCCAGGGCCCGGCGATCAGCGTGACGAAGTAGGTGGCGAGCGGCTCCGTGGGGGCGAACTCCCAACGCCCGGGCTCCGGCCGGTCGGCGAGCGGCCCGTTGGCGGCAACAGTCCACTCCGCCGGGGCGGTGACGGTCAGCGTCACCGGCGCCTTCAGGTCGGGCTGGTCGAACGCGGCGAAGAGGCGCGGCCCCTCGTCCAGGAAGGACATCGCATAGAGGTAGGTCTCGCCGTCGGCCGGGTCGACGAAGCGGTGCAGCCCTTCGCCGGTGTTGGAGTAGGCCATCTCGGCCTCGACGATGAGCGTGTTGTCGGCGGCCAGGCCGGGCAGCGGCAGCCGGCCGTCCGCCAGCAGGGCCGGGTCGAGGTCGCTGTCGTTGAGGCGGGCGGCGAGGAGTCGGCGCGGCTTGATGTCGACGAAGGTCTCGGCGCCGGGGGTGGCCCGGAACCGGATGGTGACGGCGGAGCGGAACCGCTCGGCGTCGCCGGTCAGGTCGAGGTCCACGTGATAGGACTCGACATCGATCGACGCGCGGCGCGCGGTCGCCTCTGCACGGGTGAGGCTCGGCATCCGCTTATCCTGCCCGATGAGGTCCGCTCGGGACCTTCTCGTTACGCAAGGCGACGAAGGAGCAGCGATGGGTCAGCACCCCAAGGGTGATTTCGACAGTTCCCGGGCGGTCTGGCAGCGGGCGGAGGGCGACACCTCCGAGGGCGCGGTCGAGGTGGCCTTCGTGGACGACCTGATCGGCATGCGCAACTCCGCCGAGCCGGACGGTCCGGTGCTGGTCTTCACCCAGGCCGAGTGGGACGCCTTCGTGGCGGGCGCCCAGGACGGCGAGTTCGACCTGGACTGAGCGCACCTCAGTCACCGTCGCCCCAGCCGAGGCCGCCCGGACCGGGCGCGTGGTGGAAGCCGGGGTGAGCGGCCACGTCGGCGCAGCGCTCGCCGTCGGGCCCGACCGCGTCGCAGAACAGCCGCTCGGCCCGGTGCCAGGCGTCCGCCGGGGACAGGGCCGCCGCGCCGAGCGCCAGCTCCGGGCGGAGCAGGCCGAGCGCTTCGGCGTACGCCACCGCCTGCTCCCGCGCGACCGCGGGATCGGTGGCGGCGAAGCCCAGGTGCACGGTGAAGTACCGCGGTGGGCGGGCCCCGGCGCGCCGGGGCCCGCCGATCAGCGTGCCGTCGCGGCCGTCGCCGCGCAGCCCGGCCAACGCCTCGCGGTGCCGCCGCACCGCCCTGTCGTCACGCATCCGTGTCCTCCCCCGTCGCCGGTGACCACCGCCGGACACCACGCCGGCGGGCGCCGGACCGGTCGCCGCCGGTCCGCGTACCCCGAGGGAACCAGCTTTTCCGCCCCCGGGGAGGGGCCAGCGTCCGCCCGCCCCGCTGGCCCCTCCCCCATGCGGCCCGAGCTGCTGAGATAGAGGGTTCGGCAGCGCCGCCCGGGGTAGGTAGGCAGCGCCGCCGAACCGCGTAGGAGCAGTCGACATGAGCACCATGCCCAGCGACCGGAGCCCGGACAGCACGCTCGCCTTCATCCGGGAGGGCTACCGCTTCGTCGGCTCCCGCTGCGACCGCCTCGGCACCGACATCTTCCAGACCCGGCTGCTGCTGAGACCGACGATCTGCCTGCGCGGCCGGGACGCCGCCGAGCTGTTCTACGACGAGGAGCGGTTCGTACGGCACGGCGCCATGCCGATGCGCGGGCAGCGCACGCTCACCGGTGTCGGCGGCGTGCAGGGCCTGGACGGCCAGGCGCACCGGGTCCGCAAGGCGATGTTCATGTCGATCATGACGCGGGCCGCGATCAGCCGCCTCGGGGAGGTCTTCGACGAGCAGTGGCGGGCCCGGATCCCGGCCTGGTCCCGCACCGGACCGGTGGTGCTCTACGACGAGGTGGGCGAGATCCTGACCCGTACGGTCTGGGCCTGGGCCGGGGTGCCGCTTGCCGAGGACGACGTGCCGCGCCGCACCGCCGAGATGCACGCGATGATCGAGGCCCCGGCCGCGCTGGGCCCCCGTCACTGGCGCGGACGGCTCGGCCGCCACCGCGCGCAACGCTGGGCCGGCGACCTGATCGAAGGGGTACGCGCGGGCACGGTGCCCGCCCCGGAGGGCAGCGCGCTGGCGGTCGTCGCCGGGCACCGGGACGAGCGGGGACGGCCGCTGCCCCGCCGGATCGCCGCTGTGGAACTGCTCAACGTGCTGCGCCCCACCGTCGCGGTGGACCGGTACGTGGTCTTCGCCGCACTGGCGCTGCACGACCACCCGCACTGGCGGGACCGGCTACCAGGCGACGACGCCGCGACGGAGCGGTTCGTGCAGGAGGTACGCCGCTACTACCCGTTCTTCCCGGTCACCGCGGCCCGGGTGCGCCGCTCGTTCCAGTGGCGGGGGTACACGTTCCCGCAGGGCCGGCGGGTGCTGCTCGACCTGTACGGCACCAACCACCACCCCGACATCTGGCCGGAGCCGGAGCAGTTCCGCCCCGAGCGCTTCACCGGCTGGCGCGACGACCCGTTCGGCCTGGTCCCGCAGGGCGGCGGCGACCACTTCACCGGCCACCGCTGCGCCGGAGAATGGATCACCATCGAGTTGATGAAGCGGGCCGTGACGAACCTGACCGGCGCGATGGACTACCGCGTACCGCCGCAGGACCTGGCGCTCGACCTGGGCGCCATGCCGGCGCTGCCGCCCAGCGGGCTGGTGCTCGACGGCGTACGCCCGGTCGACGGGGCACATCGGGCCGACGGGGTGCGCCCGCTGCGCTGAACGGGCGCACCCTTCGTCGTCAGGCGGCCTGCGGGTGCAGCACGGTACGCAGGCAGCCGTCCTCCTTCTTCTCGAAGATCTCGTAACCCCGGGCGCCCTGCTCCAGGGACATCGGGTGAGTGGCCAGGTAGCCGGGGTCGATCTCGCCGGCCGCGACCCGGTCCAGCAGCATCGGGATGTAGCGCTGGGCGTGCATCTGCCCCATCCGCAGCACCAGGGCCTTGTTCATGGCCGCGCCGAGCGGGAACTTGTCCACCAGGCCGCCGTACACGCCGACGATGCTCACCGTGCCGCCCTTGCGAGCCGCCATGATCGCCTGCCGGACCGAGGTGGGCCGGTCGGTCTGCGCCCGTACCGTCTGCTTGGCCTTGTCGTACGCGTACGCCGGGCCGACGTCGTGCGACTCCATGCCGACGGCCTCGATGCAGGCGTCCGGGCCGCGCCCGGCGGTCATCTCCCGCAGCGCCTCCAGCACGTCGGTCTCGGCGTAGTTGATCGTCTCCACGCCGAGCCGCTGCGCCGCGGTGGCGAGCCGTTCCGGCAGCCGGTCGATGACCACTACTCGCTCGGCGCCGAGGATCTGCGCGGACCGGGCCGCCATCTGGCCGACCCCACCGGCGCCCCAGACCGCCACCACCTCGCCGCCCTTGAGGTTGCAGAAGTCGGCGGCCATCCAGCCGGTCGGCATCGCGTCGGAGGCGAACACCACCGAGTCGTCCGGCACCCCGTCCGGCACGGTGAACGCGCCGACGTCGCCGAACGGCACGCGGATGTACTCGGCGTGGCTGCCCGAGTAGCCGCCGGCCGCGTGCGAGTAGCCGAGGATGCCCGCGGGCGAGTGACCCCACAGCTTCTCGGTGAAGACCGGCTGCGGGTTCGAGTTGTCGCAGAGCGAGAACTGCTCGGTACGGCAGTACCAGCACGAGCCGCAGGCCACCACCGACCCGACCACCACCCGGTCGCCGACGGAGATGCGCCGCACGTCCGGGCCGGTCTCGACCACCTCACCCATGAACTCGTGGCCGAGGACGTCCCCCTCGCGCATCGCCGGCAGGTAGCCGTTGATCAGGTGCAGGTCGGAGCCGCACACGCTGCTCGCGCGCACCTTGACGATGATGTCGCCGGCCGACCTGATGGTCGGCTCCGGCACGTCCCGCACGGCCAGCTTCCCGACACCCTCCCAGCACAACGCCCTCACGGTCGTCCTCCCACCATCAGCTTCTCGCGTACCTTGTCCGTCGCCCGCTCCTGGCGCGGGCTGCGCCCGGACGGGTCGTGCCGGGTGTCCAGCACCTGCCCGGTCTCGATCAGCGACTTGATCCGGCGCAGCGTGGTGCGCAGCCCCAGGTCGGGGTCGGTTCCACCGGCCAGCCCGACCGCGCGCCGGATCGGTCCGGAGCGCCAGCGCAGCTCGGCCCGGATCTCGGTGCCCCGGTCCTGCGGCGCGGTCACCAGCTCGATCCGGCCGCGCTGGGCCACCGGTCCGTCGGTGACCCGCCAGCTCAACCGTCCCGGGCCGTCGACGGTGATCTCGGCCCGCCACTCGGCACCGCCGCCGGCCGGGTCGGCCGCCACGCAGCGCCACCGGTTCGCGTCGAGCTGCTCCAGCGTCGCCCACTCGGCCAGGCCGCGGTCGAGCCGTTCCCGGTCGGTCCAGAACCCGATCACCGCGTCGACCGGCCGGTCCACTGTGATGCCGCGGCGCACCACGTACCAGCCGTCCTCACGGTCGGGTTGGTGCCGGTGCCGCCGCCGGGCCACCGTGCGGGTGATCCCGAGCGCGGTCACCGTGGCGGCGCCGGCCAGCGCCCACCTGGTCGCGTTCCTGCTCATCACGTCTCCTCCGCCTCGAACGACTCGGACCGTCCGTATCCGGCTGCGCTACCCGACACAGCCCGCCCGAAACGGTTTCAGCAGCCGCATTCCGGGCAAGTCGCGTGACCCGACACGAGGGGAGGCGACGTGACCAGACCGACCGCTGCGCACGTGCGTGACGAGGCCGCCGCGTCCGCGCCGGTCCGGCTCCCGATGGCGTACGTGCTGCCGCTGCGCGCCCACGACGACGGCGGCCTGGACGAGCTGACCCGGTACCTGCGGGAGCTGAGCCGCTGGCTCGACGTGGTGGTGGTCGACGCCTCGCCGCCGGAACTGTTCGCCCGGCACGCCGACGCCTGGGACGGGCTGGTGCGGCACGTGCCGCCGGACCCGGCGCTGCGCGGACGCAACGGCAAGGTGCTCGGGGTGCTCACCGGCGTCGCGCTGGCCCGGCACGAGCACGTGGTGATCGCCGACGACGACGTCCGGTACGACCTGCCGGCCCTGTGCGCGGTACACCAGATGCTGGACGTGGTCGACCTGGTCCGGCCGCAGAACCACTTCGACCCGCTGCCCTGGCACGCCTGGTGGGACACCGGCCGGACGCTGCTCGCCCGCGCGTTCGGCGGGGACTGGCCGGGCACCCTCGGGGTGCGGCGGGGCACGTTCCTGGCGATGGGCGGCTACGACCCGGACGTGCTCTTCGAGAACCTGGAGCTGGTCCGGACCGTGCGCGCGTACGGCGGCAGCACGGCCACCCCGGCGTGGCTGTACGTGCGGCGGCTCCCGCCCACCGCCGCGCACTTCCTCGGGCAGCGTGTCCGCCAGGCGTACGACGAGACGGCCCGGCCGGCGTGGCTGCTGGCCGCGCTGGCGGTGCTGCCGGCGACGGCTCTCGTGCTCGCCACCCGCCGGCCCGGGCTGCTGCTGCGGGCCGGGCTGGCGACGGTGGCGGTGGCCGAGCTGGGCCGGCGACGGGCCGGCGGCGCGACCGTGTTCCCGGCGCACACCAGCCTGGCCGCGCCCGTGTGGGCGCTGGAGCGCGGGCTGTGCGCGTGGCTGGCGGTGGGGCTGCGGCTGCGCGGCGGGGTGCCCTACGCGGGCGCCCGGCTGCGGGTGGCCGCCAACTCCACACGTGCGCTGCGCCGCCGGATGACCCGGCGCCGCCCGGACGAGCTGGTGCTCTGGGTGGAGACCGGGGCGGCGCCCGCTGAGGTGAAAGGAAGGGCCCCTTCTTATCGCGAGGCGATAAGAAGGGGCCCTTCCTAACCGAAAGCGCGGACCTTCAGGACCGCACCTGCTCGGCGCTGTGCCGCACGTCCTGCGCGGCGGCGCGGCCGTCGTCCTTGACCGCGTGCGCGGCGTCCTGCGCGGTCGCCTTCACCGACTCGGCGGCGTGCTGCGCGGGCTCGCGCAGCTCCTCCTTCAGCTCACCGGCGACCTCGCCCAGCTTCTCCTTGACCACGCCACCGTGCTCGGCCGCCTTCTCCTTGACCTGCGCGGCGACCTGCTGCTCGCGGCGGGTGGCCGGGATCAGCGAGGAGACCAGCATGCCGACGCCGAAGGCGATCACGCCGGCGGCGATCGGGTTGCCCTCGGACTTGCGCCGCAGCACCTGCGGCGCGCGCTGGGCGGCGTCACCGACCGTCGAGGCGGCCGAGTGCGCCTTGTCGCCCACCGTCGAGGCCATCGAGGAGGCGTGGTCGCCCACCGAGTGGGCGGCGTGGCCGGTGCTGTGGCCGAGATCCGATGCGGTTCCCATCACCTTGTCCTTCACGTTGGTCAGCGCACTGCGTACGCGCTGCTTGCGGTCGTCGACGATGCGGCTCGGGCTGACCTTGTACGCCAGGGCGTCCACGTCCGAGCTGAGGTTGTTGCGGGTGGCTTCGATCTCGCGGCGGATCTGCTCGGGATCGGTGCTCATCGGGTGACTCCCTCCGGGTGCGGCTTGAGCGCGTCGGGGATGCGCTGCACGCTGTCGTTCGTCTGCTTCAGGCCGCGGATCCGCTCGGCGTTCTTCTTGCCCATCGAGTACAGGACCGCCGCGACAGCGGCCCAGATGACGGCCACGATCAGCGCGGCCAGCCCGGAGTCCATGACGTTGTCGAGGAACTGCCAGATCGCGATCGAGACGAAGAGCGCCACCATGTAGCCGCCGAAGCCGGCGCCGCCGAACAGGCCGGCGGCCTTGCCCGCCTTCTTGCCCTCCTGGCGGATCTCGGCCTTGGCCAGCTCCACCTCCTGCCGCATCAGCGTGGACAGGTCGGTGGTCACCTGACGCATCAGGTCACCGAGCGAGCTGCCGCGCACCTCGTCGGCGTGGTGCGGCGCGCCGGCCGCCTGATAGCCGGGGTCCTGCGTGGGTACGGTCATGCCGTCGCCTCCCTTCTGCCGGTGCGGCGGGTCACGGGCGGGGAGCGCCGGTGGACGGGACGCCCGGCAGCGGGTCGGTGCGCTCCGGCGGCGGCAGCGGCTGACCGGTGCCACCGGCCGGGTCGGCCCAGGTGTTCGGGGCGCCGCCACCCGGGTAGGTCGCGCCCGGCGCGGAGTAGCCCGGGTCCGGCTCGGCGTAGCTGCCCGGCGTCGGGTCGAGGTAGCCGCCCGGCGGCACCTGGTCCGGCACCTCGCGCGCGGTCGGGATGACGGCGGTGCGGTCCGGGTCGTACGCCGGCCGCGCGCCGCTGTTGTCGTCGCCGAGCGCGGTGATGTTGCGGGTGAGCCGCCCGGCGACCACGCCGAGCAGCGCGGCGCCGACGAGGAACGTGCCGGGGTTGCGGCGGGCGTAGTTCTTCACCTCGTTGAGCAGGTCGCCCGGCTCACGCTGCTCCAGCCAGCCGGCCACGCCGTGCACCCGCTCGGCCGCCTGGTGGGCCAGCTCGGTGACCGGCCCGGAGCCGCCACCCTGCTGCGCC
Source organism: Micromonospora sp. TSRI0369 (assembly GCF_001905625.1). Taxonomy (NCBI): domain Bacteria; kingdom Bacillati; phylum Actinomycetota; class Actinomycetes; order Micromonosporales; family Micromonosporaceae; genus Micromonospora; species Micromonospora sp. TSRI0369. The sequence continues at coordinate 56,904 of NZ_LIVU01000018.1, forward strand.
ATGGTGCGCATCTCGTCGGCCAGCGACCGCAGGCCACTGGCGGCGCGCTGCTGCTGCTGACCGGCCTGGGCGGTGACCTGGCCACGGGTCTCGCTGTAGAGGTCGCGGGCCTGCCGCTTGGCCTCGCCCACCACCTCCCGGCCCTGCTCCTTGGCGGTCTGGGCGACCGCGCCACCGGCGCTCGCGGCGTCGGAGCCGACCTGGCGGGCCTGGTCACGTACGCCGCCACCACCGTTCGTCGACTGGTACGTGGCCGAACTGGGAGAAAGATCCTGAGTCATGGTGTCCCTTCCGCTCGTGTGTTTCCAGCGGGTGTTCTCGGGGGGTCACACGGATTTGTTTCCGCGTGACAATCGCCCTACCCCCAGTCGACGGGTCCATGCCTGATTCGTGATTTCTCTGCGGGAGCGGCCCGCTCCGGTCAGAGAATGGAATGCCTGCCCGCCCGGGCGGCGGCGAGTCCACGGGGGTGACAGGGATGGCACGTGACGTGCGCGAACACGCGCCCGCGCGGCCTACGGTGCAGAAGGTTGCCCTCGCGGCGGCAGCCGTCTTCGCGCTGATCGGCGTGCTCGGTTTCGTGCCCGGCATCACCACGCACTACGGCGACCTGACGTTCGCCGGGCACCACTCCGAGGCGAAGCTGCTCGGGGTGTTCCAGGTGTCGGTGCTGCACAACCTGCTGCACCTGTCGTTCGGGCTGGTCGGTCTGGTGATGGCCCGGCGGCTGGGCGGGGCGCGGGTGTTCCTGGCCGGCGGTGGCGCGCTCTACCTGGTGCTGTGGCTGTACGGCTTCGCCATCGACCGGGACACCGCTGTCAACTTCGTGCCGGTGAACGACGCCGACAACTGGCTGCACCTGTTCCTCGGTTTCGGCATGCTCGCCGCCGGACTGCTGCTGAACAACAACCTGGGCACGGGCAGCCCGGTGCAGGCCCCGTTCGACCGTCCCTGACCAGGCGCGACACGCCGGTGCGGCGCCTGAGCGTCAGGCCGCCACCGGCAGCCGCTTGGCGAAACAGACGCTGTACGGGTTGTCCACGTACTCGCCGTAGACCGGGATCGGCTCGTAACCGCTGGACCGGTAGAGCGAGATCGCGGCCGGCAGGTACGTGCCCGTCTCCAGGCACACCGTCCGGTGGCCCGCCCGGAACGCCAGTTCCTCCAGCGCCACGAGCAACTGCCGGGCGATGCCCCGTCCCCGGAACGCCGGTCGCACGTACATCCGCTTCAGCTCGCCGGTGTCGGCGTCGAGCGCCTGGAGCCCACCGCAGCCGACCGCCCGGCCACCGACCACGGCGGCCAGGTAGTGGATGTCGGTGTGCACGACAGTCACCTGCCCGTCCAGCCCGCCGTCCGCGTCGCGCAGCTCCCGCTGCTGGGCGACGACGAGCGCGGCGATCTCCGGGTCGGTGGCGGGACGGGACTCGATCAACATGCCCGTACGCTAGATCCGCCGGATTTCGCGCAGGTTTCCCGCCACCGTCCCGGAAACGGCTACTCGGCGTCCGCCTCTGCCGCCGCCGGCGCGGCCTCGATCTCGTCCTCCGGCCGGACCCGGCGGGCCTTGCGCGCCGCGAGCCGGTCGGACGCCGACGGGCGGTTCGACTTGTCCTCCAGCCGCACGTCGGTGCCCCGGTTGCCGGGCACGAAGTCGACACCGGCGTAGAGCGTCGGCTGCCAGTCGAACTCCCGGTCGCCGATGCGCACCAGGTCGCCCGCCTGCGCGCCGGCCTTCGCGAGCTTCTCCTCGACGCCGAGGCGGGCCAGCCGGTCGGCCAGGTAGCCGACTGCCTCGTCGTTGTCGAAGTTGGTCTGCTTCACCCAGCGCTCCGGCCGGCTGCCGCGCACCGTGTACGAGCCGTCCGGCTCGGCCTCGATGGTGAAGCCGGCGTCGTCGACAGCCTTCGGGCGGATCACGATCCGGGTCGGCTCGGCCGGCGGGGCGGCGCGGCGGCCCTGGTCGACCAGCTCCGCCATCGCGTACGTCAGCTCGCGCAGGCCCTCGCGGGTGGCGGTCGAGACGTCGAAGACGCGCAGGCCGCGGGCCTCCAGGTCGGGGCGGACGATGTCGGCGAGGTCCTTGCCGTCGGGCACGTCGACCTTGTTGAGCGCGACCAGCCGGGGCCGGTCGGCGAGGCCGCCGTACTGGGACAGCTCCGACTCGATGGCGTCGATGTCGGCGAGCGGGTCGCGGCCCGGCTCCAGCGTCGCGGTGTCGATCACGTGCACCAGCACGGCGCAGCGCTCGACGTGGCGGAGGAACTCCAGGCCGAGGCCCTTGCCGCTGGCCGCGCCCGGGATCAGGCCCGGCACGTCGGCGACGGTGAAGGTGTGGTTGTCCACGCGGACCACGCCCAGGTTGGGCACCAGCGTGGTGAACGGGTAGTCGGCGATCTTCGGCTTGGCCGCGGAGATCACCGAGATCAGCGAGGACTTGCCGGCAGACGGGAAGCCGACCAGGCCCACGTCGGCGACGCTCTTGAGCTCCAGCACCACGTCCAGCCGGTCGCCGGGCTCACCCAGCTCGGCGAAGCCGGGCGCCTTGCGGCGGGCGTTCGCCAGCGAGGCGTTGCCGCGCCCGCCCCGGCCGCCCCGGGCCGCCTCGAACGTGGTGCCCACGCCGACCAGGTCGGCCAGGACCTCGCCGTCGAGGCTCTGCACCACTGTGCCGTTCGGCACCTTGATGACGAGGTCGCGACCGTTGGCGCCGTCGCGGTTCGAGCCGGCCCCGCCCTTGCCGTTCTCGGCCTTCAGGTGGGGCCGGAAGTGGAAGTCGAGCAGCGTGGTGACCTGCGGGTCGACCACCAGGGACACGCTGCCGCCGTGCCCGCCGTTGCCGCCGTCCGGCCCGCCGAACGGCTTGAACTTCTCCCGGTGAATCGAGACACAGCCGTGCCCGCCGTCGCCGGCCTGCATATGCAGGACGACCCGGTCAACGAACGTCGTCACGACGCCAATCCTTCCAGCGGGGTCCGCCCCGCGCGTGAAAAGGCGAAGCGGGCCGGGACCAGAGGTCCGCGGCCCGCTTGGCCAGAAAACTACTGCTGAGGCACGATGCTGACGGTCTTGCGACCGCGCTTGGTGCCGAACTGCACCGAGCCGGCGGCCAGCGCGAACAGCGTGTCGTCGCCGCCACGGCCGACCAGGTCACCGGGGTGGAACTTGGTGCCACGCTGACGGATGAGGATCTCACCCGCGCTGACGACCTGACCACCGAAGCGCTTCACGCCGAGTCGCTGGGCCGCGGAGTCACGGCCGTTACGCGAGCTGGACGCACCCTTTTTGTGAGCCATTGGAGGACGACCTACTTCCCGCTGGAGATGCCGGTCACCTTGACCTGGGTCAGCGGCTGGCGGTGACCCTGGCGCTTGTGGTAGCCGGTCTTGTTCTTGAACTTGTGGATCCGGATCTTCGGGCCCTTGGTGTGCGCGGCGATCTCGCCGGACACCGCGACCTTGGCGAGCTTCGCCGCGTCGGTCACCAGGTCGTCACCGTCGACGAGGAGCACCGCGGTGAGCTTCACCGCGTCGCCGGGGGCACCGGCGAGCTTCTCGACCTCGATCACGTCGCCCTCGGCGACCTTGTACTGCTTGCCGCCGGTCTTGACGATCGCGTACATCGGAGGCGGACTCCCTGTCGTTGAGGCTGCTGGCGTCTATTCCACCGCTGCCGGTTGTCACACCGGCGGCGGTCGTTCCCACGGCGTCTCGCCGGGAGCCGTGACACCGGCGGAGCGGGCACGCGGGAACTCAGCACACCAAAGTGCGCCGCAGGCAAGCGTACGCCATACCCGGCCCGCCCCCCAAACCGGGCTGCCGGCGGTGTCCTCCCGAGCCGCCCGGCAGGCACGACAGGGCCCCCGGATCCACACGCCAGGCGTGGAACGGGGGCCCTGTTCGCGCAGCTCAGCGCCTCACGGCCGGGTACGCCGCCGGGCACCGCCACGGCGCGCCCGCCGCCGCGGGGCACCGCCGTCCTCGTCGCTGTCGCCGTCACCGATCGCGTCCGGGTCGTCGGCTGCGGCCAGCCGGGCCGAGTCGCCTTCCTGGCTGTCCGCGACCGCCGGGGCGGCCGGTGTGTCCGTCTCGAACCGGGACAGGTCGTAGCCCTGGGTGTCGTAGTAGTCGTCGTCGGTCTCGACCACCTCGGCGACGGTCCGCTCCGGCGGCGCGACGGCCGCGGGCGGCTCGATGCCGGCAGGCGGCTGCGCGGCCGGCTGCTCCGGCGCGACCTCCACGGCCGGCTTCTCCGCGGCGGCCTTACGGCCCCGGCGACGGCTCTTCTCCTCGGCCGGCGCGGCGACCGCCGAGGCGACCGCCTTGACCTTCTCCCCCGCGCCGCCGCCGCGCGGCTTCTCCGGCACCGGCTCGGTGTGAATGATCACGCCCCGGCCCTTGCAGCACTCGCAGGTCTCGCTGAACGCCTCCAGCAGGCCCGCGCCGATGCGCTTACGGGTCATCTGCACCAGGCCGAGCGAGGTGATCTCGGTGACCTGGTGCTTGGTGCGGTCCCGGCCGAGACACTCGGTGAGCCGGCGCAGCACCAGTTCCCGGTTCGACTCCAGCACCATGTCGATGAAGTCGATCACCACGATGCCGCCGATGTCGCGCAGCCGCAGCTGGCGCACGATCTCCTCGGCCGCCTCCAGGTTGTTGCGGGTGACCGTCTCCTCCAGGTTGCCGCCGGAGCCGGTGTACTTGCCGGTGTTCACGTCGATGACCGTCATCGCCTCGGTGCGGTCGATCACCAGCGAGCCGCCGGAGGGGAGGAAGACCTTCCGGTCCAGCCCCTTGAGGATCTGCTCGTCGATCCGGTACTCGGCGAACACGTCCACCACCCCGGCGTGCCGGCGCAGCCGCTCCACCAGGTCCGGGGAGACGTGCGACAGGTACGACTCGACCATGCCGTACGCGGACTCGCCCTCGATGACCAGCTCGCGGAAGTCCTCGTTGAAGAGGTCCCGGACCACGCGGATGACCAGGTCCGGCTCCTCGTAGAGCAGCACCGGGGCGCCGCCCTCGGTCGCCTTGGCCTGGATGTCCTCCCACTGCGCCTGCAGCCGCTTCACGTCGCGCGCCAGCTCGTCCTCGCTGGCGCCCTCGGCCGCGGTCCGGACGATCACCCCGGCGCCGTCCGGCACCAGCTTCTTCAGCGCGTCCCGCAGACGCTTGCGCTCGGTGTCCGGCAGCTTGCGGCTGATCCCGGAGGCGTTGCCGTTGGGCACGTAGACCAGGTGCCGGCCGGAGAGCGCGATGTGACTGGTCAGCCGCGCGCCCTTGTGCCCGATCGGGTCCTTGGTCACCTGCACCAGCACCGAGTCACCGGAGCGCAGCGCCTGCTCGATCGAGCGCGCCCGGCCCTCCAGGCCGGTGGCGTCCCAGTTGACCTCGCCGGCGTACAGCACCGCGTTGCGCCCGCGCCCGATGTCGACGAAGGCCGCCTCCATGCTCGGCAGCACGTTCTGGACCTTGCCCAGGTAGACGTTGCCGGCCATGGTGGCGGACGAGTTGCGGGTCACGTAGTGCTCGACCAGCACGCCGTCCTCGAGCACCGCGATCTGGGTGCGGTCGCCGCGCTGGCGGACCACCATCACCCGGTCGACAGCCTCCCGGCGGGCCAGGAACTCCGACTCGCTCAGGATCGGCGGGCGCGTGCGCCGCTGCTCACGGCCGTCCCGGCGGCGCTGCCGCTTGGCCTCCAGCCGGGTCGAGCCGGAGACGCCCTGCACCTCGTCGACAGGCTTGCGCGGCTCACGGATCTTGACGACGGTGGGCACGCCGTCCTCGGCGGCGGTGTCCGCCTCCCCGGCGCCCCGGCGGCGACGACGGCGACGGCGGCGGGTCATCCCCTCGCCGTCGGACTCCTCGTCCTCGGCGGACTCCTCGGCCTCCTCCTCGGCGGCCTCGGCGGTGCCGGACTCCTCGGTCTCCTCGTCGTCGGCCTCGTCGGCGCCACCCCGGCCCCGGCCCCGGCCCCGGCGACCCCGGCGACGACGACGCCGCGCGGCGGCCGTCTCGTCGTCCTCGTCGATCTCGGCGGACTCCTCGGCCTCGGCGGCCGGCTCCTCCTCGACGACCTCCGGCTCGACCTCGGCCTCGACCGGCTCGACCTCCCGGCGACCGCGACGGCGACGCCGGACGGTCTCCACCGCTTCCTCGATCGGCTCCTCCGCGGCCGGGTACGTGACCTGGACGGCGGGCGCCTCGTCGGGCTGCGGTGCCATGAACAGGACGGTCGGCGCGGAGAGCGCGGCACGACGCCGGCGGGTGGTGGCGGGCGGCGTCTCGGCAGGCTCCTCGGCGACGCGCGGCACGGCGGCGCCCGTCGACACCACGCCCGTCGTGTCCGCCGGGCCGCCGCTGCGGGCCAGGTCGACCTCGTGGGTACGCGCACCCGCGGCGCTCGCGTCCTCGACGGTCCCGCCCTCGGCGTCCTCGTCCTCGACGTCCTCGCCGGTGGTCTCACCGATGCCGGCCGTGTCGCCGGTGCTCGCCTGGCCGCCGGTGGCGGCCCTGCCCCGGCGGGTGGTGGCCTTGTCGCCGGTGGCGGCGCGCCGGCCGGTGCGGGCCGGCGCGGCGGTCCCCGCGGTGGCGGCCCCACCCGGTGCGGCGGCCTCGCCGCCGTCGATGTCGGCGCGTCCCTCGGCGATCAGGTCGCCCCCGGGCGCGGAGACCGGCCCGTCGATCACGGCGTTCTCGGACGCCTGCACCGCGGCGGCGGTCTCGTCCGGCGCCACGGTCTCGGCGGCGGGCGGGGTGGCCTTGCGGCGACGGGTCCGGGTCACCTTCACCGGCGGCACGACCTCGTCCGAGGCGGCCTCCACCCCGGCCGCGGCCACCGGCTCCTCGACCGCCTTCGCCGGGGTCGCCTTACGGCGGCGCCGGGTGGTCTTGGGCGCGGCGTCCAACTCGCCCGCGATCGGGGCGAGCACCTCGGCCTGCGGCGACTCGCCGCTGCCGGTCACGGTCGCGGACGCCTCCACCGGCGCGTCGGTCTGCTCCGGCTGGTTCAGCGGGGCGGCCTTGCGGCGGCTGGCCCGCTTACGGGCCGGCGGTTTGGTCTCGGCGACGCCCTCCGCGCTGCCGGAGGTGGCGACGTCGGCGCTGCCGGAGGCGATGGCGGCACTGTCGGCGGTCGTCCCGGCCGGCTCTGCGCCGGTCCGTTCGCCGCCCTCGGGCTCGTTCTCGAGCATGGACGTTCTCCAGTTCTGGCTGCCCCGGGCGCGGGTGAGCGCTGCCACGCAGGGTTGCCGCAAAGGTGTTTCCGCCGGGCGCGCAAAAACGCGACCGCCGAAGTCTGCCTGCCAGAACGCTGACCGACGGTCAGCGCTCTCCGATGGTTGCCCCGTCGCGATCCGCGTCCAACGGATCGACGATCTCGCCCTGCGCGGTCAACGTGCCCTGCGCCAGCCGGATCACCTTGGGAGTGACCGGCGGCTCCAGGGCGGCCACCGCGCGGAGGCCGGACAGGACGTCATCGGGCCGAACGGACGGGGTGACCTGCCGCACGACCAGTTCGAGTATCGCACACGGTACGGCCGCCGCCTCGGAAGGCGTCTCAGACGGAGACCTCACATCGATGGACACCACTGCCGCGCGGGCGTCGAACGTCCGCCGCCCCTGCTTGGTCATCCGCTCGACCTGGATCTCGTCGGCGGCGGTGAAGGCCGCCACGGCCTCCGCCAGCACCTTCGGGTCCACCTCGGGCAGCTCGATCCGCCAGTACGACGCCTCGATCCGGTCGGCGAGGCTGCCGCCGGTGGCCTCCACCGCGTCGAGCACGTCGAGCCCGGGCGAGAGCGCGGCGTCGAGCGCCTCGCGCAGCCGCGCCGGGTCGACCGGCTCACGCAGCCCGATCTCCAGGTACTCCGCCTCGCTGGCCACACCGGTCGGCGCCGCCGAGGCGTACGAGATCTTGGGGTGTGGGGTGAAGCCCTGGGAGAACGCGATAGGTACGCCGGCCCGGCGCAGCGCGCGCTCGAAGGCCCGGGCGAAGTCGCGGTGCGAGGTGAAGCGCAGCGGTCCCCGCTTGGCGTACCGGATGCGGACCCGCTGGACGACGGGCGCCTGGCCGCCCTCGGGTTGAGGCTTTCTGGCGATCGTGAGCTCCTCGGCTGTGCCTGCGTATCCGCCCCATCCTGGCGCAGTGCTCGCCGCGCCCCACACCCGGGGCTACCCCACCCATCCCAAACCCACCCAAACCCCCGCCCGGACACCCCGCCCCGTCGTGATCAGTGAGTTCACGTCCAGATCCATCCACCCGAGGCCCCAAACCCCTTGATCACGCACCCCGCTCGCCCCCGGCGGGCCGAGCGGGACGGGTGATCATGAGGTTGGCGGCGGGATTGTAGATCGACATCGCCGCCAACCTCATGATCAACGGGGTTGGCGCCGGGCCGGGAGAGGGAGGGCGGGAGGGTGGGTGGGTGGGTGGGTGGGTCAGGTGCGGTTGTCGTGGGGCGGGGTGGGCTGGGCCGGGGGTGGGTAGGCGCCAGGGCCGGGCTGGGGGTGGCCGCTCGGCGTGGGGTATCCGCCAGGCTGGGGGTGGGCGCCCTGGGTCGGTTGTCCGCCCGGGTGGGAGGGGGCGCCAGGGTGCGGGGCCGGTCGGGCGTAGGCGCCGGACGACGAGGGGCCGCCGGGTGGGCCGTAGCCGGGAGGGGGACCGTAGCCGGGAGGGGGGCCGGCGGGATGGCCGGCCGGGACCGGCGGGCCCTGGCCGTTCATCCGGTCCAGCGCCTCGTCCGGGATGTCGGCGGCCCGCGCCAGCTCGCGCCGGTGCCGGCGGCGGTTCCAGATCAGGAACACCACGAGCGCCAGCAGCACCACCAGCGCCACGGCGATACCGATGCCGATCACCATGACCTGCTGGTCGGTGGGGCCGCCCCGGTCCCCGTAGTCGGTCACGTCGAAGTCTTCGTCCTCGGCCGCGGCCGGCGGCGCGGACGCGCTGGCCGGGGCGGCGCCGAGCAGCGGGTTCGCCGACACCGACGGGACATCGGCGGTGAGCGCCGCCACCGGGTCGATCCGGCCGAAGCCGAACTGCGGGTCACGGCCGGGCGGGCCGGCGTCCCGGGCGGTACGGATGATCCGGTTGATCACGTCGGCTGCGGCGAGCCGGGGGAACTTCGACCGGATCAGCGCGGCCACACCGGCCACGATGGCTGTGGAGTCGGACGTGCCGTCGCCCCAGCCGTACCCCCGGTCGGGTCCGATGTTGTAGACCTCGTCCCCGGGCGCGGCGACCACCGCCTCCGGGCCCTGCGCCGAGCCGGGCCAGAAACCGCCGCCCCGGGTCGTGCCGGTCACCGCGATCACGCCGGGGATCTTCGCGGGTGCGGCGATGTCCGGGCCGAGCTTGCGGACGTTGCCGGCGGCGGCCACCACGACCACGTCGCGTTCCAGCGCGTACCGGATCGCCGCCTCTTCGCCCTCGTCGACGGCGCCGGCGTGCCCGTAGGACAGGTTGAGCACCTTCGCGCCGCCGTCCACAGCCATCCGGATGCCGGTCGCGGAGTTGCCCGCGTCGGCGCCCTTGTCACCGGATGGCGTGCGGATGGGCAGGATCCGGGCGTCCGGCGCGACGCCGACCACTCCGGTCCCGTTCGCCGCGATGATCCCGGCCATGTGGGTGCCGTGGCCGTCCGGGTCGCGCCGGCCGTCGCCGGAGTCGAACGTGCTGCGGCCGGCGAGGAGCCGACCGCGCAGGTCCGGGTGGTTGGCGTCGGCGCCGCTGTCGACCACTCCGACCACGACGCCCCGCCCGGTGGAGATCTGGTGCGCCCGGTCGATCCGCAGCTCGTCGAGGTACCACTGCTCGGCCCGGCGGGGAGCGCCGACCGCCGGCTGCGCGGCCCCCAGCACCATCAGCCCGGCCAGCAGCGCGGCCGCCACCGGCCGGAGCGCGCCGACGTGCACCCTCATCCGTCCGTCCTCATCGCAGGATGCCCGGGGACGCACCGTCACCGGTGCCCCACGGATCGTCGTCCTCAGTCAACCACGACGAGTGGTCGCCACCGCCGCCGCCATGCCCGGCGCCGCCGTGGCCGCCCATCATCCCGCCACCCATCATTCCGCCGCCCGCCATGCCCGCGCCGGCCAGGCCGCCACGCGCGCCGGCGCCGCCCGGCCCCGCGCCCGCCGCCGCACGGAGCGCGCCGGCCGCGCTGGTCAGCGGGGGCACCTTGCCGTTGCCGCCGCCGACCATGCCGGGCAGCGCGCCCATGCCCATGCCGCCGGCCGCGCCGAGGCCGCCACCGCCGAGGCCGCCCGCCGAACCCAGCCCGGCGCCACCGCCACCGCCACCGCCGGTGCTCAGCCCGGCGCCGCCACCGAAGGTGCTGCCCGGGCCGCCCGGGGTGATCGTGCCCGGCCCGCCCGCGCCGGCCAGGCCGGTGCCGTACTCGGGAGTGCCGGAACCCGGGGCGCCGGCGCCGGGCACGCCGGTGCCGGGCGGGGTGTACGAGCCGCCGCCGGGGCCGCCGCCCAGCCCGGGCACGCCGGTGGTCGGCGGGGGCGTGAACGAGCCGCCGCCGGGCACGCCGGCACCGCCGCCGCCGATGCCGGTGCTGCCCAGCGAGGGCATCCCGCCGCCACCGCCGGCACCGCCACCACCGCCGCCGGGCAGCCCGCCACCGGGCACTCCGGACGGGGGTACGCGGGGGTCCGCGCGGTAGCCGTCGTCGAGCCGGCCGTCGGGCTGGGGTACCAACAGCTTGGGGCGCTCGGCCTCGACCGCGACCGGCAGCGGCGACATCGCCCTGTTGGCCGCCTGCTGGTTGTCGCGGTACCAGTTGTCCAGATGGGACTTGGTGTCCCACCAGCCGCCGCGCTTCTGGTCGTTGGCGTTGCCGTCGACCTTCATGGTGGCTTCGAGGTCGTCGGCCTTGTCGCGGAACGCGCCGTCGGCGTAGAGCGCCTGGTTGGACTGGTAGTCGCTGCGCAGTGCGGCGAGGAAGCCGGACTGGCTCTCGCCGTCGCGGGCGTCGTCCAGTTCGGTGCCGCCGGGCAGGCTCCACTCGTTCCAGCCGAAGTTGTCCATCAGCGGGATCGGGATGCTCGCCACCGCCGTACGGATGTCGCCCTCGATCCGCGACAGCGCGCCACTGACGTTGCTGGCGTGCGTGATGAGATCCTCGATCTCCTTGCCGATCTCGCCCAGGTGCTCGCGGTACGCGTCGCCGCCGCTGCCCTGCCAGCCGGCGAGCAGCCCGGGCAGACCGCCGGTGTGCGGGCGCTCCTGGCCGGCTGCGATCGGGCCGACGAACGAGCGGCCGACCAGCGAGTCACGCAGATGGCCGAGCGCGGTGGACAGGTTGCGCCAGCCCGCGCCGACCGAGCCCACGGTCTCCGGATCCGCCGAGAGCGTCACCTCACGGACGCAGCGCTCCCAGGTGCCTCCTGCCATGACCGTCTCCCCCTCAGGCCGTGTACGGGTAGGTGGGCTGCTGCCCGGCGTCCGGCGGCGGGGCCGCGGTCTCCAGCAGCCGCTCGATGTCCTTGCCGTTGGCCGCGTTGCGGGCCTCGGCGTCGCGGAACGCCTTGGCGATGTCCTGCGTGCCCTGCTTGAGGCCGGCAAGCTTCATGGAGATGGCCTTGAGGTGGGCCTCCATGCTGGCCGTGGACCTGGTCAGCGCCGCCCACTGCATCCGGGCGTCCTCGTACGCGCCGAACGGGGTGCCGTTGGGCACCGTCTGCGCGTTGCCGCTGTCGCCCTTCATCCGCTCCTTGATGCGTTCCATCTCGTAGCCGATGGTGTCGTCGACGTACTGCTTGAGGCGCTCGACGTACTCCGCCGCGGCGTCCAGGTCCTCGACGCTGACGTGCAGATCGCCGGTGTCCGGCGGATTGATGCCCATGTCTGCTGTCCTCCCCGCTACCGGCCCCCGGCCGGTCCATTACGGACGCAGCGTATCGAGGATGCACCAGTCGGGGCACCCCCACCCCGCGCACGCGGGCGGTCACCGCGAAAAGACGACGGAACGCGGGAACCTGGTCGGGTTCCCGCGCTCCGGTACGGTCCGGGGCCTCAGCCCTGGGCGGCGGCGGGCAGCTTCAGGCCATTGACCGGGGTCAACGGAAGCAGCTTGCGGCCGGTCGGGCCGATCTGGATCTCGGTGTCCATGGACGGGCACACGCCGCAGTCGAAGCACGGCGTCCAGCGGCAGTCGTCCTGCTCGTACTGCGACAGCGAGTCCTGCCAGTCCTGCCAGAGCCAGTCCTTGTCCAGGCCGGAGTCGAGGTGATCCCAGGGCAGGACCTCCAGCTCCTCGCGCTCGCGGGTGGTGTACCAGTCGAGGTCCACCCCGTACGCCGGCAGCACCTCGGCGGCGGCGTCCACCCAGCGCTGGTACGAGAAGTGCTCGCTCCAGCCGTCGAACCGGCCGCCGTTCTCCCAGACCCGGCGGATCACCGCGCCGACGCGGCGGTCGCCCCGGGACAGCAGGCCCTCGATCAGCGACGGCTCACCGTCGTGGTAGCGGAAGCCGATCGCCCGGCCCAGCGAGCGGTCGCTGTTGATGGCCTGCTTGAGCAGCTTGAGCCGGGAGTCGATGACCTCCGGCCGCTCCATGGAGGCCCACTGGAACGGGGTGTGCGGCTTGGGCACGAACCCGCCGATGGAGACGGTGCAGCGGATGTCCTTGGACCCGGTGGCCGCGCGGCCGGCCCGGATCACCTCGTGCGCCATGTCGGCGATCTCCAGGACGTCCTCGTCGGTCTCGGTGGGCAGGCCGCACATGAAGTAGAGCTTCACCTGCCGCCAGCCGTTGGAGTACGCGGTGACCACGGTGCGGATGAGGTCTTCCTTCGACACCATCTTGTTGATCACCTTGCGGATCCGCTCCGACCCGCCCTCCGGGGCGAACGTCAGACCGGTGCGCCGCCCGTTGCGGGACAGCTCCTGCGCCAGGTCGATGTTGAACGCGTCCACCCGGGTCGACGGCAGCGACAGCGAGACGTTCGTGCCCGCGTACTGCTCGGCCAGCCCGGAGCACATGTCGCCGATCTCCGAGTGGTCGGCCGACGACAGCGACAGCAGGCCCACCTCGTGGAAGCCGGAGAACTCCAGCCCTTCCTTGACCATCTGGCCGACGGTGGTGATCGAACGCTCCCGCACCGGGCGGGTGATCATGCCGGCCTGGCAGAACCGGCAGCCCCGGGTGCAGCCCCGGAAGATCTCCACCGCGTACCGCTCGTGCACCGTCTCGGCGAGCGGGACCAGGGGCTTCTTCGGGTACGGCCAGGCGTCCAGGTCCATCGTCGTGCGCTTGTGCACGCGGAACGGCACGTCCGGGCGGTTCGGCACGACCCGCTGGATCCGGCCGTCGGGCAGGTAGTCGACGTCGTAGAAGCGCGGCACGTAGACGCTCTCGGTGCGGGCCAGCCGCAGCAGCAGCTCGTCCCGGCCGCCCGGGGCGCCCTCGGCCTTCCACTCCCGCACGATGGCGGTGATCTCCAGCACCGCCTCCTCGCCGTCGCCGAGCACCGCGGCGTCGACGAAGTCGGCGATCGGCTCCGGGTTGAACGCGGCGTGCCCGCCGGCCACGATCACCGGGTCGGCGTCGGTGCGGTCGGCGGCGAGCAGCGGGATGCCGGCCAGGTCGATCGCGGTGAGCAGGTTGGTGTAGCCCAGCTCGGTGGAGAACGAGACGCCGAACACGTCGAACTCACGCACCGGGCGGTGGGCGTCGACGGTGAACTGCGGCACGCCGTGGGCGCGCATCAGCTTCTCCAGGTCCGGCCAGACCGCATACGTCCGCTCGGCCAGCACGTCGGGCAGCTCGTTGAGCACCTCGTACAGGATCTGCACGCCCTGGTTGGGCAGGCCCACCTCGTACGCGTCCGGGTACATCAGCGCCCACCGGACGGTGGCGGCGTCCCAGTCCTTGACCACCGCGCCCAGCTCGCCACCCACGTACTGGATGGGCTTGGTCACCTGCGGCAGCAGCGGCTCCAGCCGGGGCCAGACCGAGTTGGCGGCGGCGGGACGTGGAGTAGTGGACGGGGCACTCATGATGCCCAAGCGTACGCGGTGCCCCCGCTCTCCCCCGCGCCCGCGCCCGGGTCCGCCGCGTTGATCAAGGAGTTTGCGGGCTGTCCCGCGCGGCGGTTTCTAGGCTTCAGTGCAACTGATCTTGGTTGGGCTGGGGGTGCGGGTGGCGAGGCCGGGTGTGTTGACGTTC
>NZ_LIVU01000019.1:0-61463 GCF_001905625.1 Micromonospora sp. TSRI0369
CCTGACCGAGGTGGAGGCCACTGTGGCCGGGCTGCCCGGCGTCACCGCCGCGGTGGTGGTCTGGGACGACGGCATCACCGCGTACGTCCAGACCGACGGCTCGCTGACCGAGGAGACGCTCGACAAGCTGATCGCCGAGCGCAAGACCCATAAATATGCCTCTCAGTCATATCGCTCGAAGTACTCAGTCTTCCGGCCGGGCATCACCCTGCGTGACCGAACGGCCTGGCACCGCCGGGGCGGTGAGCGACAGCGTGGGCCACGCCGCCAGGTCGTGGAGCATCTGCCGGTCGTGGGTGGCGACGACCACCGCCGCCCGGGTCGTCAGCAGGGCGGCGGTGAGGTCGTCGACCAGCGGCGCCGACAGGTGGTTGGTGGGTTCGTCGAGGATCAGCAGGTCGGGACGTTCGGCCAGGCGCAGCGCCAGGTTCAGCCGCCGTTGCTGTCCGTGCGACATCCGGCCGACGGGCGTACGCCGGGCCTCGGCGTCGAGCAGGTTCGTCGCGCTCAGCGGCAGGGCCGTGCCGGAGCCGACGCGCCCGGCGGAGCGGAGCCGGCCCACGTGCTGCTCGTACAGGTCGTGCGCGAGCAGCGCCGGTGGCCAGTCGGGCACCTCCTGACCGAGGTACGCGACGCGCGCGCCGGACAGGTGACGGACCTCCCCGGTCGACGGCGTGAGGTCGCCGGCCAGCACGGAGAGCAGCGTCGACTTGCCCGCGCCGTTGGGACCGGTCACCAGCAGGCGGTTCCCGCCGTCCATCGTGAGCGTGACCCGGGTACGCAGGCGCCCGGCCACCGTGACGTCGTGGCATCGCAGGATGGGCAGTCCGGCACGGGTGTCCAGCGGTGGCCAGCGCAGCGGCTGCGGTGGCTCCGGCACGGTGACGCGGTGCGCGTCGAGCGCCTCCTGCCGGCGGCGCAGCGCCTGGACCAGTCCGGGCGCGCGGGACTGGCGCTGGTGCTTGCCGTGTCCCTTCTCCGGCCGCCAGCCGGTGCTGAGGCGGTCCTGCGCCTCCCGTACCCCGTCGGCCAGCCGCTGGTGCTCGGCCTGCTGTGCCTCGTGGTCGCGTACCCAGTGCGCGAAGTCGCGGCGGCGCCCGTCCTGCCAGGCGGCGTAGTCCCCGGCGTAGCGGCGCGGGCGCCCGTCCGCGCTGGGGTCGAGGTCCAGGAACTCCGTGGCGACGTCCCGCAGCAGGGCGCGGTCGTGGGTCACCAGCACGACGCCGCCCGGGTGGTCGCGTAGCCGGGCGGTGAGGAAGGCCAGGCTGTCCGCGTCGAGGTGGTTGGTCGGCTCGTCCAGCATCAGCAGGTCGACCCGCGCCCCGAGCAGGCATGCCAGCCGTACCCGGTAGCGCTGGCCGACGGACAGCGTGGCCAGCTCCCGGTCCCGGTCCGGGCAGGCGTCGAGGCCGGCCAGCGCCACGTCGACGCGCCGCTGGGCGTCCCAGGCGTCCAGCCGGGTCGCCGCGTCCAGGGCGACGGCGTACGCGTCGTCCGCGCTCGCCCGGCCCTCGGTGAGCGCGATCGTCGCCTCGTCGAGCGCCCGCAGCGCGCGTTCGGACTCCCGGATCGCCTCCCGGACGAGCGTGCCCACTGTCTCGCCGTGGCGCGACTCCAGATTCTGCCGGGCGACGCCGATCGTGCCCAGCCGTTCCACCACGCCCTGGTCGGGCGCGGTGAGGCCGGCCAGCACGTGCAGCAGAGTGGTCTTGCCACGGCCGTTCTCGCCGACGACTGCGAGGCGGGAACCGGCGGAGACGGTCACGCTGACGTCGGACAGCACGACCCGGCCGCCGAGTACGACGCGGACGCCGGCGGCCCGGACGTGCGCCCGGTGCCCGGCGGGCAGCGAACCGCCCGAGGTGGATGGGAAGGAAGGAATGTTGTCGAGGTTGTGCACAGTCCGCTCTTCGGCTCGTCGGGGAGCCGGGCAGCGCGAGGACACCGCCCGGCGGGAACGCCGGGACGGCGGAGCAGAGCTGGTACGTCAGAAGAAGCCGGTCACCCTGCCGCCGTCAGCGGAGGGACCAGGGCTTCATGACAGCGGCGAAGAACCTCATGCGGTAAACAGTACCCGGCTCCGGGCCGGAGATCACCGGAGTTACCGGCGGAGGCGGGCGGAGGCCTCGGCGTCGAGCAGGTCGTTCACCGCCAGCGCCGAGTTGATCAGGGCGAGGTGGCTGAACGCCTGCGGATAGTTGCCGATCTGCTCACCGGTGGAGGCGATTTCCTCGGCGTAGAGGCCGAGGTGGTTGCTGAAGGTGAACATCTTCTCCAGGGTGAGCCGTGCGTCGTCCAGCCGGCCGGAGCGGGCCAGCGCCTCGACGTACCAGAACGTGCACATGTTGAACGTGCCCTCGTGGCCGGGGAGCCCGTCGGGGGAGTGGACCGGGTCGTACCGGTGGACCAGGCTGTCCGAGACCAGGTCCCGCTCGATCGACTCGAGGGTGGACAACCACAGCGGGTCGGTGGGCGTGACGAAGCCGACCGCCGGCATGTAGAGGAGAGCGGCGTCGAGCACGTTCTCGTCGTACGCCTGCACGAAGCTGCCGCGTTCCCGGTGGAAACCGCGGGCCATGACCTGGTTGTAGATTCGGTTGCGTTGTTCGGTCCAGCAGCTCATGTCCCCGGGCCGGCCGGTGCGGGTGGCCAGGCGGATGGCGCGGTCCAGCGCCACCCACGACATCACCCGGCCGAACGTGTAGTTGCGGGGGTGGTGGCGGCTCTCCCAGATCCCGGCGTCGCGCTGGTCCCAGTTGTGGCAGAGCCAGTCGATCAGCCGCACGGTGCTCTTCCACACCTGGTGCGACACCCGGATGCCCTGCTCGTCGGCGAGGTGCATGGCGTAGAGCGCCTCGCCGTGGATGTCGAGCTGGATCTGGTCGGCGGCGCCGTTGCCGATCCGCACCGGACGGGAGCCGCGGTAGCCCTCCAGGTGGTCGAGCACCTCCTCGTGCAGGTCCGAGGACCCGTCCACCCGGTACATGATCTTCAGTGGGTCCTGGTGGTCGCCGGCTTCGCGGATGCGTTCGTCCAGCCAGTCCATGTACCGGCTGACCTCCTCGGTGAACCCGAGGCCGAGCAGCGCGTGCACGGAGAACGAGGTGTCGCGTACCCAGGTGTAGCGGTAGTCCCAGTTGCGGGAGCCGCCGACCAGCTCGGGCAGCGCGGCGGTCGGCGCGGCGATCATCGCGCCGGTCGGCGCGTACGTCATGAGCTTGAGCGTGATGGCCGAGCGCTCGACCATCTCCCGCCAGCGCCCGGTGTAGCGGGAGCGCTCGACCCAGCGCCGCCAGTAGTCCCGGGTCCACTCGAACATGCCCTGGACCTCTTCCGGCGGGATGATCCTGGGCTCCTCGCTGCCGGTCTCCAGGACCACCCCGCCGGTGTCGCCCTCCTGCAACGTGCCGTAGGCGATCAGGTCGCCGTCCTCCATGCGGATCTCGCCGGTCTTGGCCCAGAGCTGCCGCACCGGATCGATCGGGTTGAAGGCGAGCGTCGCCGACCGGCTCCGGAACAGGTAGCCGTTGCGGTGCCGCTCCAGCTCGTGGCTCTCCCGGGCGAAGTCGAAGCGCGGCCGGCACTCCACCCGGAAGCGCATGGTGCCCCGCACCATGTTGACCATGCGTACGACGCGGTGCGAGTCGGTGACCCGCTCGCCGGTCACAGGCATGAAGTCCATCACCTCGGCGACGCCGTCCGCGCTGATGAACCGGGTGATCAGGATCGGCGTGCCGGGCAGGTAGAGCTGCTTCGTGACGTACCGGACGTCGTGCGGGGCGATCTGGAAGAAGCCGCCCTTGTCCTTGTCCAGCAACGCGCAGAAGACGCTGGGCGAGTCGAAACGCGGCGCGCAGAACCAGTCGATCGTCCCGTCACAGGTCACCAGCGCCGCGGTCTGGAGGTCGCCGATGAGCCCGTGATCCTCGATCGCCGGATAGCTCTTCACGCCGCCCCCCAGGATCCGACTGCCCTCTCCGACCCAACCTAGGGGAAGAATTGTCAGGTTAGAGGCGATTCGTGCTCACGCACCCTCCTGCACGCCACGCCGGGCCTCGACCGCCCGCCGGGTCTCCTCGTTCACCAGGTCCGCGTTGATCATCGCCGCGGTCCGGGCACCAGCCGCCGCGGCGGCCCCGACCTGCGCCGACAGGTCGGTCACGTTGCCCGCGACCCACACCCCGGGAACCTCGGTACGCCCCGACTCGTCGGCCGGCAGATACTCGCCCATCCCGCTGGGGTGCGGTTGCGGGCGCAGGCCCAGCCCGGCCAGGAACCCGGCGCGCGCGACCATCCGGGGCGCGACGGTCAGCACCTCCCGGTCGACGGTGCGGCCGTCACGCAGGCGTACCCCGGTCACCCGGTCCCCGGCCACCTCGACGGCCACGACCTCGCCCTCGACCACCGGCACGCCGCGGGCGGCGAGCTGCTCGGCCTGCTCGTCGGTCAGCGGCGGCGCGGTGTGCCGCAGGTAGACCACGTCGTCGCTCCACTGCCGGAACAGCAGCGTCTGGTGCACCGACATCGGGCCGCTGCCGATCACCCCGATCGGCCGGTCCCGCACCTCCCAGCCGTGGCAGTACGGGCAGTGCACCAGGTCCCGTCCCCAGCGCTCGCGCAGGCCGGGCACCTCGGGCAGCTCGTCGACCAGGCCGGTGGCGACCAGCACGTGAGCGGCGCGTACCCGCCGGCCGTCGGCGAGCGTCACCTCGAAGCCGTCGCCGTCGCGGCGTACCGCCTCGACCCGGCCCTCGGTCAGGTGCCCGCCGTAGCGGCGGACCTCGTCCCGGCCGCGCGCCAGCAGTTCGGCCGGCGGCACGCCGTCGTGGCCCAGCAGCGCGTGCACCCCGTCGGCGGGCGCGTTGCGCGGCTCGCCGCCGTCCACCACGAGCACCGACCGGCGTGCCCGCGCCAGCATCAGCGCGCCGCTCAACCCGGCCGCACCGCCGCCGATCACCAGTACCTCGTAGTCCTCACGTACCTCGGTCATCGTGACCACCTCCGCGACCAGACTGCGGCGGGGAAGAGCAGAACCGCAAACTCTCTTGCTGATGTGGCAAACTGGTGGCATGGACGACGAGCTCGACCAGGCCCTCGACGCGGTCGGTCCCCGCCTGCGCGCGCTGCGGCGTGAGCGGGACACCACGCTCGCCGACCTCTCCGCCGCCACCGGCATCTCGGTGAGCACGCTGTCCCGCCTGGAGTCCGGCGGTCGCAAGCCCACGCTGGAGCTGCTGCTCCCGCTCGCCCGCGCGCACGGCGTGACGCTGGACGAGCTGGTCGGCGCCCCGCCCACCGGCGACCCGCGCATCCACCTGCGGCCGGTCGCCGCGTACGGGATGACCATGCTGCCGCTCACCCGCCGGGCCGGGGGCATCCAGGCGTACAAGCTGATCATCCCGGCCGGCGGCCGGTCCGAGCCCGAGCCGAAGACCCACGAGGGGTACGAGTGGGTGTACGTGCTCAACGGGCGGCTGCGGCTCGTCCTCGGCGAGCACGACCTGGTGATGGTCCCCGGCGAGGCGGCCGAGTTCGACACCCGCGTGCCGCACTGGTTCGGGCGTGCCGACAGCGAGGGGGTGGAGTTCCTCAGTCTCTTCGGCAGCCAGGGCGAACGCGCCCACCTGCGCGCCCGCCCCCGCGCGTCGAGCTGAGCGTCGACCGCAAACGCGCCCGCGGCGGCATCGGCGGCGCGACGATCGGCGGGTGAGCTATGCGGAGGCCGGCGGGCTGCGGATCTGGTACGAGGAGCACGGGAACGGCAAGCCGCTGGTCCTGCTGCACGGCGAGTACGGCTCGACGGAGACGTTCGCGCCGATCCGCCCGGCGCTGGCCACACGCCGGCGGCTGATCGCCGTCGACCTGCAGGGCCACGGCCGCACCGCCGACGTGGACCGGCCGCTGCGGTACGAGTCGATGGCCGACGACGTGGCCGCGCTGCTGCGCCACCTCGGCCTGCCCCGGGCCGACGTGCTCGGCTACTCCCTCGGCGGCGGGGTGGCCCTGCGTACCGCGGTCCAGCACCCCGACCTGATCCGGCGCCTGGTGCTGGTCTCCACGCCGTTCCGGCGGCACGGCTGGTACCCGCGCACGCTCGCCGCGATGTCCGCCCACGACGAACGCGTCGCACAACGGATGCGCGGCACCCCGCTCCACGAGCGATATGCGCGGGTGGCGCCCCGTCCGCAGGACTGGCCGGCGCTCTGGGCCCGCGGCGGCGAGCTGCTGCGACGGGACTACGACTGGTCCGCCGAGGTGGCCGCGCTGCCGATGCCGGTGCTGCTGGTGTTCGCCGACGCGGACGAGATCCCGGTGAGCCACGCGGCGGAGTTCTTCGGCCTGCTCGGCGGCGGCCACCGGGACGCGGGCGGCGACGGAACCGACCGTCCCGCGTCCCGGCTGGCGGTGCTGCCCGGACTGACCCACTACGACGTGCTGACCTCACCCGCGCTGCCGGCGGCGGTGCTGCCGTTCCTCACTCACCCGGCGCGGGCCCCCGGCTGACTCAGCCCACCAGCGCCGGAGTGTCCGCGCCCGCCGTCGTGCGCGGGCGCAGCAGCGCGTACGCGAGCCCGACGGCGACCACGAGCAGCCCTGCGCCGATCGCGAACGCCAGGTGGAACCCGCTGGTCAGCGCGGTGGCCCGGTCGTCGCCCAGCGCGACCCGGTCCGCGGTACGGGCGGCGGCCAGCGTGGACAGCACCGCGACGCCGAACGCCATGCCGAGCTGCTGGGTGGTGTTGAACAGCCCGGAGGCGAGACCGGCGTCCCCGGCGCCGGCGGCGGACATGCCGAGCGCGGTCAGCGCCGGCAGCACCAGCCCGAACCCGCCGGCGAGCAGCATCACCGGCAGCACGTCGGGCAGGTAACTGCCGTCCACCGGTATGCGGGCCAGCAACACGAACATGGCAACCAGCAGCACGAGCCCGGCGATCAGCACGGCCCGCTCGCCGAAGCGGGCGTTGAGCCGGGCCGAGACGCCGAGCGACACCGCGCCGATGACGACTGCCGCCGGGAGCAGGGCCAGCCCGGTGCCTGTGGCGTCGTAGCCGAGCACCTGCTGGAGGTAGAGCGTGACGAGCACCTGGAACGCGAACGTCGACGCCACGGTGAGGATCTGGACCACGTTCGCCACCACCACGCCGCGCGAGCGCAGGATCCGCAGCGGCATGAGCGGGCGGCGTGCGGTCGCCTGCCGGACGACGAAGCCGGCGACCAGCGCGACGGCGAGGGTGCCGAGGCCGAGCGTACGCGCCGACGTCGCCCCGTACCGCTCGATGGTGACCACCGTGTAGATGCCGAGCACCAGTCCCGCGGTGACCAGCAGCGCGCCCGCCACGTCGGCCCCGGCGGCCAGACCGAGGCCCCGGTCGGCGGGCAGCGTACGGACCGCGAGCGCGATTGTGGCCAGGCCGATCGGCAGGTTGATCAGGAAGATCGAGTGCCAGCCCAGCGCATCGGTGAGCAGGCCGCCGGCGACCTGGCCGATGGCCGCCCCGGCGGCGCCGGTGAAGGCGAACACGGCGATCGCCCGGCCCCGCTCGGCGGCGTCGGGAAAGAGCGTGACCAGGATGCCGAGGCTCACCGCGACCGCCGCCGCGCTGCCGACGCCCTGGAGGAAGCGGGCGGTGACGAGCGTGGCGCTGTTCTCCGCGAGCCCGGCCAGCACCGACGCGGCGGTGAACAGCGCGGTGCCGCCGAGGAACAGCGCCCGGCGTCCGAGCAGGTCGCCGAGGCGGCCGGCGAGCAGGAGCAGGCTGCCGAAGGCGATCAGGTACGCGTTCACCACCCAGCTCAGGCCGGCCGGGGAGAAACGCAGGTCGCGCTGGATGGCGGGCATCGCCACGGTGACGATGCTGCCGTCGAGGATGGTCATCAGGGCGCTGCTGGCGAGCACGCCGAGCGCGACCTGACGCGAGCGGGGAGCGGACATGGAGTCCTCCTGTCGAGAGGTGCGACAGGATGGACCGTAACGGATAGTCCCGTTACAGACAATCTCTTTGAGAACTATTGGCGGGCGCGGCGTGCCGGTTTCGGGCTCGGCACCGGATTGGCCAGGTGGCCGGCGGTCAGGCGCTCCAGCGCGCGTAGGAAGACGTCCCGCTCGTCGTCCGGCAGGCTCGCCAGCGTCTCGGCGTGCACCCGGTCGACGATCTCCTGGCTGCGCGCGGCCACCCGGGCGCCCTCCTCGGTGACCGCGATGATCCGGGCCCGCCGGTCGGTACGCGACGGACGCCGCACCGCCAGGCCGGCCCGCTCCAGCGCGTCCACCGTCACCACCATCGTGGTCTTGTCCATGTCGCCCATCTCGGCGAGCTGGATCTGCGTACGCTCCTCGGGCAGCGCGTGCGCGAGCACGCAGTGCATCCGCGCGGTCAGCCCGATCTCGGCCAGGGCCGCCGCCACCCGGGTGCGCAGCACATGACTGGTGTGGTCGAGCAGGTACGACAGGTCCGGGGTGCTCATCCGCCCAGCGTACCGACGGGTCCGTGGCGGATGATCCCACGCGGACCCGCTCCGGCCGCGGATACGATCTTGTGGGATGTCGTCGGCAAGAGAGGTTTGGTGCGGTGAGCGACGTGCACAGCAGGCAAGTGATGGTGGGTTACGACGGGTCCCCGGCCGCGAGCGCCGCCATCGAGGCGGGCGCGCTGCTGTTCCCCGGCGCGCACGCATGGATCGGGCATCTGTGGACGCCACCGTTCGCCAGCGAGGAGCTGCGTAAGCGCCTCTGGACCGGCAAGCGCAACATCAACGCGTTCGTGGAGGCGATCGAGCGCGAGGGCGGCCGGGAGGCCGACCGGCTCACCTCCGTCGGCGTGATGCTGGCCCGCGCGGCCGGCTGGGACGCCGAGCCGCTCGTGTGCCGCAGCTACGGCGGGGAAGGGCTCCGGCTCGCCGAACTGGCCGACGAGAAGCAGACCGACGTGCTGCTGCTCGGCTCGCGCGGGCTGGGCGGCGCCCGGGCCGTGCTCGGCAGCGTCTCGGACATGGCTGTGCACTACAGCCCGCGACCAGTCCTGGTGGTGCCGCACCCGCTGCTCACCGACGAGCACGACGCGCTCGCCGCCGGGCCGGTCGTGGTCGGCTGGGACGCCTCCGCCGGCGCCGAGGCGGCGCTCGACGCCACCCGGCGCCTCTTCCCCGAGCGGGACGTCGTCCTGGTCGCCGTCGACGGCGAGGAGGACGAGACGCCTGCGCCGGACACGGCCGGTGGACAGGTCACCATCGTGCGGGTGAGCGCCGGGCGCGGCGCCCAGGGGCGCGCGGTGGCCGAGGCGCTCTCCGCCGTCGCCACCGAGCACAAGGCGAGCACGGTGGTGGTCGGCTCGCGCGGACGGACGGCGATGCGCAAGATCCTGCTCGGCAGCGTCGCCATGGCCACCCTGCACCGCGCCCACCGGCCGGTGATGGTGGTGCCGCAGAGCCCGGTCCGCGAAGCGGAGTAACAGTCGGCGTAGCCCGAGAAAGCATCACGGGTGCCTCCCCGCCGGGGAGGCACCCGCTTCGTCACCGGCGCCCGCGGCGCAGCCGCCGGTACGCCGCCAGGCCGCCGAGCGCCAGCGCCACCAGGCCCGCCCCCCACCACGCCCGGCCGCCGGGGCCGGACGGGGGATCGGCCTCGCGGACCCGGCCGGCGCGCACCACCGAGTCCGCCACGTCCACGGCGAGCACCTGGTCCGGCGCGGTGAGCAGCGTGACCGGGGCAGCGGCACCCGGTGTCAGGCTCAGCACCCGGACCGAGCGCACGTTGGCGTACGCGGTCCGCTGGTCCATCGCCAGCCCGTCGGCGTACCAGCTCGGCGCGTTCGGCTCGGGCCGGTACGCGACCACCCACGCGCTCCCGTCCGGCAGCCAGCCGAGCAGCCGGATCGCCGTCACGCCCGAGACGGCGGCCAGCGCGGGCGGCGACAGCTCCCGCCCGTCGGTGTCGACCCGGCGCAGCCGCCACCGGTCGCCGGCCACCTCGTGGGCGACCAGAGTCAGCGAGCCGTCGGGCAGCCAGGCCCC
Organism: Micromonospora sp. TSRI0369; assembly: GCF_001905625.1. NCBI lineage: Bacteria > Bacillati > Actinomycetota > Actinomycetes > Micromonosporales > Micromonosporaceae > Micromonospora > Micromonospora sp. TSRI0369. Next base: position 10,012 of record NZ_LIVU01000019.1, read on the forward strand.
CTTGCCTGCCAGCGCGGTGTCGGGCGGCAGCGGGAACGAGGAGATCTGCCGCCCGTCCGGGCTGCTCACCAGCACCTTCGTGCCGACCTGGTAGGCCAGCCGAGACCCGTCGGCGGCGAAGGCCAGCGGCGATCCGAACACCGGCAGCTGCGTGGTCTCCAGCAGGCGGACCGCCCGGCCGGTGTCCAGCCGCACCAGGCTGAGCGTGTTGACGTACGAGCTGCGCTCCGGGTTCGCCGGAGTGGTGTCCACGACCACCAGCGCGGACCCGTCCGGCGCCCACCCGGCCGGCCCCGTCCCCACGCTTCCCGGCCGCGGGCTGGGCAACCGCCGGACCGTGCCGCCGGCCAGGTCGATCACGTCCACCCCGGGGCTGGTGGGCGACCCGTTCGGCGCCGCGAGGAACCGCCCGTCCGGGGAGAGCAGCACCCCTTCCCCGGCGGGCACCTCGAAACCGACAGTCCACGTCCGGTACCGGTCCGCGTCCGCCCCGACGATGCCGACAGTGCCGTTCTCGTCGACCAGGCCGGTCAGCCCGCGCGCCTGCCCGCTGAACACCACCGACGCCGGGCCGAGCGCGGGCCGGTCCGTCGCCCGCAACGCGCCGAACGGCGGCAGCCCGAGCCGGTCCGGCAGCGCCGCGCCGCCCGAGCCCGCCGGCGCGGTCCGGTCGTCCCCGCGTACCGTCAGCGGCACGGCCGCCACCAGCGCCAGCACCGCCGTGGCCACCGCGGCGGTCCGCCACCGCGTGCGCCGCGCGGTCCGCACCGCCCGGTCGTGCACCGGGTACGCGGGCACCTCGGCCGCCGCCTCCCGCAACGCCTCCCGCAGCCGTACGCTCATCGCTCGCTCCTCTCCGGAGTCCGCTCCAGAAGCTCGGGGGCCAGCTCGCGCAGCCGGCGTACGGCGTCGTGCCCGTGCCGCTTCACGGTGCCCACCGAGCAGCCGAGCACCTCGGCCACCTGCGCCTCGGTCAGATCCTCGTAGTACCGCAGCACCACCACGGCCCGCTGCCGCGCGGTGAGCCGCCGCAGTGCCGCCACCACGCTCAGCCGCAGCGCCGTCGCGTCGGTGTGGTCGCCGCCGCCGCGCTCGGCCGGCATCGGGTCCAGCCGCTCGGCCACCCGCCGACGGCGCCACCAGGAGACCTGCTGGTGGTACATGACCCGGCGCACGTACGCCTCCGGATCCCCGTCGCGGATCCGCCGCCAGTGGCGGTAGGTGCGGGCCAGCGCGCTCTGCAACAGGTCCTCGGCGAGCTGGTGATCGCCGGTCAGCAGGTACGCGGTCCGCGACAACGCGGGTGACCGCTGCACCACGAACTCGCGGAACGACTCCGACATGCCCACCCCCTCACCGCAAAGAACGCCGGTCGAGCCCTCGATGGTTGAGGCAGCCGCCCCGGAGGCGGGCGCTGGCACGCGCCGATGTGCGGCAACTATTCTCGGGTCACAAGCCAGTCGCCGTCTGACGGAGTGGTCGATGCGGAAGGGCCTGGTCGCGGACCGGCATGCGCAGGGGGACGGCCGCAGGGCCAACCTCGGCGCGCTGCTGCGGCGCGTCCACCTGACCGGCCCGGTCACGCGCGTCGAGCTGGCCGAGTGGATGGGCGTCAACCGCAGCACGGTCATGGCGCTCACCGCGGAACTGGCGTCGGCCGGCCTGGTCCGGGAGGTGGCGGCCGGCGGCAGCGGACGGGCGGGACGACCCTCGCTTGTGGTCCGCCCGGCCTCGGACACCGTCTACGTCATCGCCTTCGACATCGCCGTGGACCGGCTCGTGGCCGCCCGCGTCGGGCTCGGCGGCGTGGTGTCGGCCCGCCTGGAGGCGGAACGGCCACGGGCCGGGGCCGACCTCGACTCCGTGGTCTCGGTGCTCGCCGACTTCGGGCGGGCGCTGCACCACGCCGCGCCACCCGGATCGGTGTGCGTCGGTGTCGGCGCGTCGTACTGCGGGATGATCCGGCCCGGCGACGGCATGGTCCGCTTCGGACCGGACATGGGCTGGGTGGACCAGGCGTTCGGCGCCGAGCTGGCCCGGCGGCTGGATCTGGGCCTGCCCGTCCTGGTCGGCAACGAGGCGCACCTCGGAGCCCTGGCGGAGCATCAGCGGGGCGCCGGAGTCGGCGTGCAGAACGTGGTCTACCTGCACGGTGACGTGGGTGTCGGCGGCGGGATCATCGTCAGCGGTGAGCTGCTCGACGGCGACGGCGGGTACGCCTCCGAGGTCGGGCACATGCTCGTGAACCCGTACCAGGGGCGGCCCTGCGGCTGCGGCTCGCGCGGGTGCCTGGAGGCCGAGGTCGGTGAGCGGGCGCTGCTCGACGCCGCCGGGCGCCCGGCGGGGGAGAAGGGGCGCGAGGCGGTACGGGCCGTGGTGGCCGCCGCCGCGCGGGGCGAGCCGGCCGCGCAGGACGCGCTGCGGCACATCGGTGACTGGCTGGGCATCGGCGTGGCGAACGTGATCAACCTGTTCAACCCCGGCGTGGTGATCTTCGGAGGCACGCTCAGCGAGGTCTTTCCGGTCTGCGCCGACCACGTACGCAGCCGGATCGCCGCCAACGTGCTGCCCATCTCGCGCGACAAGGCCCGGCTGCGCGTGTCCGCGCTCGGCTACGACGCCACCTTGATCGGCGCCGCCGAACTGGGCTTCACCCCCTTGTTCGCCGACCCCCTGGGCGTCCCCGCCTCCGGGTGAGCCAACGCCGCGCGTCGGTGCTTCGCCGATCTTGGAGTTGTGGCGCCTGGGATGTCGCTTTGGTGAGCCTTGTGAGGTGCCACAACTCCAAGATCGACGGCGACACCCGCCCGGCGGCGGGTCAGGGTTCAGGGGATCAGGCGGTGGGTTAGCCAGGGGAGCAGGGACTCGCCCTGTAGGCGCTGGAACGCCCGTACCGTGGGGATGCCGGGTGGGGGTGGCTGGCGGGCGCCGTCGAGGAAGAAACCGGTGAGGCCGGCCAGCACACCCGTCAGGTCGGCCGGGTCGACATTCGCGGTCAGCGGCTGGGCGGCCAGCAGCGCGTCGGGGTCGTGGCCGCCGTACACCTGCACGTTGACGACGGTGAGCAGGGTGTCCAGCCAGGCCGGCCCGCGACAGGCCCACGGCCAGTCGACGACGGTGACCGATCCGTCCGGGCCGAGCAGCAGGTTGTCGGCGCGGACGTCGACGTGGCAGAGCGTGTCTCCGGCGAGCGCGGCCAGGCCCCGGCCGGCGGCGGCGCACAGTTCGGGCAGGTGGGACCGGGCCCACGGGTCGAGGTCGGCCGGCGGGTCGGCGGCGATGCGCCGCCAGCCGCCGAAGTCGTGCGCGAGGTGTTCGGCGGCGGTGGTGGTTCCGGCGGCGGCGGGCGCCGGGGTGAGCGCCGCCGCCATGGTCTCCAGCGTGGACAGCACGGCCGTCAACTCGCCGGTACGCCACGGGGTGGCCGGATGCCGGCCCTCCACGTCGGCGAAGACGAGCGCGATCCAGTGGCCGTCGTCGTAGTTGCCGAGCAGCCGGGGTGCGGGTGCGTCCGGGGGCAGGGCGGCGGCGATCCGGGCCTCGGCGCGGTGCAGCGTCGGGCTGCGGTCGTTCTGCGCCGGGCTCACCGCCTTGACGAAGGCCCGGCCACCACCTGCGGTACGGACCCGGTCGGCGGTGCCGGGGGAGAAGCCGCCCGGCTGCGAGTGCGCCGCCACCACCCGGTCGCCGAGGACGGCCTCGACCCCGTCGCGTACGTGCGCGGGCAGTTCGTGCCAGTGCAACCGGGTCTTCGTCACCGTCCCACGGTGCGTGCCGCCCGCCGTCCGGGGCAACCGGGTTAATCGTTGCGCGTGTAGTGCAGGACGACCACGCCGGCGTCGAACGGGCGCGCCGAGGTGAGCGTGAGCCGCCGCGGATCGAAGCCGGTGTCGACGAGCTTGATGCCGCTGCCGACGACCACCGGGTTGACCTTGACCACCAGCTCGTCGATCTCGTCCAGAAGCTGGCCGGCGAGCTGCCCGCCGCCGCAGAGCCAGATGTCGCGCCCGGGTTGCGTCTTCAGCTCACGGACGAGGGCCGCCGGGTCACCGGCGACGACCTCGACGTCCGGGTAGTCGGCCGGGGGCAGCGAGCGGCTGAAGACGTACTGCTTGAGGTGGGCGTAGGGGCTGGCCTCGCCGAGCTTCAGGCCCGGCTCGTAGCTGCCGCGGCCCATCAGCACGGTGTCGAAGCGGCCGCTGGGCGGGGACTCGATGCCGAGTTGGGCGTGGGCGAACGTGGGCAGCGTCTGGGGCCACTCGGCCACCAGGTGGGGCGCCAGGTCAGGCGTCAGCGGGAGGAAGTCGAACGACCCGTCGGGCGCGGCGATGAAGCCGTCGAGGGTGCTGGCGACGAAGTAGACGAGCTTGCGCAAACCGGCTCCGATGTCCGAGGTGATCCACGACGGCTGTCGTGGTTCGGAGATGAATGTACAACACCTGTCGTGGTTGTTGCTAGTGTGTTCGCGTGGCCAGGAACCCGGAACGCCGTACCCTGCTCGCCGACGCCGGTCTGCGGGTGCTCGCCGACGCGGGCGCGCGCGGCCTGACCCACCGGGCGGTCGACGCCGAGGCGGGCGTGCCCACCGGCACCACCTCGAACTACTTCCCGTCCCGCGCGGCGCTGCTCGCCGGCCTGGCCGAACGGATCTTCGCCCGGATCGCGCCCGACCCGGCCGTGCTCGCCGACCTCGGGCGCCGCGAGCCGTCGCTCGCGCTGATGACCGACTACCTGCGCGACATCGTCGCGCGCACCACCCGCGAGCCGGGCCTCACCCGGGCGCTGTTCGAACTGCGGCTGGAGGCCGCCCGCCGCCCCGAGTTGCGGTCCGCGCTCGGCGGCGTGCTGCGCCAGGGGTACGCCGACGACGTCGCCCACCACCTCGCCGCCGGCCTGCCGGGCGGGGCGTACGAGGTGGCGCTGCTGCACTACGCCGTCGACGGGCTCCTGCTCGACCTGCTCACCACCTCGATCGACGCCGGGTTCGACACCGATCAGGTGGTCTCCGACCTCGTCTCCCGTCTGGTCGGCGGCGCCACCGGTTGAGTCTCCTCGCCGTGCGTTAACCCGGGGCGACCAGCGGGAACGCTGGGCCGGACGCCCCTGGGAAGGAGCAACGGATGAGGGATCGCACCGGAATGACCATCGGCGTGCTCGGGTCGTACGGCGGTCGTAACCTCGGCGACGAGGCGATCCTCACGGGTCTCCTGGACGACCTGCGCCGACACGAGCCGAACGCCCGGATCATCGTGTTCTCCCGCAACCCGGCGCACACCGCGCTGGCCCACCCCGAGGTCGAGGCGGTGCCGTGGGAGGGCGTCAGCCGCGTCGACTCGTCCCCGGTGCTCAACCAGCTCGACCTGCTCATCCTCGGCGGCGGCGGGATCCTCTACGACAAGGAGGCCCGGCGCTACCTGCGGGTGGTCCGGGTCGCCCAGGAACGCGGGCTGCCGCTGCTCACGTACGCGGTCGGTGTCGGCCCGCTCAGCGACACACTCGACAGCGGCATGGTGCGCGAGACGCTGGCGCAGGCCGTCGAGGTGACCGTCCGCGACCAGGAGTCGCGGATGGTGCTGGAGGAGGCGGGCCTGGTCAACCCCATCACCGTCACCGCCGACCCGGCGTTCCTGCTGGAACCGGAGGAATTCCCCGAGCAGTGGCTGCGCGAGGAGGGCGTGCCGGCCAACTCCCGGCTGGTCGGGCTGAGCGTGCGCGAGCCGGGCCGGGCGGCCGAACGGCTCGACGTGGACGGCTACCACCGCCTGCTCGCCCAGATCGGCGATTTCCTGGTGCACCGGATCGACGCGCACGTGCTGTTCGTGCCGATGGAACGCGACGACATCCGGCACTCGCACGGCGTGCTGTCGCACATGACCGCCGCCGACCGGGGCCGGATCCTGCACGGCGACTACCGCCCGGCGCAGATCCTCGGCCTGATGCGCCACTTCGACCTCGCGGTCGGCATGCGGCTGCACTTCCTGATCTTCGCGGCCATGATGGGCACCCCGTTCCTGCCGCTGCCGTACGCCGGAAAGGTCTTCGACCTGGCCCAGCGGCTCGGCGTGCCGGCGCTGCGCGGCGTGGAACGGGAGGTCGAGGGCCCGCTGCTGGCCGAGGTGGACCGGCTGTGGGACGAGCGGGCGGCGCGGGCCGACGAGACCGCGCGCCGGGTGGCGGAGGTCTGCGAGCAGGCGCGGGGCACCTCGCAGGTGACCCGCAGCGTGCTGGACAGCATCCGGGCCCGGTCGCTGACCCCCGCGGTCTGAGCCGGGTCGTCAGACCGCCGGGCCGCGCCAGGAGTAGACCCAGTCCCGGCCCGGCTGCTCGCCCGACTCCAGCTCGTAGATCTGTGCCTCCGCGAGCCCCTTCGACCCGAGGTGGTGGTGGGTCAGCGGGGGCCGGCCGTTGCTGTCCAGCTCGACGGTGACGGTCTCGCCGTCGGCCGCACCGCCCACCAGGGGGATCTGCACCGTGGAAGCCATGCGCCCATCCTGCCCCGGCCGGCTCGCCCGCGCAGGGGATCACGCGGGGCGGCGAAACGGGCACAGCGCGTACTAGGGTCCGGGAATGGCGCACCCGACGATCGATCCGACTCTCGGTCCGGTCCTCGCCCGTACGGGCGGCGAACGGGCGATCCTCGACGCGTTCCTCGACTTCCACCGCGGCACCGTGCTGCGCAAGGTACGCGGCCTGACCGACGCCGACGCCACCCGGCGTCTGGTGCCCTCACTCACCACCCTGGCCGGGCTGCTCAAGCACCTGACGGTGGTCGAGGGGAACTGGTTCCGCCGCCTGTTCGCCCCGGAGCCGGGCGACGTCTACGTCGCCTCCCAGGCCGACGCCGACGCCAGCTTCACGCTCTCAGCCGGCGACACGGTCGCCTCGCTGGCCGCCGCGTACGAGGCGGCCTGCGACCGGTCCCGCGAGGTGGCCGCGCGGTTCGACCTCGACCACGTGGTGCCGCACCCGCAGCTCGGCGAGGTGTCGCTGCGCTGGGTGCTGGTGCACCTGATCGAGGAGACCGCCCGGCACGCCGGGCACGCCGACATCCTGCGTGAGCTGACCGACGGCGAGACCGGCGCGATCTGACGCCTCAGGCGCGGGGGAGCAGCCCGTCCGGGTACTCCATCCCGTCGTGTGCGCAGGCCGCGGCGGCCACCCGGGCGGCGTACCGGGCCGCGTCGAGCACGTCCGCGCCGCGCAGCCGGGCGGCGATCACCCCGGCGGCGAACGCGTCCCCGGCGCCGTTGGTGTCCACCACCGGGCCCGGCGCGGTGGCGGCGGGCACGTGGGCCGGCGGGGCGTCCGGGGTGTGCAGCGTCGCGCCGGCCGCGCCGCCGGTGACCAGCACCGTGCGCGGCGCCAGCCGGGCCGCTTCCGCCCCGGCCCGCTCGCCGAGCCGCGTGTCGCTGACGAAGACCAGGTCCGCGATCCGGGCGAACGGGCGGTGGTAGTCGTTCTCGCCGTCCCAGTCGTGCAGGTCGGTGGAGACCGACGGCGCGGCGCGCAGCACCGACAGCGAGTCCCGGGCCCAGTCCATGATCGACAGGTGGACGTGGGCGGCGCCGGCCACGAGCGCGGCCAGTTCCGCGTCGGCGAACGGCGCCGGCCCCGACCACGGGCGCGGGTCGTGCAGCGACATCCGCCGTCCGGCCGGGTCGACCAGGTTCACCGAGCGCCGGGTGCCGGCCGGCGCGTCGGCGAGCGTGGTCCGGATCGAGGTACGCGCCAGCGCCGCCCGCACCACGTCACCGGCCGGATCGGCGCCCAGCACGTCGACGAGCGCCACCCGCAGGCCGAGCGCGTGCGCGGCCAGCGCCACCCCGGCGCCGGTGTTGCCGATCCGCATGTCGATCGGCGGCACCAGCAACGAGTCGGCGACGGGCGGTGGCAGCGCGGGCACCTGGACACGGACGTCCACGCCGAGCCCGCCGATCACGAGAAGGTCGACCATGGCGCCGACGATATCCGCGCCCCGCCGCCTATCCTGGCCCCCGGGCGTCGTCTCCGGGACCCGGCGCCGTCGAGGGGGAGTGCGTGCTGGTCATCCACGGGCTGTGGCTGCCCCGCGCCGGGCTCGCCCTGTGGGCCGAGGACAGCACGCGCCCGGCCCGCGCGCCCCGCCGGCCCGGTCGCGTCCCGCGCGAGCGCCCGCACCCCTTCGCCGCCGACCACGCCACGCTCGCCGACGCGCTCGACGCCATGCCGGGCGAGCCGATCTCCGCCCTGCTGGACCTGCCGACCCGGGCCGGCTCGCCGCTGGACTCGCCGGAGCTGGTCCGGGCCACCGTCGGGGAACCGGTCCGCGGCCCGGTCACCCGCGCCGGATGGCGGGTCCCGGCCCTGGCGTACGCCCCGGACGCGGCGTACGAGCTGCTGCGCGCGCCGATGCCGGGCCCGGTCGGGGCGAGCCTGCGCCACCTGTGCGAGCTGGCCGACTTCGCCGCCGACCTGGTGGCACGCGGCCGGCTGCTGCCCGGCGTGCTCGACGCGTACCCCGGTGGTGTGCCCGACGGCGGACCGGCCGCGACCGGCCGGCGGACCTCGGCGCGGCGGTCACCGGCGGCCTCGGGCGTGGTGGATCCGGGCGCGAGGCCCGGGCGGCGGTTGCGGGCCGTCGGGGCGGACGACGTGGCGACGGCGTGGGCGCTCTGGCGGCCGCTGCTCACCGGCACCGACGCGGGCTGGGCGCGCGACCTGGCGACGGCGTTGCCACCGGCGGCCCGTGCCGCCCGGGAATGGCGGCCCGAGCCCTGGGACGCGCCGGTGGCGGCGCCGGTCGGTGCGGGCGGTCCGGCGGACTACGCGTGGGCCGGGCGGGCCGACGACATCGGGGCCGGTGAGCTGGTCGCCGAGGCGCTGGACGCGCTCGTCGACGCCGCCGCCCGGGTGGCGCTGGCCGACACCCGGCTGCACCGCGGAATGCGCCCGGTCGGCGCGGTGCCGCGCTGGCTGGCCGCGCTGACCGGCCCGGAGCGCGCGTTCCCGGCCGAGCCCGCCGCCCTGAAGACGTTGCGCCACGAACTGGACGCCTGGCAGCGCGACGCCGCCGGCGGCGCGGTACGGGCCACGTTCCGCCTGGTCGAGCCGGACGTCGACCCGGTCGCCGAGCTGGTCGAGGACGCCGTCTGGCGGGTCGAGTTCGGCCTGCACCCGGCCGACGAGCCGGGGCTCGTGGTGGACGCCGCGCACATCTGGCAGCGGCCCGCGCCCGCGCTCACCGCCCGGGGCGTCGAGCCGCAGGAGACACTCCTGGCCGAGCTGGGCCGCGCCAGCCGGCTCTGGCCCGAGGTGGACGCCGCGTTGCGTACCGCCGCGCCGGAGGGGATGGAACTGGACGCCGAGGGCGCGCACCGGTTCCTGCGCGAGGGCGCTCCGGTGCTGCACGCGGCCGGGTTCGGGGTGCTGCTGCCGTCGTGGTGGCGGCGCTCCTCGTCCCGGCTCGGCGCGCGGCTGCGGGCGCGCAGCCGCAGCGCGCCCGGCGCGGTCGCCACCACCGACGGCAAGCTGGGGCTGGACGCGCTCGTCGACTACCGCTGGGAGCTGGCGCTCGGCGACCAGCCGCTGACCGCCGAGGAACTCGCGACGCTCGCCGACCTGAAGTCCCCACTTGTCCGGCTGCGCGGCCGGTGGGTCGAGCTGGACCCGCAGCGGCTGGAGGCCGGGCTGAAGCTGCTGCGCTCCTCCGGCGAGCTGAGCGTGGCCGACCTGCTGCGGATGGGACTGTCCGGTGACGACCGGGCCGGTGAGCTGCCGGTGCTGGACGTGGTCGCCGACGGCGCGCTGGGCGAACTGCTCGCCGGTGAGGCGGAACGGCGGCTCACCCCGGCCGACCCGCCGCCGGCGTTCACCGGGACGCTGCGGCCGTACCAGCGGCGCGGACTGGCCTGGCTGGCGTTCCTCCAGTCGCTCGGGCTCGGCGGCATCCTCGCCGACGACATGGGCCTGGGCAAGACCGTGCAACTGCTCGCGCTGCTCGCCGGTGACCCGCCGGAGGCCGGGCCCACGCTGCTGGTCTGCCCGATGTCGCTCGTCGGCAACTGGCAGCGGGAGGCGGCGAAGTTCGCCCCCGGGCTGCGGGTGCACGTGCACCACGGCGCCGAGCGCGCCCGGGGCGAGGGCTTCGCCACCGCCGTGGGGGAGGCGGACCTGGTGCTCACCACGTACTCGGTGGCGGCCCGGGACGCGTTCGAGCTGGCCGGCGTCGACTGGCACCGGGTGGTGGTGGACGAGGCGCAGGCGATCAAGAACGCCGCCACCCGGCAGGCCGAGGCGGTCCGGTCGCTGCCCGCGCGGCACCGGGTCGCGGTCACCGGTACGCCTGTGGAGAACCGGCTCGCCGACCTCTGGTCCATCATGCAGTTCGCGAATCCGGGGCTGCTCGGCCCGGCCGCCACGTTCCGCAAGCGCTTCGCCGAACCGATCGAGCGGCACGGCGACGCCGAGGTGGCCGAGCGGCTGCGCCGGATCACCGGCCCGTTCGTGCTGCGCCGCCTCAAGACCGACCCGTCGATCATCACCGACCTGCCGGAGAAGCTGGAGATGGAGGTGGTCTGCAACCTCACCGCCGAGCAGGCCGCCCTCTACCGGGCCGTGGTGGACGACATGATGGCGAAGATCGAGTCCAGCGACGGGATCGAGCGGCGCGGGCTGGTGCTGGCCACCATGACCCGGCTCAAGCAGGTCTGCAACCACCCCGCGCAGCTGCTGCACGACGGCTCCGCGCTGGACGGCCGCTCCGGCAAGCTGGAACGCCTCGACGAGATCGTCGACGAGGTGCTCGCGGCGGAGGAGAAGGCGCTGCTGTTCACCCAGTACGCCGAATTCGGCGGCATGCTGCGCGGGCACCTGTCGGCGCGTACCGGCCGGGAGGTGCTGCTGTTGCACGGCGGCGTCGGCAAGGCCGAACGGGACGCCATGGTGACCCGGTTCCAGACGCCGCAGGGACCGCCACTGTTCGTCCTGTCACTGAAGGCCGGCGGCACCGGTCTCACGCTGACCGCCGCCAACCACGTCGTGCACGTGGACCGCTGGTGGAACCCGGCCGTCGAGGACCAGGCCACCGACCGGGCGTTCCGCATCGGACAGCGCCGCCGCGTGCAGGTACGCAAGTTCGTCTGCGCCGGCACCGTCGAGGAGAAGGTGGCCGCGATGATCGCGGACAAACGCAGCCTCGCCCGGTCCGTGGTGGGCAGCGGCGAGCAGTGGATCACCGAGCTGTCCACCGACACGCTGCGGGACCTGTTCACGCTGGAGTCCGGGGCGGTGGTCGAGTGAGCCCCGGCTTTGACGACTACGGTCCGCCGCTGCGGGTCGAGGGCGGCCTGCGGGCGCGCAGCACCAGAGGCGCGATCGGGCAGTCCTGGTGGTCCCGGCGCTTCGTGGAGGTGCTGGAGTCGTTCGCGCTCGGCTCCCGGCTCACCCGCGGCCGGGCGTACGCGCGCCGGGGGCAGGTGCTCCGGCTCGACGTGTCGCCCGGAAAGGTCACCGCCGAGGTGCAGGGCTCCCGGCCGCGCCCCTACCCGGTCAGGATCGGGCTGGCCGCGTACCCGGAGAAGGTGTGGCGGCGGCTGGAGTCGGAGCTGGCCGGGCAGGCGTTCTTCAGCGCCCGGCTGCTCGCCGGTGATCTGCCGGCCGAGTTGGAGGAGCTGTTCGCCGAGGCGGGCGCGCCGCTGTTCCCGGCCGAGATCGACGAGCTGGACCAGAGCTGCGGCTGCCCCGACTTCGCGGTGCCGTGCAAACACCTGGCCGCCACGTTCTACCTGCTCGCCGAGGCGTTCGACGCCGACCCGTTCCACCTGCTGCACTGGCGCGGCCGATCCCGCGCCGAACTGCTCGACCGGCTGCGTACGCTGCGCGGCGCTCGTACCACCGAGGTGGCACCGGACGGGACCGCGGCGGGCCGGTCGGCGTCTTCGGACGGGAGCGGCGGGGCGCCGGTCCTGGCGGGTCCGGGCGCCGGACGGGAGCCGGCCGCGACGGGTGCCACCGCACCGGTGATCGGTGCGGCGCGGGCCCTGGCCGGGCTGCCGGCGATCGAGCCGGACGCGGAGCTGGACCGGTTCTGGCTGGCGCCGGTGGCGCTGCCGGACCGGCCGCCCACGCTCGCCACCGGCCCGGAGCTGCTGCTGCGCCAGCTCGGGTCACCCGGTGCCGCGATCGGCGGCCCAGGCCTGGCCGAGCGGCTGCGCCGGGCGTACCGGGAGTTCGGCAGCGGCGGAGCCGCTTCCCCCAGGGAGGTCGGCAGCGCCGAGGGCGCGCGTTAAGAAGGGGCCCTTCCTCTACCGAATGCGTTAAGAAGGGGCCCTTCCTTACACCTACAGCAAGCGGCGGCGGAAACGCCACATCACGGCGGCGTTGGCTACCAGCACCACGGCGCAGATCGCCCCGGCCAGCCGTCCGACCAGTACTGTCATCGCTGGCAGCGAGGCCCACAGCACGATCGTCAGCAGCATCATGTATCGGCCCCGGCGCCCCTTGATCCGGCTGTCCAACCGGGCGAAGAACCGAGGGTCACTTTCCCGCAGACGGCGGGTGATCTGTTCGAACCTGCGCTGATCCTCTTGGCTGAGCATGGCGGTGCCTTCCCCTCACGGCTTCAGCGGTTCGGCGGCATACCCGGATCGGAGGCCGGTCACGCGCCGCCGCTGCTGCTGTTTCGCCGGATCGGACAGGCGGAACGAGGTTCTCAGCGCAGGCTTATCCGTACCTTAAGTTTCGGTGAGGCGGTGAACGTCCCCGGCGGCGTCGTCGCGGTGCGAAACCTCGCTTCCGGGCGGCGCGTGATCGGGTCGGCCCTGCTCCGGGCGCCGCCGGGCCCGCCGCCGCAACGACCGGCTCCGGCGGCGGGCCTCAGCACTGTCTTAAGTGCGCTCGCGGGCGGGTTCGGCGCGCCTTGAGCGGCAGGGGCCGCATGGTTACTTTCCCGTAGGCAAACTCTCCGGCAACCGTCGCCGCCCCTGCGCCACCCAACCCCCGGGTGGCAGGCGTGCCGGCGCTCGAAGAAAACGGGATAGGTACATGGCCGACCTGAACGTGCCACCGCGTCGACCCCGGGACGACCGCGGCTGGGACGGATACCAGCACCCCCATCCGGACGGGTACCGCGACCCGCACGCCGCGCCGTACGCCGGCGCTCACCCCGCCGCCGCGCCCGGCCCGCAGTGGGTCGGGCCGGACGGCTTCGCCCCCGGCGCCGGTGGCTACCCGCCGCAGGGCGGCTTCCCCCAGCAGGGCGGCTACGCCCAGCCCGCCGGCGGGTACGGCCCGCCGCCCGGCCCGGGACTGCCCACGCTGGACGACGACGGTGACGAGCCGCCGAACCGGGGTCGCCGCCGCGCGCTGGCCACCCTCGGCGGGGCCGCGGTGGTCGCCGGTGGCGCCGCCTTCGCGCTGTCCCCCCAGGTACGCGGACTGTTCACAGGTGACGCCCCGGGTGACGCCACCGGCACCGTCACCACCGACGGCAACGCGGCGCGGCCGAGCGGCCAGCAGCCCAGCACCGTGCGCACCTACACCGAGCAGAACGAGAGCTACATGGGCTCCCGGGCCGGCGAGGCGCTCAAGCGCAACGCGCCCTCCGGCGGCCGGCTCTACGGCAGCCCGGCCGAAGCCGCCGCGGCGACCAAGGTGACGGTGAAGACCGTGCTCGCCAAGGACGCGATCCGGCACCTCGCCACCCGCACCACGTTCGGCGCCACCCCGAAGATGCTCGCCGACATCAAGCGGCTCGGCATCGACGACTGGCTGCGCCAGCAGCTCGAACCGGAGAAGATCGCCCCGACGAAGGCGGAGCTGAAGCTGGCCGAGCTGACCTCGCTCAAGCTCAGTCCGACCCAGCTGCGTGAGCAGCGCGAGCAGCTCAGCGAGAAGGGCGTCGACCCGGCCCGGGAGACGGTGGACGCCACCATCGCCCGGCAGATCTGGTCGGACCGGCAGCTGTTCGAGGTGATGGTCGACTTCTGGAACGACTTCCTGCACGTCGCCGCCGACTTCGACGGCGGGGAGAACTACCGCAACGCGTTCGACCGGGACGTCATCCGCAAGCACGCGCTCGGCAGCTACCCGGAGATGCTCGTCGCCGCGAACAAGCACCCGGCGCTGCTGCTCTACCTGAACCAGGTCGACTCGCGCAAGGACGCGGTCAACGAGAACCTGGCCCGCGAGAACCTGGAGCTGTACTCCGTCGGCGTCGACGGCGGCTACACCGAGAAGGACGTACGGCAGGCCGCGCTGCTCCAGACCGGACGCGGCGTCGCCGACGGCAAGTACAAGTTCTTCGCCGAGCGGCACTACCTCGGCAAGGTGAAGATCCTCGGGTTCAGCCACGCCAACAACTCCGACGATCCGGTGGCCGCCGACAAGGTCATCGACTCGTACATCCGCTACATCGCGATGCACCCGTCGACCGCCCGGTACGTGGCGCAGAACCTCGCCACCCGGTTCGTCTCCGACACCCCGCCGAAGTCCGTGGTGGACCGGCTCGCCAAGGCGTACACCACGAACAAGGGGCAGATCCGCCCGGTGCTGGCGACGCTGTTCAGCTCCTCGGAGTTCTGGGCGGCGGTCGGTCAGAAGGTGCGCCGCCCGATGGAGTACCTGGTCGCCACGTACCGGGCGCTCGGCGTCTCGCCGGAGGCGGCCCCCGGCTACTCCGGTGACAACCGGCGGACCCCGTTCGCGCAGGGCCTGCGGCAGATCCAGGACAAGATGCGGGAACTCGGCCAGTACCCGATGGGCAAGCCCACCCCGGACGGCTACGCCGACGTCTACCTGGCCTGGACCTCGGCCGGCACGATGATCGACGGCTGGAACGAGGCCGGTGACCTGATCGCCGGCTACCGCAAGCAGTTCACCTTCGCCAAGCCGGAGAAGCTGGTGGCGAAGCCGCCGGCCACCGCCGGGGCGTACGTGGACGCGCTGGCCCAGCGGCTGGTGCACCAGAAGCTCAGCGCCAAGGAGAAGAAGCTCGTGCTCGCCGTGGCCGGGGTCGCCGAGAGCGCCAAGGTCGACGCCACCTTCAACGGGGCCATCGCCGCGGTCGCGCGGACGATCCTCGCGTCCCCCCAGCACCACCTCCGGTGAGGCATTCGATGGAGATGACCGTGAACCCGTACCCCCTGCACCCCGAATGCCCCGACCTGCGGCGGCTGGCCGACAACCCGGCCGAGGCGCTGCTGCGCGCGGAGGCGGACATCGTCGCGGCCGAGAACGCGGCCGAGGCCGACCGGTACCGCCGGCTGGAGGAGGTCGAGGAGGCCCAGCAGGACGGCCGGGGCGTCACCCGGCGTACCTTCGTCGCGGGCGCCGCGGCCACCGCGACCGCGCTGGCCACCGCCCAGTTCGTCACCACGTCGGCGTCGTTCGCCGCGACGAAGACCGGCACGCTGATCCACGTCTTCCTCTACGGCGGGCTGGACGGGCTGAGCCTGGTCGCCCCGGCGAGCGACCCGGTGCTCGCCAAGGCCCGCCCCGACCTGCTGCTCGGCGAGGACTCGCTGGCGCTGGCCCGCGGCTTCAAGCTCACCAGCGCGTTCGCGCCGCTGGAGAAGTGGCTCAAGGCCGGTCAGCTCGGCTTCGTGCCGGCCGCGTCCGACCCGCGGTTGTCCCGCAGCCACTTCCAGGCCGCCGACGCGTGCAACCTGGGCGGCCTGCCCGGCGAGACCGGCGGCCGGGGCTGGCTGGACAGCCTGGTCGACTCGCTCGGCAAGGGCACCGCGTTCCGCAGCGTCGGCATCGGCAGCACGCTGCCCCGCTCGCTGGTCGGCGTGAACGGCGCGATCTCCCTCAACAGCGTCGGCGACCTGCGGCTCAACGGCGCCGACAAGTTCCGCGCGGCCACCGAGAAGGCGATCCGCGGCCTGTTCACCGGCATCAACCACCCGGTCGAGGAGGCGGTGCAGGAGGGCATGGGCGCGCTGGCCACCGCACAGAAGCTCGCCGCGAAGCCGTACGCCGCCGCCGAAGGCGTCGAGTACCAGGGCGTCGGCAACTCCTTCAAGCAGCTCGCCCAGCTCATCAAGGGCGGGGCGAACGTGCGGGTGGCCACGGTCGGCATGGGTGGCTACGACACCCACGAGAACCAGGGCACCCGCGAGGGCGGCCAGCTCTGGCGGCGGCTCAACGAGTTGGCGAAGGCCATGGCCGCGTTCTTCACCGACCTGGGCGACCAGGCGGCGGACGTGACGATCATGGTGTCCAGCGAGTTCGGCCGCCGGGTCGGCTCCAACGGCGGCGGCACCGACCACGGGCACGGCGGTGTGGTCACCGTGCTGTCCGGCCGCAAGCTCGCCAGCTCGCTGCTCGGCACCTGGAACGGGCTGGACAAGCTGGACAGCGGCGACGTGCCGGAGTACAACAACATGTTCAACGTCTACGGATCGGTAGCGCAGGGCCGCTTCGGCCTGACAAACGCCGAAGTGGACAAGGTCTTCCCCCGGCAGAAGTTCACCCCGGTCAAGATCTACGCGTGACGTACCAGGAAACCCGCGCCGCCGGCCGTCGTACCGGGCACTCCGCCCCGTACGGCGGCCGTCCGGCTGCTCCCGTACCCCCGGCTCGTCCGCGCCGCGGCCCCGGCGGCCGGCGCGCGCTCGCCGCGCTCTTCTGGCTGGGTCTGGTCGCCGCGGTCCTGCCGTGGTGGCTGGACACCCCGGCCGGGTCGCTCGCCGACACCGCCGACCTGCTCACCGCGGGCGGCCGGGTCACCGGCCTGATCGCCGGCTACCTGCTGCTGGTCCAGGTGCTGATGATGAGCCGGCTCGGCGTGCTGGAACGCGCGCTCGGCGGCGAGCGGATCTCCCGGCTGCACCGGGATCTCGGCGCGACGCTGCTGGTGGCGGTGCTCACGCACATGTCGCTGCTGGTGGTCGGCTACTCCCGCCAGGAGCGCAACTCGGTGCTCGGCGAGGTCGGCGTGCTGCTGACCGACTACGAGGACATGATCACCGCGTTCGCCGCGGCCGGCGTCCTGGTCACCGTCGCGGTCACCGCGGTACGCGCCGTGCGCCGCCGCCTGCCGTACGAGCTGTGGCACCTGATGCACGCGGCCGGCTACCTGACGCTGCTGCTCGGGTACGCGCACCAGTTCAGCAACGGCGCGCAGCTGCACGAGCCCGGCCTGGTGCGTACCGGCTGGATCGCCGGGTACGTGCTGGTGGTGGCCGCGCTGGTGTGGGGCCGGGTGCTCGCGCCGCTGGCGTTCAACCTGCGGCACCGGCTGCGCGTCGCCGACGTGGTGGCGGAGAGCCCGGACACCGTCTCGGTCTACCTGACCGGGCAGCGGCTCAACCAGATCGACCTGCTCGGCGGCCAGTTCTTCCGCTGGCGGTTCCTCAACCCCGGCTGCTGGTGGCAGTCGCACCCGTTCTCCGTCTCCGCCGCCGCGAACGACAGGTGGCTGCGGATCACGGTGAAGGTCGTCGGCGGGTACACCGCCGAGCTGCGTGACCTGACGCCCGGCACCCGGGTCTGGGCGCAGGGCCCCTCCGGCACGTTCACCGCCGCGCACCGTACCCGGGAACGGGCCCTGCTCATCGCCGGTGGCAGCGGCATCGCCCCGCTGCGGGCCATGCTGGAGGAGCTGCCGCCCGGCGCGGCACTGATCTACCGCGCGAGCACCCCGGCCGACGTGCTGCTGCACCAGGAGCTGGACTGGCTCGCGCAGGCCCGGCAGACCTCCGTCTGGTACGTCGTCGGCCGCCGCGACGACCCCGGCCCCCGCCAGGTGATGAACCCGGAAGGGCTGCGCCGCCTGGTGCCCGACCTGACCCGGCGCGACGTCTACCTGTGCGGCCCGGGCGGCCTGGTCGACGAGGCGGTCGCCGCGCTGCGGGCGGCCGGCGTGCCCCGCCGCCAGATCCACCTGACCGCGTTCGAGCTGTAGGAAAGGCACCACCATGCGTCGCGCGCTTCTCGCGATCACCGGACTGGCCGCCGGCACCACCGCGCTCGTGGTGCTCAAGGGCGCGCCGGGCAGCGGGCAGACCGTGCCGGACGTGCCGGTCGCGCTGGCGCCGGTCGCCCCGGCCGGCTCGGCCGCGCCCGAGCCGCCGTCGCCCACCGCCGCGGCGTCCGGCAGCGCCACGCCGTCGTCGCGCGCCTCGGCCAAGCCCACCCCGAAGCCGTCCGCCGACCGCAGCCCGGCCAGCCGGGGCGGCACCCGTACGCGCACCACGCCCGCCGCGCCCCGGACCACCACCAGCGCGCCCAAGGTCACCACCCGCACGGTGACCGGGCCGTCGGTCACCTACGAGTACGGCTCACTGCAGGTGCGGATCACGCTCAGCGGCAGCCGGATCGTCGACGCCACGGCGATCGGACTGCCGCTGGGTGGGCAGTCCGGGCAGCGCAGCGACGACGTGCAGGCCCGCTACAGCGGCACGTCGGGTGAGGTGGTGGCCCGGCAGAGCGCCAGCCTGAGCACGGTGTCCGGGGCCACCTACACCAGCACCGCGTACAAGCAGTCGTTGCAGGCCGCGCTGGACAAGGCGTGACAGTTCGTTCCGGCCTGCGCCGGGTCGAGCACATCATGGGTACGGCGATCAGCCTGGACCTGGCCGACGACCTGCCCCCGGGGGCCCTGCACGAGCTGGCCGAGGACACGTTCGGCTGGCTGCGCGAGGTGGACGCGCGGTTCAGCACGTACCGGGACGACAGCGAGGTGTGCCGGGTGGACCGGGGCGAGCTGCGGCCCGCCGACGCCTCCGCCGACCTGCGCGCCGTGCTGGCGGCCTGCGCCGACCTGTGGGCCGCCACCGACGGGTTCTTCGACGTGTACGCGACCGGGCGGCTCGACCCGTCCGGCTACGTCAAGGGCTGGGCGGCACAGGTCGCCTCGGACCGGCTGGTGGCCGCCGGCGCGCCGAACCACTGCGTGAACGCGGGCGGCGACGTGCGCGTACGCGGCCACGACGCGGCCGGGGAACCGTGGCGGATCGGGGTGCGGCATCCCTGGGACCCGGCGGCGACCTGTCTGGTGCTGACCGGCACCGACCTGGCGGTCGCCACCTCCGGCGTGTACGAGCGCGGGCACCACGTGGTGGACCCGCGCCGGGGCGCCCCGGCGAAGGGCTTGCGCTCGGTGACGGTGGTGGGCCCGGACCTGGGCGTAGCCGACGCGTACGCGACAGCGGCGGTGGCCATGGGCGGACCCGGCCTCATCTGGCTGGACGGCCTGCCGTCCCCCTGGCAGCACGCCGTGGTCACCGAGGACGCCCACCAACACCACTCCCGCACCCTCCCTGCCTGATCCCCGGGGTGGGTGGGTCAGCGGAGAGGGCGGTGGAGGATGGCGGGGCGGGAGCCGGTGGGGCGAGGGCGGCCAGGGCGGACGCCCAAGGGGCGGGTGAAGGCCCACGGATGCAGACGGCGGCGGGGCCGCGCCGGCTCGGTACCGCCGGTGTGGCGGGCAGCGTCGTCCCTGGACATGGTCAAAACCCCCGCTCTGGCGCGCACGCGCCCTCGCCAGGTTCAACGAGTGCGGTGCCGGGGAGGTCGCTGTCAGGCACCCGTCCGGGGCGGACGGGGAGATCAGCGGCCCCGCCGGGGGAGCGGGAGGTGGCCGGGGAACAGGTCCGTGCCGAGCGTCACGCCGGCCGCGCGTAACGCGGCGATCAGCGCGTTCTGCACCAGGTAGGAGTCGGGCAGCTGCCAGCGGGCCTGCTCCGGGGCGACCGCCCAGCGCACCGTCCCCTCCGGCAGCCGGGTCGGCGGAGCGGGGATCCACGAGCCGGGTCCGTGGCGTACCACGTGGAAGCAGTGCTCCAGCTCCGGGCGCAGCGGGTCGCCGGGGCGGACCAGGAACATCCAGCGGCCGGTCGGGGTGACCAGCGCCGGTCCGCGTACGCCGAACCCGGCGGGATGGGTGGCGACCGCGTCGAGCACCTGCCGGCCCAGGTGGGCGGCGACCTCGAGCACGTCGAACGCGTGCCCGGTGGGAAGCAGGACGCCGTGCGGGCGGCTGCGCCACCAGGTGGCCACCCGGGCCGGGTCGGTGCTGGCGGCGTGCTCCCAGTCCTCGAGCGCGGGATGGCAGCCCACTGTGGGGCAGCCGGCCCGGCCGCAGACGAAGCGGCTGTTGGCCAGGCAGGCGCCGGGGGTGACCGGCCAGCCGTGCAGCGCGTACCGCACCGCGACGCGGCGCAGCCGGACCCGTTCCAGCGGGGACAGGTGAGCGACGCGCGGTCGGACATTCCTCCACATGTCTGACATCCCCTCTCATCCCGCCAAACTGTCCACATGCCACACGTCGAAAGCCGTCACTGCCGTAACCCACACTCGTTGTGGTGACTAACGGTCGGTGCAACTTGCACGAAAACTACGAGAACTGGCTGGTCGGTGGACGCACAACCTGTGCGACCAGGGAAAGCCTGGGAGACGTGGGAGGAGCGGCCGGCGCCGTGAGGGGGAGGGAGCAGGGATGGACGAACTACCCATAGGCCGGCGGGTGGCGTACTGGCGGAGCCGGCGCAAGATGTCCCAGCAGGTCTTCGCCGACCGGCTCGGCAAGTCCAAGAGCTGGGTGGACAAGGTGGAGCGTGGCGTCCGCCGGCTCGACAAGTTCTCCGTCCTCTACGAGATCGCCGACATCCTCCAGATCGACGTGCAGTTGCTGCACGGCAAGGACCCGGAGCGGCGTGCCGACGCGCTCAACTGCATCGACCAGGTCGAGGTGGAGGAGATCCGCACCGCCCTGGAGCGGTACGACTCGATGAGCGCCTACTTCGACGCGGCGCCCTGCCCCCCGCCGCTGGCCGACATGCGCAAGGCCGTGAACCACGCCTGGCTGACCTACCAGTACGGCCGGTACGGCATGCTCACCCGCGCGCTGCCCAAGCTGCTGCGCGACGCCCAGGCGGCGGACGCCGGCTACGCCGCCGGCGACCAGGTACGCGAGGCCGCCCACCTGCTCGGGCAGGTCTACCAGATCGCCTCCTCGGTGCTGCGCAAGCTCGGCGAGTGCGACCTCGCCTGGCTGGCCGCCGACCGGTCGATGGCGGTGGCCCAGCGGGCCGACGACCCGCTGCTGGCCGGGATCGCCACCACGAGGGTCTGCAACGCGCTCGTCGCGATGGGCCGCCCCCGCCCCGCGCTGGAGCTCAACGTGCGCATCGCCGGCCGGCTCGCGCCCGGTGGCGACAACGACGTCCGGCCCGAACGTCTCTCCGTCTACGGCATGCTGCTGTTGCAGGGCGCGATGGCCGCCGCCCGGATCGGCGACTCGGCGACAGTGGACGACCTGCTCGCCGGCGCGGACGAGGCGGCGACGATGCTCGGCGGCGACCACAACTACTACTGGACCTCCTTCGGGCCGACCAACCTGGAGCTGCACCGGGCCGCCGCCGCCGTCGAGCTGGGCGACGGCGGCCGGGCGGTGGAGACGCACCTGCGGCTGTCCGAGCCCGCGTTCAACGCGCTGCTGCCGGAACGCCGCGCGCACCACCTGCTCGACCTGGCCCGGGGCTACTCCCAGATCGGCGACGTCGCCAACGCCGGGGACATGTTGCTGCGCGGTGACCGGCTCGCCCCCTCCGAGATCCGGTGCCGGCCGATAGCGCACGAATTGATGTCTGAGATTCTCCGTCGCACACGTGGTGCGCCGCCTCCGCCGATCGCGGAGTTGGCTGAGCACATGGGAGTCGGAGTATGAGCGGTCCGGAGACCGCGAGCGGGCACCGGCGGGTGCTCTATGTCATCGCCTGCGGTTCGCCGCTGGCCCGTCACGTCGGCCGGCTGGTCGACCTCGCCCAGCAGGAGGAGTGGACGGTCTGCGTGGTCACCACCCCGGACGGCGCGAAGTTCGTCGACCGGGCGGCCCTGGCCCGGCAGACCGGCCACCCGGTCCGTACGCACTACAAGAACCCGGGTGACCTGGACGTGCTGCCCCCGGCGGACGCCATGCTGGTGTGCCCGGCCACCGTCAACACGATCAACAAGTGGGCGGTCGGCATCACCGACACCCTCGCGCTCGGCCTGCTGGTCGAGGCGCAGGGGATGGGGGTGCCGATCGCTGCCGTCCCGTACACGAACGTGGCGATGGCCGGGCACCCGGCGTTCCGGGCCAGCCTCGACCGGCTGGCCGGGTGGGGCGTCCGAGTGGTCTTCGGCGACCACGTCGTACGCCTGCATCCGCCCGGCACGGGGGAGCGGCGCGCGGACGCCTTCCCCTGGGACGCCGGCCTGGCCGCCCTGCGCGGCGCGGACCGGCCGGTAGCCCCGGTCGGCTGACGGTGTGAGCGTGGCTCCCGGCGCGCCCGGGAGCCACGCCCGACGGCGGTCGGCGTGTACCGGCCCGGACGCCGGTAAGCTGGCCGCCCGTGAGCACAACCGTCGCCGACGTGGTGGCCGCCCTGGACCGCCGTTATCCGCCCGCCTGGGCCGAGGAGTGGGACCGGGTCGGCCTGGTGGTGGGCGAGCCCGACCACCCGGTACGCCGGATCACCTGCGTGGTGGACGTGGTGCCGGAGACCGTGGAGGAGGCCCTCGACGCCGGCGCGGACATGATCGTCGCGCATCACCCGCTGCTGCTGCGGGGCGTCTCCTCGGTGGCCGCCACCACGTACAAGGGCCGGATCGTGCACCGGTTGATCAAGGCGGACGTTGCGCTGTACGTGGCGCACACCAACGCCGACGTGGCCGATCCCGGCGTGTCCGACGCGCTCGCCGCCCGGTTCGGGCTGACCGGGCTGCGCCCGCTGCACCCGCCCCGCCCCGGCTCGCCCGCCGACGGGCCCGGCCGGGGCATCGGCCGCATCGGCGAGCTGCCCGAGCCGGTGACGCTGACCGAGCTGACCCGGCTGGCCGCCGCCGTGCTCCCGGTCACCGCCTGGGGCGTTCGCGCCGCCGGGGATCCCGGGCGTATGGTTCGTACCCTCGCCGTCAGCGGCGGCTCGGGGGACGGCTTCCTCGCCGAGGCGACCGCGGCCGGGGTGGACGCGTTCCTCACCGCGGACCTGCGTCACCACCCGGCCGGGGAACACCTCGCCGCGGGCGGCCCGGCGCTGCTGGACGCCGCCCACTGGGCGACGGAGCGACCCTGGCTGGACGACCTGGCCGCCCACCTGACCGGCGAGCTGGGCGTCGAGACCGTGGTGTCCGACCTGGACACCGACCCGTGGACCGTGCACGCCGCCGCGCCCCGGCCGGACGACAAGGAGCCCCGACGTGAAGGCTGACCCGAAGGTGCAGCGCCGCCTGCTCGACCTCCAGGCGATCGACACCGCGCTGGCGCAGCTCGCGCACCGCCGCCGCAGCCTGCCGGAACGGGCCGAGCTGGAGGCCCTGGCGCGTGAGCTGTCCGCGCTGGAGGACGAGCGGGTCCGCGCCCAGGTGGCGGTCGACGACCTGGACCGGGACATCGCCCGGATCGAGAAGGACGTCGACCAGGTACGGGCGCGCAAGAGCAAGGACGAGGCGCGGCTGGCCTCGGGCAGCGGCCCGGCCCGCGAGCTGGAGGCCCTCCAGCACGAGCTGGTCTCGCTGAACCGCCGGCAGAGCGACCTGGAGGACGCCGAGCTGGAGCTGATGGAGCAGCGGGAGACCGCGCAGGGTGTGCTCGACGGCATCGAGAGCCGGCTCGCCGAGACCCGGGACCGCCGCGCCGCGACCGAGCAGCGCCGCGACGAGACCCTGGCCGAGATCGCCAAGGAGGAGGAGTTCAAGCGCACCGCCCGCCAGCCGCTCGCCGGTGACCTCCCCTCGGACCTGGTCGGCCTCTACGACAAGATCCGCGAGGACACCGGCATGGGCGCCGCGCTGCTCACCGGTGGCCGCTGCGGCGGCTGCCGGCTGGAGATGTCCGGCGCCGACCTGGCCCGCATCCGCAAGGCCGACCCGGACGACGTGGTCCGCTGCGAGGAGTGCCGGCGGATCATGGTCCGGACCAACGAGTCGGGACTGTAGCCGCCGTGGCGGTGCGCGCAGTAGTCATCGAGGCCGACGGCGGCTCCCGGGGCAACCCGGGCCCGGCCGGTTACGGCGCTGTGGTCCGGGACCCGGAGACCGGCGAGGTGCTGGCCGAGCGGTCGGAGTCGATCGGCACTGCCACGAACAACGTGGCCGAGTACCGGGGCCTGATCGCCGGGCTGGAGGCCGCCGCCGAGCTGGGCGCGGCCGAGGTCGAGGCGCGGATGGACTCCAAGCTGGTCGTCGAGCAGATGTGCGGCCGCTGGCAGATCAAGCACCCCGGGCTGCGCCCGCTCGCCGCCCAGGCGGCCGGGCTGGTCAGCCGGTTCACCGCCGTACGGTTCACCTGGGTGCCCCGGGAGCGCAACCGGCACGCCGACGCCCTCGCCAACGCGGCCATGGACGCCGCCGCCTCGGGTGCTGCCCCGGCGGGCGCCGGGAAGGCCGCGGCGCGGGAGGCGGCTGTCGTCCGGGCCACCGGCACCGACCCGGCCACCACGCCCGCCTCCTGGGAGCCGCGCCCGACCGAGGAGGCCACCCGGCTGATCCTGGTGCGGCACGGCGAGACCGAGCGCACCGTGCAGAAGCACTACTCCGGCCGGGGCGACGTGCCGCTGACCGACCGGGGCCGGGCCCAGGCCCGGGCCACCGCCGCCCGGGTGGCCGCGCTGGCCCCGTCCGTCGCGGCAGTGGTCAGCTCACCGCTGTCCCGGTGCACGGCCACCGCCGAGGAGATCGCCGCCCAGGTCGGCAACCCGCCGGTACGCACCGACGACGACCTGATCGAATGCGACTTCGGCGTCTGGGAGGGGCACACGTTCGCCGAGGTACGCGAGCGCTGGGCGGCGGAACTGGACGCCTGGCTCGCCTCCACCCGGGTCGCTCCGCCGCGGGGCGAGTCGTTCGTGACAGTCGCCGAGCGCACCGGGCGGGCCGTCGACCGGCTGCGGTCGGCGTACCCGGGGGAGACCGTCGTGGTGGTCTCCCACGTCTCGCCGATCAAGCTGGTGCTGCGCGACGCGCTAGCGGCCGGCGACGCGTTCCTGCACCGGCTCTACCTGGACACCGCTGGTATCTCGGTGCTGGACCTGTACCCGGACGGCGGCGTCGCGGTCCGCTCGGTGAACGACACCTCGCACCTCACGGACGTCTGACGGCCGCTCGGCGCATGTCGGCGGCCGTTCGGCGCATCGACATCACCCGATTGGACGTGACCCCCGTCACAGGGTCGTAGCCTCCGGCCGTCACATGGCCCGCTACGAATGCCCGGAGGGTGTCACATGTCCGAACCGGAACCGGAGGCGCTCGACACGGCGCGATCCAGGGCGAAGGACAAGAGTCCCTGGAACTGGTTGCTCTTCATCCCGATCGTGGTGCCGCTGATCCCGGCGCTGTTCAACGCCGACTCGCCCCGGCTGTTCGGCTTCCCGCGCTTTTACTGGCTGCAACTGGCCTGGATCCTGCTGGGCGTCGCCACCACCACGCTGGTCTACCAGATGACCAAGAAGCGGGGTGACCGCTGATGTGGCGGGACCACCTCACCGAGATCATCGTCTTCACGCTGCTGTTCCTGCTGGTCAGCGCCATGGGCTTCGTGGCGGCCAGGTGGCGCAGACCAAGAGACATGGCCCACCTGGACGAGTGGGGACTGGGTGGGCGCAGCTTCGGCGGCTGGATCACCTGGTTCCTGGTCGGCGGTGACCTCTACACCGCGTACACGTTCGTGGCGGTCCCGGCGCTCATCTTCGGAGCCGGCGCGGCGGGGTTCTTCGCGGTGCCGTACACGATCGTCATCTACCCCCTGGTGTTCCTGGTGCTGTGCCGGCTCTGGTCGGTCTCGCACCGGCACGGCTTCGTCACGCCCGCCGACTTCGTCCGCAACCGGTTCGGCTCGCCGATCCTGGCGCTGCTCGTCGCGATCACCGGCATCGTCGCCACCATGCCGTACATCGCGCTGCAACTGGTCGGCATCGAGGCGGTGCTCAAGACCATGGGCGTCACCGGGGACAGCGCGCTGGCCCGGCACCTGCCGATCATCATCGCGTTCGCGATCCTGGCCGCGTACACGTACCAGTCCGGGCTGCGCGCCCCGGCGCTGATCGCGTTCGTCAAGGACTCGCTGATCTACATCGTGATCCTGGTCGCGGTGATCTGGCTGCCGTACAAGCTCGGCGGCTGGGGTGCCATCTTCGACGCCGCCGACGCGAAGTTCCAGGCGTCACCCGCGCCCGGCGACGGCATCCTGCTCAACCAGAACAACCAGATCCAGTACGTGACGCTGGCGTTCGGCTCGGCGCTGGCGCTGTTCCTCTACCCGCACAGCATCACCGGCGTGCTGGCCAGCCGGAACCGCGACGTGATCAAGCGGAACATGTCCGCGCTGCCCGCGTACAGCCTGCTGCTGGGGTTGATCGCGCTGCTCGGCTACATGGCCATCGCGGCGAACGTGAAGCCGCTGCCCGGGGCGAAGGAGGGCACCACCGACGGCAACACGGTGGTGCCGCTGCTGTTCGACCAGCAGTTCCCCGACTGGTTCGCCGGGGTGGCGTACGCCGCCATCGGCATCGGCGCGCTGGTCCCCGCGGCGATCATGTCGATCGCGGCGGCGAACCTGTTCACCCGCAACATCTACAAGGAGTACCTGAAGCGGGACGCCACCCCGGCGCAGGAGGCGAACGTCTCGAAGATCACTTCGCTGGTGGTGAAGGTCGGCGCGGTGGCCTGCATCGTCTTCCTCGACCCGCAGTTCTCCATCGACCTCCAGCTCATCGGCGGCGTGATCATCCTGCAGACGCTGCCGGCGGTGGCGCTGGGCCTCTACACCCGCTGGTTCCACAGGGGCGCGCTGATCGCCGGCTGGGCGGCCGGCATGGGCCTCGGTATGTGGATGCTCTACCAGATCGGCAACCCGGCGACCGGGAAGAAGCACTTCGCCGGGTCGGCGTTCCCGTTGGAGAAGTTCGGCTTCGACACGCCGAAGACCATCTACGTGGGCATCGTGGCGGTGCTGGTGAACCTGGTGGTGGCCGCGCTGCTCACGCTGGTGCTGCGCGCCGCGAAGGTGGCCGACGGCCCCGACCACACCACGCCGGACGACTACTTCGCCGACGAGGGCGACCCGCGCGTGACACCCGGCGCCGACCGCGACGCGGACTCCGCCCGCGAGCCCGTGGCATGAAAGGAAGGGCCCCTTATTAACGCCTCGTGCATTGAAAGGGGCCCTTCCTAACACCTCAGCGGCGGCGGTTGCGTGCGTCGAGCGCCTCGTTGAGACGGTGCAACATGTCCGCCAGCGTCTCCCGGTCCGCCTCGGGCCAGGCGGCGAGGATGTCGCCGTACAGCCGGGTGCGGGCCGCCCGCACGGCGGCCATCCGCTGCAGCCCGGCCGCCGTCGCGGAGATCACCGTGCCGCGCCCGTCGGCCGGGTCGGGGGTACGCGAGATCAGGCCGTCGCGCTGGAGCGCGGAGACCTGCCGGGTGACAGTGGAGCCGTCCAGGCTCAGCCGTGCGGCGAGCGCCGAGACGTTCTGCGCGCCGGCCGCGTCCAGGTGTCGCAGGATCACGTAGGCGGCGCGGTCGAGCAGCCGGTGCTCCGTCGTGCCGGTGCCCCGGCGGGTGGCTTCGCCCAGTCGCATCAGCAACGCGACCTCGGTTTCGATCCGGCCGAGGGTGGCCTCGTGGATGTGGTCGTCACCGCTCATAGCTGTATCATACAAGGAAAATACCTGTAGGATACAGCTATCTGGGAGGTTGCGGAGTGGATCGCCGATCCGAGCCCAACCGCAGTGCCATCTACGCCACCACGCTCGTCGCGTTCCTCGCCATCGCCGGCATCGCCGTCGTCGACCCGATCCTGCCCGCCATCGGCGAGGCGATCGGCGTCACCGCCTGGCAGGTCGAGTTGCTCTTCACCGCGTACATCGCGGTCATGGCCGTCGGCATGATCCCGGCGACGCTGGCCAGCGGGCGGTTCGGCTTCAAGCCGGTGCTCGTCACCGGCGTCTCCGTGGTCGGCCTCGCCGCGATCCTCGCTTCGTTCAGCAACGACATCGTGCAGCTGTCCGTGCTGCGCGGCGTCTGGGGCCTGGGCAACGCGATGTTCTTCGCCACCGCCATGGTGGTGCTGGTCAACCTCGCGAACGACAGGGAATGGGTGGTCGGCCTGTTCGAGACCGCCCTCGGGCTCGGCTTCGCCGTCGGCCCGCTCATCGGCGGCCTGCTCGGCGAGGTGAGCTGGCGGCTGCCGTTCTTCGTCTGCGGCGTGTTCATGGTGCTCGCGCTCGGCGTCGCCACCCGCAAGCTGCGCGAACCAGCACACAAGCAACAGCCGGTACGCGTCGGCCAGATCTTCGCCACCTACCGCAAGCCCGCGTTCGTGACGCTCTGCGCGGTCACCGCCGCGTACAACTTCGTCTTCTTCGTCGTACTCGGCTACACGCCGCTGTTCCTGCGCCTCGACGTCATCCCGCTCGGTCTGGCGTTCACCGGCTGGGGCCTCGGTCTGGCCGCCGGCATCCTGCTGATCGGGCACCGGCTCGCCCACCGCATCGGCGCGGTGCAGACCGTCGGCGTCGCCCTGCTCGGCCTGCTGGTCTGCATGGTCCTGTTCGCCACCTCCACCGGCACCGCCATGTCGCTCG
This sequence comes from Micromonospora sp. TSRI0369, assembly GCF_001905625.1. Taxonomy (NCBI): domain Bacteria; kingdom Bacillati; phylum Actinomycetota; class Actinomycetes; order Micromonosporales; family Micromonosporaceae; genus Micromonospora; species Micromonospora sp. TSRI0369. Next base: position 38,556 of record NZ_LIVU01000019.1, read on the forward strand.
TCGTCCTGGTCGTCGCCGGCCTGTTCATGGGCCTCGCCAACGCCAACCTGACCGACCTGGCGTTAGGGCTCGGCTCCGCCGACCGCCGCGTCGCCACCGGCGCGTTCAACCTGGTCCGCTGGGGCGCCGCCGCGCCTGCGCCGATCATCTCCGGCAAGCTGGCCGAGGACAGCCTCGCCCTGCCGTTCTGGGTCGGCTTCGCGGTGCTCGCCACCGGTGTGCTGGTCTACCTGGCGTTCGGTCACCTGATGGCGGCCGGCTACGGCGAACGGGTGATCTGGAACCGGGCCGCCCGCCGTGCCGAGCACGCCCCGGAGGAGCCGGTCGGGGAGGCCTACTGACCGGCGCGGCCCGGTCGCGTCAGGTCAGCGCGCGCCACAGCAGGTAGCACCCGATGACCGTGCCGAACACCACGATCACCGTCTTCAACACCACCTGCGGAAGCCGTCGGGCCAGCCGCGCGCCCGCGTACCCACCGAACAGGGTGGCCGGCGCGACCACCGCGACCGCCGCCCAGTTCACCGGGCCGAACAGGGCGAACACGATGAGCGTGGTCAACCCCACCACGGCCGAGAGCAGGTTCTTCACCGCCGACACCCGGGCCAGCGTCGCGTCCAGCACCAGCGCCAGCCCGGCCACCAGCATCACCCCGAGGGCCGCGCCGAAGTAGCCTCCGTACACAGTGCCGAGCGCGACCATGGTCTGCACCGTGACGGTACGGCGGCGCGCGCCCAGCCGCTCCGGATGGCCGACCAGCCGGCGCAGCGGTCCCTGGAACGCGAGTACGGCGGTCGCGCCGAGCACCAGGAACGGCACCACCAGTTCGAACGCGCGCGCCGGGGTGGCCAGCAGCAGCGCGCACCCGGCGATCGTGCCGAGCACGGCGGTGGGCAGCAGCGACCACAGCTCCCGCCCGCGCGGCAGGTCAACCCGGCTGCCCGCCACGCTCGCCACGTACCCGGGAAAGACCGACACCGAGTTGGAGACGTTCGCCGCCACCGGCGGCAGGCCGGTGGCGATCATCGCCGGGAACGTGATCAGTGAGCCACCTCCGGCCACCGCGTTGACCGTGCCCGCGGCGAGACCGGCGGCGAGCAGGAGCGCGGCGTCGGAGAGATCCATGGTCCCCCGAGGCTAGCCCGTTCGGTTCCCGGCCGGTGGGCCGTGGTTTCCGCGGGTTTCCGCGCCAGCTCGGGGAAGTGGCTGTATCGAGGGCCGGTTGATGCCGCCACCTCCCCGAAGTTGCGGGCGCGCCCTGGTGGGCCGGGGTGGAAATGGGCGGGGTGGGTGCGTCGTTAGGATGAAGGTGCGACGGACGAGTCGACCGGGCGGTCGCGTCGACGGGCTCCGGCCCGTCGCCGAGGAACGTCCGGACTCCACAGGGCAGGGTGGTTGCTAACGGCAACCCGGGGTGACCCGCGGGACAGTGCCACAGAAAACAGACCGCCGTCCCGTAACGGGACGGTAAGGGTGAAACGGTGGGGTAAGAGCCCACCAGCACCCCGGGTGACCGGGGTGGCTCGGTAAACCCCACCCGGAGCAAGGCCAAGAAAGGGCCGTCACCGCAAGATGACGACCCGCGCAGACGCTTGAGGGCTGCCCGCCCGATGTCTGCGGGTAGGCCGCTGGAGCCTGCCGGCAACGGCAGGCCGAGATGGATGGCCGCCGCCGGTGCGCCTACGGGCGTGCCGGGCACAGAATCCGGCGTACAGGTCGACTCGTCCGTCGCCCACCAGGTCGCAGCCTCGATCAAGGCTGCGACCTCGGCGTATGTCCGGATATTGGTCGGTGTTTGGTGATTGTCATTGGTCCCCGTGCGACGCCCCTGAAGACGCCCTGAGAACGCCTGATCTTGAACGTGGAGCGTCAGGTTGGAAGAGTGCGCTCAGGCGGTCGCGATGTCAGCCTGCCCGTCGTTGTCGGGCTTGATCGGCGTCTGCGGATGGCCTTGGCCCTACGGGCGGCTCTACGGCCGGGCGACCTGCTGGCGTGAGGAGACCTAGGCTGACGTCCATGTCGCGGAGCATGCGGTGATCGACCTGGACGAGCACAATCACCAGTCGGCGGAGTCGGGTACCACCGTCCATGACCGTCTCGTGGTCAGACAGAAGATGACCCTCCGGCTCGTCGCCGCTTTCGTGGTCGGCGTTGTGCTTGGCGGCTTCGGTGTCGGCCAACTGCGGGACTCGCGTGATCAGCGGGAGCGGAACGCCGTGGTCGCATTCGTGGCCTTCCCTCAATCGGCCGACTCTGGAAGCGCGGCCTCCGAGGGATCCGTCCGACTGTCCGGGTATTTGGCGTTGGCCAACGCCGGCCCCGGGCCGATCACCGTTCGTCGGGTTCATGCAAAGAGGCCGGGCGTCGTGATACACAGCATCGGATCGCCCCGGCTGTTACCCCCTGGCAGCACCGGTCAGCTCGCGGTCGAGCTGTGGTTCGAGTGCTCGGTCGCACGCCTCCAGCGAGAGCCGCTGCCGCTAGGGTTATCGGTCGAGACCGATGACAAGCAAGGCAGAGAGGTCAGCTACCCCGTCGCTCTCGTAGGAAGCGACTGGGAGCGCGATGCTCTGAGCGAGTGTTCACGCATAGGCACGATGGGCTGACGCGTAACAAGCCAAGGCCAAGCGCTGAAGCGGATCTCTGAGCGGCTGCCCCTCGTGCCCGCTGCGCACTCCGCTACCGGCCCTGACCGCCCCTGAAGTTCTCGCCTACAGTGCCGGCTGTGGATCTAGCTGACTGCGTGGAGCGTGTGCTCGAACTGCGGACGCTCGACCTCGCGACGCAACCTCCACCCAGTCCCGAGTCCGCTGCTCTACGCGTGGTGGGACACGACTTCCTGGCTCTGTACCTGAGTGCCACCGAAGAGTTCGACGACACCGCGCAGGCTCTTGAGGTCCTGGAGCGCTTCGAGCAGGACTGCGCCTCTCTCGACGAGGCGTTGAGTCGGCTGTGGGGACCAGCCGAGAGCGTTGACCTCGCGGCGGGCGAGCTGTAGCGGGTGCGTACTTCGGGCGTTTGCGCTGGCAGCAGTTCTGGTTCGGCCCATCGGGATCCGTGCTCAGCGAGGGCATTCGTGGGGTGGGGGATCTATTCTGAGCAGCGCGAGCGAGACCATGATCACGCCGATGCCCAGCCCTGCCAGCAGGGTCGGCGCCTGTAGGAGCAGGTCCTCCGTCGCGTACCCGTCAGGCGTGGCAGCCCTGGTCGGATCCGTGAGGTCGACGCGGACATCGAGTACGTCCCCGACGTGGAACTCACTCTCGTCGAGTTCGCTGGAGAACCGCTCCCGGTGCCGTACGCCGTCGAACGTGTAGTCCACGGTCAGCCTCGTGGCGGCGAACGATCGGCTGATCTTGAACCGTTCGACGTGAACCACCTGGCCGGTGGTCTCGGCGCCGGCGAGTACCCGCTCGTCGATCGCCGTGGTCAGCCGAACGTGGAGCAGCATCCCGCCGCCGACCACGAGGGTGCCCAGGACAACCGCCAGGACCAACCTGAGTTCTCGTCGACCGAACGGGCTCGCCATTCCCGGCCCTCCCAGCATCCTCGGGACGACTGCGTTGTAGCACGTCCTCGCTTGTCGCCCACCGTCGTGGCCGCCTGCGCTACAACTCGCGCCACTCTCCTGCCCGGCCGGCATCACCCGTGCGGACGTACTCCTCGATGACCTGCCAGGCGCGTTCGAGGTCGAGAACGACGTCCGCGGTGAACTCCACCGGGTCGTCCAGCACCAGTACCTCGGCATCCGCGTCCGCAGGCTCATCGGCGGCCAGCAGGGAAACGGCATCCTCGTCCGCCATCAGCTGGACGACCGCCGCCGACCCCGTGAACCCGAGCGTCAGCACCGGGAATGCGCCGTCGCCCCGCACTTCGAGATAGCCGCACCCCTGGGCACGCAGTTCCTCGAACCGCTCGACCAGACCGGCGACGTCCGACCGCTCCATCGGCCCGAACCTGCCTGACGTCGGAGACGTGGCACTCCACGAGATGTTCACCCGGCGACCTCCTCCACGATCACCAGGCTATGGCTCCGGATCGGCCGCCGAATTCGCAGGAGCGGTGCGGGGTGGCGGCGCTAGCATCGGCTACCCCGTCACCGTCGGCGGGCTCAGGAAGGGAGCGGCGATGGCGGACGTGTCAGTCGACGTGCCGTCGCCCCTGCGCACATGCGTCATCTTCTGCGAAGTCGAGTGCGTTCGCCTGTGCTGCGGGATCGACGCCGTCTCCACCGACCCCGCCCTCATCGAGGACTGGTGCCGTCAGGTGGGCTCGGCCGCGGTGATCGAGGCCCGCCGTCAGCTAGCCGAGCTGATCGAGGTGGTCGAGGACAGATCCCAGTGCGTCACGTCGGACTTCCTGAACCACCGCACACATGACGAGGCCGCACGGCGTGAGTTGCTGGACTTCCTGACCGCGCTCGATGCCGGACTGGCGGCCGGCGAAGCGTTGTGAGCGGTCGAGCCTGTCGAACCGGGCTCGATTCACGCCGGTGACGGGTCGCGTTGCCGTTCGACCGCAAGCCGGCTCACTCGTCCCGTAGCGGCGGGGGCAGCGGCGCATCTCCCCGCAGCGCCATCTCGGCCAGCTCGATGCGCTGCGGGTGCAGTACGTCGTCGCAGAGCGGGTGGCCGGGCACGTTGATGCACCGTTGACCCGCCACCGCTTCACAGACCGGGCACTGGAGGAACAGCCCGCACTGCGGCACCAACTCGCCGCCCTGGGCCAGCGCACCCCGGCCGATCTTGACGATCGCCCGGTACAGGTCGTCGTCCTGATGCCGGGCGGCGCTGGCTGCCACCTCCCGCATGCCCTCCCAGAACAGCTCTGCGGCCATCGGCTCGTCGATGTCTATACGCACGATCGGGAATACCCGCCCTGGGCGTAATGGAACCTCTCCCTCCAGACTTGCGATGATCAGGTGGTGACCTCCTACGTGTCCCACACCACCGTGGACTGTGCCGACGCCTATGCCCTGTCCCGCTGGTGGGCATCAGTTCTCGACTACCGGGAGGACCCGGACGACCCGAACGAGCCGGGCCACGAGGAGTGCATGATCTACTCGCGGGACGGGCGGCACCGGCTGCTGTTCATCGAGGTGCCGGACGCGAAGCAGGTCAAGAACCGCATCCACCTCGACCTGCGCCCGGTCGAGGGGACGCGCGACGAGGAACTGGCCCGGCTGACCGGGCTGGGTGCGGCAGTGGTGGCCGACCGGCGGGAGACCGACGGCACCGGCTGGGTGGTGCTCGCCGACCCGGAGGGCAACGAGTTCTGCATCCTCCGCAGCGACGCCGAGGTGGCCGCCGCCCGGCCGTGACAGCGATCGAGCCCAGGCGCCGAGGCGCCCGGCCCACTCCGGCTCCCACCGATCTTGGAGTTGTGGCGCCCAGAACGCCCCGTTCCACGAAGTTCGGTAGGTGCCACAACTCCAAGATCGCCGGGGAGAGGGGGCGAGAACGGGGGAGAACGGGGGAGGGCGAGGGTGGCGCGGGTGGCAAGAGGGCTGGTGGGCGACGTGTGGCACGCTGCGGTGGTGATCGAGCTTGCGGACATCCAGGCGGCCGCCGACCGGATCGCCGACGTCGTGGTGCACACCCCGACTGTGCCCAGCCCGGGACTGACCGAGCTGCTCGGCGTACCGGTCACCGCCAAGCTGGAGCTGCTGCAACGTACCGGATCGTTCAAGGCCCGGGGCGCGGCGGCCAAGCTGCTCGCGCTCGACGACGCCGAGCGGGCGGCCGGGGTGGTGGCGGTCAGCGGCGGTAACCACGGCATCGCGGTCGCGGTGATGGCCGGCGCGCTCGGAGTGGCGGCGACGGTGGTGATGCCACGCAGCGCGCCCGCCCGCGCGGTCGAGGTCGCCCGCGCGGCCGGGGCGGACGTCCGGCTGACCGAGGACATGGCCGGCGCGTTCGCGCTGATGAACCGGCTGCGGGACGAGGGTGTGACGCTGCTGCACCCGTTCGACGACCCGATTGTGCTGGCCGGGCAGGGCACTGTCGGGCTGGAGCTGGCCGACGACGCCGGTGAGCTGACCGACGTGCTGGTCAGCATCGGCGGGGGCGCGCTGATCTCGGGCGTGGCGGCGGCGCTGCGGGCGCGCCGGCCTGGGGTACGCATCTGGGGCGTGGAGACCGAGGGCGCGCAGGCGATGTCGCAGGCGATCGCGAAGGGCGGCCCGGTGGAGGTGCCGTTGTCCTCGATCGTCACCACGCTCAGCGCGCCCACCGTCTCGCAGCTCACCTACGATCATGTGACAGCGCTGGTCAGCGACGTCCTCGTGGTCTCCGACGCCGAGGCGGTGCGGGGCACGCTGGAGCTGGCGGAGCACGCCAAGGTGTGGGCCGAGCCGGCCGCCGGGTGCCTGCTACCCGCCGCCCGCCGGGTGGTCGAGCGGGTGGGCGGCGACGCCCGGCTGGGCCTGGTGGTCTGCGGCGGCAACGCCACGGTGGCCGACGTGACCACGTGGGCCGGCCGCTTCGGCGTCTGACCCGCCGCGCCACGCGAGCCGGCGTGACCGTCGCGACCGCGCGGGCCGACGCGCCGCGCCCGGGACCGCCGCGCGTCGGCTCGCGACCGGCGCGCACGAGCCGCAGAACCTGGGGTACGCCGGCCGGCTCGGTTCGGACGGGTGGGACCGAGGCGGCCGGCGTACGTCAGGACGTGGCCGGGCTGACGCCGTCGAGCAGTTCGGCGAGCTTGGCCGCGGTGGTCGGGGCGTGCAGGTGCAGGCGCGCCACGTTGATGCTGTCCGTGCCGACCACGGCGAGCAGGGCCTGGCCGTTGATCGCGTACACGCTGAGGTAGCCGCCCGCGTTGCGCACCGTGGACTGCTGGAAGTCGCCCTGTCCGAGCCGGAGCCCGACCTGGCGGCCGAGTCCGTACGTGGTGGCGGCGAGTGCCGCCAGGTCGTCCGGGTCGGCGCCGTTCTGCAGGTTGTGCGTGACGAGCAGGCCGTCGACGCCGCCGAGGACGCACCCGTGCACGCCCGGGATCTGCAACCGCAGCGCGGACAGTTCCTGGGCGATGGCCGGGTACGGCAGGGCCGGGTTGCCGGCCAGCGAGGGCGGAAGCGCGCGTGGTGGCGGCAGGGTGCCGGTCTGGGCGCGCGTACGGCGGGGGAGGTCGTCCACCCGGCTCACAGTTCCAGGCTCTCCTCGATCGTGCGCAGTTGGTGCCGCGCCATCGCGAGGTTGGCCCGGCTCTTGCTCACCATCAGGTAGAGGAACAGGCCCTTGCCGGTGCGGTTGCTCAGCGGGCGGATCAGGTGGTACTGGCTGCCGAGCGTGATCAGGATGTCCTCGATCTCGTCGTCGAGCTTGAGCATCTCGATGGTGCGCAGCTTGGCGCGTACCACGTCGGTGTTGCCGGCGGCGGCGACGGTCAGGTCGATCTCGCCGGTGCCCCCGGCGACGCCGAGGGTCATGCCACTTGTGTAGTCGACGAGCGCGGCGCCGATCGCGCCGTCGATGTTCATCGCGTTCTTCAGCGCGATGTCAAGGTTGCCCACGATTTCTCTCCCCAACTCGGGCCGCTGTCCGCTGGAAGCGCGACAGCGGATTCGTCCGTCGAGGCTCGCATATGGAGTCGTGTGATGCACCCGGGCCACCGGTGATCCACCTGAGCGGGCCCTGCCGGACCGGCCACCGGTTCCGCCGAAGGGGACACACCGTCCCATTGTCGATCACCGTTCGTCCTGCTACATCGGGTGCACCCGCCCTATGTAGAGTTTCGATAGAGTGCGCCCGTGCGACTGACCATTCCGGTGGCGAAGGTGCTCGCGGCGCTGCTCGCCGAGCCCGAGGCGCCGCGCTACGGCCTCGATCTGATGGGGCTCACCGGCCTGCCCAGCGGGACGCTCTACCCGGTGCTGCACCGCCTCCGGGCCGCCGGGTGGCTCGCCGCCGACTGGGAGGACGCCGACCCGGTCGCCGCCGGCCGTCCGGCCCGCCGCTACTACCGCCTCACGGGCGAGGGCATCCGGTCGGCCCGGCTGGCGCTGGCCGAGCTGCGTGCCCTCGTACCCGCCGAACGTGCCGGCGCGGACCCGGCCGGGGTGCCGGCGTGGTGAGCCGGCGGCTGGGGCGTACCGCCGGGGTGTTGCTGCTCGCGCCGCCGGCCTGCCTCGCGGTCCTCGCGGTCGCGGCCGCGGTGATGGCCCTGGCCCAGGGGTGGCTGGAGATGCGGTCCGCCGCGCAACTGCCGACCTGGTCGGGGCTCACCGCGCTGCTCGGCGTGGCGCTCGCGCTCGTCGTGGCCCGGGCCGCCCGCCGAACCGTACGCGTGGGGGCGCTGCCCACCGCGCTCGGCGTGGTGCTGCCGGTCGCCGCGACGGTGACCGCCACGTCGGCGCTGCTCGCCGCCCGGGGTGAGAGCCGGGTCTGGGAGAGCGCGCCCGGGCTGCTGCTCTGGTTGGGCCTGCTGGCCGCGGCGCTGTGGGCCGCCGGGGCGCTGGCGCGACGGGGCCGGTTCCACCTCGCGTGGCTGGTCGGGCTGCTCGGCGCGCTGGTGGCGGCCGACGCGGCGGTGGTGCTCGCGGTGGTCACCTCGATCCCGGCCACCGCGCCGGTGGTGGACGGCCTGCCACCGGACTCGGTGGACCGGATCTCCGCGCCGCTCTGGCTGTTCACCTGCTGGACCGACTCGTCGTTCGGGCTGCCCCGGCCGACGGAGTGGGAACGGTTCCTCATCACCGACCGGGTGCTCGTCGAGCCGATGTTCCACCTGGCGTGCACGCCCTACGCCGTGGCGTACGCGATCACGACGGCCCGGCCGGCGCCGGCCGCCGTGGCCGGTCCGGCGCCCGTCCCGGCCCTCGCCTGAGGGTCAGGCGTTCCAGCTCAGCGCCCGGCCCGCCCGCTCGTAGTGCCGCGCCAGCTCGGCGTCGATCCGCGCGGCCCGGTCCTCGGTGAGCGTGACGGCCGGATCCTGCCAGGGCCGCGCGCCGAGCATCCGGTGCCGCAGGCCGGCCGGCGGGTGGGTGGCGAACAGCGAGGTGTCCTCCCCAGCAGCGCCACTCGCGCCGGTCCGTCCAGGGCGCCCCACAACGGCAGCCCGAGGCCGAGCACGCGCCGCCGGCGCAGCCCGACCGCTGTCGCGTACGCGTTGATGTCGCCGTCGACGCCGATCACGTGCGGCATCGCCGCGCCCACCGCGGAGGCCACCTCGCGAACCAGGGCGTGCAGCTCCGGCGCCTCCTGCTCGGTGAGCACCTCCAGGTCCCTGTCGATCCGGCCGAAGCGCGGGCGCAGCGCCACCGCCAGCGCGATCAGCGCCACGCCGCCGACCACGGCGAGGTTCGGGAAGGGGTACGCGAACAGCAGCCACACGCCGGCCACCGCCAGCCCGGCCACACCGAGCAGGAGCAGCACCGAGATGCCGGTGACGAGGAGGCCGGTGAGCCCCGGCCCGGCCGACTGAAGCGACCGGCCGGCCAGGGCGGCGTACTGCTGACGGGTGAGCCGCGCGGCGAGCCGGTGGGTCCGCCGGTCGATACACGACCAGCCGAACTCGGGCGCCTGGCGGCGCGCGTCGTAGGTGTCGAGGTTCCAGTCGCATCCGGCGCACCAGGGCAACGCCCCGTCCAGCGACACCGGCGTCGCGCCGCATCGCGGACAGGCCCCCGTGCCCGTCGTCATGGTGATCACGAGCGCCGATCCTGTCCGGTTCGCACCACTGCCGGTACCGGCCGTTCGGAGGAGAACGGGCCTGCCCGGGTCTTCCGCGGTTCCCCACCGCAACCGTCCCGACCAGGTCTAATGTGGAGAAGCGTGACTATTTGGGCCGTTCCGGTGGCGGACGGGCGGTTACCAGTGCACAGTGATCGCATGAGCGACGACGGAAGTGGTGGGCACTACTACTGGTGCACGCGACACCACCGGGTCGAGACCGATGCCGACGTGTGTCCCGCACGGCACGTTCTCGGACCGTACGCCTCAGCCGCCGACGCGGACAACGCCCTGCAGACGGTGCGGGAGCGGAACGACGCGTGGGACGCCGAGGACGCCCGTTGGGCCGGGGAGGGCCGCTAGACGGCGCGGGAGGGCCCGCGTCGAGGTGATCCGTGCTTCCGCGAGGGCGGGAGCACGTCCCCAGGAAAGGGAACCGAGATGGCCGAAGCACAGCAGGCCACCCGCCCGGCCGCGAAACGGACGACCGCGAAGAGAACCACCGCGGGCAGGTCGACGACGGTCACCAAGGCGTCGCCGAACGCCTCGGGCGCCGGCGCCGGACGGACGCCGGCGAAGAAGGCGGTGGCGAAGAAGGCGGCCGCCAAGAAGGTCGTGTCGGCGGTCCGCAGGGCCCCGGCCACGAAGGCCACCACCAGGACGACAGCCAAGACCACAGCGAAGAAGGCCGGCACCCGGACGGCGCCGGCCGGCCGGGCCGCCGCCAAGAGCGCGCCCGCCAAGAAGGCCACCGCGAAGAAGACGACGGCGAAGAAGACGACGACGGCGGCGAAGAAGACCACGGCCGCCCGCAAGAGCACGGCGGCGAAGTCGACGGCCACCGCGCGCAAGAGCACCACCGCGAAGAAGGCCCCGGCCCGCAAGACGACGACCGCGAAGAAGACGGCGGCGGCGACGAAGACGACCGGAGCGCGGAAGGTCACCGCGGCGGCGAAGAAGACCACCGCCGCCAAGAAGACCACAGCGGCGAAGAAGGCCCCGGCGAAGAAGGCCACCGCCTCGACCCGTCCCACGGCCCGCAAGACGGCGGCGAAGAAGGCGCCCGCGCGCAAGACCACCACCGCGCGCAAGACCACCACCGCGGCGAAGAAGACCACAGCGGCCAAGAAGGCGCCCGCCCGCAAGACCACCGCCGCCAAGAGCACCGCCCGGAAGGCGCCGGCCCGCCGCGCCTGACCCCCGCCGCCCTCCCGTGCGGCGCCGGGCGAACACGGCGCTCGCCCCGGAGGGCGGGACGAGCGGGGCGCTGTCAGGATTGACCACGTGGTGATCCGACGCGTACTGGCGCCCCGCATCGACTTCGGCGCGCTGCGCCGCGAGCTGGGACTGCCCGAGAGCTTCCCGGCCGCGGCGCAGCGCGAGGCCGACGTGGCCGCCGCCGCGCCGCCACCGGCCGTCGCCGACCGGACCGACGTCCCGTTCGTCACCGTCGACCCGGCGACCTCGCGCGACCTCGACCAGGCCATGCACCTCGCCCGCCGTCCCGGTGGCGGCTACCGCGTCCGGTACGCGATAGCGGACGTCCTGACCCACGTACGCCTCGGCGGTGACCTGGAGGCCGAGACGTGGCGCCGGGGACAGACGGTCTACCTGCCCGACGGCAACGTGCCGCTGCACCCGCACACGCTCAGCGAGGGAGCGGCCAGCCTGCTGCCCGACGCCGACCGGGCCGCGGTGCTGTGGACCGTCGACCTCGACGCCGACGGCGCCACCGTCGCGGTCACGCTGGAGCGGGCTCTCGTGCGCAGCCGGGCCAAGCTCGACTACGGCGGCGTGCAGCGCGACGCCGACGCCGGCCGGCTGCCCGAGCCGATCGCCCTGCTGCCCGAGATCGGGGCGCTGCTCACCGCCCGTGGCCTGAGCCGGGGCGCGATCAACCTGCCGCTGCCGGAGCAGGACGTCGAACCCGACGGCGACGGGTGGCGGCTGGTGCTGCGTGGGCCCGGCCCGATGGAGGAGCACAACGCCCAGATCTCGCTGCTGACCGGGATGGCCGCGGCCGACATCATGCTGGCCGGCGGCATCGGGCTGCTGCGGACCATGCCGCGCCCCCGCCCGGAGGCGGTGCAGCGGCTGCGGACGGCCGCCGGCCCGCTGGGTGTGCCCTGGCCGGACGGCACACCCGTGGGTCAGGTGCTCGACGGGCTGGACACCTCCCAGCCCCGGGTGGCCGCCTTCGTCGACCAGGCCGCCGAGCTGATGCGCGGCGCGGCGTACACCGCCTTCGACGGCGAGGTGCCCGAGCAGCCCGAGCACGGCGGGGTGGCCGCCGCGTACGCGCACGTCACGGCGCCGCTGCGGCGGCTGGCCGACCGGTACGCCACCGAGGTCTGCCTGGCGCTGCACGAGGGCCGGGAGGTGCCCGAGCAGGTCCGGGCCGCGCTGCCGAAGCTGCCCGAGGTGATGGCCACCACCGACCGGACCGCGGGCGCGGCCAGCCGGGGCGCCGTGGAACTGGCCGAGGCGGTGCTGCTCGCGCACCGGGTGGGGGAGACGTTCGAGGCGGCGGTGCTCGACGTGGACGAACCGCGCCCGGCGGGCAACGGCCGGCCCGGCCGCCCACCCGGCGGCACGATCGCGCTGGACGAGCCGCCGGTCCGCGCCCGCTGCACCGGAGAGCTGCCGCTGGGCGAGCGCGTCCGGGTACGGCTGACCGTCGCCGACCCGGCCCAGCGCCGGGTCGCCTTCGAACGGGCCTGACCAGCGCGGCCATTGTCACAGCATCGGGATGCACCGCAGGCGGCCCCGCTTTGCGAGGATGAGCCCATGGCTTACGACGCGACCACGCTGCCCGACGTCTCCGGGCTGACCGTCGGCATTATCGGTGGCACCGGCGACCAGGGACGAGGTCTCGCCTACCGGTTCGCCCGCGCCGGGCAGACCGTGCTGATCGGCTCCCGCACCGCAGAGCGGGCCAGTCAGGCCGCCGCCGAGATCGCCGCCCTGCCCGGCGTACCGGAGGGTGCCGTCGTCTCCGGCGGCGACAACGAGGACGTGGCCCGGCGCAGCGACGTGGTGATCGTGGCGGTGCCGTGGGACGGGCACGCGGCCACCGTCGCCGCGCTCGCCGCCCCGCTGGCCGGCAAGATCGTGGTGGACTGCGTCAACCCGCTCGGCTTCGACAAGCAGGGCCCGTACGCGCTCGACGTGCCAGAGGGCAGCGCGGTGCAGCAGGCCGCCGGGCTGCTGCCCGAGTCCCGGGTCTGTGCCGCGTTCAACCACGTCAGCGCGCCGCTGCTGGCCGACCCGCAGATCGACCGGATCGACCTCGACGTGCTGATCTGCACCGAGGACCGTGAGGTGGCCGGCGTGGTCGCCGCGCTGGCCGCGCGGATCCCCGGCATGCGGGGCATCTACGCCGGACGGCTGCGCAACGCTCACCAGATCGAGGCGTTCACCGCCAACCTGATCGCGATCAACAAGCGCTACAAGGCGCACGCCGGCATCCGCGTCACCGACCTCTGAAACGCCGCGCACCGCCCGCGCCGCGCACCGCCCGCGCCGCGCACCGCCCGCGCCGCGCACCGCCCGCGCCGCGCGCCGTCGCGCGGGCGCGGGCGGTGCGCTCGGCGCGGCGCGGCGGCGGCGCGTGTTAATAAGGGGCCCCTCCTCTACGCCAGGCGTTAAGAAGGGGCCCTTCCTTACACCTCAGAAGGTGTGTTCGGCGGCGGGGAACTCGCCGCCGCGTACCTCGTCGGCGAACCGGCGGGTGGCGTCGGTCAGCGCGCCCGCCAGGTCGGCGTAGCGCTTCACGAAGCGGGGCGCCCGGCCGGTCCGCAAGCCGGCCATGTCCTGCCAGACCAGCACCTGACCGTCGGTGTCCGGGCCGGCGCCGATGCCGACTGTGGGGATGCTCAGCTCGGCGGTGACCCGCTTGGCCACCTCACCCGGCACCATCTCCAGCACCACCGCGAACGCGCCCGCCTCGGCCACCGCCCGCGCGTCGGCGAGGACCTCCTCGGCCGCCTCGCCCCGGCCCTGCACCCGGTAGCCGCCGAGCGTGTGCTCGCTCTGCGGGGTGAAGCCGATGTGCGCCATCACCGGGATGCCGGCGCCGGTGATCGCCTCGATCTGGGCGGCGCAGCGCCGCCCGCCCTCCAGCTTCACCGCGTGGCAGCCGCCCTCCTTCATGAACCGCACCGCGGTGCGCAGCGCCTGCGCCGGGCCCTCCTCGTACGAGCCGAACGGCAGGTCGCCGACGACCAGCGACTGCTTCGTGGCCCGTACCACGGCACGGACCAGCGGCAGCAACTCCTCGGCGGTCACCGGCAGCGTGGTCTCGTAGCCGAAGACGTTGTTCGCCGCCGAGTCGCCGACCAGCAGCACCGGGATGCCCGCCTGGTCGAAGATCGAGGCGGTGTACTGGTCGTACGAGGTGAGCATCGCCCAGCGCTCGCCGCGCTCCTTGGCGGCGATCAGGTCGCGGGTGCGTACCCGCCGGGTGGCCGGCCCGCCGTAGAGGGCTGTCACCTCGGCCGGGGTGGACTCCACCATGACAATCTCCTTCCTCGAGGCCGCGCACGCGGTCCCCGGGTTCCCCGCGATCGTCGCACCGGGCGACGGCCCGCGGGCAGATCGGAGTGGAGGATGTCACTCCCCGGCCGGGGAGCGGTCAGCCGTCCTCGCGCCACCGGTTGGTGATCGGCAGCCGCCGGTCCCGCCCGAACGCCTTCATGGAGATCTTGGTGCCGGGCGCGGACTGCCGCCGCTTGTACTCGGCGGTATCCACCATCCGCAGCACCTTGTCCACCACGGCCGGGTCGTGGCCGGACTCGACCAGGCCGTCGCGGCCCAGATCGCCGTCGACGTAGCCGATCAGGATCGGGTCGAGCACGTCGTAGTCGGGCAGCGTGTCGCTGTCGAGCTGGCCGGGGCTCAGCTCGGCCGAGGGCGGCTTGCCGATCGAGTTCTCCGGGATCGGCGGCGTCTGCCCGCGCCGTACCGCGTCGGCGTTGCGCCACTTCGCCAGCCGCCACACCAGCGTCTTCCAGACGTCCTTGACCGGGTTGTAGCCGCCCACCGAGTCGCCGTAGAGCGTCGAGTAGCCCACCGCCAGCTCGCTCTTGTTGCCGGTGGTGAGCACCAGGTGGCCCTCCTGGTTCGACAACGCCATCAGGATCACGCCGCGTACCCGGGCCTGGAGGTTCTCCACCGCCACTCCGGACAGCGACATGTTCGCCAGGAACGTGTCGACCATCGGCTGGATCGGCTCCACCCGGTAGTCCAGGCCGGTCCGCTTCGCCAGGTCCTCGGCGTCGGTGCGGGAGTGCTCGGAGGAGTGCTGGCTGGGCATCGAGACGCCGACGACGCGCTCCGGGCCGACCGCGTCGACAGCGATCGCCGCCGCCACCGCCGAGTCGATGCCGCCGGACAGGCCGAGCACCACCGAGGGGAAGCGGTTCTTGTCGATGTAGTCGCGCAGGCCCAGCACCAGCGCGTGCCACACCTCGGCCTCGTCGGCGACCGGCTCGATGATGCCGCCGTCGGCCGCCGGCCCGGCGGGTGCGGGCGGGATCGCCGGGACCTCGTGGCGGACCACGCGCATCCCGCCGGCCGGCTCACCGGTCTCGCCCGGCGCGTCCGCCGCCGCCGGCAGTTCCAGGTCGTGCACCACCAGGTGCTCGACGAACTGCGGCGCCCGGGTCAGCAGCGTGCCGTCCGCGGCGACGATCATCGAGTCGCCGTCGTAGACCAGCTCGTCCTGGCCGCCGACCATGTTCACGTACGCGATCGTGGCCCCGGCCTCGGCGGCGCGCCGGCGCACCAGCGGCAGCCGCACGTCGTCCTTGTTCAGCTCGTACGGTGAGCCGTTGATGCTCAGCACCAGCCCGACGCCGGCCTGCCGGGCCACCGCGAACGGCCCGCCGGCCTGCCACAGGTCCTCGCAGATGGTCAGCGCCACGTCCACCCCGCCGACGCGCACCACGGTGAGCGTGTCACCGGGCACGAAGTAGCGGTCCTCGTCGAACACGCCGTAGTTGGGCAGGTGGTGCTTGAAGTAGGTGGCGACGACCTCGCCCCGGTGCAGCAGCGCCGCCGCGTTGCGGGCGCCCCGGCCCGGCTCGGCGTCGGAGCTGACCTGCGGCGGGCCGTCGGCGTCCAGGTAGCCGACCAGGACCGGCAGGTCACCGTGGCCGTCGGCGGCGAGGTCGGCGGCGAGCCGGTGCAGCGCGGCCCGGGACGCGGCCACGAACGAGCGGCGGAAGACCAGGTCCTCGACCGGGTAGCCGGTCAGCATCAGCTCGGGGAACAGGACGAGCTGGGCGCCGGAGCCGGCCGCCTGGCGGGTCCACTCGCGGACCAGGCCGGCGTTGCCGGTGAGGTCGCCTACCGTCGGGTTGACCTGGCACAGGGCGAGACGCAGGGTGGGCATGTCCTCATCTTCCCCCAGCCGTCCCGGCCGAATCCGACCGGTTGGGGCAGACAGGCGCGCCGGCCCGCGCGTCCCAGCGCGGCGGACACGGCGGGACGGCCGGCCGGGGAGGGCGTAACGTCGGCGTAACGAGCCCGGTGGAGACTGGGCGGTCAGGCCGAGCCGGCCCCGGCGCCGGCGCGGACGTACGTGTAACGAGGGGTGGAAGTGGACCGTCAGCAGGAGTTCGTCCTCCGTACGCTGGAAGAGCGGGACATCCGTTTCGTCCGGCTGTGGTTCACCGATGTGCTCGGCACGCTCAAGAGCGTCTCGGTGGCCCCCGCGGAACTGGAGGCGGCCTTCGACGAGGGCATCGGTTTCGACGGCTCCGCGATCGAGGGCTTCGCCCGGGTCTTCGAGTCGGACATGGTCGCCATGCCGGACCCGACGACGTTCCAGGTCTTCCCGTTCGAGGGTGGCGTCAGCGGCGAGAGCGCCCGGATGTTCTGCGACATCTCGCTGCCCGACGGCAGCCCGTCCTGGGCCGACCCGAGGCACGTGCTGCGCCGCATGCTCTCCCGGGCCGCGGACAAGGGCTTCACGTTCTACACCCACCCCGAGATCGAGTTCTTCCTGCTGGAGAACGGCCCGCAGGACGGCTCGGTGCCGGTCCCGGTGGACACCGGCGGCTACTTCGAGCACACCACGCACGCCGTGGCGCGGGACTTCCGCCGCCAGGCGGTGCTGGCGCTGGAGCGGATCGGCATCTCGGTGGAGTACAGCCACCACGAGGTCGCCCCCGGCCAGCAGGAGATCGACCTGCGCTACGCCGACGCGCTCACCACCGCCGACAACATCATGACCTTCCGGCACGTGGTGAAGGAGGTCGCGCTCTCCACCGGCGTGCAGGCCAGCTTCATGCCGAAGCCGTTCACCGACCAGCCCGGCAACGGCATGCACACCCACCTGTCGCTGTTCGAGGGGGAGCGCAACGCGTTCCACGACGCCGGTGACCCGATGAAGCTGTCGAAGGTCGCCAAGTCGTTCATCGCCGGGCTGCTCACCCACGCGCGGGAGTACACCGCGGTGACGAACCAGTGGGTCAACTCGTACAAGCGGCTGTTCCCGCAGGCGCTGCCGGACCGGATCACCGAGAGCCCCGCGTACGTCTGCTGGGGTCACCTGAACCGGTCCGCGCTGGTGCGGGTGCCCGCGTACGGCAAGCCGAACTCGGCCCGGGTCGAGGTCCGCTCGCTGGACTCGGCGACCAACCCCTACCTGGCGTTCGCGGTGATGCTCGGCGCCGGCCTCAAGGGCATCGAGGAGGGGTACGAGCTGCCGCCGGGCGCCGAGGACGACGTCTGGTCGCTGAGCAGCGCGGAGCGCCGCGCCATGGGTTACGAGGCGCTGCCGGAGAACCTGGCCGAGGCGATCGACGTGATGGCCGGCTCCGAGCTGGTCGCCGAGGTGCTCGGCGAGCACGTCTTCGACTTCTTCCTGCGCAACAAGCGGGCCGAGTGGGAGCAGTACCGCCGCGAGGTCACCCCGTACGAGCGGCAGCGCTACCTGTCTCTCTAGATCACCTGGCGCGGTGCCGCTATCGTCTGCGGCACCGCGTCGGCACCTCGCCGGACGGGTGAGCCGGGGAGGCGTTGGTGCTGGGAGACCTGCTCGACGGGGCGTGGCAGAGCATCGTGTTCGGGATCGTCGGGGTGGCGCTGATGGCCGCCGGGTTCCTGCTCGTGGATCTGCTCACCCCGGGCAAGCTGCGGGAGCTGATCTGGGTACGCCGCAACGGCAACGCCGCGCTGCTGCTCGCCGCGAACCAGCTCGGCATCGCCGGCATCGTCTTCACCGCCGTGCTGACCAGCTACAGCTCATTCGCCAAGGGGCTCGCCTCCACTGTGGTCTTCGGGCTGGTCGGGCTGCTGGTGATGGCGCTGGCCTTCCTGGTGCTGGACCTGCTCACCCCGGGCCGGCTGGGCGACGTCATCGCCGCCGAGGAGCCGCACCCGGCCGCCAGGGTCAGCGCCGCCACCCACTTCGGCGCCGCGCTGATCGTCTGCGCCTGCATCGCCTGAGTGGTGTCGTACCCCGGGGTTAGTTTCCGGGGGTGAACCGCACCGACCGCCTCTACGCCCTGGTCGAGGAGCTGCGGGCGGTGTCGCCGCGCCCGCGCAGCGCGAGCTGGCTGGCCCGCCGCTTCGAGGTCAGCACCCGCACCGTCGAGCGGGACATCTCCGCGTTGCAGGGCGCGGGTGTGCCGATCTGGGCCGAGCCGGGCCGCGCCGGCGGCTACGTGGTCGACCGGGCGCGCACTCTCCCGCCGGTCAACCTGACGGCGGCCGAGGCGGTGGCGATGGCCGTCGCGCTGCACCGGCTCGGCGGCTCCCCGTTCGCCGCGGCGGCCGGCGCCGCGCTGCGCAAGCTGGTCGCGGTGATGCCGCCGGCCGCGGTGGCCGAGGCGCACCGGCTCGCCGGGCGGGTGCACCTGGTCGGCGACGGGCCGGGCACGCCCGTCCCGGCCGTCGTCGCCGACGCGGTCGCCGCCGGGCGGGTGCTGCGCCTGCGGTACGCCGACCGCGGCGGCGCCGATTCGGTACGCGACGTGGAGCCGCTGGCCTACCTGGGCAACTCGGTGCACTGGTACCTGGTCGCCTGGTGCCGGCTGCGCGACGGTGTGCGCTGCTTCCGCACCGACCGGATCCGCTCGGTGCGCCCGCTCGCCGAGCCGGTGACCCGGGAGTGGCGTCCCGGCGACCTCGACGTGCCGGTCGACCGGGTGCGCCCGCTCACGCTGGTCTGATTCGGGTGGAAACACCGACAGGACGCTGTCGCGAGCCGGTACGAGGCTGATTCCTGACGACGTCGGCTGACCGCCGGCGCGAACCTCAGGAGGAAGCATGTCCAGCACGCCCGTGACCTGGTTCGAGATCAGCTCCGACCGCCCGGACGAGGCGCAGCGGTTCTACGCCGACCTGTTCGGCTGGAGTTTCGAGGAGCAGGGCGGCCCGGCCGGGTCGTACCGGCAGACGGCGGCCGGCGGTGAGCGGGGGATCGGCGGCGCGATCCGGGGCACCGACACCGGCAACTACACGATCTTCTACGCCGAGGTGGCGGACGTCGCGGAGACCTGCCGCCGGGCCGAGGCGACCGGTGGCGTCGTGGTGACGGCGCCGGTGACCACGCCGGCCGGTCTGGTGCGGGCTCTGTTGCGCGACCCGTCGGGCAATCTGCTCGGCGTCTTCACCCCGCCGGCCGGCGGCTGACCCCGGTCCGGGTCGGCCGGTGACACCGTAGTGGTCCGTCCGAACGCGACGGCGTCGGTAGTGCGGGGCCACGTCGGTCCGGGCGGTCGCGACGGCGGCCGCCCGGACCGTCCATCGTGCTGGCCGACCGCCGTGAGGCATCGGCGGGCAAGAGACCGGTCGATGTCGGGTCCGGCGATCACCGGAGAGGATCTTGGATGTGCCCCCTACCTCGGGTTATGTTCAAGATCCTCCGAGTCGGACGGCCGACAACCGGCCCGTCCGGCTCGCACAGTCAGGAGAAGCGTATGACCAACGACGGCCACCCCTCTTCCCCCGCCACGGACATCACCGGATCCACTGTGAACCGACGCCGCATGCTGACTATCGCTCTCGGTGGCGCCGCCACCGTGGCCCTGCCCGCGCCGGCCTGGGCGGCCGACGACAAGCGCCCCGGATCCAGCCGGAAGCCGGCGCTCACGTCGGACGATCGCAAGATCATCGCTCAGGTTTCGGCCGAGCGGGCGCTGGCGCACCTGCGTGTGCTCAGCGAGGAGATCGGACCGCGTATCGGCGGGACCGCCTCGGAGCGGCGTGCCGCCGACTACATCGCCAAGCAGCTCGACCGCCTCGGCTACCAGGTCCGGCTGGAGCCGTTCGCGGTGGCGGACAAGTTCCTCGCTCAGCTCGCCTCGCCGGCCGGGCTGCCCACCGACCTGAACTGGCAGGCCGGCGCCTCCCCGCAGGCCGCGCTGGACACCACCGTCCAGGGTGACGTGGTGGACGTGGGCGCGGGCGCTCCCGAGAACTACCCGGCGAGCGTGGCCGGCCAGATCGTGCTCGTCGACTACGTGGCGGCGCGGCGCGAGCAGCTGGTCGCCACCGCGCTGGAGCGCGGCGCGGCCGCCGTGGTGTTGCTCGCCGCCGACGGGGTGCCGCCCCGGCGCAGCGGCACGTTCTCACCGACCCTGCCGGGCTCGGCCGGTGCCCCGGTGCCGATCCCGGTGGTCGGCGTCGCCCAGGCGCAGAAGGAGCGGCTGCGTGCCCTGCTCGCCACCGGGCGACTCACGCTCACCGTCTCCACTGCCGCGCACCGCAACCTGACATCCCACAACGTCATCGCGGAGCGGGTCGGGCGGTCCGGCGCGAACGGGCCGGTCGTCATGGTCAGCGCCCACTACGACACGGTCGTCGGCGCCCCCGGTGCCAACGACGACGGTTCCGGCACGGTGCTCTGCCTCGAACTGGCCCGGGTGATGAAGGCGATCCCCGTCGACGCCACCCTGCGGTTCGCGCTGTGGGGCTCGGAGGAGCAGGGCCTGCTCGGCTCGCGTCACCACGTACGGCAGCTCCCGCAGGCCGAGCGGGACCGCATCCTGGCGGTGTACCAGAACGACATGGTCGCCACGAGCTGGGACCCGGCCACCCTCTACTGGCTGCTGTCCTTCACCGGCCAGTCCAACCGGGCCACCGACGAGGTGGCCGCCGCCGGTGTACGCCTCGGCTACGACCCGCGGATGTCGCCGGTGACGCAGCGCGGCTCCAGCGACCACCAGTCCTTCCAGGAGGTCGGCATCGCCAGCGCCAACTTCTCCTGGCGGGGTGAGACGAGCCCGGCACTGCTGGAGCCGCCGTACCACACCCCGGAGGACACCATCGCCAAGAACATCAGCCTCGAGCGACTCCAGGTCTCCCTCGAACTGATCGGCTGCGCCGCGTACGCGACCGCTCGCTGACCCACTGCCGTACCCGTGTCGCCGGCCGCGGTGTCACGGGTACGGCGCGACAGGCGCCGCACCGGGGAGCCCCGGTGCGGCGCCTCTGTCCCGCCCGCCTGGTGTCAGGCGGTGGCCTCGCCGGCGCCGGTCACGAGGAGATCTGGCCGGCGGGAAACGGCGTGGCCGTGCGGTCACTTGCCGTCCGGGCCGCCCTTGCCGTGCCCGCCGCGCTCGCCG
This sequence comes from Micromonospora sp. TSRI0369, assembly GCF_001905625.1. NCBI lineage: Bacteria > Bacillati > Actinomycetota > Actinomycetes > Micromonosporales > Micromonosporaceae > Micromonospora > Micromonospora sp. TSRI0369. Next base: position 59,800 of record NZ_LIVU01000019.1, read on the forward strand.
TACGGGCCGCCCTTGCCGTCGTGGCCGGGGCCGCCCGGGAACACGCCCGCCTCGGCGGCCTTGAGCACCGCGTCGGCCTGCTCCTGGGTCAGCTTGCCGTCGGTGACGGCCTGGTCCAGCCGCTCCTTCAGCGCGGCCTGCCGGTCCTCGGTCGAGGGCCGCTCCGGCCGCTCCGGGCGGTCGCCCTGCCGCTGCTCGTGCAGCTTCTCCAGCGCCGCGGTGACCTTGTCGGCCGGGACGCCCAGCTCCTTGGCGAGCGCCTCGGCGAACTCGGCCTGCCGGTCGGCGTGCTTCTGGCGGCGCTCGTCACCCTGGTCGGTGCTGCTGGCGCTCGAAGACGGGTTCGGGTTCTTGTCGTCGGCGAGCGCCACCGTCGGGGCGGCGATCCCGACGCCGAGCACTCCGGCGGCGGCCAGGCCGACCAGCAGGCGCTTCTTCGACATCGTGCGGATCATGCGATTCTCCTGTCGGTGGTGGTGCGATGACGTCACCGACAGTGATCCCCGGAACTGAGGGCAACCCGTGGCGAACCTGTCAGCGGGCTGGCAATCCCGCCCGGATGGTCCGGATTATTCGTGTTGCCGGGTGAGGGAGCGCCCGGAAGGCTGGGCCAAACCCGACGAAAGGCCACTCGATGACACAGCCTGCCATCCGTGAGATCCCGCTCACCGGGCCGGGCTCCGGCCCGTACTCGATCACGGTCGGGTCCGACGGCGCGCTCTGGCTGACGCTGGCCGGCTCCGGCGGCGTCGCCCGGCTCGGTCTCGACGGTGAGGTACGGGCCTACCGCGACGACCCGGCGGGCAGCCGCCCGCTGATCATCGTCGGCGGCCCCGACGGCGCGCTCTGGTACACCCGCTCGGGCGACGACCGGCTCGGCCGGATCACCGTCGACGGCGAGACCGCCTCGGTGGCGCTGCCGCCCGGCTGCGGCCCGTGCGGGCTGGCGGTGGGCCCGGACGGCGCGCTCTGGTACGCCGGCATGAACGACGACACGGTCGGCCGGGTGAGCGTCGACGGGGAGGTCACGTCCTTCCCGCTGCCGGTCGAGAAGGGCTTCCCGTCGATGCTCACGGCCGGGCCGGACGACGCGCTCTGGCTCACGCTCAACCAGGCGAACGCGATCGCCCGGATCGACCTGGACGGGTCGGTGACGCTGCATCCGCTGCCCACCGAGGCGGCCGGGCCGGTCGGCATCACCCGGGGTGGCGACGGCGCGCTCTGGTTCGTCGAGATCGCCGCCGGGCAGGTCGGGCGGATCACGCCGGACGGGCGGATCGACGAGTTCCCGCTGCCGGACCGCGCGGCGCGCCCGCACGCGATCGTCGCGGACCCGGCCGGTGGCTGCTGGCTCACCGAGTGGGGCGCCAACCGCATCGCCCACATCGACCCCGACGGCCACCACACCGCCCACGCCCTGCCCACCCCCGCGTCCGAACCCCACGGCCTGACGCTCACCCCCGACGGCACGGTCTGGGCGGCCTTGGAGATCGGCGCCGTCGCCCACCTCACCCCGCCCGCGCCGCGTGTGCCGCGTTGATCATGAGGTTGGCGGCAGTTGTGGATCGGCGGTTTCTAGGCTTCAGTGCAACTGATCTTGGTTGGGCTGGGGGTGCGGGTGGCTAGGCCGGGTGTGTTGACGTTCGGGCATCGGCAGGTGTTGG